>NZ_LR797830.1:0-1200000 GCF_903064525.1 Methylacidimicrobium sp. AP8
AGGAGAATTAAAACCTCCTTTTGCTCCGCAGCTCGAAGATTCTTGTTGTTTTTTAATATACATGTTGTTGATTATCAATGTATTGTACCGACAAGGCTTAAGCTGGTGAGAAAAACGTCCTGTTTCTGTGAATAACTTGTGAACAAGTCGTCCGCTGATCTTAAGTGGATCTGGGAGAAAGTGTGCGGGGAGATGCAAGAAATCGCCTCCCGGGAAGCGGTGGAACGCTGGTTTTTGCCGCTTCGGATCCTGACCGTCTCCGAGGAGGCGATCGCCTTGGAGGCGCCCGATTCGATCTATCGGTATTGGATCGAGGAGAACTATCTTCCCCAGCTCACGAGCGTCTTGGCTAGGGTCCTCGGGAGGCAGGTTCGCGTCACCTTCCCGGCGACTCCACCCGGTGTCACGGCAGCCGATCGGGAAACCTCCAAAAAACGGGAGGAGCCCGAGCCGCGCCTCAACGGCTCGCCCGAGGGACTCGCCACCAATGGCCTAAATCCTCGGTACACCTTCGAAAACTTCATCGTCGGAGCCAACAGCGAATTTGCCTATGCGGCCGCCCGCGCTGTTGCCAACGCTCCCGCCCGGGCCTACAACCCTGTATTTTTTTACGGTAAGGTCGGGCTCGGAAAGACCCATCTCATGCAGGCGATCGGGAATGCGATCTGTCGTCTCCAGCGATCTCTTCACGTGCAATACGTGACCTGCGAGCAGTTCACCAATGAGTTCATCGACGCCATTCAAAAAGGCTCCCTGCTCCGCTTCCGCAGAAAATACCGAGAGGTCGACGTTCTTCTTCTCGACGACGTCCAATTCCTGGCGGGAAAGGAACGCTCGCAGGAAGAATTCTTTCATACCTTCAACTGCCTTTTCGACGGAAGCAAGCAGATCGTCTTGACCAGCGATACGGTTCCGAGCGCGATGCAGACGCTCGAAAAACGTCTTACCTCTCGATTCGAATGGGGCCTCACGGCCGAAATTCTTCCTCCTCAGCTCGAGACCCGGCTCGCAATTCTACGCCACAAGATGCGGAGCTTATCGATTGTGATTCCCGATGAAATCCTTTCCACCATTGCGGAACGGATCCAAAACAACGTCCGCCAGCTCGAGGGCGCCCTGAACCGCGTGGCCGCTTTTGCCGCCCTCCGTCCCGAGAAGCTAACCGCCGGACAAGTCCAGCATCTGCTCAAGGATCTTTTCCGGAACGATTCTGTCCACGGAATCACCATCGAAGCGATTCAAAAGGAGGTCGCCCAGGCTTTCGACATTCGCCTCGCCGACATGACGAGCAAACGCCGCTTGGCCCATATCGCGCTGCCGCGCATGGTCGCCATGTACCTTAGTCGTAAGCTAACAACTTACTCCCTCGCAGAAATCGGCGAATGCTTCGGCGGCCGGGACCACGGCACCGTTCTTCACGCCCAGCGTGTAATCGCCGAAAAGCTTCAGTCCGATCCGCGATTCGAGGCGACTGTCCGCGAGTTGATTGAAAAACTGGAAAACCCGGGCTAAGGAAAGGGTGGGGAACAGTGAACAACCCGCCGAATTTTTCGTCAACCGATAGAACCGCGCCGCTTTCGTACCGAGCCCGGCCGGTTATTCACAAAGCAATTCACATCGTAAGTTGTTTTTCACCAACATACTGCATTCATTCTTCACAATTTCGCTGCCTTTAAGAAGAAGACGGTGAGTGTTTATCGTTTCCTCCATTAACCTCCTATCCCAGGCTTGCCCATGCAGTGCGAAATTATTCGGACCTCCTTCCTAGAAGCTCTTAACCTAGCGCAAAGTGTCTCCGGCAGCCGAACTACGGTCCCGATCTTGAACAATGTTCTTCTGGAGGCCGATCCGGCGGGCCACCTTTCGCTCTTTGCCAGCGATCTGCAGACGACCCTCCAGCTCCGTATCGATGCCGAGGTTAGGGAATCCGGCCGGACGACGCTGCCGGCGCGCCGTCTTTTCGCCATCGCCAAGGAAGCGTCCTCCAAGGAGTTGACATTGAGCTCCAACGAGAAGGAGGAGAGCACCATCATCGCCGGCCGCTCCTCGTTCCGGCTTTTCGGGTTGCCGGCCGCCGATTATCCGCCGCCACCGGCGTTGAGCGATTCTTCTTCCTTTGCGATCTCCCAGGATTCGTTCGTTCGGCTGCTCCGTCGAACGGCGTATGCCATGTCGAACGACGAGACGCGTTACGTCCTCAACGGGGCGCTCTTCGCTTGGAAAGGGGAGAGCCTCACCGTTGTGGCAACGGATGGAAAGCGGCTGGCTCTCATGGAAGCCCCGGTTTCCGGGAAGGCGGAGGAGGAAACCCAGGGGATCGTTCCCGCACGGGCGGTTTCCGAGCTGTTGCGGATTCTCGCGTGCGGTGAGAAGATCCAACTAACCGTTTGGCTTGAGTCGAATCGACTCCTTCTGCAATCCGGAAACCTCGTATTTTCTTCGAAGCTCGTTGACGGAAAATATCCTAACTATCGCGCGGCCATTCCTGAAGCCGCTCGGGAACGGATGCATCTGTCTCGTGAAGCGCTTTTGTCCGCACTGAGGCGCGTTTCCATTGTCGCAGGCGAAAGGCTCGTACCGGTGAGGCTACACTTCCAAAAGGATGAGGTTGAACTCTGCTGCAGTTCGGCGGAAGTCGGGGAAGCCAAAGAGACGATTCCGATCCGCTATGCGGGTAGGGAAATTCGAGCGGCGTTCAACGTGACCTATCTGATGGATCCTCTGCGGGAGAGCACGGCCGACGAAGTCGTACTTCAGGTCGGGGAAACGTCCGGACCGTGCCTGATCCAGGACGAGGAATGCTTCCTGTACGTGGTCATGCCGATGCGCAATGCCTGAAAGAGTCGGATTCATTGCCTTGTGCGAAGAACCGATCGACCGAGACGCGGTCGAGGAGATCGTTATGCACTGGATCGCCCGATTCGAAAAGGTCGAGCAGGCTCTTCCCGGGGGTGGAAGCGGGGGAGCGGCAACGATCGAAATCCGCGAGGCTTCGGATATTTTCTGGGAAGAGTATCCCCAGTTCCGAATCGTTGAAGGTGACGCTTTTGCCTGGGTGTATCTTTCGCTGCGCCGCAGAAGCATCGAGACCACGGGATTTTCGACCCCGAGCATTCCTTTAGCTCTGGAGGTCCTTCTCGAGCTCCCCCATGTTTCCGAAATCATCGACGAGAGGAACGAGGCCCGCCTAACCCAACTGGAGGAGGAAGGCGTTCTATGATGGACGTTCTCCGCTCGCACAGTGCTGCGTCCGGAGCCGATGTCCCGGGAGAACGAGAGGGCGGGAGGATCGGGCAAGTTCCTCGGGCCGCATTGCGGCGATCCCCCGGACCCGTTTTCTGGGGGCTTTTCGTTGTCTTGCTTCTCTTCGATCAGGCTTCGAAGTGGTGGATCCTTGCGCACGCAGCCGACCTTCCCGTCTCCCTCATTCCCGGGCTGCTGAATCTTGTCTCGGTCCGGAATACCGGGATCGTCTTCGGCCTCTTCTCGGGATATAACTGGTTATGGATCGTGGTGGGTGCCGCCTTCCTGTTCGCCGGCCTCCTGGTCGGACGCCGTCTCGACTGGGGACGTCCGGAGATCGGCTCGATCGCCGCTCTTCTGGCCGCGGGTGCGGCCGGAAATATCGGCGATCGGGTGTTCCACGGATTTGTCGTAGACTTCATAGACGTTCACATCGGCTCGTGGCACTGGCCGAGCTTCAATGTCGCCGACAGTTGCCTTTGTCTTGCTTCTCTTTGGATGATTCTCCGAATCGGTGCGAATTCCGAAGGTAGGGCTTGATCCCTCCACGCCTCGGAGAGAAGGGGCGGAATAGCTCGCCCTTCCTTCAGCCGGCGTTGGGGACGCGGAGGCATCCATGCGGATACTGGTTGTCGAGGACGAGGAGAAGATCGCGGCATTCGTGCGAAAGGGTCTGCAAGAGCAAGGATTTGTCGTCGACACGCTCTCTCGAGGCGATGAAGCCCTCCTTGCCTTAACGGCCATTTCTCACAAATTTCGTAGCCGAGGCGCCGCAAACGGGCTTGAGTGCGAGGCGGGCGCAGGTTTTCCCACCGGAGCTGTATGAAGACATACTGCGAGGATGGGAAACCAAGCCCAACGAAGCAGACGAGCCCGTTTTGCAAGCCGTAGGAGAAAGCTTGTGAGAAATGGCCGTTAATCAGTCATCCTTACGATGCGGCGATCCTCGACATTTTTTTGCCGGGTCGCGATGGTCTCAGCGTGCTTCGAGCCATCCGGCGGCGTGGCGTCCATCTCCCCGTGCCCTTGTTGACGGCAAGAGGGGAACTCTACGAACGGGGCGAAGGGCTCGAGAGCGGAGCCGATGATTACCTTCCCAAGCCGTTCGCAATGGAAAAGCTTGTCGCGCGGTTGCGCGCCCTAGTCCGCAGGGCGGCCGGAATCGGGCTTTCGCTCTACCAGGTGGGCGACCTTAGCTTGAACTTGGTAACTCGAGTGGCCATGAGGGGAGGGCGGAGGATCGACTTGACACGCAGGGAGTTTTCCCTCTTGGAGCTGCTGATGCGCTCTCCCAGCAAGGTCTTCACAAGAACCGAGATCTGCGAGCATGTGTGGAACTTCCATTTCGACCCGGGCACCAATCTCGTCGATGTCTACATCCAGAAGCTGCGAAAGAAGATCGACGAGGGAGAGAGCCGGAAGCTTATTCAAACGGTTCGAGGAATCGGGTACAAGATCGAGGAGTCTCGGTGAGAAGGATTCCCCTCCGTTGGAAGCTTGCTCTTCTGTCCGGGGTCACGGTAGGACTCGCGCTTGCGCTTGCGGGGGCGGTCGGCGGGGAGGCTCTCTACCGGAGGCTGGTTCAGGAGGCTGACTTCCAAATAGATTCGGACGCCCAAGAAATACTTTCGGCCCTGCGGAGAGACGAATCGAGAGCACCCGGCAAACTTCCCGAAGGCTTGGAGAGCGAGGAGAGCAGCATCTGGGAGGTTGCAAGCCCCGGGGGGGCGTCCTGTATCGGGCCGCCTTCTTCGGATCTCGAATGCCGGAGCGAATAAGCAAAGAGGGATTCCTTGACTATTCCCTGGGAAGGAAAACATTCCGCGTCCTGGTTAAAAGCCGGGGCGGCTATCGGCTGGTTCTCGCCCGGGACACCCGAAAGCTAAGAGAGATTCTCTGGCGGGCGCAGGAAGCCTTCCTGCTGGCCTTCCCGCTCGCATTGGCGGTTGCGAGCGTGGGTGGGTGGCTTGTTTCCGGATACGCCCTGCGGCCGGTTCGGGCTATCGCAGCGGCTGCCGAGAAAATCAGTCCCCATGCCCTCCATGGTCGGGTCGAAGTTCCTTCCGATGACCCGGATTTGGCGCGCCTGGCGCAAATCCTCAACGAGATGTGGGAAAGAATCGAGAAAGCATTTGTCCAAGAGCAACGACTGACCGCCGATGCTTCTCATGAGCTTCGGACCCCGCTCACGATCCTCCGAAACCAGTTGGAGGCGGCCCTCGCCGAGGCCGGAGGCCGGCAATCCTCGGAGGAGGAAGTCTTTCTCTGCCTCTTGGAGCAAGTCAAGCGGTTGAGCACAATCACCGACAATCTTCTTTTCCTTTCTCAGGCGGAATGCGGCCAGATTCGTATTCGGAGGGAACGGATCGCCTGGAGCGTGATGGTGGCGGAAGTAGCGGAGGATGCTCGGCTTCTGGCGGGGCCCGCGGGCCTTTCGGTCGCGGCGTCGGTCGCTCCGGGCTTATGTGTTTATGGAGACGGCGATCTGCTGATGCGCATGCTGTGGAACCTCACGGATAATGCGGTGAAATATAATGCGGACGGAGGTTTTGCCTGGATAACCCTTTCCGAGGACGGTCCTTGGATCGTCTTGAGCATCGCCAATACCGGGCCGACCATCGAGGCCGGGGATCAGGCGGAAATCTTTCGCCGCTTCTACCGCACCCAAGCCGCTAGGGAAGGCCGTGCCAGGGGTAGCGGGCTCGGCTTGAGCCTCTGTCGGGAGATCGTCGCAGCCCACCAGGGAGAGATTCGGTATGACAGTCCGAGCGAGGGCTGGAACCGCTTTACGGTCTGGCTCCCGAAGGGTGGAAGCGAAGAGTTCGCTTCTCCATCCATCCGGCAAGCCGTCGCATGCTCTTCCGCCGCCGCTCGGCCAGGAGCATAGCGGCTCGGCCAAGCGGGTGGAAGACGGCTCCTCCTGCCGGGCGGCAGGCGGGTGGAGCCGAATACGGCCGCAGGCTTCGGGCGTGCTCTCCGACGGCATCCGAGCTCATTGGCGGAGGCCCGGGTGCAAACTTTGTGGATCGGGAGCGGGGATCCGCAGAGCGATCTCTCGGCAGAGCTCGTCCTCCGCCCTCTTAAGAGTAATATCGAGGAGGAACCCGGCAGCCATAAGCGATGCGATCGCGATATCGACGGAGAAGATTGCGGGAAGAAGCGTCGAGTCCTGCCGGTTTCCCTTCACCTCGATGAGGGAGCGTCCGGTCCTGCCGGATATGATCCTCAGGCGCAGCCCGACCCGCCAAGCGGAGTAGAAGAAAGGCGTAGATCGCCATCGAGTCTTGGACTTCTCCATAGACCAGGGCGTCGACACCCAGCCAGTCGGCCACCCGCTCTGCTTTCTCACGGAACATGTCTGCGGCGGTCCGCCAGCCCATCTGCTGCAGGATGGTATCCGTGAGGCCGGGGCTCTGCACGTAGAAGTCGCGTTGAGCCAGATACGTTGCCATTCCCCGCCGGAGACGGTTCGCGGTCGTCCACCGCCACTCTTGGCGCTCTATTTGCGAACGCGGCACCGTCGGCAGTCCGTCGAGCAGAAAGCGCCCTCCCGTGGCCTTGTCGACGAAAGGGAGGACAGCCAGTTGGAATGGGCGTTCGCTCGCAAGGTCGGGCGAGGCGACGGTCTGGAATCGGGAAGGATCCAAATCGATAAGATAATCGAGAGAATTCTTTTTCCCATGGGTTGTTCCCTCCCGTTCGGGAAGGAAGAAGCGTTGCGGCCCATGTTTGGGGGAAGGTCTTGTAAGTCGTTGCGAGACAGTACCCGTCATTTCCAATTGGCACTACAGGGGCTATTTTTGCCCTTTGCGGTCGGCTACGGCTCGCGGGCAGAGATGCGTAAGGCGGAGAGGATTTGCCGGGCCTGATGATTCCCGGCGGTGACCCCGCGACGTTTTTCGCTTCCGAAGGAGAAATCCACCAGATGGATGGTTCGGAGGGCAACCCAAGCTTGCTCGCTGGAGAAGGGTAGATTGGCCGCCTTGAGCTTCTTCTCCAGGAGCCGGTCGAGCAGGAAGGCCAAGGCGGCGACGAAGACGTGCGCCCGCACCCGTTTGGGATTGTGGTGGTAGATCGGACGAAGCTCCAGGACGTCCTTGAGCTTCCGGAAGGCTCTTTCCACCTCGGAGAGCTCCTTGTAGGCCCGGACCGCCTCGAGCGGGGAGAGATCCTTTTCCTCGGTGAGGATCACGTACTTCCCCTCCAGAAGCTTTTCGGTCTCCACCGGCTCTTCGGACACTTGGAGCTTGCCTGCCCGCAGACTCCAGCGGAAGTAGCGGTGGCTGCGATGGAGAGAGAGGATTCGGGCGACGGAGCTGCCGATCTCTTCCCGATTCCGAAGCTCTCCTTTTTCGATACGCTTGGCGAGTTTGCCCAACTCTTCCCGGGTCTTCGTGACATCCCTCTCCCGCATGGCCTGCTCGTAGGCCAGCCGCTCGGCGCTTTCGACCACGAAGATCCGCTGCCCGGGAAGCGCTCCCTCGACTTCGCAGACCCGATCCTTTTCCTCCGGAGAGCAGGGCTGCCAGGAACCGCTCTGGGCCTTGCGGACATACTCCAAGACCTCCGGGCTCCTTCGTCGGCGTAAGCCGAACAAAAACCCATGCCCCTGGCTCCACAGGAAGCCCAAGTTGGCCGTGCTCACCATCCCCCGGTCCCCGACGAAGACGATCCGACGCAACCCGAAGCGTTTCTCCAAATCGGCGACGATCGGCAGAACTGTTTCGAATCGTGCCGATTGCCCCGGAAGACATGGTGGGCAATCGGCCAGCCATTGGCCATGACGACCCCCAAGAGGATCTGCCGGTTTCCCTCCCGCTGATCCCGGCTGTAGCCGTATTGAGCCAAACCCTCGGGGCCTTCCCCCTTCGAAATAGGAGGAAGTCAAATCATAGAAGACCATCTCGGGCTTAAGAGAAAAGAGATCCCGCAGCCGGGCAAAGAGCCCTTCCTCGATCCGCTCCTTCTGCCCTATGAGCTCGTCAAGGGTCCGGTACCACGGCCAAAGGAAGCGGGGGTCGACCCGAACTCGGCCATTCTGCTTCCAGACCGGCCGGATCCGCTCTCCTCTCCCGTCGGGAACGTAGTCGGTCTCCAGCCACTGGGCCAAGGCGTGTTCGCTCCCCCGGGGACAAGAGCCGGTTGACCACAAGGACGAACGCCCGTTCCGCAAGGGACAGTCCTTTGCCTTTTCCCCTCTTCTCCTCCAAGAGCTCTTCCATACCCAGCTCCTTCCAGAGATGTCTGGCGACAAGCGTTGGACCCCAAACTGTGGATTCCTGAGGCTCAAGCGCTCTCCGAGAAGCCGGCGCGCTCCGCCCGAGCAACTCCGCGAGCCGATCCAAGTGGGGTGCCAAGAGATCCTTGCGGCCAAGAGTCGCGACAATCCGCTGCTTGACCTTTCCCTTTTCCCGGTAGCTTTCCACCAAGCGGACATACTCCGCCTCGCTCCCGTCCTTCCGACGCAACCGCAGGGTGCGCAGAAACATGAAATAGCATTACCGGTCGTCACCGTGAATCGCAAGCACAAAAGGCCACTTTCATGCGGCCAAGTTGTTCACAGTGTGGCACTACATTTTTGCAAAATTTCCTTCCCCAACCCTGGAGCCGTCGTCAAAAAGGCCGCTTTTCACCAAACATGGGGCGGGGGAAGGCTCGGCGCGGAGGCGGGCTTTCCTGACCGTAAAGAAACAGTGGAGACGAAGGGCCTCATCCCCCCCGTTCCGGAGGAAGAGCCATGGCGGTAGCGACGGGGAGCGCCTTCGGAATCGGACCGGAGGCAGCGCGTGCGGCTCGGGGGGCCCGCGGCACGCGGATGACGAGCTCGCGGCAGGCTTCGTCTTCTCCCCGTCGCAGTGTCACGTCACGCAAATGGACCAGATTGCTGATAGAGGCGAGCGCAAGATCGATCGGGTTGGTTGCGATCCGAAGGCCGATGATGTTCCGGGTGGACGTGCCCGCGAAGATCTCCCGGCCGGTGATCGCCGAGAGGATCCGGATCGTAAGCTTCACTCTCCAGCCTGCTGCCAGGAAGAGATAATAGCTCCGATAGACCGAGAGACTTCCGTAAACTAGGGTATCCGCATCCAGGATGCGGCCCAGAACCGATGGTTCGGCAGCCTCTAGGAGGCGGTCCGAGGAGATTTTATGCGCCGCAAGAAGCGAATCGACCAGCGCTATGGGGATGAGGTCGAACTCCCGCGCCGCGAGATAGCCATGGATCATCCGGCGCAACCGCTGGGAGTGCGTCCATCTCCATACGGCCAGCGCTTCTCCTTTTCGCCCCGGCCACGGGATCTCATCGAGAACATAATTCCCGCTTCCTTCGTCGAGGAACGGGAGAACGGCGATGCGGCTGGGAGCCGGATCGGAAAAGCTTGGGCTGATCCGGACACGGCAGGAGCCCGGATCGGTATCCATGACATAGTCATACCAGCGCTTGCGGCTGTGGGAATCGGCCGCTTTCTCGGTAAGGAAAAGACGTTGATCGTCCGTGTTTTCCGCAGCTACAGGAAGAATCACGAGCAACAAAAACCCTAGCGCAACGGAGAAGGGGAAGCCGAGCGGCTCCGCGTAGAGGGAGGTCGCCCGCCTTCGCCGCATGGTCGATGGAAGGTTTTGCTCCACCCGCCTAGTCGCCCTCAGGCTCTCCCGCAGGGATGGGCTGCAGTGGATGAACCTTTCGAAGGGCCTCACGCAGGCTGCCGGCAAACCGGTGGAGCTCTTCGGGAGTTCCGATGGTTACTCGGAGCCAGCCGGGCAGTCCCCAGCTATGGAGGCTGCGCACGAGTACGCCTCTCCGGACTAATGCCTTCCAGACTTCTTCCGCCCGGGGCGGCCGGATCATCACGAAGTTGGCGCAGGAGGGCACCCAGCAGAGACCGAGCTGTCGGAAAAGCCGTTCCAGGTATAGCCGGCCGTCCCGGACGGTCTTCTTCGATTTCCGCTGATGTCTCTTGTCCTTCAAGGCGGCCATGGCGGCGGCCTGAGCGATGCCGCTCGTATTGGTGGGAAGGGAAGCTTTTTGGCGCGCGCGGGCGATTTCCTCCGAGGCTAGAGCGTACCCGATCCGCAAACTTGCCAGGCCGTGCAGCTTGGAAAAGGTGCGCAGGACCGTAACGGGGATCCCCTGCTGAATGATCTCTCGGAGGGGCGGAGGATCGTCGATGAAGTCGGCATATGCCTCGTCGAGCGCCAAGAGCACATGGGGCGGAAGGCCTTTTGCGAAGGCGACCAGAGCGCCGTTGTCGACGCGGGTTCCCGTCGGATTGTTCGGATTGGCGAGAAGCACGAGCCGGGTTCGGGGCGTGATCGCTTCACGGAGCATCTCCAGGTCCGCGGTGAAGTTCCGGTCGGGAACGACGCGCGCGCGGCATCCGAAGCGCTGCGCCAGGATCTCGTATAAGGGGAACGAGTGCCGCGGCAGGACGACCTCCTCGTGCCGATTCCGAAGAGAGACGTGAAAGAGCAGCTCGAGAAGCTCGGTCGAGCCGTTCCCGAAGACAATCTGTTCCGGGCGGACCCCAAGCTCCGACGCCACGAAGTCCCGCAGCCCTTCCCCGGCAATCTCGGGATAGCGGTGGGATTCGGCCGCCGCCTTTCGGATCGCTTTCCGGGCGAGCGGGGAGGGTCCGAGAGCGTTCTCGTTAGCATCGAGCCGGATAAGAGGGAGGCGGCGCGGCAGTAGATCCTGGATCGGACAGAGCTCCCGGTATGACGAAAGGTGGAGTTTGAGAATCCGAGGATTCGGTGAAAGTCGGCCGGGCAGCCTCTTCGGGCGCGGCGTCTTCGGCGAGTCAGAAGAGAGAGCCATGACGATCGATCTCCCATTGGGTGATCTCGACATTGAATTCTTCCCATTCGGCGAATTTGCATTGAAGGAACTCCTCCCGGAGCGCGGCGCCCAATGCGCTTTCCACAAGCGCGTCGGAGGCGAATTCGAGCAGCGCCTCGCCCAGCGAACGGGGGAGCAGCGCCTCCTGCGGCAGCCAGTTCTCCCGGCGTTCCGGCCACGCATGGACGCTTTCCCGCTCCGGGATCCCGGGATCGAGGCGTTGCCGAACGCCTTCGAGACCGGCTTCGAGGGCGAGCGCTGCCGCCAGGTAGGGATTGCAAGAGGCGTCCGGAATCCGGATTTCGCATCGGCCGCCGCCAAGGGGGATGCGGAAGGCGTGCGTACGATTGTTTCGGCCGACGGAGTTGAAAACAGGGGCCCAGGAATAGAACTTCATCGCCCCTTTCTTGATCAAGCGCTTATAGCTGTTGACCGTCGGCGCAAACGCCGCGCAGAGCGCACGGGCATGGCGAACCAGGCCGCCGAGGAAGGAGCTTCCGAGAGGGGAGAGGCCCAGCTCCCGCGGGTCTTCGCCCGGCTGCGGCAGGAAAAGATTGGCTCCGGTGCGGGAATCGGCCAGCGATAGGTGAAAGTGGGCGGCGTTCCCCGGCTGGTCGGCGAACGGCTTCGGCATGAAGACGGCGGCCAGGCCTTCCTGGGCTGCAGTTCGTGCGGCGAGGCAGCGGAAAAAAACGAAGCGATCCGCCATGTCGAGGGCGTCGCAATGATCAAAGACGAATTCGAATTGGGACCGGCCGTCCTCATGCTGGACGGAGAAGACCTCCCAGCCGAGCCTCTCGAGCGCCTCCAAGATGGTGTCGACGAGCTTGGATCCATCGAAGAGCCTCCCGGCATCATAGCTACCCTTGACCAACGTCTCACGCGGATTGGGGAGGGCGAAGCCGGAAGCGGTTCGTCGAAGAAAATAGAGTTCACATTCGATCGCCAGCCGGAGCTGGAAGCCTTGTTCTCGCGCTTTCTCTAAAGATCGCTTCAAGGCCGCCCGCGTGCAGGCCGGGAAGGGAGCGTCCGCGAAGGTGAGGTGGGAAGGGATCCAAGCCAGCTCCGGGTTCCAGGGCAAAGGAAAGGCATGCTCCCAGTCGGGAGCCACAGCTACCTCGCCGTCTTCCGGGTGAGAGCCCAAGCCATCGAGGGCGTGCCCTGAAAAAAGCTCCCGCCGCCAAGGGCTTCGTTCTTGCCTTTGCGGTTTCCCGAGGCGGGGAGCCGAACGGGCTTTCCTGGAGCGAAAATCGAGGATATTCTAAGGAGGTCGGCGCTGTCGCACTCGATGCATGCAAAAGAACTCCAGGATCGGATCCGCCGCCTGAAAAGGGAGAGGAACGCCGTTATCCTGGCGCACAACTACCAGATCCGGGAAGTACAGGAAGTCGCCGACTTCGTGGGCGATTCCCTCGGGCTGGCGTACCAAGCCCGCGGCACCGCGGCGGACTGGATTGTCTTTTGCGGCGTCCACTTCATGGCCGAGACCGCAAAGATTCTCAATCCGGAGAAGAAGGTTCTGCTCCCCGATTTGGAGGCCGGCTGCTCCCTTGCTGATTCCTGCAGCGCCGAGGAATTAGCCGACGCGCGCCGGGGCTCGGACCGGCTTTTCGTGGTGACCTACGTGAACTCGACGGCAGAGGTGAAAGCGCTGAGCGACGTGGTCTGCACCTCAGGAAATGCGGTGACCATTGTCAACCAGATTCCTCCCGAGTACGAAATCCTCTTCGTTCCGGATCAAAACCTAGGGGAATGGGTCATGCAGCGGACCGGACGGAAGATGCGCCTATGGCAGGGGCATTGTTACGTTCACGTGGAATTTACCCATGCGAGCCTGGCGCAGATGCGGCGCCTGCATCCGGGAGCGCCGATCGTCGCCCATCCAGAATGTGATGCCGCCGTCCGGATGCTTGCCGATGAGATTTGCTCCACCGAAAAGATGGTGGAGTTCTGCCGGAAGAGTCCGGCCAAGAGGTTCATCATCGCCACCGAGTCCGGAATGATCCATCGCTTATCTCGCGAAATTCCGGACAAAGTGTTTCTGCCCGCCCCCACGGAGCGCTGCGCCTGCGCCAACTGTCTTTTCATGAAGAAGATTACGCTGGAAAAGGTCTACCGAAGCCTGCAATCTGGCGAGCCGGAAATCGTCGTGCCTCGGGAGATTGCGGAGCGCGCTCGGGTCCCGATCGAGCGGATGCTCGATTGGAGTGCGAAATAACGGACCGAGAAGGGCTGTTCCGTTGGGTTTGATCTCAGAGGTGGGACGAACGCTTTCGGCATGAAGCCGCCTCCCGAGGGCCGCCGTGGCCGGGAGGTCGGCGCCGAAGCCAGCCCGAGCCGTAAGTATGGGATGAGATGTAACCAGAGAAGATAGGCTCGTCCCGGGAGCGGGCTCTCCCTCGCGTCCCGGGCGGCCTCTTGGAGACTATCGCTTCGCGCCATGAAAATTGCGATCATTGGTTCCGGGTATGTCGGCCTTACGACAGGGGCGTGTTTCGCTGAAGTCGGCCATGAGGTTCTTTGTGTCGACAATGATCAGGGGAAGGTGAAGAGCCTGCGCGAAGGCCTCGTCCCCTTCTATGAGCCGGGGTTGGAAGCCATGATCGCACGGAATGTGGCGGCCGGCCGGCTTCGGTTCGGGGAGTCGATCGCCGAAGCAGTCGAAAGCAGCTTGGCGCTCTTTATTGCCGTGCCGACCCCCCCTCGGGAGGACGGGAGCGTCGATCTGCATTATGTCGAGAAAGTGGCGCGGGAGATCGCGGGGGTCCTGCACGAGTATCGGGTCGTCGTCGACAAGAGCACGGTTCCTGTGAGAACCGGAGAGAAGGTGGCGCAGACCATCGAGCGCTACAGCAAGCAAAAGGCGGACTTCGACGTCGTGAGCAACCCGGAGTTCCTCCGGGAAGGGTCGGCGATCAGCGATCTGATGAATCCCGACAGGATTGTGATCGGCGCCTCCTCCGAGCGAGCGATCGCGATCATGAAGGAGATTTACCAGCCCTTTCGGACGCCGGTGCTGATCACCGATGTGAACTCCGCCGAGCTCATCAAGCATGCCTCCAACAGCTTCCTAGCGGTGAAAATCTCCTACATCAACATGATCTCGCAGATTTGCGAGGCTTCGAAGGCCGACGTGCTTCTCGTGGCGGAAGGAATGGGTTTGGACCGGCGGATCGGCCGCTCCTTTCTGCAGGCGGGGTTAGGTTGGGGCGGGTCCTGCTTTCCCAAGGACGTCTCCGCATTCATTCGGATCGCAGAGGAGCTCGGCTGCGACTTCCGGCTCCTCAAGGAGGCCGCTTCGATCAACCGGCAACAGAGGGAGCGCTTCTTGAAGAAGATTCGAGAAGAGATCTGGCTCCTTCGGGATAAGACGATCGGCCTTCTGGGCCTCGCATTCAAGAACAATACCGATGACACGCGCCAAAGTGTGGCCATGGCATTGGCGGAGAACTTTATTCAAGAAGGAGCGGTCGTTCGCGCCTATGATCCCAAGGCGATGGCGAAGGCGAAGCAGGCTCTCCCCGAGCTGCATCTCTGCTCGAGGGGAGAGGAGGTGGCTCAGGGAGCGGATTGTGTCGTCGTGGCCACGGAGTGGGAGGAGTTTCGCGAGCTTGATTGGCTTTCCATGAAAAAGCGGATGGTGACCCCGCTGGTTTTCGATGGACGCAACCTTTTGGATCGAGAAAAGATGGCAGCCTGGGGCTTTACCTATCGCGGTATCGGTCGCTGAGAAGGTCGGTGAACGGAGTGAACACGGTTGTCGTCGGAGCGCAGTGGGGAGACGAAGGGAAAGGAAAGGTCATCGATTTCCTTACCGAGGATGCAAACGTGGTCGTCCGCTGCCAAGGGGGAGACAACGCCGGCCACACGGTCGAGGTCGACGGCGAGAGATTCGTCGTCCATCTGATTCCTTCCGGGATCCTCCGGCCGGAAAAGCAGTGCGTTTTGGGCAACGGAATGGTTATCGACCCGACTTCGCTCGTACGCGAAATCAAAGGCTTGACTGCCAGGGGGATCGCCCCCAAGGGCCGGCTCTTCATTTCGGAGGCGGCCCACTTGGTGCTTCCTTATCACCGGCAGATGGATGAGCAGCTGGAAAGTCTGCGCGGGAAGGGAAAGCTGGGAACGACCGGACGTGGGGTCGGTCCCGCGTACGTGGATAAGGCGAACCGCACCGGGCTTCGCGTTCACGACCTGTTGGAACCGAAGGAGCTTCGCCATAAGCTCGAGGAGAGAATCGAAGAGAAGAATCGCCTGCTTTCCTTTCTCGGCGGAAAGCCGGTCGATTCCGAAGAGGTGGTTCGCAGCTGCTGCGAGGCCGCAGAGTTCCTGCGGGAGATGATCGTGAACACGGCCATTTGGCTCTCCGAGGCGATCCGTGAAGGCAAAGACATGCTCTTCGAGAGCGCTCAAGGCACCTTTTTGGATATCGATTTCGGAACCTATCCCTACGTCACGTCCTCGAATACGACCGCGGGGGGAGCCGTGACCGGAACGGGAGTGCCTCCGCATCGGATCGATCGGGTTATCGGCTGCCTCAAGGCGTATACGACGCGGGTCGGCGCGGGGCCGATGCCGGTCGAATCGGCTGAGCTCTCGGATCTGCTGCATCGGAACGGACGGGAATTCGGCGCTACGACAGGACGCGCCCGGAGATGCGGTTGGTTCGACGGAGTGATGAGCCGCTACGCCTGCTTGATCAATGGCTTTGACGAGCTTGCCATCACGAATCTGGACGGGTTGGACACGCTCGCCACAATCCCGGTCTGCGTCGCCTACGAGTGGCGGGGCCGGCGCCTGTCCCACCCACCGACCGCTGCCGAGCACTGGCAGGAGTGCGTGCCGATTTACAAGGAGTATCCGGGATGGCTCCGACCGACATCCGGCGTCCGTCGCTTCGGCGACTTGCCGGACCTCGCCAAAAGATATCTGGACGCGCTCTCCGAGTTGACCGGATCTCCGGTCGGGCTGATCTCGGTGGGCGCAGGAAGGGAGCAGACATTCCTCGTCGAATAGGAAGCCGAGGTAGGGCGCGCCGTTGAAACCGCCGACCCATGTGGCCATCATCATGGACGGAAACGGCCGATGGGCCCGTGCGCGGAGCCTGCCCCGGGTCGAAGGGCATCGAGCCGGATTCGAGGCGGCCCGTGAAGTGGTACGCACGGCGGCCGAAGTCGGGGTCGCCTTCCTGACTCTCTACGCGTTTTCCGTGGAGAACTGGAAGCGGCCGCCCAAGGAAGTCTCGGCTCTGATGGCTCTTCTTGAGAACTTCCTCGCAGAGGCGGAGCCCGAACTGATCGCCAACGACGTGCGCCTAAAGGCGATCGGCCGTCTCGTCGACCTGCCCGCCGGGTTGCGGAAGAAGATCGAAGCGGTGAGCCTCCGGACCGCTCGGGGCCGCAAGCTGACTCTTTCGCTCGCCCTCAGCTATAGCGGCCGGATCGAGATCGTGACGGCCGCCCGACAGATGGCGGACGAGGTGCTGCGGGGAGTCCTGCGGCCGGCGGAGATCGACGAGGCCTCCTTTCGCCGGCACCTCTACACGGGCGAGGATCCCGATCCCGATCTGCTGATCCGCACCAGCGGAGAGATGAGGCTCAGCAACTTTCTCTTATGGCAGGTCTCCTATTCCGAGATCTATTTCACCGATGTCCTTTGGCCGGATTTTCGCCGGGACGCATTCCTGCGGGCTCTGGAAGAATACGGTCGAAGGCGGCGGCGGTTCGGCCGTTTGGAGAGGGAGGAACTGGAATGAATAAGAGGCCCGGATGGCTCGCAAGAAGCGGCTCATCGGCGGTACTCTGGAGTGTCGTGCTCGGCGTGGTCCTGCTCGGATGGCGCACGGGAGAGATCCTCATCGTGGCGATCTTCTCGACGGTCGCTCAGTGGGAATTTTACTCCATGCAGGAGCAGAAGGGCGCGACCGTCTTCAAATATCTAGGCATCGGGTTCGGCCTTTTGTTTTTTGTGCTTCTCTGGTATTTCCGGGTCGCCCATCCGGGCGCCGCCAACCTCTTCCCGGCCTGGGAAGAGTCGCTCTTCGTCCTGGCGGTCGTCGTGCTGCTCCTTCGTGTTGTTTGGGGCTCCCGGGGGAATCTTTTGCCTTTGGAAACCGCGGGCCTCACCCTCCTCGGGGTGGTCTACGTGCCCTTTCTTTTCAGCTTCTTGTGCAGGATTGCCTTGGAGCCGAATAACTACTCTGAACCACGCCTGGCCGCGCTCTTCGTGGTGCTGGTCACAAAGCTCGGAGACACAGGCGCCTTCATTGCCGGTTCCCTCCTGGGCAGGCACCGGCTGCTGCCCCGGATCAGCCCGAAGAAAACCTGGGAGGGGTTGGCGGGCGGCCTCGCCGCCGCGCTTTTGGCCAGCTTGGTCATCGTCTTCCTTTGCGGGCGGGGCCTGATGCGCTTTCGGCTCCTCGATACGATATTGTTGGGATTGGGTCTCGGCTTCCTCGGTGTTTGGGGGGATCTGGCGAAGAGCGCGGCCAAACGTGACGCGCACGTGAAGGATTCCGGCCATTGGATTCCTGGGATCGGAGGGGCGCTCGACCTTGTCGACAGCCTGCTCTTTACAGCGCCTGCGTTCTACTTTTACGGGTTGGCCCGATTCGGCGGAACCGGCGCGGCATGGATGCCCGTTCCCCGGTAGGCCATCGGAAGACGGGCGGCGTGAACAACGGACCGACGACATGCTTCCTCCTGCTCTGCGAGACGCACTACCTCTTCTGGGAATCGTCGGTGCGCTCGCGCTTTTCTTTCTCCTTCTCCCGTTCGGCTGGAGCCGCCTTTTTGGAACCCTGCTTCTTCTCCTGTTCGGATTCATGCTCTTCTTCTTTCGGGATCCCGACCGGCAGGGAACCCTGGATCCGGACGCGATACTGGCTCCGGCCGACGGGAAAGTGGTGGTGGTGGACGTCGTCCCGCAAAGCCCATTTTCCACCCGTCCCATGCGCCGAATCGCGATCTTTCTCTCGATCTTCGATGTGCATGTGAACCGGGCCCCGGTGGCGGGAAAAGTGGTAAAGATCGCATATGAACGGGGAAGCTTTTTGGATGCGCGTCGCACGGAAGCGGCGGAACGGAATGAGCGGCAGGATTGGTGGATCGCCACTCCGCGCGGAACGGTCGGAGTACGGCAGATCGCGGGCTTGGTCGCCCGGCGGATCGTCCGCTGGGCCGGAGAGGGAGATTCGGTCCGCAGAGGGGAGAGGATCGGAATGATCCGGTTCGGCTCCCGGACCGAACTCTACCTGCCCGAGGAGTGCCGCGTTCTCGTCGAGCGGGGTGGTGTCGTTCATGCGGGGGAGACCGTGGTGGGCCGGTGGCCGTGAAAGCACACGAAAACGAGGGCAAGGTCTACCTGCTGCCGAGCCTGATGACCGCGGGGAACCTGCTCTGCGGCTTTCTTGCCATCCTCAAGATCCTGGAAGCGAGTATCCTGCGCGACAGCGAGCTGTCCGGATGGATCCATGCGTACAAGACGAGCCTGGACTTTATCCTGGCCGCCTTCGTCTTCGATCTGCTCGACGGACGGGTCGCCCGCCTCGGCGGCAAAGAGAGCGCTTTCGGGCGTGAGTTCGACTCGCTGGCCGATCTGATTTCCTTCGGGGTCGCCCCCGCACTCCTGGTCTTTGAGATCGTCCTTTACCAGTTCCCCCATCGGCTCGGATGGATCGTAGCGGCCACCTACCTTGTCTGCGGCGCCCTTCGCCTGGCCCGTTTCAACGTGTATGCCGCGAGATCCGAGGAGAACAAGGAGGTCTTCACCGGCTTTCCGATTCCCGCTGCGGCAGGGTTGGTCTCTTCCCTCACTCTCTTTTTGCTTTCCCTCTACGAAACCGATCGGGATCTCAAGCAGGGATGGGGCCGGTATGTGCTGGCGGTCCTTCTCCTGCTCCTTTCCTTCATGATGTTCAGCAAGCTGCGCTACCCTAGCTTTAAAGGGGTGGGCCTGCGGACCCAGCGTTCGCTACCGAAATTCCTGTTGGTGTTCGCCACCGTCGCCCTGACGGTGATTTACTATAAGTGGATGCTGGCCGTGGACTTCTTGGCTTACTTCCTCTTCGGCATCATTCGGCCGCTTCTTTCCCCGCACTGGCGGCAAGCTTTGGAGCGGGAGACCGAGGAAGAAGGGGAGGTGGCTTCGGAGTGAACGAGCATTGTTTTGGGCAGAGCTGGATTCGAACCAGCGAAGGTGTTACCCAGCAGATTTACAGTCTGCCCCGTTTGGCCGCTTCGGTATCTGCCCGTCCTGCCGAGGGAGAAAGGAATGCGGCGAATTTCCTTCCTTTCACCCGGAGCGCATCAAAAAAGCACAACGGTTGGAGCTTCGCAAGGAGGAACAAGAGGCGCAGCCAACTGCGTCCTCGGCCCGCCGGCGCGAGCTTTTCTTCTTCGGCAGCCTCCCCCGAACCGCATCCCGGCGGCCTGCGACGCACGCCCGTGCCTCGTTTATGGGTTTTTTTTTGGCGGCCAGGCGGCTCCCTTTTGGGCCGGCTCGGCGGTTGACAAGGATGCCAAAAGACTTAGCTTTGATTTCTGTGCTGGGAAGGGCCTTCTCTTGAGCTGCCGCGATTGCGACTTTTGTTCGGCGGGGAAAGGTTTCTGGGCCGACGTTCCGGATGAGCAGTGGAACGATTGGCGGTGGCAGCTTCGCCACCGACTCACTTCGCTCGAGGAGATCGACGGACGCCTCAAGCTGACAGACAGCGAAAGGCGGGGCATCCTGCTCGCCTCTTCGCGGAAGCTGGCCTTGGCCATCACCCCCTATTTCTTTACGCTGCTAGCTCCGGAAGATCCCGACTGTCCCGTCCGGCGCCAGGTCATTCCGCGGGCCGAAGAGCTTCTCCGCGCCCCCTACGAGATGAGCGACCCCTGCGGTGAGGACAAGGACATGGTCGCTCCGGGGCTCGTCCATCGCTATCCCGATCGGGTTCTCTTTCTGGTGACCGATCGGTGCGCCAGCTACTGCCGCTATTGCACTCGATCGCGGATTGTGAGCGGGGTAGGCGAGCAGCATCTGTCGGTCGACATCGAACAGGCGCTGGCCTACCTTTGGGAGCATCGGGAGGTGAGGGACGTCCTGCTCTCTGGGGGGGATCCGCTCCTGCTCTCCGACGTGCGGCTCCGAGAGCTGCTCGGCCGCCTGCGGGAGATTCCTCACATCGAGATCGTGCGAATCGGTACCCGGGTCCCGATATTTCTCCCGCAACGCGTGACTCCGGACCTTTGCGGTCTGCTGCGGGAGTTTCACCCGCTTTGGATCAACATCCACGCCAATCACGCGGCCGAGTTGACCGCGGAGGTTCGCGATGCGCTCGGGCGCTTGGCCGATGCGGGGATTCCGCTCGGCAACCAGTCGGTTCTCTTACGCGGCGTCAATGATTCGGCCGATGCCGTGCGCGATCTGGTTCATAAGCTGGTTCGCGCGCGGGTCCGTCCCTACTACCTCTATCAGTGCGATCTGATCGAGGGGACCGATCACCTCCGGGTCCCGATCGAAGAGGGGATCCGGATCATGCGGCGCCTTCGGGGATATACCACCGGCTTCGCCGTTCCTCAGTACGTCGTGGACGGGCCGGGCGGCGGGGGAAAGATCCCCCTCAATCCTGAATACCTGATCGGGGAGGAGGGAGGGCAGATCCTCCTTCGGAATTTCCTCGGAAAAGAGTATCGTTATCCTTCTTGCCGCCCGTTGCAGCGCAACCCCGGCAACACTCCTCATCCGGCTTCCTGAAGCGCCCGCCTCTCGGTCTGCATAGGAAGCAAGAAGATTCGTGCCTGTGGACCCGACGCCGATCCGGCATCCCCTTCCTCCGGGGATTTCCGGACGACTCCAGCTCCAGCGGCAGGGAATGCATCGATGCCTACATGGGCACCCCTGGATCTATCGAAGCGAGCTGGCGCAAATCGAAGGCGACCCCGCCGACGGCGACTGCGTGGAGGTAAGGGACGCCCGGGGCGAAAGGATCGGCTGCGGCATCTGGAGCAGCCGCTCGCAGATCTCGGTTCGACTCTACTCGCGGCGGGAAGAACCCCTGGACGGACCTCTCCTCGCCCGGCGGCTCGACGCCGCCCTCGCTTACCGGAATTCCCTCGGCCTCTGGAGACCGGAGAGCACGGAGGCGTTGCGACTCGTCTGGTCGGAATCGGACGGGCTTCCCGGGCTGGTGGTCGATCGCTACCAGGATTGGCTGGTCGCTCAGTTTCTCACCGCCGGCATGGAGAGGAGGGCGGCCGAAGTCGTCTCCCTGCTCCGGGAAAGGACAGGACTCTCTCGGATCATCCTGCGCAATGATGCGCTTGTGCGGCTTCAGGAAAACCTTCCTCTCGAGAAGAAGGTCCTCTCGGGCGTCTATGGGGATCCTCTCTGGATTCGGCAAAACGGAGTTTGGCTGCCGGCACGGCTGCTGGATGGGCAAAAGACAGGGCTCTATCTGGATCAGAAGGAGAACTATCTCGAAGTCGCCGCGTGGGCTGCGGGGCGGCGGGTGCTCGACCTTTTCTGCTATCAGGGGACCTTCTCCCTTTTCTGCGCGGCGGCCGGCGCCGCCTCCTGCACGGCGGTCGATCAGTCGGGTGCGGCCCTCGAGGCCGGCCGGGCTGCGGCGGAAAAGGCGGGTGCGGCGATCGATTGGGTGCAGGAGAATGTCTTCGACTGGCTGCGAAGAGCGCAAGAGGAGAAGCGGCAGTACGATCTGATCGTCCTCGATCCCCCGTCGTTTACGAAGACCAAGGCCCAACGCCCCTCCGCCGTCCGGGGCTATCACGAGCTCCACCTGCGGGCGCTGCGGTTGCTCTCCCCAGGCGGAATCCTGGCCAGTTTCTGCTGCTCTCACCACTTCGGCCTCAGCGAGTGGAAGGAGCTGATCGGGCGAGCTTCTTGGGAGGCCAATGCGCCGCTTCGGCTTCGGAAGATCCTCAGCCAGTCCTCGGACCATCCGATCCTGCCCACGGTCCCCGAGACCGAATACCTCAAGGGGTGCCTGCTGGAGAGGGAGTAGGCCACGGTTCGTTCTCCAAACGGAAGGCGGCGGTGGGCCCGGAAGCGGCGGAGGGGCCGATCCGAAGCTCGAAATCACCCGCTTCCCACCGGAGTTCCCCATCCGGCCCGATGAACGCGAGCGTTTCGGAAGGGAGGGAGAACCGGATCCGGCGTTCTTCGCCCGGTTCAAGAGAGACGCGCTGAAAGGCTTTGAGCTCGGCGACGGGGCGGGTCCGGCTCGCCACCCGGTCCCGGAGGTAAAGCTGGACGGTTTCCGCTCCGGCCCGTAGGCCGGCGTTGGCCACGATCACGCTCGCTTCCAGCGATTGCCCGCGCCTGACGACCGGGGGGGCCACCCGGATCTCCCGGTAAGCGAAGCGGGTATAGGCGAGCCCGTAGCCGAACGGGAAGAGCGGGCTTTCCGGCAGGTCGATGTATCCCGAAACATCCCGACCGCTTCCCGGAGGCCGGCCCGTGTTCGTGCGGCCGTAGTAGATCGGGATTTGGCCGACGGAACGGGGAACAGTCACAGGAAGACGGCCCACCGGACCGGAAATCCCGAAGAGGATATCGGCGAGGGCGTTTCCCGATTCCACGCCGAGGAACCAGGCGGCCAGCACCGCCGGAAGATGCTCGGCGATCCACGGCAGGGCCAGCGGCCGCCCGCTGCAGAGGATTGCCACCACCGGCCGGCCGGTCTCGACAAGCGCGCGGACGAGCTCTTCCTGCGGCCGCGGCAGCCCGAGATCGGCTCGCGAGGCGGCTTCCCCGCTCATTCGCGCCGGCTCGCCGACCACCGCTACGACGATCTCCGCCGACTTCGCGAGGGAGACGGCCTCCGCGAAACCGGCGGTTGACGGGTCGTCGACGGCGCAGCCGGGGGCGAAGAGAACGCGCGTGCCCGCGGGGGCGCGGCTCCGGATGCCTTCTAGGACCGTGACGACATCCTCTTCGCGCCCGGCACCCGGCCAGGGGCCCAAGGGGTTCTTTCGGTCGTCGGCGAGGGGACCGACGACGGCGATCGACCGGAGCCGGGGAGGAAGCGGGAGGAGCTCGTCTTGATTCCGGAGAAGGATGATTGCCTCCCGAGCCGCCCGCAGGGCGAGGCCGCGGGAGGCGGCCGGGAGCGGGCCGGTTCGCGAAGCCGCCTGGGGCTCCGGCGGGCTGCTCCAAAGGCCGAGCTGGGCCTTGAGCTCCAGGACGCGCAGGGCCGCCTGGTCGAGGAGCGATACCGGCACTTTGCCCGCCCGGATCAGCCCGGGCAGCTTCTCGGCAAAGAGGCCGCTCGCCATGTCGACATCCACCCCCGCCTCCAGCGCGAGCCGGGCCGCCTCCTCCACGTCCGCGGCGACCCCGTGGACCGGCAGCTCGCCGACGGCGTTCCAGTCGCTCACGACCACGCCCCGGAAGCCGAGCTTTCGCCGCAGGAGAGTTTGGAGAAGGAATGGGTTGGCCGCCGCCGGCAGCCCGTTGATGCTGGGAAACGCCGCCATAACCGAAGCCGCCCCGGCGCGGACCGCGGCGGCGAACGGCGGAAGATAGACCTCCAGGAGCTTGCCGAGGGAGAGGTCGACGGCGGCATAATCCCGCCCTCCCTCGCCTGCGCCGTAGCCGACGAAGTGCTTCGCGCAGGCGGCCACCCGTTCTCTCGAGGCCAGATCCTCTCCTTGGAATCCGCGGACCCAAGCCGAGGCGAGCTCCGAGGCCAGGAACGGATCTTCCCCCGGTCCTTCGGCGATTCGACCCCAACGGGGGTCCCGGCAGACGTCGACCATGGGCGCGAAGGTCCAATGGATGCCGGCGGCCCGCCCCTCCCGGGCAGAGAGTCGGGCGACCTCCTCCACTAGGGGGGGATTCCAGGTGGCGGCGAGCGCCAAGGGGATGGGGAAGACTGTATGGAAGCCATGCAGGATATCGAAGGCGAAAAGCAGGGGGATGCCGAGGCGGGATTCTTCCCGGGCCAGCCGCTGAGCCTCCGCCATCCCCGCCGGATGGCGCCAGTTGAGAAAACTACCTACCCTTCCTTCCCGGACCCGGCGCTTCTCTTCGGAGGAGAGCCGGCCGGCCGCTCGGCTCGGCGCCATCTGCACAAGCTGGCCCACCTTCTCTTCGATCGTCATGCGGGAAAGAAGCTCCCGCGGATCGGGGGGCGAGGGTCGGGCATTCATGGCGAAGCAAGCAAGGCAGGAGAGGATAGGCGGGACAAATAGGCCTCGGCTTGACCATTTTCTTCTTGCCGGCGCTTTCTTTCCAACCATCTCTTTCTTATCCTCTCCATGGTAGAGCAGCCCGTTGGAGACTTGCCCCCGTCCGATGGCACTCCTTTCCCGAAAGACGTTAAAGATCCATCTGGTTTTCGGGACCGCGGCGCTGCTTCTCTTTCTCTTCATCGTGCGGGAGACCCGCTATCGTCCGCCGCTGCGCTTCGAGAATGTCATCGAGGAGGCCCGGAGAAAGGCCTCCGAACCCTACGCCGCGCCGACCGTGCCCGCTTTTTTGGCAAAATTGACCTATGACCAGTACCGACGGATCCGCTGGCGCGACGAAGATCTTCTGTGGCGCGACGCGGCTCTTCCGTTCCAGATCGGCTTTTTTCATCCGGGCTACCTCTTCAACCAGCCGATCCGCTGCTTCCAGGTCGATCGGAAGGGTGTGCAGCCGATCCCCTATCTGCCGCGCTTCTTTGATTTCGGAGGAGCGATTCCTATCCAGAAACTGCCCCCCAATCTGGGATACGCCGGCTTTCGCATCTACTATCCCCTGGAGAGGCGGGATCGGCTGGCCGAAGTCGCTTCTTTTCTGGGGGCGAGCTACTTCCGGGTGGTCGGAAAAAACATGACCTTCGGCCTTTCGGCACGAGGGCTGGCGATCGACACGACGGCCGAGCGCCCCGAGGAATTTCCTTCCTTTACTCGCTTCTGGTTCCGCGAGCCTTCGTCGAGCGCCCGCACCCTGCTCTTCTACGCTCTGCTGGACGGACCCTCGGTCGCCGGAGCCTACCGATTCGAGCTCGAGCCGGGGGCCGAAACCCTCCTTCGGGTCCGGGCGGTGATCTTCCTCCGGCGCGAGCGGCAAGAGATCGGGCTGGCTCCCTTGACGAGCATGTTCTGGTACGGAGAGAATACCGATATCCCTGCCGGCAACCGGCACCCCGAGGTTCACGATTCCGACGGGCTGCTCCTTCGGCTCGGGGAGGAGGATTGGTTCTGGTGCCCGCTCGAGGCGGGCAAGGAACGGCGGGTGAGCGACTTTCCGGCCGGCGACCTCCGGGGGTTCGGACTTCTCCAGCGGGACCGGGATTTCTCCCATTACGACGACTTCGACATGATGTATGAACGCAGGCCGAGTTGCTGGGTGGAGCCCGTAGGGAGCTGGGCGGCGGGAACGATTCGTCTCGTCGAGCTGGCGACCGTCGACGCGAACCTGGACAACGTCGTCGCCTACTTGGTGCCCGGCAAGCGGCCCAAGCCCGGCGAGCCTTTCACCGTGGAATACACCCTTCGCTGGTTCCTGGACAATCCCCAGCTTCCCCCTCTCGGCCGTTGCCTGGCGACCCGTGTCGAAAGGATACCCGGAGAAGCCCTCCGCCGTTTCATCCTTGAGTTCGGGGGAAACCGGCTCCGGTCCCTGGGAGAGGGTGCTCCGCTGCAAGCTCTGGTGGACAGCGATCCTCCGGCGGCCATCGGAGAGATCCATGTCTTGAAAAATCCCGTAGAGGGCTCCTGGAGAGTAACTTTTACGGCTGCGCCTCCTTCTGCATCCTCGGCGCCGACGCGGCTCCGCTGCCGGCTCGAGCTTGAGCAGGAGGCGCTCACCGAAACGTGGATCTATCCTTTCTATCCCTGACGGCCGAAGCGGCGGATTTGGCGAAGCTTCCGGCCGAATCCCTCGCCGATTGGCGGGAAGCGGCGGCGAGGCTCGATGCCTACCTAGCGCGCTGGAAGCTTGCGGATCCGCTGTATCAGCGGCTGCTCGGAACGAGCCTCTTGGCGCTCGCTCTCCGGGAGCGGAAGGGGAATCCGGACTGCCCGCCGGTCGAGCTCACCCTGAAGCTGGCGCTGGAGAAGGTGACCGAGTGGCTCGCAGAGCTCCCCTCGGGCGGCCCGGCAGCGGGAAGCTCGGAGCGTGCGGCCGTCGCCGCCGTGAGCCTGGCGCGGATCGGCGGCTTAGACCGGTGGCCGCGGGCCTTCCTTTCCAAGGAGGTTCCTCCGGAGCTGGCCGAACGGTTGCGGGCGTGCGCCTTCGAGGCGGGCCCGGCTCTCCGGATTTCCCACATGGTTTCCCGGCCGATCGACTACGGTCCCTTCGCGCGGCTGGCCCGGGAAGCCTGGGAGCAGGTGGGTTGGAAGGAGGTGGGTGCGATCCTCGTTTTTTGGATAGGCGTTTTCGGCGCAGCCTGCGCGGTCTACTTCCTCTTCTTTTCTCCATGACGCTCCCTTCCGCCGATCTTCCTCCCCAAGCCGTGCTCCTTCCGCGGGACGTGCTCCCGCTGCGGCGCTCTCTCTTCTTCGGGCTCTTCCTCCTGCTAGTCGGCGTCGGCTCCCGGCTCATGGTCGAAGCCCTGGGAGCGCCCCTATTCGGAGTTCGGCATCTCCTCCTCTTGGGGATCTTTGTCTTCCTCTTTTCGCAGATCGCATTCGGCGGCTGCCTGGCCCTCTTCGGGTTTTTCGAGTGGACGAGAGGCGGGGACCCCTACGAGGTCTTCCGGCTCTTCAAGGCAAAAGTGGATGGAGGCCAGCCCGCCTTGCCGCCCACCGCGATCGTGATGCCGATCTGCGACGAGCCGGTCGCCCGTGTCTTCGGCGCCGTCCGCAACATGTGGCGGTCTCTCGCGGCGACCGGGCGCAGCGCCGGCTTCGACTTCTTCGTGCTGAGCGATTCGAGGAGTCCGGCCGTCTGGGCCGCCGAGGAAGCGGCTTGGTTCGGCCTCTGCAAGGAAGAGAACGCCTTCGGGAGGATATTCTACCGGAAGAGGCGGCTTTCAACGCACGGAAAGAGCGGAAACATCGCCGACTTCTGCCGGAGATGGGGAAGCCGCTACCGGTACATGGTCGTCCTCGATGCGGACAGCGTTCTTTCCGGGAAGCTCTTGGTCTGGATGGTCGCGGCCATGGAAGCTAATCCGAAAGCCGGGATCATCCAGACGATGCCCAGGTTAGTCCGGGGGCGGACCCTCTTCCGGAGGATCCAGCAGTTTTCCGCCGCCTTGTCGGGGCCGCTCTTCGCGGCGGGTTCCCACTACTGGCATTTCGCGGGCGGCCCCTACTGGGGCCACAACGCCATCCTCCGCCTGGCCCCTTTCATTGCCTCGTGCGCTCTTCCCGACCTTCCGGGCCCCGGGAGGCTGCGGCTGCACATCATGAGCCATGACACCGTGGAGGCCGCCCTGATGCGAAAGGCGGGCTATCAGTGCTGGCTGGCGTATGCGCAAGAGGGGTCGTACGAGGAGGGGCCTCCGAATCTGACGGAAAGTCTCGGGCGCGATCGACGCTGGTGCCAAGGGAATCTGCAGCACTTCTGGTTCCTCTTTGCCCCGGGACTCCGCTTCTCGAGCCGGATCCACCTCTACGCGGGACTCCTAACCTACCTTAGCTCTCCGCTTTGGCTGCTCTTTCTCGGGCTCACAACCTGGGAAGCCTACGACGTGGAGCGCTTCGCCGCGCTAGGCGCGCTGGTGCGCCGCGCCGGCGGCCTGGCGGATCGAGCGGCCGCCGAGCTGCTGGGGCTTACCCTGATTCTTTTGTTCTTGCCCAAGCTCTTCGGCCTCGTCTGCGGACTCTTCCGGCGAAGAAGCTTCGGCGGGGCCCTCCGTTTGACCGCAAGCGCCCTCCTGGAGCTCTGCTTCTCGGCGCTCCTCGCTCCGGTCCTGATGCTCTTCTACACCCGGTTCGCGCTCCTCGCGAGCCTCGGGCGGCAGATCCCGTGGCGGACTCAGAGACGCGGGGAGGCAGAGGCTCCGCCGTTCCGATCGGTCCTGCGAGACTATGGCCCGATCAGCCTGGCGGGAGGCCTCGGGCTCGCGCTCGCCGGCTGGGGCATGCCCTTCTTCTTCTGGCCGCTCTTTCCTATTCTTTTCGCTTGGCTCTCCGCGCTCCCCCTGGCGTGGCTCACCGGCGGCGCCCGCCTCGGCGATCGTGCCCGTAGGGCGGGACTCTTCCTCACGCCGGAGGAAACCGATCCGCCCCCGGAGCTCGCCGGACTCGATCTGCCGGAGGACGAGGAGAGGAAGCGGAGCGCCCAGGCTCTTCTCGCTCTGATCGCCGATCCCATTGCCAATGCCCTCCACTTAGCGCTGCTGGGAAGGAGAGGGAAGCGTTCCGGGCACGCGAGGGCCGCCCTGCGGCCCTTAGAGGCACGGCTGTGGGAAGGGGGGCCGGACGCCCTGAGCCCGCGGGAGCTTATGACCTTGCTTTCCGATCCGGCCTCGGTCGGTGCCTTGCATCTCCAACTCTGGACGCGGCCCCGAAGCGGACTTCACCCCTTCTGGGCATCGGCCTTCACGCCGCCCAACGAATGAGCGGACGGGCCGATCCGCGCCTCCGACGGCGGCTTTGGAAAAGAGGCGGCTTTACGAGCGCGAATTCCCTCCCGTAGAGTAGTGGGCCTGGTGACGGCACGAGCATCGGGGCCGGGCAACCCAGAGGGCCGGGACTTCCGAAAGCTCTTGGGCAGCGCATCCGCAAAATTGTTGTTGACGACGCGTGCAGAAAATAGGAATTTGACCGTCGAATCGCACGGAGGCTAGAGAGCTGACCGATGCGGAGCCGCGGGCTCAACGGCCGGCGGCCGGACTGAAGGATGAGGGAAAGAAGGAGGAAAGAAGGAGGAAAGCAATGAAGCGACGAACATGGAAAGCGACGGCCTTGCTCGCCGGGGTCAGTTGCCTGCTGACGCTTGGAGCTCTGCCGTTGCGCGCGGGCACGACCGCCGCCCAAGACAGTGAGGAAGACGGGGTGACCGTGCCCCAGGGCCACAAGGAAGCCTACGAGGCGGCCAAGGAGCAGATGAAGGAGGCTCCGAAGGAGGAGCACAAGTCCGGAGCGTGGTTCATGGCCGGCGCCGCGGGCATGGGCTGGGGCTGGTTTGACAACGGGTCGGTGGTCAACAATGCGACCGGATTTGGCACCCAGCTGAACGGAAACTGGAATCAGGTCTTTACCGGCGGTTTGCTCGGCGGCTACTACTGGCATGATCCCGACAAGTGGGGCAACCTGAGCTTCACGGCCGAAGCGCTCGGCCTCTTCACCGGCGCGACGATGGGTTCCAGCGCTATGGGCATTGCCGCCACGCAGCAAGCGGTCAACGTCGGTCTGCTCGGCCTGGGCGGAACGATCGGCTACCGGATTGCGAAGTCGTTCGAGCCTTTCGTGGGATTCTACGGCGGCGGTGCGATCGGCAACATGGGCTTGGATGGTGTCAACCTGGGGACTGTCTGGGGCTACTTTTTCACGCCCGCCCTCGGTTTGCGCTACTTCATCCCGAACAGCCACTGGTTCATCGGCGCGGAGGCCCTGTTCCTCTTCATCGGCGATCTGAACGGCTACAACAAGATGAGCGGCGTTACGGTGAACACCACGACCGGCAACTCGTACATCTACGAGCCGGTGGTGATGATGACGATCGGCTACGCCTTCTAAGGACGTAAACGACGGTCAGAGTTGCCGTTCCGGCAAGGAGCGGCGATGGAAAAAGGGCGGCGGGCCGGCCAGGCTGGCCGCCCTTCTTTCATGGCTTGATCGCCCTCGGCGCTTGCGCTTCCGAAAGGCTGCGTTAAGCTTAACGCCATGCGCGGCCAACGGCGGACCCTCCTCGGGGCGCTCAGGCGGCGTTCCGGCGACCGGCAGCCGCTGAGGAAGCTCCTTCCTCCTCTTTGCGGAGCGCTTGCGGGCGCTTGCCTGCTTCTTTCCTCGGCAAGGGCGATCGGCGGCATCCCGCCGCGGATCAACCCGCCGATAACGGCGCGGGATGCCTTCGGCCGGGAAGTGGTGCTCAACGCGCCCGGCTACGTGACGGTCGTTCTGAGCTCGAGCGAAAAGACGCAGCAGGCGACGCGGCGGGCGGCCGGAGCGCTTGAGCACTTCCAGACGACGCCCGGTTTTCGGCTGATCGTGCTGGTCGACCTGCACGGGTCGGTCGCCGCCTGGATGCCGGGCTACGTATCCCGGCGGATGCAGGAGGATCTCCGGCGGGAAACCATCCGATTGCAGATGCTCTCCGGAAGGGATAGGAGCCGCCCCGGCTGGCGTCCGTTCGTCTGTGCCATTCCCGATTTCAGCGGACAAACGGTCCGCAGCCTGGGATGGCGGGCCGACCGGGGGCGCCTCCGGGCCACGGTCTATGACCGTCACGGCATGGAGCTGGCGAAATGGAACAACCTGGAGCCCAAGGAGTATAGCGTGGTTGAGGCGCTAGTGGATCGCGCGCTGCGCCGGGAAGGCTGAAAGGGGAGCTCGCCGCCCGCTGTCGGCAGCGCTGGGGCCGGCGGTCGGAAGAGGGAGCGCGGTGCGAGGCTTGCTTCGCGGGAGAACTAGCCGATAGAATGGCCGCCGACGCAGGGAAGGCTCCTTGCGACATCCTCGAAGCCATACCGCGCATCCGAAAAGCCGATGCCCATGAAAACCGCCGCCCCCTCCACCGAACCCTCGGCCCCCCCGGGGTCCTTCATCCGCTGGTTCTCGGAAATCGGCATCGAGGACGTTCCGAGCGTCGGCGGAAAGAACGCTTCCCTCGGGGAGATGTTCCGCGAGCTTTCGGCCCAGGGGATCCAGGTGCCCAACGGCTTTGCGACCACGGCGGCGGCTTATCGTTACTTCTTGCGGAAGGCGGGGCTCGACCGGCAGATCCAGGAGATCCTGCAGGGGGTGACCAGCCGCAACCTGGAGGATTTGCGTCGGCGCGGCAAGCAGGCGCGGCAGGCGATCCTTTCGGCCGAAATTCCGCCGGAGCTTGCCGCGGAGATCCGCGAGGCCTACCGGAAGCTCGACGGCGAAGGCGGGCAGCCGGCGGACGTCGCCGTCCGGAGCAGCGCGACCGCCGAGGATCTTCCGACGGCGAGCTTCGCCGGCCAGCAAGAGACCTATCTCAACATCCAGGGGGAGGACCAGCTTTTGGTCGCCTGCAAGCGGTGCTTTGCCTCTCTCTTTACCGACCGGGCGATCTCGTACCGGATCGACAAAGGGTTCGACCACCTTCGGATCGCTCTTTCGATCGGAATCCAAAAGATGGTCCGCTCCGATCTTGGAGCCTCCGGGATCATGTTTTCGATCGACACCGAGAGCGGCTTTTCCCACGCGGTGCTCATCAACGCGTCCTACGGGCTCGGCGAGAACGTGGTCCAAGGCGCGATCAATCCCGACGAGTACTATGTCTTCAAGCCGACTCTACGGGAGGGATACCGGCCCATCCTTCAAAAGACGCTAGGCTCCAAGGAATTCAAGCTGGTTTACGACCTCGGGGGCTCGAAGTTCGTCAAGAACGTGCCGGTCCCTCCCGAAGACCGGCGGCGCTATGCGATCTCCGACGAAGAGATCCTGCAGCTCGCCCGTTGGGCGTGCGTGATCGAGGACCATTACACGCGAAAGCGCGGAAAGCCCACTCCGATGGACATGGAGTGGGCGAAGGACGGGTTGACGGGCGAGCTCTTCATCCTGCAGGCCCGGCCGGAAACGGTGCAATCCCAGAAGAATCGGAACGTTCTGGAGGTCTACCGCCTGCAAGAACCGGGCAAGCCGCTCGTCCGCGGCCGAAGCGTGGGCGAGAAGATCGCCGCCGGCACGGCCCGGGTGATCCAGAGCGTCCAGCTTCTCCACGAGTTTCGGGACGGGGAGATTCTGGTTACCGAGAAGACCGATCCCGACTGGGAGCCGGTGATGAAGCGGGCCGCCGCGATCGTGACGAACCGAGGGGGGCGTACTTGCCATGCGGCCATCGTGAGCCGGGAGCTCGGAGTGCCCGCGGTCGTCGGCACGGGCAACGGCACCGAGATCCTGCGCGACGGCCAGTCGGTGACGGTTTCCTGCGCCGAAGGAGAGGTCGGAACGATCTACGAGGGGAAGCTCCCCTTCACGGTCGACCGCGTCGACCTCCAGGAGCTGCCCCGGCCCAAGACCAAGATCCTGATGAACGTGGGGAATCCCGAGCAGGCTTTTTCCCTTTCGATGATCCCGAACGACGGTGTCGGGCTGGCGAGGATGGAATTCATCCTAACGACCTATGTCCGGATCCATCCCTTGGCGCTGATTCACTTCGACCGGCTGGAGGATCGGGAGGCAAAGGCCGAGATCGCTCGGCTGACCGCGGGCTACGCGGACAAGCGGGAGTTTTTCATCGAAAAGCTGGCCCAGGGAATCGGGATGATCACGGCGGCCTTCTATCCCAAGGACGTCATCTTCCGGCTTTCGGATTTCAAAACCAACGAATATGCCAACCTGATCGGCGGCAAGCAGTTCGAGCCCGTGGAAAGGAACCCGATGGTCGGCTTTCGCGGCGCCTCCCGATACTACAATCCCCGCTACCGGGAAGGTTTCGCCCTCGAATGCGCCGCCGCCAAGCGGGTCCGTGAGGAGATGGGGCTGTTCAACCTCAAGCTCATGGTGCCGGTCGTGCGAACGGTCGAAGAGGCGCGGCGCGTTCTCTCGGAGATGGAGAAGAACGGTTTGGCGCGGGGAGAGCGGGGGCTCGAGGTCTACATGATGTGCGAGGTGCCCAGCAACGTGGTCTTGGCTGAGGAATTCAGCGAGATCTTCGACGGCTTCTCCATCGGTTCCAACGATCTGACCCAGCTGGTGCTCGGGGTGGATCGGGATTCGGAGATCGTCGCGCCGATCTTCGATGAGCGGAACGAGGCGGTGAAGCGAATGATCGCGCAGGTCATTCGCACCGCCAAGGCAAAGGGCCGGAAGATCGGAATCTGCGGGCAAGCGCCGAGCGACTATCCCGAATTCGCGGAGTTTCTGGTCGAGCAGGGGATCGATAGCATCTCCTTGAACCCCGATACGGTCGTCAAGACCACACTTCTGGTTCTCCGGAAAGAGAAGGAGCTTCAGTCGAGGCGCGCTTAGGCCGCCTTTTTCGCGCGTGGCGGGGCGCCGAAAAAGCCGAGGGCATGGAGGAGGGAAGCCAAGCAAGCAGCGGAAGAGCGGACGTCGCGGCCGAGACGTCCGCGCCCGACTTCTTTTCGGGCGCCTACGGCCTGGCTGCCTTTCTGCCGCCGCGGAGCGTGGCGGTGATCGGAGCGAGCGAGCGGCCCGGGAGCGTCGGTCGGGCTGTTCTGGAAAATCTCCGGGAAGGGAGCGCGAAGGTCTTTCCGATCAATCCCCGGCACTCCCGGATTCTGGGTTCCCCCTCCTACCCGAGCGTCCGCGATCTTTCGCCTGCCCCCGACCTAGCCGTGATCGCCACCCCGGCCTCCACCGTCCCCGGGATCGTCCTGGAGTGCGCGGAATCCGGGGTGAAGGCGGCCCTGATCCTTTCTGCGGGCTTCAAGGAAATCGGGCCGGCCGGAAAAGAGCTCGAAAGGCGGATCGCCGCCACCGCCCATGCTAAGGGGATGCGGCTGATCGGACCGAACTGCTTGGGAATCATGCTCCCTCATGCCCGCTTCAACGCGACCTTCGCGGCGAAGCCGGCCCTGCCCGGAAGCATCGCCTTCTTGAGCCAGAGCGGGGCGATGGGGACGGCCATTCTCGACTGGAGCCTCCGGGAGCGGATCGGCTTCAGCGCCTTCTTTTCCCTCGGCTCCATGGCCGACGTGGATTGGGGAGACGTCCTCTTTTTCCTGGCCGACGACCCGAGAACCCGCAGCATTGTCATCTACATGGAGTCGATCGGCAATCCGGCTTCCTTCCTTTCGGCCGCCCGGGCGATCGGCTCGCAGAAGCCGATCGTCGTTCTCAAGGTAGGCAGGACGAAGGCGGCGGCCCGGGCGGCTCTCTCGCACACCGGATCGCTCGCCGGGAGCGACGAGGCTCTCGACGCCGCCTTCCGTCGGGTCGGCGTGATCCGGGTGCAGACGGTCGAAGAGCTTTTCTCCTTGGCCGAAGCGCTCGGCGGGGACGCCCGGCCCGCCGGCCCTCGTCTCTCCATCCTTACGAATGCGGGCGGAGCAGGTGTGCTCGCGACCGATGCCCTGATACTTTCCGGCGGGGAACTCGCCCCGCTCTCCGAGGAGACCGCGCGGGAGCTCGATCGGATTCTGCCTCCTTCCTGGAGCCGCAACGATCCGGTGGACATCCTTGGCGACGCGGACGGCGACCGTTACCGGAAAGCGGCGGAGCTGTTGATGCGGGAACCGCAGAGCGACGGAATGCTCGTTGTCCTCTGTCCCCAAGCGATGACGGAGCCTACCCGGACCGCACGCCTCCTCTGCGAAGCGATCAAGGGTTACCCGAAGCCGGTTCTTGCCGCTTGGATGGGGGGGGAGGCGGTGGAGGAGGGAAGGGCGATCTTTCACGAAGGCGGGGTCCCCTGCTTCGGTTATCCCGAGGCCCCCGCACAGGCCTTTTCGCTTATCTGGCAACACCGTCGCAATCTGGAGCTTCTCTACGAAACTCCTACCCTGTCGGTAGATCCGGAGGCCTTGGGCGCGGCGACCCGCCGCTGCCGGGAGATCCTCGGCCGGGCGGAACAGGAGGATCGCATCCTTCTGGACGAGTGGGAGTCGAAGGAGATTCTCCGTGCCTTCGGAATCCCTGTCGTGGCGACCCGTCTGGCGGCGACCGAGGAGGAGGCGGTCGAGCAAGCCCGGTCGCTCGGTTTCCCGGTGGCCGTCAAGCTTCGTTCCCATAAGCTCTCCCACAAGAGCGACGTGGGCGGAGTGCGCCTCGGACTGCGGGAGGAGGCGGCTGTGCGCTCCGCCTTCCATGAGATCCGCGCCGCCGCCGTCGAACACTCCGGACCCGATGCGTTTCTCGGGGTTACGGTCCAGGCGATGGTCATGGACCGGGGGGTCGAGCTGCTTCTGGGCAGCGTCGCCGACGAGCAGCTCGGACCTCTTCTGGTGTTCGGCGCCGGGGGAATTTTCGTCGACATCCTCCAAGATCGGGCGATGGGCTTGCCGCCGCTCAACACCACCTCGGCCCGCCGAATGATCGAGAGGACGAGGATTGCGCGCGCCCTGAGCGGCATGCGGGGAATCCCTCCGGTGGATCAAGCAGCGCTCGAGGAGATCCTGATCCGGTTCAGCGCGCTCGCCCTCGCCCTTCCTCGCATCCGGGAAATCGACATCAACCCGCTCTCGGCTTCCGGCGGAGGACGGATCCTGGCCCTAGACGCGCGGATGGTGCTCTTCCCCCGCACCGTCCCGGTATCGGGCCTGCCGCGTCCCGCGATTCGGCCCTATCCCATCGAACAGGTCGAAACAGTCCGATTGCCGGATGGAACCTCTCTGCGGTTCCGCCCGATCCGAGGCGAGGACGAGCCGCGGATGATCGCGTTTCATCGCGGCCTCTCCGAAGAGACGGTATTCTGTCGCTATTTCGAGCATCTGAAGCTTGAGCAAAGGATCGCTCACGAGCGCCTCGCGCGTATCTGCCTGGCGGATTATAATATCGAAACGGTGCTTGTGGCAGAGGTTCTTCCGCCCCATGAGGAAGCGGGGCAGATCGTCGCGGTGGGAAGGCTGGGGAAGCTGCACGGGTTCGCGGCTGCCGAGTTTGCTCTTCTGGTCACGGATCGCTGGCAAGGAAAGGGGATCGGGCGGATGCTCCTCGAGCGCCTGACTGCGATCGGCCGGCAGGAAAACCTCAGGTGGATCGTCGGCCGGTTCCTGCCGGAGAACGAGCGGATGAGGCGGATCTGCCTGGCGTTGGGTTTTCGGGTCCGGAGCCGCCCGGAAACCGGAGAGGACGAAGCGATTCTTTCTTTGCCGCCGCTGCACGGAGACAGACGACCGGCGGAGGAGTAACCGTTCCCGGCAACGCGCAGGAGTGCGGGGTTACGTCCGGCTGCCTCTCCCTGCGCGGTATAGGGTTCGAACCTATGACCTCTCGCGTGTGAAGCGAGCGCTCTACCACTAAGCTAACCGCGCCTTTCTTCTCTTGATGCCATAGCTGCGGGAAGTCGGCAAGGCGAATGCTTGCCAGGAAAAGGATTCGCGCGCACACTTTCGGTCCAGAGGCGGGGAGACGCCGGAGAATATGGCGCAGAGACGGCTCGGCCGTGGGTTGGAGGTGCTGCTAGGACGCGGAATCACGGCTCCGCAACCGGATCTCAAGGGCGGGGAGCGCGTGGAAAAGCTACCTGTCGAGCGGCTGGTCAGCAGTCCCTTTCAGCCCAGGAAGACCTTCAGCGAAGAAGCGCTCGAAGAGCTGGCCGACTCGATCCGCGAGCGAGGGATCCTGCAGCCGCTCATCGTCCGTCGGGTGGAGGAAAGGTACGAAATCATCGCCGGCGAGCGCCGCTGGCGCGCGGCGGTGCGTGCGGGGCTTGCCGAGGTTCCGGCCATCGTTCGCTCGGCGAGCGACCAGGAGATGCTCGAGGTCGCGCTTGTGGAAAATCTCCAGCGGAGCGATCTGCCGATCCTCGAGGAGGCTCGAGGGTACGCCCTCCTCCAGGAAAAATTCGGACTTACCCAGGAAGTGATCGCCCGAAAGGTCGGAAAGAACCGGAGCACCGTGGCCAACGCGCTTCGTCTCCTTTCCTTGGAAAAGGAGGTGCAGGAACTCTTGGCGAGCGGCAAGCTGGCGGGCGGCCATGGGAAGGCGATCCTGGGACTGGCGGTTTCCTCGGATCGGATTCGGGTCGCCCGGTTGATTGCGCGCCGGGGGCTGAGCGTCCGCCAGGCGGAGGATCTGGTCGAGAGAGTCCGCCGGAAGAAAGCTCGACAACCGGACGATCGGGAGCGGGGGCGGGATGCGGCCGCGGCTTGGCGGGAGGTGGAAAGGAAGCTGCGGGAGCGGCTGGGCACCCGCGTGCGGGTGCTCGGCGAGGCGGAGCGGGGCAGAATCGAGATCAGCTACTCCTCCGGAGAGGAGCTCGACCGGCTGCTACGCCTGCTCGGACTCGGCTGAGCCGATGCCGGCTATTCCGTTCGGCGAGAGAAAGGAAGGTGTTTCCAAAAATCTTTCCAAGCCTTCGGCCGCTTGCCGCCGGCGCCATTGAATACGACGTAATGGGTGCGGTCCTCCGCCGTCGCCGTTCCGAGGCCTGCGAACCGGATGGCGGGATTCAATAGGTTCTTTTTGTGCAGAGGGCTCTTCTCCCAATCCGCGAGGATTCGTTCCGGATCGGGAGGCGAAGTGCTGTAGTAGAGGTTTTCGTTAATCGTCTCCCAGCCTCCTGAGTCCGAGAGGGAAGAGAGCGAGTCATCCGAGCGGTGCTGCAGGCGCCGGATGGTCGCGAGGTGGTCTGCCCACTCCTGGCTTGCGGCCTCGAGCCGGGAATCGGCTTCCAGCGGCGGCCGGCCGTACCGCGCGCGAAGTTGATTGATCCGGTCCAGCAGTCGCTCGCGAAACGCGCCACGATCGACGGAAGGGTCGGCTCCGGGTGCGCCGGCGGGCAAAAGGAGCAACGAGGCGGTCGTTGCAAGCAGAATCAGCCGGCCGGGATGGTAGGACACGGGAGAAAGAGAAACGAAAAAAAACGGATCGCACAAGCCCGCGGCGCGCGCGATCTTCGCGGTGAGCAAATGGGGACGAGAAAAATTCGGATTTTGCCCGAGGCCTTGGCCTCTCAGATCGCCGCCGGCGAGGTGGTCGAGCGGCCCGCGTCGGTCGTCAAGGAGCTGTTGGAAAATGCGCTGGATGCGGGAGCGACCGAAATCGAGCTGATTACTCAGGGCGGCGGCTGCGCTCTGATCCGGGTCGCCGACAACGGCTGCGGAATGGGAAAGGAGGATGCGCTTCTCTGCCTGGAACGCTACGCGACGAGCAAGCTGGCCTCCCTGGAGGATTTGAGCCGGCTCCATTCGTACGGTTTCCGCGGAGAGGCGATTCCCACGATCGCCTCGGTGAGCTTTTTCCTCCTTCAGACGCGGAACGAGGAGGAACCGGTCGGAACCGAGGTAACGGTCGAGGCCGGAAAGCTGCTCTCGGTTCGAGAGATCGGCAGGGACCGGGGGACCACCGTCGAGGTTCGCTCTCTGTTTTCCCGTTTCCCTGCGCGGCGCCGCTTTCTGCGCTCCCCCGCTCGGGAGCAGGCCCATCTGCAACGGCAGCTTGTCCTCGCGGCGATCGCGGAGCCGTCGACGACCTTTCGCTTCCGGCATGGGAGCCAAGCCGGGTGGACGGTCTGGCCCGCTACCGGCGTCCGCGAAGACCGGTTGGCGGCGATCTTCGGAACGGGATGGGTTGGAGCGCTTCTGCCGCTGCAGGGGCGACGGGCGGGTCTCTCCGTTTCCGGCTTTCTTAGCCGTCCGGGCATCGGGCGGCCGAGCCGCGAGGAGCAGTTCTTCTTCGTCAACCGGAGGCCGGTGGAGAGCCGCATGCTCTCGGCGGCCTTGCAAGAAGGATACCGCCACTCCCTTTTGCGCGGTCTCTATCCGACGGCTGTCCTCTGGATCGAGATCGACCCGGCCCGGATCGACCCCAACGTCCATCCGGCTAAGAGGGAGGTCCGCTTCCGTGAGGAAAGGGAAGTGTGGAGCCTGGTCGTCGATGCGGTCCGCGAGAGCCTGGAACAGAGATCTTCGGTCGCGTTTCCGGAAGGCGTGCATCCGCGCGGAGTGGCGGAGCCGGCCGCGGCCGGGTACGGGCCGGACGGCGGAGATGCGGCGCCGGCAGGAGAGGGGAGAATCGAAGCCTCTTTTGCGCCGGTGGTCCAGGATGAGCTCCCGGCGCCGATCGAAGCGCGCGCAGCGCCGACAGGCGGGAACCGGGGGCGTCTCCTCGGCGTCTTGGGGTCTCTCTATCTCCTGGTGGAAACGGAAAAAGGTTTGCTTCTAGTCGATCAGCATGCCGCGCATGAGCGGGTGCTCTTCGAAAGGCTGCTGGCCGGCTGGGAGGGCGCGGCGGGTGGAGCGCAGCCCCTTCTGCAGCCGGTCGTGGTCACGCTGCCGGCGCGCGACGCGGCGGCGCTGGGCGAAGAGCTGCCGGCCCTGCACCGGTTGGGATTGGAGCTACGCGAGATGGGGGGAGGGGCGTTTTCGGTCGAGTCGGTCCCGGCGCGGCTAGCGTCCTTGGACCTTGCCCTCTTCGTGCAGAAGCTGGGAGCCGATCTCGCCGACCGGAAGGGGAGCGGTGCGATCGGGAAGGCGGAGGCGGAACGGCTGGCCGGGATCGTCTGCCGACGGGCGGTGAAGGCCCATGACCGGCTCTCCTCTGTCGAAGCCGAACGGCTGCTCGTGGAGCTCTTTGCCTGCCGCAATCCCGACACCTGTCCTCACGGGCGCCCGACCTGGATCTCCCTCTCCTACGGAGAACTCGAGCGCCGTTTCGGGCGATCCGGATCTCCCGGAGGGTGCGGCTTCTTCTGATTCGGCTTACTCCACCACCATGACCGGAGTGCCGTCCTGGACGAGCTCGAAGATCTCCGACGCGAAGCTTTTCGGCAAGCGGATGCAGCCGTGCGAGGCCGCGAATCCGGGAAGATAGCCGCCGTGAAGCCCGATGCCGTCCGCGGTGATGCGCAGGAAGTGGGGCATTTCCGCGGCTTCGTAGTGGGTTCCCGGAGGCGGGCGTTGTCCGATCACGGCGTTAGCGTCCACGATTCGGCCCGTGGCGTTGTCAACAAAGCAGCCGTAGCGGTTCGAAAGGTGGTTTCGGTCTTTCTGGATCACGGTGAAGCGGCCCAAGGGAGTTGGATGCCTCGCATCCCCGGTGCAGATCGGAGCGATCGCCGCCAGCGTCTTCCCTTGATAGACATAGAGCTTCTGCTCCCGTACATGGATGACCAGCGCGGAGATCTTCCGGGAGGGAACCAGCTGAGACCAGATCGCCGCGAGGACTCGGGGCGGCGCCTGCCGCCCGACCGGGATCGCCGCGCGAACCGGCGGCTGGATGGAGGCGGATCTCTTCGATTGTCGACGCATCTCCTTTTCCGCTTCCTGGCGTTCCTTCTCCAAGCGCTTCCGCTCAAGCTCCGCAGCTTTTCGCGCCTCCTTCTCCCGCCGAGCCTCTTCTCGCTCGGCCTGCTTGTCGAGCTTGCGAAGCGTCGCGGCATCCACCGCGCTGTTCTCCGCCGGGTCCGCTGACGGGAGCGGAGGATCGGCAAGGAGGGGACGGCAGAGAATCGGGAAGAAAAACGCCAAAAAAAGGGCGAGTGCCGACCCACGTCGGCGAGGGATAGGCAAAACGGACATCGGGCGCCTAGACGTTGAAACGAAACTCAAGGACGTCGCCGTCCTCGACGACGTAGTCCTTGCCTTCCACGCGGAGCTTTCCCGCTTCCCGGAGCCGGGGAAAAGAACCGAAGCGCTCCATGTCCTCGAACGAGGCGCACTCGGCCGCGATGAATCCGCGCTCGAAGTCGGAATGGATCACCCCCGCCGCTTGGGGCGCTCGATCGCCGGCTCGGATCGTCCAGGCCCTGGTCTCCTTTTCCCCCGTCGTGAAGTAGGTGCGAAGTCCCAGCAGACGATACGTCGCGCGGATCAGGCTTTCCACGCCGCTTTCGGAGACGCCGAGCGCCTCGAGGTAGGCTCGCCGCTCTTCCGGAAGAAGGTTGGGCAGCTCGGCCTCTAATTGCGAGGAAAGAACCACAATCTCTGTTTCGGCCCGGCCCTCCAGGAAGCGGAGGACAGCCTCGACCCTCGGGTTCTTCGTGCCCCGGGCCAACTCCTCTTCCGCCACGTTGCACGCGTAGAGAGTGGGCTTCATCGTGAGAAGGTTCAACGGCCGCAGGGCTTCTCGTTCTTCCGGCGTCCAGCTTTCGGAAAAGAGCGGGGTCCCGCGATCGAGGATCCGCGCCGCCTTATCGAGCAGCTCATTCCGCAGCGGGGCGCGGGAATCCGCGCGCAGCTGCCCTTTCCGGCTTTTTTCGCGCTGCCGCTCGACGGTGGCCAGATCGGCCAGAGCGAGCTCGGTGTGGATGATTTCGATGTCGCGAACCGGATCGATCGAACCCGCTACATGGTGGACCTCCGCTCCCTCGAAGCAGCGAACCAGATGGATGACCGCGTCGACCTCCCGGATGTGCGCAAGGAACTGATTCCCTAATCCCTCTCCTTTGCTGGCGCCCGCCACCAGACCGGCGATATCGACGATCTCGATCGCCGCGGGGACTACTTTCCGCGAGCGGGAGAGCTCGGCAAGCCGGCTAAGGCGACGATCGGGCACCTCGACAACGCCGACGTTGGGCGCGATGGTGCAAAACGGGTAGTTGGCTGCTTCCGCCTTGCGGCTCTGCGTGAGGGCGTTGAACAGCGTACTCTTCCCTACGTTCGGCAGTCCGACGATTCCCGCACGCAACATGTCTTCTTCTTTTCTAGCACATACAATGAATTTGACTAGAGGAAGTAGTTCCTTCCTTGCGCGACGGCGGCTTGCGTGGGCAGACTCTCTAGGAGAGAATGGTCCGCCCGGGTGGCGGAGCCGAAAGGCTTGACGAAGGATCAGCAAAGGATCAGAGGGCGCATTGGAAAAGATTGCACTTCTCGGCGGTTCCGGGTACGTGGGAAGCGCTTTCCGGCGGTACTTCCTCCGCCGGGAGATTCCGTGTGCGGCGCCGTCCCGGAAGGAAGTTGACCTTCTCCATCCGGAATCCGTCGCCCGCTTTCTCGATGAAGTCAAGCCGACCTTCCTCATCAACGCCGTCGGTTACACGGGTCGACCCAATGTCGATGCCTGCGAAGACCACAAGGCCGAATGCCTGCTGGGAAACGCGGTGCTTCCCGGAATCCTGGCCAAGATCTGCGCGGAACGCGGGCTCCCCTGGGGCCACGTCTCCTCCGGATGCATCTACACCGGCGATCGAGGCGAGGGCCCCGACGGGGAGCGGCTTGGTTTTCGGGAAGAGGACCCGCCCAACTTCTGCTTCCGGACCAACAACAGCAGCTTCTACAGCGGGACCAAGGCCCTCGGCGAAGAGATCCTGGCCGGCGCCTGTAGCTGTTATCTCTGGAGGCTTCGGATTCCCTTCAACGAGATCGACTCGTCCAAGAACTACCTGAGCAAGCTCTTGCGCTACGAACGCCTCCTCGATGCGCGGAACTCCCTCTCGCAGCTGGACGACTTTGTCCGCGCAGCCTTCGAATGCTGGGAACGGCGCGCCCCCTTTGGAATCTACAACGTTGTCAATCCAGGGTCCGTAACCACCCGCGAGGTGATCGAGCTCCTCCATCGCTCTTCCTTCGGGCGGCGGCTCGCTGCGTCGGGCAAGCGGTTCGCGTTCTTCCCGGGAGAGGATGCGTTCCGGAAGGTGACACGTGCCCCGCGCTCCAATTGCGTCCTCGACAGCTCGAAGCTTCTCGCTCTCGGAATCCGCCTGGAGGAGGTGCATGAGGCGGTGGAGCGCGCATGGAGCCGGTGGCAGCCGGAAGCGGCGTAGAAAAGAAGGGCGGTCGATGGCGGGAACGGGTCGTTGGCTGGTTACGGGCGGGGCCGGATTCATCGGCTCGAACTTCCTCCATCTCCTTTTCCGGGAAGGACCCCGGCCCGAGCGGGTGGTGACCATCGACAAGCTTTCCTATGCGGGCCGGAGGGAAAACTTGATCGGCCTCCCGGATGATGGCAGCCACCGGTTCGTGCGGGGCGACATCGGCGATGCGGCGTTGGTGGGCCGCCTCTTGCGCGAAAACCGGATCGAGGCCGTTGTCCATTTCGCGGCCGAAACCCATGTCGATCGGTCGATCGAGAGCGCGGAACCCTTCGTCTACACCAATGTCGTCGGCTCCTGGCGCCTGTTGGAATCGGCCTGCTCCTACTGGCGGGAGCTCCCGGAAGCCGAGCGCGAGAAGTTCCGCTTTCTTCACGTTTCCACCGACGAGGTCTACGGGTCGCTCGGGGCGAAGGAAGCGCCGACTCGAGAGGGAGCTCCGTACGCCCCGTCGAGTCCCTATGCCGCCTCGAAGGCGGCGTCGGATCATTTCGTCCGCTCCTACGTCAAGACCTTCGGCTTTCCGGCCATCGTGACCCACTGTTCGAACAACTACGGGCCCAGGCAGTTTCCGGAGAAGATGATTCCCCTCATGATCCTCAATCTCCTGGAGGGGAAGCCTCTCCCGGTCTACGGGGACGGCCGCCATCGGCGGGATTGGCTCTATGTCGAGGACCATTGCCGGGCTCTGCGCGAGGTGCTCTTCCGAGGCAAGCCGGGGGAGACCTACCATATCGGCAGCGGCGACGGATGCTCGAACCGCGAGCTGGTGGAACGGCTCTGCGATCTGATGGGTGAAATCCGGCCCCTCCGTCCGGGGCGCTCGTACCGGGACCAGATCACCTACGTGGCCGACCGGCCCGGACACGACTTCCGCTATGAGGTCGATTCGAGCAAGCTCCGGCAGGAGCTAGGCTGGAGGCCTCGGGAAACTCTGGAAGGCGGCCTTCGGAAAACCATCGACTGGTACTGCGGGAACGGAGCATGGTGCGAAGCGGTGCGACGGGACGGGTTTGCACGGGAGCGGCTGGGGCTTCTGCGAGGCTGATATGGGAGAGCGAAGAGGGATCGTGCTCGCCGGGGGTCTCGGGACGCGCCTGTATCCGGCCACCCTCTCGGTGAGCAAGCAGCTCTTGACGATCTACGACAAGCCGATGATCCATTATGCGCTTTCCGTTCTCCTGCTCGCCGACATCCGGGAAATCTTGATCATCTCGACTCCGCACGACCGTCCTCTCTTCGAGCGGCTGCTGGGCGACGGGAGCGCACTCGGCGTTCGCTTCTCCTACGCGGAGCAGCCCCGCCCGGAAGGCCTGGCGCAGGCCTTCGTGATCGGGGAGGATTTCTTGGCCGGAAGGCCCTCCTGCCTCGTGCTCGGGGATAACCTTCTCTACGGGCACAGCTTGAGCCGGACCCTTAGCCGCGTCTCTGCGGCCACCGAAGGGGCGACGATCTTCGCCTATCGCGTTTCGGATCCGACCTCCTACGGTGTCGTCGAGTTCGACGCGAGCGGAAGGGTGATCTCGCTCGAGGAAAAGCCTAAGCGGCCGAAGTCGCCGTACGCGATTCCCGGTCTCTATTTTTATGACAAAAGAGCTCCGGAGTTCGCCCGCTCTCTTGTTCCTTCGGCCCGGGGGGAGCTCGAGATCACGGATCTCAACCGATGCTACCTGCAGGAAGGGACCCTCCGGGTAGAGACCCTCGGCCGCGGGATCGCTTGGCTTGATACGGGTACCCACGATGCGCTTGCGGATGCCAGCGCCTTCGTCCGGGCGATCGAGCACCGGCAGGGATTGAAGATCGCCTGTCTGGAGGAAATTGCCTGGAGCAAAGGATGGATCGATCGGGAAACCGTCCTCGCGCAAGCCCGGCGGATGGGGAGCTCGGCCTACGGCGACTATCTCCGGAAGCTCGTGGAGGAGGATCGGACGCCTCCGGTGTGGGGATGACGAAGATTCCTTTGCTTGATTTCAGCCGGCTTGCTCCCGAGGAAAGGACGCGGCTGAAGGAAGCCTTCGACCGGGTGCTGGCCAGCGGGCGGTTCATCCTGGGGGAAGAGGTGGCCGCTTTCGAGAGGGAGTGCGCCGATTTCTTGGGCGTAACCCATGCAATCGGCGTCTCCTCCGGAACCGATGCCCTCCTCCTCTCCCTCGTGGCCTTAGGCGTCGGGCCCGGCGACGAAGTGATCTGTCCGGCCTATACCTTTTTCGCCACGGCGGGCTCGATCGCCCGGACCGGAGCGAAGCCTGTCTTCGCCGACTCCTGTCCCGGCTGCTGGAATCTCTCTCCGCGGGAGGTCGTCCGGAAGAGGACGCCAAGGACCCGGGCGTTGATTCCCGTCCACCTCTTCGGCCAGCCGGCGGCCATGAGTCGGCTGCTTGGCCTGAGCCGCGAGTCCGGCATGGCCCTGATCGAGGATGCGGCGCAAGCCTTCGGGGCTCGCTCCGAGGGCAAGGCGGCGGGCGGACGGGGGACCCTGGGCTGCTTCTCGTTTTTTCCGACCAAGAATCTGGGGGCGCTCGGCGATGCCGGCCTTGTGACGACAGAGGACGGAGCGCTTGCCGAAAAGGTCCGCGCCCTCCGGGTTCACGGCTCCCGCATCAAGTATCGGCACGAGTGGGTCGGAGGCAACTTTCGCATCGATGCGCTGCAAGCCGCCTTTCTCCGGGCGCGGCTGCCGGGCGTCGAAGCCGCTCTGGAGGCGCGACGGGGCAACGCTGCCCTTTATGAAGAAGCCTTCCTGGCCAGCGGTGCGGCTGCTCTCTGTCCGGAGCCCTGCCGGTGCTGCGGGGAGGAGGCGGAGGTCCCCCTGGGCCCACCGCCGGCTCCGATTCTTTTGCCGCGGGACGTGCGCGGCGAGCACACCTGGAACCAGTATGTGATCCGCTATCCGGCGGATCGGGACGGGCTTCGCCGGTTTCTCGCGGAAGAGGGGGTGCAAACCGAAGTCTATTACCCTTTACCCCTCCATCGGCAGCCCTGTTTTCTTGACAAGGAGGGGGAAGCCGAAGAGCTTCCCGTAGCCGAGCGTCTCGCCCGGGAGTCGCTCGCCCTTCCGATCTTTCCGGGCTTGACACCTGAGGAGATCCGCCGAGTAGTCGATCTCACCGTGCGTTTTGCTTCCCGTCCGGTTAGTCGGATGTAGGAACGGGCGCCTTCGTTTTCGGCGTGCCGCGAGAGGGAAAACCAATGGCAGCCATACGAGCCCAAACGCGAGGAAGCCGGGTCCGGCGCCTCTGGATGCGGCTTGTGCTCGTTCTGTCGTCCGTTTTTGGGAATCCCTCCGTCTCCTTTCCCGCGCTCTCGGCGAACGATCCGGATCGTCCGCCGGGCCAGGTGCCGGTCGAGATCAACGCCGAGGAGACCCACTTTGTGGGCGGGATCGCCACCGCGGAAGGGAACGTTGTCGTCCATTACGGAGAAACGACCCTGTACGCCGACCGGGTCAGCTTCGACAACCGGACGCGCAACATCTTCGCCGACGGAAACGTTCGCGTCTACACCGGCGAGAAGATCTTCCGCGCCGCCCACATGGTTTTCAACATCGACACCAAGGCGATTACGGCGAGCGACTGGGGCATGGTAGACCTCCCGCTCCTGGCGAGCGGCGAAAAGCTCACGACACCGGAGACCGATCATTATCATGTAGATCACGGCATGTACACGGTGCAGAATCGAGAGAATCCCTCCCTCCGGGTGAAGTCTCGGACGATGGACATCTATTCCGGAGACCGGGTCGTCATGCGCGACGTCGTCATTTATATAAGCAACATTCCGGTGCTCTGGCTTCCTGCGATCAGCCAATCGCTCGACAGCGATTCGAACACCGTCTTCTTTACGGCAGGGGACAACGCCTACTGGGGATGGTTCGGCACCATCCTCTATAATTGGAAATTCAACCCGAGCCTCTCCGCCCGGTTCAACCTGACCTATTACCAAGACCGGGGCCTTGCGTTGGGCGGCCTCTTTCGCTATCGGCCGCAGAATGGCTTTGCGGATCTACGTATCTTCGGTTTGCCGAATGACTTCGGCTATACGCTGAACTACTCCTCTCTCCCCCGCTACGACGTGGGCCCGCAACGGTTGATGGCAAGCCTGCAGCAGCGATACGAGCTTGGGCCCGATCTCACGCTGACTACGGATCTCAACTATTGGACCGATCCTTACATCATGGAGGACTTCTTTTACGGGCTCTATCCCTATAATCGGCAGCCGAACAATGTGGCCTGGCTCAATTACTACCATACCGGCTTCACGCTCGACCTGCTCGTGCAGGACAACTTGATGCCTTTTTTCAACGGGCTCAACCGCCTGCCGGAGCTCGACTTTGAAACCAACCGCTCGAAGATCTTCCATAGCCCGATCGCTTACGAAAGCCGCTGGAGCGTGGTCAACTTCGAGCAGCAGTTCTCCAACCTCAATCCGCTGACGGGCAATCTGTTTGGTCTGTACTATCCATGGTTTCCCCTGAATCGGTTCTACCAGCAGCATGGGTTGGATAATGCGTACCTCTTGAGCAACTACGGCGGCTGGCGCTGGGATACCTTGCAACAGATCTCCTACCCCAAGGAATATTTTCATTGGCTTTCCCTCACCCCGCGTCTGGGCGTCGAAGGTACCTACTGGTCGGATCAGAACGTTTACGGCAATGCGTTCTATGCTCCGATGCCGTTGCGGCAGCCGTCGCAGCTTACCTTCGATCGCGGTCTGCTCATCGCCGGATTGGACACTTCTTTCAAGCTGTCGAAGACCTGGAACGACGTGGAGAGCGAGGTTCTGGGGATCCACGGGCTGCGCCACGTGGTGCAACCTTTCGCTACCTTCCAGTACATTCCGAACCCCTACGGCAACCCTTACAACATCTTGGGCTTCGACAGTCTCTTTCCGACGATTACCCCTTCGCTCATCAACCCGATCGATTATCCCTCGATCGACTCCTTCTTCGGCATGACCTTCCTGCGCGCCGGGATGACTCAGCGGCTCCAGACCAAGCGCAACGGGCAGAACTACGATCTGGCGGAGCTAACGCTCTTCACCGATGCCAACTGGGATCGGAAATATAATACGCTTCTTATGCCGACGACTGACACGGTCAACGAGGTCTACGGCACATTCGACTTTATGCCCGTGCCCTGGCTGACCTACCACATCGATCTGGCTTTACCTACGTACGACCAGGGGTTCACCAACTTCAACAACAGCATATCCTGGCAGTTTCACCGGTCGAACCAGCTCACGGTCGGATACCAGTATTTGGATCACGTGACGATCCCCAGCAGCTTTCTTCCGGTTGCGATGATCGGCGGCGGGTATCTGCCGATCAACAATATGGTGCCGATCATCGCGCAAATCTCCCCCAACGTGCAGAGCAGCATCTATCTGTCCGACTTTTGGCGGCTCAACGAGAATTGGCAGGTGAGCGGGAGCCTATTGTACATGAGCGAGGTCGGTGCCATCATCATGAAGACGATCTCGGTCTACCGGGATCTGGGGGACTGGATGATCTCGTTCAACTTCCAGGACTACAGCTATCCGGGGGCCCAGTCGATCATCATGGGCTCGATCGGCGCGACCTTGAAGGCCTTCCCGTCGCTCAAGCCGAGCTACAGCTTCGGCAGCCAGTAGGCCTGCGGGTCGGCTTTTCTGGCGGGAGAGGGGGTCCCGGCCGCCAAGCGGCAGAGCGCTCTCCCGGTCCGTTAAAAAAGGATGAGCGGCTTGAGGACGCCTTCGAGCTTTTTGGCCATGATCTCGAACGCGCGCTCGATCTCCTCGAAGCGAAAACGGTGGGTCGTCAGGCGCGTGGGATCGAGCCGCCCGCTTTGCAAGATCCGGAGGAGCCGCTCCATCCGCAGACGACCGCCGGGGCAGAGCCCCGTCCGGATCGTCTTCTCCGCCATGCCAACTCCCCAAGCGTCGCGAGGAATATGGACGAACTCGCCGGATCCATGGTAGCCGACATTCGAAATCGTTCCGCCCGGCTTGGTGACTCGGACGGCGTTTTGAAAAGCGGTGTCCATCCCGACCGCCTCGATCGCGGCATCCACTCCTTCGCCGCCGGTGATCTCCAGGATTCGGGCCACCGGGTCATCTTGGCTCATGTCGACGACGATGTCCGCCCCATAGTGTTTCGCCAGTTCGAGGCGTCTTGGCACGGAATCGACTCCGATCACAAGGCCCGCCCCACGCAGTCGGGCTCCGGCCACGGCCATCAACCCTACCGGCCCAAGGGCAAAGACCGCAACGGTCCCCCCAATCGGGAGGTCGGCATTTTCAGCTGCCATGAAGCCCGTGCTCATCATGTCGGCGCAATAGACCGCCTTCTCGTCGCTGACTCCATCCGGGATGTGAGCCAGATTCCCGTCGGCGTCATTGACATGAAAATATTCCGCAAAGACCCCATCTTTCACGTTGGAGAACTTCCAACCGCCGAGTGCGCCGCCGGACTGGGAAGAATGTCCCGCCTGTGCCGCCCGGTCGCTCCAGTCCGGAGTGATGGCGCCGGCCAGGACCCGCTCGCCCGGGCGGAACTCCTTGACCAGGCTTCCCACCTCCTGAACGACTCCGACCGCCTCATGGCCCAAGGTCAAATCCTGTCGCGGGCCGATGGCGCCATGCAGGGTGTGAACGTCCGAGGTGCAGATCAAGGCGGCCGTGGTGCGGATCACTGCGTCCAACGGTCCCGGCTTCGGAATCGGCTTGTCCAGGAAACCGACTTCGCCGATCCTGCGCATGACAAATGCTTTCACGAGTAGCCTCCGGTTGCGGGGTTCGCGGGCTGGTCGCCCGAGTGGACCGAGGGATAATCGACAAAATAGATGCTAGCAATTCTGCGCAAGCGGCGTCAAATCAATCCTATTGCGGGGCCGATCTCTGCGCTCGCCTCCGCTCGGCGGGTGGAAATTGGGCTTGCGGGAACGGTCCCCAAGGGGAGAGGCGCTTGTAAGCGCAGGGTCTGGTGGCGGGCTGGTGTATGGGTTGACGGAATGATTTCGATTTCCCAGGAACGCTCCCGCCTTCTTCTCGATAGGCGGCAAGCGATGTCTGCGCGCGCAAGATCCTTGCGGCGGTTCCTGGTTGCCGCAGCCGTGATCGGCGCTCTTTGGGCGGCGTCGGAAGCGAAGGCCGAAGAACCGGTCCCGGCACCGGAAAGACGGATCGTGCGTTTCGAGGATCTCCCCGGGCTCGAAAAGCGGGAAGGGCCTCACCCAAGAAACGTCTGGGTCTACGGTAGGTTTACCGCTCGCATGCCGGTATCCGGCGGAGTCTTTCTCGCCTCGGTAAACGAAGGCGTCAATCTGCCGGATTGGGAAGAAAACTTCAGCTTTCTAAACAACCCCGGAGATTTTGTGTTTCGGCGGGTGGTTTTCCGAACCAACCAGCCGTTGCCGGAGATTCGGAAGGGGACCAAGCTCGCGGTATCCCGGGACCGGCCGGCGAAGCTTTTGGAGGTCGCGCGAGTCGACGGCATCATCGCCCGCCTCGCCCTCGAGAGCGCCCCGACGATCGAGTCCCAGGACGGTGCGGGCCGAGCGGGCGCTTGGCCGCCGAAATCGAGGGCGGGGAACGGGGCAGGAGGCTATCCTCCCCGGAGAATCGTCCCGTTCCGGGAGCTTGGCGCGATCGCCAAGGCGGAAGGCGTCCATCCGGAAAATGTATGGACCTGGGGGAGGTTCAGCGCGCGCTCGAACCTACGCGAGGGGATCGTATCCGCCACGCCGGCGGGAATGGAAACCCGGCGCGCGCTGGAAACGGGGATCAGCGCGGCGTTGACCTTCTATTTGCCGTACTTGGCATACTTGGTGGTCGGCGCGGAAGAGCCGGTCCACCGGGTAATCTTCCGTGTGTATCAACCGAAGACGATACAATACGGCGACTTGATCGAAGTTACGAAGGAAAGTCCGGCCCGCGTGAAGCGGATCTTCACGGCCGGAGGAATCCTCGCCTGGCTCGACCTCGATCCGCCGGTCCCGGTCGCGATCCCGGTCGAATTGGGAAATAGGGGGCGGGAATCCGCGTCACCCGCTGCTCTGCTGCGGGGAGGATCTCCCGAGCGGGTCGCGGCGGAATAACCGCGGTACGCCGGCGCGGCCTCCTGCGCGCAAGAGGGGGGGCGGGGTCAAAAGGGCCCGCTTCCGAGCCCGCCCTTGTTCCGAGCCGGGGCGGGCGGTTAGACTGGTCCACATGGAGGTCGTCTACTACGGACATTCGTGCTTTGTCCTGGAAATCGGCGGGGCGCACCTGCTCTTCGATCCCTTTCTCAGCGGCAACCCGCTCGCGGCCGGCCTAGACGCCCGGGAGATCCCGGCGGACTACGTTCTCCTCTCGCATGGCCATGCGGATCATATCGGCGATGCCCCCGAGATCGCCAAGAGGACCGGAGCGCTCGTCATATCGAGCTTCGAAGTGGCCGAATGGCTAGTCAAGCAGGGGGTCGAGCGCGTCTACGCGATGAACCTGGGCGGGAAAAAGCGGTGGCCCTTTGGCTTGGTCCACTACGTTCCGGCTTTCCATTCGAGCAGCCTTCCGGACGGCAGCTACGGGGGACCGGCGGGGGGATTCGTGATCCGCGCGGCCGAAGGAACAATCTACTATGCCGGCGACACCGCCCTTTTCGGGGACATGAAGTTGCTCCGGGAGATGCATCATCCGATCGCCCTTGCCATCCTTCCGATCGGTGACACCTTCACGATGGGAGTGGAGGAGGCGATCCGGGCGGCGGAGCTCCTCGAGTGCCGGAGTGTCCTTGGAGTGCACTACGATACCTTCGAGGGCATTCGTATCGATAAGCAGGCCGCTCAGGAAGCCTTCGCCGCTGCGGATCTCGACCTGCATCTGCTGCCGATCGGCGGGAAGCTGACCGTTCCGCAGGCGAAGAGGACTTTGGAGGCCGGATGAATCGATTGGCGACCGCCAGAAGCCCTTACCTCCGGCAGCACGCCGGGAACCCGGTCGACTGGTATCCATGGGGGAGCGAGGCCTTCGCCAAGGCGAAGGCCGAAGGGAAGCCGATCTTTCTCTCCGTCGGCTATGCCACCTGCCACTGGTGCCATGTGATGGCCCACGAATCCTTCGAGGACGCGGAGGTCGCCGAAAGGCTCAATCGGGCCTTCGTGCCGGTCAAGGTCGATCGCGAGGAGCGGCCCGACGTGGACCAGGCGTACATGACCTTCGTCCAGGCGACCACGGGGCAGGGGGGCTGGCCGATGAGCGTCTGGCTCACCCCGGACCTCGAGCCGTTTTACGGAGGGACCTACTTTCCGAAGAACGACCGCTGGGGACTGCCGGGGTTCCTGTCCGTTCTCGACCGGATTGCGGATCTCTGGTCCCGCCATCGGGAGGAGCTTGTGCGCCGGGGAGAGGAGGTCGCAGCGCGGCTCCGGGAGGCCTTGGCGGCGGGCGGCTCCGGGCCGGTGGATGGAGAGCGGGCGGTGGAGCGCGCCTTGGAGGAGTTTTCGCGGACGTTTGATTCCGAATGGGGCGGCTTCGGGCCCAAGCCCAAGTTTCCCCGGCCGGCCGCCCTCCACTTCCTTTTGCGTTACGCAGCGGCCCGTGCCGGCCGGCCGGAGGGCAGACGCGCCTGGTCGATGGCCGAGCGGACGTTGGAGATGATGGCCCGCGGGGGCATTCGCGACCGGATCGGGGGGGGCTTTCACCGGTATTCGGTGGACCGTTTCTGGCAAGTGCCCCATTTCGAGAAGATGCTCTACGACCAGGCGCAGCTGGCTTGCTCCTACTTGGAGTGTTTTTGCGGCAACGGGGATCCGCGCTTCGCGTCGGTCGTCCGGGAGATTCTCGACTATCTGTTGCGCGACCTCGAGCTCCCCGACGGAGGATTCGCCTCCGCGGAGGATGCGGACAGCGTCCCTCCGGAAGGGGGGCCGGCTCGGGAAGGTGCCTTTTATCTTTGGACCGGAACGGAGATTGCGGAGCTGCTCGATCCGGCGGAAGCGCGCCTAGCCGGCGACCTGTGGGGTGTGCGGCCCGAAGGAAACATCCCGGCGGATGCGGATCCGCACCGCGAGCTGGCCGGAAAAAACATTCTCTTCGAGCGGGAGCCGATCGAGGAGGTCGGGCAGCGGCTCGGTCTGTCCCCAGAGGAAGCGGAGCGGAAAGCGCGGGCGGCGGCCGCCAAGCTCTTTGCCGCTCGCGAGCGGCGGCCCCGGCCTACGAAGGATGACAAGGTCGTGCTCGGGTGGAACGCCCTTGCCGTTTCGGCTCTGGCCCGAGCAGGGCTATGCCTGGATGAGGAGCGCTACCAGGTCGCTGCGGAGCGGACGGCACGGTTTCTCCTCAGCCAGCTCTTCGATGCCGCGACCGGAAAGCTCTTCCGTCTCTATCGGGAGGGGCGGGGCGAGGTCGAGGCCTTTGCGGGGGATTATGCGATGCTGGTGCAAGCGCTCCTCGATCTTTTCGAGCTGACGCAGGAGGCCGAGTGGGTCGAAAGGGCATGCTTTTTTCAAGATCGGATGGAAGCCCTGTTCCGGGATCCCGCATCGGGCGGCTACTGGACGAGCGAAGAGAAGAGAAGCGAGATTCCGTTCCGGATTCGGGAGGAGCACGACGGAGCCGAGCCCGCCGCCATTTCGCTGGCGGCGGCGAACCTACTGCGCTTTTCCGCCCTGCTGCCCGAAGAAAGGTGGCCGGGACGGCTCGACGAACTCTTCCGGGCCGAAGCCGGCCTGCTCACCCAGGCGCCTGGGTCCCTCCCGCAGCTTCTGGCGGCCTATCTCGACTCGACCCGGCCTCCGGTATCGGTGGTCATCGTCGGCGCTCGCAGCGATCCGCGAACCCGAGCCCTTCTGGCGTCCGGAGCCGGCATTCCCACCTCCCGCAGGCTTCTTCTGGCCGTCGAGCCGGGAAGGCGCTACCCTTTCCTGGGGGAAAAAGAGGAGTTTTATCTCTCCCTCTCTCTGCGGGCGGGGGCTCCGGTCGCCTATCTCTGCCGATCCTTTTCCTGTTCGGAGCCGATTTCCGATCCCGATGCTCTCCGGGAGCGCTTACGGGAGGCTCCGGCCCTGTAGGAGTCCGCGGCCGATCTCGCGGGCGAAGAGCGGCCCCCGAAAGACAAAGCCCGTATAGGCTTCGAGCAGGCACGCCCCTGCGTCGAGCTTTTCGCGCGCATCACCTGCCTCGAAGATTCCGCCGACGGCCACGACGGGCAGTCGGCCCCCGCTCTCCCGAACCAGAAACCGGATTACCTCGGTGGATCGCTTGGCCAACGGTCTGCCGCTCAGCCCGCCGATAAGCCCCCGAGGACCCGGGGCCGGCAGGGTGTTCGTCGCGACCAGGCCGTCGCAGGGCGCCGACAGCACCGCTTCCAGGACGCCTCCGAGCTCCTTTTCTCCCAGATCCGGAGCGATCTTCACCAGAACGGGCTTGGCGGGCGGAGGGGTGTTGGCGGCGGCCACCGCCTCCAGCAGCATCCGCAGATGGGACTCCTGCTGGAGGGAGCGAAGCCCCGGGGTGTTCGGCGAGCTCAGGTTAAGAACGAAAAAGTCGCCGTAGGGACGGAGGAGGGCGAAGGCCCGCGCGTAGTCGGCGGCGGCCTGATCGAGCTCCGTCCGCCGCGATTTTCCGACGTTAATCCCCACCGGAAAGCTCGGCCATCTCCCGGCGTTGCGAAGTCCGGCGAGCCGGCGGGCGACTCGCTCCGCGCCCTCGCTTGGGAATCCGAGCCGGTTCCAGAGCGCCTCCGAGCGGGAAAGGCGCCGGAGGCGGGGCGGAGGGTTCGGTTTTTGCGGATCTGGGGTGACCGTGCCGATCTCGCAGAAACCGAAGCCCAATGCTTCCCATGCCCCGAGGGCCACACCGTTCTTGTCGAACCCGGCTGCGAGTCCGAGCGGGGTTGAGAAACGAAGCCCCCAGACCGTCCGCTCCAGACCGGAGGGGAGCGGAGAGAGGGCCCGCTGCAGCATCGATTGCACCCGGACATCGGCGCAGAAAGCCAGTGCGAGATGGTGGGCTCTTTCGGGTGGAAGAAGAAAGAGGAGGCGGCGCAGGAGCGAGCTGTAGAGCATTCGGACAGTCTCGGGAAGCTCAAGGCCGTTGGCAATCCGCAACCCGTGGAAGCGGAAATACCAACAAACGGCTGGATCGCCGCCGCCCGGCATCCTAGTCTTGCGCGCTGGTGGGGCCCATGTACCGGTTCGTCCTGGATACGAGCATCTTCACCAATCCGGACGTCGCCTCCCAGTTCGGAGAGGACGAGGCGGCGGTGGGGGGCTTCCTCGATCTGGCTCGCAAAGTGCCTGCGGACTTCTTCATGCCGCTCTCCGTCTACGAGGAGCTGCGGAAGATGCGGGACCTCGATCCGCTGATCGGCTACTTCGAGTCGGTGGTGCGGATCCGTTCGCCACGGAGATCGGATCTGCAGATTCCCGGGGATTTCCTTTACGACTTCATCGATGAGGTCCGGAAACGGATCGACCATGGTCTGCGCATCGCCGAGGAGCACGCCAAGCTGGCGGGAGCAGCCGCCGAAATGGGACAGCTCCTCCACCAGCTCCGGGAGCGCTACCGGGAAGCTCTGCGGCGGGGAATTCTCGACAGCCGAGGAGACGTCGATGTGGTTCTTCTCGCCTTCGAAATCGACGGGAGCCTGGTCGCGGCCGACCATGGGTTGCGGAAGTGGGCGGATCGGATCGGGGTCGCCGTGGTCGACGCACGCCACTTTCGCGACCTGCTCCGCCATCTAGTCGAAACGAAGGGAGCCGCCGAGGGCGTTGTGGAGAAATCCGGTGGTTGAACGGTAGAGCTTTTCGAAACGCAGAACCCAGAATCCCGCTTCTTTTTCGAGCGAGACCATGCGCGTGTCTCCTTCATGGCCGGGGATCCGCGCCATGTTCTCGAGAAGCCGGAGAGCGTTTTCGCGGTCATGGAAGCGGCAGACGAACGATCCCACACAGCGGCCTCGCCGAGCCGAGCCGATTCGCTCGTGAAGGGCGGAAAGAAAGGCCTCCCCTAGGCGTCGGTTCCACTCTTCCCGATCGGGCGCTTCGATGTCCTCGAGAAAGAGCGCCAACCGCAAGACCCGTTCCGTGAAATACTCCGGGGGGACATCGAGATAGCGACGGGACATGGAAGAGATATCCGCCAGCTCGGCGCTGCCCGTCACGTATTTGGCGCGGAATCCTCGAAGAGAATCCTCCTTGAGGACGACTCCTTCCCGGCCCTCCGCGTCGAGCCGGAGGAGGATATCCCGCAAGGATCCGAGCTCCCCGGCTTCCAGCCGACCGTGGCCGGGCACCTCGGGGAGGCGGAAAGATCGGGCGATCGCCTGTTTCTCGCGCACCGGGAAAAATCCTTCCGTGCCTTGCTGCATCAGATCGAAGAGGAAGAAGCCGACTCCTTCGGGCACCAGAGGGGAGCTGCCTTCGACATAAGGGGTCTCGGGCCCGGTCACTTCGCCGCAGAGAATCCATTCCGGATGTGCGGAGAAAACGGCGGGATCGATCAAATCGGCGATCCGATCGGTCGTGAACGGGCAGATCAGTCCGCCCCGAGTGGCGGCGTAAAGCGCATCGCCGGCGCGGAAGATACGGACGTTGTAGCCGTCGACCTTCTCTTCTACCCAGAATGGGCCGTGAAAGAGGGAACGGATGCCCGCCAGAGTCTGTACCCGCCCGATCTTCGGATAGCCGGGAACGACGACTCCGTCCGCCAGCAGAGTGCCGCGCGGCCATCCGTGCCAATCATGGAGCAGCCGGGTATACGTCCAATCGCCGAAAGACTCGCGCTTCGCCTTTTTTTCCGCGACGGCCGCATGTATCTCGGACTCGGGGATCATTTTCGGCCTTCGGTCTGCTTGGAGCATTATGAAGCGCCGGCGGCCGCAGGCAAACTCCCGCTGGCCTCCCGCTCCGCGGCAGATCTGCAGGGAGGGATTACTTCCCGATGCAAAACCGCCGGAAGACCTCGTCGAGAATCTCCTCGCTTGTCACCGCGCCCGTGATCTCTCCCACCTCCTGGAGAGCCGTGCGCAACTCCAGGCACCAGAGCTCGCAGGCGAGGCCGGCCCGAAAGGCATCGGCGGCTTGGTCCAGCGCCGCGATCGCACGTCGCAAAGCGGCTTCCTGCCGCGCGTTGACCGCCCCTCCCGCAGCAGCGTCGGGCCCTAGGGCCGCGATTTCCCGGGCTAGGAGCTGATCGAGCTCGGGCATCCCTTCGCGAGTCAGCGCGGAGACGCAGAGATGGTAGCGGTGCTCCGGGTGAACGCCCAAGTCCGATTTGTTGGCTATCCGCAAAAGCCGCTGATGGGGAAGAAGGGGGATGGGGGCGGAGACATCGGCATCCGGCGGCTCCGAAGCGATCGAGACGTGGAGCACGATATCGGCGGAGCGGACCGCCTCCTCCGCCCGGAGCACCCCTTCCGCCTCTACCGGGTGTTCGGCCGTCCGCCGGCCCGCCGTGTCGATGAGCCGGACGGGATATCCCGCGACCTGGCAGAGGGATTCGATCGTGTCGCGGGTCGTGCCCGGATGCGGAGAGACGATTGCTCGGTTCTGCCGCAGGATCGCGTTGAAGAGGCTCGATTTGCCGACGTTCGGAGGGCCTTCCAAGACGACGGTGATTCCCTCGCGAAGGAGACGGCCCATGGGCGCGGTTCCCGCCAGAGCGGCCAGCTCGCTCCGCAGCCTGTCGATACGGCGGAGCATTTCCTCCCCGACCTCCGGATCAATGTCCTCGTCCGGAAAGTCGAGGAAGGCTTCCGCGTGCGCAATGAGCTCCAGAAGCTCGGCTCTGGCATCCGCCAGCTTACGGCCGAGCCTCCCCTCCTGCATCTGCTGAGCGACAACCAGGCTGCGAAGGCTGCCGGCATGAATGAGGTCTGCAATCGCCTCGGCCTGGGTCAGATCGAGCTTGCCGTGAAGGAAGGCGCGCTGGGTGAACTCTCCGGGAAGAGCCGCCCGGACGCCTCGGCTGAAATAGGCCGCCAGGATCCGGTCGACCAGCAGCGGATTCCCGTGGCAGGAGATTTCGACCATCTCTTCGCCCGTATACGAGCGGGGCTGCTGCCAGTAGAGAAGGACGACGTCGTCCAGCTTCTGCTCTCCGTCCCAGAGTTCCCGGTACCAAGCCTTTTGCGGGAGCCAGGAAACCGGCTTCCGCAGCAGAAGTTCGGTGATCCTCCGGGATTCCGGGCCGCTGATCCGAATCACGGCCAAGGCCGCCGGTGCGGCGGGAGTGGCGAGTGCCGCAATGGTATCGTTCATCGGTTGCCGCGCAAAGGCGGTGAATTCTCTTGCCGCGCGCGTCCGCTGCCCGCCGGGCGAAGAGGCTGGCCGCGGAAGAGGCCGGCGGCGCTCCATCCTCTGGTCCTGACCATACTCGTCCTGTCGGCGGGCGGCAAGCGGACCCTAAGAAGGAAGTTGGTGGGAGCTTTTCTGGCGGGATACGATGGCCGCGTCCCGAACCATGCCGAACGAGCTCTTGGAAGGAAAACGGCCCTCCGCCGCTCCTCGAGGTTCCATCGCCCGAGTTCTCTTGGAGAGAAAGCGGGATTGCCTGCTCGACTATGCCGTTCCCGAACGGCTCGCCGGCCGGGTTGAGATCGGTTCCCACGTTCGGGTTCCGTTGCGGCGGGCGGAGACCACGGGCTGGGTCATCGATTTTCCGGCCGAGCCCGCCGTCGAGGGATTGCGCGAGCTGGCCGGAATCTGCTCCGACGCTTTTCACCTCCCTGCTCCTCTCCTGCAACTCGCCGCGTGGGTCGCCGACTACTATTGCGCTCCTTTGGCCGCCTCTCTCGCTTGCATTCTGCCCGCTCCGGTCCGGCGGGCGCGCGCACAGGAGCGGTTGCGGGCCGTCTGCCTTGGCGAAGCGGACCCAGAAGCCCTCGAGCGGATCGGCTGCTCTCCGCGCGAAAAGGAGGCGTGGATGCGGCTGCGCGAGCTGGGATCTGCTTGGCTCTCCGAGCTCTGCACCGGCACGGGAATCGGGCCGCAAGTCTGGAATCGGCTCGCAAAGCGCGGACTCATCGACCTGCGGAAGGCGGAGCGACGGCGGCATCCGTTGGACGTCCCTCTTCAAAAAAACGAGGTCCTTCCGATCTTGACCGCGGATCAGGCGGCGGCGTTCGACTCCGTTCGGCGGGCGATTCGGGAGAACGCGTTCTCCGCGTTCCTTCTCTTCGGAGTTACCGGCAGCGGGAAGACGGAGATCTATCTGCGGTCGGTGGCGGAGGCGCTTGCCCAGGGGCGGTCCGCGCTGATTCTTGTTCCGGAGATCGCCTTGACCCCGCAACTCGCCGAGCAGGTGCAGAGCCGGTTCGGCGATCATCCCGGCAGGGTGGCGCTCTGGCATAGCCGGCTTTCCCCTGGAGAGAGGCACGACCAGTGGCGGGACGTTCGCTCCGGGCGTGCGCGCATCGTGCTCGGCGCGCGCTCCGCCGTTTTCGCTCCGTTGCGCGATCTCGGGCTCATCGTCGTCGACGAGGAGCACGAGCCCGCCTACAAGCAAAGGGAGACTCCGCGGTATCACGCGAGGGACGTCGCCGTAATGCGCGCCCGCCGGGAAGGGATTCCGGTAGTCCTGGGCTCCGCCTGCCCCTCGCTCGAGTCCTATGCCAACGCCCTTGCGGGCAAATACCGGCTCTTGGAGTTGAGCAGCCGCGTCCAGGACCGCGCCCTTCCTTGGGTCCGGATCGTCGATCTGCGCAGAAGAGGCAAACGGCGGAATCCGGCGGCCGACGCCAAGGAGACCAAGGAAGAAATCCCTTGGCTTTCCCGCGAACTCCGGGAAGAGCTGGGGAAGCGACTGGCGCGGGGGGAGCAAGCGATTCTCTACATTAACCGGCGGGGATATGCGCGGGTTCTCCAGTGCGCGGGGTGCGGCGCCGTCCGGGAGTGCCCGGATTGCAGCGTCGCCTTGACCTATCATCGCGCGGCCGGAAGGCTCCGTTGCCACTTCTGCGGCCACCACGAACCCTACCCCGAAGCATGCTCCGCCTGTTCCGGAAAGCGCTTCGACCTGCTCGGAACCGGAACCGAACGCGTCGTCGAGTCGGTCGAGCAAGCGTTCCCCTCGGCCCGGGTCTTGCGGATGGATTCGGATTCGATGTCCCGGAAGGGCTCCCTTTCGGAAGCCTTGGCGGCTTTTGCCGCCCGCCGCTTCGACATCCTGGTCGGCACCCAGATGGTCGCCAAAGGACTCCACTTTCCCGGGGTGACCCTGGTCGGGATCATCCAAATCGACGGGCTGCTGCACATGCCCGACTTCCGCTCGGCCGAACGCGCCTTCCAGCAGCTTGTCCAGGTCGCCGGCCGCTCCGGCCGCGGGGAAGAGCGAGGCGTCGTCTTGATCCAGACCCGCTGTCCGGTGCACCCGGCGATCCAGTTCGCCCGGCACCACGACTATCGCGGCTTCGCCGAGCAGGACCTGGAATTTCGGACGTCGCTCGGCTATCCGCCGGCGTTGCGCCTGATCCTCCTTACTTGGAAGGGCCTAAAAGAAGATCTGTGCCGGCGGACGGCGGAAATCGAGGCTGCGGAGATCCGGCGAAGGCTTGAAGGATCCGCGGAAGTCGGCCCGGTGGTGCCCGCCCCGATCGCCCGGCTTCAGGGCGCCTTCCGCTTTCAACTCCTTCTTAAGACATCGCGGATCGCCGAGGCCGCCCGCCGCCTTAAGCAGTGGCTAGGGGAACGCGGCCGCCGGAAGGAGGCCGACCTCATCGTGGATGTCGATCCGGTCGAGTTCCTGTAGCCTGCCGGTTGCTCAGGCGGCCGCCGGCCTGAGGAACTCTTCTCCCTTCCGCCAGTTGCAGGGGCAGAGCTCGCCCGATTGCAAGGCGTCGAGCACCCGCAGCACCTCCTCCGGGTTGCGTCCGATCGAAAGGTCGTTGACCGAAACGAACCGGATGACGTTCTCCGGGTCGACGATGAAGGTCGCCCGGAGCGCGACCCCCTCCTTCCGATCGAGGATGCCGAGCGCGCTCGAGAGCTCCCGCTTGATATCGGCGAGCATGGGAAAAGGAATATCCTTCAGCTCCGGGTGGTGGAGCCGCCAGTTGAGGTGGACGAACTCGCTGTCGATCGAGACGCCGTAAAGGACGGCGTGGCGCTCGGCGAACTCCTTCATCAGCTTGCCGAATGCGACCAGTTCGGTCGGGCAGACGAATGTGAAATCCTTCGGCCAGAAAAAGAGGACCTTCCATTTGCCGCTGTGCGTCTGGTCGGAAATCTCGGTGAATGCCGTGTCGAGCTTCAGGCCTTCCGGCCCCCCTTGGACGGCTTTCAGGGTAAACTTGGGAAACGGATCGCCCACTGTCAGCATGCTGGCATCTCCTTTGCGTCTCTTTTGGTTTAGGGTGTTGTGCTTTAGGACATAACAAGAAGGCGGACAAGCGGTCAATTCCCGGTGCCCGCCCTGCGGAGGGGCGGATCGCATCCCCGGCGGCCGCCGCCGCTTGTCCAAGAAACCGCTATCCGGCGACTTCCGCCGGATAGCGACGGTGCCGGAGCGCTTCGGTGTAGACCTCTTCGTACTGCCGCGCGGCTTCCGACCAGGGAAAAAGCACCTTCATCGCCTCGGCACGGAGCGCTGCCAGGGTCGAGGGCGAGCTTTTCCAGAGGCGCAGAGCGCGCCGGCAGGCGGCGGCCAGCCCCGGCCCGGTGGGATCGAAGAAAAGCAGGCCCGTGCCGCGGCGCGTCTTGTCTTCCAGATCGATCACCGTGTTCTTGATCCCTCCCGTCGCGCGTGCCACGGGGATCGAGCCGTAGCGCATCGCGTAGAGCTGGCTTAGGCCGCAAGGCTCGTAGAGGGAAGGCATCAGAAAGAAATCGCTTCCCGCAAAGATCCGGTGGCTCAGCTCCTCGGAGAATCCGATCGAAGCTGCAACCTTGTCGGGGAACTCGCGGGCGAGCCAGCGTAGAAACTCCTCGAACTCCCGTTCCCCCGATCCTAAAGAGACGCACTGGAACGACTCCTCCCGGAGAAGGGAAGGAAGGGCTTCCCGAACGAGGTGGATTCCCTTTTGAAGATGGAGGCGGCTGACCATGGCGAAGAGCGGCAGGTCAGGCCGAACGGGGAGGCCGAAATGACGTTGGAGCGTTTCCTTGCACCGGGCCTTCCCGCTTAAGTCTTCCACCGAGAAGTTCGCCGGAAGAAGCGGATCGGTGCTCGGATCCCATCGCGTCTGGTCGACGCCGTTGAGGATGCCGCGCAAGCGGCTTCGCCGTTCGGACAAAAAAGGGGCGAGCCCGCAGCCGCCGACCGGCTCGAGGATCTCTTCGGCGTAAGCCGGGGAGACGGTGGTCAGAAAGTCGGCATCGTGAATGCCCGCCTTGAGCAGGTTCACCTGGCCGTAGTCCTCGATGAAGTCCGGCCGGAACCGGTCCCACTCCAATCCGAGATAGGGGAGGACGGCGGATCCGTACTTCCCTTGGTGGCCGACATTGTGGATGGTCAGCACGCTGATGCTGGCGCCGAAAGGCGACAGGAGATGCGGCCAGGCTTTGAGAAAGACCGGCACGAGCGCCCCCGGCCAATCATGGACATGAAAGACGTCCGGTATCCAGGCCAGAGACTTGCAGATTTCCAGGGCGGCCTTCGCAAGGAGGGCGAACCGGAACGCGTTGTCCGCGTACTCTCCGGACGGCTCGTCATAGACGCCGGGCCGTCCGAAATAGTTCTGGTAATCGATGAGCCACACCGGGACCCGCTCGGCTCCCAGGACCGTTTCCCAGACGGCGATCCAATGTTCCTGCCCATCCCCCATGTGCACGCAGCAGGAGCCGAGGAGGCGGGCGGAAGCCTTTTCGCGGTCGATTGCGGCATAAAAGGGGAGAACGATCCGTACCTCGTGGCCGCGCCGGGCGAGCGCCGATGCGAGCCCTTCGACGGCGTCGCCTACTCCTCCTACCTTCACCAGCGGCGCGCATTCCGCGGCGACGAACAGGATCTTTCTCCGGTTCTCCGCGGCAGAAGCCGACTCCGGCCTGCGACGAGGGCCCGCCGCGCCAGCGGAGCTCTTCCGCCTGCGCCGCGGCTTTTCGATTTGGCCCGGAACCGCTTCGACCGCCTTGGCGTGCAAGCCGACCTCCGCGTGCTGGGCTTTCTGGTCCTTTCCCGGAGACACGGTCGGTTCCGACCGCTTCCGCCCCGGTCGACGCTCTTTCTTGCTCGATCGCTCGGATGGTTGCAGGGCCATGATTGGATTCTCTGCCCATGAGCGAAGCGGCGGCAAGCTTTTGTCGAGCGGCGCCCCGACTACCGGCAATTGGCTTGCGTGGTCCGGCGGGCAAGGGAAAATGACGGAATGCGCCGGGCATTATTGTCGGCCGCCGCCCTCGTCTTTCTCTTCCTGCTCGGCTATTGGGCTTGGCGAGGCATGGTCCTGCGGGAAGACAGCCGCTACGAAGCGCAGGTCCGGCAGGCGGCCGCGCGCTACGGGGTCGATCCTCTGCTGATCCGCGCGGTCATTTGGGAGGAGACCGGATTCCGCCTGAACAAGGTGGGGCGTGTCGGCGAGCTCGGCCTCATGCAGGTCCGTCCCACGACCGCCTTCGATTGGGCTCGCAGCGAGAAGCGGACCGATTTCCGGCCGGAGCAGCTTGCCGATCCCGAGATCGGTATTTTGGCCGGAAGCTGGTATCTGGCTCGGGCGCTGCGCCGCTGGAAGGATACCGACAATCCCCCCGTGTTCGCCCTGGCCGAATATAACGCCGGACGCCGGAATGCCCTGCGTTGGGTCGACCCGGCGCATCCGAAAAGCGGCCGCGCCTTCTTTGCGCGCATCGATTTTCCCAAGACAAGACAGTATGTGCGCGAAATCCTGGATCGCTATGCTTTCTACCGCGGCCGCCCGCCATGGGAGGCCTGCCGTAGCCTCACGTCGCGGCCCGGCCGGGTCCGGAAAGGAGAGGAGGCCGTGGCCGACTCGGCGCGGCCGTAGCTTCCCGGGAGCGCACCGGCGGATCCGCGAACAAAGCAGGAAAGAAGAAAAACGGGTTGCCAAGCCCGCGGCCCGGTGCATGATGAAACATTGTCGCAGGGCCCTTAGCTCAGCGGATTAGAGCGTCTGACTACGGATCAGAAGGTCGTAGGTTCAAATCCTACAGGGCCCAGGCCGGAAACGCTGCGGGTGTAGTTCAATGGTAGAACGGCAGCCTTCCAAGCTGCATGCGAGGGTTCGATTCCCTTCACCCGCTCTCTCGGCCGGCCATGCGACGGATCGCGTTCTCCCGCTGGATATGGCCGGGTTTCGCCGGCGCTCGTGAGTTCGGCTGCGGATGGGCGAGGGGCAGCCGGCCGGAATTTGTCACAAGCTTTTTCCTGCGGCTTGCAAACCGGGCTTCCCTGCTTTGCCTTCGCTTGGTTTCCCATCCTCGCAGTACGTCTTCGTACAGCTTCCGGTGGAAACCCTGCGCCCCGCCTTGCACCTAAGCCCATTTCCGGCGCCCTCGGCTACACAATGGGTGAGAAATGGCCGCTAGTGAGCAAAGCGGTTCGCCCGCTTGCGCCTTTCCGAAGGCGTCGCCGGCTTCCCGGCGCCGGTCTGGACGGCCCAGTGAAGGTCTCTTAAGAAATGGTCCGCCATGTCTCGGGAAAAGCCCTCCCGCACGACGATGCGCAGGACCGAAACGGTTTCGGCGTCGGGAGGCATCGTATAAGCCGGCACCTGCCATCCGCGTGCATGAAGCCGCTCGGAAAGGGAAAACGCCGACAAGGGCGCCGGTTCCTTGAGCCGGAAGGCGAAGGTCGGCAACTGCGAGCCGTCGCTGACCAGATCGAACGGACCCATCTTGGCGATTCGGCCGGAGAGAAAGAGAGCGGTTTCCCGGATCGCTTTCAAGATCCGGGTGTATCCCGTGCGGCCGAGGCGGAGAAAGTTATAATACTGGGCGATGACCGGAGCGCCGGGGCGGGAGAAGTTCAAGCCGAAGGTCGGCATCTCGCCTCCCAGATAATTGACGCGAAAGATCAGCTCTTCGGGCACCGCTTCCTGGGAACGCCAGAGCACCCATCCCACGCCGGGATAGACGAAACCGTACTTGTGGCCCGATACGTTGATCGACTGGACGAGAGGGAGCCGGAAATCCCACCGGAGATGGGGATCGAGAAAGGGGGCGACGAACCCGCCACTGGCCGCATCAACATGGAGGGGGACTTCCCACCCTTTCGTTTTCGCGATGGCGGCCAGAGCGTCGTGAATCTCCTCGATCGGCTCGTACTCTCCCGTCATGGTGGTCCCGAGAATCCCGATCACCCCGATAGAATTTTCGTCGACGTGAGCGGAGACCCCGGCCGGAGTCGTCACGTAGCAACCGGGGGTCACCGGGATCAGCCTCGGCTCGACTTCGAAGTAGCGGCAGAACTTTTCCCAGACGACCTGGACATTTGCCCCCATCACTAGATTCGGGCGATCGGCGGGCAGCCCGGAGGCGAGGCGTCGCTTCCGCCAGCGCCATTTGAGCGCCAAGCCCGCCAGCATCGCCGCTTCCGAAGAGCCGATCGTCGAGGTTCCCATCGGATTCTCGCCGGCCGGAGCGTGGAAGAGATGGCCGAGGATGCTGACGCAGCGCTGCTCGATCTCCGCGGTCTGAGGATATTCGTCCTTGTCGACCAGATTCTTGGCGAAACTCTCCGCCATCAGGTCGCGGGCCTGCTTTTCCATCCAGGTCGTGACGAAGGTAGCGAGGTTGAGCCTCTCTTGCCCGTCGAGCAGGAGCTCGTCGTGGATGAGCTGATAAGCGATCTCCGGAGGCATCTCCCCGTCCGGCAGGCGGTGGCGCGGCGCGGGCTGGCTCATAGCTCTCTGCGCGTACGCGGGGGATAGGAAGGATTCCGGAGCTTCGGGGGGATGGGAGATGACTTTGTGCATAGTGTGGATCCGATGGCCGGATGGGTCCTTTTTGCGTGTCAGATCTTCCGTAGCCGCTCGACCAAGCCGTGGCGCAGCCCACGCACGCTGACGGTCAAGCGATCGATCCCTAAGGCGGCGAGCGTAGAAAAGAAGACCGCGACTCCCGGGACAAAGATATCCGCCCGCCTGGCGGGAACGCCGGGAAGTTCCTGCAACCGGTCGAGATCCAAGCGCGAGAGATCTTCGAGAAGGCGCTCGAGGGTCTGGGCGGTCGCCGAGAAAAGATGGATCTTCTCGACATCGAATTGTCGAAGCTCCTGAAGCAGGGCGGCGAGCGCTGTGGCCGTCCCTCCCACGGCGATCAGCGTGCGGTCGCGGGCGGAAAACTCCCGCAAGGCCTCCCGAAGCTGCTTCTCCAGGGTGAGGAGCATCGTGGCCAGCGACTTGCTTCCGATCGGAAATTGCGAGATGAACCGGTCGCGGAGGCGGATGCAACCCAAGGGTAGGCTCAACCGCGCGCCGACCGCGCCCGCCCGGCCTTCCGTCCACTGTGAGCTGCCGCCGCCTACATCGGCGACCAGCAGTTCGCGGTTCCGGAGCGCAGGGTCGGCGGCAACGCCCTGGAAGGTGGTCTCCGCTTCCTCTTCGCCCGAAAGCAAGAGAACCGGACAGTCGAGAAGGTCGCCGACCTGCTTGAGGAAGCGCTTTCGGTTCCGGCTGTCGCGCACCGCACTGGTGGCCGCCGCGATTCGGCGCCCGGCCCGCCACCTGTCGGCGGCCTCGCGGAGGGCGCGCAGCGCGTCCACGGTCTGCTCCACGGCTTCTTCGGACAGCTCACCCGTGGTAAGCACCCCTTCGACGAGCCGGGTCGTAAAGCTGCGGTGGTCGAGGACCCGCAAGTCGCCGCCGTCCCATTCGGCAACGAGGAATTTGATCGAATTGCTTCCGATGTCGAAGACCGCGTATCGGGCTGCGGCGGGTGCTTTCCCCCCGTCCGCGGGAGCCGGGATGACATCCGGCCCGCCCCCTTTGCAAGCGCAGCCAAGCAGTTCGTTCGTCACGACGGCGTCTCCTCGGCCTCCTGGGATGCTTCTTCGAGAAGCTCCTCCAACTCGCCGATCAACTGGTCGATCCTCCGCAAGTCCTTCCTGCGCCCCTTTTCCGGGACGATCGACAAGGATTCGAGCTTGGCGGCGGCCTTGGCCAAGAGCCTCTGCTCCCGCTTTCCCGGAAGCCGACCGGCTCGATCCAGCTCACGAACGGTCAGGGTCAACTGGCGGATCTCCCGCTGCAGGCGCGCGACGTAGTGCGCGGCGGTCTCATCGAGCAAAAAGGAGAGGGAGGCCAAGCCCCGCTCCACTTCGCTTGAGCGCCGCGGGCGCGCGAGCAATCGGGGGAAGTGCTTCATCCGTTGCCCTCCGGCTTCGTCCGGAAGAGAAGCTGCCCGTTGTTCCAATCGATCGTGAGCGCGGTCTTGTCCGGAATTTCTCCGGAGACGATCTTGCGGGAGAGGGGAGTCTCGATCTCCTTCTGGATGACCCGCTTTAGCGGGCGTGCCCCGTAAGTCGGGCTGTATCCCAAGCGGGCGAGATGCTCCTTGGCGGCCGGGGTCAGCTCGATGGTGATCGACCGCTCCGCCAATCGCTTGCGCAGCTCCTCGAGCTGCAGATCGACGATCTTCTGGAGCTGCTCCATCTGCAGAGGCTTGAAAAGCACGATCTCGTCGAGCCGGTTGAGAAACTCCGGCCGGAAATGGGCGCGCAGCTCCTCCATCACGCGGTTCCTCACCGGCTCCGGAATCTCCCCCGAAGGGCCGATCCCTTCGGTCAGATAGACGCTGCCGATGTTGGAGGTCATGACGATGATGGTGTTGCGAAAATCGACCGTGCGGCCTTGGCTGTCGGTGAGCCGGCCGTCGTCGAGGATCTGGAGGAAGACGTTGAAGACGTCCGGATGGGCTTTCTCGACCTCGTCGATGAGGATGACGCTGTAGGGCTTGCGCCGTACCGCCTCGGTCAGTTGGCCCCCCTCTTCGAATCCGACGTACCCCGGAGGGGCGCCGATTAGGCGAGCAACCTGATGCTTTTCCATGTACTCGCTCATATCGAGCCGGATCATGTTCTCCTCGCTATCGAAGAGCGCTTCGGCCAAGGCCCGGGCGAGCTCGGTCTTCCCCACGCCGGTGGGCCCCAGAAAGAAGAACGATCCGATCGGCCGCTTGGGATCCTTAAGGCCGGAGCGGGCGCGAATCACGGCGTCGGCGACGGCGGCGACCGCCTCGTCTTGCCCGACCACTCTCTGGTGAAGGATCGAATCGAGCCGCAGCAGCTTCTCCTTTTCGCCCTCCAGAAGCTTGGACACCGGAATCCCGGTCCAGCGGGCGACGACTTCCGCGATCTCCTCCGGGGTCACTTCCTCGCGCAAAAGCCTTCCCTCCGCTTGTCCCTTAGCGAGCTTTTCCTCCAGCTCCTGGAGGCGCCGCTTCAGCTCGGGAATCCTTCCGTACTGGAGCTCGGCCACCCGGTTGAGATCGTACGACCGTTGGGCGATTTCCATCTCGTGCTCGGCGGCCTGGAGCTCTTCTCGCACCTTCTGGAGCGCGCCGATCGCCCCCTTCTCCTCTTGCCATCGAGCGCGGACCTGATCCCTTTCGCTCCGCAGGTTGGCCAGCTCCGCCTCGAGAGCTTCGAGGCGCTTGCGCGAGGCCTCGTCGCGCTCCTTTCGGAGAGCTTCCTTTTCAATCTCGAGCTGGAGCACGCGTCGCTCCAGCCCTTCGAGCTCCTCCGGCATGCTCTCCATCTCGGCCTTCAGCTTGGCCGCCGCCTCATCCATCAGATCAATCGCCTTGTCCGGGAGGAACCGATCGGTGATGTATCGATGAGAGAGCACCGCCGCCGCCACCAGGGCGCTGTCTTGGATGCGCACCCCGTGATGGAGCTCGTACCGTTGCCGCAACCCCCGGAGAATCGAAATCGTATCCTCCACGGTCGGCTCGGAGACAAGAACCGGCTGGAAGCGGCGCTCCAGAGCGGCGTCCTTCTCGATGTACTTCCGGTACTCGTCCAGGGTCGTGGCGCCGATGCAGTGAAGCTCTCCGCGCGCCAGGAGCGGCTTGAGCATGTTGCCCGCATCGATCGCGCCCTCCGCCTTGCCGGCTCCCACCATGGTGTGGATCTCGTCGATAAAGAGAATGATCTGCCCTTCGGCCGCCGTCACTTCCTTGAGCACCGCCTTGAGCCTCTCTTCGAACTCCCCCCGGTACTTGGCTCCGGCGATCAGCGCCCCCATGTCGAGCTGCACGATCCGCTTGCTCTTCAAGCTCTCCGGTACGTCGCTGGCCGCGATCCGCTGTGCCAATCCTTCGACGATGGCGGTCTTGCCGACTCCCGGCTCGCCGATCAGGACCGGGTTGTTCTTCGTCCGTCGCGACAGGACCTGGATCGTGCGGCGGATCTCCGCATCGCGCCCGATCACCGGGTCGAGCTTCCCTTTTTTCGCGAGTTCCGTCAGGTCTCGCCCATACTTCTGGAGCGCCTCGTAGGTCTCTTCGGGGTTGGGACTGGTGACACGCTGGTGGCCGCGAACTTCCGTCAACGCCTGCAGAAAGGATTCCCGATTGACGGCCGCCTCGCGAAGGAGGCGGCCGGTGACCGTGGAGGAGGGCTCCTCCAGAAGTGCCAGCATCAGATGCTCGACGCTGACGAACTCATCCTTGAGCCGCTTGGCCTCCTCCTGCGCCTTGACCAGGGCTTCGCGAAGACGCTGGGTGATATAGGCCCCGGTGTTGGCGCCGGTAACGCGCGGCAGCCGCAAAAGCTCCTGGCCCAGGCGCTCGCGCAGCTGGCCGACGTCGACGCCCGCACGCTCCAGCAAGCGGGGAACGAGCCCCTGGCCGTCGGCCAAAAGAGCCTCGCAGAGATGCTCCACATCGACCGACTGGTGGGAATGGCGAACGGCTAGATTTTGCGCTTCGGCGATGGCCGCCTGCGCTTTTTCGGTGAATCGATTCATAGAAAAGGCCCGCTGAAGGGAAAGTAGCGGAGGCCGCCGGGAAAGTGCAAAACTTTTGGTACGGCTAGGAAGCTGGCGCGGGCTTACGGAAAAGAGCTTCCAGCCCCACTGCGAGCCAGCCGATGCCCAAGAGGCTTCCGCCGAAGGGTGTGACCCGGGTCCAGCCGGCGTTTCCCGTGAGAACCCACGCGTACAGGCTTCCGGAGAAGAGCACGATGCCGAGCAGGAAGCAGACGGAAGAGACGGCGAAAGCCTTGGGGTGGCGGCTTAAGGAGAGAAGGGCTAAAACGTGGACGAACTGGTACAAGACAGCCGTTTTCCAGGTATCCAGCGCGTGGGGGGAGCCGGGCGAGAGAGAAAGACGGTGCGCGCCGTAGGTCGCCGCGGCGATCCCGAGGAAACCGAGCAGACCCGCGGAAAAAGCCCGAAAACGGTTCATGCCATAAACCTACAGGTGGAAAAGGGGTCCCGTATGCGGGATTTGTCCGCGAGGGACCCCTCTTCTGTCGAGCGGATTTTCGGCCGCCGGAATCGCAAGGGACCTTTCCCGGCCGGCCCATAGGTTCCGACGACGCCCGACCATAGGCTCGTTTCCTTGCGGCGCGGCATTGTCAAGAGGTCGGCAAGTGCGTATAGGAGAATGCGCCATGGCCGAGCGGCGCCTCGCCCGACAGACCGGAGAACAGCTCCTCGGCTCTCGGGCCCAACTGCTCAAGCGGGTTTGCCTGTCGGGATTCGACGGCTTGGTGGAGGAGTCCTTCCGCGTGGTGGGCCATCGCCGTTCCCCGGAGCAGTACTCCGTCCTTGCTTCGGTTCGCGAGTTTCTGGTCCGTTTGCAGTCCGAGGACGATGCGGGAGCGGATCGGGTTTTCGAGCTGGTCGAGGGGCGTCCCCGCATGGCGGGGAGCGCTCCCTGGTTTTCCTCGGCGCTCGGCGCGCTGGGGGTGCAGGTCCACTTCGTCGGCGCCTGCGGAAAGCCGGGGTGCATGCATCGGGCTTTTGCCGAGCTCGAAAAGCGCGCTCGCGTTTATCCGGTGGCTGCCCCCGCTTATGAGCGGGTCTTGGAGTTCGGCGACGAGCGCATCTCTTTCGTGGATTATCGTCCCTGGGGGGAGATCACCTGGGAGCTGGTAGAGGAGCGCGTCGGAAAAGCCGCGCTGCGCGACCTCTGGGCGAAGGCCCATCTGGCCGCATTCCCCAACTGGTCACGGCTCACGCATCTCTCGCTCCTCTGGAGACGGCTCCTTTCCGAGCTCTGCCCCACCTCCGGGGCGCCGCGGAAGCTGCTCCTCTTCGACCTGGGGGACCTTCGCCATTCCACCGACGCCGACGTCCTGTCGGCGATCAAGATCCTTCAGGAGTTCCAGGCATGCCATGACGTGGTCCTGAGCTTGAACGCTCGGGAAAGCCAGACGGTCGCCCGCGTGCTCCGCCTGCCGAGAATCGGCCTCGATTTTGCCGGCGCGCCTTCCGCGGCGGCCGCCCTCCGGGAGAAAATCGGAATCTCCACGGTGGTCATCCACTGTCCGCTCTACGCAGCCGCCGCCGACGGAGAGGGCGAGGAGGGGCTCGAATGCGCGCATACGGCCAAGCCGAGGACCGTTCTCCAAGCAGGCGACCATTTCAACGCCGGATTTTCCGCCGGCCGTCTCCTCGGCTGGCGGGCGCGCTACTGCCTGCAGCTCGGAATCGCCTGCGCCGGCTTCTATGTCCGGCACGCGGTGAGTCCTAGTCGCGAGGAGCTCGTCCGCTTCCTGCGGGCGCTCTGAGCGCGACGGCCTCTCCGCCGGATTGCCCTCCCCCAGATTCTTTGGCAGGGCACGGGCCCGCGCGCGGACATCCGGAGAGAGAGAGGAGGAGGGGAAAAAGAGCATGGTTCCAAGCGCATGGGTCGAGCCGTTTGCCCTGGGAGCAGTTCTTGCTGGCGGCGGCGCCGCCGTCGATTTCCGCGGAGCCTCGTCCGGCAAGTCCACCAGCGGCGCTTCGGCGAAGAAGAAAAACTGGACGCCCCCTGCGCACAAGATTTTTGCCCAACTGCTCGCAAGCGACTCAACCGGCACCTCTCTCGCCCGAAAGCTCGTACTGGTGAGAAATGGGGGCTATGGTCGCTCTCCGCCGGAAAAACGGTCGTCGCATTGTCTTGGTTTTTAGGATTCCCGAGACAATCGCTCCCCATGCCGCATCCGACCGCCGCCGCATCGTGGCAAACTCTGGTACTAAGGCCGACAGGCTGCTAGCTCCCGCGCAATCTCCCGAATCCCCTTGCCCTGCCGCCTCATCACCCGAATCACCATCACCGCCATCTGGTCCAACATCCGCAGCCTCCCAGCTGCCAATTTCACCCAAATGGGTCAGTTTCCCTCCGGCGATCCGGGTCAGTTTTGCATCGGCGGTGACACGGAAGGCGACGTCCGCAACGGGAAAGAAATCCGCCTCGGGCGCATTCGAGCAGGAGTCGGGTCATCGTCTTGGGCTCCTCCCACGCCAAGGGCAACGTCGCTGCCTCACCCCTTTCAATCACCCGAATGTCCGGAGAAGCCCGCCGCAGCGTAGATCTGCTTGGTAAGCGTGTAGACGGCATCGTGCATTTTCTGATCATGCAAGGCCCGGGCAAGGTCGTTGAGTGCATAGAGCACCTGACTTTGTGGGGAAAAGGCGATAGCGATCGGCCGGACCGGAGGAAAAATGGCGATGGCGGGCTCGAGATTGGGTCCTTTGGCAAATTGGGCGATCTCTTCCCAAAACCAGCTGGGCATCGCGGAAAGCTTCCAAGCAGGTTTATCCGCTATAGGTACACCACCTTCTGCGAACCAAATGTCTCGTAAAACCCCGAGGAACTCCTTTGCCGACCACCAGTTCTCGAGGACCTGATGGAGCTTTTCCGGCCCCCAGCGGGTGAAGAGCTCGTAATCTTCTTTTAGTTCCCTGGCATTCTCCTCGTCGTATTGGCTTTCGGGCAGCTGGTTGGCACGAATCGCTTGCGCGTCCTGTAAATCCTGAAGCTCATAGGTGGCCTCCCGCTGCTCCGGAGTCAGATGCGCGAGCCACCAGGCGTCCCATGCGGCTTCCTCGGTATCGAGAATCTGCTCCTGTTCTTCGTCAGGGAGATCCAAAAATTGCGGGGGGACATCCTTTTGGCTTTGTCCTCGAAGCCTCAAGAGCGCATCGAGGATCGGAATGGGAAGGGTGGCGAGCTTTCGCTCCAGCTTGCGGATCTCTGTGCGGACAACGAATTTCCCCTCTTCGGTATGCCTATCGGTGTGCGGAGTCGACCAGCGGTAGGCCTGATCCATCGCCCACCGTCCTTCGGGAGTCTGAAGGGTTTCGGCAAAGAGCTGCGGGTCGACCGTCTGCAAAAAAGAAAAGGTTGCGGGCATCCGCAAGGTGGTGAGCTTTTGGATCAAGGCTTGGGCCTCGGGAGAGAGGGGAGCGGATGGTTTGTCCTCTGCAACGGCCACGGCGGCAGTCAACCAGAGGGAAAGAAATCCGCCTCGGGCGCATTCGAGCAGGAGTCGGGTCATCGTCTTGGGCTCCTCCCACGCCAAGGGCAACGTCGCTGCCTCACCCCTTTCAATCACCCGAATGTCCGGAGAAGCCCGCCGCAGCGTAGATCTGCTTGGTAAGCGTGTAGACGGCATCGTGCATTTTCTGATCATGCAAGGCCCGGGCAAGGTCGTTGAGTGCATAGAGCACCTGACTTTGTGGGGAAAAGGCGATAGCGATCGGCCGGACCGGAGGAAAAATGGCGATGGCGGGCTCGAGATTGGGTCCTTTGGCAAATTGGGCGATCTCTTCCCAAAACCAGCTGGGCATCGCGGAAAGCTTCCAAGCAGGTTTATCCGCTATAGGTACACCACCTTCTGCGAACCAAATGTCTCGTAAAACCCCGAGGAACTCCTTTGCCGACCACCAGTTCTCGAGGACCTGATGGAGCTTTTCCGGCCCCCAGCGGGTGAAGAGCTCGTAATCTTCTTTTAGTTCCCTGACATCATCCTCGGCGTATTGGCTTTCGGGCAGCTGGTTGGCACGAATCGCTTGCGCGTTCTGTAAATCCTGAAGCTCATAGGTGGCCTCCCGCTGCTCCGGAGTCAGATGCGCGAGCCACCAGGCGTCCCATGCGGCTTCCTCGGTATCGAGAATCTGCTCCTGTTCTTCGTCAGGGAGATCCAAAAATTGCGGGGGGACATCCTTTTGGCTTTGTCCTCGAAGCCTCACCCATCTTCCGCACAATTTTGAGGATTGTTTCGGCAGATGAAGGACTTACGCAAAATAATGTAGGACGTGTAATGCGAATACAATGTGAATAACATTTGTTTGCATAAGCATCATGCTCTTGGCATATTGTAGGCATGTACGTGCAAGAGGTGCGCACTTGCCAGAGGGGCAAAGTCTACCGATCCGTTCTTGTCCGGGAGTCGTATCGGGTGGGCAAGCAGGTCAAGACGAGGATCCTGTCCAATCTGACCCGGATGCCGGTGGAGGTCCAGCAGGCGGTCCGAGCGCTGCTGCAGGGGAAGAAGCTGGTGCCCCTGGACGGACTGGAAGGGCAGGAAGCTCTGGATTACGGAGGAATCGCGGTCCTCGAGCAAGCGTGGCAGCGATTTGGACTCGATCAGGTTCTTTCCGGGGTGGGTTCGGAGCGGAAGGGGCGGCTTTTGAAAGCGATGATCTTTGGACGGATTCTCTTTCCCTCTTCCAAGCTCGCCCTTCGGGAGGAAGCAGGCGGGACGCTTTTGGCTAAGGTATGCGGGCTGGAGGAGAAGGACCTGGAAGAAGACGATCTCTACCGGGCGATGGATGGGCTCAACGGCGTTTGGAGCGGGATCGAGAAGAAGCTTTACCGGGAAGCCCAACCAGAGGGAGCGAGCTTGGTGCTCTATGACCTTTCGAGTGTCTACTTCGAGGGGACGGCCCCGAGGGGATTGGCGCAGTACGGCTACAGCCGGGATCACCGGCAAGATCGGCGGCAGGTGCTTCTTGCGGTCGCCACCGATGCCCGGGGGATCCCGATCCATGTGGAGGTCCTGCGGGGGAACCGGGCGGACAGCACGACGCTGACGGGGCTCTTGGTGACTCTCAGACGCCGACTCGGGATCCGAGAGGCTACCTTCGTCTTCGATGGCGGGATGAAGAGCCGGTGGAATCTGGAGATGCTCACCGGCATGGAGCTTGAGTACGTGACCCGATCAACTGGGACCAAGCTCCAGGAGATCGTTCGGCGACTTCCCAAAGATCGGCAGCTCTGGCTGACGGATCGAACCCGGGTGATGGAGATCGAGCACCAAGGGGTTCGCTACGTCGTTGCCGGAGGGGAGTGGCGCGCGATGCGCGATCGGGAGCGGCGGCAGAGCCGCATCGCCCGAGGAGAGGAAGAGCTGCGCCAGATTGCCAAGGCAACGCGCAAGGGGGCAGACCCAGTCGAGCTCGGCAGCCGGATCGGCCGGGCGCTCCAGCGGATCCAGGCCCATAAGTACTTTCAGTATGGAGTCGACGCCAAGGGCCGGTTCTGGTGGAAGCTTGACCAAGAGCGGGTCAAAGAAGAAGAGGCGATCGACGGCTGGTATCTTTTGGAGACCAACCTCCCGTCCGCCAAGGCTTCTCCTCAGGAGGTGCTGACCCACTACAAGCGGCTCGCAGAGGTCGAGGCCGCTTTTTCAGAACTCAAGAGCTACCTCGAAGTCCGTCCGGTCTATCATTGGCGGCCCGATCGGGTCCGCAACCACGTGAGAATCTGCTTCTTGGCTTTCTGGATGAATGCCCGCCTCAGGACCGAATGGGTGGCCAAAGGGTTTACCGAAGAGGTGCCCAAGGTGCTCCGCCGCCTTCAGGCGATCCGCTTGATCCGGCTTGCCCCAAACGGACGGCCTTTGATCGGGTTCTTCTCCAAGATCCCCGCCGACATCAACCCACTGCTCCAAAAGCTCGACCTCCTCCCCCTCTTTGCTCGCCCGCCCAAATGGGCCATGTAGGCAGAACGAAAAAGTCTTAACGTTCTGCTACAATCACTTGCGACACTACACAGCGGAAGTTCGGCTCAAGAGCGCATCGAGGATCGGAATGGGAAGGGTGGCGAGCTTTCGCTCCAGCTTGCGGATCTCTGTGCCGATAACGAATTTCCCCTCTTCGGTATGCCTATCGGTGGGAGTCGACCAGCGGTAGGCCTGATCCATCGCCCACCGTCCTTCGGGAGTCTGAAGGCTTTCGGCAAAGAGCTGCGGGTCGACCGTCTGCAAAAAAGAAAAGGTTGCGGGCATCCGCAAGGTGGTGAGCTTTTGGATCAAGGCTTGGGCCTCGGGAGAGAGGGGAGCGGATGGTTTGTCCTCTGCAACGGCCACGGCGGCAGTCAACCAGAGGGAAAGAAGTACGCCTCGGGCGCATTCGAGCAGGAGTCGGGTCATCGTCTTGGGCTCCTCCCACGCCAAGGGCAACGTCGCTGCGGAATCCTCTTTCAATCACCCGAATGTCCGGAGAAGCCCGCCGCAGCGTAGATCTGCTTGGTAAGCGTGTAGACGGCATCGTGCATTTTCTGATCATGCAAGGCCCGGGCAAGGTCGTTGAGTGCATAGAGCACCTCACTTTGTGGGGAAAAGGCGATAGCGATCGGCAGAACCGGAGGAAAAATGGCGATGGCGCGCTCGAGATTGGGTCCTTTGGCAAATTGGGCGATCTCTTCCCAAAACCAGCTGGGCATCGCGGAAAGCTTCCAAGCAGGTTTATCCGCTAAAGGTGCACCACCTTCTGCGAACCAAACGTATCGCAAAACCCCGAGGAACTCCTTTGCCGACCACCAGTTCTCGAGGACCTGATGGAGCTTTTCCGGACCCCAGCGGGTGAAGAGCTCGTAATCTTCTTTTAGTTCCCTGGCATTCTCCTCGTCGTATTGGCTTTCGGGCAGCTGTCGGGCACGAATCGCTTGCGCGTTCTGTAAATCCTGAAGCTCATAGGTGGCCTCCCGCTGCTCCGGAGTCAGATGCGCGAGCCACCAGGCGTCCCAGACGGCTTCCTCGGTATCGAGAATCTGCTCCCGCTCTTCCTCAGGGAGATCCGAAAATTGCGGGGGGACATCCTTTTCGCTTTGTCCTCGAAGCCTCAAGAGCGCATCGAGGATCGGAATGGGAAGGGTGGCGAGCTTTCGCTCCAGCTTGCGGATCTCTGTGCGGACAACGAATTTCCCCTCTTCGGTATGCCTATCGGTGTGCGGAGTCGACCAGCGGTAGGCCTGAGCCATCGCCCACCGTCCTTCGGGAGTCTGAAGGGTTTCGGCAAAGAGCTGCGGGTCGACCGTCTGCAAAAAAGAGAAGGTTGCGGGCATCCGGAGGGTGGTAAGCCTTTCGATCAAGGCTTGGGCCTCGGGAGAGAGGGGAGCGGATGGTTTGTCCTCTGCAACGGCCACGGCGGCAGTCAACCAGAGGGAAAGAAATCCGCCTCGGGCGCATTCGAGCAGGAGTCGGGTCATCGTCTTGGGCTCCTCCCACGCCAAGGGCAACGTCGTTGCCTCACCCCTTTCAATCACCCGAATGTCCGGAGAAGCCCGCCGCAGCGTAGATCTGCTTGGTAAGCGTGTAGACGGCATCGTGCATTTTCTGATCATGCAAGGCCCGGGCAAGGTCGTTGAGTGCATAGAGCACCTGACTTTGTGGGGAAATGGTGATAGCGATCGGCCGGACCGGAGGAAAAAGGGCGATGGCGCGCTCGAGATTGGGTCCTTTGGCAAATTGGGCGATCTCTTCCCAAAACCAGCTGGGCATCGCGGAAAGCTTCCAAGCAGGTTTATCCGCTAAAGGTGCACCACCTTCTGCGAACCAAATGTCTTGTAAAACCCCGAGGAACTCCTTTGCCGACCACCAGTTCTCGAGGACCTGATGGAGCTTTTCCGGCCCCCAGCGGGTGAAGAGCTCGTGATCTTCTTTTAGTTCCCTGACATCATCCTCGGCGTATTGGCTTTCGGGCAGCTGGTTGGCACGAATCGCTTGCGCGTACCGTAAATCCTGAAGCTCATAGGTGGCCTCCCGCTGCTCCGGAGTCAGATGCGCGAGCCACCAGGCGTCCCATGCGGCTTCCTCGGTATCGAGAATCTGCTCCCGCTCTTCCTCAGGGAGATCCGAAAATTGCGGGGGGACATCCTTTTCGCTTTGTCCTCGAAGCCTCAAGAGCGCATCGAGGATCGGAATGGGAAGGGTGGCGAGCTTTCGCTCCAGCTTGCGGATCTCTGTGCGGACAACGAATTTCCCCTCTTCGGTATGCCTATCGGTGTGCGGAGTCGACCAGCGGTAGGCCTGATCCATCGCCCACCGTCCTTCGGGAGTCTGAAGGGTTTCGGCAAAGAGCTGCGGGTCGACCGTCTGCAAAAAAGAAAAGGTTGCGGGCATCCGCAAGGTGGTGAGCTTTTGGATCAAGGCTTGGGCCTCGGGAGAGAGGGGAGCGGATGGTTTGTCCTCTGCAACGGCCACGGCGGCAGTCAACCAGAGGGAAAGAAATCCGCCAAGCCATTGGTGACGGAAAATGGTCTTCATGGTTTCTTCTCCTTGTCCTCCTATGGACCTTGCGGCACCGAGCTTGCCCTGCGATTGACCGCCTCGGAAAGAGAGTGGTCGATCGGTTTTCCCGACAAGGGGTCGTAGGGCGTGCGACCCGGATCGAGCGCAATGTTCGCAGCTGCTTGCTGGTTGCGTTGGGACACAATTGCCTGCACCTGCTGGGGAGTCAAATGGGGAATGGGTGGCGCCGGTTGCCCTGGTTGCGCCGGTGGCGAAAAATATCCCAAGCCCAGTTCGGCCAAAAAACCTTGGGGGGTGATGGCACTCTGTACAATGGCAACCGAAGGGATGTGATAGATGTTCTCCAATAGGTAGTTGAGTCCGGGATAGATCTCGTTCGGCTTGCTCGTTGTCGCAATCCGCTCATTGGGGAGGAATCCCATGTGGGAGACTCCCCCAATGACAATGGTTCGGGCGTTCGGCTTGGTGACCTGGGCCGCAAACGCGGCAATGCTCAGGTTTCGATCCTTCATTCCCCGTGGGGACGCCAAAAACCTCATCAATTCAGCGTCTGTGACTGGCCGGCTGGGGGAATTCACGATTAGGTTCCCGTTCTGGTCCAGTCCGATATTCCGGTCGAGGTCGCCTCCGATTACCTTGTATCCTGTCTTGTAGAAGTGGCGCCAGAGGCGAAACATTTGCATCTGTGCTCGGAGACCATCGATGGCCTCTGGATCCACGCCGTTCGCCATCGCGAACGCTTGCGCCGCGCTGCGGGTCAGTGAGTCAACCTTTTGAAGGATTACCGCATACCTCTTTATGAGGTTGCTGTGTTTTTTTCGATCCCGATTCCCATTCGGATCGTCCGGCGCGTACCCAGAGGCAAGCTCGGCCATGTTCTGGTAGCTCGGATCTTTCAGAAACCGGTCGAGCTGCTTCTGCTTGGCGGCGGGATACTCGAGGATCACGTTTCGGAATCCGTGGGTATAGGCTGAGTCGGCGAACCTTTCTTCGGCCTGCATCTGCTCGGGAGTGAAATGAAATTCTCCAAGGCCGACGCACTGGATGCCCGCCTTGTCGAGGGCGGCCCAATTGCTCTTGTCGGCCTGGGTGATCGGGTTTTGCCCGGGAGGCAAGGGGGAGATCGGCGCGCCGGCGGGGGCCGCGGTTTGTCCCGGGCCTGACGAAGAGCTTTGGAGAGCGGTTGCCGCGGCGGCGGCCGCCGCCGCTGTGCCCATCTGGGTGCCTATCGCCGCTCCTTCCGCAGCCGTGCTCTCGGCCGTCTGGGCCGCCGCCTGCGGCGCGGCCTGGTCGGTTCCCTCGGGATTGGCGGGAGAAGGAGCGCAGGGGTCGCCGCAGGGGGGAGCGGTCAGAGCGGCGGGGGCCTCCCCATTGGGGGCGGCTTCCGGAGGGGCGACGCAAACCTGCCCATAGCTCCTCAAGCCCCCCGCGAAGGCCAAAGGACGGTCGCCCGCAGCAGGAGGCCAGAACGGCAAAAGGCCTTTGGTCTCATGGCCGGGTTGCTCCCTGGGAGGCTTGGGTTCGGAAGGATTTTACCGGGGTCGGGGGCTCTTGCCTTTCAATTGCTCGATTTGCGCCCTTTGGCAGAGGAAGGCATCGATCCACCGGTTACGTTCCCGGGCGAGCTCCCGGTAGTAGGCTACAAAGCAGGACTCGGCGTCCTGCGGCTCGAGCGCTCGGACGGGGGCGAGGATCCGCCCGGCCCAGTCGGTCTGGGCAGCATAACCCGGCGAGGCGACGGTCCAGCGCAAAAGGGCGGAAGCGGTTTCCGGCGCGAGCATCGGCCTCGGAGAGGAGAAGAGCTCCGGCTCGGTGGCCCGAAGCCACTCTTGGGCTCGGGCGGCGATCGCCGGCCGCGGGGCGCCGGGAACTCCCCAGGTGGCGTAGTAACGGAAGCGGAGCTCATTCCAGTTTTGGTCAAAGCTCGCCTCCAAGGGCCGCAGGCAGCGGTTGCCCGCGAGGCGCAGGGCCAAGCCGTCGCCCTCGCGAAGGGCCAGGATCTCTGCGGCGACAAAGCCGCAGTTCCATTCGAGAAGGGAGGGGGCGGCCAGGAGAATCTTCCATTGGCCGTCGACGACCCGGGCCCGCTCGACCCGCCAGCGAAAGACGAAGGGGTCGCCCGCCCTCAGCAGCCGGTGCTTGTGCTGCACATCGTGGTGGCAGCCCGGCGGGAGGTAGGCATCGAAGAGGAGATCCGACCAGATGCGGGCGACCGGCTCGGGCATTTCTTTGGGGAGGGGGAGCCGGAGCGCCGGCACCACATAGAGGTCGATCCGGGAGCGGACGACCGCCCGGTAGTCGATCGCCACTCCCCCGGGGAGACGCTCGTAGCCGATGGGCTCAAGGGAGTCGATCGTCACCGGCCGCATGAGGTGGCGTTGCAAGCAGGCGCGCGCGGCGGAAACGGGCGGGAGCTCCCTGCGCTCGACCTCGGGATCGAGCCGCCGGGCTTCCCGAAGCCCCGGGTCTCCTTCCCGGAGCCAGTGGAGGAGCTCTCTGCGCCAGCGGGCATAGTCGGCGCGCAGCCGAGCCAAGGAGTGGGGCTCGTCATCGGCCAAGGAAGCGGGAACGGCGACCGCTTGGGGAGGGGTTGCCGGCCGCTTCCGCTCCTTCGCCCGAGGATGGAGCGCCAGCAGGGCGGCGGCCAGCAGGGAAAGGGGTGACCAGGAGGGCGGCGCCGGTGGGCTTCCGCGGCCCGCCTAGGCCGCTCGGCGGCCGGACGGGCCGGGAGTCGCCTTCCCCTTGTTGTGGCTGAAAATAGGACCTCTCGGAACACTCCGTCTCTTCCCGCTCCGGAAAAACGACCGCGCGCATGGCTCCTTCCTCCCTTGCGATCCTTCTTTCCCGCGGCCCGCGGGACGTGCCGGTGCCCGCCGAAGCCGAGGTTTCGGGCTCCTTACCGGGAAGGAAACTAGCAGGGTCGCCGGGAGAAGGGGCAAGCGGTTTTTCGGTTACATTTTGGTGACGATTTCTTCAGATTTTCCGTTAAGGAAAGGCCGCTCTTCCCGGAGGCCGTGAACCCTGGCCGGGACAGGCGGGGCCGCGGCCGGCGCCCGGCGCGGGTTCGGTCGCGTTAAGGGCTAGCGGCCATTTCTCACAAATTTCGTAGCCGAGGCGCTACAAATGGGCTTGGGTGCGAGGCGGGCGCAGGTTTTCCACCGGAGCTGTATGAAGACATACTGCGAGGATGGAAAACCAAGCGGGAGCCAAGCAGACGAGCCCGTTTTGCAAGCCGTAGGAGAAAGCTTGTGAGAAATGGCCGCTAGACCGCGACCGGGGCGGGAATGGACGGGTGGGGATCGTAATCGCGGAGGGCGATGTCTTCGTAGCGGATCTCTTCCAGCGAGCGGACCTTGGGGTCGATCTCCACGCGGGGAAGGGGCCTCGGGGAGCGGGAGAGCTGGATGCGGGCCTGCTCCAAATGGTTGGCGTAGAGGTGGACGTCGCCGAAGGTGTGGATGAATTCCTTCGGCCGCAGCCCGCAGACGTGGGCGATGAGGAGGGTAAGGAGGGAGTAGGAGGCGATGTTGAAGGGGACTCCGAGGAAAAGATCGGCGCTCCGTTGATAAAGCTGGCAGGAGAGGAGGCCCTCCTGCACATAGAATTGAAAAAGGACATGGCAGGGAGGAAGCGCCATCTGCCCGAGCTCGGCGGGATTCCACGCGGTGACCAGAAGACGCCGGCTGAACGGATCGCGGCGGATCTGCTCCAGGAGATTCCGGATCTGATCGACGACGGCCCCGTCCGGCCCGCGCCAGCCGCGCCATTGCGCTCCGTAGATCCGTCCCAGGTTTCCTTCGGCATCGGCCCATTCGTCCCAGATCGTGACCCCGTTCGCCCGGAGGCTCGCCACGTTGGTTTCCCCCCGGAGGAACCAGAGAAGTTCATGGACGACCGACTTCCAATGGATTTTCTTGGTGGTCAGCAGCGGGAAGCCGGCGGTTAGGTCGAACCGGAGCTGGGCGCCGAAAAGAGAATAGGTGCCGGTTCCCGTGCGATCGGGGCGGTAGCGGCCCTCGCACAGGACGGTCTTGAGCAGTTCGAGGTAATTTTTCACGCCGGACCGGGCTCGACTGTAGGAGAAGAATGAAGTCGCCACAATCCTCACCCGAAGGCAAGGCTCCGGCCGAAACGCCGATGATGGCGCAGTACCGCGAACGGAAGGCGGAGCTGCCCGCCGACGTGCTGCTCCTCTTCCGGCTGGGGGACTTCTACGAGCTCTTCGGGGAGGACGCCCAGACGGGGGCGGCTCTCCTCGGGCTCGCTCTTACCCACCGGCAGGGCGTGCCCATGTGCGGCATCCCGGTCGACTCGGCCGACGGCTACATCGCCCGGCTGGTGCAGGCGGGCCGGCGGGTGGCGGTCTGCGACCAGGTGGAGACCCCGAAGCCGGGCAAGCTCGTCCGGCGGGAGATCACGCGGGTCGTCAGCCCGGGAAGCCTGCTCGACCCCGCCTCGCTCCGCTCGAAGGAAAATAACTTCTGTCTGGCTCTGGTTGCCGGCCGCGGTCGCTTCGGGGTGGCCGCCCTCGACCTGGGGACGGGCGAGTTCCGCGCGGGGGAGCTGGGCGGCGAGGCGGAGCTGGCCGACCTGCTCTGCCGGCTTCGGCCCAGCGAGATCGTGATCCCGGAAGAGGCGGCGGATTCCCGGCGGGCGCAGGCTCGCAGCGGGGAACTCCGGGCGCTGTTGGAAGCCTGCGGCCGGTCGGCTCTGACCGAGCACACGAAATGGGCCTTTTCCCCGGAGCAGGCCTCCGGCCTTTTGCTCGCCCACTTCGGAACGAAGTCTCTCGCGGCTTTCGACCTCACCGAGGCCTCGCCGGCCCTTTCGGCGGCCGGCGGCCTTTTCCACTACCTGCGGGAGGAGCTGCGGCAGGACCTCTCCCATGTCCGGGACATCCGCCCGATCCGTCGCTCCGATCTGCTCGTCCTGGATGCCGTGGCCCAGCGCACCTTGGAGCTCCTCTCCGCCGCCGGCCGGGGGAAAAGCCTTCTGGAGGCCATCGATCGGACGCTCACCCCCGGAGGGGGGAGGCTCTTGCGGCAGTGGCTCTGCGAACCCCTCCGCGACCGGTCGCAGATCGAGGCGCGGCAGGAGGCGATCGCCTACTGGATGGAAGAGGATCGGCGGCGGTGGGAGCTCCGGGAGCTTCTGGCCAACGTCCGGGATTTGGAGCGGCTGCTGGCGAGGGTCGCGCAGGGATCGGCCACGCCTCGGGAGATCGGAGCGATCAAGGAATCCCTCAAGCCGCTCGCGCGGATCCGGGAGCTTCTGCCGCGTTCCTGCCGGTGGGAGCGCTGGCGGGGAAATCTGGAGCCGCAGGACGATCTGGTCGCCGAGATCGAGCGGGCGCTGGTGGAGGATCTTCCTCCCTCGTGGCGGGACGGGGGGATCTTCCGGCCGGGTTTCGATCCCGCCCTCGACGCGCTGCGCGAGGCGGCGGAGAAGGGCAAGCAATGGCTGCTCGCCTTCGAGCGGAGCGAACGGGAGCGGACCGGCCTCCGCTCGCTCAAGCTCCGCTACCATCCGGTCTTCGGCTACCTCCTGGAAGTGGCCCGCGGCCAGCTCTCCCAGGTCCCTGCGGACTACGTCCGCCGGCAGACCTTGGCGAACGCGGAACGGTTCACCCGGCCGGAGCTCCAGGCGATGGAAGAGAAGATCCTCGGGGCGGAAGGGCGGGCCCGCGAATACGAGAAGGAGCTCTTTGAGGCTCTCCGGCGGAGGCTTTGCGAGCGGCTCCCCGTGCTCCAGAGGGCGGCACGGGCCGTGAACGAGATCGACGTTGTGGCGGCGTTGGCCGAGCTCGCCCGGGAAAGGCAGTATGTTCGCCCGGAGATGGTGGACGACCCGGTCGTCGAAATCGCCGGCGGCCGCCACCCGGTCGTCGAGCAGGCTCTGGTCGGAGAGCGGTTCGTTCCCAACGACACCTATCTCGACGGCCGCCGCGCCCGGCTGGCGATTCTCACGGGGCCGAACATGGCCGGCAAAAGCACCTATCTGCGGCAGATCGCGCTCATCTGTCTGCTCGCCCATATCGGCTCCTTCGTGCCCGCGACGCGGGCGAGGATCGGAGTCCTCGACCGGATCTTCACCAGAATCGGCGCGAGCGACGATCTGGCGAGCGGCCAGAGCACCTTTCTGGTCGAAATGCAGGAGACCGCCAACCTGCTCCGCCACGCCACCGAAAGGAGCCTGGTGATCCTCGACGAGGTGGGCCGGGGGACGAGCACCTTCGACGGGCTCTCCATCGCTTGGGCGGTTGCCGAGGAGCTCTGCGACCGGAACCGCTGCCTCACCCTCTTTGCCACGCACTACCACGAGCTGGCCGAGCTGGCGAACACCCGGAGCGCGGTGCGCAATCTCTCGATGGCGGTCCGGGAGATCGACGGGCGGGCGGTCTACCTGCGCAAGGTCGTCGAAGGAGTGATCGACAAGAGCTACGGGCTCCAGGTGGCGCGGCTGGCGGGCTTGCCCGAGCGGACGATCCGGCGGGCGGCCGAAGTGCTCTCCGGGCTTGAAGCCGAGGAGGAAGATCCGGCGAGCCGGGCGATGGAGGTCCGCCGCCGGCGGCGCCGGGAGGAGGCCGAAGAACTCCCGCTCTTTCCCGGCTGGGATCGGCCGGACGCCGGGGAGGGGGATCGCGCCGGCTGAAGCCGGCGCCGGCTCCGCGCGGCTTTGGCGTTGACCCGGTCCGCGTCCGATGCGACCATCCTTTCCTTCATGAGCGCCGGATCGGAGATCGAGCAGAGCAGCCGGCTCGAGCCGCGGTTCGACCCGGCCGGGACCATCCCTTGCATCACCGTGGATGCCGAGACCGGGGAAGTCCTCATGGTCGCCTACATGAACCGGGAGGCGCTCGACCGGACGATCGCCACGGGCTTGGCGACCTATTACAGCCGCTCGCGCGGGAAGCTCTGGGTGAAAGGGGAGGAGTCGGGCTTCGTCCAGCAGGTTCGAGAGATCCGGGTCGACTGCGATCAGGATTGCCTCTTGCTCAAGGTTTCCGTGAAGGGCGGGGCCTCCTGCCACGTCGGCTACCGGAGCTGCTTCTACCGGCGGCTTAAGCCGGGAAGCGCGGAGGAGCTCGAGTTCACCGAGTCCCAAAAGGTTTTCGATCCGGAGAAGGTTTACCGGCGCAGCTCCTGAAACGCGGAGCGCTCCGGGCCGGACCCGTTATCCGCCGGGGCCGCTCCGGCGGCGGGGAGCCGGCGGCAGGCCCGGCCCTTCCCAGTCGACCCAACGGACCAGATCGGCCAGCGGGGTCCTTCCGTCGTGATGCCAGAGCGGGGAAGGATGCTGCATCCTTCCCGCCGGGCAGAAGCGGCTGGCTCCGAGACGGCAAAAGAGCTTGCGGACGGCGGCGGGGAGCGGACCGGCGATCCCGATCGTAGAGAGGTGGCCGGCGAGGGGAGCCAGCCAATGCTCGAGCCGGGCTTCCGGGACCGCGTCCAGGTAGAGGACCCGGTGTCCGCAGGAGGGTTGGAATTGCGGAAGATCGCGGACCACCAGCGTCCACTGGAGCCTTTCTCCGTCATCCCAGACGGGCCAGCCGAGCGCGCGCGCGACCGTTCGCGCTTCGCGGATCCGGGCCGCTTCCCAGGCGCTGCGGCGGACGGGATGGTCCTGCGCTTCGCGGGAAAGCGCGCGGACCAGCAGTTCGGTCAGGGGGGAGAGGGCGGTCGCCGGGTCTAGGAGGAGGCACTGCGGAGAGAGGCAGCCGGCTTGGTCGTATGCGCCCACGTCTCGGGCGACGGCCTCGGCCAGGGCGGGCGTCGGGCGGCCGATCCTGCCGGCCCAGAGCAGGCTCGCGCGGTGTCCGTAGCCGACAAAAATCCGGTCGTCGCGGCACCGCGACCGGAAGTGGCGGATCGTTTGGTCCCGCCCGAAGACCACCACGGCGTCGGCCGCGGCAAAGAAGTCCTCCGAATACGCCGGAAGGATCCGCGCCTTTTTCCGGAGTGCCGGCGGGAGGGCGGCGCGGAACCGGAAGAGAGCGCCCCGCTGCTCCTTGGGGCACTGGAGAAGGTTGTCCGATCCGAGGAGCAGGCCCTCCAAAAGGGATCGCCAGCCCGAAACGGGAAGAGTGCTCGCGAGCACGTGGTAGATGCGTCGGGGCGGGATCGCGCGGCTCCAGCCGGAGCCGTGGCGGACGAAGCCGTCGAGGGCTTCTATGCTCCCCAGGGCCGCGGCGAGGAGCGAGCGGAGATCCTCCGGACCCGAGATCCCCAGCTCGGGGAAGAGGCGGCAGACGGGCGCCAATCGCTCGATCCGGTCCGCGGCCGTCATTGCGCGCGAAGCTCTTCGGCGGTAAGGGAGCACCCTCGCAGCGGAACGGAGGCGGACCGGCCGAGGAGGCGGAAGCTGTTCCGGGCGGCGATCGCTTCGTCGCGAGTCTCGACCGCCAGCACCGAATCGACGTTGGCGAGGTCGATCCAGGCAACCAAGCCCTTGCTTCCGGTCCGGCACTCCCGGCCGGTCCGCGGGTCGAGAATCCGGACACGCGTCCAGGGCGGAACCCGGTGGATCCCCCCGACACCGCGGGCGTAGGCTTGGCTCGAAAGCTCGGTCATCCCGTATTCGCTCCAGATCTCCTCTGCCGGGATGCCGAAGGCGCTTTCCAGGGCCCGATAGAACTCGCGTTTGGGAAGTTCCCGCGTCCGGCCCTTAAAGCCGCCGGTTTCCAAGAGGAAGCTCCCCCGGGGGAGGGGCAGGGTCGTTCCTCGGCAGCTCTCCAGAAGCGGGATGAACGCGAAGGCGGTTCCGCAAAGCCCGACGGGCCGCCCTTGACCGATCGCCTCCTCCAGGGCGGAGAGCAAGCCGGTCCGGTCGAGCAGGCCGTCGCGAATCCAAAAGCGGGACGGGCGGGGGTTGGCTTCCGCCCAGAACCCGAACATCGCGGAAAGAGACGAATGGGGGGCCTCTTCCGGAGAGGGAGCAAGAAAGTGGAGGTCGACCGCCTCCCAGGGGACCCCCGCCCGTCTGGCTCCTTCGGTGCTCACAATCCGATAGAGATCGGTGTCGAGGAGGAAGTGGCGCCCGCGATTTCCACTGGTCGTTCCGCTCGTTTCGAAGACTTTTTGCGGAGGCCGGGGCGCATGGGCGAATACAGAGGCCTGCTTGAAAAGCTCCTGAGGCAAAAAAGGAATTTCCCGCCAATCTCCGGAGCGATCGCTCTGGGCCTCGAGCAGCCGCCGTAGCGGCGCAACTTCCTTCGCCTGGGCTCGGCAGAGGGCGAGCGCAAGGCGCCCGAATCGTTTCTCGTCGTTCTCGCCGAGCTTCAGGAGAAGATCTCCCCAGCGTCTTCGGCCTTCCGGGCCGCCGAGAAGCTCCCGGAGCGAAACCGGCGTGCTTTTCTCTTTTGCCATTCTTCGTCTCCTGGGCGATCATATCAGCGCATTTGCCCTACGGAGCGGGGAAAATTTGTTTCCGAATCTGTTTCCAAGCAACGCAGCGAACCGGTTTGCGGGCTCGGACGGCGAAGAGAAGGTCAGCCTGATGCCCGGTTGCGAGCTCCAGGGCGAGCTTTTCACCCAGCGGGACGGCTGGGTCGGAGGGAAGTTTTCCGGCACTCTGGTGGTGGGCGGGCGGCTCGTCGTGGCCGGGTCGGCCGAAGTGCAGGGGGTGGTGGTTGCCGGCAGCATCGACGTCGAGCCGGGTGCCCGGGTGCAGGGCATCTGCTTTGTCGGCCCTCAGGGCATTGAAGAATGGAAGCGGTATCGGGAAGCGAAGGTCGCATGACCTGCGGGAACGGCCCGAGGGATCGGAAGAAGATCCGCTGCCCGCATTGCGGTGGGGAGCAGTGGGAGGCGCCTGCGGCCCTCTCGACGATCTGCCGCCGGTGCCAGGAATACATTTCCCTCGTGCCGAAGCGGGAGAGCGGCTTCGAGCGCAAAGGTCGGCCCGCGCGGGACCGGTTCGTCCGCTGCCCGTTTTGCGGGGCGGGCCAATGGGTCTACGCGTCCGCCCGCTCATCGGGATGCATCGCCTGCGGGAGCGACCTGAACTTGGTCGATTACCAAGTGCACGGGAGGGCCAGAGAGCCGCTGAAGACTCTCGGGGATGTCGAATTCCATCCGGGCTGCGACTATCGTGGGCCGCGAGTGGAGGCGCGCCAAGTGCGGATCAGCGGCCGGATCGTGGCGGAGGTGCGGGGGAGCGCGGCCGTGCAGTTTCGGAAAGAAGGAGATGTCAAGGGAGGGGTCGTCGCCCCGGACGTGGAGGTCTGCTCCCGGTCGAGCGCCTCCGCGGCCGCTATCGTCACCTGCGTCCTGCGGGTGGCCGGTCGGCTGGAAAGCGATCGGATCGTGGCGCTGTGCAGCTTGGAGGTGAGGGACGGAGGCATCCTCCGCGCCGGGCGGATCTTGGCTCCGCGACTTCGCGTGATCGGGCGTGCCTCTCTTCTTGGAAGGATCGAGGTTCTCCCTCTGCCCGAGCCGCCGGAGGTCTCCCTCCCCGCCTTGGAAGCGGTGGCCAGGCGGATCGTTCCGGAGGAACCTCTTTTCGGGTGGTAAAAACTCCCTTCCGGTTGCGGTCGGTGGGGCGATCTCGTATGGTGGAAGGCCGTTTATGCTGCAGCCACTCCTCCCTTGGCCACGTATCCTGAAGGCCTGCTTCTGGTTTTTGGCCATCGGCACGCCGGCGGTCCACGCCTACTTCCTACCGGAGCGCCCTCCACCTGCCATTCCCGGAGCCCAGCTTCCGGAAACGGACGAGGAGGAGCGAGCGGCACGGGATCGGGATTTGGGCATGCGCATCTACCGGGAAGCGATCTACAGCGCGGGCATGGATACGGGAAGTCTTCCGGGGGGCGGCACCTTTTCCGGCGCGGCGGCCGTTGCCTTCGTGTTGAACCGGGTTCTCGGCGCCCCGCCGGTCAGCCCCTATCTCTCGGATCTTGAGCACTGGCTGGAAGGAAATGGAAAGCGGATTGCGGACATGCGCCAATTGCGTCCGGGCGACATCATCCTTTCGCCCCATTCGCTGACCATTGCGGGCCAGGCGGGAATCCTCGGCAGAAAAATCAGCAACTATCCCGATTTCGAGATCTATGCGAACTGGGCGCAGAACCATCTTTTTGTGCCGAGCTGGTCTCTGCGGAAGTGGAAGGAGTATTTCGAGAGCCGGCTCGGGCTCGATTTGGTTTTTTTTCGCGTGACGCGCAGCCCGGAGAAGGATGGAGGTGAACCCCATGAGAGCCTGGATCGTCGTCGCCGCCCTCTTATCGGTCTTCTGCCGGCAAGCCCTAGCCGATGAGTCGCCCGTTCTTTTGCCCAACACGACGCCCCGGTTGGCGCGCTACTTGCAGCAGCTGCCGGTAAAGGCGCAGCAGGAGATCGCCCGGCGCTTGCGCGCCGAGCTTACCTACGACCTGATCGGGAGCGGAGCCGTTCCGGACGCGCCGGGAAGGACGATCGTGGAGATCGAGCTGGTGACCGAATCGAGCTGCGGAGTTCTGGTCTTCGAGACGACGGCGACCGACGCCCGGTTTCTCTTCCTCGACGATCTGCCTTATCGCATTCCGGATCGCTTCCGGCTCACCGATGCGGAAAAGCGGACGATCGCCCTGGTGTTCGCACAATACGAAAAGGCCGAGTTCAAGGATAGGGATTGGGCGCGCATGTGGTTTTCCCGGCCTTCCTTGATGACTCCGTGGCAGGTGCAGGCCTATCGCGAATTGGGCATGCTACCGCGGGAATTCGGTCGACTAGGATACGGTCCGTGAAGAGCGGAAAGCGGGACGACGCCGCCCTGCTGCGGAAATACTGGCTCGCCGAGAAGAGGAGCGCGGAGGCCTATCGGGATCTGGCCGAAGCCGAGCCCGTCGACCGCCGTCGGGAGATCTTCCTGCGCTTGGCGGAGACCGAGGAGAGACATGCGGCTCGATGGGAGGAGGAGTTGCGGGCGCGGGGAGTTCCCCCTCCGAGCCTGCCGGGCGGCTGGCGGCGCTGGTGGCGGCGCTGGTGGCGGCGGGCGGTCGGTCCGGCCCTGATCATCGGGAAGCTGGAAAGAGCCGAAGATCGGCAAGAGCAGGAGTATCTGAGGCGGCGGAAGGAGGGATTGATCCCCCAGGCGCTCGACGCCGCCTTCCGGGAGATGGCGGCCGAAGAGCGCTCTCATGCCCAAGTCTTGCAGGCGCTCGGAGGGGCCAATCCCCCGAAGAGCGTCGCGGGAAAGATTCTCGCCCGGGAGCGTTGGCATAAGCGCGGCGGCGGATGGGTGGCCGATGCGATCTACGGCGTGAACGACGGCCTGGGCGCGGTCTTCGGCATCGTATCCGGGGTCGCAAGCGCCACCGAGAACCAGACCCACTATGTGCTTCTCTCCGGGTTGGCGGGCATGCTCGCGTCGGCGCTGTCCATGGGAGCGGGCGCCTATCTGGCCGCCAAGAGCGAGCGGGAAGTCTACGAGGCGGAGATGGCCCGGGAAGCCGAGGAGGTGGCGCAAAACCCCGAGGAAGAAAAACAAGAGATGGCGCTCTTTTATGAGCTCCAAGGATTCGACCGCGAGGAGGCGCGGGCGATGTCGGAAAAGCTTTTTTCCCGCCCGGAGCAGTTTCTGGCGGTGATGTCCCGCTCGGAGCTCGGGCTTGCCGAAGAGTCGTTCCCCCGCCCGTTGACCGCTTGCCTATCCGCATCGATTTCCACGGGGATCGGCGCCTTGGTTCCTCTCCTTCCGTTTTTCTTTTTGGGCGGCGTCCAGGCGATTTCGCTCTCCTTCGGGATCAGCCTGGCGGCCCATTTCCTCGTCGGCGCCGCCAAGTCCTTGATCACGACCCGATCCTGGTGGTCTTCCGGGCTCGAGATGACCATGGTCGGCGTTCTGGAGGCGATCGCGACCTACGGGCTCGGCTTCCTCTTCCGGGTTCCGATGTAGGCTCTCGGGTCACCCCGCCTTTCCGGGGGATCCCGCTCGCGGAGCTGCCGAAAGCATGCGGTCGGCCAGCGCCAGCGATTCCTCGCTCTTTCCTCCCAGCATGCGCGCCAGCTCCTCCCTCCTTCGCGACTCGTCGAGGCGCTCGAGCCGGATCCGGGTTTCGGTTTCGGACTGTTCTTTGCGGACGCAAAAATGGCGATCGCCTTGAGCGGCGACCGGGGCGAGGTGGGTGACGCAGATGACTTGATGGTGCGTTCCCAGGTTGCGCAGATGGCTGCCTACCTTCCAAGCGGTTTCGCCTGCCACGTTCGAGTCGATCTCGTCGAAAACGAGGATCGGAACCCGGTCGACCGCCGCGAGGACCGTCTTGACGGCAAGCATGAGGCGGGCCGTCTCCCCGCTCGATGCAATCTCCCGGAGAGGGAGAGGCGGCTGTCCGGGATTGGCGGCGAAGAGAAACTCCGCTTCCTCCGCGCCTTTTCTGCCCGGTTGCGGACGGGGGATCCAGGCGATCCGGAAGTCCGCGCGCGGAAATCCGAGCTCGGCCAACTCGCGGGAGACCGCCCGGGCGAGCTGCTCGCCCACGCGCCTCCGCTCTTCGCTGAGCCGCCGCTGGGCTTCTCCGAAGCGGCGCTCGAGCTCGGGCCGTATTTCGGCGAGCTCCCGGCGCCGCCGCAGCTCCTCCTCTTCCTCGGCCAGTTCCCGTTCGGCGGTTTGCAGCGTGCGGAGGACGTCGGAGAGGGAGGGGCCGTACTTCCGCTTCAAGCTTTCCAGGAGGCTCCGCCGTGCTTCCAGGGCGTTGAGCCGTTCCGGGTCGACCTCGAGCCGTTCCCGGTAGTCGATCAGCAGAGCCTCGAGCTCCCGGAGACCGACGGCCGAGGCTTCCAGAAGCTCCTCGGCTTTCGCGGCACCGGGGCCGTCGAGGCTCGCCCAGCCGGCGAGCACACGCCGGGCGCGCGCGACGCGCTCGAGGGCGCCCTGCTCGCCGAATAGGAGTGCGTCGACCTCACCGACCGTCTCGAGCAGCTTCCAGCCGTGCCGCGAAAGCTCAAGCTCCCGGAGGATCTCTTCCTCTTCTTCGAGCCGGATGGCCGCTTGCCCGATCTCCTGAACCGCGTTCCGGCGCAGACGACGGGCGCGTTCCCGTTCCGGATCGGAGAGAATCCTTTCTTGGCTTCTGGCCTCTTCGAGCCGGTCGTAGGCCTCCTCTACGCGACCGACCAGCTCCTCCAAGCCGCCGAAGGCGTCGAGAAGAGAGAGCTGGGTGCTACGCCGGAGGAGGGACTGGTGCTCATGGGGGCCGTGCAGGTCGAGAAGGAGGTCGCCGACCTGCCGCAGGACGGCGGTCGTGGCCGCGCAGCCGTTGAGGAACTGCCGGCCGGAGCCGGAAGGCGAAAGAACTCGTCTTACCAGCAGAACCCCTTCCTCGCAGGGCTGGGCGCCGCTCGATTCCAGGACCGGGTTCAAGGCCGCTGCCGCCGCCTCCTCGAGGTGGAATTCCCCTTCGACCGAGCAGGCTTTGCCGCCGCCCGGAAAGAAGGAGCGGTCCGGCCGGTTCCCCAGGAGAAAGCCCAAGGCCCCGATCAAGAGGGACTTGCCGGCGCCCGTCTCGCCCGTGACGACCGTGAAGCCGGGACCAAGCTCCCATTCGAGGCAGCCGATCAGAGGCAGGTGTTCGACGCGCAGGAACCGGAGCACGATCACCCCACGCGATGCCGGCTAAGGCTCTTCCTCCGCCGCGGAGGAGCGCCGCTTGCCCTGGAGAAAAGCGGAGAGGAAGGAATCGATCTCCCCATCGAGCACCCCTTGCACATCGGAAGTCTCCTCGCCGGTGCGCAGATCGCGCACCAGCTGGTAGGGCTGGAGCACATAGGAGCGGATCTGGCGGCCCCATCCGATTTCTCCCTTCTCCCCGTAAATCCGCTCCTGCTCCGCCCTCCTTCGGTCGAGCTCGATCTCGTAGAGGCGGGAGCGGAGGACGCGGAGGGCCGTGGCGCGGTTTTGGAGCTGGGAGCGCTGGTTCTGGCAGGTGACGACGATCCCGGAAGGCAGATGGGTGATCCGCACGGCGGAATCGGTCGTGTTGACCCCCTGCCCGCCATGGCCGCCCGATCGGAAGACATCGATGCGCAAATCGGAGGGGGAGATCTCGATCGTGACTTCGTCATCGACCTCGGCGACGACGTCGACCGAAGCAAAGCTGGTCTGCCGCTTTCCCTGAGCGTTGAAGGGAGAGATCCGAACCAAGCGATGAACCCCCCGCTCGCCTTTGAGATATCCGTACGCATAGGAGCCGGCGATCAAGGCCGTGGCCGCCTTCACCCCGGCCTCCTCCCCGGCGAGAAGATCGAGGATTTCGAACTGAAAGCCGTGGCGCTCGGCATAGCGCTGGTACATACGAAGCAGCATCGCAGCCCAATCGCAGGCCTCGGTCCCTCCGGCTCCCGCGTGGATGCCCAGGATCGCGTTTTTGGCGTCGAGCGGGTCGGCCAGCAGGAGCCGAAGCTCCGCTTCAGCGAAGAAGGACTCCGTTTCGGAGATCTCACGATCCAGCTCATCCTGGAGCGATGGATCGGGATTCTCGGCCAGGAGCTCCTCGAGCGCACGGAGGTCCGCCATCCGCCGCTCGAGAGCGGCTAGATCCTGCAGCCGCGCTCGGACTTCCTTGCTGCGGGCGATCGTCTTTTCCGCTTCTTGCCGGTCGGCCCAGAATCCGAGGGAAGCCATGCGCTCCTCGAGCTGCTTCCGTTCCGCAAGCAGGCGATCGGCGTCAAAGAAACCTCCGCAGCTCGCGGAGGCGCGCTTCGAACACTACCCATCGGGCGGAATTGTTCTTCTTGTCGTCCATGGGCGAAGCATAAGCGTTCCGGCGGGGAGCTGCAAGGGGCGCGGGGACGGACCTCCTCCCACCGTTTCCGCTTGCCTCCGGCGGAAACGGAAGCTCTTCTTCAAGAGCGATGGTGACGGCGGACGAGGGATGGCGCGTCCTGGGAAGCTTGGCGAAACCGGTCGGATCGGAACGGGTCCCCTTGAGACGCCTCTACGGAAGAGTGCTGGCCGAGGAGATCCGGGCGGAGAGCCCGCTTCCCCCATTTTCCCGCTCGCTGGTGGACGGATATGCGGTGCGCGCCGAGGATCTGCCCGGCCCGCTCCCCGTTTGCGGGGCTTCGGAAGCGGGACGGCCCTTTCCCGGAACGTTGCCGCCGGGCTCGGCCGTGCGCGTCCTGACGGGCGCGGTCGTTCCGGAGGGCGCCACGCACGTCGTGATGCAGGAATATGTCGAGCGTGCCGCCGAAGGGATCCGCGTGCTCTCGCCTCTCGGACCCACTAACATCCAGAGGAGTGGAGAGGATGCGCAGCCGGGCCAGCTCCTGCTCAGCCCGGGGAACCGGCTCGGGGCGGGGCAGATCGCCCTCCTGGCGGCCTTAGGGAGAAGCGAGGCCTCGGTTTTCCGGCGGGTACGCGTAGCCCATCTGCTTTCCGGGGATGAGCTGGCTCCCGCGGGCGAGCTTCTTCCGGCGGGGCGGATCCACGACGTCGACGGTCCGATGATAGCCGCTCTCTGCGAAGCTGGGGGCTTCGATCTGGTCGGACAACGGTGGGTGCCGGACGAGCGGGAGGAGATGGAGCGGGCGGTCGAAGAGTGGATCCCCGAGGTTGACGTTCTCGTTCTTTCCGGAGGGCTGGGGCCGGGGGAGACCGACCTCGTGCCCCGGACCCTGTCGGCATTGGGGTGCACGATCCATGTTCAGGGGCTCGCGATTCGGCCGGGCAAGCCGTTCTTGTGCGCCTCGCGGGAAACAACGCTGGTGCTGGGCCTGCCCGGCAACCCGGGCGCCCATCTCGCACTTTTCTGGCTCTTCGTGAAGCCGCTCCTCGAGGCCCTTTGCGGCATGCCTTTTTCCATTCCCTGGCAGACCGGGCGCTTGAACGTCGATCTTGCCGCCGGCCCTCTGGTCCGCGAGACCTTCTGGCCGGTGAGGACGGCGATTCGAGAGGGCGGGGTCTGGCTGGAGCCCCTCCCGTGGACCGGCTCGGCTTCCGTGACGACTCTGGCGCGCGCGCAGGGGTTCGTCCGGCTGCCGAGAGGCCGCGGACCGTTCGCGGCCAAGGAGCTCCTCTCCTTTCTCCCCTTCGCATGACTCCCGCTTCATCCTCTTCCTCCCCGTCCTTCTCTCACCTTGACGATTCCGGGCGGGCCCGGATGGTCCGGGTGACCGAGAAGGCCGACCAGAGGCGCAGGGCGATGGCCGAGGGATTCCTGCGGCTGGCTCCGGAAACGGTCGAAAGGCTCCGTGCGCAGGCGCTGCCCAAGGGGGACGTCCTCACCGTCGCTCAGGTCGCCGGGGTCCTCGGCGCGAAGAAGACGGCGGAACTGATCCCTCTCTGCCATCCGCTCCCCCTCCATCACGTGGAAGTGCGGCTGGTGCCCGAGACGGATCGAATCCGGATCGTGGCGGCTGCGGAAACCGTGGGAAAGACCGGGGTGGAAATGGAGGCGCTGACGGCGGTCGCCGTGGCGGCTTTGACTCTGTACGACATGTGCAAGGCGGTCGACAAGGGGATGTCGATCGAGGGGGTGCGGCTCTTGGAAAAAGAGAAGGAGCCGGTGGCGGGCAAAGAGGAATCATGAAGGTCGGGCGGGTTACCTTGAGCGATCGGGCCCATGCGGGGGTCTACGAGGATCGGAGCGGCCCCGAGATCGAGCGGATGGTCGAGGAGATCTTCGCCGAGCCGATCGAATTCGTGCGGATCCTGCTTCCGGACGAGGAGGACGCGATCGTCGAGGCGCTTCGTCGCCTTGCGGACCGGGAAGAGTGCGCGCTGGCCCTGACCACGGGGGGCACCGGCCCGGCTCCCCGCGACGTGACGCCGGAGGCGACACGGCGGGTGCTGCAAAAGGAGCTGCCGGGATTCGGCGAGATCATGCGGTCTCGCTCGTTCGCCCGGGTCCCGACGGCGATTCTCTCTCGGGCGACCGCGGGCATTCGCGGCCGCTGCTTGATCGTCAATCTGCCGGGTCGACCGTCGGCCGTCCGCGACTGCCTCGAGCTCCTGGGACCGGCGATCGCCGAATGCCTCGACCATATCCGGGGCTTCCGCCCTAGGCTGCGGGAGCGGAAGTAGCGGCGGAGGGAAAACCCCGGCCGGAGGAGCCGGTGCGCTCAACGGAAGGCAAAGGAGATGAAGGCCATTCGTGTGCATGAATTTGGCGATCCGGAGGTGATGCGGTGCGAGGAGGTGCCGGATCCGGAGCCGGGACCGGGCCAGCTGCTGCTTCGCATCCGGGCCGCCGGGGTGAACCCGATCGACGCCTATATCCGTGCGGGCCGTTATGGGTCGCTGCCGCCTCTTCCCTATACTCCCGGGCTGGATGCCGCCGGCGTGATCGAGAGGGTGGGAGAAGGCGTGTCGATCCGAAAGGCGGGCGAGCGGGTCTATGTCGGGGGCAGCATCACCGGGACCTACGCGGAGTGGGCGCTCTGCGCCGAAAAGCAAGCCGGGCTTCTTCCCGAGTCGATCTCCTTCGCCCAGGGTGCGGGAGTCTACGTTCCCTATGTGACCGCCTACCGGGCTCTCTTTCAAAAGGCCGAGGCGATGCCGTCCGAGACGGTCTTCATCCACGGGGGGAGCGGTGCCGTGGGCCTGGCCGCGATCCAGTTGGCCGTCGCCGCCGGCTGCCGGGTTGCAGCATCGGCGGGGACCGAGGAGGGGCGCCGGCTCGCGAGGAAGCAAGGAGCCGAGCTGGTCGTCGACCACTGCTCGGAAGCGCACGGAGCGGAGGTGCTCGCCTGGACCGGAGGAGCAGGGGTCGCGGTTCTCTTGGAAATGCTGGCCAACGTCAACCTCGGCCGCGATCTGGATCTCCTTGCGGTGGGGGGGCGGGCCGTCGTGATCGGTTCCCGGGGCTCTGTCGAGATCGATCCCCGCGCCATCCTCTCCCGGGAGGCTCGCGTTCTCGGGGTTTCCCTCTTTCGCGCCTCGGACGAGGAGATCGCCACCGCGCGCTCGGCCGTCGAAGCCGGGCTGGCCAACGGAACGCTTCGGCCGATCGTGCGCGAGGAGCTGCCGCTAGCGCAGGCGCCCGTGGCGCACCGGCGGGTGATGGAGCCGGGAGCCTTGGGCAAGATCGTCCTGATCCCCTGAAGATCGCCCGGAGGGCCGCTAGGTTATTTATCCGGCCGCCGCCGGCTGCCGGACGGCCTCGCTCGCCTGGCGAACGGCTTCGTGGACGATCTTCCCGTCCCGGCAGACTAACGTCTGCTGGAAGATGGGATCCTCGAGGTCGATCTCCATCGCCCCGTTCTTCACCAGGAGGGAGAGAAAGGCTTGGAGGTTCTTCGCATAGAAGAGGCTCGCCTGCGGTGCCAGCGCCGAGGCCGGATGGAGGGGGCCGTGCACGATGACTCCGGAGCGAACGACGGTTTGGCCCGGCTCCGTCAGCTCGCAGTTGCCGCCCTGCTCCGCGGCTAGGTCGACGATCACCGACCCGGGCCGCATCCCCTCTACGGCTTCCTTGGAAATGAGGAGGGGAGCGCGCTTCCCCGGAATGAGGGCGGTGGTGACGACGACGTCGGCCTTTTGGCATTGCGCGGCGATCAGCTCGCGCTGGCGGCGCAGAAACTCTTCGGATTGGGCCTTGGCATAGCCCGAGGTGTCCTCCGCCTTTTCCCGCTCCATCTCGAGCCCGATAAATCGGGCCCCCAGGCTTTCGACCTGCTCCTTGGCCACCGGGCGGACGTCGTGGGCTTCGACGGTGGCCCCGAGCCGCCGGGCCGTCGCAATTGCCTGCAGTCCGGCGACACCGGCTCCGATGATGAAGACGCGTGCCGGGGGGATCGTCCCGGCGGGGGTCATGAGCATCGGGAAGAAGCGGGGCAGCGAAGAGGCGGCCAGAACGATGGCCCTATAGCCCGCCACCGTGCTCTGCGAGCTGAGCACGTCCATCGACTGGGCGCGGCTGATCCGGGGAAGCAGATCCAAGGCGAAGACCGTCAATCCCTTGCGGGCCATCTCCGCAACGAGCGGAAGGCGGGACAACGGGTAAAGAAGAGAAACGACCGTCGCACCGGGTGTGAGCGCCTCGATGTCCGACGAGGAGGGAGCATGAAGTTGACAGAGAATTTGGGCTTGGCGGAGCACATCGTTGCGGCTGGCCAGGCGCGCCCCTCGTTCGGAATAGGCCCGGTCGGGAAAGCCCGCTCCCTCGCCCGCTCCCGCTTCGAGCAGGACTTCGAAGCCCAGCTTCTTCAGGGCGGGGATTCCCTCCGGGACAAAAGAGACCCGGTTTTCCCCCGGCAAGGTTTCACGGCAGGTGGCCAAGATCATGTGGTCGGTCTTTTCCCGCGACAAACGGCGATGCTAGCTTTATAGGATGTCGCCTTTCCGGGAATCAAGGGAGCAAAAAGAGTTTTCGCAGGGTTCGAGAGGCCGGCGCAGGGAGTCGCCGATCATCGCCCGGGCGGCGAACCGGAGGCCTGCTGTCCGGAAGCCGGATCAGGAAGAAGAGACCGGCGGCTATGAGCAGGCTCAAGCAGAGGAAGACGACGGCGTAGCCGTCGACTTCCCAAGGGCCGATCGAGCGCTTCTCTCCCGGAAAGGCGGCGAGGACCCCTCCCCATAGGATCGGACCCGCTCCCAAAGCCAGGCTGTTGACCACGCTGAAGCGGGCGAAATACCGGCTGCGACCCTCGCCGGGAGCCAGCCGCATCGCCTGGTGGACGTTTCCGACTGGAAAACAGGCGAAGCCGATGCCCCAGGAGACGATCAGGATCGCTAGAGGGATCGGATCGGGGGCGAGCCGCCGCGCGGCGATCGCGGCCCAGAGGCTAAAACAGATCATCATGGCGAAAGCCGATGCAATGAGCACCGGACGGCTGCCGAACCGGTCGACCCGGTTGCGCAAGAAAGCGAGGCTGAGGAGAACCACACCCGTCTGGGCCGCTAAGAGGCCGAAGACGCCCGCGGGGTCCCAGCGGTACGCTCCTTCCAGGAGAGGAACCCAGAAGACCGCTCCCGCCGCCAGAGAGCTTGCCGTCAACGCGTTGAAGGCGAAGAAAGCCGGCAACCCGGTTCTTGGCGAAAATGTCGGGGCGCCGATCGGATCCGCCCGGTCAGCGGCCGGAACCGGAACGTCGGGCACTTTCCGGAGAAACCAAAGGCTGACGACCCCGGCTGCGAAGCTTCCCCAGAAGGTCCAGGAGAAGGTCGCCGCCGAGGGATGGCCGCGAAAGAGAAGGAAGGAGCCGGTCAGGATCAGCAGATTGGCGGCGGCCGAGAAAAAAAGATCCCGAGCCAGATACCATCCCCGCAGGCCTTCCGGCACCAGAGATGCCATCCAAGGGAGGAATCCGCAGAGGGAGGCTCCTCGGGAGGCGTTGTACCCGAGGAGCAAGAGAAGCATCGCCGCCATGGCGGCTTCGCGGCCGATGCAGGGAATCACCCATGGGACCAGAGCCATCCCGGCGATGAAACCGGTGCGGAGCGACCATCCTCCCACCACGAGCCGCCGGTAGCCGACCCGGGGCAGGTAACGGGTTGCCGGAATTTGCAGCAGATTGAGCGCGGGACCGAGAGCGGCGACGATGCCGAGCAACCAATCGGAGGCTCCCAGCTCGCGGAAAAAGAGAACCATCGGAACCCCGTTGACGAGGGTGAAGGAAGCCGTGTTGAAGAGCTGGAAGAGGTTGATCCGCAGCACCGTCTTCCGAACGTGGCTGCCGGGGGAGGCTACCATGGGAGAAGCGACCGCCGGGGGCTATCTCCCCAGCACGTAGGCGAAGAGGAGCGGGGCGACGATCGTGGCGTCGGATTCGATCACGAACTTGGGGGTGGAGGCGGCCAGCTTCCCCCAGGTGATCTTCTCGTTCGGAGCCGCTCCGGAGTAGGATCCGTAGCTCGTCGTCGAGTCGCTGATCTGGCAGAAATACCCCCAGTAGGGGACATTCTCCTCCTGCATGTCCTGGTGGAGCATCGGCACCACACAGATGGGGAAGTCGCCGGCGATTCCGCCGCCGATCTGAAAAAAGCCGAGGGAATGGCGCGCGGAGGTCCGCTGATAAAAATTCGCCAGCTCCATCATGTACTCGATGCCGCCGCGGACCGTCCGGGGATCTCGGATCTTGCCGCGCAGGCAGTGGCCGGCATACATGTTGCCCAGGGTCGAGTCTTCCCACCCGGGAACTACGAGGAAGATCTCCTTCTCCATCGCGGCCAGCAGCCAGCTGTCCTTCGGATCGATTTGAAAGAACGGCTGCAGTCGGCCGGAGCGGAGGACGTTCCAGAGAAACTCATGCGGGAAGAGTCGTTCTCCTTGCTGATCGGCGCGCACCCACTCCTCGAGAACGGCGGCCTCGATCCGGCGCATCGCTTCCTCTTCCGGGATGCAGGTGTCGGTGACCCGGTTGAGGTGGCGCCGGTAGAGGGCCTCCTCGTCGGCGGCGGTAAGCTCCCGGTAGTGCGGGACCCGGACGTAGGAATCGTGGGCTACAAGGTTGAAGAGATCTTCCTCAAGGTTGGCTCCGGTGCAGGAGATCGCGTGGATCTTATCCTGCCGGATCATCTCCGCGAGCGAGATCCCGAGCTCGGCCGTGCTCATGGCCCCGCCCAAGGCGATCAGCATCTTTCCGCCCTGGGCAAGGTGGGCCCGGTAGGCGCGGGCGGCGTCGACGAGAGCCGCAGCGTTGAAATGGCGGAATTCCCGGTCGAGGAATTCGGAAATCTGGCCCATCGGAATCCTGGAAAATCCGCATGCCCCGGACACGAGGCCCGCGCGGATCGGTTGATTATTACTTTCGAGGCGCCGGAAAACGCAAGTCTTCGGTCATCTAACCCTTCGACCCGATCGCGGCGCGGATGCCGTTGAGGAGGAACTGGACGGCGAAGGCGGCCAGAAAGAGCCCCATGAGGCGGGTCGTCACTCGAAACGCCTTGGGACCCAATAGAGCGTTCCCCGCCCTGGCCGCCCAATGGAACAGGAAGTAGGTGAGGGAGAGCACGATGCCGACGATCAGGAAAACGACGGCCTTTTCCATCGGGCTGCGCGCCCGCTCGGCCAAGAGGACCACGGTCGAGATGGCGCCGGGACCGGCAAGGAGCGGGATCGCCAGAGGACTGACGGCGACGTCTTCGCCCTTCGGGCCGGGGACCTTGTCTTCGCCGCTTTCCTGAATAGCCGACCGCTGGGCCATCAGCATGTCGTGGGCCATCGAAAGAAGGATGAGACCTCCGGCGATTTGAAAGGCCGGCAGAGTGATGCCCAGGAAGCGGAAGAGGACCTGGCCCGCAAGCGCAAAGAAGAAGAGGATGGCGGCGGCGAGCGCGCAGGCCAGGCGTGCCGAAAGGATCTGTTCCCGGAAGTCGTGCCGGGAGGTCAACGCCAGAAAGGTGGGGAGCGCGGCGATCGGGTCGACCGAAAGGAACAGGGAGGAGAACGCGAGCATCGCGAATTGGAGAAGATCCATCTCTCCTGCTGTTGGTGAAAGGACAGGTGGTCGGCGTCAAGCGGGAAAACCGGAGCCGGCCGGCTTTTCCGTGCCCGCGCGATGGGAAGCGAGCGGAAAATCCGTTCTCGGCATTTCCTCGGGAATCGATAATAAGGAAGGCGCGGAAAGAGACGGGACGCATGGAAACGGAGACGGGGCGCGTGCTTACGGCGCGCAGCGGATCGAATCTCGCCGCTGCGTTCTTCTGCTTGCCGCGGGAGAGGCGGCAGGCAATGGCCGTCTTCTACGGGTTCTGCCGGGTGGTGGACGACGTGGCCGATTCCTCGTCCCTCTCGCTTGTCGAAAAGCAGGAGGGGATCGCGTTTTGGCGGGCCGAGATCGATCGGGCATACCGGGGAACGCCACGCTCCACGCTCGGCAAGGAGCTGGCGCCGGTCGTTCGGCGGTACCGGGTCGCCCGGGAGCTGCTCGAGGAGGTGGTCAACGGCGTCGAGATGGACCTGCGGCAGAGCCGATACCGGACATTTGCCGAGCTTGCGGTCTACTGCCGGCGGGTCGCCGGTGCTGTGGGACTGGTCAGCATCGAGATCTTCGGCTGCCGGAGGCCCGAGAGCCGCTGCTACGCCGAGGACCTGGGGATGGCCTTTCAGCTCACCAACATTCTGCGGGACATCCGGAAGGATGCCGCCGCCGGCAGGGTATACCTGCCGGAAGAGGAGCTCGCCGAGTTCGGGCTCGGACTCGAGGATGTCCTTCAGGGCCGGTGGAGTCCGCGGATGCGGGATCTCTGCCTCTTCCAATGCCTGCGGGCCGAGCACTACTTCGCTCGCTCGCGCCGGTGGATCCATCCCGAGGATCGGAGGAAGCTGGTCGCCTCCGAAGCGATGCGCGCGGTCTACAAGGCGATCCTCGATAAGATCCGCAAGGCGGATTTCCGGATTTTCTCCGGGGCGGGCCGGATGGGAAGGCTTGAGCGCGCCCTCCGAATGGCGGCCGCACTCCTTGCTTTCGCCCGGGACCGGCAGCTTCCCTGGAATCCGCCGCGGCAAGTGGTCATCCTCGGCGCCGGGCTGGCCGGGATGGCGGCGGCGGTGGAGGCGACCTTGGCGGGCGATCGGGTCATGCTTCGGGAGGCGCGGGCGGAAGCCGGAGGGCGGGCGGGCAGCTTCGTCGAGGTCAAGACCGGGGAGAAGCTCGACACCGGACAGCACCTGCTGATGGGGTGCTACCGGGAGACTCTCCGGTTGCTCCGCACTCTGGGCGCGGAGCGGAAGCTGCTCTGGATCGAGCCGCTGCGGATTCCCTTTCGCAGTGCCCGGGGAACGAGCCTACTGGCGGCTTGGCCTCTTCCCGCCCCCTGGCATCTGTTGGGGGCCTTGATCGGCTATCGGGAGATTGCTTGGAGCGACCGGCTGGCGGCCATCCGGCTGATCGGCTCGCTCATCCTTGGGCGCGAGCCTCTCGAGGAAGAAACCGCCGAGAGCTGGCTCCGGCGGATGGGGCAGCCGCGAGGGATCGTCCGAGCGCTTTGGGAGCCTCTGTGCCTCGCCGCCTGCAACCAGGAGATCCGCCGCGCGTCCGCCCGCATGCTGGCGATCGTCATCCGCCGGGCGCTCTTGGGGAACCGCAAGGGCTCGGCCCTGATCCTCTGCCGCGGCAATCTCGGCGAGCTTTTGGCGGTCGAGTGCGCCCGGCTTCTCCGTTATTGCGGGGGGAGGCTCGTCTGCCGCTCGCCGGTGAGCCGGCTCGTATTTGCCGGCGACCGGGTGGCGGCGATCGAGGATCGGTCCGGGGAGCGTTGCGAGGTCGATCAGCTGGTGAGCGCCCTTCCGTGGCATTCCCTCCGCTCCCTCCTGCCCGAGGAGAGCCGGCTCCAAAGGATCTGCCGGTCGATCGGAGAGGAAACGATCGTCAATCTCTATCTCTGGACCGATCGGCCGCTCACGGACGAGACGGTGGTCGGCTTTCTCGACTCGACCGTCCATTGGCTCTTTTCGCGCGAAAAGATCCTGGGGAGGGCCTCCCCTTGCGGCCATGCCTACGCGGCGGTGATCAGCGCCGCGCGCTCCTGGAAAGAGCTTTCCCGAGAGGCGGTGGCCGATCGCGTGATGGAAGAGCTCCGCCGGCGGCTGCCGGAAGCCGCCGAGGCTCGGCTCCTCCATTCCTTCCTCTATCGGGCGCACGCGGGCACTCCCTCTTTGGGCCCGGCCGAATGCGCGCGGCGACCCGGGTCCCGGAGCGAATGGCGCAACCTTTGGCTTGCTGGAGATTGGACAAACACCGGTCTCCCCGCCACCATCGAGGGAGCTGTCCAGAGCGGGATTTCTGCGGTTCGGACGATGAACGGAGCGGCGGATGATAAGGTGGCATCGCCTCTGGTATCCGGCGGCGGGTGCGCGATGGAGGAGGCGGGGAAGGAGGGCATGGTCTCATGAGCAGGAGATGGTGGGTGTTCGTCGGCGTGTGCTGGGCCGGTCTGGTCGGGGGGATGGGAAGCTCTCTCCGCGGGGCGGAGGGCGCGGCCGGCTTCGAAGCGGAGTTCCAAAACGTGGGCAGCACTCTTCGGAAGGCCCCGCTTCCGGAGTATCCCGGCCTCGTCGACCAGAGGCTTCGGCCGCTCTTGCGCCGGGTGCGCGCCGCGCTCCTCGAAGAGGGGCCCAAGGCGGAAGCGACGATGCGGGCGGTGCTTTCGGGGGCGAAGGAGCTACTGGCCATCGAGGACGTGGAGGCGGCCATGCTGACCGCCTACGCGGTCTCCGCCAGGCCGGAGCTGGTCGTTCGCGTGCTGCGCGCCCTGCCGGAGGCGGACCGGGAGGAGCTCGCCTTTTACCTCTTCGTCGGAACGTCGAGCTGCGGGGAAGGGGATCCGCGCAAGCCTTCCCTCCTTCGCTTGGAGCTGGCGATGGCGCCCCTGCTCGACGAGCTGATCCTCAAGGCCGACGAGGAAGCCGCCGCCGAGGCGCAAGCCTCGGGAAGCCGTTCCCGCAAATAGCGCCCCCCGTCGCCCGGAGGGGCTTCCGCCGCGCTGCGCGTCGCCGTCAGAAGTTGATCTGGACCGTGCCCTGGATCCAGAAAGGGAGCTGCGCGACGATGTAGTCGTAATTCATGAAGCGTGCATTGCTGAACCCGGGCGCTCCCGGCAGCCAATACTGCTCATTGGTTAGGTTGTAGATGTAGAGGCTCGCTTCCCACCGCTTAGTGGCGTAGAAGAGGCGGGCGTTGAGGGTGTACCAGGTGGGAATCCGGGTGGAATAGGTGTAGAAGATAAAATTTCCGCTCTCCGTGTTCCCCCAGAGGGAGATGCCGAAGCCGTTGTCGAACTTGTAGGTCGCCATCAGGTTGCCGTAGTTGGTCGGAAAGCCGATGAACGGATAGTTGGCCGGAGGGAGGTTGACCATCGGATCGACGGGCAGGCCGTACTGGCGGGCGACCGAGGTCGAGTAGGGCTGCTCCGCCAAGGGTCCTTGCGGGAGGCCTGCCCACTGCTCCTGCGCGGCGATGTAAGCGTAGCCGAAGTTGAGCCAAAAGTTCCGGTTGGGCTGGTAGCTGCCGGTGAGCTGGATCCCTTGGATGTCCGCTTGGGCCGTGGCGATCGGCCCCCCGGGGATGACCTGTGCGGGGATGTAGCCGCTCTGCATGTAGGCGGAGAAGCCGAGGAAGAGCCGGTCGTGCAGGAGGTCGAGCTTCGTTCCCAGCTCGTAGAGAAAGTTGTTTTGATGGTAGTAGTCGGAGGGATAGGAGGGCCCGAAGCTCCCGAACTGGCTCAATAGGGTAGTCTGTCCGTAGAAGAAGGTGAAGTAGTTGGTCATCCACGGGAAGAGCTTATAGCTGGGGCTGATCGAGACCTCGGGCTGGACGATGCTCATCGAGGTCGGCGTCAAAGGCGGAAGTCCGAGCGCGGGGGCCGCGGCCGAAATCTCGGCCGGAGTCCCCGGCGGCGGGGAAGCTTCGATGAAGTAGGCGTTCATCCGGCCCGAGAGCAGGAGGCTCCACTGGTCGGTGAAGTCGAGCTTGTGCTGGTAGAAGGGCGAGACCTCGTAAAAGGTGTCGGCGGTCGACAAGTAGTTGAAGACGTTGTAGTAGGCGCCCGGGTAGCCGGGGACCGGAATATCGGTAAGATACGGGTTCTGGTAAATCGGGCCGATCGCCTGGGCGAAGGAGACCAGCGGGGAAAATTCCCTCGCGGTGAGCGGCTGGGTCAGGTTCCAGATGTTGATCGGCGAGTGCCAGACGCCGGAATACTCGGTGTCGCTGAAATAGCGAAACTCGAGGCCCGCATCGATCATGTGGTGGAGCTTCCATCCGCCGCCGGACGCTCCTTCCGCGGTCTGGTCTAAGGAGGGAGCGGGCTTCTTTCCCTTCCCGATCGGAGTGTCGAAAGAGGCGCGTAGCTCGAGGCGATCGTCGAAGTCGTAGCCCGCCGGCAGCACGGCCCAGAAGGTGGACGGAATCGCCTGATCGATAAAGGTGCTGAAATATTCGAACATCGAGTTGTTCACGAGCGAGAGGTTGTCGTCGATCTTGAGCGTTTCGATCGCCTGGGCGACATAGTAGAGCTGCTGGGTCGAGTTCTCGGAGTTGGCGAAGAGGTTCGTCCGGCGGCTGATCGGCACCTGCGGTCCCCAGTTCATCGCGTAGCCGGCGCCGGGCGGGGCGGTGCCCAGCCCCGGGTGCAGGACGCCCGGGGGGCCGTACCAGCCGACTAGGGAGCCGGTCTGATAAAGGCCGTCGCTGATCAGGGCCTGGTCGGGGCGGTTGAGCCCGGCGACCGTGTTAAGGTGGTTGACGTCGAACTCGGTGTTGAAGTCAATCGAGAGGTTGTCGTAGGGCTTGGCGGAGAGGGCGAGGTAGGCGCACTGGCGCTGGAGGTAGGCACCGTCATAGTAGTTGTAAGGAGCGTAGCCGTCCTGTCCGAAGTAATCGACGCGGTAGGCGAGCTTGTCCTTGAGGATGGGCCCTCCGATGTCGATGTTCCAGAAGTTCGTGCTGTACATTCCGCCCGTGTAGCTCGCGCTTCCCCGGAACTGGTCGAAATAGGGCTGCTTGGTGACCTCGTTGGCGAATCCTCCCGCCATCTCCTGGGGGCCGAAGACGATGCTGACCGGCCCGGTGACCACGTCGAGGTTGTCGTAGGCGTTCATGTTCATGAGCGGTCCCCACTGGGCCGACTGGCTGAAGCCGACGAGCATCCCGTTCCGGTAGGCTGTTGCCGGAAGGCCGCGGATGACGGGTTCCGAAACGGGGCTGCCGGTCATCTGCGTCGGATTGACCCCGGGGACGAAGGCGGCCAGATCGTTGACCGACTGGGCGTTGATGGTCTGCATCTCCTCCTTGTTCACTACTTGGACGGTCCGAGGAGTCTCCATGACGCTCATTTCGGGGCCGAGCACCCCGACCGGTTCCTCGGCCGGAACGACCGTCTCGTAGGGAGCGGAGCCTGCGACGGGGACCTCGCCGAGGACCGGGCCGAGCCCGGCGGGCAGCTCCCCTCCCGGTAAGGGGCCCGGCGGAGCCGTGATGGGCGGGGCGGCTTCCGAGGGGGTGCGGTCGGAGCGGCGGCCCCGGGATTCGGAGGTGGCGGCGCCTCGCCGGAAGGCACCGCGGGTTTGCTTCCGGGGCCTCCGGAGCGCTTTCGGCCGGGGTGCCGGGGTGCTCTCCGCCGGTTGGTCGGCGGCCCCGGAAGGTGCTGCCTCCGCGGCGGGAGCGGGGCCGGCGGCAGGGTCGGCGCCTAGGGCCGGAGTCCGGAGCCCGGCGAAGAGGAGGAGCCCGGTAAGGGCGGAGGCCGCAGTTTGCTCGAGGCGGGAGCGGCGCATGGGCGTAGTTAGGGTAAGGCGCGCGTCGGACGGCTTGAGCCTCTCTGTTCCGGAAAGGGCTTCCTTGTCAACCATTCTAAGGGCGGAGGAAGCCCTTCCGGCACGGAGGCTCGGCTACTGAAGGTAAAAGCGCACCGGCACGACCGCCTGCGACTCGACCGGCTTTACGCCCGCCAGGGCGGGGTGAAAGCGCCAATGCTCGACGGCGGTCAAGGCCGACTGATCCAGGTCGGCAAAGCCCGAGCTGCGAACGACCCGCGCCATTTCGACGCTACCGGCGGGCGAGATCTTCACCCAGACGTAGACGATCCCCTGCTCCTTCTTCTGTCGAGCCGTCTCGGGATAGACCGGCGGGGGATTCCGCAAGTAGTCCGGCTGCGCGACCCGGGTCGGCCGGGGCGCGGCGGCAACCGCGGGCGCCGGTTTCGGCGGGGCGGCGGCCTTCTTGGGCTGCGGCTTGCGGACAATGGCCTGCGCCATGTCGCCGGGCTTGCTCGGCTGCGGTTCGACGGGAGCCGGAGGCTGCTTCATCGGCTCCGGAGCGGCCACCAGATCCACCGTCGCCGGCGGGAACGTGGGGGCCGCCGCCGGCTTGATCTTGGGGGTCAGGCTGATTCCCGCTCCCAGGAGCAGCGCCGCATGGAAAACCAGGGAGAGAATCCAGCCTGCGGTCCGCTCGCTCCGTTCGACGGGATCTTCCTCGTACGGAAGGCATGCCGTGGTTTTGCGAGGGGAGGTCTTGGCTGGCTGGGTCGTTTTCGGGGTCGCTCCGCCGCCCAGCAAACTCGAAAGCTTCGCCAGCCGGACGCCTTGGCTCTTCTGCTCTTCTTGGAGAAGGATCATGGCGGGCTCCTTTCCGTTTTCCGCCCGGCGGCGGCTCCCCGGGAGCCGCCGACGACCGGCCGGCGGAGCCCGCGAGAGTCACCCTGGGCGATTTTTCAACCCGCCGTCAGCTTAGGCCATCCCTCTTTAAAAAAGGGGGCGTCCGGAGTTTAAGTTTTCTTCAAGTTGCGAAATCGGAGGGGAAGCCAAGGCCGCCGCCGGTTCACCCGCTAGCCATTTTGGGGAAGATCCGGAGCCGCGCGCAATGCCACTCGCGGCAGAGCCGGTAGGCGGCGCGCATGTTCCCGTGGCTCTGGACGAGCGCGGCCACGATCCGCTTGCCCATACCGAGCCCCGATCGGCCCACGCCGCTGCGCTTGATCCGGTTGCCGACGGCGAGGGTGATGCCGGAGGCGTTGCGGCGGAGGCGGAGGTAAATCGGGCCCCGGCCATGGCGGAGCGCATTGGAGATGAGATTGTAGAGGATCTGCTTGAGATAGGTGCGATCCGCGTCGGCTTCGGCAGGGATCATGCGGGCTTCGATCGTCCGCCCTTCGGCTTCGGCCAACAGGCGGAAGCCTTCCAAGAGCTCTTCCAGGAGCTCGTCGACGCGAAGCCGCTCCCAGCGGAGGACCAAGCCCCCCTTTTCGGCTCGTGCCAGGAGGAGCGCGCGATCGAGGTAATGGCTGAGGCGGTCGAGCTCCGCTTGGATCTGCTCGGAGATCGCGGGATCGACCCGTTCGACCGCCTGCTCCATCCGGAGGCGGGCCATCGTGAGCGGAAGCTTGAGCTCGTGGGCGACCCGTGCCGAAGCACGGTCGGCCTCGGAGAGAGTTTCCTGGACGCGGTCGAGCAGCCGGTTGATCTCCTGCACCAAGGCTTCGATCTCCGGATCCCGCTCATCGACGTGGACTCGCTGCCAGGGGTTTTGCGGGTCGAGCAGGGAAAGTTGGCGGCGGAGCGCCCGGAGCGGCTGCTTGGCCGCGGCCGCTACCAGGAACCCGATCCCTGAGAAGGTGGTGAGCATGGCCAGCGCATAGGCGGCTTCCCACCGGACCATCTCGCGGCGGTGCTCCGCCGATTTCAGGAAACGCGCCTCGCGTGCCGAGGCCACCCAGTGAAAGATGGTGGACACTCCGAGGAATCCCAAGCCGAATACGGCCGTCAGCGTGAGCCACCGGCGGTTCATGGCGCGGGGGACGGCGGGGAGGCGCGCAGCGCAAAGCCGACGCCACGGATCGTCTGGAGCAGCGGGGGCTTTCCGGGCAGGTGGAGCTTCTGGCGCAAGTGGTTGACGTGGACGTTGACCAGCGCGGTTTCCGAATCGAAGCAGCGATCCCAGATCTTTTCGAGGATGAGCGCCTTGCTCACGGGGTTGGGGGCGTGCTCGATCAGGAGCCGCAGGAGCTCGAACTCCCGATTGGTCAGGTCGATCGGCTGATCGCCGCGGGTAACCGATCGCGCTACCAGATCCATCTCGATGTCCTCGAACCGCAGCCGGCTGGTCAAGGTCGGGCTCTGCCGCCGGAGAAGGGCGCGCACGCGCGCGAGCAGCTCCCGGGTCGAGAACGGTTTCCCCAGGTAATCGTCGGCACCCGCGTCCAGTCCGCGTACCCGGTCCTCGACGTCGGCGCGGCCCGTGAGGAAGAGCACCGGCAGCCGCGATCCGGAACGCCGGAGCTGGCGAACCACCGAGATGCCGTCCCGCTCGGGGAGCATGAGGTCGAGGATGAGGAGATCGAAAGGATAGTTCTGGGCCAGCCAGAGCGCCTCTTCCCCGTCCTCGGCCACCTCGGCCGTATACCCCTCGGCCTGGAGAGCCGCCTTCAGGTGCTTCCAGATCTTTCGATCGTCTTCGGCAATCAAGATCCTCATCGTCCCATCCGCGGGGGCGCCTTTCGCCCGCTTAGGCTGCGGAGAACGTCACGGCGTAGGAAAGATCGCCTCGGCATAGCAACCTGCAAACCTAACGAACGGGACCCGGGCGCTTTTCCGGTGCGAGGCGCTGGGCCAGTCGCTCGAGGGCGGGCGAGCGGTCGTGGGGGCTCAAGCGAACCTCGATCAGCCAATAGGATTCTTTCTGGCCCAGCGCGGCATGAAGAGCTTCTGCGAGCTCCTGGTTGGTTCGGGCTTGGCAGGCACGGCCGGCTCCCAGGAGCTCGGGAAGCCGGCAGTAGTTCCAATCCAGCAGGTCGTTGAACGGTCCGTCGAGAATATGCCGCTCGGTCGAGTAGCCGCGGTTGTTGAGCAGGACTACGATCGGACTCAAGCCGAACCGGACCGCGGTCGAGAGCTCCACCCCCGTCATCTGGAAGGCACCGTCTCCCACCAGGACTAAGGGACGCAGCCGGGGATTGGCGAGCGCGGCTCCCAGCGAGGCCGGAACCGCGAATCCGAGCGAGGCGTAATACGCGGGGCTCAGGAACTCGGTCGATTCCCGAATGACCAGCTCCGAGGCGCCGAAGAGGGCTTCGCCGACATCGGCGATCACCACGATATTCGGGCTTAGGATCCGGTTGATCTCGGCGAAGAGCGAGGCGACCGTGACCCGGTCCTGCGGCCGCGGCGGCGTTTTTGTTTCCCGGTCGGCGGGGCGCACCGCGATGCCCGGCACGGCTTCCTTGCGGATACCCAGCTTGAGGAGGCCCCGAACGAAATCTTGCAGCCGCACGCCCTCGAAGGAGTGGTGGCGGATCGAGAGCTTCTCGCTGGTCGCATAGATGCAGCGGCCCATATCCAGGGAAGCCGAGCTTCCTCCCACCGTGATGTCGGTCAGGAAGACTCCCAAGAGGAGGAGGCAGTCGCTCGCGTCTACATAGTCGCGCACCTCGGCCCGTCCGGTCGCGCCCTCATAGACTCCGATATAGTGAGGATGGGTCTCCGCGATGACCGATTTGCCGAGCAGCGTGGCCGCGACCGGAATGTTCGTCTGTTCCGTGAGGGCGACGAGCTCCTTTTGGAGGCCGAAGCGGTGAATCTCCACGTCGGCTAGGATCAAGGGGCAGCGGGCGGCCAGCAGCATCTGCCGGGCTTCCTCCAAGGCTTCCGCAAGGGCTTGCGGGTCGCTCTCCTCGGGTTCCCGGAGAGCGGAGGATGGAGGGGCGGGTGCATCCATGAGATCCCGAGGCACCTCGATGTAGACGGGCCGGTGGTAGCGGCGGGCGAGGCCGAGCAGCCGGTCGATCTCCGACGAGGCGGTATCGGGATTATCCAGGACGGCGGTGCCGACCGTGATCTCCTCGAAGATCTTCCGCTGCGTATCGAAATTGCGCACCTTGTGATGGAGCAGCGGGTCTTTCCTGCGCTCGGCCATCCCGGGAGCTCCGCTGATGACGATCACCGCCGATTTCTCGGCATAGGCCTCCGCCACCGCGTTCGCGATTTTCAGGCCGCCGACGCAGTAGGTGACGCAGGCCGCCCCGATGCCCCGGATGCGCGCATAGGCGTCGGCCGCAAAGCCCGCGCCCTGCTCATCACAGGTGTTGATGGTCTCGATGCCGCGCGCCCGGAACATGGGGAAGAGGGGCAGCGAGTAATCGCCCGGCACCCCGAATAGGTATTCGATGCCCTCGCTCCGAAGGCGGCTGGCCAAACGGTCCGCGACGCTCGGGAGTTCTTTCATGCCGCAAGGTTGCCCCAAAGAGTTCGTCGGGGAAATGCGAAAATCGGACGCTCCCTCCTGTCTGCGAGAATTCGGCACGGCCGGAGATTACGGCGCAGCGGCGCGGGCCAGGACAGGCCGAAGGAAGGGCGCGGTCGGGGAGGTCTCGATACGGGCGATTTTTTCCGGCGTGCCTTCGGCGACGATCTTCCCTCCGGCTTCGGCGGCTCCCGGACCGAGCTCGATGACGTGGTCGGCCTCGGCGATCACCTCGAGATGGTGCTCGACGATGACCACGGTGTGGCCGAGGTCGACCAGCCGCTGGCAGAGCCGGAGGAGCCGTTCCACGTCGGCGAGATGGAGGCCGATGGTCGGCTCTTCTAGAAGATAGAGGTAGCGCTTCGGGAGAGGATGCGCCCGCGAGCGCGGAAGAGGATGGACGAGGGACGCCGCGAGCTCGGCGGCAAGCTTGAGCCGCTGCGCTTCGCCTCCCGAGAGGGTAGGGCTCGGTTGGCCGAGGGTCAGATAGCCGAGGCCGGCTTCCGTGACCAGCGCAAGCGCTTGGTGGATCCTGGGCACGCCGGCGAAGAAGGCAGCGGCTTCTTCCACCGTCAATTCCAGAATCTGGGCGATCGTCTTTTCCCGGTACTCGACCTCGAGAGTCTGGGGATTGTATCGCTTGCCGGAGCAGGTCTCGCAAGGGATTCGGAAAAGAGGGAGCAGCGGGAGCTCCACGGCCAGCGTGCCGTTTCCTTGGCACGCGGGGCATCTCCCGGACGGGGTGTTGAAGGAGAATCGACCGGGACCGTAGCCTCGCTGGCGCGCGGTCGGAAGCGAGGCGAAGAGCGCGCGGATCGGGTCGAAGACGCCTAAATAGGTAGCGGGGGTCGACCGGCTCGTTTTGCCGATCGGGGATTGGTCGACGAGGATGGCGGAGGAAAGCGCATCGGCTCCGGAAACCGAGCGCCAGCAGGCCCGGAACGGCCGCGTTCCCTCGGGACGCTTCTTCGCGGCCGCGTTGCGGACCGCCGGAAAGAGGACGCGATGGAGGAGAGTGCTCTTTCCGGACCCGCTCACTCCGCAGAGGACCACCAGCCGGCCTAGAGGGAGCGCAACGGAGAGATCGTGCAGGTTGTGCACCTCGATCCCCTCGATGCGCAGCCACGGCCCGGAACGAGGGCAGGGCCGGCGCCGTCCGGAGAGCGGATGGCGCAGCGGACTGCCCAAAAGCCTGCCGGTCAGCGAGTTCGGATCGCGGGCCAAGCTCGCCCAGGAGCCGTCGGCCACGATGCGGCCGCCGGAGCGCCCGGCGCCCGGCCCCAGATCGATGACGCGATCGGCCCGCCGGATCGTCTCCTCGTCGTGCTCGACGACCACCAGGGTGTTCCCCTTGGCCTGGAGCTTGCCCAGCGTCTGGAGAAGGCGGGCGTTCTCTCGGGCATGAAGTCCGATCGTGGGTTCGTCGAGGATGTAGAGGACTCCTTGGAGGTTGCTGCCGAGCTGAGCGGCGAGGTGGATGCGCTGCCTCTCGCCTGCGGAAAGGGTCAGAGCCGGGCGGTCGAGCGAAAGGTAGGCGAGACCCGCCTCCTCGAGGAAGCGGAGACGGCTCAGGACCTCGGGCAGGATCTTGGCGAGCACCGGCCCTTCCCGGCCGGAGAGGGGAAGCCGGGAGAAGTAGGCGAGGGCTTCCTCGACCGAAAGCCGGCAGATTTCCGGCAGCGTCGGCCCGGCTCCGACCTTTCCCCCTTCCAAGGGAAGACGCACGGAGGCGGCGATGGGATTGAGGCGGCTGCCGCCGCATTCCGGGCAGGGGATGGACTCTTCCGGATCGCTGTCGATCCCTTCGGAGAGGGTTCCGTGACCCTGGCAGCGCGGACACCAGCCGAGGGGGGAGTGGAAGGAGAAGAGGCGGGGATCGAGCTCCTCGAAAGAACGCCCGCTGCCCGGACAGTAATACCGGGTGCTCAGCAGCGAATCCTTTCCTTGCGGATCGACCAGGATGATGCTCTCCCGTCCGAGCGAGAGCGCCTCTGCGACCATCCGCTCGATCTCCGCGTCGGAGGACTCAGGCAGGAGGGTTCCGAGCCATACGTCGATCGAGTGCGTGCGGTAGCGATAGGTTCCGGTGAATCGCTCGGGATCGACCCAGCGTCCGTCGATGCGGAGGCCGGGAACCTTCTTGCGTGCCGCCCAGCGGCCCAGCGCGGCGTAGTTTCCCTTCCGGCCGCGCACGACGGGAGCGAGGATCCGGTGGGGAACGCGCAGGCGCCTGCGCACTTCGGCGAGGAGCGCTTCCGCCGACTGCCGCTCGGCCGGTTCTCCGGTCTCCGGGTCGGCGGGAATTCCCAATCGGGCGTAGAGGAGGCGGAGGAAAGGAAAAATCTCGGCTACCGTGGCCACCGTGCTCTTCGCTCCCGGGCGGGTGAGCCGCTGCTCGATGGCGACCGTCGGGGGAAGCCCCGTCACCGATTCCACGGCGGGCTTCTCCATCCGCTCGACGAACTGGCGCGCGTAGCCGGAAAGGCAGTCGAGATAGCGTCGCTGGCCTTCCGTAAAAAGGATGTCGAAGGCGAGGGTCGACTTTCCGGAGCCGCTGACCCCGGTCAGGACCGTGAAGCTGCCGAGGGCGATATCCAGGGAGAGTCCCTGCAGATTGTGGTGGTGCGCGTTTCGGATCGAGAGGTGACCCGGAACGGGAGCCGGGCCGGGAGGCGTCCGCGGCGGAAGCTCATCGAGCGGCTCGGCCTCCCCGGCTTCGACTCGGAGCCGAGGACGGAGGAAGCGACCAGTCCGGCTCGCCGGATTAGACGCGATGGTCTCCGGATCTCCCTCCGCGATGATCCTGCCTCCGTCCGCACCGCCTTCCGGACCGAGCTCGATCACCCAGTCGGCGCAGCGGATCACCTCGAGATTGTGCTCGACCACGACCAGGGTGTTTCCCTGGTCGACGATCCGTTGAAAGAGGCGCAGCAGCGCGGCGATGTCGTCGGAATGGAGGCCCGTGGTCGGCTCGTCGAGAACAAAGAGCGCCGACCCCTTCTTTTCGCTTCCGGCAGAAGCTTCCCGTTCCGGACTGTCGATCCCTCCGGCCAGATGATTCCAGACTTTAAGGCGTTGGCTCTCCCCTCCCGAGAGCTGGCTCAAGGGATGGCCGAGACGGAGGTAGCCGAGGCCGATCTCGGCCAGCCCCTCGAGCCGGCGAGTCGCTTGGCGGCGAAGCCGGGCTTCGACGGCGGGGATTGCTTCCTTGGGCTCGAGGAAGTCGATCGCCTCGGTTACGCTCATCGCGAGCAGCTCCTCGAGGGTCTTGCCGTTCAGCCGGACGGCGAGGACATGCGGCTGGAAGCGCTTCCCTTGGCAAATCGGACAGGGAAGGAAGACATCGGCCAGGAATTGCATCTCGACCCGCTCGACCCCCGCCCCCTCGCAATGCGGGCAGCGGCCGTCTCCGGCGTTCAAGGAAAAGGAGAGAGCGGTCAGTCCGCGGGAGAGCGCGTCTTCGGTCCGTGCGAAAAGCTTCCGGATGGGTTCCCAGGCCTTGGCATAGACGGCCAGGTTGGAACGGGGCGTCCGGCTCAAAGGGGATTGATCGACTTCGTAGAGGGCCGCAATCCCCTCCCATCCGGCGATAACGGCCGCTTCCCCGCGGAAAAGCTTTGGCTTGTCCGGGTCGGAGAGGGCGGCGCGGAGGGTGGAGGCGAGGGCGTCGTGGACCAAGCTGCTCTTTCCGGAGCCGCTCACGCCGGTGACCGCAACGAAGCGGCCGAGCGGAAGATCGACGGTCAGATCGCGAAGGTTATGGACGCGAACCCCGGATAAGCGGAGGCGGGGTGCGGAGGCGATCGGCCGGCGGGCCGCAGGGATGGGGACCGTCTTTCTCCCGGAAAGGTAGGCGCCGGTCAAGGACCGGGGACAGGCCAGCATCTCTCCGGGAGTCCCGGAGAAGACCACCGTGCCTCCGTCCGCTCCCCTGCCCGGGCCGAGCTCAACGAGATGATCCGCACCGCGGATCACCCTTTCCTCGTGTTCGACGACGATGACGGTGTTGCCCTGATCCCGCAGGCGGCGCAGGACCCCCAGCAGCCGGTCTACGTCCCGCGGATGGAGTCCGATCGTCGGCTCGTCGAGAACGAAGAGGGTGTTGGACAACTGGTTGCCCAGGCAGATCGTCAAGTTCGCTCTGCGTACCTCTCCGCCCGAAAGCGAGCGCGTCGGGCGGTCGAGCGAGAGATAGCCTAGCCCGATCTCTTCGAGGTAGTGCAGGCGGACCAGAGTTTCTTCCCAGGCGCGACGGGTGGCGAGGTCGGCCGGCGGCAGGGAAAGCGAAGCGAGCCGCCGTCCGGCCTCCTGCGCGGGGAGAGCGCAGAACTCGGCGATCGACAGATCGCCGCCGGGCAGAGGGAGCCGGTAGGCCCGGGCGAGCGTCCTGAAACGGGTGCCCCCGCATTCCGGACACGGCCGGTAGTCGCGGTAGCGGGAGAGGAAGACCCGGACATGCGTCTTGTAGGCTTTCCTCTCCAGGATGGAAAAAAAACCGCGGAGCCCGCACCAGGATCCGGCCTCCACCGCTTCCTCCGGAGGAAGCCCGGAATCCTCGCCCTCCAGAATGAAGTTCCGCTCCGCGGGCGAAAGCCGGCAAAACGGCGTGTCGATCGGGATTCCCCGGCGCAGGCAGATCGCCTCGAGCCGCTTCTGCCACCAGGAGAGGGATGCCGAGCGGAACGGTTGGATCGCGCCCTTGCGCAGGGATCGGCCGGGCTCGGGGATCGCCCGTTTCCAATCGATCTCCACGGTCCGTCCGAAGCCGTGGCAGCGGGGACAGGCCCCTTGCGGGTTGTTGAAGGAGAAGAGGGCGGGCGTGGCCGGGGGGAATTCCTTCCCGCAGCCGGAACAGATCCGGCGGTCGGTGTAGAGCCGGCTGCGGCCGTGCGGCGCCCGCACCGCCACCCGCCCTTTTCCGAGGCGCATCGCTTCTTCGATTCCCTGCGCCAGACGGCTCTTCTCCGCTTCCTCGACCCGCGTCAGCTGCAAAGCGACTAGGAGCCGGCCGTCGAAGGCGCCCTCGTCGGGCTCCTCGTCGGTCCGGACGAGCGACTCCCCGTCCCAGACGCGGAGAAGACCTTGGGAACGGAGGAAGGAGAACGCCTCCCGCCGGCCTGTCCCCTCGGGGAATTCGATCGGGAAACCGATTCCGACCGTTTCGCCCGGAAAGTCCTTTAGCAGCTCCGCGGCGATCGTAGCGGAGGAGTCGGCTTGTACCGGGATATGGCAGGTCGGGCAGACGAGCCTTCCCGCCCGGGCGTAGACGGACTTGAGGTAGTCGAGGATGCCGCTCATCGTTCCGAGCGTGCTGCGCGAGGTGGCGGCGGCGCCGCTCTGCCCGACGGCGACGGCCGGAAGGATCCCCTCGATCGCCTCGCATTCCGGCTTTTCCATCCGTTCGAGGAACTGGCGGAGGTAGGGCGAGAGCGTTTCCACGTAGCGCCGCTGGCCTTCGGCATAGAGCGTGTCGAAGGCCAGGGAAGATTTGCCCGATCCGCTGGGCCCGGTGATCACCGTGAGCTTGCCGCGGGGGATCTCTATGTCGATCGACCGGAGGTTATGGACTCGCACCCCGCGCAGGGCGATGGAAGGAGAAGCAGGAGAAGAGGGAAGACTCATCCGCTTTCTTTTTCTTCGGGCACGAGCGCGGCGGGCTCCATGGCGAGTTCGGGAAGATGGGCGGCGGCAGCGAGGGAAAACGGTCCGGTCCCCTCGGCCGCTGCCGCCCGGTAAAGATAGCGCTCTCTCCCGTGACCGCCAAGAAGCCCCGCCGGAGGAAGCTTCCGCTTGACCCGGCTACATGCGGGAACGTATATGCGGAGCTTCGGACGTCGGTCGGCGCGCAACTTGTGAGTAACCATTTACTTCGAAGCCGAGGAAAGCAGCGGGAGGGGCGGCGTTCCGGCTTCCCTCTCCGGGCTTTTCTGCTCGGAAGCCTTCTCGTCCTCTTCGAGGGCTGCATGATCGGCCCCGACTATCAGCGGCCGGCCGTCGAAACCCCGACAAGCTTTAAATGGGGAGAGGGTTCCGGCAGCGAAAAGGTCCATACGGGTCAGAACGGCCAGCCGAGCCAGCCGCAGGCCGAGGGCGTCTCCCACAACATCCGGTGGAGGAAGGCCTTGCCCCAGGATGCCATCGCCAAGGGGGATTGGTGGAAGGTTTTCGGCGATCCGGTGCTCGACCAGCTGGAAAGCCAGCTTTCCGTCGGCAACCAGCAGATCAAGCTGGCATTCGCCCAGGCGACGGCTTCCCGAGCGCAGGTGGGGCAGGCACTCGCCAATTTCTTTCCCAATGTGGGCGTGGCTCCTTTTTATTCCAATATCAGCTTTTCGCAGAACCAGCCCTTTTTCTTTAAGCAGCACCAGGTGCAGACGCCGGTGATCGGCACCAACGGCCAGCAGATCGGGACCGCGCAGTTCCCCGTCGGGTTGCCCCTCTCCTGGCAGGAGTACGCGATTCCGGGCTACGCCGTCTACGAGGCGGATATTTGGGGCGAGTTGCGACGGGGGCTCGAGGCGGCCAAGGCGAACGCCCAAGCGACCCAGGCTGCCTACGAGACGGTTATCCTCTCCCTTCACGCGGAGCTCGCGATCCAATATTTCTTTCTGCGCTACATCGATGCGCAGCTCGCCGTCTACAAGTACATGGTCGATGTCTTCCGGGATAACCTTTACCTGGTTCAAAGCCGCTACGACGGCGGCGTCGCCAACGAGCTCGACCTGGCGCGGGCCAAGACCGACTTGGCGACGGCCCAGTCCCAATACATCGGTCTGCAGAACACCCGAGCCCAGGCGGAAAATGCCATCGCCACCCTCATCGGCAAGCCGGCCTCCAGCGTGCGGATTGCCCCCAATCCCCTGCGGGGCGCCCCCCCGGTTCTTCCGACCTACCTTCCCTCCGATCTTCTCCAGCGGCGGCCGGACGTTGCGCAGGCGGAACGGCAGATGGCCCGCGCGAACGCCACGATCGGGATGGCTCTCGGCGCCTTTTTCCCGTCGGTGAACCTCTTTGCGGTGGGCGGTCTCATCAGCGATGCCGCCTCGCTTTTGTTCCAGGGAGGAAGCCGTTTCTGGTCGATCGGGCCCTTTATCAACATTCCTCTCTTCGAGGGGGGCCGCCTGGTCGCCGGAGTGGAGTTTGCGCGGGCCTCCTACCAAGCGGCGGTGGCCAACTACCGGCAGCAGGTTTTGACCGCCTTCCAGGAAGCGGAAAACGCCCTGGCGGCGATTAAGATCCTTCTCGATCAGCAGGAGGCGCAGAACCGGACTGTCGCTTTCGCCAAGCAGCAGTACGACGTTTCCCTGGTCCGCTTCAAGGAAGGGATGGTGAACTACATCGAGGTGGATACGACCATGCGCGTCTGGCTGAGCGCTCAGCTTCTCGATGTGCAGATCCTGGGGGAGCGGTATATGGCGCTCGTCTCCCTCATCCGGGCGCTCGGAGGCGGCTGGCAGGATTACTCGATGCGGCCGCTGGCGGCCAAGCAGGAAAGCGCCTCCGGCTCGTCGGAGGGCTATCCGGCGCCGAAGAAGAGCGGGTAGCGTCGGGGATGGCACGGTTGCTCTACGGCTCGAGCGAGCGGGATGCGGACCTCCGTTACGCCGTCCGTATGGCGGTCCCGGATCCATTCTTTTGGGCGGAAAAGGCGGGGCGAACCTATGCGGTGTTCAGTCCTCTGGAGATCGATCGCGCGCGGAGGACGGCGCGGGTGGACACGGTGATCGCCGCCGAGGATCTCGTGCGGGAGGAGCGGAAGCGATCCGATCCCGTGGAGCTGCTTCTGGCGTTGGCACGCCGGCTCGGGTTTGGCACGGCTGTCGTGCCGGAAACCTTTCCGCTCGGGATCGCGGACCGAGCCGGAAAGCGCGGCTTGCGGCTCCGCGTCCGGCGGGGGCCGTTCTTCCCGGAGCGCCAGATCAAGAACGAGCAGGAGATCGGGTGGATCTCCGAGGCGTTGCGGATGGCGGAAGCGGGCATGGAGCGGGCTCGGGAAATCCTCCAAGAGAGCCGCCCGGATGCCGAGGGCGTTCTCCGGTGGGAAGGGGAAGAGCTTACTTCCGAACGGTTGCGCGGAGAAATCGAGGCGGTGATCGTGCGGCGGGGCGGGATCGCGGAGCACTCGATCGTGGCCGGAGGAGCGCAGGCCTGCGATCCTCATGAGGAGGGGAGCGGGCCTTTGCGCGCGGGGGAGGCGATCGTGATCGACCTCTTCCCGCGGAGCCGGGCGAGCGGCTATTACGGGGATCTGAGCCGAACCTTCGTGAAGGGAGCGGCGTCCGAGCCGCTCCGGCGCCTCTATCAGACCGTAGCCGAAGGCAAGCGGTGGGTGCTCGACTCGATGCGGGCAGGCGCGGACGGGCGGGTGCTCCATCGGCGACTGCTCCGCCGCTTCGCCGAAGCCGGCTATCCCACGGAACGGCGCCAAGGGAAATGGGTCGGCTTTTTCCACGGAACCGGCCACAGCCTGGGCCTGGAGATCCACGAGCCTCCCCGTTTCGCGGCGGGGCGATTTCGCGCGGGGCAGGTGATGACCGTCGAGCCGGGTCTCTACTACCCGGAGATCGGCGGCGTTCGCTTGGAGGATCTTGTCGTCATCGAAAAGGAAGGTGTCCGTAACCTGACCCGTTCCCCCGAGATCTTGGAAATTCCTTGACGCGTCTCCTGGGCACGTGCTGGATTGCGGCGTGTATTCCCGGTGGGAAGCGGAACTCCTGTGAAAACGCGCGCCTTTCGCGGCCTTCTCCTCGGTTGCCTGCTCGGCTGTGCGGCATCGCCGGCTCCGGGAAAGCTTATCGGTTTCCCGGCGGGGGTTCCCCAGCAACTCCAGTCGGATGAGGAGCCCGAGCCCGGCCAGGAGCCGGAGTTGCGCCCGGGACACCAGCCGGGAACCTCGCATGGAGAGGAGCAGGAGCCGGGGGAACCTAAATCGCCCTCGGAGCCTCCCTTTACGCCGGAGCCCTACTTTCCGGAAATTCCCCAGCTCCAGCCGGATATGCCGTTTGTTCCGTAGGCAAGAGGGGACGGGCGGGCGCCGGCCCTGCCGCGGAGTTCACCTCCGATTCACCCGCCAGAGCAACAAGAAGCCGATCGCTTGAAAGACGATGTTCGGCATCCAGATGATGAGCTCCGGGAAGAGGCGCGCCTTGGCCTTCAAGGCATCGGCCAGGAGGACGATCGCGTAATAGGCCAGCACGATTCCAAGGCTTAAGGCGACCCCTACGGAGGTCTCCCTGCGGTGGACCTGGATGGCCAGCGGCACCCCGACGATCGCGAAGGTGAAGCAGGAGAGAGAAATCGCCAAGCGCTTCTGGAGCTCGGTCAAGATCGGTGTCGGATTATGATCCGGCATCAGCGAGGGATGGCCCAAGACCTGCTGGCCGATCTCGCCGAGTGTGGAGAGCCCGATGCTTTTTCGCACGGTGAGCCGGTCGAAAAGGGTGCCGAGGGAGATCTCGTAGGGGACTTGGAGGGCGCGGGATCCGGCGACGATGCTCTTCACGTCCTCCGGGTTGGCGACGCTGCGCTCCTCCTGGCGGCTGTTCCGCAGGGTGAGGATGATCCGTTGATGCGGCATGTCGGCATCGATCTCCGCCTCATCGGCGCGGATCGAGCGCAGCGGGCGCAGCGCGCTATCGACTTCCCAGATGTAGACATCCTCGAGCCGGGTGCCGACGCGCTTGCTCGCGTACAGGCGGAAGCCGTCGAACTGCTCGATCGACTTTCCGCTCTCGAAGAAGGAGAGCGGATTCTGCAAGAGAACGTCCGAGAAGATCTCCTTAAAGGCATGGCGGCTCTTAGGTCCTAGGTAGGCGTTGATCGAAAAGCTGAAGAGGCTGTACGCGAGGGCAAACCAGATCACCGGTGCGAGAAGCGGACCGATGCCGATCCCGGCCGCCTTCAAGGCGATCAGCTCATGGTCCTGCGACATCCGGCCGAAGAGAAAGAGGACAGCCATGAGCAGTCCCCAGGGCAGGGTGAAAGTCAGGACAAAGGGGACCAGGGAGAGGACCAGCTTGCCGATCACCCAGAGCGGCACGTCATGGTTGATGATGAGGTCGGCGACATCCCGGAACACGTTGGCCAGGACGAGGAAGAAGGTGAGGATGGCGGTGCTGGTCAGGCTGATTTTGAGAAGCTCGAGAAAGAGAAGACGGTAGACCGTTTTCATCGAGCCTTCGTTTTTCCGGGTGCCCCCGAGGGGGAGAGGATGCTATGCTGTCGCAGATGTCGCTTTTTCTAAGGATCAACGAGGAGCTCCGGGAGTCAATGCGAAAGCGGGACACGACCCGGACTTCTGCGTTGCGGATGCTCAAGTCGGCGATCCAGTATGCGGGGTTGGAGAAGGGGAGGGCCGGAGAGCCTTCCGATCCGGACGTGATCGCCGTGATCACCAAGGAAATTCGGAAGAGAGAGGACTCGATCGCGCGCTACCGGAGCGGGGGGAGAGAAGACCTGGCTCGACAGGAAGAAAGCGAAATCGCCGTTTTGCGGGCATATCTTCCCGAACCCCTTTCTCCGGAGCAGTTGGAGGAATTGGTGCGCTCCGCGATCCGGGAGACGGGGGCGAGGAGCAAGGCGCAGTTGGGCGCCGTGATCAAGGCCGTGCTCCAGCAAGCCGGCAGCCGGGCCGACGGAAGGCAAGTGCGGGATGTAGCCGAGCGCTTTCTGGAAACGCGAGGCTCGTAACGGGAGCCGAGCGGGGCATGGGAGAGAGGCTCTGGCTTGGGTTGGCGGGACTTTTCGGCTTCCTTGGCGCTCTGCGTGGTGCCTATGCGCTCGGATCGCGCGCGAAAGGGGCCGGGCGGCTCGCCGACTTTTTCCTGATGGCATCGTGGGCCAGCCAGACCCTCTTTCTCTACTTCCGGGGCAGAAAGATCGGCCATTGCCCGATCACCAACCTGCTGGAGACCATCGCATTCCTGGCTTGGGCGCTGCTGCTGATCTACTTGATCGTCGGATCGGCGTACCGTCTTTCCGTCCTGGGGTTTTGCACGGCTCCGGTTGTTTCCCTGCTGGATTTTGCCGCGCTGATCGCCCCCATCGATCGCGCAAATCCGATGCCGCAGCTGGGCTGGGCGTTAGAAGTGCACGGAACCGTCCTGCTCTTGGCCTACGGGGCGCTCGGGATCGGGGCGGTGGCGGGCCTTCTCTATCTTTTCGAGGACCAAACGCTCAAGAGTCGGCGCGTAGCGGGATGGTTCTACACCTTCCCCGCCCTGGGGGATCTGCTCCTTGTGCAACGAAGATTGCTCAACCTCGGATTCGCTCTGCTCACGGTTGGACTATTGGCCGGGGCTCTGCTTTCTGCGCGAGGCAGCTGGGATTGGGTGAAGCTCTTCTGGTCATTGGGGGTTTGGCTGCTCTATCTTCTCTTGGTTTGTGCGCGCAGGCTATTCCGCTGGAGCCAGCGGAGGGTTGCACAAGGGATGATATGGGGATTTCTCTTTGTCATGATGACATTTTGGCTCATCAATCGGTGGAGTCGCGCGCATCAATTTCGGATCTGATTGGACTCTCGTGAACGGCGGTGCCTTCTTCGTGTTCCGGGCGACGATCCCCTCGGCGCGTTGTCCCGATCGGTATGCCCTGGAGAGGAAAATCGGAATGGGGACGCTATGCAATTTCTCGTTGGTGGCGGGCTGAACTTCGAAAGAAGTCCTCTGGAGCTCCGCGAGCGTGTGGCTTTCCGCCGCGAGGAGTTGGCCAAAGCGCTCCCTCTCCTGCTGCAGGAACTATCTCTTGAGGAAGGGGTTCTTCTCTCCACCTGCAACCGCGTCGAATATTTCGGAATCGCCCAAGACGCAGGTCGGTGCCAAGCGGGGTGGATCCGGTTTCTGGAACGTTACGACGGCTGCCAGGTCGACTGGGAAAGCTACTCGCAATTCCGGCAGGGCCGCGCCTGCGTCGACCATCTGTTTGAGCTCGTTTCCGGGCTCCGCTCGATGGTGATCGGAGAGACGGAGATTTTCGGTCAAGTGAAGGAGGCCTATGAGGCGGCTCACCGGCTCGGGCTCACGGGGGCTTGGCTCAACCGCCTCTTTCAAACTTCCTTCGCTGCGGCCAAGGCCGTGCGATCGAAGACCTTCATCACCCGAGGAAACGTGTCGGTCAGCTCGGTTGCCGTGGAGCTTTCCGAGCGCCTCTTCGGCAACCTCTCCGGGAGATCCGTCATGGTGCTCGGCGCCGGGGAGACTAGCGAAAAGACGGCGCGCGCCCTCGAAGGACGAGGCGTGAGCCTGCTGCTCGTCGCGAACCGGACCCATGGCCGGGCCTGCGAGCTGATGCGGGAACTCCGCGGGGAGGCGATTCCCTGGTCGGAAGTCCTGAACCGGATTGCGGTAGTCGATATCGTGATTAGCTCGACTTCCGCTCCGCATTATGTGCTGACGCGCGAGAAGCTCCTCCCGGGGCTGGCGAAGAGAAACGGCAATCCGCTCTTCCTCATCGATCTGGCGGTGCCGAGGGATATCGACCCGTCGGTCCATGCCTTGGAAGGCGTTTATCTCTACAATATCGACGATTTGCAGACGATCGCCCGCCAGAACCTGGAGGACCGGGCGGCCGAAATCGCCCGCTGTCGTCGGCTGCTCGAACCCTACGTGGAACAGTTTGCGCATTGGGCGGCGCAGCGGCAGCGGGTGTTGAGAGATTCGGATCTGATGGGGAGGTTTCGTACGGCATGACGCGCCCGCTGATCATCGGGTCCCGCCGCAGCGGTTTGGCGAGAGTTCAGGCGGAATGGGTGAAGAGCGCGCTCGAAACCTTGTCGCCGGGACGGCGCGTTGCGATCTCCCTTCTGGAGACGGCGGGAGATCGCTGGTCGGCGCGCGCAGAAGCGGCGTTGCCGGGCAAGGGGATGTTCACCAAGGAATTGGAAAGCGCCCTGCTGCGCCGGGAAATCGACATCGCCGTCCATAGCATGAAGGATCTTGCAACCGAGCTTCCGGAGGGGCTGAGGATCGCCGCGATTCCCCCGCGCGAAGATGCCAGGGATGTCTGGGTGAGCCGGAGCTTTCCCCATTGGGAGGCCCTTCCTCCCGGATCGACCGTGGCCGTAGGCAGCCCCAGAAGGGTGCAGCAGCTCCGCAAGCTGCGGCCGGACCTCTCCTTTTGCGAGATCCGGGGCAACGTGGATACGCGGTTGCGCAAGCTCGAGGCGAACCGGAATTGGGGCGGCACCGTTCTTGCCGCCGCCGGCTTGAAAAGGTTGGGCCTCTTCGGAGGCGGATTCCATTTTGCGTTTTTTCCCTTTGAGGCTATGTTGCCGGCTCCCGGTCAGGGTGCATTGGGGATCGAGACCCGCAGCGAGGACGTTCAGATTCGCGATCTTCTTCTGCCTCTCCATGACGAAGCGGCCGGCTGGGAAGTGACGGCCGAGCGGGCGTTTCTGAGAAGCTTGGGGGGAGGTTGCCGCTCGGCTGTCGGAGCGAAAGCGGCCGTACAAGGAGGAGAGCTCGCCTTGGACGGGGTGATGTGGATGGAAACCACCGGATGCACCTACCGGAGAAGAGCAGTGGGAAGGGCGGAGGATGCGGAGGCGATCGGAAAGGCTCTTGCAGAGGAGATCCTGAGCGCGGCGGGCTGCCGGCGCGGCCCCGGGAGCAGGATTCCATGAGTGCTGCTCCTCCGACGGGCAAGGTCTATCTGGTCGGTGCCGGACCGGGAGATCCCGGGCTCCTCACCCTCCGCGGGCGGGAGGTCCTGGCGGAGGCCGACTCGATCTTCTATGACGCCCTTTGCGCGCCGGAGCTCTTGCAATGGGCGAAGCCCGGAGCGCAAAAGATTTTCGTCGGAAAATCGAGCGGACGGCAGGCCTTTTCCCAAAGGGAGATCGAGTCGTTGCTTATCCGCCAGGCCCGGAGAGGGGAGCGGGTCGTCCGGCTCAAGGGAGGAGATCCGTTCCTCTTCGGGCGCGGCGGAGAGGAGTGCCTGGCGCTGGAAGCAGCGGGAGTCCCTTTCGAGGTCGTTCCGGGGATCACGTCCGCCTTGGCGGCGCCGGCTTATGCCGGGATCCCGTTGACGCATCGCGGTGTGGCTTCCGCGGTGACCATTGTGACCGGTCATGAGGATCCGTCGAAGCCGGAAATATCGGTCGACTGGGTTGCCTTGGGAGGGTTGGAAGGCACCAAGGTCATCTTGATGGGAGCGGAAAGGCTCGCGGAAATCAGCCGCCGGCTTCTGGAGGGGGGCGAGCGAGAGCAGTGTCCGGTCGCCGCCATTCGGTGGGGCACCTTCGGGAAGCAGGAGGTGCGGGAAGGCACCCTGCAGCAGGCGGCCGGAGGCGAGTTTTCCGTCGAGCCGCCCTCCGTCATCGTCGTCGGAGAGGTCGTCAAGTTGCGCAGCCGGCTTAGTTGGCGAGAAGGGCTCCCTCTTCACGGACAGCGGATCGTCGTAACGCGCACCCGCTGCGAGTCGAGCCGGCTCGGAAAACGGTTACGCGAGCTCGGAGCCGATGTCCTCGAGATTCCGACGATCCGTAGGGTTCCCCGTCCTTTCGGCGAGGAGCAGCGGGACCTGGTGCGCCGCTTGGCCTCCGACTTCACGTGGATTCTGTTAACCAGCCCTTACGGCGCCGATCTCTTTCTGCGGCATGTCTGGGAGACGACCGGGGACGTCCGCGCTCTGGGCGGGCTCCGGATCGCCGCGGTCGGGAGCGCGACGGCGGATGCGGTCCGGCGGTTTCATCTTTCGGTCGATCGGATGCCCGAGAGCTATACAACCTCGGCGCTGGCGGGCTGCTTTTCCGCGCAGGAGATCCGCGGAGGCAGGTTCTGCCTGGCGCGGAGCTCCCGGGGAAACCCCGAGCTGCCGGAAGCGTTGCGACGATCGGGAGCTCATGTGAGCGAGTGGGTGCTTTACGACACGGAACCGGAAACCGGCGATCCCACCGGCGCTAAGGCTCGGTTTCTGGCAGGAGGAGCGGACTGGGTTTTGTTTGCAAGCTCAAGCGCCGTTGAGAATTGGCACCGGCTCGCCCTCCATCCCCGGCCGGGGGCCCCATCGCCTCGGATCGTGAGCATCGGCCCCGTCACGACCCGGGCCTTGAAGCGTTTTGGACTTTCCGTTGCCGCCGAAGCCGAAAGACATTCGGTCGACGGTCTTGTTGCGTGCCTGATCGACTGTGTTCAGAAGGAAAAATAGACTCGCGCCTCGTCCGACGGCGGGGACGGAACCTAGTTCGGCGGGAACGTCCGTCGTATCGTGCTCGGAGAGTGGCGGATAGGGTGAAGACGGACCACGTGCCATGAGGCCGTCGGGCTCGGTGGGCGATGGAGATGCATGAAGGCGAAATAATGGGGAAAGCGACATGACGAACCCACGGGCGGAGGAATGCATGGAAAAGGGAAATGAAGCGCTAGCCGTCGGGGACCTGACGGGGGCGGTCGCCGCTTATCGAGAGGCGGTCGCGCAAGACAGCGGGTATTTCGAAGCGCAACACGCTCTAGCCTTGGCTCTGTATAATATGGGCGCGTATCAAGAGGCGACGGACGAGGCTCTACGCGCGACGGTTCTGCGGCCCGAAGACCCTTTGGTCTGGACCACTCTCTCGCTTGCTTACCAGAAGCAGGGCCGCATTTCCGAAGCCGAGCAAGCCGCTCTCAAAGCAAGGCTTTATTCATGGAAGCAGCAAACCAATGAGCGGGGAAGCCAAGAAAATTAGTGTTGCACCCTTTTTTCAGTGTGAATATGATTTCCGCCATGAAGCTAACGCAGATTACCAGTGCACAGCTTCACGAGATCGCAAGGCTCGTGCAGGAAAAGGAGAGCCTCTTGAAAAGAGTCTCCGAGATCAACAGGAGACTTCAATATTTGCCGGCCGACGGCGGTGGTCGAGCGAGAGCAACGAATGCCCGAGGGAGGATTCCGGGCAGAAGGGGAAGGCGTCCTGGAAAGCTGAAAGCAGCGGTCCTCGATGCGCTGGCGGCCGCCGGGTCCGAAGGCCTCTCCGTAAAGGAGCTTTCGGAGAAGCTCGGGGTAAAGGCGAATAACCTGTATAGCTGGTTTTACACCACGGGGAAGAAGGTTCCGCATTTAGTAAAGAGTCCGGAGGGAAAATATATCTATACGCCGATTCCGGTGGAAAAAGGCGAGCAGCAGGCGAGTACGAGCGCCTGAAGACGCGGCCTTCTGGGGAAGGCGGTCCGGCTATCGCCCGTGGCACGGGCGCAAGGGCTCGATGACTTCGAGGTCGTACCCGTCGCACCGCAACCGGGTACCGGGAGCCGTCGCCCGCCTTTTCACGACGCCGAGCGCGATGGTGCCCTTCCGAGCAAAGGAGTGGGCCGCGCTCGTGATGGCGCCGACCTCCTCCTCGCCCAGCCAAAGCCGGGCGTTCGGAGCAAGATCTGCGGAAGGCGGTGAGGCGGCTAAGAGGACGAGCGCTCGGTTCGGCCGGCCGACATGGTGCAGGCGCGAGACGATCTCCTGCCCGACGTAGCACCCTTTGGAATAGCAGATCGCTATTGGATCCATCCCCACCTCCTGCGGCAGATCTCCGGGATGAAGCTCGGCATCCCACCGGGGCAGGCCGGCCTCCAGGCGAAATGATTCGAGAAGGGCCGGCGGGATCGGAAGTCCGATCTGCCTAGCGCCCGTATCGGGGCACCAAAGATCCCAACCGGGAAGGCCGAAGCGAACGCTATGCAAGGCTACCGCACCCGGCGGGAGGGGAAATGTGGGCGAGGCGGGAAAAGCGCGGATGAGCGTCCAGCAATCGAGCCGCTCCAGCTCCACGTCGTCGGCTGCGAGGAATCGGCGGAGACGGGCTTCCACGGCTTCCTTCTCTTGAGTCGGGCCGTCGATCCAGAGAGCATCCGCCGTGGCGCCGATCCAAAGGTCCGCGACCAGCCTCCCTTTCGGGGTGAGAAGGGCCGCGTAGATCGCCGAACCATTGGTGAGGCTGGCGACATCGTTGGTGACTTGGCCGTTGATGTAGCGGACGCGGTCCTCTCCGGTCGCCTTCCACAGCGTGCGATCGGTGACCGCGATCGACGCGGGTTTGCCCGATAGAATCTCGTTATAGAGCGCAGCCGGTTCCATAGTATCTCTCCCGTGCCGGTTGCCGTTTCCTCCCTCCGCCCGGCAGCCCCCGCCCTGTTCCCGCTGCAAGCAGAACTCAGGGCATCCCCTTGCGTCGTCCACGCGGACGGGCGACGTCCGACCGGGGGGGAAGATGCCGGCTCGCGTCGCAACGGCGGATAGCATACCCTTGGGAAGCGGCGCTGCAAAGATGGAAGCGGAGACTGACGACGTTCGCTGGATGGAAGCGGCTCTGGAGGAGGCGCGCCGGGCGGGGGAAGACGGAGAAGTGCCCATCGGCGCCGTGATCGTGCATGCCGGCGGAGTGGTCGGTCGTGGCCGAAACTCGGTGGAGCGATCGCGGGATGCGCTTGCGCACGCGGAGATGCTGGCGATTCGTGAGGCGGAGGTTTTCCTGGGGGATTGGCGGTTGGAGGGATGCACTCTCTACGTGACCAAGGAGCCTTGCCCTATGTGCTCCGGGGCGGTGCTGCAAACGCGGATCGCCCGAATCGTTTACGGCTTGGCCGATCCCCGGTGGGGAGCCGTGGAGAGCCGCTGGCGGCTCTGGGAAGGAACGAATCGTCCGCTGGTCGTGTCGGGGGGGATTTTGGCCGACGCATCGCTCGCCCTGCTGCAAAATTTCTTCGCGGAGGTCCGCCGGCGGAAAAAGCCAGTTGCTTCCCGAAAATGGGCACGCTACTTAGGTTAACCGAGGTTTATGGGCGACGGAAGCGGGGCGGTACGCATCTTTGAGCAGGCATTACGCTGCTCTCTCCCCTTGTATTGCCCCGGGCGGTACGCCATCCGCTTGCGCGAAGGCCCTAACGGGCAGTGGATCCCCCATGCGTTGGTGGAATCCCCCAACGAGGATCAGCTCCACGTTTTCGGAGGGAACCAAGTGCGCGCCATGGGACATGCCGTGGAGGAAGTAGCGTTTCATTCGGGACGAGGGGAATTGATCGCCCTCTTTCCGGATCTAGAGGCGTTTCTCCCTCTTAGGGAAAGGTATGGGCAGCTTGCCCGGAAACCCTGTCGCATCCGCGTCTGGGCACCGGGCACCCCGCCGAAACGCTGCCCGAAGATCGACTTTGTCGTCTCCGTCCATCCCCGGCTCGCCAAATACCGGCTCTATCTCTTTTCCGGAGAGGATCGCTCCGCCTTGGTCTGCTGCAAGCAGCTGAGCCGCGTCCGTTGCAGCAGCAACGGCAACCGCGAGGCCCTCGCCTGCCAGGAACGCTATATCGGATTCTGCAGCTTCGACCCCTATGTGGTCGAGTCGGTGCGCTGGCGATTCAATCTTCTGAGTTGCGGCTTGGAGAAGCTGGTGCGCCGATGGGAAGGGTTTTTCCCGCTGCCGACCCCGCCGCTCCGGGCTATCAATGATTTCGTGAAGAGCCACGCGACCCTGGAGCGCAGCGAGTTCGGAGGACTCTCCTAGAAAAGGGGACGGGCGTTGATTCGCAGCACCCCATTTTGGCTTGCCGGCGGGCCGCCGGAGGGTCGCGCGCGCCTCCACTTTCTCGGAATCTGCGGAACGGCCATGGGGGCGGCGGCGGCCATGCTCCAGGAAGAGGGGTGGCGGGTCGGCGGCTCCGATGAAAGCGTCTATCCGCCTCTCTCGACCTTCCTGGCGTCCCGAGGCGTTCCGTTGCACGAAGGATATCGACCGGAAAACCTGCCGAAGGATCCCGGAGCCATCATCATCGTGGGCAACGCGATCCGGCGAGGCAATCCGGAGCTGGAGGCGGTCTTGGAGGAGAAGCGCCTCTATCTCTCTCTTCCCGAACTGCTCAAGCTTCTCTTTCTCTGGAAATCGCGAAACTTTGTGGTTGCCGGCACTCACGGGAAAACGACCACCGCCTCCCTGCTGGCGTGGCTCTTCGCCGCCGCCGGGAAGAATCCCTCTTTCCTGATAGGCGGCTTGCCCGAGAATTTCGGAGCCGGCGGACACAAGGGGAATGGCGATATCTGGGTCTTGGAAGGCGACGAGTATGACACGGCCTTCTTCGATAAGCGGAGCAAGTTTCTCCACTACCTTCCGGAGGTTGTTCTTATCAACAACATCGAGTTCGACCATGCGGACATCTTCCCCGATCTTGCCTCGATCCAACTCTCTTTCCGGCGGCTGGTGCAGCTTGTGCCGCGGACCGGTCGAGTCTTCGTGAATGCGGACGATCCCAACAGCTTGGCCGTTTGCGAGGGGAGTCCGGCACCCGTGACCAGGGTCGGATTCGGAAAAAAGGCGGAGATTCCGATCCGGGTCGTTCGCTACTTCGAAGAGGGTTCCGAGTTCGAAATGCTGGGCCGCCGCCTCCGAATCCCTCTGGTCGGCGAACTCTACGTGCGCAATGCGGCCATGGCCGTGGCGGCGGCCGTCCATGGCGGGGTCTCTCTCGATACGATCGCCGAAAAAGGGTTGCCCGGCTTTCGCGGGGTGCGGCGCCGCGGCGAGGTGCATGCGGAAGTCGGGGGGGTGACGATCGTGGATGATTTCGGGCACCATCCCACAGCGATTCGAGAGACCCTCCGTTCCCTCCGTCTTCGGTTTCCGGACCGCCGCCTCTGGGCCATTTTCGAGCCGCGGAGCAATACCACAAGACGCGCTGTTTTCCAGCAGGCGCTTCCCGAGGCGCTGCAAGGGGCGGACGGAATCTTTCTCGCCGATGTGGCTCGCAAGGATCAGCTTCCCGACTCGGATCGCCTCGATCCTCGCAGGGTCGTAGAGGATCTGCGGCGGAAAGGAAGGCTTGCGTTCTTCGAGCCCGACGCCGACGCGATCACCGCACACCTCTTGACCCTGGTGAAGTCGGGAGATGTCCTTGTGATCTTCAGCAACGGTGGATTCGACGGCATTCAGGAAAAATTGACGACCGCATTGCGGCAAGCTGGGTCAACATGACCCACCTGCTGCGTTTTTTTGACCCACATCTCCCGCGTAGCCGTGGAGGCGTGGACATTTCCAAGTTGATAATTACGAGCGTCTAACAGCTTATCGGCCGATTTGGCACGCCTTCTGCGAAGAGAAGGCATGGCGCACGTTCTCGGAATCGATTTGGGCACGACCAATTCATGCATGGCCGTCATGGAGGGGGGGCAGCCTGTAGTCCTGGAGAATTCGGAAGGGGCGCGAACGACCCCCTCGGTTGTGGCATTCACGCGGTCGGGGGAACGCCTCGTAGGCCAAGCCGCCAAGCGGCAGGCGATAACGAACCCGCGCAACACCATTTTTTCCATCAAGCGGTTCATTGGGCGGCGCTTTTCGGAAGTTCAGGATGAGATCAAGCGGGTCCCGTATCGGGTCGTGGAAGGGAAAGGCGGAGGATGCGCCGTCGAGGTCGAGGTAGGGGGTGAGAAGCGCATCTACACCCCGGAGGAGATTTCCGCGTTCATCTTGATGAAGCTCAAAGCGGATGCGGAGGCCAAGCTGGGCGAGAAGATCACCCAGGCTGTGATCACCGTGCCCGCCTACTTCAACGACAGCCAACGGCAGGCGACCAAGGACGCCGGGCGGATCGCCGGCCTTGAGGTTCTGCGGATCATCAACGAGCCGACGGCGGCTTCGCTCGCCTACGGCCTGGACAAGAAAAAGGACGAACGGATCGCCGTATACGACCTCGGCGGAGGCACTTTCGATATTTCGATTTTGGAAATCGGGGAGGGGGTTTTCGAAGTCAAGGCGACCAACGGCGATACCCATTTGGGGGGTGATGATTGGGACGCCGCAATCATGGACTGGCTCATTCAGGAGTTTCAGCGGGAGACCGGGATTGATCTGCGGCGGCAGCCGGACGCGATGCAGCGGCTCAAGGAGGAAGCGGAGCGCGCGAAGATCGCCCTTTCCTCTGCTACGGAGTACGAGATCAACCTTCCGTTCATCACCGCCGATCAGACCGGACCCAAGCATATCCAAAAGAAGCTCACGCGGGCCAAGCTGGAGCAGCTGACGGATGCTCTGGCGGAGCGGACGGTGAAGCCGGTGATGGACTGTCTGGCCGATGCCAAGCTATCGCCGGCGGATATCGACGAGCTGGTCCTGGTCGGCGGCATGACCCGCATGCCGAAGATCATCGAGACGGCCCGCAGGCTCGTGGGCAAGGAGCCGCATAAAGGAGTCAATCCCGACGAGGTGGTGGCCGTGGGCGCCGCCATCCAAGGCGGGGTGCTGCGCGGTCAAGTCAAGGACGTACTGTTGCTCGACGTCACTCCTCTGACGTTGGCGATCGAGACGGCGGGCGGAATCGCTACCCCCATGATTCCGCGCAACACGACGATCCCGACACGCAAGTCGCAGATTTTCAGCACGTTTTCCGATAATCAACCGAGCGTCGAAATCAAGGTGCTCCAAGGAGAGCGCCCAATGGCGCGCGACAATAAGCTGCTGGGAGTCTTTCATCTGGACGGAATTCCTCCGGCGCCCCGGGGCGTCCCGCAGATCGAGGTGACGTTCGACATCGATGCCAACGGCATTCTCAACGTGTCGGCGAAAGACCTGGGGACGGGGCGCGAGCAGAAGATTTCGATCACCGGATCGAGCGGTCTTTCCAAGGAAGAGATCGAGCGGATGACCCGGGAAGCAGAGGAGTATGCCGAGGAGGACAGGAAGCGGAAGGAGGTCGCGGAGGCCAAGAACAACGCGGACAACCTCGCCTATCAGGCCGAAAAGCTTCTTCGGGAGCACGGCGAGCGGATCGATTCGGCGAAAAAGGTCGAAATGGAAAACCTGATCGCACGGGTACGCGGGTTGCTCACCGGCGAGGATGCGGCAGCCCTGAAGGCTGCGACGAACGAGCTCAATGAGAAGATCCAAGCCGTTTCGACCGACTTGTACCGGGCGACGGCGTCCGGGCGGGCGAGTGCATCGAAATCCGGCGAGACCTCCCCGCCACCTTCCGGGGGAGGGTCGGCTGCCAAGGGAGACGTGATCGAAGCCGACTTCGAGATGATCGACAAGGACAAGGACAAGAAGGAATAGAGGCCGCAGAGATTTTTGGGTGGCGACCGGCCGGAAGGCCGGCTCGCGATAGATCCAAGCAACTGAGAAGAAAGGAGCAGCAAATGACCGAACCGAATATTCGCCCCTTAGGGGATCGAATCCTCGTCAAGTTGATCGAGGAGCAGGAGACCAAAAAGGGCGGAATCATCATTCCGGATACCGCCAAGGAAAAACCGCAGGAGGCCACGGTGATAGCCGTCGGTCCGGGCCGGCTGGAGGAAGGCAAGCGTATTCCCATCGAGCTCAAGAAAGGGGATCGCGTCCTGATCAGCAAGTACGGCGGCACCGAGGTGAAGATCGAAGGGGAGTCCTATCAGATCCTTCGGGAAGATGACGTCCTTGCCGTGGTTGGAGGATAAAGGAAAACGGTTTTGAGGAACGAAGAACGAACAAGCGGAGGATCATAGAAGTATGGCTGCAAAACAACTCATCTTCGACGAAGCGGCGCGCCATGCCCTGCTGCGCGGTATCGAGAAGCTGACCAAGGCCGTCAAGGCGACACTGGGGCCGGCGGGTCGTAACGTCATCCTGGACAAAAAGTTCGGAGCACCGACCATCACCAAGGACGGGGTGACGGTGGCGAAGGAGATCGAACTGGAGGATCCCTGGGAGAATATGGGAGCCCAGCTCGTTCGCGAGGTGGCGTCCAAGACCAGCGATGTCGCCGGCGACGGTACGACGACCGCCACAGTTCTTGCCGATGCGATCTACCGGGAAGGCCTGAAGAATGTGACGGCCGGTGCCAATCCGATGGATCTCAAGCGCGGAATCGACAAGGCGGTCAGCGCGGTGGTCGACGAGCTCAAGCGAGTCGCCCGGAAGGTGAAGGAGAAAGAGGAGATCAAGCAGGTGGCCACGGTCTCCGCGAACTGGGATGCCTCGGTGGGCGAAATCATTGCCGACGCGCTCGATAAGGTAGGCAAGGACGGCACCGTCACGGTCGAGGAAGGGAAGCAGATCGCGACCACGCTCGAGGTGGTGGAAGGCATGCAGTTCGACAAGGGCTACATTTCCCCCTACTTCGTTACCAACGCCGAAGAGCTGGAAGCGGTGTTGGAAAATCCCTACATCCTCATCCATGAGAAAAAGATCTCGAGCCTGAAGGACCTGCTTCCCCTTCTGGAGAAGATCGCAAAGGCGGGCCGTCCGCTGCTCATCATCGCGGAGGACGTGGAGGGCGAGGCCCTGGCAACGCTTGTGGTTAACAAGCTGCGCGGCACCCTCCAGGTTTGCGCGGTGAAGGCACCCGGGTTCGGCGATCGCCGGAAGGCGATGCTGGAAGACATCGCGATCCTGACCGGTGGGCGTTGTCTGACCGAAGATCTGGGCATCAAGCTCGAAAACGTGCAGCTTGAGGACCTGGGCCGCGCCAAGAAGGTCGTCGTCGAGAAGGAGAACACGACGATCATCGAAGGTTCGGGTTCGGCCAGCGCCATCCAGGGGCGAGCGAACCAGATCCGGAAGCAGATCGAGGAGACCACCTCCGATTACGATCGCGAGAAGCTGCAGGAACGTCTGGCGAAGCTGGCCGGAGGAGTGGCCGTCGTCAGCGTGGGTGCCGCGACCGAAACCGAGCTCAAGGAGAAAAAGGCGCGCGTGGAAGACGCCCTCCATGCGACCCGTGCTGCGGTCGAGGAGGGGATCGTCGCGGGAGGCGGGGTCGCCCTGCTGCGGTGCCAGCCCTGTGTCAGCAAGCTCGACCTCAAAGGAGATGAGAAGGTGGGAGCGCAGATCGTGGAGCGAGCCCTCGAAGAGCCTCTCCGCGCGCTGGCGAACAACGCCGGATTGGAAGGGAGCGTCATCGTCAATGCGGTGAAGGCCCGGAACGGTGATGAAGGGTACAACGTGGCGACCCGCGAGTATGTCGACATGATCAAGGCGGGGATCGTCGATCCGGCCAAGGTGACGAGGACGGCCTTGCAGAATGCGGCTTCGGTGGCCGGCCTTCTCCTGACCACGGAAGCGATGGTCACGGAGATTCCCGAAAAGGAGAAGAAGGCTACGCCGCCGAGTCCGGGGGCGGGCGACGAATACTAAGGCGGACTACGCGAGAGCGGAAACGGCCTGCCATCGCGGCGAGGTCGCTTCCCTCAGAAAGAGGCAGAGGCCGGAGTTCCCGCGGGAGGGGCTCCGGCCTTTCCCGTCGTAATCCTAGAGTGAGACGAGCATAGACGCGGATGCTCCCTATCCTCTGTTCCCTGTGCCGACGCGGCAAGGAGTAGACAGGCAGATCAGAAGATATGAGCCGACTTACAAACTATCCTTCAATGCCTTTCCAGGAGAAAACCGAACCGATTTCGATGCTTTAATCTTGAGGCGCTCGCCGGTCTTGGGGTTTACCCCGATTCGGGCCTTTCGATGCACGACCTTGAAGGTGCCGAATCCGATTAGCTGAACGGTGCTCGCTTTCCGTATGCCGGTCTTGAGTCCGTCCAGGACGGCGCCGACCGCCGATTCGGCAAGGGCCTTCGTGGTGTCCTTCCCCATTTCCTTTTGGACATGCTCGACGAGATCGACCCGATTCCAACGCTTATTCTTTTTTGCTTCTTTCATTCTCGCTCCTTTCGGACGCGGATCCGATCCGCTTCCAGGCTGTTTGTGACAAAGGGAGTGAGAGTCGTCAACGGGAAAAAGGAGAGACAAGGGATTCCGCTATCGGAAGCGAGCGGGATCGGATTTTTAGCCTTGATAGGAAGTAGTTGCGCATAAACATATTATGTTCATCGTGAGTCTTGCGGTAGGAACGACCATGTATGCGCGGCGCGTAATCCCCTGCATAAGCCTGCGCTGTGCGGGTTAGGCGAGCAAACGAGGGGGCTGCGTCACAGTCGGCTCTCGGGAGCCGCTTCCGCGCCGGGGGGCGCGGAGCCGGAGGAGAGCAGCCGGGATGCGAGGGAGAGCGCCTCGTCCCGGGTTCGCACCTGCCCGTTCAGTTGGGCTTCGCGAACGGCTGCGAGCAGAGAGCCGATGCGCGGACCCGGCGGAACGCCAAGGGCGAGAAGGTCATGTCCGGTGAGGAGCCGAGGAGGCGAGATGTCTTCGGGAGGAAGTTCTTCTAACTTGGCGCGCAAAAACTCATAAATCGTCAGATCTCCATGGCAGGCAAGGCAATCGATGCGATGCAACTCGAGCTCCATGGCGAAAGTGCTGCGGCTGAGGAGTCGTTTGAGTGTTGCGGGGCGCATCTGTTTGGCATCTTTGAAAGCCATGTGATTGGCGACCATGGGGACCACGGCGTCGATCAGAGCGTTAGGCTCGCGGAGTCGTGTCAGGATGGCGCGAGCCATGCGGGCGCCGATGACTTCGTGCTCGAAGAAACGGATCCTGCCGCTCGCATCCCGTCTTTGGGCGGCTGGCTTCCCTACGTCGTGAAGCAGGGCGGCCCACGCTAAAGGAAGGGGAGCGTTGCGGAGCTGCTCGAGCAAGAGGCGCGTATGCACGAAAACGTCCCCCTCGGGATGGAACTCTTTCGGCTGCGCAACACCGTGCAAAGCCGAGATTTCGGGAAGGATCTCCAGGAGAAGCCCGCTCCGGTCCAATAGCTCGAGGCCGACGGCGGGCGCGGGTCCGGACCAGATGCGATCGAGCTCGTCGCGGATCCGCTCGACGCTGATCCAGCGGATGGCCGTCGCCTGCGCTTGGAGTGCCTGCCAGGTTAACGGTTCGATGGTGAATCCGAGGTTAGCGGCGAAGCGGACGGCGCGCAGAAGGCGAAGCGCGTCCTCCGCAAACCGCCGGAGCGGATCCCCGACGGCGCGGATCTTCTTTTCGGCAAGATCGGACCGGCCTCCGACATAGTCGATCAGCTGCTCGGCGATCGGGTCATAGAAGAGCGCGTTGATCGTAAAATCCCGGCGGTAAGCGTCTTCTTCCGGACGGGCAAATTCCACGCGATCGGGATGCCTCCCGTCGCTGGCTCCTATGTCACGGCGGAAGGTGGCGACTTCGAAACAGAAACCGCCTACGGGAACGCGGACGACTCCGAAGGCTTTTCCGTGGACGCCTGTAGATTCAGGAAAAAGCCTCTGCACTTCTTCGGGTCTGGCTGTGGTCGCGATGTCGATATCGTGGATCTCCCGGCCGAGGAGACGGTCGCGCACGCAGCCGCCGGCGAAGTAGGCCACATGGCCCGCCCTCCGCAAGCGCTCGACCAGTCGCACTGCTGCTTGCCACATCGACGTCTTCTTCTCCTCCCGCTTATCGGGCGATCTTGCGCTCCTCCGCCGACCGTCCCGCCTTATAGCGCCAATAGAGAATGCCGCCGGCGAAGCTCCAAAAGAGGCTGACTCCAAAGAAGAGTAGAGAAAAGGTCACCGCCTGTGCGCCTGTCCAGCTAAGCGGCTGGAAGAAAAGAACCAAGAGGCCTTCCCGCACACCGAGCCCGGAGATGCTGATCGGGATGGCGTCCAGGACGCTCACGACGGCGAGAACGGCAGCCAAGATCCAGAAAGGGACCGGCAGATGGAGTGCAATCGCGGTGCACCAGGCTAGAGCGAAGGTGGCAATGTGGCCGCACAAGGCGAAGAGCGCCGCACGGCCAGCGGTCCATCGGGCGGCGGCGAATCGGCGGAGAACGTGAGAAAGCTCCTCGAGAAGACGGTGTAACGGAGCATGCTTCTCCCAAAGCCGGAACGACCGCCGCCGCAGCAGCCACGGCAGGAGCCAGGCAAGCAGGGAGAAGAGCAAAATTCCTACCGCAACAAGGAGGAAGAGAAGAAGCACCTTGCGAATCAGAAAATTTCTCGAGTAGACCCCATAGTAGAGGACGGGGGAGAAGGCGCAGCCGATGAGGAGCAGGATGATCACTCCGACCAATCGGTCGCAAACAACGGAAAAGGAGGCGGCCGCCTTTTGGCGCGGAGCCGCGCGGACGGCGTAGTAGATCCGCGCCAGATCCCCACCGGTGGAACCGGGGAGGAATGCGCTGAAAAAGTGGCCGATGAGGGTGAGCCTCAGGGTCTCGCCCAGAGAGAGGACAATCTCTTGCGCGCCGAGCAGGGCTTGCCAGCGAAGCGAGACAAACGTCACCTGAGCGCCGGCTAGAAGGATGGCTGCCAAGATCCACGCGGGTTCGGAGCCATGGAAGGCCTCGCCGATCCCTGTCCAAGGAATACGCCAAACAATCACGGTCAGCAGCGCTGCGGAGACGCCGGCGCGCAGGAGAATCCATCCGATGGGTCCAAGTTTTGCCATGGCCGGGGATCTATGCAAAAAGGTGCGCACTCCTTATCCCGTCCGACACCGCATTCGGCTTTCTTGGCAACGGCGGGCATAGACCCGCCGAGCCTCCCATTCCGCATCTCTTGGACCGGCTGCAGGAGAGCGGTGGGAAGACGCGCGGGCTAACCGCCTGCGGAAGCTGCTTTGTCCTCGACGGGCCAGGTACAAGAGGGATGGCGATCTCCATAGACATTGTCGACTCGGGCCACCGGCGGCCAGTACTTCCTCACCCGCAACCAAGAAAGCGGGAAGACCGCCGCCTCGCGCGTGTAGGGATGGCTCCACGGCTCGGCCACCGCGGCGGCTGCGGTATGGGGAGCGTTCCGGAGAGGGTTGTCCTCTCGGGGAAGCTCGCCACGGCGCACGCGCTCCAACTCGCCGTGAATCGTGATCATCGCCTCGCAAAAGCGGTCGAGCTCCTCCTTGGACTCGCTTTCGGTCGGCTCGATCATGAGCGTCCCGGGAATCGGCCAGGAGACCGTCGGCGCATGGAAGCCGAAATCGGCCAGACGCTTCGCCACGTCCTCCACGTCGATCCCGCATTCCTTCCACCGACGGAGATCGACGATGCACTCATGGGCTACCAGCCCGGAGCGCCCGCGAAAGACCACCGGGAAGTAGGGAGAGAGCCGGTAGGCGATGTAGTTGGCCGAAAGAAGCGCGGCTTCCGCGCACTGTCTCAAGCCGCTCGCACCCATCATCGCAAGGAACATCCAGGTGATGGGATAGATTCCTGCATTCCCCCAGGGGGAGCCGTTGACCGGGCCCACGCTTCCTTCCGCTGCGTGCGGGAGAAAAGGATGGGATGGGAGGAAGGGGGCGAGGGCGGAAGAAACGGCGATCGGCCCCGCCCCCGGTCCTCCACCGCCATGGGGAATGGCAAAGGTTTTATGGAGGTTGAGGTGGCAAACATCGACCCCGAGCTCTCCGGGGCGGCAAAACCCCAGGAATGCATTGGCATTGGCTCCGTCAAGGTAGACGAGTCCGCCCGCGTCCCGAACCATGCGGATCGTCTCCGGAAGGGTCTCGTCGAAAAAGCCGTAGGTGGAAGGATAGGTGATCATGATTGCAGCGACGCGGGATCCCACCTCGGAGAGCTTGCCCTGAAGATCCGCCAGGTCGAGCCTCCCTTCCGCGTCGCAGCGCACGGATTGAAGGGAAAGGCCTGCTGCGGCGGCGCTGGCGGCATTCGTTCCATGCGCGGAAACCGGCAGGAGGCAGAGGTCCCGATTCCCCTGGCCGTGCGCCCGGTGGTAGGCGCGAATCGCCAGGAGTCCGGCGAGCTCCCCTTGGCTGCCCGCCGCCGGCTGAAAAGAGACCGCCGCCATCCCCGTGATCTCCTTGAGCCAGCGTTCTAGGTCGCCCAAGAGCTCCTGGTATCCCGCGGCCTGCTCGACCGGGCAAAAAGGATGTAGTCGGGAAAATTCGTCCCAAAGCATCGGGAGCATGGCGGCCGCCGCGTTGAGCTTCATAGTGCAGGATCCGAGGGGGATCATCGAGGTCGTCAAGCTGATGTCGCGGCTGGCCAGCCGGCGGATGTATCGCTGGAGCTCGGTCTCGCTCCGGTACCGGTGGAAGACCGGATGGGGCAGGAGCGGGCGATCCCGCCGGAGGCCGGGCGGGATGGCGGACGCGACCGCGTTCTCCGGCGGAAGGCGTGCCGGGAGATGGCCCGATTCCTCCGCAAAAAGAGAGACCAGGTCGAGCAGATCTTTTTCCTCGGTCGTCTCGTCCAGGGAGATACCGAGCCCCGACGGCAGCCGGCGCAGATTGATCCCCCTGCTCCGGGCTCGGCAAAGCAAGGATTCGGATCGGAACGCGGGCATGAGGGCGACGACCGTATCGAAGCGCGTCCCCGGAAGAATCGGGACCCCGATGGCCGCAAGCGCATCCGCCAAACGCTCGGCCCGCATCCTGACACCTTCGGCGATGTTTCGTAGCCCGGCCGGTCCATGGTGGACCGCGTAAAAGGCGGCCACGACGGCGGGAAGGGCCTGTGCCGTGCAAATGTTGCTTGTCGCCTTCTCTCGCCGGATGTGCTGCTCCCGCGTTTGCAAAGCTAGGCGGAACGCCTGTCTCCCTTCCCGGTCCCGAGAAATGCCGACGATTCGCCCCGGCATCTTGCGGAGATAGCTCGCGCGCGCCGCCAGGAAGCCGGGATGGGGTCCGCCGTAGCCGAGGGGAAGGCCGAAGCGTTGCAAGGAGCCAACCGCAAGGTCCGCGCCCATCTCGCCCGGAGAGCGAAAGAGGCAGAGCGCGAGCGGATCGGCGTGCATGGCCACGATGGTGCCGCGTGCCCGGAGCGCGGCGATCACGCCGGCATAATCCAAGAGGATCCCCTCGGTCGTCGGATAAGGAAGGAGAGCGCCGAAGCACGCCTCTTCCGGGAGGCCGTCCCGCAGCGGATCGCGTAGGTCCACGGCGATGCCGAGGGGTTCGGCGCGGGTCCGCACGACCGCGATGGTCTGCGGGTGGCAGAGAGGGGAGACCAGAAAGCGCCGCGCATGCGGGATGCGGCTGGCGCGCAAGCAGAGGACCATGGCTTCGGCGGCAGCCGAATCGGCGTCAAGGAGAGACGCATTGGCCACCTCGAGCCCCGTAAGGTCGGCGGCGAGGGTCTGGAAGGTCAGAAGGGCTTCCAACCGCCCTTGGCTGATCTCCGACTGATAGGGGGTATACGGCGTGTACCAGTCTGGATTTTCCAAGACGTTCCGCCGGATCACCGACGGCGTGACCGACGCCGAATAGCCCATGCCCAGGTAGGAGCGATAGATGCGGTTTTTCTTCGCAAGATTTTGCAGCGCCGCCAAGGCTTCCGCTTCCGAACGAGGCGGAGGCAGGGACAACGGAGTTCGGGTGCGGACGTTCCGGGGGATGATTGCGTCCGCCAGCGCCTCCGCCGACGGAAAGCCGAGAACTTCGGCCATCTCTTCACGCGCCCAGGGGCTTAGGCCGATGTGGTGATCGACAAAGGAGGCGGATGCTTCCGGATCGTTCATCATGTTCGGCTACCGACCAGATGGGACAGACAGACCTTCGCAAGGGGGCGGCGGTTCCCTACGTCGAGGTCGCCTCGCCGCGCTGCGTAAGCTTTTCGTAGGCTTCCGGCGGTTGCAGTTTCGCGATTTCCGCCTGGTTTTCGATACGAATCCGGAAGAGCCAGCCCTCCCCGTAGGGATCGGTGTTGATCAAGCCCGGGTCCCGGGCCAGTGCGGCGTTGATCTCGCTGACCTCCCCGGAGAGAGGGGCGTAGACGTCGGAGGCGGCCTTCACCGATTCGATCGTCGCGACGGCTTCTCCCTGACGGACGCGCGTGCCGACGGCCGGCAGCTCGACGAAGACGATGTCGGAAAGCTCCCGTTGCGCGTAATCGGTTATGCCCACCACACCGGTATCTCCTTCGCACAGCAACCATTCGTGCGAAGCGGAATAGAAACGGTCGGTCGGAATGTTCATCTGCGTCTCCTTCGATAGAGAGGAGCGGCCCTCACGGTTGCCTCATAGCGGTGTCCCCGGACCGTGTAAGCAAGGCGCGTGCCTTGGGCGGCCAGCTCCGTCCGCACGTACCCCATGCCGATCGGCGCGCGCAAGGTGGGGGAAAACCCACCGCTGGTCACCTTCCCTACGACGGTTTCTCCGCTCCGGAGCTCATAGCCGGTCCTGGGCGGAGGAGCCGGGGGGTCGACCACGAAGGCGACCAGAAGGACTTCGGCTCCTCGGATCCTTCTCTCTTCCAGCGCCCTCCTTCCCGGAAAGGAACATCTCTTCTCCCAGTCGACGACCCAAGCCAGGCCGGCTTCCACGGGCGTCACCTCCGGGGTTAGCTCTTGGCCGCTCAAAGGTAAGCAGGCTTCCAGCCTGAGGATGTCCCTTGCCGCCAGCCCGCAAGGGCGTATTCCCGATGAGGCACCCGCTTCCAGAATAGCCTCCCAGAGGCCGGGGCCAAGCGGGACCGGAAAAAACAGCTCCACCCCATCCTCCCCCGTGTAGCCGGTGCGCGCCACCCATAACCGAGTTCCTTCCCAGGAAGCGACAACGATGGCGCGACGGCCGAGCGCCTCCGGAACTTCCGGCAGGATCGATCGGACGATCTTTCGAGCTTCCGGACCCTGGACGGCTAGAGCGCCCCAGTGTTCGCTCGCGTCCGTCACGGTCGTCCCGGCCCCTTGAAGATGTTCGGACAGCCAGCGGAAGTCGCTCGGCGTCGTGGCGGCGTTCACGACGCAAAGAAACGTCGACGACTCGATCCGGTAGAGGAAAAGGTCGTCGAGAATTCCTCCGTCTTCTTGCAACACCAAGGAGTAGCATCCGCGCCCGACCTCCAGGGAGCCGATATTGCTCGGAAACAGGCGGTCCAGATCTGCCGGAGCATCCGGCCCGCGCAGGACCAGTTCTCCCATGTGGCTCACGTCAAAGAGCCCTGCCGTTCGGCGAACGGCTGATGCTTCCTCCGCCACGGTCGTGTAGACAATGGGTAGGCTCCACCCTGCGAATTCCCCCATGCGCGCTCCCCATTTTCGGTGGCGATCCGCCAGGGGAGTCGTGCGGAGCGGAAAGGGAGGAGAGGATCGCACGGACGCTACGAGTCAAGGCAAGAGCGAAATCCCTTGTCAAGGAACTCTTGCGCCCGTCCTCGTCCCTCCGGTAGGGATGAGGACGGGCCGGTCCCCGAATCGCAAAGGCTTGCGTGGCGGGCATGGACGGGTAGGATGTTGCGCAAGACCGGTTCATGAACAAGAAAGCTGGGGAAACCGCGCCTTTGCCTGGCGAGGGCGAAACGGGTTCCCGGTATACCGTCGACGATCTGAATATCAAGGTTCAGCAGGCCCACGAGGTCCTGCTGGACCTGGAGCGGAGGCGCGAGGAGATCGAGCGCCAGAAGCGCCAGCTCGAAGAATTGCGGAAGAAACAGCGGGATTTCGAGGTCGGACACCGAGCGGTCACCGAAGAGCTTACGCGGAGCATCGCCCTTTTGGAGCGTCATCAGGAGGAATGGGAAAGGGAGCTCGAAGACATACGCTCGGTCCGGAAGACGCTCGCCGGACAGCTTTCCGCCTTGGAGGCCCTGGAGCCGGCATCCTGGGAACCGGCAAACCTGGGCGAGGAGTTGACCAAGGCGCTGGCGTTGATCGATCAATCCCGGGCCGCCCTGCGGCAAGCCCAGGGGAGGATCAACCGGCTCGGTTGGGATGGTGCCGTGCGGGAGGGCGGTGCTCCGCGCGGGGAAGAAGCGGCGGCGGAGGTCGAGCAGGAGTCGGGCTTTTGGCAAAAGGTGGCGAGCGGATTTGCGTATTCCCTCCCCCTCATCCTCTCCCTGCTGGCTCTTTCTCTCTTCTGGTTTTGGATGTTCAAGAAGTAGGACCATGCCGCGCGATTCGAAAGAAGCTGTTTCGCGGGAACAGGATCCGGAGAGCCTGCCGCGTCATTTTTCTTCGGAAGGGGCGGACGCCGCTCAGGCTCGGCTGGCGGGGGCCGGAAGGCGCTCTTCGAGATGGCAGCATAGCGCTCAGCGGAAGCGGGATCGAAACCGGTTTTTTTTCTTTCTCCTCCTGCTTGCCGTCATTGTCTACATCCTATGGAAGCAGTGGAGTCCCTATCTGGTGCCCGGAGGAGCCGCGGCTCGCTGAGCGGACGCCGGAGGGGCGGCAGCCCCCCCGCATGGCCGCTTGGTTGTGGGCGGAAGCGGCGCTCGACTGCGCTGGTCACCGGATCCCCGTTCGGCTCCGATGACGGATGTCCCTGGCGCGGTAGAGGTAATACACTTCCTCGGCGATATTTTTGGCGTGGTCGGCGATCCGTTCGATCGCCCGGCTGACCAGGAGCAGGCTCGTCGCCTGGGGGATCGCTCCCGGTTGGTCGCGCATCGTTTGGAGCAGCTCCTCGGAAAGCATCCTGTTGAAGCTGTCGACTTCCTTGTCGCGCCGGACGATGTCGATAGCCTTCTTGGCCTTGGCCTCGATGAAGCAGTCGATCGCATCCCGGTACATTTCCTCGGCTACCATGGCCATCCGGGGGAGGTCGAAAAGGAGCTTGAGCGGCGGAGCGGTGTTGAGTCGGCGCGCCAGGCGGGCGATCGTGACCGCCTGGTCGCCGATCCGTTCGAGATCGCTGGAAATCTTGGAAGCCACCAATACAAAGCGGCAGTCGATAGCCACCGGGCTGTGCGTGGCGATGTAGGTGATGACCAGATCGTCGACCTTGACTTCCAGTGAGTCGATTTCGGAGTCCTGCTTTTCGACCGAATCGGCGAAGGAATCGTTTCTCTCGATGAGGGCTTGGAGCGCCAAACGCAGATGTCGGGCCGCGAGACTTGCCATCAGCAGCAGCGTCTCTCGGATGCGAGAAAGCTCGAAGGAACCGGTACTGGTCATTGCGGCCGAGACTTTCGCCGGGCCTTGAGCCGACGAATACAAGTAAATCTAGCACGAAGGAGGGTGAGCGGATACTCTTTTCCCGTGCGGCCTCCGCCAATCCCTGCCACTCTCACAAATGTCCGCTGCTCTGCGGTGGAGCCGGCCGCCTCGTCGATTCTTGGTTTTTCCGCCCCCTGCTCTATGTCATCCTACGGCTCCGGAGGAAGAACCGCCGCAGCGCCTTGCGCCCGAGCTCATGTGCGGCGCCCGGGTTGCGAAATCGGTGAGAAATGGCGGCTAGAGCGCGCCGTGGGAGGTTTTTCGGCGGAAGCGGCCCGAAAAGCGGAAGCCCTCTCCTCTCAGGGAGAGCGGGTTCTCGCCGTGGCGGCGGGCGGCCGGGAGCCCTTGACGCTGGCAGGCTTCCTCGGTTTTTCCGATCCGGTCCGTGATGATTCCTGCAGCCTGGTCACCCGGCTTCAAGAACTGGGAATCCGCGTGCTTCTGGTGTCCGGGGATGCCGAACCGGCGGCCCGTGCCGTTGCACGCCGGGTCGGAATCGGCGACCGGGTCTGCTCCGTTCCGATTGCGCCGGCGACCGCAAGGAGGATTCGATCGATTCCTGTGACATCTTCGCGAACGTGTATCCGGAAGAGAAATTTCGGATCATCGATTGCTCTCAGAAAGAAGGTCATGTCACTGGGATGACCGGCGACGGGGTGAACGACGCACCCGCGCTCCGGCAGGCGGAAGTCGGAATCGCGGTGAGCACCGCCTGCGATGTCGCACGGGAAGCGGCGAGCATCGCCCTCACAAATCCGGGCCTCATGGATATCGTCGCCGCCGTTGAGACCAGCCGGGAAATCTATGAGCGGATGCTGACCTGCATTCTGAACAAGATCATCAAGACGATCGAGGTCGCCGTCTTTCTCACCATTGGCCTCTATTCTGCCGGCAATTTCCTTCTGACTCCTTTTCTCGGAGTGCTGCTTCTCCTGACGAACGATTTCATCACGATGTCCCTCGCCTCCGACCGCGTCCGGATTCCGGTCCGCTGCCGGCGATGGCCGATCCGCTCCGTGGTGATGGCTGCCGGGATCTTCGCCGCCTGCCTCCTGGCTCTCTCCTACACGATCTTCTGGCTCGGGGCCCATTGGCTCCGGCTGGATACCCGCCATCTGCAAACTCTGGTCTTCGCCTGGCTTGCTTTTTCCGGGCAGGGGATGGTTTACGTCGTCCGCGAACGGCGCCGGACGCCGGGCCCGCGACCGGGCTTCTGGCTGTTGACCGAACTTCCGCTGTGTAGTGTCGCAAGTGATTGTAGCAGAACGTTAAGACTTTTTCGTTCTGCCTACATGGCCCATTTGGGCGGGCGAGCAAAGAGGGGGAGCAGGTCGAGCTTTTGGAGCAGTGCGTTGATGTCGGCGGGGATCTTGGAGAAGAACCCGATCAAAGGCCGTCCGTTTGGGGCAAGCCGGATCAAGCGGATCGCCTGAAGGCGGCGGAGCACCTTGGGCACCTCTTCGGTAAACCCTTTGGCCACCCATTCGGTCCTGAGGCGGGCATTCATCCAGAAAGCCAAGAAGCAGATTCTCACGTGGTTGCGGACCCGATCGGGCCGCCAATGATAGACCGGACGGACTTCGAGGTAGCTCTTGAGTTCTGAAAAAGCGGCCTCGACCTCTGCGAGCCGCTTGTAGTGGGTCAGCACCTCCTGAGGAGAAGCCTTGGCGGACGGGAGGTTGGTCTCCAAAAGATACCAGCCGTCGATCGCCTCTTCTTCTTTGACCCGCTCTTGGTCAAGCTTCCACCAGAACCGGCCCTTGGCGTCGACTCCATACTGAAAGTACTTATGGGCCTGGATCCGCTGGAGCGCCCGGCCGATCCGGCTGCCGAGCTCGACCGGGTCTGCTCCCTTGCGCGTTGCCTTGGCAATCTGGCGCAGCTCTTCCTCTCCTCGGGCAATGCGGCTCTGCCGCCGCTCCCGATCGCGCATCGCGCGCCACTCCCCTCCGGCAACGACGTAGCGAACCCCTTGGTGCTCGATCTCCATCACCCGGGTTCGATCCGTCAGCCAGAGCTGCCGATCTTTGGGAAGTCGCCGAACGATCTCCTGGAGCTTGGTCCCAGTTGATCGGGTCACGTACTCAAGCTCCATGCCGGTGAGCATCTCCAGATTCCACCGGCTCTTCATCCCGCCATCGAAGACGAAGGTAGCCTCTCGGATCCCGAGTCGGCGTCTGAGAGTCACCAAGAGCCCCGTCAGCGTCGTGCTGTCCGCCCGGTTCCCCCGCAGGACCTCCACATGGATCGGGATCCCCCGGGCATCGGTGGCGACCGCAAGAAGCACCTGCCGCCGATCTTGCCGGTGATCCCGGCTGTAGCCGTACTGCGCCAATCCCTCGGGGCCGTCCCCCTCGAAGTAGACACTCGAAAGGTCATAGAGCACCAAGCTCGCTCCCTCTGGTTGGGCTTCCCGGTAAAGCTTCTTCTCGATCCCGCTCCAAACGCCGTTGAGCCCATCCATCGCCCGGTAGAGATCGTCTTCTTCCAGGTCCTTCTCCTCCAGCCCGCATACCTTAGCCAAAAGCGTCCCGCCTGCTTCCTCCCGAAGGGCGAGCTTGGAAGAGGGAAAGAGAATCCGTCCAAAGATCATCGCTTTCAAAAGCCGCCCCTTCCGCTCCGAACCCACCCCGGAAAGAACCTGATCGAGTCCAAATCGCTGCCACGCTTGCTCGAGGACCGCGAGTCCTCCGTAATCCAGAGCTTCCTGCCCTTCCAGTCCGTCCAGGGGCACCAGCTTCTTCCCCTGCAGCAGCGCTCGGACCGCCTGCTGGACCTCCACCGGCATCCGGGTCAGATTGGACAGGATCCTGGTCTTGACCTGCTTGCCCACCCGATACGACTCCCGGACAAGAACGGATCGGTAGACTTTGCCCCTCTGGCAAGTGCGCACCTCTTGCACGTACATGCCTACAATATGCCAAGAGCATGATGCTTATGCAAACAAATGTTATTCACATTGTATTCGCATTACACGTCCTACATTATTTTGCGTAAGTCCTTCATGTGCCAAAACAATCCTCAAAATTGTGCGGAAGATGGGTTGACCTGCTCCATCGGAGGGGTGGCGTTCGTGGTTTTCCTGGCGACGGCCGGAGTCGGCATGGCTCCCTTGCCGTGGCCGATCGTGATCGGGCTCCTCTCAGAGCGCTCGGGGTCTTCCTAGCGGCCCCGACGCTCGTTAGAGGGAAGATTTTTGCCCTCTTCGGCTTGGCCGGAGCGGAAACCGCCGCTTGCCGCTGATGGTTTTTTCCCTCCCTTCCGCCTTTTCCCATCTCCAGTGGATCGGGCGGCCCAGCAGGGGGAATTCCTTTCGCATCTGCGCTTCCAAGAAGCGCTCGTAGGATTCGACGCGAAGCTTCGGGTCGTTTGCGTAAAGGCGTAGACGGAGCGCGGAAGCAGCCGCCGACCCTCGCGCTGTTTCGTTTACGACATAATAGATCTTGAGGCGCTTCCCCTTGGATAGCGGAGGAGGGACGCGGCGCTGGACGTTTTGGAAAAACCTGTTGAGCGCACTGGTCGAAATCTCGATTTTCGCTTCCGCATCGACTTGAAGGCTCGTTTCGAGCAGGCGGTCGATGTTGGTTCCCTCCTTGGCGCTCAAGGGGACGACGGGGGCGAAGGCCAGCTGGGGTAATTCTCTCTTCAGCGCATCGGCCGCCAGGACCTCCGTTGTCTTTTCGTCGGGCGCCTTCAAGAGAAGATCCGACTTGTTGAGGGCGATGACGCAAGGCCGGCCGATGCGCTGAATCCAGCCGGCGATTTTCTTGTCTTGGCGTGTAATCCCCGAGTAGCCGTCAAGCACCAGGATGGCCACGTGAGCACGGGCGAGCGCGTGGAGGGAACGGCCGGCGGTTTTCGCCTCGAGTCCTTCCCTCTGCTTATGCCGAGGGGCCAGTCCGGCCGTATCGATAAGGAGGAGTCGCCGGTCGCGCCAGGTGAACGCAATGTCGATGGCATCGTGCGTGGTCCCCGGCTCGGGCGCGACGAGCAATCGGGACTCCCCGATCAAGGCGTTGACCAGCGTCGATTTGCCCACGTTGGGCCGCCCGAGGAAGGAAAGCCGCCGCGGGGGCTCTTCGATCGCCGGCGAAGAACCGGGAAGGACGCCCCCTTCGCCCATCAATTTCTCGCGCAATCGCCGGATCCCTCGGTTGTGCGCGGCGGAGACCAAGATCGGATCGCCGAAGCCCAGCTCGCAGAGCTCGCCGGCGAATGCCTCAAGCTTTTCATCGTCGGCTTTGTTGGCGATCACCCATACCTTCTTGCCGAGCTTGCGGAGAGAGGCGGCGATTTCCCGATCGAGCGGAGTCACTCCCGCCCGGCAGTCAAGAACGAAAAGGAGATCGGTCGCCTTTTCGAGAACGGCCCGGGTAAGGCTGACGACCGCGCGTTCCAGCCCGGTGCGCGGAAGTGTGACTCCGCCGGTGTCGATCAGGAGTGCTGTTTCCCCGCCGAAGCGGACAAAAGCGGAGAGGGGATCCCGTGTCACCCCCGGATCGGAGTGGGTCAATGCGATCTCTTTCCCGCAAAGGCGGTTGAACAAAGTCGACTTTCCGACATTGGGCCGGCCTACGATCACGAAGGTTCGCATAGAGTTCCGGCCGATACGCCATCCGGCAGGCTTACGAGAAACGCGGGCCGGCGCTTCCCCGTTGCGTGGGACGGAGAGAAATGCCGGATCCTCCTTGGACCAGCGCGCGCAATCCGACCGAGAGATAGAAAGCGGCGGATGCGAGCACGAAACCGGCGGCGATCCAGCAGGCCCATGCCGCCCAGGAAAGCTTCAGGAGAGCCGCCGTCACGGCGACGAACGAAAAAAACGTAGCCGCCTTTCCTGTCCAATGCGGGTGGATCGGGACTTTCCGCTTGAGGAGATGCAGAAGGCCGACGCCCGAGAGCAGGAGGCTGTCTCGGCTCACGACCAGCACCAAGAACCAAAACGGCAAGGGTGCCGACCGCGGAGAAGGAAAAGTGGTCAAACAGAGGAGCGAGACGAGCATCAGGAGCTTGTCCGCCAAGGGATCAAGGATTCTTCCTAGCCAGCTCTGTTGATTCCATTGTCTGGCGATGAATCCGTCGAGTGCGTCAGTCAGTGCGGCCGCCAGAAAGAGGGAGATTCCGGCGATCCGAAGCCGGTCGTCACCCGGCCCTCCTGCTTGACTCTTGCCGTACTGCCAGAGCACTGCCGCCATGGCCGGGACGCAGAACAGGCGCAATACGGTGACACGATTGGCCCATGTCATGAGGCAAAAGTCTCGATCGCCCGGCGAAGACGTTGCAGGACCCGATCTTTGCCCAGAATCGCCAGTGAGGGATAGAGGCTGGGGCCGACTTCTCGCCCGGTCGTGGCCACGCGTGCCGGATGGACGTAGGTGCGGACGGGGGTTCCGCGCTCCTGCGCGAGCCGCCGAAAACGCGCTTCCAGCGAGGAAGCAGAGAAGTCAGGAGCGACGGAGAGATCCGACAGAAGCTCGCGCAGGGCTTGGACACCGGCAGGATTCAGGAACCGCTTGACCGCTTCCGGATCGAAACGGACCTCTTCCTCCAGGAACGGACGAGCCCATTCGACGAACTCCCTTCCCGTTTTTACCTTCTCTTTGATCAAGAGGGTGACCTCCCGGAGGTAGGCCGGCTCCCATTTCCCGGTCGGATATCCCGCTCTTTCGAGCCACTCCCGCGCCTGGGGGAGGATAACCTCGGCGCTCAGGGCGCGCAAGTAGCTCCCGTTCATCCAGAGCAGCTTATCGGCATCGAAGCGGGCATTGCTCCGATGGATCTGACCGAGCTCGAATCTCTCCACCGCCTCCTCGATCGGAAAGATCTCCCGGTTCTCCCGGAGCGACCATCCGAGTAGGCAGAGGTAGTTGCGGACCGCCTGCGGAAGGTAGCCGCCATTGCGATACTCCATGAGGGAAGCCCCGACATCCCGCTTGCTCATCTTCGAGCCGGTCCGATTCAAGATGAGCGGAATATGGGCGTAGCGGGGAGAGTCCCCGCCTAAGGCGGCGGCGATCGCCAAATGCTTGGGCGTGTTCGAGAGATGATCTTCGCCCCGAATAACATGGGTGATTCCCATTTCCAGATCGTCCACGACGTTCACAAGATGGAACACGGGGGATCCGTCCTTGCGTCGGATCACGAAATCCTGCTCGAGCGTGCAGTCGAAGCCGACCTCGCCGCAGATCAGATCATCGACGACGATCTTCTTCCGCGGCATCCGGAAATAAATCGCCCCGTCCTTTTCGTAAGCCTGGTCGCGATCGAGAAGGAACCGAATCGCCCGATCGTAGACCGCACCTCGCTCGCTCTGAAAGTAAGGGCCGCGGTCGCCGCGCACGCTTCCATCGGGCATAGGTCCTTCGTCCCAGTCGAGCCCGAGCCACCGGAGGCCGTCGAAGATGACGCGCACCGCCTCCGCAGTGTTGCGCGCCGAGTCGGTATCTTCGATGCGCAGGATGAACGTTCCTTTCGTATGGCGGGCATAGAGCCAGTTGAACAGCGCCGTGCGGGCTCCGCCGATGTGCAGGTAGCCGGTAGGGGAAGGGGCGAAACGGACCCGTACTCTACTCATGCCGTTGCTTCGTCTTCCGGTTGTGCTCGCTTCTCCCGTAGCACGCCGCTCGTGAAGGTAACCACCGACCGGTCCGACTCCTCAAACCATTGTTCATAATATGTGCGTTCCAGCCGCGCTTGTCCTTCAGTGATCCGAAGGAGCAGCGCGAGGGCGCCCACTCCGTCGAAATACCGTATATTCCGCTCGCGACCGAGATGGACAAAAAAAGCGGAGAGGTCCTGCCTTTCCACCGTCCGCCAAAGCTCTTCTTCCCAACGGCGGGTCTGTCCCAAGAGAAACGGGGTGATCGCAAACGGATGGCCGAACCGCGGGCCCATGTGGCATCCATCGATGCTGACGATGATCTGCATCCGCTCCCCGTAGGCCTGCCGCAGGGAGCGGAGGGCTCCGGCAAGCCGACCGAACGCCGAGTCCGCTGATGGGGCTCTCGCCTGCTCCACAGACTTGTGGAGGCCGCCGCAAAGAACGGGAAGGAAACGCACGGGACGGCCGCTTCCCCGGAAGGCGCGCAGCGCTTGCAGAAGCACGATCGGAAACTCGATGGAATGTTCGCCGTCGTGCGCCTCCGCATCTCTGAGCGGAAACTCGACCTGATGCCGAAGCCAATCGATCGACTCGACATCGGCCAGGGCGCGCCCGAGGGGGGTGAGCAGATCGCGATCATCGACGCTCCATTCGACTCTCGAGCGGTGGCCGACGCCGAGGATCAGGTAGACCTCGGCCTCCGGAGCGCCCGCGAGCGGCGCGAACGCGTGGGTGTACGCTTTCGCGCTGACCCGGAAGTCGATGTGAGGAGAGAGGACGCCGAGCAGGTCGTTCCGGCCTTGGGCGGGAGCCGACGGTAGAGGAGCCGCGCCCGGCTCGGAAAAGAACGAGCGGAAGTACGCGAGCGCCCGATCGCCGTCGATCGGATAGCAGGTGCCCGCGCAGCGGCATCGGATCGCCGGCCGGCGGCGGCTGCGGACGGAAGCGGTCATACCCATCATTTTTCGGGAAAAAAGGCTCAGGCAAAGCAAAAGTTTGTATCTACCCCGAATCGCGCAGTCCGGGAACCGGACCGCCCGAACGGGCGAAAAAACGCATGGTCGTCCTAGATGACCGTGCCATGGGGCACGATGCCTCCGCGCGGGATGATCACCAATCCGTCGCGGATGTAGAAGCAATCCCCGTCCATGTTCGCTGGCTTCCCCTTGGGAGAAATTCGTACGTTGTCGCCGATGCGTGTGTTCTTGTCGACGATGGTTCCCTCAATGAAGCTGTTCCGTCCGATCCCGATCCGAGGCAGTCCGCGACCTTCGGCCGCCAGCGCTTCCGAATCGGTCTCGTAGACGTCGTTTCCCAAGAGCAGGGAATCCTTGATCGTCGCGCCCGGAAGCACGATGCTGCGAATGCCGATGAGGGAATGCTCGATTTTGGCATCCGAGATGACGCTGCCTTCGGCGATGAGCGCGCCGGAAATCTCCGCCCGGGAGATTTTCGAGCTCGGGAGGTAGCGCGCCCGCGTATAGATCGGGAAGCGGCTATCGTAGAAATCGAACTTCGGATGTGGTTCGCACAGATCGAGGTTGGCTTCGTAAAAGGCGCGAATCGTGCCGATGTCTTCCCAATACCCCGAGTGGATGTAGGCGAAAACCCGATGGCTCGGGATGAGCCGCGGGATCACGTCCCTGCCGAAATCCGGCTCTCCGCCCGTCAAAGCGTTGGCCAGCACCTTCCGGTTGAATAGATAGATTCCGGTGGAGGCCCAGTATTGCGGCTCTTCGGGAGGAAGCCGAAGCAGCGAAACGAACGGATCCCCGATCGCCAATTTCGAGAGAAGCGAGGGGTCTTTCGGCTTCTCGACGAAAGAATCGATCCGCCGCTCCTCGGTGACGTGAACGATCCCGAAGCCGCTGACCCGATCTTGATTGACCGGAGTCACGGCGACCGTCAGGTCCGCGTAGCTGGTCACGTGCTGCTCGATCAATGCCCGGAAATCCATCCGATAGAGCTGATCGCCCGCCAGAATCAGCACCAGCTCATGCGGATGGCTCGAGAAGTGGCTCAGGTTCTGTCTTACCGCGTCTGCGGTTCCCTGGTACCAGTAGGCGCCCTTCATCGTCTGCTGCGCGGCCAGAAGTTCGATAAAACCTTGGGAGTAGTCATCGAACCGGTAGCTCTGCTGGATATGTCGATGCAGAGAAGAACTCTGGAATTGGGTGAGAATGAAGATCCGCTTGAGGTCCGAGTGAATGGCGAGGCTGATAGGGATGTCCACGAGCCGGTATTTGCCGGCCAACGGGACCGCCGGCTTCGCTCTTTCCTTGGTAAGGGGGAAGAGGCGCGTTCCCGCCCCTCCGCCCAAGATCACGGTGATGACATCGAGAGGAGAATAGTTAGCGCCGTTCCATCGAGTCATGGGAATTGACGGGGGTCGTCCGCGACGAATAATGATCGGGGCCAGAGCCAATATGTGCGGAATTGTCGGTTATCTCGGGCAAAGGGAAGCGCAGCCGCTGCTGCTCAACGGGCTGCATCGGCTCGAATACAGAGGATACGACTCGAGCGGCATCGCCATTCTCGACGGCGGCCGGCTTGGTTGGGTCAAGCGCAAGGGCAGGATCTCCGAACTGGAGCTCGCCCTGCAGAAACGGAACCTTCCGGGCACAATTGGAGTGAGCCATACCCGATGGGCCACTCATGGAGTCCCGAGCGATGCGAATGCGCATCCCCATTTTGACCAATCGCATCGCCTTGCCATCGTCCATAACGGGGTGATCGAAAATTACCAGCTTTTGAAGCAAAGGCTATCCGATTGTGGCCATCGTTTCGAATCGGACACCGACACCGAGGTGCTTGCCCATCTCATCGGCGAAGCCTACGACCGCCTCCCTCCTGAGGATCCGAAGAGGCTCGAGAATGCGGTCCGATCCGCCCTGGCAGAGGTTATCGGAACCTACGGCCTCGCCGTGATCCATGCGGATTGTCCCAACCTGCTGGTGGGCGCGCGACGGGGTAGTCCGCTGATTTTGGGAATCGGCAACAAGGAGTTCTTCTTGAGCAGCGATGTCACGGCCATCTCCGCGCAGGCGCAACGGGTTGTTTACCTGAGTGATGGAGACATCGTTGCCATCCGGCCGGAAGGGTTCGATATCTCCTCCCTCACCCGGCTTCGAGCCGGATTCGAGATTAGCGAGGTCGAGAAATCGGAAGCGGAGACGGAGCTGGGCAGCTATCCGCACTACATGCTTAAGGAGATATTCGAACAGCCCGAGGCGATCCGGAATGCGATGCGGGGACGCCTCGATTTCGAGGAGGCGACCGCCAAGCTGGGCGGCCTCAACATGAATCCTCATGAGCTCCTGCGGATCCAGCGGATTCTGATCGTCGGCTGCGGAACGGCCCGCCATGCGGGGATCGTGGGGGAGTATCTGATCGAATCGCTGGCTCATCTTCCGGTGGAGGTCGATTACGCCAGCGAATTCCGCTACCGGAACGCGCCTCTGGACCGGGAGACCGTGGTTTTTGCCGTCAGCCAGTCGGGAGAGACAGCGGATACGCTGGCGGCCGTGCGGGAATCTAAGCGGAAGGGGATGCGCGTGCTGGGGATCTGCAATCAGGTCGGGAGCACGATCGCCCGCGAAACGGAGGGAGGGGTCTACATGCACGCTGGCCCGGAGATCGGGGTTGCGGCAACCAAGTCTTTCACCTCCCAGGTGCTGATCTTCCTTCTCCTGGCGGTGCTCCTCGGGCGGCTCCGCTACCTTTCCGCGCGCCAGGGAAAAGAGCTGATCGAGGAGATCGAACGGCTACCCGATCAGGTGGCCGGCATCCTGGCGCGGCACGAGGAGATCCGCGCGATCGCCGAAAAGTATGCGCAGGCCGAGGCGATGCTCTTCCTGGGGCGGCAGTTTCAATACGGCATCGCGCTCGAGGGCGCTCTCAAGATGAAGGAGATCACCTATATCCGGGCCGAGGGCCATCCGGCCGCCGAGCTCAAGCATGGGGTGATCGCGCTGATCGATGAGCGGATGCCGAGCATATTCCTCTGCCCCCAGGACGGCGTCTACGACAAGAACATAAGCAACATCGCGGAGGTCAAGGCACGCCGTGGACCGGTCATCGCCATTGCCAGCGAGGGGGACGATCGGATCCGGGAGCTGGCCGACGATGTCTTCGCCGTGCCTCGGTGCTCGGAACTTCTTGCGCCCATCCTTACGGTCGTTCCTCTCCAGCTTCTGGCCTACTACACGGCAGTTTGCCTCGGCAGGGACGTGGACAAGCCGAGGAACTTGGCCAAGAGCGTCACCGTGGAGTAAGCGCCGGTTTCCCGTCAGGCGGCACGGGGGAGATGCCGATCCGCGGGCGGAGGTGTCGGCGCTTGGGGCGTGTCTTCATCCTGCGCGGCCCGATCGGTTCCGGCGGCGGAGGAGGATCGCTCCCGAGGAGCGGCCTGCCAGGCAGGAAGCGTTACCGTCACCGTCGTGCCGCGGCCGGGCTCGCTCTGTAGCTCTACGCGTCCTTGGTGGAGATCGACGATCCGCTTCACGATGGAGAGGCCGAGTCCGGTTCCGCCCGCTTCCCGGCTACGGGTCTTGTCGACTCGGTAGAACCGGTCGAAGACATAGGGAAGGTCGGCCGCGGGAATGCCCACTCCCTGGTCGACAACCCGAATCGAGACCATCTCCTTTTCCGCATCGGCTCGGATGCGAATGGGGGAGCCGGGCGCCGAATATTGGATCGCGTTTTCGACAAGGTTGTAAAGGACCTGCTCGAGGCGAAAGGGATCGGCGTCAATCTTCGGAAGGTTCGCTGGAAGTTCGACGAGAAGGTCGAGCGGCTTTTCCGGGAAAGCTTGGCGGAGGTCCGCTTCGATCCTGCGGAGGAAATGGGGCAGCGAGACCGGGGCGCGTTCCAGATGCATGCGGTCCGGCTCTAGGGCGGAAAGGGTGAGGAGATCGTTGACCAGCTTGCTTAAGCGAAGAGAGTGGCGCTGGAGGATTTTCAGGATGCGGTTGACCTCTTCCGGGGCGAGCGTGCGCGAGGCGTGCAAGAGGGTTTCGACATAACCGCGAAAGATGGAAAGGGGGGTGCGGAGCTCGTGCGAGACGCTCGCAAGAAATTCCTTCTGCCGTTCTTCGTTGCGCTTGTGCTCGGTGATGTCGTGAAGCACGAGAAGGACCTGGGACGGGGCTCCCGATTCCCCGCGCATGGGCACCGCATTGACGATGAGAAAGAGATCGGCTTCCGAGCGGGGCAGGCTGCGAAGCGTGATCTCCGCCGAAAGGGTTTCTTGACGCGTGAAGGCTTCGCCGATCAACCGGTCGATTTCGGCGTTCCGGAGAGACTCGAGGACGGTGCGGCCGGACGGCTCTCCGCCGAGTCCGAATTGCCGGACCAGGGCTTCGTTGGCCAGCGCGACCCGGTGATCCCGGTCGATGATCGCCACCCCCTCCATCATGTTCCGGAGCACCCCGTGGAAATTTCCGCTCTGCTGCTCGACCTGTTCGGCAAGCTTCTCGCGCGAGGCGAGAAGCTCTTCAAGACGGCTGGCCACGCGAAAAAGGCTTCGGGGACCGAAGATGACGAACGAACGCGGGTGTCGTCCCCGGGCGACGTCTTCGGCGATCCGCTCCAGCTTGGCCGCCGAACGGGCCCAGTTCCAGAGTTGAAGCAGGGCCGCCGTCAGGGCGGAACCTAAGAGGACGATCAAGAAGGAGGCAACCGTCATTCTTGGAGTTCGGGCTGAGGCGGGTTGCTCAGAGCGAACTCTTCGGGTCCTCCGCGTTTCATGCGGAACCGATATCCGATTCCACGGACCGTTTCGATGTAGTGCGCCGCACTCCCTAGCTTGTCCCTTAGGCGGCGTATGTGCGTATCCACCGTCCGCGTATCCATAGCTTTCTTATACCCCCAGACTTCCCGCAGCAGGTCTTCACGCCGATGGACGCGCCCCCGGCCCCGGAGGAGGGTGTTAAGAAGCCGAAATTCGGTGGCGGTCAGGTCGACCCGGCGGCTCCGGACGAAGGCTTCATGCCGCCTGGGGTGGACTACGAGATTCTCATGGCGGATCGGCTCCGTGGGCGGGCTTCCCTCCATGCGCCGCCGCAAGAGCGCACGGGTCCGAAGGACCAGCTCGCGCGGGCTGAAAGGCTTCGTCAGGTAGTCGTCCGCGCCTATTTCCAATCCCTGCACGCGATCGGCGGGCTCCGCCTTCGCCGTCAGGATCAGGATGGGCAAATCGACGGTCGTCGGATTGCGGCGCAGGGTCTTGCAGACCTCGAGCCCGCTCAGCTCCGGAAGCATAAGATCGAGGACTACCAGGTCGGGAACGTCGCCGATCGCCCTCTCCAGGCCGTCCGTTCCGTTCGAGGCTCGCAGCGTATGAAAACCCGCCGCCGTCAGGTTGAGGCAGATCAGCTCAAGGACGTCGGGCTCGTCTTCGACCACCAGGACGACATGTTGCCGGGAAGGGGCCGCCATATCCCGATAGGAGGCTACCCGAAGGCAAAGGGAAGCGCAATCTTTCGAGGAGCCAGACGGCGGGCTCGACAGCGCGCGTGCGGCTTGTCTTCGGGAAGTGCGCGGGATATTATTGGAAACGAAGCAGCAGCTACGATGTCTGTCGAAGGGCTATCCCGCCAGTTGCCGGCGAAATCGGTTCCGTACGATGCGTCGAAGATCGACAAGCTCGAAGGCCTGGAGGCCGTGCGCAAACGGCCCGGGATGTACATCGGGCATACCGACGAGCGCGGGCTTCACCATTGCGTCTTCGAGGTGCTCGACAATTCGATCGACGAGCACCTCGCGGGCTTTTGCACGCGGATCGAGGTAACGATCCACATCGACGGCTCTCTTTCCGTCCGCGACAACGGACGGGGGATTCCGGTCGATCTCCATCCCAAGTTCAAGATCCCCGCGGTGGAGCTGGTCCTCACCAACCTTCATGCCGGCGGCAAGTTCGGCCAGGGGGCCTACAAGTATTCCGGCGGTCTCCATGGCGTGGGCGCCAAGTGCGTCAACGCCCTCTCGGAATGGTTCGAGGTCGAGGTCGCCCGCGACGGCAATGTCTACCACATGGAGTTCAGCCGGGGGAAGACGGTCAAGCCGTTGGAGATCATCGGGAAGAGCCGAACGACCGGTACCTATATCACTTTTAAGCCCGATCCTGAGATCTTCACCGCTACCCAGGAGTTCAAGACTGACATTCTCGCACCTCGGCTCCGGGAGCTCGCCTTCTTGAATCCCGGCCTCGAAATCGTGCTCTCCGACGAGCGGGTTCTGGATGGCGACAGGCCGAAGGTGCAGCACTTCCTCTACCGCCGTGGCATCGAGGAGTTCCTTGAGCAGATCACGGGGAGCATGGAACGGCTGCATCCGAAGCCTATCATTATCGCCCGGGAGAAGGACGACATCCTGCTCGATTGCGTGCTGCAATACACCGACGGATATGCCGATCAGATTCTTTGCTACACCAACGGGATTCCGAACCCGGACGGCGGCACGCACCTTTCCGGTTTCCGGACGGCCCTCACCCGTTCGGTCAACCAGTACGCGAAGTCCAACAACCTGTGGAAGGAGAAGGATCCCGCGATCTCGGGCGACGACGTGCGGGAAGGTCTTTTCTGCGTGCTTTCGCTCAAGCATCCCAATCCCAGCTTCGAGTCTCAGACCAAGGTAAAGCTGGTCAGTCCCGAAGTGGAGGGAATCGTTTCCTCGCTGGTCTACGACGGGCTCATGTCGTTTTTCGAAAGGAACCCGGCCGTCGCCAAGCGAATCGTGGAGAAGGCGCTGACGGCCGCCCGGGCCAGAGAGGCGGCTCGAAAAGCGCGAGAAGCCGTCCGCAAGACGGCTCTCTCCGGAAAGGGACTGCCGGGAAAGCTGGCAGACTGCTCGACACGGAGTCCGGACGAGGCGGAACTCTTTATCGTGGAAGGGGATTCGGCCGGCGGCTCGGCCAAGCAAGGGAGGAACCGCCAATTCCAGGCTATACTCCCGATTCGCGGGAAGCTGATCAATGTGGAAAAGGCGAGGCTCGACCGGGTTCTCCAGAACGAAGAGATCCAGACGATCATCACGGCGGTGGGGACCGGGATCGGAGAGGGGGACGGAGAAGGAGCGTTTCAACTCGACCGCCTTCGGTATCACAAGATCATCCTTATGACCGACGCCGACGTCGACGGCTCCCACATCCGCACACTGCTCCTCACCTTCCTCTATCGGCAGATGCAGGAGCTCATCCGACGAGGATACGTTTATATCGCGCAACCGCCGCTCTATCTGGTTACCCGCAAGAAGAAAGAGTGGTACCTCCGGGATGATGCGGAGCTCAACCGGATGCTGATTCAGCAGGGCGCCGAGGAGGTCAAGATCGAAGACCTTCGGACGGGCCGCGTTTTTTCGGGTGCCAGGCTCTTGGATGTCCTCAACCGGTTGGAAGATCTGGATAAGTTCGCCCGTTCCTTGCTCAAGCACGGTGCGGATTTCGGAGCTTACCTGGAAAGCCGGGATCCTGCGACCGGCGCATTGCCGGTCCACCTCGTCCGCGTCCGAGAAGGCAACCGGGAGGAGATTCATTTCTTCTGCTCGGATGGCGATCTTGCCCGTTTTGCCGAGGCCAACCCCGACTTGTCCCTCTTTGACTGCGGGAACGCGAGCGCAGAGGTCGTCGACCCTCGTGCCGGCACCGAGGTGTCGGGCAGCTCGTCCGGAGACGCAGAAGCCGCGGCGGAGGGAACGAGTCCCGCCCCTCCCGCGTCGCAGCCGGAAGAAGCGGCGGCGAGATTCCGCCGGGCGATCCATGTCGAGCTTTACGAAAGCAAGAGCATCCGGGAGAAGCTCGATCAATTGGCCGAGCTGGGGATGGTGATCTCGCAGGTGCGGGCGCGGGAGCCGCTTTACGCGTTCCTCGAAGGGGAAGGAGAGAACCGCCGCCTGCTTTTCTCCCCGAGCGAAATCCTGTCGGCCGTCAAGGAAGTCGGGAGGCGGGGAATCGAGATCAAGAGATTCAAAGGGCTGGGCGAGATGAATCCGAAGCAGCTTTACGAGACGACAATGGATCCGGCGCGCAGAAAGCTCTTGCGGGTCGAGATCGCTGACGCGGCGACCGCCCAGGAGATCTTTGCAACGCTGATGGGGGATGTGGTCGAGCCGCGGCGGCGGTTCATCGAGGAGAACGCGCTTCACGTGCGCAATCTCGACGTCTAAGGCGCCCTGTTCGCAAGCAGGCGAAGTATAAACAAGGGAGGGAAGAGTCGTATGCCCGATGGCGGAACCGGCGGCGAGGGACAGCCTCTGCTGGCGGCGGAGCGGTTTGAAACGCGCGACGTCTCCGAGGAGATGCGTAGCTGCTTCCTTGACTATGCGATGTCGGTCATCATCGCTCGCGCGCTCCCCGACGTGCGCGACGGGCTTAAGCCCTCCCAGAGGCGGATCCTGTACTCGATGCACGAGCTGGGGCTTGCTCCGAATCGGAAGCATCTCAAATGCGCCAAGATCGTCGGCGAGACCATGGGAAACTACCACCCTCATGGCGACCAGGCGATCTATCCGACCCTCGTGCACATGGCCCAGCCTTGGGCGATGCGGGAACCCTTGATCGACGGGCAGGGGAATTTCGGCTCGGTGGAGGGGGATCCTCCTGCGGCTATGCGGTATACGGAAGCCCGTCTCACCCATCTTGGCTCGCTTCTGATGGCGGACATGGACAAGGAGACAGTCGACTTCGTCCCCAACTACGACGAGACCCGGACCGAGCCGGTGGTTTTCCCGGCGGCCTTCCCGAACCTGCTTGTCAACGGGAGCACAGGGATCGCGGTGGGAATGGCGACCAACATCCCGCCGCACAACCTCGGAGAGCTTGTCGAAGGGATTTGCGCTCTCATCGATAACCCGGCTCTCTCTCCAGAAGATCTTCTCCGGTTCGTCAAGGGGCCGGATTTCCCGACGGGAGGGATCGTGGTCGGCCAAGAGGGAATCCGGAATTATTTCCTGACGGGCAAAGGGAGCGTGCGCCTGCGGGCACGCCTCCACGTGGAAGAGCTGCGGAACGGAAGAGCTGCGATCATCGTGGACGAAATCCCCTTCAACGTGAATCGTGCGACCCTGGTGGAACGGATCGGCGAGCTCATCACCGAAAAGCTGATCGACGCCAGCGACGTTCGTGATGAGTCCGACGAGAACACGCGGGTCGTCATCGAGCTTCGACGCGACGCCGTGCCCAAGGTCGTAGAAAACAATCTCTACCGGCTCACCCCCTTGGAGACGATCTTTGCTGTCAATTCTCTGGCGATCGACGGTGGTCGACCTCGGACCCTCAACCTCAAGGAAATGCTGCTCGCCTATCTCGACCATAGGAGAGAGGTCGTCCTGCGACGAAGCCGCTTCGAGCTTCGGAAGGCGGAGGAGCGGGCGGAAATCCTCGAAGGGTACCTGATCGCGCTGGCGAACTTGGACGAATTCCTCCGCGTCATCCGAGGGGCGGTGAATCGGGAAGCCGCGCGCATCGAGCTGGGCGGATATGAGTTTACCCGCGAACAGGTCGAGGCCTTCGGAATCGTCGTTCGCCATGCGGAACGGCTGGTAAACGGCCGATACAGGCTTTCCGACGCGCAGCTGGACGCGATCCTCGATCTTCGCCTCTATCAGCTTACCGGCCTGGAGAGGGAGAAGATTCTCGAGGAGTACCGAAAGCTGATGGAGCGGACCCGCGAGCTCGAGGAGATCTTGGCCAGCGAAATGCGGGTGCTGGCGCTGATCCGGGAGGAACTGCGGGAGGTTGCCGCCAAGCGGGCCACTGCGAGGAGAACGGAAATCGTGGCGGCGGAAGGAGAAGTGGCTTTCGAGGACCTGGTGGCTCGGGAAGCCGTCGTCATCACGCTGACCCATAAGGGCTATATCAAGCGGACGGGTTTGGCCAACTACCGGGTGCAACGGCGCGGCGGCCGAGGAGTGATCGGAATGGTGGCCCAGGATGGGGAGAGGACCGAGGAAGCCGATTTCGTCGAGCACCTCTTTACCGCTTCCACCCATGACCACCTGATCTTCTTCACCACGGCCGGGCGTGCCTACATCGAACGCGTCTACGAAATCCCGGAGATGGCACGGGCTGCCAAAGGAAGAAGCATCGCCAACGTGCTCGAGCTGGCCCCGGGCGAGGAGATCGCCGCTCTTCTGCGCGTCGGCTCCTCCTCTTCCGAGGACGGGGCTGCTTGGGATCGGCCGGGCTTCCTCTTTTTCTGCACCGCGCTCGGCCAGGTGAAAAAGACCTCCCTCTCCGAGTTCGCCCATATGCGCAAGAAGGGGATTCGGGCGATCAACATCCCGGAAGGGGATCGGCTGATCGACGTGAAATTCACCACGGGGGATCGCGAAGTGGTCCTGATTACGCGGGAGGGCTTGAGCATCCGCTTTCCCGAGGAAGATGTACGCCCGATGGGCAGGGATGCCACGGGGGTGCGAGGCATTCAGTTGGGCAAGGAGGACCGGGTGGTGGCCGCCGTTGTGGTCGATCCCGCTGCCACGCTTCTGGTGGCCGGCTCCAACGGGCTGGGGAAGCGGACCAGCTTTGACGAATACCGCCGGCAAAGACGGGGAGGGAAAGGGGTCATCACTATGAAGATGACCAAGAGGACTGGGGAGGTCGTCGCTGCGCTATCGGTTGTCGATGGCGATGAGCTGATGCTCCTGACGCAACGCGGATTGATGGTGCGCGTGCCGGTCAAGGGGATCCGGCGCGTCGGCCGCAATACCCAGGGAGTCCGGCTCCTTACCCTGGACCCCGGTGACCGGTTGATCAGTGTAGCTCGGGTCGTTCCGGATCAAGAAGAGGAGGGAGGGGAAGAGGGGTTGCTCGCGTAGTCGCCCGCGCCGAGGCCTGCGGTGGCGGAAGCTTCGGCCGCCTTCCGCAGCCGCTCGTTGACCGCGCATCCGAGCCCGCGCTCCGGCAGGAGCATGGCGTAGATCCGCCGCAGGCCGCATTCGTCGAGCTCTCGGAGGTATCCAAAGAGGTTGGCCGCTGCTTCCTCCAGCCGGAAGAGGGCGGAAAGGCTGCGGCAGATCGCGAACCCCTCCGGGCAGGGCCCCCAAGCAAGCAGCCCTGCGTCCTTCCGTGCCGAGGCAGGGATCTCTTCCGGCGTCCGGATGAGCGAAAACGGGGTGCGCAGGACGTAGTGCCGGCCAAGCCGGCGGGTGTCGGATCGGAAATCCGTTTCGCGATCGATGGGGCCGACCACTTCCTCCAGGAGATCCAAAGGAGTTCCTCCCGAGCGGATCAGGACCGGACGCGGATCCGCCAGAAAGAGCACCGTAGATTCTACGCCGACGCAGCAACGGCCGCCATCGAGCACAAGAGGGACCTCGTCCCTAAATTCGGCTTCGACGGCTTCCGCCGTGGTGGCGCTCAGGTGCCCCGAGCGGTTGGCGCTCGTGACGGCCAGCGGGCGGCCGAACCGTTCCAAAAGGGCGAGCGCAAGCGGATGGTCGGGCACCCGCACTCCCACAAACGGGAGACCCGCCGTCAGAAGATCGGGCACCGCCTCCGGTCGCTTCCGAAGGATCAGGGTGAGGGGTCCCGGCCAAAACCGCTGCGCGACCCGCGCCGCGCTTTCCGGCACCTCCGCCACCAGATGAAAGGCGGTTTTGGCGGAGTCGCAAAGGAGGCTGATCGGATGGAACCAGGCGCGCCGCTTGCATTCGAAAAGCCGTGCCACGGCTCCGGGGTTGCTTGCGTCGGCGGCGAGCCCATAGACGGTCTCCGTGGGGATTCCGACGAGTTCTCCCGCATGGAGGAGGGCTACGGCCCGATCGAGCACCGGCGTCGAACGCAGATTCTCCATCCTACCCATTCTTTCCGGCTCGGCGAGGCTCGATGCCGCGCTTGGCACCGCAGGCCCCGGCCGGTGCCTAACCGCGACGCGGTCCCGAGTCCGTCGGACCACCAATTGCCTTGCGGGTGGTCTTAAGCCATGAGTAACCTTAACCTATGAGCGGGTCCTTCGAAAGCTTCTCGGCTTCCGCCCTGTACTGTTCTTCCTGCCGGAAGCCGATGGCCGTCCAGGAACGGCTTCTGCTCGTCCTGCCGGGAAAGGAGATCTATGATTATCTGTGTACGGGTTGCGGCTCCTCCCTCGGGCAGCGGGAGGTTCCCGCCCTGCCCGGCGATGTCCCTCCTTTCGGGACGGCTTTGCCCCATTCCCGTCGGCATGGATATCGGGGCCGGCGGGGGCCGTAGAACGGACGGTCCGGTGCGACGCATTCCCTTGGGAACATGAGAGTCGTCTTTATCGGATCGGGCGAGTTCGGAATCCCCACGCTTCGGGCGCTGGCCGCCCATCGGGATTATCGGCTCCAGGGGGTCGTCACACAGATCGACCGGCCGTCCGGAAGGCATCGTCTCCCGACCCCTTGCCCGATCAAAGCCGCCGCCCTCGATTTGCGGCTCCCCATCTTTCAGCCGGAAAGAATCAATTCCCCGGCCGCCGTCGAGCAGATCCGCTTCTTGCAACCGGACGTCCTGATCGTCGTCGCCTACGGGCAGATTCTTTCGCGGGAGGTGCTCGAGCTCCCGAGCCGAGCGGCCCTCAACCTGCATGCCTCGCTTCTTCCGCGCCATCGGGGCGCAGCGCCGATCCAGGCGGCGATCCGCAGCCGAGACCGGGAATCCGGCGTTACCGTGATCTGGATGGATGAGGGATTGGACACCGGGGACATCCTGCTGGCGAAGAAGCTTTTGATTCGCTCCACCGACACCACGGCGACTCTCCAGGCGCGGTTAGCGAAATTGGGCTCGCGGGCCGTCATCGAAGCGCTCGATTGCCTCGCGTCGGGGCGCGCGCAGCGGCAGCCGCAAGATCCGGCCCAAGCCACCTATGCGAGAAAATTGCGCAAGGAGGACGGGGAGATCGACTGGACGCGCGACAAGTGGGATATCCATGCTCACATCCGCGCGATGAACCCCTGGCCGGTCGCTTACACATGGCTGCGCGACGGCGGAGAGCTGCGAATGCTCAAGGTATTCAGCGGCATCGTATCGATTCGCGCTTCGGGGAGACCGGGTGAAATCGTGCGCATCGATTCGCACGGGATTCTCGTGGCGGCGGGGGGAAGTGGAGGCCTACTCCTGCGTGAAGTGCAGCTCGAAGGCAAGCGCCGGATGCCCGCAGCCGAGTTTGCTCGCGGAATGCGGCTGTCCGTGGGATCGGCATTCGGAGGAGAGGGTCTTTCCGTCGGCTATGATCGTGCTGCTGGCGGAACTCTTTCTTGACGGCCGCCTCTCGACCCGTCCGGAGCAGGTCCCGTTCCTGGTGGAAAGGCTCTGCGGCAACCGGAGCGCGGGGCGCGCCGGCGAAGTTTGGACACCTTGGGAACCGCCCGCGCAAGCGACTGGACTACGGATCCGCCGCGTGCCGGAGGGCGAACTCGGACGATGGCTCGAATCCAAATCGGGCTCTACCGCCATCTGGCTTTTGGGTGATGCCCGTTGGAACCGCGCGGCGCTCGAAAGCGGCCGCGTAGAAGAGATCCGCATTCGATGGCTGCCCGCGATTGACGATGGGGGCGCCGAGCCCTTTGTCTCCGGATTTAGCCCTCTGGAGGGGGCATTCCGGCTGCGCCTTCGGCTGATCCGATGGCGTAAGGCGAAGGAGGGCGGGGTCGTAGCGCGCTATACGGTCGGCCTGCAAGGGAGACCTGGAGGGACAGGAGGGGCTTAGTAGCTGTAGACGAATTCGAGTGCGGTGAGGAAGATGGGGCCGTTTGCGGAGTAGAGGAGGGCGCTTGGGGAGGTAGTTCCCTGGAAGGGGAAGCCGTAGTAGGCCATGACGCCGAGGCCCCAGTCGATTCGGCCTTCGAGGCGGATCATGAAGTTGTCGGCAAGGTCGAAGGCCAAGGTGGCGGTGTACTCCCAGATGTCGGTGGGGCGTTGTGGCCCGCCAGGATGCTGTTCCAGCCCGCCTGCATCCATTCGGCTGCTGGGAGAGGCTGACGATCGAGCTGAACTGGTACTTCGGCGGGATGGCGGCGCCGTACCAGCTGGAGGGGCCGCTATAGAGGCCGATGGGCAGCGCCCGCTGACCGCGGGGAGACGAAGCTGACGTCATTGTTGTAGAAGCCCCCGGTGAACTCGAAGCCCAGGAGGAGCTTGTCGGGGCGAACTTCGGCGCCCAGGAGCCCCAGACATCCCCCAGGAAGAAGGCGTTGTTCTGGTTGAAGGTCCCCTGCCGCGAATCCCCTGCGCGATCCTGTAGGGCTGGGCCATCCCGTCGATCGGAGAGGCGCCGAAGCCCGGAGGGTTGACCCTGCTGAAGCCGTACATCACTGTCGCGCTTAGGATGGCGTTCTTCTGCTTGACTCCCACCGCCCGTTCCAGAAAAGCAGGTAGGCCGCGTTGTTATCGATCGTGTTGTCCAGATATCCGAAGTAGTTGTAGCCTCCGCGGGCGACGTTGAAGCCCCCGTCGGCCACCCCGAAGCGGGTCGACCACTGGTCGTCGAAGTGGTAGATGGCCTGCATCCCGGTAAGGGTGGTCGGCAGGAGGTTGCTGAAGAGCAGCCCGTAGGTGAAATCCAAGTTGACCGGCCGCTCCACCACCTCGTAGCCCGCCGGATCGACGAACTTCCCGACGCGAATGTCGAGCCCGTTGCCCACCGGCGCCCGGAAGACCACGTAGGCCTGCTCCAGCCAGAAGCTCGAGGTGTTGAAGAGAACCAGGAGCTGAAGTTGGTGCCCAAGCCCCCGATCGTGTCCGGAGCCCCGATCGAGGCATCCTGCCCGACGATCAGATCGGCCCGAAACCCCGCCTGCCACCGGTTCTCGTCGGTCAGCGGCTTCTCCAAGGCCAGCTTAAAGGCGTTCATATTGAAGCCTCCGCCGGGAATCCCGTCCACCGGCTCCCGGCCCGGAATCGCCGGATACCCCAACGCCTGCCCCGCCGCATTGGTCGGCCCTACATAATTCGGTGGGGAGGAAAGCCGGGCACTTCATTAAAGGAAGGCGCATTGATGAAGTTGTACGTGTAGCTCGCATCCACGTACCCCCGAAAGGACGATCCCCTTGGTGTTCGCCTGCACCGGAATCCCCTGGTCCTCCAACCGCTTGATCAGCTCCTGGATCTGCGCATTCTGGCTGGAGGAGCCCCTCGTCGGCACTGACGCTCGCGCTGGAAGAAGCGGCGCTCCCCGAGCTCCCCGCCGCCGGCGCCGGGGTCGGCGCCGCGACCCCCAGTAGGGAGCAGGGATGCGGCCAGAACATAGCCGCCCCTGGAGAAATCCAGCCTCGCAGACGAAGAAGCATTGGCATGCGCCGCGTTGGATGCGTACGGGGAGCCTCGCGCAAGAAAGTGAAGCTTGTCAATCCTCTTCGGGCCGGGCATTGACGACCATGAATCCTTGGCCGAAGGTGGGAGCACAGCCTATGCGAAGCGCTGCCTGCTTGAGGCTTTCCTGGAAGCTCCTAGGGTTCCTTGCCTGCTGGATCCCGGCCGTGTCGGCGGCGGGTTTTGCCTATGTCATCCCCGTGCATGGGAGGTCGATCCGGCGGTTGTCTACCTGGTCCGTCGCGGGTCAAGGAAGCGGTCGCCCAGGGAGCTTCCGTGCTGGTGCTCGACCTCGATACGCCCGGAGGGCGGGCGGACGCCATGGAAGAGATAATCCGGATCATCGAGCATTTTCCGAATCCGGATGCGACCTATTCCTTCGTCGATCCGAAGGCGCTTTCGGCCGGCGCGTTTTTGCAGCGGCGACACGCCACATCTACATGGCTCCCGGCTCCGTGATCGGGGCTGCCACCCCGGTTCTCGTTTCTCCCGCCGGCGGGCGGTGCAGCAGCTTCCCGAAAGCTACGAGAAGAAAATTCTTTCCGCCTATCAGGCGCTGGTGCGGGCGACGGCGCAGCGCCACGGCCATAACCCGGCGGTCTTTGAGGCTATGGTGGACCGGGAAAGCGGGCTGGCGATCGACGGAACGACTCTTCTGCCCAAGGGCAAAATTTTACCCTAACCGATGTTGAGGCCTCGCGCCGCTACGGCGTCCCGCCCCGACCGCTGCTCTCCGAGGGAACGGTGGCGGACCTGCCGGCCCTCGTGCGGCAAATCGGCGGCGGACGCCTTGTGGAATTGCGCCCTACCGGATTCGAGCGGATCGCGCGCGGCATCGTGGCCGCCGGGCCGATGCTCTTGGGGATCGGCCTGCTCTTAGGCTACTTGGAGCTCAAGACCGGCGGTTCTTTCGGATTGTTCGCGGCGGCAGCTCTGCTCTGCTTTCTTTCTATTTCTTCGGCCATTATCTGGCCGGACTGAGCGGATGGGAGCCGCTCTTTTTCTTTCTTGAGGAGCGGCGCTTATCGCGCTGGAGCTCTTTTTCTTTCCGGGTTCTTTGCCGACGGTGGCTGGAACGGTCCTGGCCCTTCTGGGGTTGCTCTACTCCGCGATCGATCGCTATCCCAAGGATCCGCTCTGGGTAGGAGCCGAACGGCTCGCCGGACCGGTTTTTCCCTGGTCCTCGCCGCCGCCGGCGCCGTCGCCATCGGGATGGTCGTGGCACGCTTTCCCCGGCACGGCGCCTGGTCATGGGTCCGGAAGGGATTTCCGCGGATACCGCCGTTTCGCCCGTTCATCCCGGTGACGAGGGGATCGCGATCACCGTCCTGCGACCCTCCGGAACCGGCCGCTTTGGGGAAAGAATCGTCGATGTCAGAGCCCGGAACGTTCGTTCCGGCGGGTAGTCGGCTGCGGATCGTAGCGGTGGAGGGAATCCGGGTCGTCGTGGAGCGCGTGGAGGAGGAGGAATGATATGAATGATCGCGCTTCTTTTTTTTGCCCGCAGGCGGGCGGATCTTGTTTGCGGCCAATCTCTTTTTTTCTTGCCGCGCGCAATTCCGGGGTTGCACGAGCTCGTAGGCCTTCCGAGTGGAGCCGCTTCGGCCCCTTTGATCTCGGGCACGATGAGGGAGGCTGACGGTGCCGGCCATGAGCCTCCTTGTTTTGAAAAGCGGCTATGGGGCCGGCTCCGTTACCGGGCGCGGAGCCGCCGGGGCCGCTGGATGGCCTCGCCTTTCGGCAATCCGTCCGGGGCGGGCGCCCGGCCTCGGATCGGGTCAGCCGGGAGGAGCCGCCCTTTCGCCTTGCCATCCCATCGGAGTCGCCCTATTCGAGGGGAGGCGAACCGGGGTCGTAGCGGAGAGCGGATTTCGGGAGGCAGGTAATCGAGCACGCGTTCTCGGATGGCATGATGGCCGCTGGATCGTGGAGGCCGTCGCATGATCTCTTTATTCCTACTGGGGCTTCTGGCGCTCGTCGCCCCTCGTGTTCGCGGTGCTGGTGATCAATTTCGTCGGCATCTGGGTCCGCGCGTTCATCTCCGGGCGTGGGTGAGCCTGTTCAATCTGGTCGCCATGCGCCTCCGGGGAATTCCTCCTTCGCTGATCGTCAACAATCGGATCACGGCGGTCCGTTCCGGGATTGATTTGAGCACCGCCCAGTTGGAATCCCACTACCTGGCGGGCGGCAACGTGGAGCAGGTGGTGCGCGCGCTGATCGCTGCCGACCGGGCGCACATCTCCCTCGATTTCAACCGTGCCTGTGCGATCGACTTGGCCACGATCGGCACCGGGAAGAGCGTCTTCGAGGCGGTGAGGACCAGCGTCAATCCCAAGGTGATCGATCTGTCCAAACCCGGCGACCGGCCAGAACACGATCACCGGGGTAGCCAAGGATGGGATCGCGGTGAAGGCGCGGGCGCGGGTCACCGTGCGGACCAATCTGGAGCGCTTTGTCGGGGAGCGACCGAGGAGACGATCATCGCCCGGGTGGGGAAGGCATCGTCACCACGATCGGATCGGCGCTCAACTATAAGGAGGTCTTGGAATATCCGGATCGGATCTCGAAGACGGTGCTGCAGAAAGGTCTCGACTCGGGGACCGCCTTCGAAATTCTCTCGATCGACATTGCCGAGGTTACGATCGGCGACAATGTCGGGGCGAAGCCCAGGCCGAGCAGGCGGAGGCGGACAAGCGGGTCGCCCAAGCGAAAGCAGAGGTGCGGCGGGCGGCGGCGGTCGCCCTGGAGCAGGAGATGCGGGCCAAGCTCGTCGAGGCGGAGGCCGAGATTCCATTGGCCATGGCGGATGCCTTCCGGAAAGGGCATCTCGGGGTGATGGACTACTATCGGATGCGCAACATCCAGGCCGATACCGCGATGCGTGCGAATATCGCGGGGGAGTCGACGGAAGCGGCTCCGAGGACCTCTCCGTCCTTGTAGCAGGCTCTCCTATCGCGAATAGGGAGAAACGGGAGAAAACGACAATGACGGGTCCGCCGGCAGCCGTGGTTGCGCCGCTGCTGGGCGCGGGGTTCCCTTTCGCGGGCGAATGGGGCCCTCTTCTCGCCATTTTGCTGCTGCTGGCGCTCCAGGCGGCTCTCGCCTATCGGCGAGGGAAAGTCGAGCCTCCGCCGCCGGGACCATCCGGAAGAAAACGGCCGGCGATTCCCGTTCCCGAGGCGGCGAGGGAAGAGTCGGGCGTGCAAGCTTCGCGGGCGTGGATGGGGACGTCCGAGCGCGGCCGCGTCGTTGATCGTTGAGGAGCTTCCGCCCGGAGAAGCGGAGCCGGTCTTCGGAGAGGCGCGGATAGCCCCGCCTCTGCCGGCGGAGGCCCTCCGGATGCCGCCTCGCCGGATGCGGTCAGGCCGGCCCGGTCTCGGCCGCCTTCCTTCGCCGATTGCGTGATCCGCAGGGAGCACGGGAAGTCTTTCTCGGAGCCGAGGTTCTTTGAACCCGCCCATGGCGTTGCGGGACCCCGATGCCGGTTTGCGGTGAGAGAGAGAGCCGCCGCCGCGGAAAACCGGGCGAGGGTTTGGGCTCCGGGGTGTTCTGATCGCCACAGAGCCCGTTTCTCCCTATCCGTGAAAAACCTAGCGCCTTGCCCCGTTCTCCTTCTCGTTCTCGGCCTGTGGGCCTGCTTCGAATCCGGTTCGACCGCTGCCGAGCCCCAGCACGAAGGAAAAATCCTCTGTTACACCTGCACCATGCATCCCAGCGTGCGCTCTCCCGTTCCGGGCAAATGCCCGATCTGCGGCATGGATCTGGTGCCGGTCCGCGAAAAGAAGTCTTCACCGGAAAACCGGCTCAGGCCGCGGCTTCCGGGGCACCGGCCCGACCGAACCGGGGCTGTCTCAACCCACTGCCCCGTCCGCAAGCCCCTTTTTGTTCCTCCTGAACGGCTGCAGGCGATCGGGGTCCGCACCGCGCTCGTGGAGCGGCGCCGGCTGGTGCGCGCATTGCACGCTCCGGCCATCTTGGCCATCGATGAGTCGAAGGTAGTCGACATTAACGTAAAGGCCGGGGACGGCTATGTCCTCAAGCTCTACGCCGATTATTTGTGGAAGGAAGTACATAAAGGAGAAAAGCTGGCCACGATTCTGTCCGAGAACTGGGTCCAAGCCCAAATGGATTACATCCGTGCCTACCGCGCCTGGCGGAGGAGCCTGCTGATCCAAAAAGCCAACCCTATCCTCCTCGATCAGCAGTTCGAGCATATCCGGAACCGGATCCGCGTCTGGGACTTGACCGATGCGCAGATCCGGGAGCTCGAGAAGTATGCCTGGAGCATGTCGACCAACGATGTCCGTACCGGAAAAGGGATTCACGGCACATTCGACCTGCTTTCTCCTATCTCGGGCCATGTGCATGAAAAGAACGTCTTCGAGGGATGCGCTTCACGGCGGGCCAGACGCTCTTTCGGCTGGTGGATCTTTCGCGGATCTGGGTCCTTGCGGAATTCCCCGAAGACCAAGCCCCTTTTGTCTCGGAAGGCCAGTCCTGCGAGGTAACTCTTCCCGCGCTCCCGGGAGAGCGGTTCCGGAGTCATATTGATTTTGTACAACCCCACTTTATCGAGGCGGTGCGTCGGTTGCAGGTTCGAGTCATCCTGCCGAACCCCGGCCACAAGCTGCGTCCTGGAATGTACGCCGACGTGACGGCTCATCTCGACTACGGGGTCCAGTTGGCGGTGCGGAGCGACGCCGTGATTCCGACGGGACGGCGTTTCGTTGTCTTCGTCGATCATGGCGGGGGCATCCGAGCCCCGCTTTGTCCAGCTGGGGCAGAAGATCGATGACGATTACCAGGTGCTCGCTGGGCTCCAGGAAGGGAACGGGTGGTTACGGGTGCGAACTTCCTCATCGACGCCGAGTCCCGTGTCCAAGGGGCCTTGCAGATCTGGTCGGGGAACGGCCGGCCGAGGGATGGAGGGTCCCGGAAGCCCGCTCCGGCCGTACCTCCACCGGCGGGTCATCACCATCACCATGGGATGCCCGACATGCCCGGGATGTAGCCATGCTGGAGCGCCTGATCGAGTGGAGTGGCCGCAATCCATTCTTGGTCAGCGTGCTGGCCGCCTTCGGCCTCACGTGGGGAATCTTGGCCTTGCGGAGTTCCCCCTTGGATGCGATTCCCGATCTCTCCGACGTCCAAGTGATCGTCTACACCGAGTGGCCCGGACGTAGTCCGACGCTCGTGGAGGATCAGGTCACCTATCCGATCTCGACCCTCTTCCTCTCGGCGCCGAAAGTGAAGGTTGTCCGCGGGGAGTCGATATTCGGCAAGTCGTTCGTCTACATAATATTCGAAGACGGCACGGACATCTATTGGGCCCGGTCCCGCGTGCTCGAGTACTTGAACGCCGCCCGCGGCCGGTTGCCGGAAGGAGTCAGCCCGACCTTAGGACCGGATGCAACGGGCGTCGGCTGGGTCTTCGAATACGCGCTCGTTGACGAGTCGGGAAACCATGACCTGGCCGAGCTTCGCTCGTTCCAGGACTGGACGCTCCGCTACGCCCTGGCGTCGGTCCACGGCGTCTCGGAGGTGGCCAGCGTCGGCGGCTATGTCCGCCAATACCAGGTGAACCTCGATCCCGATAAGCTCCTGGCCTACGGCGTCCGCTTCTCCGATGTGGTCGACGCGGTTCGCAAGGGTAACCGGGACGTAGGAGGCAGGAGCTTCGAGATCTCGACCATGGAGTATTACATCCGCGGGCGGGGCTATTTTCAGTCCCTGGCGGACATAGGGAATACGGTCGTGCGCACCGACCCGCAGGGCTTTCCTATCCTCGTCCGCCAGCTCGGGAGCCTCACTCTGGGGGGGGACTTGCGGCAGGGGCTGGCGGAGCTCAACGGAAAGGGGGAGACGGTCGGGGGAATCGTCGTGATGCGGCACGGCGAAAACGCCCTGCGGGTGATCGACGGCATCAAGAAGAAGCTCAAGACCCTCGAGGGCTCGTTCCCGCCCGGAGTCCGGCTGGTCCCCACCTACGACCGCTCCGAGCTCATCCATCGCTCGATTCGCACGCTTTGGGAGAAGCTGATCGAGGAGAGTGTGGTGGTCAGCCTAGTTTGCATCCTTTTTCTTTGGCACCTGCGCAGCGCCTTGGTGCCGATTCTTCTCCTCCCGGCGGCGATCGTCCTCTCCTTCATACCCTTCGGCGGCCTGCACCTGACGGCGAACATCATGTCGCTGGGAGGAATTGCCATCGCGATCGGGGCCATGGTCGATGGGGCCGTGATCATGGTGGAAAACGCCCATAGGCAGTTGGAGGATGCCCGGGAAAAGAGCGGGAAGGAGCCCCGAGGGGAGGAGCGGCTCCGCGTGCTGCTGGCCGCAGCCCGGATGGTGGGCCGTCCTCTCTTCTTTTCGCTCCTGGTGATCACGGTTTCTTTCGTCCCTGTCTTCGCCTTAGAAGCCCAGGAGGGCCGCCTCTTTCGGCCGCTGGCCTTCACCAAGACCTTCGCGATGTTTTTTGCGGCCCTGCTTTCCGTGACCCTGGTCCCCGTGCTGATGCGCTGGTTCATTCGGGGGCGGATCGTTCCGGAAAAGCGCAACCCGCTCAACCGGCTGCTTCTTGCCGCCTATGATCCGATCCTCCGGTTCGTCCTCCGCTATCGCATTCCGGTCCTTCTGGTGGCGCTCGCGGTGCTGGCCTCGGCTCTCTATCCGCTCCGCCGACTGGGTGCCGAGTTCATGCCTCCGCTCAATGAGGGAACCCTGCTTTACATGCCGACCGCCGTGCCCGGGGTGGCGATCGCGGAGGCCGCTCGGATCCTCCAGCTGCAAGACCGGATCATCGCCCGATTACCCGAGGTCGCCACTGTGTTCGGGAAGGTAGGGCAGGCGGACACGGCGACCGACCCGGCCCCGCTGTCCATGACGGAAACCGTGGTTACCTTTCGGCCGGAAAGCCAATGGCGCAAAGGAATGACTTGGAGCAAGCTCGTGGCAGAGCTCAATCGACAACTCCAGTTCCCGGGGGTGGCCAACATCTTCTGGATGCCGATACAGACCCGCACGGAGATGCTGACGACGGGCTTCCGGTCGAACTTGGGGATCAAGATCTTCGGATCGGACCTCAACGTGATCCGCGACTTGGGGGAGAAGATCGAGCGCACCCTTTCGGGCTTTCCCGATACCCGCAGCGTCTTTGCGGAGCGGGTGGAAGGGGGACGGTATCTGGATATCCAGGTGCGCCGCGAGGCGCTGGCGCGGTACGGATTCACGGTCGAGGATGTCAACCAAGCGATCGAGGGAGCGATCGGCGGGAACACCGTGACCGTCACGGTGGAGGGACGGGAACGATATCCGGTGAGCGTCCGCTACAATCGAGACTTTCGGCAGGATCCGCTGGCTCTCTCGCGAGTCCTCGTAGGAGCAGCGCTGCCGGCCGTTTCCGCCGCCACGACCCCGCCGAGTTCGCCTCCGCCTCCGATTGCCGGAGTCCAGGTTCCTTTGGGAGAGCTGGCCGACATCCATTTTGCGTTGGGTCCGCCGGAGGTTCGGAGCGAGAACGCCCGGCTCGTCGGCTTCGTGTTCGTTGACAGCACGGCTAAAGATCTTGTCGGATATGTGCAAAAAGCCAGCGCGCAGATCGCCCGCAACGTCGCCTTCCCTCCGGGGTATTACGTCGAGTGGGCCGGCTCCTATGAATATTTCCTTCGCGCGAAGCAGCGCCTTTTTCTCCTCATTCCGCTCACCTTGGTCATTATTTTCCTTTTGTTGCACCTCAACACGCGGTCGGTAGGCCGAACCTTCTTGGTAATGCTCGCCGTGCCTTTTTCCCTGGTCGGCGCCTTTTGGCTCCTCTACTGGCTTGGCTACAACCTGAGCGTTGCGGTGGGGGTTGGGCTGATCGCCCTGGCGGGGCTCGACGCGGAGACCGGTGTCGTCATGCTTCTCTATCTCGACCATGCCTATGAACAGCGGAGTCGCGAAGGGCGGATGCGATCGCGGGCCGATCTGCGGGCTGCGATCGCGGAGGGCGCTCTCGGCAGAATCCGCCCGAAGGTGATGACTATCTGCGCGATCCTCTTCGGCCTTCTCCCTATCCTCTGGAGCCAGCAAACCGGGGCGGACGTCATGAAACGGATCGCCGCACCCATGGTCGGCGGAATCGTGACCTCCGGCCTGCTCGAATTGCTCCTCTACCCGATCCTCTACTTCCTATGGCAGGGTCGGAAGCTGCCTGAGGAGGCCTGAATCTGCTTTGCGAAGGCCTGGAAGGCGTTTCCCGAAGGAGAAGAACAAACCCGGCGCTGTATCGGCCCTTCCTTCCGAATCGACGGGCGGGTTACTCCTGTGTTCTCCTTTCGCCTGCCGCTGCCTTCGTTTGCAGCGGTGGGCGATGGCCCTTCGGAGGAAGGAAGCTCGAAATTAAGGGGATACGGCCCATAGAGAAAAGAGAGAAGAGATGTGACCAAATTTTATGTCCTCGGCTTTTGCATCGCCTTTCTGATCGGGCTGACGGGAGTCGGTGGCGGCACCTTGACGGTCCCCATCCTTCTTTTTCTCGGGATCGAGCCGGCCGTCGCCGTCGGGGTCGCCTTGGGATTCTCCGCTCTCATTAAGATCCCGAGCTCCCTCATCTACTTTATCCGAGGGGATATCAACAAGCGGATCCTGCTGCTTCTCTCCTTGGGCGGGATTCCCGGGGTGGTAGCCGGCTCGTTTTTGCTCGGCCATCTTTCGCGGAAAAGCCACCTCGGCTCTTTCCTCCTGCTGGCCATCGGCCTAACGGTCGTTCTCTCCTCCCTGCTCAATCTCTGGTTTACCCTGACCGATCACCGCCTCCCCCTCCACCGTTACTTGCGATGGCTTCCCGCTTTTTCATTCTTCATCGGGGTCGAGGTCGGGTCATTCTCCGCCGGGGGCGGTGCCTTGGGGAGCCTCCTGCTACTGACCTTGACCAAGCTCAGCCCGAGCGAGGTCGTAGGAACGGATATCGCCTTCGGCATGCTCCTTTCGCTGATCGGCGGGGGCATTCACGCTCACCAGGGGATGAGCGACTCCCGACTCATTTTGGCCATGGTCTCGGGTGGAATTTTGGGTGCGATCGGAGGTGCGTATGCCTGCACGGTTATCCCGAAAAAGCCGGCCCGAGTCTTTCTTCTGGTCTGGTTGATCTTCGTTGGAAGTATGGTCGCTGTGCGCGCGGTCCGGTAGCGGAAAAGACGGCAGTGGCGCGGTGGTGGTCCCTCTACCGCCTTTCCGGCGCGTAGGATCGACAAGAAGCGGAGCGGTCAGATGACCGCCGTCGGAACCAAGTACCAGTAAAGCTTGTTGAAGGCCATCTTCTGAAGATGGCGGAATTCGTTAGGTTCGTCCACGACCGGCGGATGATCGTAATCAAAGTCGAGGATAGCCGCTTTGCCGTATCCTGAATCGATGAAGCAGGTGACATGCCCGTTGTAAACCGCTTTTCCCGGCAAGGGTTCCTCTTTATGGATCGCGGCCACGATCTGCTCGACGATGACCGGCGCCTCGAAATGCGCCGTGCTTCCGGCCTTGCTGATCGGCAGGTTGGTTGTGTCCCCGAGCGCCCAAACATTGGGCAGTCCGTCCACCCGGAGCGTGCTGCGATCGGTCTTGACCCAGCCATCGTTGTCGGCCATCGGGTGTCCCCGCAGGAATGGCGCTCCCTTATGCAGCGGAGTCATCACCAGGATGTCGAAAGGAAGCTCGGTTCCTTCCAGGCTCTTGACGATCTTCTTTTCGGCGTCGACCGATTCGAGGTTGAAAAAAGTTTCCGCGCGGATACCGCGCTGCTCGAACAACGACCGGACTACGGGCACGACGCTATCGATCTGGAAGACATCGTTCAAGGGGGAGGTGTAGATGATCTCGGTCTGGGACCGGATCCCTTTATGGGCTAAGAATGCCTCCGCAAGAAGAGTAAACTCGAGCGGAGCGACGGGGCACTTGAAAGGGATTCCTCCCACTCCCACCACGAGACGTCCGCCTTCGAACTCGCTGAGCTTGTGGTAGAGCCGATAGGCCGCGTCGGGCGTATAAAAATGATCCGCTCCGGCTACGAATCCCTCTACGGCATCCGGACAGGGAACCGAGCCGGTGGCGATAATCAAGTAGTCGTAGGACAGGGTATGCCCTTTGGCGGTCCGCACCGCCTGCTTGTCCGGGAGCCACTCCGTAATCGTCTCAATCCGTAGCTTGACTCGGGGATTGAGCAACTTCCGCTCGGAGCGCGCGATCTTTCTCGGGTCCTCCTCCCCGAACGGGATGTAGAGCTGAGCGGGCTGGTAGTAGTGGAGAGGAGAATCGCTGACGACTTCGATCGAGGCCTCTTCGGGCCGCAGCCGGTGTGCCAGCCGGTTGGCCACGATCGTTCCTCCGGTTCCGCCTCCGAGGATGAGGATTGTTTTCATGCTGCGCCGATCATTTCCCGGGAAAGCCGACAGGACAAGAGAGGCGGCAGGCTAATGATTCTTGCGGCAGAGGAAGCGGGTGGCTCCGGGTGCAACCTCTTCCATGCCGACAAGCTCGTATCGAGCCTTCTGGATCCAGGCGGGGATGTCCTTCTTGCTCCCCTCGTCCGCCGAAATGACCGCCACTACATCGCCCACGTTGGCCGAGCGGACCAGCCGGATCAACTCCATGAGGGGCCCTGGGCAAAAGCTCCCCCGCGCATCGACCTCCTTGGCAATCTTGACACCCTCCATGATTTCCTCCGTTTTTTCCGCAGCTTCCGGTGAGAACGAAGTCGAGTTTTTCTTACAGGAAAAGGATCTGCCCGCCCGAAGCCTCCTCGACGAAATGGCCGACCCCCACGATCTCGCTCACGATCGGCTCGAGATCCTCGAGCTTGATCGAGAGCAGATCCATCGTGAGCCCGCACGCCTTGACCTTGACGTCTCCGATCTCCTTGGCGTTCTGCAGGGTCTCCAGCCAGTTGGGGACCTTCTTCTCTTCCAGGACGCGCAGAAATTGGGCGCCGAAATCCTCGAATTCCTTGCTGACTCTCCGGTTCTGTTTCCAATCCCCTTTGCGGAAGGCAAAAAGGCCGTAAAAGGTCGCAAAGATCGTCACCTCCTTTTGCATGGCGGCGGCGCCGGAAGCGATGGTGGCGGCCGCCATCAGCTTATCGACGGTGCCGGAAAAGAGGACGATCGACAGTTTCTCGCTCATGAAAAAAACCTCCTGGAAGGAATTGCAATCGCATCCTTAGCCTTGTGATGACAATGCTTGCGCTCGCGCCGCTGCCGGTCAAGCAAAAAAGAATGCGCCGATAGGGCGGCCCGGACGGTTCAGAGAAGCTGTTCCCTGGCGAGCGCCCTCCGCAAGCGTCGGCGTGCCCGGTAAAGCCGCATCTCCACGATCTTTCGAGAGCATCCAAGGGCCTGGGCGATCTCTTCGTAAGAGAGCTCTTCGTATTCGAAGAGGACCAGAGCCTCTCGGAGCCGTGCCGGCAGGGAGAGAACCGCCGAACGGACCCGCTCGCAGATCTCCTCCTTTTCGAGCCGGGCGCCCGGTGGGCACTCCTCCCCGAGGCGTTCCTCCCATGAGGGCGCCCCGTTTTTGTCCGTGCATTCCGCGAGGGAAACGGTCGGATGCCTCTTGCGCCATCGGGCGAGGTTGCGGCTGAGATTGGTGGCGATTGTGAAGAGCCAGGCCGAAAAGCTGCCCTTCGGCCTGACCTTGTGGCGGGCCTCGTAAACCCGGACGAAGGTTTCCTGCGCCAGATCGGCCGCAGAGGCCGCATCGCCGGTGAGCCGGCAAAGAAGTCGAAAGAGTCTCTCCTGCCAACGATCCATGAGCTCGTTGAGCGCCCGATCGTCCCCCTTTGCGAGACGCGCCATGGTTTCCCAGTCGGGATCCGGCTCGCTCATCGGCCGCGTTCTTTCCTTTGCGCGACGCTCGCGTCCGGCGGCAAGCCCAACAGCTCTTCGGACACGAGGGCTAAATACCGTTGCCGTTGATGCGCAGAGAGCTCGCGGCTGACCGCGTAGATGTGCTCCATGAAGGCCCGGCGGCAGTCGGAGATGAGCCGGTCCCGCTCGGCCAGGGCTGCGAGGATTTCCGGCGTCAGCGCAGAACTTTTCGCCAAAAGCTCCTTGAGCTTGGCGTCGCTCGCCAGGATCCGGCGGCACATCGCTTGGCAGCTCGGCCGATACGCGTCCTGCAGGCGGGAGACCGCCCGCGTCTGTTCCTCGGAGAGGTCGAGCTCCTGACGGAGCCATTGCAACGCCGGGTCGGGATTGCGGTTGGCTTGTCGGAAAGGGAGCGTCTCCAAGAAGAGGGTAGTCAGGTAGACGGTGACCGCGACGCCGATGGTCAGCGCGGCGAGCCGGAGGAACCTTTTCACGGCGACTGTCCTTCCCGAGCGGCGGCGAGGGCCTGCGGGTCGATCGACTGGAAGTATTGGGCTTTGAGGGCCGCCGACCGCTCCCGTTGCCATCGAGCCACCTGGCTCGTCGCAAGAAGGAAGGCGAGGATGGAGGAAGCGAAGATCGCCGCCACGGTTGCGCGGCTGGGTCGAGCGGGCGGAAGGGTCGTTTGGGAGCGTAAGGCCACCCGCTTCCAGACCTCCGATTGAAAGGCGCTGGGGAGCCGACCCTCCGGCCGCCAGCTCTGCAGAAGCTCGTCCAATCGATCGTCGCTCATTTTCCGCGATTTGCTCTCTCTCCGGCTATGATAAACACCACCCGGCTCTTTCCGCCCGCGCAAAATCCGAAGAGAGGCTCGCAATCGGTTCTCGGGGCTATGCCGGACGACCGCCGTGGGATGGGGGCAAGAGAAACGAAAGCCTCGCTTGCACCCCTAGGTGGTCGTCTGCTATTCTCGAAGAAGGGGATAGGAGGTTTGGCATGAATGAAGTTATCACTAGGCAGAAGCTCCTCAACGATGTGCGGGAGGTGATGCACGACGCGGAGATCCTCGTGAAGGAATCGGCGGGCAGTCTCAGCGAAAAAGCTCGCGACGTGCAGGAGCGCTTGACCGCCCGAATCAGCTCGCTGCGCGAGTATCTGGGCGAGCGGGAGGACCGTTTGGCCAGCCGCGCGATGGGGGGAATCCAGGAAGTCGATCGGATCGTCCGCGATCATCCCTACGAGGCGGTCGGTGTGGGAGTGGTCTTCGGTGTTCTGCTCGGGGCGCTCTTGAGCCGCCGATAGATGACGGAAGCGCAGCAGCGCGGCGGCGTCACCGGCTCGGGGCAGAAGCTGCTCACGCTTCTGCTGCGGTTGCTTGCGCTCCGGCTTGAGCTCTTTTCCGTGGAGCTTCAGTCGGAGATCGAGCGGTTGCTCCGCTTGCTCCTGTGGCTGGGTGTCGGTCTTTTCCTGGGTGCCCTGACGATCCTCTGGCTCGGGATCGCATTGCTCTCGCTGACTTGGAACGATCCGACGGCGCGAATCATCACCGTAGGAACAATCGGAGCGGTTTGCCTGGGGGCGACGATCTATGTGGGCGCCCAGGTATGGAAGCGAATGCGGATCTCGGGGACGCCGTTCGCCCAGACCATTCGCGAACTGGGCAAGGACGTCGCATGGCTGCACGATCGGGCAAGGAAATAAGGGAGCGGAGGATCCAGGAGCTCGTCGCCGCCTGCGACCGGCAGCGGGCGGAGCTAGGCGCCGCTCTTGACGAGCTGCGCACGCCCGTCCATATGCTGGAACTCGGCTGGCGCCTAGCGCAAGTGGTGCGGCCGGGCGTGCAGCTCTTCCGCGAGCTTCGTGACATCTGGGTCCTGCGTACGCCCAGCAAAACCCGGAGCTCGCTTCTTTCCGCCTGGCGGCTCCTTTCCTGGGCGGAACGGGCTCGGCTGGCATGGACGATCGGACGCTGGGCCGGCGACTTCCTGCTGGGCAGGGGGCGGCGCCGAGCCTGACCGCAGCCCGTTGCATTTACCGCTTGCTTCGGTTCGCCGTCTCGAGTATCGACAAGGAAGGGGACGGCGATCGTTGGAAACGGTGGGTTTGTGCTTGATCGGATGGCCCGGCATAGCATAAGAAGCGTGGCCCCATTCTGCTCCCTAAGCGGACTTCTCCCCTAGAGCCATGATCTACCAACTCTTCCTCAAAGGCGGCCCGATCATGTGGCCGATTCTTCTCCTGTCGGTCGTGACCGTGGCGGTGCTCTTCGAGCGCTTGCTCTTCCTTATGACCGAAACGCGGCGCAGGGATATCCCGCTCCTTCGGAAGATCTTCGAGCTGGTGGAGCACGGTCATCTCGCTCAGGCGCTGGCCATCGCGGAGAAATCGAAGGATCCGGTGATCCGGGTGCTCGCGGAGGGAATGCGCCACAAGGACGGGTCGGTCTCGGATGCCTTGCTCGAAGCAGCCAACTCGCAACTGGACCGTTACAACAAAGGCCTCGTCGTCTTGGATACCGCCGTTACGTTAGGACCGCTTCTTGGTCTCTTGGGCACGGTCACCGGAATGATGCGGGCGTTCAGCATCGTGGGTGGCGGAGAGCTCGCGGGGAAGCAGGCGGCGATTACGGGCGGCGTCGCCGAATCGCTGATCGCGGTGAGCTTCGGTCTGGGCGTGGCGATCGTGGCGATCGTGCCGCTCAATTTCTTCAGCGCCCGCATGGAGGCCATGCGCCGGGAGATGGAAGCCGCCTCCACTAAGCTGGAAATGCTCCTGCTCCGCTTCCAGCGCCGTCCGTCGGGAGAAACCGAATACCTGGAGGGGGAGATTCCCGCCCATCGGCAGGGACGCTGACCCGGGAATAATCATAAGCATCCATGCGAGTCGCTCCGCCACGACGCCATCGGCCGCGTCTGGAGATCATACCGTTTATCGACGTGATGTTCTTCCTCTTGGCCACCTTCATGATGGTCTCCTTGGCCATGGTGAAAAACCCCGGTGTAGCCGTGCAGCTTCCGAAGGCCCAGACGGCCGGCAGCGAGGAGCGGAAAGAGCAAGAGGTAACCCTTACGGTCACCGAAAAAGGGGAAGTCTATTTTGACCATGACAGGGTGTCCACGGCCGAGCTTCCTGGCAGGCTGGCCGCTCTCAAGGCCCAGGTCGGGCCGGATAAGGCCAAGGTCTTCTTGAACAGCGATCGGAAAGCGACTTTCGATAACGTCGTAGGCGTGCTCGACGAAATCCGCAAGCAAGGGATCACACGGATCGCCATTCAGACCGAAAAGGACGAAAACAACCAAAAGACCCCTTAGCCCGTTGCGTTTCGCCGCCCGGGGCTTTTGGCGCAGAGCGCGTTACTCCTCCGACGGCGAGCCAAGCGGATCGGCTAGCTCATACTCGTAGCGCACGCATCGCGAGCACTCCGCCATCGATTCGGCAGCCCACTCCGGATGTTGCCGCCTGATCGACTCGAGCACTTCGCCGTGGGCTTCGGCTATCGAGAGAGGCCGATGCAACCGGAAGGCCTGCCGCAGGAACTCCTTGGAGGGAATCGGATGAATCGAGCCGTCTGCCCTCGGATAGAGGCGACAACCAAAGCCGTAGTCCAACCGGCCCCAGGCGGCAGGATCGATATCCCGGTCCTCAATGCGGATCGTGGGGGAGCCGAAGAATCGGTGCCTTTGCGCATCCGCGAGCGTCCGGATCGGGATCAAGCGGATTTCGTGGATTCCGCCTTCCTCGACGAGCACTTCCTCGACATGGCGCAAGGCAGCGGTCCAATGCGGACAGCTGTCGAAGTAGAAAAGCTCGATTTGCATGCGGCCTCCGCTCGCCTCCTGGTCAAAGATCCCTGCGGCCTCCCACGCAAGACGCGCCCCTCGCTCAGAGTAGCCGACTGACCGAGAACATTACAAATACAAGCAACAGCGCGCAAGAGAATTTTTGCACAAAAGCCGCCGCTCGTGGCGAATCGGGGATGTCGGTCAATGCTGCACGGGCTCGGAAGGAGCCGGCGAAAGCTTTTTCTCTTTGGCGATCTGCCGCTTGCGCAACATGTAATAGAAAACGGGGACCGCGGGCTGCGAGAGGAGAGTCGCGGCGATCTCGCCCGACATCAGCGCGAGAGCCAGTCCTTGGAAAATGGGGTCGAAAAGGATCACGGCGCTCCCGATGATCACAGCCAAGGCGGTCAGCAGGATCGGCCGCAACCGTACCGCGCCCGCAGAAATCACCGCCTCCTCAAGGGAATCGCCCTCGGCTAGCCGCATCTCGATGAAATCGACCAGAATGATGGCATTGCGGACGACGATTCCCGCTCCGGCCATCATCCCGATCATCGAGGTAGCGGTGAAGAACATCCCCAGGCACCAGTGCGCGGGAAGAATGCCGATCAAGGAGAGAGGGATCGGCAGCATCACGGCCCAGGGGGTTACAAAGGAGCGGAACCAGCCGACAACGAGGATGAAAATTAGGATGAGCACGACGGCGAAGGCCCTTCCCAGGTCCCGGAAGACCTCGTAGGTCACCTGCCACTCGCCGTCCCATTTGATCGCCCAGCTGTTCGGGCTGTCCGGTAGGTGCGTGTAGAGAATTTCGAGCGGCTTCCCCTCGGGTGTCCGGAGCTTCTCGAGCGTGGGGGTAAAATCGAGAATGCCGTAGACCGGACTGCCGATCCGGCTGGTGACGTCGCCCAGCAGATAGGTGACCGGCATCAAGTTCTTATGGTAGATGGGATGGCGTTGGTGCGTCCGCTCCGTCGTCGTGAGATCCTTCACCGGGATCAGCCGCGCGAATCGGCTCAGGAGCTCGAGGTTGCGCAACGGCTGATCCGACCGCCGCTCTTGCTGCGGCAGGCGGACCAGGATTTCCACCCGCTCGGGCTCTTCCGGTGTATGCGCCAAGCCGGGGCTCGTTCCATGGAGTGCGGTCACAACGTTTTGGGCGATCGCCTCCCCAGGCAGGCCGTTCAAGGAAGCCTTGAGCAGATCGATGCCATAGACCTCCAAGGGACGGGGAGCCTCTTCGTAAGTGGCGATATCGGTCATCTCGGCCGACCGGTGCATGAGCGCCTCGATTTGGGCCGCCAGCGCCCGGCGCTCCTGGAGCGAGGGGCCGTAGATCTCGAGGACCAGCGTCGAGAGAACCGGAGGGCCCGGCGGCACCTCCGCGACCTGCGCGTGGGCGCCGACCGTCTGCGCGATGCGATTGATTTCCGGCCGGACGCTATCCGCGATGTCGTGGCTCTGGCGCTTGCGCTCGGACTTGTCCTTGAGGTTGACCTGCAGATCGCCCTGGTGCGGAGCCTCCCGCAGGAAATAGTGGCGGATGAGGCCGTTGAAGTTATACGGGGAGTGCGTGCCCGCCTGGATCTCCACATTGGTCACCTCCGGAAGCCGCAGAACGACATCGGCCATCCGATCCAGCACCGATCGTGTGTCCTCCACGGGGGTTCCTTCGGGCATGTTGAGGATGACCTGGAACTCGTTCTTGTTGTCGAAGGGAAGCATTTTGGCACGGACGAGCTTCAGAGGGATCAATGCCACCGCACCACCGAGAAGAAGCAGCAGCGCGAGGACGAAGAGAAGGCGAAGCCACCGGTTATCGATCAGGGGGGTGACAAATCCGCGATAGATGCGGATGAGGAAGCCTTCCCCGCGCTCCCCCGCATGCTGGCTCCCTTTGAGGAGCAACACGGAGGCCCAGGGAGTCGCGGAAAGGGAGACGATCATGGAAACGATCATGGCGGCCGTCGCGCCGATCGGGATGGGCCGCATGTAGGGACCCATCAGCCCCCCGACGGTAGCCATCGGAAGGATTGCGGCGATCACCGCCAATGTGGCCAGGATCAAGGGGCCGACGATCTCCAGCATCGCTTCGGTCGCGATGGCGAGCAGCGGCCGTCCGGCGTTGCTTGGGAGGTGGAGGTGCCGGACGATGTTTTCCACGCCGACGATCGGGTCGTCGACGAGAATGCCGATCGTGAAGATCAGCGCGAAAAGAGTCACCCGATTGATCGTGAAATGAAAGAGATAGAAGGTGAGGAGCGTGATCGCCAACGTCGTTGGAATGGCGATGATCGTGATCGCCGCCGCCCGGACGCCGAGGAAAAGCGCGATCAGCAGGCTCACGCCGAAGATCGCGATGCCCATGTGCTCCAAAAGCTCGTTCGACTTCTCGGCAGCCGTCTGCCCGTAATCCCGCGTGACCACATATTGGACATCGGGCGGAAGGATGTCCGGCCGCAGGGCCGCGACGTTCGCAAGGATCTTCCGGGCCAGGAAGGTTGCGTTGGCTCCCTTCTTCTTCGCGATCGCCAGCGTGACGGCGTCGATCGGCTCCTGGATTTGCCGGTTCGACCCAGCCCCAAAGCGGAGCGTCAAGCTCCGTTCATCCTGGTCGGGTCCGTCGACCACCTGAGCAACATCCCGAAGGTAGACCACATTCCCATGGCTGACGCTGACGACCAAGTTCTCGAGATCCTGCTTCGTCATGATGAGGGCGCTGGGTTCGACCTCGATGAGCTTAGGCTCCGATTCGATGTGCCCGGCGGGAAGCCGGACGTTGTTCTGCCGGATCAGCGCGACAAGATCCGCCGGGGTGAGGAGATGTGCAGCGAGCTTGGCCGGATCGAAGAAAACCTGGAACTGGCGTTTTCGTCCCCCGAGGATCGTGGTTTCCGAGATATCCGAAATCGGATTGATCTTATCGCGGACCATCGCAACGATTCGGCGCAGGCTCAGGGCGTCCCTCGCCGGGCTGTAGAAGGTCAGGGCGAGAATCGGCACATCGTCGATCGAGCGCGGCTTGATCAGCGGCAGGGAGGCCCCGGGAGGAAGCAAGTCGAGATGGGAATAGACCTTGGTGAAGAGCTTGATGAGGCTCTTCTCCATCTCTTCGCCGACTTTAAATCGGACGATGAACAACGCCCCGTTGGGAGCTGCCGTCGAATAGACATATTCCACTCCGGGGATTTGCCAAAAGACCCGCTCTCCGTTGTTGACGATCCGCTTTTCCACCTCTTCGGGGCTTGCGCCGGGCATCGAGACGAAAACATCGAAGAGCGGAACGACGATCTGCGGCTCTTCCTCGCGGGGCAGCTCGATCAACGCGAAGGTGCCCAGAAGCCAGGAGGCGAGAATGAGCAGCGGTGTAACCAGAGAAGAAGAGAAGAAGCGGATGAATCCGCCGAGCGGCCCCCCGTCCGGCTTTCCCGTCATGGAACTGCTCCTCCGATTTCCTGGGCGATCTGCTGGACCTGATAATCATCGAGCTGCCCCGATAGGAAGTAGAGCTTAGCCCGGGAAAGCTCGGCCCGGGCGAGGCTGTCCCAATAGCCGATTTCGGTCTGGAGCTGCATCTGTCGGACGCTGAGCAGGTCGACGATCGTCTTCCGTCCTTCCCGATAGAGCTCGGCCATCATCTCGGTCGATTTCCGAGCGTCGGCGCTGGCTCGGCCCAGGATCTCGGCATCTTGGAGGGCCCCTTGATACTCGGCATAGGCTTGGCCGAGCTTGTTCTGGATGAGATCGCGCAAGGATGCCGCTTCGTGCCGGAGCTGCTCCTCCGCCGCCTGGGCTTGCTTGACCTTGGGATCCCGGGAGGGATCGAAGAGAGGAACGGTGCCCAGGACACCGACCGTGTAGCTTCTGCCTCCGGTGTTGAAGTTGTCGCTATCGAGCATCCCGGAAGCAAAGCCGCTCACCGAAGGCAGAGCCGTGGCCTTGATCCGGCCCACCTCCGAATGCTGCGCCGCGATCGACGACTGGAGAGCCAGCAGATCGCTTCGATAGAGCAAAGCTTCCTGAACCCATTGCTCCAAGGGTTTTGTCGGGCCCTTGTGCGGGGCGGGGATCGAACCGGCGACGGAGACTTCGGCGTCCGCGCTTTCCCCTTGGAGCGTGTTGACGGTCACCAGAGCTACTTTCCGCTTGGACAGGTAGCCGTTCTGGCTCTGTTCGAGCGAAGCGCTCATCGACCGACCCGCGTAAAAATCGGCTCCGAGCACAAGTCCTTGTTCCATCAGGCGGACGGCCTGCTCGAGATCGCGGGCGGATGCCTGCACATCGAGGCGCGCGAGCGCGGCCTCGCGCTCCGCCAGGAGCAGCTGCAGATAAGCGTCGATCGCGAGGAGGCTCGCTTCCATCCGGGTGAATCGTTCCTCTTGCTCGCTTTGCCGGATGAGGTGCTTGGCGGTGCGGATCGAATCGATGGTCTGCATGGCGTCGAAAATCGGGACGAGCGCCATGATGCCCATGTTTTGGTTGGAAACCGTTCCCGGATGGTTGAGCGTGTTGATGTTGAAGTCGCCCGCCGAAAAATTCCGCTCGGTCAAGTGAAACATGAAGCCGAGAACGGGATTGTCCGTGGTGATCGAGTCTGCCCAGCCGTAGACCCTGGGCAGGAAACCGGAAGTGGCGAGCGCTTTTTGCGCAAGCATCTCCTGGAGCTTGGCATGCTTTTTCTTAAGCTCCGGATAGTGCGCCTGGACTTTTTTCCAGAACCGGATCAGGGGATGCTCGGAGCCGATCGCTTCCTTATCGCGGGCCATGGGCCTTTTCGGCGGGTCGGCTTCCTCCGGACGGCTCGCTCGGCTACGGAACTCCATCGTTTGGGTGCCGACCGCAGGCTCGGGCGGAGGAGGCGTCTGGCCCGTCGACTCGGTTATGCCCGCGCCCGCCAGACCCGCAAGGAAAAGGAGCGCAAGGGCACTCCCTGCCGGGCGAAGGGGCGACATGGGCCGGCTCGACTCCTAGTTCGCTCTCCCCTGTGTCGATCCGTGGCGCCGTTCGAGATTGCGGAAGACGTTTTCCGCCGGGCAGAAGCCGGTAAAGGCCGATTGGAGCAGGTTAAGACCCACAAAGGCTGTCAACAGCAGCCACCAGGAACTCCAGAGTGAGAGGAGAAGGCTGACCAGGATGAGGGTTCCCGCCAGGACGCGTACTTTTCGTTCCGTCGACATTTCGGCTCGCTCCTTGCTTTTTCATTGAGAATAAGCCCCCGCGCTGTCAACTGTAAAGGAACAGGTCATGACATTGCAACGGGCGCGGAGCGCTTCGCCTACCGGCCCTCGGGCGCGGCCTCGCGCTCGAGCAAGTCGAGGAGCGAGCGCCGTATGTCTTTGCCCTCGAATAGGATTTTGTAGACTTCGTCGGCCACCGGTTTCTTGACGTCGGCGAAGAGAGGATTTTCCTGGACCGAGGCGGAGGTGGGCATTCCTTCCACGACGCTCCCGGCCATCGCCAGCGCCTCCTTCAAGGAAGCGCCCTGGGCGAGATAAAGCCCGAGCAGGAAGTTGCGGCTTTGCCGGCTGCGCGCCGTCAGGATGAGGTCTCCGAGGCCGCTCAAGCCGGCGAAGGTTTCCGGACGGCCGCCCAGTCGGACTCCCAGGCGGGTCATTTCGGCGAGGCAACGGGTAAGAAGGCTGGCCAAGGCGTTCTCCCCGAGCTCCAAGCCGGCGCACAGGCCTCCGGCGATCGCGTAGACGTTTTTCAAGGCACCCCCGGCCTCGACTCCGGCCAGGTCGGAGGAGCGGTAAACCCGGAATCGCCGATTGTGAAAGAGGCGCTGGAGCCATGCGGCGAGATCCTCGTTTTCCGACGCCACCACGGTCGCCGCCGGAAGCCCTCGGAGGATCTCCGCGGCGAAGTTCGGTCCGGAAAGTGCGGCAAGGGCCCCGGTACCCCAAACCTCACGGACGATCTGGGTCACGCGGAAGCCCGTCCGGATCTCCAATCCTTTCCCTAAGCTGACGACCGGAACGGCCGGCGCCGTCAACCGGCGGAGGGTCTCGCGGATATGCTGGACCGGGATGGCAAGGCAGAGAAGGTCAAAGGGCCCGGGCCAGCGGGTCTCCTGATGATGCACGAAGAAGGGCTCGTGGCCGTTTTCGCTCAGGATCTCTCCCGCGGCACGGCCCCAGCGGCCTTCTCCCAAGAGACAAACTTTCACAGCCACAGACCGCCCTGGATCACGCGCCGCTCCCTCCCGTGCCGGAGAGATCTCCCCGGTTCTTTCGGCAAAAGCGGGATTCGGTTCCCTGGAGGAGGCGCCGAATGTTGCTCCGATGGCGGAGGAGGGCCAGCAGGGAGGCAAGGAGGGAGAAGACGAGGAGCACCGTCCGCTTCGGGTAGAGGATGGCCGTGGCGACCGGAAAGGCGAGCGCGGCACCGAGGGAGGCGACGGAGACGATGCGGACGGCGAGAAAGAGGCAGCCCCAAATGCTGATGAGGATAAGGAAGGCCCAGGGGACCAGCACGAGCAGCACGCCGGCCGAGGTAGCGATGCCTTTTCCGCCCCGGCCTCCAAGCCAGGGGGTGAAATTGTGGCCGAGAATGGCGGCCAAGCCGGCAGCGGAGCCGAGCAGGTCGCCGACGGGAATGGACGTGGCGCTCGCGCAATGGAGTCCGGCGGCGGCCGGGAGGGCTCCCTTAAGAAAATCGAGCAAAAAGATCCAGAGGCCCCATCCGGGCCCCAGGACACGCCAGGCGTTGGTCGCGCCGATATTGCCGCTCCCCTGCGTCCGAAGGTCGATGCCGCGCAAGCGGCCGGCCCAGTAGCCGAATGGCAGGCAGCCGAGAAGGAAGCTCGCCGGAAGGAGCGCGACCGCCCACCACAGTTGGTGCAACGGGAGCGGACTCATGCGCCGAATTCCCATTCCATGGCTTTCTGGCGAAGGGCGTGATCGGCCAGGACGAGGCGGGTCATGGCCTCCACGATGGGGACGGCCCGCGGCAGAACGCAGGGATCGTGGCGTCCCCGGGCGCGGAGGATCGCAGGCTCACCTTTCTCGGTCACCGTTTCCTGCGGCAGGGCAATCGTGGCCACCGGTTTGAGCGCGACGCGGAAGTAGATCTCCTCGCCGTTGCTTATGCCCCCTTGAATGCCGCCGCTCCGGTTGGTCCGTGTGCGGACTCGGCCGCCTTCGAAATAAAAGGGATCGTTATGCTCGGAGCCGCGCAGCCGGCTGCCGGCAAAGCCGGAACCGACCTCGAAACCTTTTGCCGCCGGGATCGAGAGCATCGCCTTGGCCAGGTCGGCATCCAGCTTGTCGAAGACAGGCTCTCCCAGTCCCGCCGGCAAGCCTTGTACGCGGCAGGTGATCACTCCACCCACCGAGTCACCGGCCTTGCGGGCGTCCTCGACCTGTGCGATCGCTTGCGAGAGGGTGGCCGGATCCGGCCATCGCAGCGGATTGGATTCCAGGGACGCTGGGTCGGGAGGGAGGGCCGGCTCGGAAGCCGAAAGGCCGTGAACCTCCGAGACGTAGGCTACGACCTTAAGGGAGGGAAAGGCCCGCTTGAGGAACTGCCCGGCCACGGCCCCTCCCGCGACCCGACCGACGGTTTCGCGAGCCGAAGCCCGTCCGCCTCCCATCCAGGCCCGGATCCCGTATTTCGCCTGGTAGGTGTAATCCGCATGGCTCGGCCGGAAGAGCGCCCGCATCTCCTCATAGGCTTCGGAACGGGCATCTTCGTTGTGCACCCAGAGTAGGATCGGCGTGCCCAAGGTGACGCCGTTCAAGAGCCCGGAAAGGATCTCGACCCGATCGCTTTCCTTTCGTTGCGTCGTGAGCCGGCTCTGCCCGGGCCGGCGCCGGTCGAGCTCCCGCTGGATCTCCTCCGGCGCCAGGGGAATGCGCGGCGGGCAGCCATCGACGACGACACCGACCCCGCCGCCGTGCGATTCGCCCCAGGTGGTGATCCGAAAGAGGTGGCCGAATGTGTTGGGCATGTCCTATCGTTCCTATCGCGGGCGCGCGGAAAAGTTTATCATAATTATGGCCCGGTTCCGAAGGGAGTGAGATGACAAAGGGGCTTGCCGAGAAAGCCGGAGGAATGGAGGAAGCGGCTTCGCCTCAACGCGGGAAGGGGTCGAGCCCGGCGGATTCCGGGCGCAGGCACCTCGTGCTGGTGGGCATGATGGGCTGCGGAAAAAGTGTTCTCGGCCGGTGGCTCGGGCACCGGTCCGGCCTGCCGTTTTACGACTTGGACCGGATCGTATCCCGCCGGGAACATTGCTCGATCTCCGCGCTCTTCGAGAAGAAAGGGGAAGCGTATTTCCGCCGGCGGGAGACGGAAGCATTGCGGAGGACGCTGGCCGAGCCGCCGGGCGTTCTTGCCACAGGGGGAGGCACGTTTATTTCCGAGGAAAATCGCCGCCTGCTCTTGGAAGGGGGCCTGGTTTTCTACCTCGAGGCCCCCGTCGATCTGCTGGCGACGCGGCTTCGGGAGGGCCGGGGGAGGCCGCTGTTGGCCGCCGCCGCAGATCGCCGGCAGACGCTCCGGAAACTTCTGGAAGAGCGCGAGCCGTTCTATCGGATGGCTCATCTGGTCGTTCCGGTGGCCGATCGGAGTCGGGAGGAGCTGGGCGAATGGATCTGGCAGGCTTATTGCGGGCGCATAGGGAAGACGGGATGAAGACCAGAATCGGCTTCCTGGGAGGCGGACGGATCGCACGCGCTCTGGCGGGGGGCCTGATCCAAGGGGGGAAGGACTCGTGGGTGTTGGCGGCCTCTACCCGGACGCGGGAGAGCGGGGAGGCTTTTCGGAAAGCGGTCCCGGAAGCGCGACTCTATCCGGAGGAGAGGAATCGCGAGCTGGTGGAGCAGAGCGATATCGTCTTTCTCTGCGTCAAGCCGCCGGAGGCGCCCGGCGTGCTGCGGCAGGTCGGGGCGGTGACCGGCGGCAAGTGGATCGTCTCCGTGGCCGCCGGGCTGAGTTTGGCGAAGATCGCGTCGCTGGTGGCATCCTCGGCCCGGATCGTCCGTGCGATGCCGAATCTGCCTGTGCGCATCGGCTCGGGGGTGATCCCCTACTGCCTCGGACCCGGCTGGGAGGACCGCAATCGGGAAGAGATCCGGAATCTGCTGGGACGGTTCGGCGAGGCTATCGAGATCGAGGAACCTCTCTTCCCCCTGGCCACCGTCCTCGCCGGATGCGGCCCCGCCTATTATTGCGCCTTTTTGGCCTGCATGCTTCGCTTCGCCGAGGAGTCGGGGTTGCCCGCGCAGGAAGCCTGCGGTATGCTCCTGGCAACGGCTTCCGGTGCGATCGAGCTTCTGAAGCAGACTGATCTCGATCCGGCGGAGGTTGTCGCGGAGAGCCGGACGCCCGGCGGCATCACCCACGCAGCTCTATCCGTCCTGGAGCAGGAAGGGTGGCACGAAGCTTTGCGGCGGGCCCTCGCGGCAGCCTGGCATCGGGCGAAAAGCTTGGAGACCTAACCGCAAAGCCGCCATGGCACTGCAAAATTACATCCGGCTCGATGATGCTCTCTGCGCCTATGTGCGGGAACATCGGAGCGGATGGACGGACCCACTCTGGAGGGCTCTCCAGGCGGAGACATTGCGGCTGGGAGCCGTCGCGGAGATGATGATTCCCGAAGAGGAGGGGGCTTTCCTGACCTTCCTGGTCGCGACGCTCCGGGTGCGGCAAGCGATCGAGATCGGCACGTTCACCGGTGCGAGCGGCTTGGCGATCGCCCGCGGCTTGGCCGAAGGGGGAACGCTCCTCTCTCTCGACCGGAGCGAGGAGTGGACGGCGATCGCGAGAAGCTTCTGGGAAAGGGCGGGGGTCCGCGGCCGCATCGAGCTGCGGTTGGGACCCGCGTTGGAGAGCCTGCACGCGATCCCAGGAGAGGCGATTTTCGATTTCGCCTTCATCGATGCGGATAAGACCGGCTACGACGCCTATTACGAGGCTCTGCTTCCCCGGATGCGGCCGGGAGGAGTGCTCCTGTTCGACAACATGCTCCGCGGCGGCAGGGTTCTGGATCGCGACGGGACGGACGATCCGGATACACGGGCGATCCGCGCGCTGAACGACAAGCTGCGGAACGACCCGCGCATCGAAGGGCTGCTTCTGCCGGTGGCCGACGGAATCTACCTCTGCCGGAAGCGGTGAGCCTCCGTTGCGGGGGAGACGTGGATATGACATTGTGAGGGCATGGCGATGGCGAATACAACGGAGGGTTGCCAGCAGCTAAAAAATATATGGACACATAGCAAGTTTAATGGCAGTATGTCCGAGTGAAGTTGAGTGTCTGGGCCAAGCGGCAGGGCGTCTGCTACAAGACGGCTTGGCGGATGTGGAAGGAGGGGCGTTTGCCCGTTCCGGTCGAGCAGTTGCCGACTGGAAACGAGAGGACTGATGACATCGTGGGCGACCTGCATGAGGTCATCGTTTCGATGTGTGCCAGGCTTTACGGGAAGCGATCCGCCCAGGACCGCGCCGAGAAGGCGCTCAAAGCGATCCATGAGTAAGCTTCCTGTTTTCACCTACCAGACCCGGTTGAGGTTGACGCATGAGCAGACTTCGTGTCTTGACGCCTATACGGCGCTCTACGGGCGGGCGCAGCGGACTCTTTTCGCCAGGATGCGGGCGGGCGTTTCCATAAACGAGCTCAAGCGGTCGTTTCTGCGCCGGTTCGGCCTCACCGCCCGGCAGTTCAACGCCATTCGGGTCGAGCTCGAAGGCAAGATCGCCTCGATCCGGGAAAGGCGGCCCGAGTTGATCGAGGAAGCCAAATGGCGGATCCGGAAAGCGGAAGAGGCGGTCGGCCGGCTGGAGAAGAAGCATCCGGGATCGAATGTCGTGCACCAGAAAAAGCGGCGGCTTGCCGTCCTGCGGGCGAAGCTCGAGGCGCTTCTGGCCGATCAGGAGTCCGGCCGGGTCCGGCTCTGTTTCGGTTCCCGACGCCTCTTCCGCAAGCAGTTTGCCCTGGAAGAGAACGGATACGCCAGCCACGCCGATTGGAAGAAGGATTGGCAGGCGGAGCGGAGCAGCCAGTGCTTCGTGCTCGGATCGAAGGACGAGACATCGGGCAACCAGTCCTGCCAAGCCGCAGTCGCTCCGGACGGCAGCCTGCGGCTGCGGTTGCGGCTGCCGGACGGATTGGGAAGCACGAGCAAACACCTGGTGCTTGAGGGCGTGCGCTTCGCCTACGGCCAGGATGCGATCCTCCGGGCGCTTTCCGCCAGCCGGATCGTTACCGGGACAACTAAGACAGGGATGCTGGCACGGAAGCGGGAGGGATCCGCCGTAAGCTACCGCTTCGTGCGGGACCGGAAGGGGTGGCGGGTATTCGCAAGCGTCGAGGCGCAACCGGTCTTATTGAGGACGAGCCATCTGGCTGGGGCGATTGGTATCGACATGAACGAGGACCATCTGGCCGTAGCCGAAACGGATCGCTTCGGGAATCTCGTGGAAATCCGCAGGATCGGATTGCATCTGCTCTATGGGAAGAGCGAGGAACAAGCGAAAGCCGCGATCGGCGATGCGTGCCGGCAGATCGCCCGGGCCTGCGCCGAATCGGGCAAGCCGCTCGTGATCGAGCGATTGGATCTTCGCAAGCGGAGGGCCGAGCTGGAGGCGGTCGATTGCGTCCGGGCTCGCTCGCTCTCATCCTTCGCCTACGCCAAGACGATCGCGATGCTCAAGGCGGCCTCTTTTCGCGCTGGTGTTGAAGTGGTCGAGATCAACCCGGCCTACACTTCCGTGATTGGCGCGGTCAACCATGCGCGCCGTCACGGCATCGGTTCTCACCAGGGCGCGGCCTACGCCATCGCCCGGAGAGGATTGGGTCTATCCGAGCGCCCGTCCGTGCGGGAGGCCGTCGTGCCGACCCGCAATGGCGGCCATCTCACCTTCGCCCTACCCGCGAGGAATCGGGCGAAGCATGTATGGTCGTTCTGGGCGGACGTTCGGAAGAGACTCAAAGCGGCGCATGCAGCGCATGCCCGGTCGGGAGGCAACCGCTTGCCTCCCGCGCCTCTGCTCCCGAAAGCGCGGGCATTGGGCGCTACCCGGACTTTGCCGGCGAAACCCCGGCACGCGAACCGTCGGCAACACTGTTCGGCCGACGTCCTGGACGATCTTCCCTGGTAGGGGAATGGTTGTCTATGGTTTTAGGAACGGCTTTGCACGAAACGTCTTGGAGAGGAGCCACACGGTGCCGGTGCTGGTTAATTTCTGGGCGCCTTGGTGCGGCCCCTGCCGAATTCTTGGGCCGGTGCTCGAGCGGCTGGCAGCGCGGGCTCGGGGGCGCTGGGAGCTCGTGAAGGTCAACACCGAGGAAGCGCCGGAGATCGCCCGCCAGTACGAGGTCTACAGCATCCCGGATGTCCGCCTTTTCATCGGAGGGGAGCCGGTCGACGGGTTTGTCGGCGCGCTTCCGGAAGGAGAGATCGAGCGCTGGCTGGAAAAAGCGATCCCGGTCCCGCGCTCGGCTCGCTACCGGAGGGCGGTGGCCGCCTTCGGCGAGGGAGACTGCCGACAGGCGGCGGAACTGCTCGCGCAGGAGCGGGCGGCGGGGGTCACGGACCCCGAGGCCTCCCTCCTCTATGCGCGGGCTGCGGTCTGTTCCGATCCGAAGGGCGCCTTGGAGGTTCTCGGCCCGGAGGAGGCTGCGCGGGATCCCTCCGTCGTGGAAGCGATTCGCGAGCTGGCGGGAGCGTTCCTCTCCCCGGCTCCGCCGGCGGAGGGGGCGGGCGGGCGTCTGTCTCGGTACTACGAGGGTCTGGAGGCCCTCCGCGGGGGGCGGTTGGCGGAAGCCATGGAGACCTGGCTCGGTATCCTGGAAGAGGAGAGGAACTTCCGCGAGGGAGAATTGGCGCGGATCTACCGCGACCTCTTCCTGATCCTGGGATGGCGTCATCCCCTGGCCGACCGATTCAGCCGTCGCTTTTCGGCGGCGATCCATCCGTAGTCTCGAGTCCTTCCTCTTCTTGGGTTAAGTAGATCAAGGAGAGGGCGGTGACGGCGAACATCCGGGCTGCGACGGAGAGCGCTGCGGAAAGCGATCCTCGCCAGAGCTGGAACCATTCCCCGGCCAGGATCAGAAAGAAGAAAAGCCACTGCACCAGGCCGCAGGTGAGGCCCGCGACCGCCCAACTTTTCGCCCGCGCAAACTCCTGCCGGGTGCCGAACCATGCGCGGAGCAGCCGGAAGCTCCCGAGGAAGCAGAGAAAAGCGGTGGCAAGTTCCCAGGCGATCAGCCCGCCGAAGAGAAGCCGCCACGCAGCGGGCAGTCGCAACGCGCGCCAGCGCAACGGAGAGTCGGCCGGAACGCTGTCCATGGAAAGGACATGGACGAGATAGGGCCAGTTGGCCGAGGGGTCGAGCATGTTGTCGATCCCGGCTAAGAGGAAGTAGGCTCCCACCAGAAGCGTAAGGATCGTCCGGGAAGCTCGGAGGACTAGGAGTGAGGAAGACACGGGTTCCTTTCGCCGGTCAGCGGGCTAGCGCGAAATGGTTGCGGGCTTCCACCACGTCAGCCGCGATCTGCGCACGAAGCTCCTCGAGAGACGCAAAACGTTTTTCCTCTCTTAAGAAGTGCCAATGGGAGACTTCGATTTCCCTGCGGTCGAGATCTCCGGCGAAGCCAAGCAGATGGACCTCGAGCCGAGGAGATGATCCGCTGCCGAGTGTGGGGCGCCGGCCGTAGTTGGCTACCGCGGGGAACTCCTCGGGGATCCGGGCCCGGCAGGCGTAGACCCCCTCGGGCGGGAGGAGCTGGGCGATATCCGTGAGATTAGCGGTGGGGGTTCCGATCCGGCGACCGATGCCCTCTCCCGGAGCCACCTGGCCGACCACCGCGTAGCTGCGTCCCAGCCAACGCTCGGCATCGTCGAATCTTCTCTCCCGGATCGCCTGGCGGATCCGGCTGCTCGCCACTCGGCTCCCGTTGTCGAGCAGGGGAGGAACGATTCTCACCGCAAAATCCATCCTCGTGCCGATCTCCCGCAGGCGTCCCACGTCTCCTGCTGCGTCGCGGCCGAAGCGGAAATCCTGCCCGACGACCACGGTCTGCAGGTGGGGAAAGATCCGCACCACCCATTCGAAAAACGCCTCGGGTGACAGTTCGGAGAGCTTCCGGTCGAAGCGGACTACGAACACCAAGGCCGCACCGGAGGCGGCGAGCAGGCGGACTTTTTGCGCAGGGGTCGTGAGCCGAGGAGGAGACCGTTCGGGGCAGATCACCGTCAGCGGATGGGGTTCGAAGGTGACCACTCCACAGGCTTTCGGGCCCGGAGGGAGGGCGAGGAGCCGGCTAAGGACCTCTTGGTGACCCCGGTGGACGCCGTCGAAGGAGCCGATCGTGATGTGACGGATCCCGGGTCGGGGCCCGGTTTCGAAGAGCGATCCGAGCAGAATCTCTTGATTCGCTTCCTCCATGGCATCCCTGTCCGCCGGCTTGCTCCTCCCTCTACTGCCGTCGAATGCGCGAAACTTCGGGTAGGGACAACACATGAGGCAGGAGCTCCTCCGCTCGATGCATTTGCTGCAGCGACGCGAAAGAAAGCGCTCGCTCGACCGAGAAGTTTCCGGACTGCAGGCGGCGTAGCTCGGCCAGATGGGCTCCGCATCCGAGGGCCAGACCGATGTCGTGACAATAGGTCCTCACGTAGAAGCCCTTGCGGCAAGAGATCTCGAAGCCGAGCATCGGGGGCTTCCATTCGAGGATGCGATAGGAGTAGACCTCGACGGCGCGCGGCGGCCGTTCGATAACCTTGCCTTCTCGCGCCAGCTTATAGAGAGGCTTCCCATGATGCTTGATCGCGGAGACCATGGGAGGCACCTGGAGAAATTCTCCGGAGAACTTGGCGAAGACCGCCTCCAGCTGATCGAGGGAGTACGAGGGGACCGGACGCTCTTCGAGGATCCGGCCGTCGGCATCTTGGGTGTCGGTGATTTGGCCGAGGCGCATCGTCCCGCGATACGTCTTGTCTTCGGCCATTAGCAGGTCCTGAATGCGCGTCGCCTTGCCGAGAACCAGGACGAGCAACCCGGTTGCCAGAGGATCGAGGGTGCCGCAGTGGCCGACCTTCCGCAGCCCGAAGCGACGCCGGAGGAAATCGACCATGTCATGGGACGTGCATCCCTTGGGCTTGTCTAAAAGAAGAACGCCGTCGATGTCCATGTAGTAGAAGCCATAGATCGCGCGCCCCCGGCTCAGGAGCCGGGCTGCAGGCGGGGAACGATCGCCTCAAGAAGCTGCCGTTCGACTTCTTCTGCGGGGAGCGGGACGCGCGCGCCGGCAGCGCACCGGTGGCCTCCGCCGCCGAAGCGGGCGGCGACCGGGCGGATGTCGATCGAAGGAGACGATCGGAGACTGATGCGCGTGAGCCGGGGACCGTTCTCCTCGACCATGAAGGCTACCTGCACCGTCTGCACGAGTTGAAGATAGCTCAGGAAGTTCTCGACCTCGAGCGAACTTGTTCCCGTTTTGGCATAGAGGTCGGCCGTGAGCCGGTAAAAGGCGATCCGATTGTCCGCGGCGAAGCGCGTCCGATTCAAGACCTCGCGGAGCAGCGAGAAGCGGTGGATGGAGAAGTTCCGGAAGGTGCGCCACGAAAGCGTTTCGGGGTCCGCTCCCGCCCGGATCAATGTCGCGGCAAGCTCGAAAGTTTCCGGCCGAATCGGCCGGAAGCAGAAGGAGCTGGTATCGGTCAGGATGCCGACGTAAAACGCGGAGGCCGCTTCCGCGCCGAGCGGAAGGCCCAGGTCCAGAGCCGCGCGGGCGAGGAGCTCCGCGGTGGCGAGCGCGCCGGGATCGATGCAGTTGATCGCCGCATATCCCGGGTTGTCGGGATGGTGGTCGATATTCGCGTCCACGGGGACACCCCATCGCAGGAAGGTCTCTCCGAGCCGCTCCCGAGTCGAGCAGTCGACGGCGATCACCTTCGGGGAGTCGGGCGGAGGGTCGACCGGAGTCTTTTCGACGGCGATCGTGGCGGAAAGGTAGGCATACGTTTCGTTTGCCCCCTCCTCGTTGAGCACGCGCGCCTTCTTTCCCATCTCCTTCAAGATGGAGGCCAAGCCGATCGAGCTTCCGAGCGCGTCTCCGTCGGGGCGGATATGCGAAAAGATGAGGAAGCTCTCATTTTCCCGGAAGAGGGCGGCGAGGCGGCGCAGCGAATCGGCCATCGGCTTTCTGTTGCATAGGCGACGCCGTAGGCGCAAGCTTCTCTTGTTTTTTCCGGCCGCACGGCCGGAAGCCCAAAGCAAGCGGCCGATGGAATTATGAGCGCATTCGGGCGCAAGGTGGGAAGAGGTCTGCTGCGCGTGGTCGACCTGTTGGTGTTCGTCTTCTTCTGCGCCAGCATGGTTTTGCTGATCCGGAACCACCTCGGCCGGCGAGCGAAGATCGTGGTCGAGGGGCGGAAAGGGCCTCTCTGGGAGATTGTGTCGCCGGCGGAAACCCCGCCCTGACCGACGGCGGCGCATCTCCCGGGCCCGGGTATGCAGGACGGACGATTTGGCTTGTGGCGTTCGGCGGCGCTTCTATAGCATGCCCCACAAAACGGGAGGGAGAGAACTATGCGAATGGGAAAAAGCATCTTGTGCGGAATGCTGCTGCTCTGCGCGGGGATCACGGGGCTCCGCGCGGCCGAAAAGCAGGAGGTCACGGTCAAGGGCGAGCTCGTCGATCTCTACTGCTACCTCGATCACGGTGCCGCGGGAGACAAGCATTCGAGTTGCGCCCGGAAGTGCATCAATCTGGGCTTGCCAGTAGGTCTCAAGGGAGAAGACGGCAAGCTCTACATGCTGCTCGGCGATCATAAGCCGCTGAAGACGTCCGAGATTCCGAAAACGGCGACGGTGACGGTCAAAGGGAAGCTGGTGAGCGCGGAAGGGTACAACCTGATCGAGGAGGCCGAGTTCGAAAAGTAGCGGCGGAGACAGGTTGGGAACGGATATCGTTCCCTGCTGGTCGACATTCCGGGCGAAAGAGAGATGTTGCCTTCTGGCGCCGCAGATCGGCCGCCGGAGGGGGCACGCAAGGCGTCCGGAGTCCTTTGCTTGCGCGGGAAGTGCCTCTATCGGTTCGGCACGCGATGTGAATGAATTCCGCGATGTTTTGGATACGCTTAAGCAGCCGGAGTATGTCCATGTCCTTCTCCATCCGATACCGATCTACGGACTGGCAACCTCATTAGCTTTCTATCTTGCCGGTCTCGCATTGAAGAGCCGGGCTACCCAGATCGTCGCCCTCGGGTTCGTGATCCTCACCTCGGCCTCCGGCTGGCTCGTGCAGCACTACGGCGAGGAGGGTTTCGACCGGGTGGAGACCATGGTCACGGAGAAGCAGAAGGCCTGGTTGAAGGTTCATGAAGAGCGGGGTGAGAGAACGGTGTGGATGCTTTACGGGACTGCGGCGATCGCCGCCCTGACCTTAGTCACTTCCGTTCTCTTCCCCAAGGGCTTGAGCTTCCTGGCCTCCGCCACTGTGCTCGCCTGTCTGGCTTCGCTCTTTCTCGGGCTTTGGACCAGCCATGCGGGCGGTCAGATCCGTCATAAGGAGTTTTATCAAGGGCCTCCGCCGGAGCCGGAGAGTAAGGCGCGTCCTGCGAGGAGCGCTTCCCAGCCGGCCGAGAGGGCGGTACCTCCCAGCCAGACTCCCGAGCCTTCTTCCGAGCCGGCGTTGCCGCAGCCGGAGACGCCTCCGGCCGGGGAGAAACCCGCGCCATGAAGGCGGCGGCTAGGCCGCAAGCAGCAGGCCGGAGCCGATTCGGTACAAGGAGGCGGCTGCTGCTTGGGCCAGAGAGCCGGATGCGGCGGTGAAGCAGAAGGCGATGCCTTCCTCCAAATTGATCCTCACCAGCCGCTCGAGCAGCGCCTGCTCCGGCAACGGCGGCAATCCTTCGAGCGGGCGATGGAGAAGCAGAAGGCGCGGGCGTGCCGCCAGGGCGCAGGCGAGGGAAAGCCAACGCCGTTCGACCAGGGGAAGGTCTTTGGCAGGGCTGGAAAGCCGCTCTTCCAGCGGCAAGAAGCGGAAGAGCCAGGCGGGAAGAACAGAACCGCCGGATCGCCGCAGGTTCGCTTCGACCGAAATCGTGTCCTCGTAGCCCGCCCCTGCGCCGAGCAGGGAGAGCCCATGCGCGCGCGCCCATCCCGCAGGAGCTTGCGCGAGATTTTGTCCGAGATAGAAAACGCAACCGGCCTCCGGACGGCGGATTCCCGCAAGGGTGTCTAACAGAGCCTGCTCCAAAGCCGGCGGGGTTTCTCGCTCGTCAGCGAAAATGCCGACGAAGCCCGCGCAAGGGACAAGGAGCGTCGGGACGCGCAGCGGGGGATGCGGCGGAAGAGAGAGGAGGAGGTTTTGCGCAAAAAGCAAGGGGAAACCTTTCTCTCGTGTCCGACTCCCCGGCAACGTAAGCTGCGGTATCCCCTCCCTGCCCGGGTCCATCTCCGGAAAAAGCCTTTTGACGCCGATCGGTTCCGTGCGCAAGATCAGTTCCGCTATGAGTATAGCCTCCTCACCGGCAAAGGTAAATTTGCGAACCCCGGAAGTCATGAGCGTCGTGCAAGCGGAGGTGGAGAAACACTATCGGAGTCCACTGGTCGAGCATCTGCAGGCTACGGGAGGATGCCTTGCCGCAGCGGGCCTGACGGTGCGCCTGGCCAAGGCGTTCGGATTCTGCTACGGGGTCGAGCGGGCAATCGACTTGGCCTATGCCACTACCAAGGTGTTCCCCGATCGACGCATCTTTCTCCTGGGCGAAATCATCCATAACCCCGAGGTGAACGATCAGTTGACAGCCATGGGCATTCAGCGCCTGCAGGAACACGGAGGCGAGTCGGATCTCGATGATCTCAATGCTTCGGATGTCGTGATCGTCCCTGCTTTCGGGGCCCAGGTCAAAACGATGGCGCGCATCGCCCAGATCGGGTGCCGGATCGTCGATACGACCTGCGGAGACGTGATGACGGTCTGGAAGCGGGTCCGGCAGTATCGGAGGGAGGGTGTGACCTCGATCATTCACGGAAAGGCGTGGCATGAGGAGACCAAGGCCACCGCTTCCCGCGCCGTCGGGGAAGACGGCAGCGGCCACTACCTGGTGGTCTACGACTTGGCCGAGACCGATCTTGTCTGCGAGTACATCCGCAAAGGTGGAAACAAGGAGGAGTTCCTCCGGAGGTTTCAAGGGGCCATCTCGCCGTCGTTCGACCCGGATATCCATTTGCAGTTCGTCGGTGTCGCCAATCAGACCACGATGATGCGGGGCGAAACCGAGGAGGTGCAGCGGCGGATCCGTCAAGCCATCATCGACCGCTACGGACCGGAGAAGCTTTCGGAGCACTTCCGCTACTTCGATACCATTTGCGGCGCAACGCAAGAACGGCAAGACGCGCTGCGCGAGATGCTCGATCACCAGAAACTCGATCTTTTGATCGTCGTCGGGGGCTACAACAGCAGCAATACCAGCCATTTGGCGGAAATGGGAGAAAGCCGCCTGCCGACCTATTTCCTCAAAAACGCCGAAAAGATCATCTCCACCCGCCGGATCCTCCATTGGGATTTGCACAAGGGATGCGAGGTGCTCACCGAGCCCTGGCTTCCCGAGGGCGATGTCGAGATCGGAATCACCGCTGGCGCCTCTTGTCCGAACAACCTGATCGAGGAAACGATCCGGCGCCTTTATGAGTTGCGCGGCGTCGACGTCACGGCGATTCTTCCTGTTTCCGGCGGCTGAGGACGCTTCGATGGTCGCGGGAGGCGGAATTCTGGAGGTCCGATGGGTGCGGTCTTGACGGTGGAGGAGTTGCCGCAGCAGGGCGATCGCGTCGTCTTTGTGCGCAAGGGGGAGTTTTCCATGCCGGGAGTGCCGCCGGAAGAGTTCGACGGCGCGAAGCTGGCCACTTTGCTCTGGCGGGAAGCGCAAGGACGCACCGTCTACGTCGGTTTGGGAGACGGTCCCGTTACGGCCGATCTTCTCCGGAAGGCGGCGGGGACCGGAGTCAAGCTCCTGCGCAAGCTGGGAGGAGAGGAGATCCACCTCGATTGCACCGCCTATCCGGAATGGGCCGGCGTTGCCGTCGAAGGGGCCCTGCTCGCTTCCTATCGGTTCGAGGATTTTCGGATGCCCGAGTCCCGAAGCAAGACGATGCTGCGAACGCTCACGGCGGCTGTGGGCAAGGCCGATTCCGGAAAGGTCCGCGCCGAGGTCGAGCGTTCCGTCATCCTGGCCGAGGCCGTCAACTACGTTCGACAGATCGGCAATCAACCCGCCAACGTCGTGACCCCGGCGGTGCTCGCCGAAAAGGCGCGGGAGCTCGCCGCCGAATGGCGGCTCTCTTGCACCATCCTGGGTCCGAAGGAACTGGAAGAGGGCGGCTTCGGGGGCATTCTCGCCGTGGGGAAGGGATCGGATAACCCGCCCCGGTTGATCGTTTTGGAACATCGGCCGACGGACGCCCCGCCGGTCGTCGTCGTAGGCAAGGCTGTCACCTTCGATTCCGGGGGAATCTCGATCAAGCCCGGCGAGCACATGGACGAGATGAAGTTCGACAAGATGGGAGGCTGTGCGGTCCTCGGGATCCTGCTCGCGGCGAGCCGGCTGCGTTTGCCCGTCCCGCTGGTCGGCGTCGTCGCCAGCGCCGAGAACATGCCAAGCGCCCGTGCCTATCGTCCTGGAGACGTGATCCGCAGCTTCGGGGGGAAGACGATCGAGGTGCTCAACACCGATGCCGAAGGACGGATCCTTCTCGCCGACGCGATCGGTTATGCCGTGGAGCGCTTCGCGCCGCGGGTGCTCTTCGACCTTGCTACCTTGACGGGTGCCTGCATCGTGGCCTTGGGCCGGAATCGTGCCGGAGTGTTCTCTCCGGACCCGCTCCTTCGGGACCGGCTGTGGCAGCTCGGGGAGGAGGCGGGGGATCCGGTCTGGCCTCTGCCCTTGGGGGAAGAGTTCGGGGAGGCCATTCGGAGCGATGTGGCGCTGGTGAAGAACGTCTCGGGCGCTCGAGAGGGGGGTGCATCGGTCGGAGCCGCTTTCCTCCAGCATTGGGTGGGGAAGATCCCTTGGGTTCACCTGGACATTGCGGGACCGGCTTGGGTCAACCGCGAGCTTCCCTACTTGGAGAAAGGGGTGACGGGTTGCGGTGTGCGGCTCCTGATCCGCTATCTGCTTTCCCTGGCAACCCAAGAACCCCGGTCATGAGCCGCTGCCTGTCCCTACCTGCCTCTTTCCGCCGGCTCCTTCCTGTAGCTCTCGGTGTCGTTCTCCTCGCCGGAAAGGCGCCGGCCGCGCTTGCCGGCGGGTCGGGGGATGTGCGCATCTGGGGGATCCGGCCCGGAAAGATCCAGCGAGCCTACGATGCCTTGCCGCGCGCGGACGGCGGTCTCTGGCTGCTGGCATCGGCATTGCCCGCGGAGCGGCGGACGATGCCCGTCGAGCTGAGCCGCTGGGCGCCCGGAGGGCGCCTACTTTGGACGAGGACGATCCTGGACTCCGTTCCGTTCGACATCCGGTTTCACCTTGTCCCCGAGCCCGCCGGAGAGGTGGTGGTAGCCGGTCGGTCGGGCGGCGCTCTGCGGATCTGGCGGTTTTCGGAGGCAGGAGAATTGCTTTGGGGACGGCAGGTGGCCGCCGATCCGGCCGATCCGAACGAGGCGGTCACGCCCGATGGGAAGGGAGGACTCTATGTCGCCGTGCGCCAGCCTCCCTCGGGCAAGGGGAGCTTCGATCGACCGGAAATATCCGAAGGGGAGACACGGATCTTTCACTATTCCAAAAAAGGTCTCCTCCAGCAGAGCTATTCCCTTGCGGCCGTTCCGGAATGTAAACAGGCGGGAGCGAGCTGGCTGGCGACTGCCCCTCTGGGGATCCAGCATCCGGTAGCGATCGCCGCCTTGCCGGCGGGCGGGATCGCCGTGGTCGGCTATTTTGCCGGAATGTCGAGTGATCCGCTGACCCGTCCCCCGGGCTCGCCCAGGGAGAGGCTCGACTATGGGTGGCTTTCGTCGGCAGCGGGAGAAGTCCCGCAGGTGAAGATCTTCGTGGATCGGTGGGATGACTCCGGGCGGCGGCTCTGGTCCCGCCTCTTCGGCCGGATGTGGAACAACCTCGCGTTTGCCGTGGCCGGCTCCGAGCGCGGCGCGGTCGCGATCGCGGGCAGCAGCGTATGGGGGGCTTGTCCGGGCGATCGTTCGCTGCGGCCGAGCGGGCTGCGGCTTTTCGTCGCCGAATACGGCGGGGAGCCCGCCTCCCTCCGCTGGTGTCGGGAAATCGAAAACAATCTCTCCATCGGACCGATGGCGCTCCGGTATGGAGCCGATGGAAGCCTCTGGCTGTTGGGGGAAGCCAAGGGGCCGCTTGTTTCGGCCGACCCGTTGGCGCAGGCGGGCAGAGTCTATGTGGCTAGGCTCGACTCCGTCGGCCGTCTCCAGTGGAGACACCAGTTCGGGGAGGGAACCAGCCGGCCATTCCCGCACATCGCCCTCGGCCCCGAAGACCGCCCCGCCGTGGCGTGGGCGACCGCGGCATTGGGAAGCCGACACCGTTCGCAAGAAGGGGAAAGCATTTCCGTCGGCCTGCTTCCCGAGGTCATCCGGTAGGTTCGTCCTACGAAACCGGAATGTCGAGCAATGGGGCGAGCCCCTGTCACCAATCCGAACGGCGCGGAGAAAATCCGATTGACGGCTACTGCTGGTCATTCCACGATCAGGTTCTCTCATTTCTGGGAGAACAATGATTTTGCCGAGGGAGCGATACGGATCTGCTCGGACCTGCGATCCGTTTTTTCCGGGGGAACCTGTCCATCCATGATCAAGCATCGAGTGACCGTCCCGATTCAAAGCAAGGGCAACGTGGGTAAATCGACGGAGGCAATCGCCCGTCTGGGCTGGATGTCGGCGCGAGGCCTCTCCTGGCGGGCGTTCGACCTCGATTCGGACAATCGCACCTTATCCAAGGCTGTTCCGGGTGTTCAGGTGGTCGAGCTTTCCGAGGAACCGGAGACCGATCTGATCCGCCTTTTCCGCACCGTTCCGGAGTCGTCCCTTACCCTGATCGATCCGCGCGCGCACCTTTCGCGCATTCTGCTCCGCTCCTTGGAGGCCGTGCGCTTTTTCCAGTACGCGGGCAAGGAGCCGGACACCCGCGTTACCATCCTTTTCTACCCCATGGACGATCTGTCTGTCATGGACGAGATCGCGGAGGTGGTCGAACGCGTAGGGAATCAGGCGGACTATGTCGTCGTCCGGAACCGGGCTCGTATCCCGCGCATTCGCATGTACGAGGGCAGCGAGCTGGAGAAGGAGCTGCTCTCCCTTGGGGCTACGACCCTGGAGGTGCCGGCGCTGCTCTCCGATACCCGAGACGCTCTTGCCGCTCTGGAAATCGGATTGCAGCGGGGGATCTCGCCGGTGCAGGCGCTCGTCGATCCGGAGGTGAAGCTCGATCTGATTCACCGGATCATTCTGGAAGATTGGCTTCGGCTCCTCTTCGGGCGGTACGAACGGGCGGCCGCTCTTCTTTTGGCGGGAGAGGAAGCGGAAAAGATCGCTCGCGCCGCTATGACGGCGGCGGATGCCGAGCGGGAGCCCCCGAGGATTCGACGGGGAGGGAAGGTGAATCTTCAAAACCTTTTATGAACGTCCCGGAGGTGGAGGAACGCGAAGATCCGCAGCGGTACTGGAAGGCTGCGATCGCCCATCTCCCGCCGGAAAAGCAGCAAGCGGCCTGGGAATGGTACCGCAGCCGCTCGGAAGCCGCCCATTCCTTCGACAGCCTCAGCGGTCTTCTGCTTCTTCTCGAGGCTAACGCCGCATACCTGGAGCGCGTGCCTAAGGCGGTGCAGGAGCTGCTGGAAAGCGCCGCCAACCATGCAGCCGGCACAGTCCCCTTTCAAGAGGACTGGCAGCGGTTGTTGGGGTACATGGACCATTATACGACGCAATTGCAGGAGCTCTTGGGTTCTTCATCGCAGCAATGGCAAGGGCAGCTGGCGGCGGAGACCTCGCGGCTTTCCGCGCTTCTGTCGCAAATGAGCGAGCTGATGCAGCAGAACATCCTTCAGCTGCAAGAGCTCTTGGGTTCCTCGTCTCGGATGTGGCAAGAGAAGGTAGGGCGAGAGAGCGCGCAGCTGGCCGGACTCGTGTCCCAAATCACCGAGCAGAGCCGGATGCTGCAGAAGCGTCTGACCAGCCTGCGCCTCTGGGCCGTGGGCTTGCTCTTGGCGATCGGCTTTTTCGCCGGATGCTCTACTATCCTGCTCTTGCGTCTCCTGATGCCGAAGATCTTCGGCGTCTGAAGGCCGGCGTTCCGCACAAGCGTGCGGAGGTAGATGGCCAACTCAGATGTCGAAGCTGATCGCGCGACGAGTCGCCAGCCTCAGCTCCTCGTCTTTCCGGACCAAGTCGGAAAGGGTGGTCCGATCCACCACCTCGCAGATCTTTTCCCGGACTTCCTTCATGACGACCCGAATCGTGCAGGTCTCCTCGTCCGGACAGTCCTCGCACGCCGCGTAGGCGCTCCCGCTCACGCAGCGGACAGGTGCGATCGGCCCGTCCATCAGCCGGATAATCTGGCCGACGAGGATCGCATCCGGGACGTCGGCGAGCTGATAGCCTCCCCCTTTGCCTCGGCGGCTCTCCAGAATGCCCTTGTTTTTGAGTTCGAGCAGGATCGCTTCCAAAAACTTTTTGGGGATTCGTTCCTTCTCCGCGATCTCTCCGATGAGGATGCTGCCTTTCCCCCGGGAACGCGCCAAGTAGACGAGGGCGCGTAAGGCGTATTTGCTTCTTCGGGTAAGGACCATTTCTTCCGGACCGGCGACCAGCGGAATATACAAAATCGTGTCGCTCTCGGGGAGAGAAATGCGGGTTATTGGGGGAGAAATCCTTCGATTTCTTCGAGGTCTTCGCGCTGGTAGTCCTTGGGAGCCGTGAAGAGACTGGAAGGCGGGTCGGTCCACTGTTCGGCGATCAGTCGCAGACTCCCCGCTTCCCCTCCTGTCTTCCGCCAGGAAATGTCCCGGGGCATGCCGCTATCCTCCGGAAACGAAAGCCAGACCGCCAAAGCGGATTCCGGCCACGCTTCCCGCCCCAGGAGAAAATGGAAAATCTGGGAAAGCACCTTCAACTCTTGGACGGTGGAGAGCCAGAGGGCCCGACAGTCTCCATTCATGGGAAAGGTGATAACCACCGCCTCCTCCGCTTCTTTCGCACGCCCCGTCCAGCGACCTTCTGGTCCCGGATCTCGGACCCAGGTGAAGCGGGCCAAGTCGTGAAAGACGGGGGCTCGAGGAGGCGGTGACGATGTCGACGGAGTGAACGGGATCAAGGTTGGATCTTCGGGAAAGGGATCGGAGCGGAGGCGCCATCCGTTCTCCCGGTTCTTTTCCGCATTGGCATGAATGGTCGGCCAGTCAAAGGACCAGAAGTGGGCATCCAAGTGCTCGAGACCCAAAAAGGATTGGAGCTCGGTGTTGTAAATCAAGGAAAAGAGGGCGGCGGGCTGATCGATGCGGATATAGGGCCCACGCCGCAGCAGCGAGAGGCGTTCCTCCTTCCGATCGGTTTTCCAGAGAAAATCCATCCGAAAGCCCTCCGCCGCGGCTAAGCCGTTGGCGGTCCAGGCCAGAGAGAGGAAGAGAGCGGGAAGAGCCTTCGGTCGAAGGATCATCGGTGGATGCGCGACCGCCGCGGGCCGAGCAGGGCCGTGCCGATGCGGACCATCGTGCTTCCCTCCTCGATCGCGATCGGAAAGTCGTGGCTCATGCCCATCGAGAGAACGGGAAGGGCGAATCCCGTTTGGGCCTGGATTCGATCTCGTAGCGTCCGCATGCCCGCGAAGACGGGCCGAACCCTTTCCGGGTCCTCCGCAAAGGGCGCGATAGTGAAGAAGCCATGCAGCTCCAGTCCGGGGAGGGAATTGACCTCGTAGGTGAGCGATTCGGTCTCCTCGGGAGGGATTCCGAACTTGGTCGTTTCCCCGGAAATATTCACCTGGATCAACACCGAAATCCTCCGCCCCAGGGCCTCGGCTCCCTGGGAGAGAGCGTGCGCCAGCTCCGGAGAATCGACCGACTGCACCCAGTCGAAGAGGTGAGCGGCTCGCTTCGCCTTGTTCGTCTGGAGATGCCCGATAAAATGCCATGTCCCCTTCGATCCCAAAATCTCGCGCTTTGCGGCCGCTTCCTGGACCCGATTTTCGCCGATGTCTTCGACTCCCAGAGAAAACAGCTCGGCCAAGACTTCCGGAGGCTGCGATTTTGTGGCGGCAACAAGACGGATCGCCTCCGGAGGACGCCCGGACTTGGCTGCGGCGACCTCGATGCGTTGCCGGAGCTCGGCCAGCCGGTCCGACAATGTCGTTGCTTGGGCGTAGTTCATGAAATTGACAATTTATTAGTTTTGTTTAAAGGTGAATCGATGCAACTGGAGACCTTAAAGGTCTTTCGTGATCTTGTCGATTCGCGGAGCTTCAGCAAAGCCGCGCAGTGCAATTCCATCTCCCAATCGGCCGTCAGCCAGCAAATTCGGGGGCTCGAAGAGCGTTTTCGGCTTCCGCTGCTGGAACGGGGTGCCGGTCGGCGCATCGGCCTGACTCCGGAAGGGGAGCTCGTGTACCAGACGGCCAAGGAGATCGTCGCCCTCTACCAGACCCTCCAGAATCGGATTGCGGAGGTAAGGAACACGATCGCCGGCACGATTCGGGTTTCGACGATTTACAGCGTCGGGCTCTACGAGCTGCCTTCCTATCTGAAAAAGTTCCTCCGCGAGTATCCGAAGGTAAACGTGCGCGTGGAGTACCGTCATTCGCGACAGGTATATGAAGATGTCGCCGATGGATCTTGCGATGTGGGAATCGTTGCGTTTCCTGTTGTCCGCAAGGGGATGAAGGCCATCCCGTTCCGAACGGATCGGCTCATTTTCCTCTGCCATCCGCAGCATCCGCTGGCCAAGCGGAAGGAAGTGGAACTGGAAGAGATCGCCCGGCACGGTTTCGTCGGCTTTACCTCGGACATGCCGACGCGGAAGGGGATTGATCAGCTCTTCCGGGATCGCAACCTGGAAATCCGGCCGGTGATGGAGTTCGACAACATCGAAACGGTGAAGCGGGCCGTCGAGATCAACATCGGAGTTTCCATCGTGCCTGCCGCAACTGTGGCGCAAGAAGTGCTCAACGGATCGCTCTCGGCGGTGGAAATTGCGGGAGAACCTCACTACCGGCCGATCGCCTTGCTCTACAAGTCGGGCAGAATCCTCTCCCCGGCCGTCAAGCGCTTCTTGGAGGTTCTTCAGGAAGACAACAAGACCGAGGGGACCGTCGAAGCGGACACGCCGAAGGCCGTGGGCGAGTAGGGCTTGCCGCCGCTCCTTGTCAGCGCCTCTTGGGAAAGGAAAAGCTTTCCGGAGGAGTTTCGATCCCGCCCGTCCTGGGATAGCGAAAAGGAATGAAAGGAAAAAGGAGAATCCATGCCGAACTTGGAAACGCGGTACCTTGGCTTATCTCTACGCTCTCCGCTGATCGCCTCCTCTTCACCGCTGACCGGATCGCTCGCGAGGATCCGGGAGATGGAGGCGGCGGGGATCGGAGCAGTGGTGCTCCCCTCCCTTTTCGAGGAACAGATTCTCAGGGAGGAGATGGCGGAGCACGCGCAGCAGGATTACGGCGGGACCTTGGAGGGGTTCTCCAAGCTCGAAGAGTTCCGGTTCAGCGCCCGAGCCTATCTCGATCACATTCGGGCGCTCAAGTCCTCGGTAGGGATTCCCGTCATCGCCAGCCTGAACGGAGCGAGCTCGGGCTGGTGGACCCGTTATGCCAAGATGCTTGAGGAAGCGGGAGCCGACGCCCTGGAGCTCAATATCTATTCGGTGCCGACCGATCCGGACAAAGCCGGGGCGGAGATCGAGATGGAACTGCTCGACATCGTGCGGCTGGTCCGCGCCCAGATTCGAATTCCGCTGGCGGTCAAGCTCAGCGCATTTTATACCAACATCGCCCACCTGGCGAAGCGGCTCCAGGCGGCGGGAATCCAAGGGGCGGTATTCTTCAATCGCTTCTACCAACCGGATATCGACGTGGAACGGTTGACGCTCCGGAGCGGGCTCTTGCCGGGCTCTTCCCGAGATGTCCGGGTGCCGCTGACTTGGATCGGCATCCTTTACGGCCGCGTGGGGATCGATCTGGCGGCTACCGGCGGGATCATGGAGGCCGCCGACGCGATCAAGGTCATTCTGGCCGGAGCGCAAGCCGCGATGCTCTGTTCCGTGCTCCTGGAGCACGGTGTGGCCTCGGTCGGGCGATTGCTCGAACAGATCGCCCAGTGGATGCGGCGCCACGGGTACGAATCGATCGAGCAGTGGCGGGGCCTGCTGAGCCAGAAGAACTGTGCCGATCCGGAGAGCTTCGAGAGGGCGCAGTACGTGGCGGCGGTGGGCGGGGGTTCGGCCTGAGCCGGTCAGCCGGCCACCAGCGACGGCGGCGCCGAGGTCGGGGTGAAGCTGGTGGGATAGGAAAATTCCAGGTAGGTCGGGTGACGGAGCCCGGCCTCGTAAAACTCCAGGATGCGCATCCCCTCGTTCGGCTTGAGCACGTCGCCCTTGATGGCGGCATCGATCTGTGCTTTGAACGCGCGCTGGAGGGCGTGAGTCTCGTACTGGACCGACGCCAGCGCTTCCGCGATCGAGAGCGCCGGGATCGTTTCTTCGATGTAGAATCCTTGCGGTTCGTCGGCATCCAGGAAGACGTGGGCCTCGTTCACTCTGCCCAAGAGGTTGTGGAGGTCGCCCATGATGTCTTGGTAGGCCCCGATGAGGAAAATGCCGACAAGATAAGGCTTTCCGGTGAAGTCGTGGAGCGGAATGGTGCTCTGAACGGAGTCGTCCCCGTCGATGAACGTCGAGATCTTGCCGTCGGAATCGCAAGTGATGTCGGCAAGGATTGCACGACGCGTCGGCGGCCGGTGGAGTTCGTGGATGGGCACGATGGGAAAAACCTGGCCCAGAGCCCAGTAATCGATCAGAGACTGGAAGACAGAGAAGTTGCAAAGGAACTGGTCGCAGAGCGAGGCCCCCAGCTTGCGAATTTCTTCCGGGACCTGCTTCGCCCCCTCGTAGAGAGAGAGGACCTCCTTGCTGATTTCCCAGTAGAGCGTTTCCACGTGCGCTTTGGTGTGGAGATCGAGCAGGCCGAGGTCGAACATGGAAAGCGCGTCCTCCTTGATTTGGAGGGCATCGTGATAGTGCTCGAGCCGATTTTTCCGAGTCGCAAGCAGCTTCTTCACCTCGAGGAGCTCCCGGACGAGCTTGTGCGGCTCGGTTCCCATCGCGGCCGACGAAGCCCGCTCCTTTTCAATGGAGCCGAAGGCGTCTACGACTAGAAGCGAATGGTGAGCGGCCACCGCGCGCCCGCTTTCGGAGATCAGGCACGGGTGGGGGACTTTCTCCTCGTCGCAAATTTCGGCCACGTTGTAGACGACATCGCGGGCGTACTCTTGCAGGGTGTAGTTGATGCTCGAGTCGGTGGAGCGGCTCCCGTCATAGTCGACCCCCAGGCCTCCGCCGACATCGAGGTAGGCGACCGGGAATCCCAATTGGCGTAGGCGGGCGTAATAGCGGGTCGCTTCGCGAACGGCGCGCTTGATGGTGATGATATCGGGAATTTGCGAGCCGATGTGGAAGTGAACGAGCCGCAGGCAGCGCTCCATTCCGTGCTGCCGCAAGCGGTCGGTGACTTCGAGGAGCTCCGGGGTGGAGAGGCCGAACTTCGCGCTCTCCCCGCTGGAGAGAGCCCATCGTCCCCGGCCCTTGGCGGAAAGCCGGATGCGCACCCCGAGGAGCGGATCGACTCCCAATCTTCGGGAGGCCTCGATTGCGACGTCGAGCTCCGTGGGCTTTTCCAAGACGAGAAAGATCAGCTTGTTGAGCTTTCGCCCGAGGAGCGCGGTTTCGATAAAAAGGCTGTCCTTGAATCCGTTGCAAATGATAAGGCCCTCCGGATCCCGATGGAGCGCTAGGGCGGCGAAGAGCTCGGGCTTGCTTCCGACTTCCAGCCCGTGATGGTACGGAGCGCCGGCGTCGAGCACCTCTTCCACAACCTCCTGGAGCTGGTTGACCTTGATCGGGAAGACGGCGCGAAAGCGCTCGCGGTAACCCGCCTCCTCGATGGCGTCGAGGAACGCCCGGTTGAGGTTTTCGACCCGATGGCGCAAAATATCTTGAAAACGGAGCAAAAGCGGGAACTGCAGCTTGCGCTCTCTGGCCATCGCCACCACTTCGAGCAGGTCGAGTTCCGGGCCCTTGTCCTGCAGCGGGCGAACGGTCATGTGTCCGGCCTCGTTGATGGAAAAGTACCCCGAGCCCCATCTCGGTATCTGGTAGGTTTGCAGGGCTTGGGAGATGCTCCAGGGGGGTTTGGCGCTCATCGGTCACCCTATATAAAAACCCCTCTCCCTTCTCCGCAATCTCAGCGAGACGGAAATTCTCCCCTTAAGGGAGCCGATCGGCGCTGCTTGCGTAGCCACGGGATTATGGTACGAAAAGAGGTGATGAATGATCTCGTCCCCGTCGAGGTCGTGGGCATTCTCCCGACCGGCCCGCAAGGATTCGCCGTCTTCCTCGGTAACGAGGAAAAGGTGTTTGTGATCAATGTCGATAGCTACGTCGGCCGAGCGATCATGATGGCGTTGCGGGGGGAGCGCAACGAGCGCCCGCTGACCCACGAGCTGATCGGGTTGATCTTCGAAGGCTTTTCGATCTCCATCGATCGAGTCATCGTCAACGACTTGCGAAACAATACCTATTTTGCGCGGCTTCTCCTGCACGCGGAAAGCGAGGTACACAAGAAGATGATCGAGATCGACGCTCGCCCAAGCGACTGCCTGACGCTCGCTTTGCAGGCGAAGCGCCCGATCCTCGTGGCGCGCGAGGTGTGGGACGAAGTCGAGGACATGAGCGAGCTTTTGGAAAAGATGCGCGAGGCCCAACGCAAGCAGCAGGAGCCGCCCGACGAACCGTTCTTCGGCGGCGAGACCAAATAAATCCCTTTCCTCTCTTAGGCGTTGCGGGGTCCTTTTTTCCGCGCTCGGGACAGGACGACTGCGCCAAGGAAGAGGCCGGCGATGAGCAGCAGGGTATGCATTGTGGGGATCGAGAGCCAGGGCTTGGCGCAGAGTTCCGCTCCCATCAGCGCCAGGACCCAGGGGATAGCCCTGGTCAGCCAGGCCAGCCGGTCGGCTGCTTGTTGGACAAGGGGGTAGAGAGACCGGAGACCGATCACGGCGCAGAGGTTGGCCGGAAACACTACGGCGGGATCCAGAGAAATGGCGAACGCCGCGGGAACCGAATCCAAGGCGAAGAGAAGGTCGGCCAGCTCGATGGATAAAAGGGCGAGCAGTCGAGGGGTCGGCCGGATCCGGCCGTCGCGGCGCGTGATCCATCCGGGCGTCTTTGCCGCCTCCGACGGAGGGAAGGCGCCGGTGCCGCGTCCGGCGACGACGACGGCGTTCGGCCCGGGCTTCCGGGAAAGGCGGATGGCCGCGGCCAAGAGCAGGAGTCCGAACAAGGGAAAGATCGCGTTGTGTTTCCCAAGGAGGCTCAAGCCGCCCCAGATCAGGATGGCGCGCAGGAGGAGAGCGAGAAGGACGCCCAGCGTAAGCAGTTGGGACTGGGCCGCGCCGCGAATGCCGAAGAGACGGAAGGTCCCGTAAAAGGCAAAGAGGTTATCGATGCTTAGGATATATTCGATTCCGTAGATCGCGGCGAAGTCGAGGGCCGCAGCGGCGCCCTGCGCCATCCAAAGATAACCGCCGCAGCCGAGCGAAAAGAGCAACCAGAGGAGACTTAGGAGGAGAGCGCGGCCGAGCGAAACCTCCCCCAAGCTCTTGGCCGAGAGCCCATCGAGAACCGCAAGTAGAACGAAGAGGGCCAGAAAAGCGTAGAAGAAAGAGCCCATGGGTGCGGGAGGCCGGCCTCTTTTGGAACGGAGGTCTCCCCGGCTCAAGGAAAAACGTGGTGCGACGGAGGCGGGAATGGCGATCCGGGTTATCGAAGACGCCGATGCAATGCAGGAGTTTGCACTTCGGCTGTGCCGGGAAGGTGCCTTGCCGGTGCTCGTGCCGACAATGGGGGCGCTCCACCCCGGACACCTCTCCTTGATCGAGAGAGCGAAGCTGGAGGGTTCTCCGGTGATCGTTAGCGTTTACGTCAATCCGCTGCAATTCGGAGAGGGAGAAGACTTCGCCGCGTATCCCCGGACCCCGGAGGAGGACCGGCGGGCCTGCGAAGCGGCGGGGGCGGATCTATTATTTGCCCCCCGTAATCTTTATGCCGCGGACCATTCGACCTACGTCGTGGAAGAAGCGCTCTCCGCCGGCCGCTGCGGAAGCAGCCGGCCGGGTCACTTTCGCGGAGTGGCCACGGTGGTTGTCAAGCTCTTGAACCTAACGCAGGCGAGGGCGGCCGTATTCGGGTGGAAGGACGCGCAGCAGCTTTCCGTGATCCGCCGCCTGGTTCGAGATCTCGCCTTCCCCGTCCGGATCGTGCCTGTGGAAGTCCAGCGGGATCGGGACGGGCTGGCCTGGAGCTCGAGGAACCGGTATCTTTCGCCGGAGCAGCGGAAGAGGGCGGCGGCTTTTCCTCGCATTCTAGCCGCCGCCGCCCGCCGCCCGGACGGCTGCGCTTGGGCGATCGCGGAGCTGAGCCGCCAGCCGGGCTTTCGCGTCGACTACGTCGAGAAAGCGGATGGCCGCTTGTGCGGTGCGGTCTGGATCGATAAAGTGCGCTTGATCGACAACTTTCCATGCGAAGCCTAGCCCTGGCCTTGTTTTTGGCGGGGGTCGCCTTTCTCCCCGTCGCGACCGCGAGGGCGCGAGGCGATTCGGCATGGCATCTCATCCCGATCGGAGCGCGGGAATACGTGCCGATCGAGGATTTCTGCCGCTTCTATGGGATGTCGCTCGCGGAACCCGTCGCCGGGGAGATCCATCTCTCCGGTGAGGTCGGCACAGTCGACGGGAAGCACGGAAGCCCGTATGTCCTTATCGACGGCGTCCGCCACGCGCTTTCGTTTCCGCTGCTGGAGAAGGACGGAAGGTGGTATGTTTCCCGAACGGATCTCTGCTGCCTGTTCGATCCGGTTCTCCGTCCTTGGCGCGTGCCGGCCCGACTCTGGTTCCGCGGGGTGGTGATCGACCCGGGCCACGGAGGGGAGGACAAGGGTGCCAGAAGCCGCAACGGCCGGTACGAAAAGGACTATGCGTTGGACACGGCCCGCCGGTTGGGAAGGATTCTCCGCGCGATGGGAATTCCGGTCGTTTTTACGCGAACCAGCGATGTGTTTGTTCCCTTGGAAGAGCGGGTTCGGATCGCGGCGACCCATCCCGATTACGTTTTTGTCAGCCTCCACTACAACCAGTCGGAACCGAGCGGCCACGGAGTAGAAACCTATTGCCTGGCTCCGCGCGGAGCTCCGTCGAGCAACAACGGAACGTGGGTGCGGCGGGTCGACTATTCGCCGCTGCCGGGGAACGACAACGACCTGCTTAACACGTTGCTGGCGCATGACATTCACGTAGAGCTCGTCCGGCTGCGGCCGGAAGACCCGGATATGGATCGAGGCCTGCGGCGAGCCCGATTCGTCGTGCTTCGGGACAATCCGCTTCCGGGAGTGCTCGTAGAGGGGGGGTTTTTGTCCGATCCGACCGATTCGTCCGCGATCGATCGGCCCGAATATCGGCAGCGACAAGCCGAAGCCGTGGCGCGCGGCTTGGGCCGGTTTTTTCAAACGACCCACGTGCATGCAGCCGCCCCGCGCGCGCTTCCGGCGGACTGGTCGGCCGAAGGTCAGTAGTTCCTGAGGGAGCGCCTCACAGGCGGCCTCGACCGGCACCCGCTCCATCGGCTAGATTAGATCCAGCATGGCCCTGAGCATAAGCTTGCGCAATTCGTTTCTGAACAAGCTGCTAGGACGGATCGAACGCCTCGGGCCGTTCGAGATTCAAAACTACCTGCAGCGGCTGGCGCAGGAAAAAGGCTTTCTGGAGACGGTCTTCAATGTACTCCAGGAGGGGATTTTGGTGGTGGATGTCCGCGGAAAAGTCTTGTATGGCAACCAGAGCGCGGAGCGGCTCCTGGGAATCGATTGGCAAAGGGCGCTCGGAAAACCGATCAGCCTCTATCTGCCCGATGTCGATTGGCCTTCCTTGTTCGCATCCGGGCAAATCTTGAGTCGAGATTTGGAAATCGCCTATCCGGAGCCGAGGTATCTCAACTGTTCGGCGGTGCCCCTCGGTAAAGGGCCGGATGGCACGGATGCTTTCGTCGTCATTATTTACGACATGACCGCCAGCCGGGAGAAGACTCTGGAAATGATCGAGTCCGAGAAGCTCAACGCTCTCACCCTGCTCGCCGCCGGGGTTGCCCATGAGCTGGGGAATCCGCTCAACTCGCTGCAGATCCACACCGAGCTTCTCCAGAGAGAGCTCGGCCGGAAGAAGGTGAGGAAGGCGATCGCCGAATCGTTCGCCGCCATCCGGTCGGAGCTGCGGCGGCTCGACGTGATCGTCAACCAGTTCCTCCGGGCGATCCGGCCCGCTCGGCCCGAGCTCTCTTGGGCCGCCCTCAACGAGATCGTCCGGGAAGCCGTTCAATTCCTTGCTCCCGAGATGGAAAATCGAGATATCGTCGTCGACATGGAGCTGGCCAACGACATGCCGTTGTTCCGGGCCGATCGTGACCAGCTCCGGCAGGCATTCTTCAACGTGATGAAGAATTCGGTTGAAGCGATGGACCGAGGCGGTCTGCTCCGGGTTCGCACGGAGCTCACCGACAGCCATTTCCTTGTGAGCTTCCAAGACAACGGCTCGGGAATGTCGGCGGCGGAAATGGGCCGTGCGTTCGAGCCGTACTTTACGACCAAGCAGTCCGGGACGGGGCTCGGACTCCTCGTGGTGCGGCGGATCGTGCGGGAGCATGGCGGGGAGATCCAGCTCGAAAGCCGGGAAGGGAAGGGGACGACCGTGCGCATCCTGCTGCCGCGCAGCGAGCGCCGGCTCCGCCTTTTGCCGATGGGATCGAATCCGGAGAAAGACGGAGATCCGGACGGGCGACGATCCTGACTCGCTCGATGAAAGACCTTCCCAGGCTCTTGATCGTGGATGACGAGCGGAACGCTCGCGAGGGTCTCCGACGCGCATTCTCGGACGGGTTTGAAATCTACACGGCGGAAAGCGTCGCCGCCGCCAAGACCATTTTGGAAGAAGAGCCGATCGACGTCATCCTGCTCGATCTCCGGCTGGGAAAAGAGTCGGGGTTCGACCTGCTCGAGTTCAGCCGGAGCCTGCCGACCGCGCCTGTCTGCGTGATCATGACGGCCTATGGTTCGGTAGACAATGCCGTGGAGGCGATCAAGCGGGGAGCTTACGACTATGTCACCAAGCCTCTCGATCTGGGCAAGCTCGAGATCATTCTGCGTAGGGCGGTTCGTTCCCGGCAGGTCGAGACCGAGAACCAGAATCTGCGCGAGCAGCTCGGCTGGAAGTTCGGCTTGGAGCGGATTATCGGAAAGTCGGCCGCGATGGTGCCCGTCCTCGAGAAGATCCGGCAGGTCGCGGGAAGCCGCGCGACCGTGCTTTTGGAGGGAGAAAGCGGGACGGGGAAGGAGCTGGCCGCTCATGCGCTGCATCTAGCCAGTCCGCGGCGCGCCTACCCGTTCGTCGCCGTCCACTGCGCGGCCCTCTCCCCGCAATTGCTAGAGAGCGAGCTCTTCGGGCATGAGCGGGGTGCCTTCACGGGTGCCTTGGAGAAGAGGATCGGACGTTTCGAGGAAGCGCACCGGGGCACGATCTTCCTCGATGAGATCGGGGAGATCGACGCTTCGACTCAAGTCAAGCTCTTGCGGGTGCTCGGCGAGAAGACCATCCAGCGGGTGGGGAGCAACAAGGCGATCCCGGTCGACGTTCGTGTTATCGCCGCGACCAATCGCGATCTGGAGCGAATGGTAGCGGAAGGGGCCTTTCGCGAAGATCTCTTCTTCCGCCTCAACGTGGTGCGGATCGTCCTGCCGCCCTTGCGGGAACGCAAAGAGGACCTGCCCCTTCTTATCCAAGCCTTCGTCGGGGAGTTCGCGCGGGAGAACGGCAAGCGCATCAGCGGCCTGACCAAGGACGCGGAAAAGCTCCTCTATCAGTACGACTGGCCGGGGAACGTCCGAGAGCTGCGGATGGCGTTGGAGCACGGGGTCGTGATGGCCCAAGGAGCGTGGATCACGCCGGAGGACTTGCCGGATAGAATCCGCTTTCCTTCGGCCCTTCGTCCGGCGCGCGGCATGGGCTCCGGGCCCATGACCCTGCGCGAGGCCGAGAAGCAGTGGATTCTCCAGGCGCTCCACTCCTGCGGAGGCAACCGGAGCGAAGCCGCCCGGAAGCTCGGAATCAGCCGAAAGACCCTCCTGCGCAAGATCGCCGGAGCACCGCCGCCAGACGGATCCTCTTCCCGCTGAGGCGCTCCAGGCTGGCAAAACAAGCCGGCAAGGCTTTTGATCGCCTGTTGATGGAAGCCGGCTTTCTTTTGATGCCTCTCCGGAATCGCCGCCGCAGTACAGTCGCTGCCATCAGGAGGAGATGCGAGAGCCGACGGATCCGGCGGGCCGTCTTCGGCGCGATCGGCCTTTGCGCCGTGTTTCTGTCCGCCCCGCAGTCCCTTTCGGCCGCCTCCGGCAAAGGGGGTGAGATGGACGTCAGCGCATCCCGGACCACAGCCGACGAGTCGGAGGCGCAACGTCTTCAGCAGCTTTTGGCGGAGCAGGGGATGGCGGTGAGCTCGCCCTCTCCCGGCGTGAAGCTGGGAGGCTATGTGGACAGCGCCTTCGAAATGAACTTCGTCAACGCCCCGTCGTTCAACCGGGTGCCGCGTTTCGCGGCACCGACGGCGGCGGGGGGAACTCGGTTCGCCCGGGCCTTCCCCCTCCTTCCGATGCGCCTGGCCGACGACGGCATTCCGGGAGGCGGCTTCAACCTCAACCAGCTGAAGCTCTGGGCGGAAAGAGGATTGACGGCGGAGAACCGCTGGGATGCCGGCTTTCGTATGGATCTCATGCTCGGCCAGGATGCCGCGCTCGGCGTGCCGAACTTCCTGGTCGGAAGCGGCTCCTCTACCTCGACCGGGACGGGGCTCAATACCAGCGAAGTCTTCTTGGAGCAAGCCTACGTCCAGTTTCAGATTCCGGTCGGAGATCGGAAGCTCGAAGTGCATGTCGGAAAGTTCGCAGCTCCCATCGGCCTGGAGGTCCTGGAGCGGCCGGCAAACTTCAACATGACCTACGGCCTCTTCTTCAACAACGTCGAGCCTTTTGTCCTTGTAGGGACCCAGTTCCTCTTCCGGGTCGACGATAGCTGGACGGTCCGGGGAGGGGTGACGGACGGAGGCTTCAACACCAGTCGAGGCGGCTACCCCTTTTTCGGAATCGTCGACAACTCGATCAACGGCCTGTCGAATTTTCTGCTGACCTTCAACGTGGATTACACCTCTGCGGACAAAAGCTTCCTTTCCACCTACGGGATGCTCTACGGACCGCATGGGACCAATCCCCCCGGATTCGGAACCTCTCCAGGGATCGTGAACGGGGTCTATTACCCCGGGGCTTATGCGAACGGGGATATCGTCCCGGGGCCCTATAACTCCCCGGGAACGTACATGGAGTTTAACGACTACGGCATCTGGACCCCTCCGTTCGTCTACCGGAGGCGGCTGCAGCTCGCCTACGAGCTCATCGGCGGGTTTTACAACAATGCCGTCGCACCGGCGGGAATTACCGGCTTGAGTCCGGCGACGCAAACCGCCTTGGGAATCTTTCCCCTCTTCCCGTACGCCGCTGGCTACGGCGGGCCGACGAACTGGCTCGGGGCCGCGCTCTACCAGGTGTACCGGTTCAATCCTCTGGTCAGCCTGGCGCTCCGGGAGCAATGGCTTCAGGCCTCTTGGAACAGCTACCTGCAGGGCATGATCGCCCCGACGAACATCTACAGCGCGACAGTCACCCTGCGGTTCGATTTGGCGGAAAACTTCATGGTGCGCCTGGAGTACCGTATGGATTGGGGCAACAACATCGAAGATTATTATGCACCCGCGAACGGCATACCGCCGGCCGAGGTCGGACTCGCCGGGAACGGTCTGGTAGGTTCTTCCAGCGGCCCCGTCTTCTTCGCCGGGCTCGAGGCGGTTTTCACCTTCTGACGTGGAGCGGATTCCTTACGCCGGGAAACCTGGCACGTATCTTGCTTTGTCAAGGGGCGACCGGATTTTTGAGAGGAAAGGGGGATGAGGATGAAGCATGCGTGCGGCGGGTGCGGATTAGCATGGCTGCTCTCCGGGGTTCTCGGGTTTTGGTCGGTCGCTTCGGTGCTCGCGGGAGAAGAGGCCGCCAGTGTGGATTCCGCCGGAGCGAATTCGAGCGGGACGAACGGCACCAGCGGTTCGAAGAAGAGTGCGCAGAATGCGCAGATCCAGGAGCTGATCAAGCGGTTGGAGGACCAGGGGATTCCGGTGCAGGCGAACACCAAGGGGATCGTCCTTTCGGGGTACGTGGATGCGAGCTACACGTACAACTTCATCAATGCGCCTTCCTTTAATGAAGTGCCCGGCTTTCCTCCCCCACCGAATTATGTAGGGCCGACCAATGCGGCGGGGCAGGCGTTGGGGTATCCGGCGATTCCGGGCCGGGAGCCGGTGGACGGGATTCCCGGCGGAGGCTTCAATATGAACGCCTTTAAGCTGGCCTTGGAGAAGCCGCTGACCGACGAGAACCGGTGGCAGGCGGGGTTTCGGGCCGATCTGATCGTCGGGCAGGATGCCTCGATCGGGGCTCCGGACACGATCGGGGGCTTGGGCACCAACTTCAGCTCCCTGGTTCTCTTCAACACCTCGAGCTTCTGGCTGGAGCAGGCCTACGTGGTCTTCCGGGCGCCGGTGGGCAACGGGCTCGACATTCGCGTCGGGAAGTTCGTCGATCCGGCGGGCTACGAGGTGGTGGAGCGGCCGGTCAACTTGGATTTCACCTACGGGCTGCTCTTCAGCAACCTCCTGCCGACCACCCTTACCGGGATGCAGGCCATCTACCACTTCGACGACCAGTGGTCGACCCGCTTCGGGGTGGCCGACGGGGGCTTCAACGTCGCCCGCGGAGGCTACAACTACTTCGGATATCTGGACAACACGATCGATAACAACGCGGCCTACCTGCTTTTCTGGAACGGGCAGTGGGAGTCCAAGCAGAAGAACGCCATCCTAAGCGCGACAGTGATGTACGGCTTCAACGGGGTCAACCCTCCGGGCTTCGGCGCCTCTCCGATCGACGGGATGGCCCAGCCCTACGGGATCGCGCAGGGGATTCGCGGCGAGGGGACCTTCAACCAGAACAACGCCTTCTTCCTGGGGGATGTCTGGGGCTCCTGGGCGCCGAAGTTCGCCCACGACAAGCTCCTCCTGGGCTTCGAGTTCACCGGGGGCTTCTACAACAATGACGTCAGCTTCGTCTCCCCCGCGGTCAGCGGGCTGCCCATCGGCCTCTATAGCGGCCCCTCCAACTGGTACGGCGCCGCCATCCATGCGAAGTACCAGTTCAACTCGATCGTCAGCCTCTCCCAACGAGCCGAATGGATGCAGGCGGGCTGGAACAGCATCCTGGCGGGCCACAACGCCCCCACCGACATCTGGGAGTACACCGCCACCTTGGCCTTCGACCTTGCCGACAACTTCATGATCCGCCTCGAAGGCCGAATCGACTGGGGCCTCGGCGTCATGGCCTACTACGGCTTCCCCTTCCAGGGAACTACCTCCCCAAGCGCCCTCCTCTACTCCGCAAACGGCCCCATCTTCCTCACCGCACTCGAATTCGTCTACAGCTACTAAGCCTACGCCTAAAAAGGAGGAGGATGAAGAAGAGCCTGTGTGGGAAGCGGATAGTGTGGGCTTTCGGCCTTTTTCTGCTGTCGCTGGGGCTGCTCCGGGCGGCGGAAGAGACAGGTGGGGGAGGGAGCGGGATCGACCTTTCGGCGGGCGCCGTGGACGCGGGTTCGCTTCAGGGGAGTCCCGAAGAGATGGAGCACTTGCAAAAGGTGCTGGAAGAACAGGGGATTGCGGCCGTACAGGCGCAGAACCCGGGAATCAAGCTGAGCGGCTATGTGGAAGCGAGCTACACGAACAACTTGGTTAACGCTCCATCCTTCAATCAAACCCCGATCATCTTGGCAACCCCGGCGATCTCCGGGGTGCCGAGTCCAACGCCGGTTCACGCGTACCCCTTCATGCCGCTGCGGTTCACCACTGATGGGATTCCGGGGGGGGCCTTCAACTTCAACCAGCTCAAGGTGGCTCTGGAAAAAGCTCTTACCGACGAAAACAAATGGCAAGCGGGCTTTCGAACCGATCTGATTTTGGGACAGGATGCGGCCCTTGGCGAGCCTGACGCGGTAGAGGGCAACGGGACCTTCAACAATACCGGCGTCGGGTTTAATACCAGCGGCATCTTCCTCGAACAGGCCTACGTGCAGTTCAAAATGCCGGTCGGGGACAAGAGCATCGAGTTCCATTTCGGGCAGTATGCCTCGCCGATCGGATTGGAGGTCATGGAGCGCCCGGCGAACTTCAATTTTAGCTACGGGATTCTCTTCAACAACTACGAGCCGTTCACGATGGTCGGCGGCGCCGCATACTATAAGATCAATGACTCCTGGACGGTGCGTGTCGGATTTACCAACGGCGGTTGGAACGTATCGCGATCCGGCTATCCCTATTACGGGATGGTGAACAACATGATCAACAGCAGCGACAGTTTCGTCTTCTGGAACATGTGGGACTACGTCTCGAAGGACAAACTCTTCCTCAACACCTTCGGGTACGCCGTCGCCCCCAACGGGGTGAATCCCCCCGGATTCGGCACCCGGCCTCTGCCTGGTTACGCGGGCGCCTATGATTTTGGCGGTGACATCGAACCCTCTCCCTATAACGACAACGGCCTCTTCATGGAGTTCAACGATTTCGGAACCTGGATTCCGAAGTGGGTCAAGGATCAGAAGCTCGAGTTTGCCTACGAGTTGGTCGGCGGTTTTTCCAACGCGGCCGTGCTCCCGGCCGGACTGCCCCAGTTGGGTGCCTCTACGCTTAGCGCCAATAGCGTCTTCCCGGTCGCGGGCCTTCCCCCGGGCGGGTACAACGGCTCCACGAGCTTCATGGGATTTGCGATCTACCAGATTTACAAGTTCAACAAGGTCTTCAGCATGGCGTGGCGGGAGCAGTTCGACCACACCAACTTCAATGAGATCTTCAGTGCCTACCTCTACCCCGCAGACATCTGGGATGTGACTGTCGATTGGCGGTTCGACCTCGCCGACAACTTCATGATTCGTATCGAAAATCGGATGGATTACGGAAAGGGGTTTCTCACCTACTACTACCCGGCGGAGGGCGTTGTGCCCACGAGCGGCAATGGGATTGCCGCGTTGAGCAGCGGCCCCTTCTGGTTTTTTGCGCTCGACGTGGTCTACTCGTACTGACCCTCAGGAGCGGGGGAAAAGCGCGCTCCCTTTGAACAAAGGGAAGAGTCGCAGCGTCAAATCCATCAAAGCTTCAAGCAAATTCCTCCTCCAACGATTCCCGAGAGCGGCGCGGGCGAGTCCACGCCGCTCTTTTTTTCTGCCTCCTCGCTGTTTCATGTGGCCAAGGCGGGAATATCCAACCTCAGCTTTCCGGCTTTGAGGAAAGCGGCGATCCGTAAGCACCGAAAGCTTCGGAAGCCTCTGGCCATCCTTTTGGCAAGCTGGATGAGTCCGTTGATCGCCTCGATGAGACCATTGGTCACCCGGCTCTGGAGGAAAGCAAGGACGCCGTCCAGATGGTCTTTGATCGTCTTGGAAAGCTTTCGGAAGGGAGCAAGCCGACTGCGGTCGGCCCACTGGAACCACCAGCGGAGCTCTTGGGGATCCTCTTGGGCGAGGATCTCTTGCAGAGCCTCCCGCAACCCAATGGCTCTTCCCAGTCGGGGGTAGGCGGCGCAAAGGGAAGCGCGCAGACTCTTCTGCCCCTCGCTTCGCGTCCATTCGTTGCCTCGCAGCGCCCAGAGGCTTCCCTTCGGCAGCAGCCCCTGACGCACGAACTCCTTACGCACCTGGTCGACCGCCTCCCCCGCCATCTGCATGAGGTGGAAGCGGTCAAAGACGATCTGCGCCTTGGGGAAGTGCTCCTTGGCTCCGCAAATGTAGGAAGGGCTCATGTCCATGCAGATTAGCTCGATCTGCTCGGGACTCGCTCCATGCTCGCGCATCTCCTTGGCAAATGCCTCCAAGGCCTCCTTCCCTTTGCCTTCCGCCAGGAAGAGGAGCTTCCGGCTCTCCCGCGTCGGTAACGGCGGTCACGTAGCGGTGACCCCGCTTGCTGCTGGTCTCGTCGACCAAGATCCGCTTCACCCCGCTCCAATCCTCCTTCCGATAGGCCTTTTCCACGTAATGCTCCAAGATTCTCCACAGCCGGGTGTCCTGCTCCTTGAGCATCTTGGCCACCTGGGAAACCGGCATCTCCTGGGAAAGCATCAGGATGACCGCCTCCATCATCAGGGTAAACCCGCTCCCCGGTCTGGCCCAGGGAACTTCCGCCAACCGCACTCCGTGCTCCGGACAGTCCACCCGAGGAACCCGCGCCACCAGCTCGGTCTTGTACTGCCAGAAGTTCATGTGCCTCCACCGCTTCTCCACCGTGTCGTGCGCAGGAGAAGGACGCCCGCATTCCGGACAGGGGAACCGATGGCCCTCGCGAAAATCGAGCCAGATCTTCAAGGTGTGATCCACCGCAGACAGTTCGCTTCGAGTCACCTTCCATTCCGGACCCAACTGTAAGGCCATCCCAAAAAGCTTGTTCGCATCCATGCCCGAAGAATCGGAAAACGAGGCGAGCTTGGCAATCCGCCGTCAAGGAGGATCGACGAAGTCGAAGTGTCCTTGACGGCAATTCGCCCGGACTCAAAATCCGTCGAAGACGGATGGCAAGAACACCGTTTCTTGCCATCCCTCAATGGCAAATCTGCCCCCTCCTTCCACTCCGCACAGCGAAGAGCCTTTTTTCTTGTCGACCGCGTAAAGGCGTCTTCCCATTGCGTATCCGCCGGAATCGGCGTAGCCTCTCGACATCCGAGAGAAGAATTGCGCTTGGCTACCTGGAAACTTCTCCCTCCCGCGCTTCGCACGATGGCTCTGATTCCTCTCTTCTTTTCTCCTTCCGGCGGGAAGAGCGGAAATCGCTCGGCCGGCTTCGCTCTAGTCCGGGATAGGTTGTTTTGGATAGGGCCCTGGAGAATCGGGGTCTCTGCAGCGAAGGCGTCGATCCTCTGATATGGCGCTTGTCGTCCAGAAGTACGGCGGGACATCGGTCGGCGATATCGAGAGGATCAACCGGGTCGCCGGCCGGATCGCCGTCCGTCACAAGCAAGGAGACCGGCTCGTTGTCGTGGTCTCCGCCATGTCGGGCGTCACCGATTCGCTTTTGCGCTTGGCGCGGCAGGTGCATCCGGATCCGATGGGGCGGGAGCTCGATCTTCTTTTGGCCACCGGAGAGCAGACCACGACCGCTCTGCTCGCCATGGCTCTTCACGCGAAGAAAGTCCGGGCCGTGCCCTTGACCGGGGCGCAAGCGGGAATCGTCACGGACGGCGCCCACACCCGGGCCCGCATTCTCAACATCGGGCCGAAAAGGATTCACCAGCTCCTCGACGAAGGCTCCGTGGTGGTTGTCGCGGGATTTCAAGGGCAGGATCTTCACGGTAGCATCACCACCCTGGGACGCGGCGGTTCCGACTTGACGGCCATCGCGCTGGCCGCTGTGCTCAAAGCGGATCTCTGCGAGATCTACACCGACGTAGATGGCGTCTATACGGCGGATCCGCGATTGGTGCCGAACGCCATGAAGCTCGACGAGATCAGCTACGATGAGATGCTGGAAATGGCGGCTGCGGGCTCGAAGGTCATGCAGAGCCGCTCGGTCGAGTTCGCGAAGAAATTTCGGGTCGTTTTCGAGGTCCGATCCAGTTTTTCGGAGGCGCGGGGCACGATAGTGAAGGCGGAAACCAAATCGATGGAAGATGTCGTCGTTCGAGGGGTCAGCCTCGAACGGAATCAAGCGAAGCTGACCATTCCGGCGGTTCCGGACCGTCCGGGGGTGGCGGCCAAGATCTTTTCGTCGGTCGCCGATGACGGCGTTTCGGTCGACATGATCGTCCAGAACGTCTCGGACCGGGGGCTGACCGACATTACCTTCACGGTGAACCGAGACAGTCTTTCCCGCGCTCTGCGGCTCATCGAGCCGGCTGCACGCGAGCTTGGTGCCGCTCCGCCCCGGGCGCAGGAGGGAGTCGCCAAGCTCTCGGTCGTCGGGATCGGCATGCGTTCCCACAGCGGTGTCGCGGCCCTCTTGTTCCAGGCTCTTGCCGAGGCCGGCGTCAACATCCAGATGATCTCCACCAGCGAGATCAAGATTTCGGTCGTCATCGATGAGGCGGTGGCGGAGCGCGCCGTTCTTGCGGTGCATGAAGCCTTCGGCCTGTCGAAGCCCGCGTCCGGCGGGGAACGGGCTACGGAGGCAGCCGGTCCTGAAGCTCCTGGACGACTCCCTCGAAGCGGTTGACCGGCTTTCGCCGCCGGATGGCGTCTAAAAGCGCTTTAGCCGGAGCATATTGCTTTTGCTCGATGTCCAACCGGGCGAGCTGGATTTCGGCGACCAGCCGGAAGGGATCGGCCGATCCTTCATCAATCAGCGCACGGTAGGAGCGGATGGCTTCCTCCCGCTTTCCCTCGGCCTCCAATCCCGCCGCCGTGCCGAGAAGCGCCGCGGGCCGCAGCGGGTGCTTGGGGAAGGAGCCGAGGAACTCTTGAAAGCTCTTGGTTGCCTCGGCATAGGCTCCTTCCTGGAATTGAGCCGAGGCAGTTTGCAGGAGCCAGAGGGCGCTCTGGGGAATGTCCCGGTGGCGCTTGATCAATGCCAAGCGCTCCGACAGGCTCGAGGCTTTGGCATATTCCGAAGCAATCTTTTCCTCCTGGAGCCACTCTTCGTGCTTTTGCCAAGCGTAGATTCCGATCCCTGCCGCGACAACCGCCACCAGAAGCACCAGTGCGGCGATCAGAGAAAGGTTTTCTCTACTTCCCGTCCCTGCGGGTGGAAAGGAAGCGCGGTCGCTCGGCATGGCAATCCCTATGAAGCCCGTATCGATTCCGGGTGACAAGCGCGAAAAAAATCCACATGGACGCCCGTGCCGGGAAGCGGCCGTCCGGGCCACCCGCTTCCGTCGGGCGCGGAAGAGATTCCGAGTTGCGAAGGCAGCCGTCTCTGTCGCATAGTCAGGAGCGCCCTTCCGCCTGCCGGTTGGGAGGGAAAAGAGGCCGAGCAGTGCCGCTTTAGCTCAGAGGTAGAGCAACGCTTTCGTAAAGCGTGGGTCAAGGGTTCGAATCCCTTAAGCGGCTGCCAGCTTCACGGCGACTTACGAAAGCAACTTCCTCTGGTAGAGAAAGCGTAAGTCACGGTGCCCCTCGCTGCCTCCTCGTGCCGCTCCCGCCCCGCGCAAGCCCCTGCGCACTGCTTAGCTGTTGGGGTTCGCATGATTACCTTCTAGAAAATCGCCGTCCGTTGCTGATCGGGCGTGCGGTGCTTCGGGAGGTTGTGGCAAGCTGGAAAGCCGAGGTAAAGATATGAGAATCACCCTGCACAAAAATGCGACGACTACGCCGGCGATCCGCACGGCGATTCTGGCGGGCGAAGGGCAGCGATTACGAGTTGGCGAGGCAGTTTCGCGTGACTCGGGAGACGATTCGTCGGTGGCGGAAGCGGGATTTTGTCGAGGATGCCAGCCACACCCCGCATCATCTTCCGACGACACTCAATCCGGGACAGGAAGAGCTGGTGATCTACTTGCGCACGCAGCTCCGGCTGCCGCTGGACGATCTGCTGGCCGTCATCCGCGAATTTATCGAACCCTCCATGACCCGCTCGGCCTTGGGCCGGCTCCTGCGGCGCCGAGGCCACTCCCGGCTGCCTCAACCGGAAAAACCGGCCAATCCCACTCAACCCTTTAAAGTTTACCTGCCGGGCTACTTTCATGTGGACCTCAAATACCTGCCCCAGATGGCCGACGAGACGTCTCGCCGTTATGTCTTCGTCGCCAAGGACCCGAGCCACCCGTTGGGTCTTCTTGGCGGTCAAGCGTGCAAAGACCCCAGCGGCCGCCCGCAGCTTTCTCCAGGCGCTGGCCAAGGCGGCACCCGTGAAAATCCGAACCATCCTCACCGATAACGGCAAGGAGTTCACCGATCGCGTCTTCGGCCAAGCAGCCAAGGATGCTACCGGAGCCCATGAGTTCGACGCGCTCTGCCAAGCATTGGGAATCGAGCACCGCCTGACCAAGCCAAAGTCGCCTCGCACCAATGGCATGGTGGAGCGCTTCAACGGAAGACTGGCGCAGATCCTCCGTACTCATCACTTCCAAAGCTCCCTCGACCTGAAAACCACGCTCCACCGTTACGCCTGGCTCTACAACGAACACCACCCTCAAAAATCGCTCAATCACCAAACCCCACTTCAGGCCCTAAAAACATGGCAACAATCCCATCCGCATCTCTTCCAAAAAGCAGTACGCAATCATGCGGGACCTGACACCTAGGGTCCGCTCCTTCCGCCCTATGAGCTCGTCAAGGGTCCGGTACCACGGCCAAAGGAAGCGGGGGTCGACCCGAACTCGGCCATTCTGCTTCCAGACCGGCCGGATCCGCTCTCCTCTCCCGTCGGGAACGTAGTCGGTCTCCAGCCACTGGGCCAAGGCGTGTTCGCTCCCCGGGGACAAGAGCCGGTTGACCACAAGGACGAACGCCCGTTCCGCAAGGGACAGTCCTTTGCCTTTCCCCCTCTTCTCCTCCAAGAGCTCTTCCATACCCAGCTCCTTCCAGAGATGTCTGGCGACAAGCGTTGGACCCCAAACTGTGGATTCCTGAGGCTTAAGCGCTCTCGGAGAAGCCGGCGCGCTCCGCCCGAGCAACTCCGCGAGCCGATCCAAGTGGGGTGCCAAGAGATCCTTGCGGCCAAGAGTCGCGACAATCCGCTGCTTGACCTGTCCCTTTTCCCGGTAGCTTTCCACCAAGCGGACATACTCCGCCTCGCTCCCGTCCTTCCGGCGCAACCGCAGGGTGCGCAGAAACATGAAATAGCATTACCGGTCGTCACCGTGAATCGCAAGCACAAAAGGCCACTTTCATGCGGCCAAGTTGTTCACAGTGTGGCACTACATTTTTGCAAAATTTCCTTCCCCAACCCTGGAGCCGTCGTCAAAAAGGCCGCTTTTCACCAAACATGGGCCGGCCGATCCGGCTGCCGAGCTCGACCGGGTCTGCTCCCTTGCGCGTTGCCTTGGCAATCTGGCGCAGCTCTTCCTCTCCTCGGGCAATGCGGCTCTGCCGCCGCTCCCGATCGCGCATCGCGCGCCACTCCCCGCCGGCAACGACGTAGCGAACCCCTTGGTGCTCGATCTCCATCACCCGGGTTCGATCCGTCAGCCAGAGCTGCCGATCTTTGGGAAGTCGCCGAACGATCTCCTGGAGCTTGGTCCCAGTTGATCGGGTCACGTACTCAAGCTCCATGCCGGTGAGCATCTCCAGATTCCACCGGCTCTTCATCCCGCCATCGAAGACGAAGGTAGCCTCTCGGATCCCGAGTCGGCGTCTGAGAGTCACCAAGAGCCCCGTCAGCGTCGTGCTCTCCGCCCGGTTCCCCCGCAGGACCTCCACATGGATCGGGATCCCCCGGGCATCGGTGGCGACCGCAAGAAGCACCTGCCGCCGATCTTGCCGGTGATCCCGGCTGTAGCCGTACTGCGCCAATCCCTCGGGGCCGTCCCCCTCGAAGTAGACACTCGAAAGGTCATAGAGCACCAAGCTCGCTCCCTCTGGTTGGGCTTCCCGGTAAAGCTTCTTCTCGATCCCGCTCCAAACGCCGTTGAGCCCATCCATCGCCCGGTAGAGATCGTCTTCTTCCAGGTCCTTCTCCTCCAGTCCGCATACCTTAGCCAAAAGCGTCCCGCCTGCTTCCTCCCGAAGGGCGAGCTTGGAAGAGGGAAAGAGAATCCGTCCAAAGATCATCGCTTTCAAAAGCCGCCCCTTCCGCTCCGAACCCACCCCGGAAAGAACCTGATCGAGTCCAAATCGCTGCCACGCTTGCTCGAGGACCGCGATTCCTCCGTAATCCAGAGCTTCCTGCCCTTCCAGTCCGTCCAGGGGCACCAGCTTCTTCCCCTGCAGCAGCGCTCGGACCGCCTGCTGGACCTCCACCGGCATCCGGGTCAGATTGGACAGGATCCTGGTCTTGACCTGCTTGCCCACCCGATACGACTCCCGGACAAGAACGGATCGGTAGACTTTGCCCCTCTGGCAAGTGCGCACCTCTTGCACGTACATGCCTACAATATGCCAAGAGCATGATGCTTATGTAAACAAATGTTATTCACATTGTATTCGCATTACACGTCCTACATTATTTTGCGCAAGTCCTTCATGTGCAGAAACAATCCTCAAAATTGTGCGGAAGATGGGAGAAAGCAAGGAGGCCGCATGTCCCCAACTGAGAAATACGGCCTCCCCATCCGCTTCGTTCGGGCAAGAAGCCCGCTAGAATCCGTAACCCACGACAAAGACCCCGAACGGATCGTACAAGCCGTAGCTTGGTCCGCTCACATTCAGCGTAGTGGTTCCGCTATGAAATCCGTTGACGTCGCCATCGAAGGCGAAACCGAATTGTCCGGCGATAAACCAGTGCGAATCGAGGAAATAACGAACTCCCCCGACCGGGGCGAACCAGTAGCCCCACACGCTTCCGAAATTGACTCCGCCGCTCTCCGCATTCACAAGAATGCCGCCGCCCGCGAATCCCACGTACGGCTCGATTTGCTTCGCGATCCTGTAGCCGACCGTCCCGCCCAGTCCGAGATAGCCGACGATCGCCGAATTGCTCGCCATGGTCGCGTGGCCGGGTGAAGCGGGTCCCGGCCCCAATGACGATTGCTGCTGGCTTCCGAGAAAAAGGCCTATCGCATCGGCTGTAAAACTAAAATTTCCCCACTTTTCCGGATCATGAAAATATAATCCGCCGACGATCGCTCCAATATAAGAATAATTGTAGTTTACGGAAAGAGGAGTTTCTCCAGCAGGTGTAACCAAACTTGCCCGATCGGAGTAAGGAAAGCCGACGCCTAGCGCTCCCGCAATATACGGGGTCCAGGACTTCTGCTCTTTCTTTGTGGCTTCTGTCATTGCTTCCTTAGCGGACTCATAGGCTTCCTTGTGGCCTTGCGGCACGGTAACGCCGTCGGCTCTTCGCTGTGCGGAGTGGAAGGAGGGGGCAGATTTGCCATTGAGGGATGGCAAGAAACGGTGTTCTTGCCATCCGTCTTCGACGGATTTTGAGTCCGGGCGAATTGCCGTCAAGGACACTTCGACTTCGTCGATCCTCCTTGACGGCGGATTGCCAAGCTCGCCTCGTTTTCCGATTCTTCGGGCATGGATGCGAACAAGCTTTTTGGGATGGCCTTACAGTTGGGTCCGGAATGGAAGGTGACTCGAAGCGAACTGTCTGCGGTGGATCACACCTTGAAGATCTGGCTCGATTTTCGCGAGGGCCATCGGTTCCCCTGTCCGGAATGCGGGCGTCCTTCTCCTGCGCACGACACGGTGGAGAAGCGGTGGAGGCACATGAACTTCTGGCAGTACAAGACCGAGCTGGTGGCGCGGGTTCCTCGGGTGGACTGTCCGGAGCACGGAGTGCGGTTGGCGGAAGTTCCCTGGGCCAGACCGGGGAGCGGGTTTACCCTGATGATGGAGGCGGTCATCCTGATGCTTTCCCAGGAGATGCCGGTTTCCCAGGTGGCCAAGATGCTCAAGGAGCAGGACACCCGGCTGTGGAGAATCTTGGAGCATTACGTGGAAAAGGCCTATCGGAAGGAGGATTGGAGCGGGGTGAAGCGGATCTTGGTCGACGAGACCAGCAGCAAGCGGGGTCACCGCTACGTGACCGCCGTTACCGACGCGGAGAGCCGGAAGCTCCTCTTCCTGGCGGAAGGCAAAGGGAAGGAGGCCTTGGAGGCATTGCCAAGGAGATGCGCGAGCATGGAGCGAGTCCCGAGCAGATCGAGCTAATCTGCATGGACATGAGCCCTTCCTACATTTGCGGAGCCAAGGAGCACTTCCCCAAGGCGCAGATCGTCTTTGACCGCTTCCACCTCATGCAGATGGCGGGGGAGGCGGTCGACCAGGTGCGTAAGGAGTTCGTGCGTCAGGGGCTGCTGCCGAAGGGAAGCCTCTGGGCGCTGCGAGGCAACGAATGGACGCGAAGCGAGGGGCAGAAGAGTCTGCGCGCTTCCCTTTGCGCCGCCTACCCCCGACTGGGAAGAGCCATTGGGTTGCGGGAGGCTCTGCAAGAGATCCTCGCCCAAGAGGATCCCCAAGAGCTCCGCTGGTGGTTCCAGTGGGCCGACCGCAGTCGGCTTGCTCCCTTCCGAAAGCTTTCCAAGACGATCAAAGACCATCTGGACGGCGTCCTTGCTTTCCTCCAGAGCCGGGTGACCAATGGTCTCATCGAGGCGATCAACGGACTCATCCAGCTTGCCAAAAGGATGGCCAGAGGCTTCCGAAGCTTTCGGTGCTTACGGATCGCCGCTTTCCTCAAAGCCGGAAAGCTGAGGTTGGATATTCCCGCCTTGGCCACATGAAACAGCGAGGAGGCACGCCGTCTTCCTCGACCTGTTGAGAGTCGCCGGCTCCACCCGGGACGGCACTGCCTCCCGCCTGTGCGGACAGCGCTCCAAGCTGCAGCATGCAACCCGCTCCGGCAACCAGAGCGGTAACTTTCCACTTCCGTTGTTTCATCTATTTAGTGCTCCTTGAAATAACACAATATGTTACATTGTATCGACAATGCCGCATGAGAATGCGCAGATTCCCTATGTGGTCGGGACGCCCAGGCTATGGGGGTTTCAGTGTGGAGACTTCCGAAAATGCGATACTACCGCTGTGGAAGACACGGCGCCGCTTCGTGGCTTCTGGCCGCGATCCGTAGGGAAAAGAAAATTGATTGCGCAGGCCGGCGGCGTGCGGACCACACGGAGCTAGAAGGGAGTGTGATTCCAATCGCGGGGCAAACATGGCGGGGTCAGCTTTTCCGGCTTGTGCTTCTCGTCAGTCACCTTCGCTTCCGGTTTGCGGCCCGGCGCACCGTTTCGGTGCACGGCAAGCATGCATAGGCTTCCGCGGGAGCGGCTTGTGTCGCGCGGGCCTGCGTAAATGGGCGTACTTCTGTTATTAATAGGGACGGTGTGTCGCTTTGCCGTCTGTCGGCATTGAGTTGTCTGAGTACCGCTGGGGTGCTGTGTGATGGGAGTTCATATGTCTTGCCTCTTTCCTGTTGTCGGATGTTTGGTTTGCTCGCGAAGCACGAATCGTCGTCTTGGGTTTGCGGGCCAGAGCCATGTTTGGCCGCGGTGTCCGGCATCGGCGCGTTTGCACCGATGCCGAAGACGCCGCCGCCGTGCCGATCGGGCCTTTTTCCCGTTCGGGAGCTCAGGACGAACGGCTTCCCTGCCCGAACCGTATTTCTGTCGGCCCGGGGCAACGGGCTCGCCCAGGAAGCAGCGTCGTGCGTGAGCGGGCCGACGGCCCTCCGATCGGCGCCCGCTCCGCCATGGACTGTCTCGGACCTGAACGCGATTTTCCCTACGCTACCGGCAGCAAGACCGTGAAAGGTTGGCCGCAGTGCCGGTACCCTTTCCGGGAGTCCGGTCCATCGGAAGCACTCATCGCCTCCATCCAAGTCTTCGGGTTTCGCTTCCGATAGGAATGGGGCCGGAACGAACGTCCTTTTCGCGACAAGGCCCCAAGCATCGGGCGGGATACGCCGCAACCGCAGCGGGTCGTCGATCCGCTGCGGAAGGAGCGGCGCACCAACTACCCATCGATATCTTCGACAGGTGATTAGTAGAGATTTACATGGGATAGCCATTATCAAGACTTCTTACAGTTACAAGTAACACGAGTATTGCGGTGGCTTAACGAGCTACGCGGGCTGGGGGATATACGTATAGGTGCACCTCGTGTCAAGCGTGGCATACACAAAAAGAGCTAATGCTCTCTGGTATTGACTCCTTCATGCACGTTTCTAAAGAGGTGGAGGGAGCAATCGGGGCCTTTGGCCGCAATCTCTCGGCGCCCCGTTTCGCCCGCGCGCTCGGCGGTTGCGCTGCAAGCAATGGGTGCGCAATACGTTAGATTTTCCTCAGCCCCGTCGGGCCCGGAGCGGGTCGCATGGATCGCTTACGGCTCAGAGACGGCGGCAACCAAGGCGGCGAAGATTCGGCGGACTTCAACATTCTCGGCGGCAACCCCTCGGCGTTTCTCCTTCCCAGAGGAGAACGCGGCCGCATCGAGGTCCTCCGGCAGGTCACGTCTGCTCGGTTGATGGACGCAGGGCATCGCTGTTCTTCCCGGCTTCCGCCGTCGTTCTTGCAGCAAACGGCTATGTTTCCTGTATCGCCTGCGAAGCGACATCCGGAACGGATCCCCCGAGCGACATGGGGAATTGACCCCTATGCGGGTTTCTGAACGGTTGCGGCAAAGGTGCTGGAATGGTTGCAGCAGCACGCCGGCGCGCCGATTCTCCTTGAGCCGATAGCTCTCTCCACGGATCGTGATCAGCTGGCTGTGGCGGAAGAGGCGATCGAGGATCGCGGCGGCCACCACCGCATCGCCGAAGACCCTTCCCCATTCGCCGACATTCCGGTTGCCGGTGATCCGCTGGCTTCCCCGTTCGTAGCGGCGGGAGACCAACGGGAAGAAGAGCTGAGCGGCATTGGGCGCGATGGGCAGTCAGCCCGGCTCGTCGACGACCGGGAGCTTGGCTTTGGCGAAGCGGGCGATCCGCTCCTTCAGGTCTTCTTGGGCTTGCGCGGGAGCCAAGTCGGCAATCAGGGCCGACGCCGAGGCGCAGAGCGCGGTGTAGCCCGCTTGGACGGCCGGTTACCGCCGTGCAAAACTGCCCCGGATCATCGAAGGAAAACTAACTCATTCGGGTGACATGGGCAGCTGGGAGTTTTCAGTGGACCCCGATGGCAAGACAGATTTCCTCTGAATTTAAGCTGCATCTATTCCTTCAGTCGCAGCGGAACAGCGCTGCCCTGTTGTTGCGCGGGGAGAATCCCCTGCGCAGCGTAGCGGAGCAGGGCGTTCTCCCCGCGTTCCGCCGAAATGATCCGGGATGCTGGCCCCTCCTCCATTGCCATCCGCATAAACGGCGTTCGGTGTTCGGTAGCCCAGCGACTGGTGCGGACGCTCGCCGTTGTAGAAGGCAAAATACTCCTCCAGCCCGAGCGTCAACTCGGCCACCGTGCCGTACCCCTTCAGATACACATCCTCATGCTTGAGGCTGCGCCAGAGCCGTTCGACAAAAATATTGTCCAACGCTCGACCCCGTCCATCCATGCTAATCGCAATGCCTGCGCCCTTGAGCATGCCCGTGAACGTAGCGCTGGTGAACTGGGAGCCCTGATCGCTATTGAAGATCTCCGGCTTCCCGTACAGAGCCAGCGCATCCTCCAGGCAGTCGACGCAGAACGAGCTGTCCAGGCTGTTGCTGATCCGCCAGCCCAGTACCCGCCGCGAGTACCAGTCGATGATCGCCACCAGATAAACAAAACCTCGCAGGAGTTGAATGTACGTAATGTCGGAGCTCCAAACCTGATCGGGCCGGCTGACCTCCACGCCGCGCAGCAGGTAGGGATAAACAGCCTGCTCGGGATGTCCCACGCTCGTCGAAGGCCCCGGCGCCATCCCAGCCAACCCCATATGGCGCATCAACCGCTGCACCCGCTTGCGGTTTGCAACATATCCCCAGTCGCCCCAGAAAAACCACCATCCGCCGGCTGCCGTAAAACGGCCGCCGCGTGTATTCCTCATCCATCAGCCGGCCCATGTTTGGGGGAAGGTCTTGTAAGTCGTTGCGAGACAGTACCCGTCATTTCCAATTGGCACTACAGGGGCTATTTTTGCCCTTTGCGGTCGGCTACGGCTCCCGGGCAGAGATGCGTAAGGCGGAGAGGATTTGCCGGGCCTGATGATTCCCGGCGGTGACCCCGCGACGTTTTTCGCTTCCGAAGGAGAAATCCACCAGATGGATGGTTCGGAGGGCAGCCCAAGCTTGCTCGCTGGAGAAGGGTAGATTGGCCGCCTTGAGTTTCTTCTCCAGGAGCCGGTCGAGCAGGAAGGCCAAGGCGGCGACGAAGACGTGCGCCCGCACCCGTTTGGGATTGTGGTGGTAGATCGGACGAAGCTCCAGGACGTCCTTGAGCTTCCGGAAGGCTCTTTCCACCTCGGAGAGCTCCTTGTAGGCCCGGACCGCCTCGAGCGGGGAGAGATCCTTTTCCTCGGTGAGGATCACGTACTTCCCCTCCAGAAGCTTTTCGGTCTCCACCGGCTCTTCGGACACTTGGAGCTTGCCTGCCCGCAGACTCCAGCGGAAGTAGCGGTGGCCGCGATGGAGAGAGAGGATTCGGGCGACGGAGCTGCCGATCTCTTCCCGATTCCGAAGCTCTCCTTTTTCGATACGCTTGGCGAGTTTGCCCAACTCTTCCCGGGTCTTCGTGACATCCCTCTCCCGCATGGCCTGCTCGTAGGCCAGCCGCTCGGCGCTTTCGACCACGAAGATCCGCTGCCCGGGAAGCGCTCCCTCGACTTCGCAGACCCGATCCTTTTCCTCCGGAGAGCAGGGCTGCCAGGAACCGCTCTGGGCCTTGCGGACATACTCCAAGACCTCCGGGCTCCTTCGTCGGCGTAAGCCGAACAAAAACCCATGCCCCTGGCTCCACAGGAAGCCCAAGTTGGCCGTGCTCACCATCCCCCGGTCCCCGACGAAGACGATCCGACGCAACCCGAAGCGTTTCTCCAAATCGGCGACGATCGGCAGAACTGTTTCCGAATCGTGCCGATTGCCCCGGAAGACATGGTGGGCAATCGGCCAGCCATTGGCCATGACGACCCCCAAGAGGATCTGCCGGTTTCCCTCCCGCTGATCCCGGCTGTAGCCGTATTGAGCCAAACCCTCGGGGCCTTCCCCTTCGAAATAGGAGGAAGTCAAATCATAGAAGACCATCTCGGGCTTAAGAGAAAAGAGATCCCGCAGCCGGGCAAAGAGCCCTTCCTCGATCCGCTCCTTCTGCCCTATGAGCTCGTCAAGGGTCCGGTACCACGGCCAAAGGAAGCGGGGGTCGACCCGAACTCGGCCATTCTGCTTCCAGACCGGCCGGATCCGCTCTCCTCTCCCGTCGGGAACGTAGTCGGTCTCCAGCCACTGGGCCAAGGCGTGTTCGCTCCCCGGGGACAAGAGCCGGTTGACCACAAGGACGAACGCCCGTTCCGCAAGGGACAGTCCTTTGCCTTTTCCCCTCTTCTCCTCCAAGAGCTCTTCCATACCCAGCTCCTTCCAGAGATGTCTGGCGACAAGCGTTGGACCCCAAACTGTGGATTCCTGAGGCTCAAGCGCTCTCCGAGAAGCCGGCGCGCTCCGCCCGAGCAACTCCGCGAGCCGATCCAAGTGGGGTGCCAAGAGATCCTTGCGGCCAAGAGTCGCGACAATCCGCTGCTTGACCTTTCCCTTTTCCCGGTAGCTTTCCACCAAGCGGACATACTCCGCCTCGCTCCCGTCCTTCCGACGCAACCGCAGGGTGCGCAGAAACATGAAATAGCATTACCGGTCGTCACCGTGAATCGCAAGCACAAAAGACCACTTTCATGCGGCCAAGTTGTTCACAGTGTGGCACTACATTTTTGCAAAATTTCCTTCCCCAACCCTGGAGCCGTCGTCAAAAAGGCCGCTTTTCACCAAACATGGGCCGGCACAGCAGCAAATCCTCCTCGCTTTGCTCGCCAGACGCCCCCCGCCCGTAGAACGTAGCCCGCGCCACCCCTGCCAGTTCGCATTGCCGCACCACCGCCAGTTCCGCCTCTCGCTCTATCCAGCCTATCCGTGCCTCGCTGCTCATAGTCCGGACTTTTTTTTAAGCCAGTCCAGCTCCATCTTCAGCCGACCAATCTCCCCATACAGCCGATCTTCATCCGCATGCGCAGCCGGCTTCGGCCCTCGCTTCCCTTCAAAAATCGTCGCCGCCCGCTCCAGGAGCTCTTTCTTCCAATGCCCGACCACGACTGGATGCACCCCGTACTGCTGCCCAATCTCGTTGAGCGTCTTCAACCCCCGGATCGCTTCCATTCCCACCTTCGCCTTGAACTCCGCGCTATGTGCCTTGCGCTTCCTGCCTTCGCTCATGCCATCACCCTCCCAAGATGGCAGCTTAAATCCCTGTCTCAAAATCGGGGTCCACTATACGCAATTCTGTTGCGGGAAGCGGATCGGAAGATCGGTTTGTTAAGACGGTTAGAGGGTTGCTTCGTGGATCGACGCCATCCGAAACGCATTGTGCATCGGGTACGGGAGATGCTTGCCCAGCGCATTTTCGGGATTGCGATGGGCTACGAAGACCTCAACGACCATGAGCAGTTGCGGACCGATCCGTTGGTTGCTCTCCTGAGCGGGAAAAGCGATCTGGAAGAGGATCTGGCGGGCAAGAGCACGCTCAACCGGCTGGAACTGGTGGGTCGAAGCGAGCGCTACCACAAGATCGACTACTCGGCCGAAGCGATCGACCGTCTTCTGGTCGATCTCTACCTCGAATCGCATCCCCAGCCCCCTGAGGAGGTGGTGCTCGATCTGGATGCGACCGACATCCCCCTTTACGGACATCAGCCGGAGCGCTTCTTCCATGGTTACTACGACTCCTACTGCTATTTGCCGCTCTACATCTTTGCTGGCGATCAACTCCTTGGCGTCCGGCTTCGGCCATCGAACCAGGATGCGTCGGCGGGCTCCCTTACGGAGGTGAGCCGGATCGTGGAACAACTCCGTACCCGTTGGCCCGGAGTCCGGATCGTGCTCCGGGCCGATTCGGGCTTCTGCCGGGAAGAGATCATGGCTTGGTGCGAAGCCAATCAAGTCGACTACCTCTTCGGCTTGGCGCGCAACGAGCGCTTGTGCCGGACCATTCAGGGGTCGATGGAGCAAGCCCGTCGTCTGCACGAGTCGAGTGGCAAGCCGGCCCGCTTCTTTACCGAGTTTGCCTACCGCACCTTGAGCAGCTGGTCGAGGGAGCGCCGGGTGGTCGCCAAAGCCGAGTACCTGGAAAGAGGGGAGAATCCGCGCTTTGTCGTGACCTTTCTCTCCACCGAGGAGTGGCCCGCCCAAGACCTTTACGAGAAGCTCTACTGTGCTCGTGGCGACATGGAGAATCGGATCAAGGAACAACTCCACCTCTTTGCCGACCGGCTCTCGACCGCGCAAATGGCCAGCAACCAACTTCGCCTCTACTTCTCGGCTCTTGCTTACACCCTGGTCGAAGCGCTGCGACGGCTCGGTCTGCGAGGAACGGACTGGGCCGAGGCCCAGGTCGACACCCTCCGGCTCAAGCTCTTTAAGATCGGCACGCTGGTCCGAGTCAGCGTCCGCCGCGTCTTCCTCTCGATGAGCAGCGCCTATCCTTGGAAGAGCCTCTTTACCCACGTCTTCCGAGTGCTGCGTTGTTGAGCAGGTATCAAAACCCCACCTCTTCTCCTTCCGCAAAGCCTACGATCGGGCGGAGCCTTGCTCCACAACCGGCTTTTTGCGCTTTGCAGCGCTCGCGTTAAGGCAAATCGAATGAAAATCTTGCTCGATCCTGCCTCACGAAGAGCTCTGCGCGGCCGGAACTGCTCGCAAGCGACTCAACCGGCACCTCTCTCGCCCGAAAGCTCGTACTGGTGAGAAATGGGGGTTAGGGCTGCTTACGGGGAAGAAGGATAGCGGAGCCGCAAGGAGGCCGGGCAAGGGATCCCTCCGTTAGGTTTTTATGACAAATTCCTCTGGCTTTTTCTTAACAAAGAGGGCTCTTGCGCAAAGAATGCTTAGCCCCCGGTTCTTTTGGCGGATTTGCGCCGGGATTGCATTGGGCGGGGCCATTCCTTTACGGTGAAGGGTGACGATTGCGGCGGTGGATAGCGCCACCAAGCCGGAGCACCGGTGTGCGGGAAGGGGAAAGCATCCGTCGAAATTCCAAAGTCTAGGCGGACGGGGAAGCGATGCTGCGGATCGGTGTGGTCGCCAATCGAAGGAAGCCGGGCGCCCGGGCGCTGGCTCGGGCCTTGCAAGAATTTTCCCGCAAGCAGGATTTCCCGCTGCGTTGGGAAGAGCAGACCGCCCGGCTCATCGGGGCGGAAGGCGAAAAGCTGGCCGAGCTGGTCGCCGGAGTCGATCTTCTCATTGTCGCCGGAGGAGACGGCTCCTTGCTGCGGGTTGTGCATGAAGTCTATCCGAGCCCCGTGCCGATTCTCGGGGTGAACATCGGCGGTCTCGGATTTCTCACGGCGGTGACCCGGGAGGAGATTCTCGAAGCGCTCCCCGGTCTGGCCGAGGGCTCCTGGCGTCGAAGTGAACGGCTGGTGCTGGAGGTGCGGGGGTCCCTGCGAGGCAAGGCGTTGCATATCCCTTGCGTCTTCAACGACGTGGTCCTATTCCGCGGAAACTCTTCCCACATGGCGCGAATCGATGTCCTGGCGGCGGATCTCCCCGTGACGGAGTTTCAAGCCGACGGCCTCGTCGTAGCGACACCAACGGGGTCGACGGCCTACGCCCTGTCGGCCGGAGGGCCGATCGTCATCCCCGAGGCCCGGGTTTTCGGGCTGACGCCGCTCTCCCCCCACACGCTGACCAATCGCACCCTGATCTTCTCGGCCGATTCGCAAGTTCGGATGACGGTGCCGGAGCGGGCGGTCCCGGTCCGGTTGGAATTCGACGGCCTATCGAGCGGGAGCCTACGCCACGGGGATTGGGTGGAGATCCGGGCGGCGCCGCATCCGGTGACACTCGCCTTCCTGGCGCACCGGGACTTCTTTCAAATCCTCCGACAGAAGCTCCGGTGGGGCGGAGCGAGCATCCCGCTGCCGGGAGAGCGGGCTGACAAGGATGGGGAGCCGCCGTGAAGTTGATCGACCTGATCAAGCCGGGAAGAGTGGCGCTGAACCTCCGCGCACGCACTTGGACCGATGCGATGCGGGAAGTGGCCGAGCTTTTGCGCGAAGCGCCGGAAATCGACGACTTTCCCGTTTTTCTGGAGGAACTGCTTGCGGCTCAGGGCCGGGGACATCTCTGGTTCGATAGCGAGGTCGGGTTTCCCCATGTGCGAAGCACCCATGTGAGAAACCTCGTCCTCGCCGCGGGGAGGAGCACCGAGGGGATCGTGATCCAGGCCGATCAGCCGGCGGTGAAGCTTGTCTTCGTCATCGGCGTGCCCATGCAGTTCCATACCGAATACCTGATCGCGGTAGGGGCGCTGGCCCGCATCGTGAATAAAGCTCCTTCCCGGGCGCGGCTTCTCCGCGCCAAGGACCCGGCGGAATTCGTCTCCTTGATTGCAGCAGAGGAGCAGAAGGTATAAAGATAAAAACCGCCACGGACAGGTGGCTGAGCGGCTTAAGGCACTCGACTCGAAATCGAGCGTGGGGGAAACCCCACCGTGGGTTCAAATCCCACCCTGTCCGCGTTCTTCACGGGCGGAGGCGACTTACGGGGATGGCGCAGGCGTCTCTTGTCCTTCGAGCCCCGACTCAGAGCGATCCCGTCCCGAGGGCGGAGCCGGTTCGGCAAGCTCTTGGGAAAGGGTGAAGCTGCCGATCCGAAAGGAAAAGGAGCGCGTGCTCACGCAGTGTAGGATGGTCCGCCTACCGATGCGACCGACATCAAAGACCACAAGCCTCGACTGCGGACCGAAACGGAAAGGCCGGTCCTGGTGCCTGGCCCGCAAGGTGTTCTGCAGCTCCTCCGCCGATTCCGGGCTGGTCTGAACATAAAGCAGAAGGAGAGGGCCGGACGGCCGGGCGCGGTCGATCGCCCATGGGATCCATTCGATGACGATCCCCGGCGAGGGGAAGCGCACGGCCATTGCGGCGCGAGGAAGGAAATCGCCGGTTGCCAGGTAGACCGGTTCGCCCGCCCAGGACCGCTTCATCGCCTGGAGAAGCGGAGAGTTCCTATCCGAGAGAAGGGTGCGGACGGCTTCTTCGGAGAGGGGTTCTTCCTTCGTCGTTTCGTAGAGCTGGAGGCTCCAGCCTGCGGGCAAGGCGGCGGCTAAGCGTTCTTGCTCGGCGCGGACGCACGAGGCGAAGAGGTCTCCGTTGGGAAGCGAGGAGTTGAAAACGCCCTGAGCCGAGCGGAGGCCGACGAGGCTTGCCAGCAACCCGGCTGCGGCTCCCAGGAAGAGGAGTCCAGCTTCGGTCGGCGCCGATGGAAACCGGCGGGCCGCTTGAGGCGGCCGAACCTCCTCGAAGGGAAGATCGGCCGAATCGGTGACCGGCGGCGCCTCCCACGGCCCCGCCCTCAACCAGAACGCCTCCGCTGCCGAGGCCTGTTCGAGGACCGGAGCCGCATGCGGTGGAGGAGCCGCTTCTGGATCGATCGGCGGCGGCGGCGCTCCTTGTCTTAGGAGAACGGGCGGGGCGAGCTTGCGGAAGATCCAGAGCAAGGGAGCGGCCAAGGCGAAGTAGAAGCCGAGCGCCCAGGAAAAGAAGAAGGAGCCGAACGCGAAAGCCAGAGCTGCGCCGGGCTGCGCTACCAGCCAAAAAAAGCGCGGATGGTTGCGGAATGGTCCGGGCGGAATCCCCCAACCCCATGGGTCGGGCCGGCCGAGGGCAACGTGGCGGCCGGCGGTCGCGATCCGGTGGAGAACGTAAATCGCTCCTGTCAAGCCGGCAAAGACGAAGACCGGAAGGGCCGCCCTCCAGGACCGTCCGAGCCCTGTTGCCAACGCCAAGCCGAAGAGGAGAAGGAGGGAAAAGGCTGCCCGTCGTTTCCCGGCGTATCGTTCGCCGAAGCCGCGGCAGGTGAGGAGCTCCACCGGGAACACCCAGGAAACCAGGATCCAGAAGAGCAAGCGGCCGATCGAGCTTGGGATTCCGCGGGTCATCAAGGCGGAGGTCTCCGGAGAGAGTATATCTTTGCCAGAAGCCGACGGCCAGCCGGACGAGCCGGCCCGGCGCGATCCGTTTGCGAGAGGAACCCGCCGGTCGCCGTCGGCTACGACTCGGCCTCGACCGCATGCAAGGGGGGCAGGGCCGAGAGCAGAGCGAGGCTGAGCGCAAAGCAGAGGAACGCCGCAAGCATCGGGGTGTGGAACGAGCGGAGGCGCTCGGAAAGGAAACCGAAGGCCAGAGGGCCCGCACCGGCGGCCAGGCGGCCGAAAAGCCCCCATAGGCCGAAGTATTCGGCCTGCTCGTTCTTCGGGGCGAGGATGCCGACCACGGCGCGGCTGACCGATTGCAGAGAGCCGGCTCCCATCCCCAAAACCGCGGAGACGACGTAAAAGGCGAGCTTATCCTGGACGAAGTAAAAGCCGCCCATGCCCAGGAACCAGATCCAAACGATGAGCTGCAGGGTCCGTTTCGGGCCGAGGGCGTCCTCGATGAAACCGAAAAGGACCGCTCCCAGGCAGCCGCCGGTCTGGATGGCCAGAAGGAGGAGGGCCGGCTCGTTGCCGGTCAGTCCGATTTGCATCTGGCCGTAAAGGGCGGCCATCGCCAGGACCATGGCGGCTCCGGTGGCGTAGAGCAGGAATGCGCCGAAAAAGAGACGGAGCCGGGATTCCCGAGCGAGCTTGGGAAAGGTGCGGGAGAGGAGAACCAGGGAAGCTCTCAGAGCCGCTTTCCAATCCTGTTCCGCCGCCTGCGTCCGCTCCCGGACAAAAAGGATCGTGGCGAGGCCCCCTGCGCAGTAGATGGCGGCGGTGAGGAGGAAAATGAGCCGGATGGCTCCGGAGTTGGCGAGCGTGAAGCCGTGGCTGATGAGGGGGGCTGCGGCGATGACGCTCAGGAATCCTCCCACGTTGCCGAGAGCCCTCGCCAGTCCGGATAGCCTGCCGATCTTTTCCCGAGGAGCAAGCTCGGGCAGGAAGCTGGCCCAAAGATTTTCGGCGAACGCATAACCGATCGAGGCGATCATGAACGCGATCAGGCTCGCCCAAACGTCGCCCTCGCCCATGGCGGCGAGGCTGGCCGTGGCGAGGACGCAGACGGCATAGAAAATCGAGAGGATCCTTTTCTTTTTTCCCGTGACGTCGACCAGCGCCCCAAGAAGGGGAGAAAGCAGGCCGACCAGCGTTTGGCAGAGGAAGAGAGCGCATCCGAAGAGCCATGTGGCATCGGTCCGATGCGCGCAGACGACACGCAGGAAGTAGGTGCCGAAGACCAGGTCGACGATCAGAGTGTTGAAAGCCGTGTTGGCGAAGTCGAAGAACGACCAAGCCACCTTCTCGGCGTTGTTCGGGGCCGAAAGATGTGGTTGGGGGGAAACGGCCTTTTGCGGGACGCGCATATACGGAGACTCGTTCAGGAGGAAGCCTGCGCCATCCGGCCGTTCGGGAAGGCCGCAGCGGCCGAACCGGGAAGGCACGGCGGTGAAGCGCTTGGGCGGCTCAAGCTAGGAATCGGGGAGTCAGCCATGGCACCAACCCGGGCGTCACCTCGGAGGCGAGCCTCGACTGGAGCTAACCGCGATCGGCGGAGCCTGTCAAGGCATCCCGGGTAGGGGCGGAAACGGCGGGGCGCATGCGGTCGGAAGGCAGCGCAAGCAGCAGCAGGAAACCCGATGCGAAGCAGACCAAGGGAATGACCATCGGAAGCCGGAAGGAGTGCGTTGCTTGGAAAACGGCGCCGAAAAGCAGCGGCCCCACTGCGGCGGCCACCCGGCCGGTGACGAACCAGAGTCCGTAATACTGAGCCCGTGCCTCGACAGGGGAGAGGAGCCCCATGACGGCACGGCTGACGGCGAAGAGGGATCCGTTGCCGATGCCGACAAGAAAGGCGGTGGCCCAGAACAGCAACTTCGATTCGACGGAGACAAGAGCGATCGAGGCGATCACCCATGCGAGCACGACTAAGCGCAACGCCGGTGCCGATCCGATTCGATCCTTGATCTTCCCAAGGAGAAACGCTCCGGCGCATGCCCCGCTCTGGACGGCGAGCAGGACGAGAACCTGGTCGGCGTCGGCCATGCCGATGGCCATCTGCGCATAGATCGCGACTACGACCATCACGATGGTGGCGCCGGCCCCGCAGAGCAGGGAGGACAAAAAGAAGGTGCGCAAGGCTCCCGGACGCACGACGGCTGGCAAGGAGGAAGCAAGGCGGCGCGCGGATTGGCGGACGGCTTGCCCGAGATCGCCGGCTACGGCTTCCGCCCGCTCGCGCAAAAGCAGAAGAGCGGGGATGCCGGCCAAGGCATAGACCATGGTCGTCAGGAGTAACGCCATTTGGATATGCACGGCGTTAGATACGGTGAATCCGGAGGCGATCAGAGGAGAGATCAACAGCAGGTTACCTAAGCTGCCTACGTTTCCCAAGGAGCGCGCCCACCCGGAGAGGGTGCCGAGAGAATCGGGGCCGGCGATTTCCGGGAGGAAGCCGGCCATGAGATTGTCGGCGAAGGAGAAGGCGATGTTGGTGACGATAAAGACGGTCAAACTCGGCCAGACGTCCCCTTCGCCCATCCGCGCAAGCAGCAGCGAGGAAAGGATGCAGACCGCATAGGCGGAGAAGAGCATCCGCTTTTTGCTGCCCAGGACGTCGGCCATCGCGCCGAGCCACGGCGAGCAGAGGGCGACAACGGCTTGAGAGAGGAAGAGGGCCAAGGTCCAGAGCCAGGTCGCGTCGACCCGGTGGGCGCAGATGACACGGACGAAGTAGACCGCGAAAACCAAGTCGACGATAACCGTCGTGAAGGAGGAGCTGCCGACGTCGAAGCAGCTCCATGCGAACCGCTCCCACTTTCCGGCCGGCGGAGGGGGCGGAGAACCGCTTGCGGGAGGCGACGAGTAACCGCTCGGCGCATTCTCGCCGGAACCGGAGCGCGGACGGCGGACGTTAAGCCAGCTCACGATGGGGTGATTGCCACCATAGCACGGCGGCAATCCCCGCGAAGCCGAGAAAAGTGAACCGGAGGCTCGGGAACGGGCTCCGCGCCGGTTGCGCTACTTCCAGCTTTGCAGAACGACTTTCCGGGAGTCTTGGTAAGGATACTTGCGCACAAGCTCCTGTATCGGCAGCTTCTCGTCTCCCTCGCGCATGAAGTGCAGGAGGACGACCGAGGCCCAGTAGTCGTCGGCATACTTGGTCCCCGCCAGCAGGGTCGGCACCCCCTTTTGGTTGACCGTGTGGCAGGCGGCGCAGCTGACGGGCCCGGCATACCGGCCGTCGGGGGAATATTGCAAGGCGGCTTGATGGGTGGTCAGGTCGACCGTGTTCTCCTCTCCTTCGAAGCGGACCGGGTAGAGGCCGTGGATCGACTCATGGCACGACTGGCAGGAAAGCGCGCCGTGGGCTTTCGAGTACCGGTAGAGGGCGTACTTGCGGGGCTGGTCGATCGGGAAGTACTTCCCCCCTTCGCTTTCCACGAAGGGGGCCGCATGGCAGGTGGCGCACTTGGGTTCGCCTGCCGATACCCACCAGTCGCTTCCGCCCGAAGCGCTGTCATAGGAAACCGGCTCCCCTTCGCTCGCATTCCAGGGCAAAAGCTTGAGCTTGCCTTCTTTGTCCTTTGCGGCCTTGACGAGGGTCGCACCCTTATGATCGGCGTAATAGGCGTAGACCGGGTTGTTGCCGTCCCGGACCCGGGGATCGGCCATCTCGAGAAAGCGTTCGACCTCTCCGCGCGCCACCTCGTTCCGGATCTCCTCCACGCTCTTGTTCCGCAAGGTCTTTCCCTTTTGACTGACGACGTCGTCGAGGTCGTCTCGCTGGTAGAGCTCCACCGAGAGCTGGTTGTGGCAGTCGGTGCAGGTAAGGCCCCTCGGCTTGGGCAGCGGCCGGTCGTTCTCGTCCCGCAGGCTCACGTTCTCGAGATACCATTTGCCCAAGGGGTTGAGGAAGAACGGCGGCTTTACATCCGGGTTGCTATGCGCATCCCTCCGCAAGTAGCAGCCGCCGCCGGCGATCCTCTGATCGGATTGAGCGAACTTGTTGTTGCCGTAGGAGTCGGTGATCTGAAACGGGTTCGTCTCGAAGTCGTTCTGCTTCGGATTCTGCCAGTGGGTCGGGTGGCAAGCCTGGCAGGAAACCGTTCTCCCCGCCTTGTCGTTCATATCGGCCAAAAAGGCGGCGTGTGTGGCGTGAATCGCCTGGGCAAGCGGCTTTGCTTTGGTGGTGGGATATCCCGTCGCTCCCGGGCGCGGCTCCTGGAGGTTGCCGGAAATGTTGTCTCCATGACAGTCGGCGCAGTTGACGGAACCGACGCTGCCGAGTCGGTTCGAGGACGCCTTCGGATCGTACTCCTTGAGAAATTGCGTCTGGAACATCTTGTCGTGGATCTCGAGCAGGTTGATGGAGGAGGACGAGAGCCGGGCCATATAGTCGGACTCGTCGGGATAGTTCTTTTTCCAGTAATCGTATTCCTTCTCGAACAGCGTCATTCCCGCCTGCTTCGACAGCTTCGCCGCCCTACCTTCGGCGGAGTGGCAGAGAACGCAGTTGGGAATGTCGACCGGGTTGGTGCCGAAGAACTCGACCGGCTTCCCGTCGGCCAGAATCGGCTTGCCTTGCTTGTCCCGCAGCTGAACCGTCGAATATTGGTAAGGTTGAAAATCCCGGTTCGTGACGGTCCGGATCGTGCCTTTCCTGGTCGAGTCGTAGAACGCGGTCAAGGGAAGGCCGAGGGCGTCCCAGACGTTGGCCGCCGTCAGCGTCAAGCGGACGTTCTTCACGTCCGGGATCAAGGAATCGGTAAAGACGATGTCGCCGCCTTGGTCTCCGGCGTAGTCGAGATATCCTCCCGCCAGCGGCTTGCCCGAGGGGCCCGCGTCGATGGGGATCTCAAGGTCCTTGCCGATGTGGATTCGCTTTTCGATCGACCAGTCCTTCGGGAGCGTCCCTTCCAGATCCTTGTAGATGAAGATATGCTCCCAGACGTAGTTGGCCATGTTGTCGCCCGGATCGGACATGGTGCCGTTGCCGTTCACGTCCTTGAGGACCGACCAGTACTTCATCTTGTTGCCTTCCGAGTAGCTGTTGTCCCGCAGGAAATAATAGAGCTGGACCTGGTCGTCGGGGGAAAGGAGCTTCGGCCGCTTGCCGTTCCGGCCGGATTCGACCGCCTGGGCTTGAAAAGAATTGTACGGGGGGATGACGCAGCAGTAGGAGATGTCGAAGCCCACGCAGTGCATCCCCAGCTCGTAGTTGATGAGGATGTTGTACGGGTTTTTGGGCTGGTACGCCTTGAGGGTCAGATGGGTGATCTCATCCCGGATCTCGACCGGCTTGAGGCGGTCGAGGCGGAAGGGCGGGTTCGGATCGTAGTCGGCTACGTCGGCGCGGGCGGGCGAGCCGAATGCGGACCCTAGCAACGCCAAAGCCAACCAGCCGCCGATCATCGGCCGGCTCGAACCCAAGGGATGCCTGAAGGGCTCTTGCAGCAAGCGCACCGAATATGGGCAATTACTGCAAAAGGGTTGTTATGTCAATAGCTATTCGAGGAACTTTTCCAAGCCCGCGTCCTTGGGAAGGCCGAGGCTCAGGGCATCCTGGTAGTGGCGCTTGGCCAGCTCCTTGGCGGGCGGCTTCTGCGTGGCGTAGATGACCGCGAGATTGAAGTGCGCGTCCGCGTAGTTCGGATTCAGCTCGAGCGCGCGCCGGAGCTCCTTTTCCGCCGCTTCCTGCCATCCTTTCTTCGCGCAGGCGATCCCCAGGTAGTTACGGGTGCGGGGATCGTTCGGGTCGAGGACGATCGATCGGGTGAGCATGGTGATCGCGTTGTCGTAACGGCCCTGCTGGTAATAGACGATCCCGAGAACCGAGTGGGAGAAGGCGTCGTTCGGGTTGAGCTTGATCGCTTGCTGCAGGGCCTTCTCCGCATCCTCGTACCGGCTCTGCTGAAACCGGACCACGCCGAGATTGGCCCAGGCAAAGACATTCCCCGGGTCCTTTTGGAGAATCTGATCGTAGACTTTGGCGGCCTCCTCATGCTGCTGGGAATTGAAGTAGATGGCGGCCTTTTCGGCCAGTTGCCGAATCTCAGGAGAGAGGGAGGAGGCGCTGCTGCCTTCGGAGGCAGGCTCGGAAGCCGGGGCGGGTTGCTGCCCGGCTTCTCCGGACGCCCGAGCCGGCGGTTTTTCCTCCATGGTGACGAGTTGTCCGGGCGGACGGTTGTCGGAGGAGCCGGCTACCGTATCCGGTGCCGGGGCGGGGGGATTCGGAGGCGTCGAATCGGAGGCCTGGGGGAGGATGCCCATCTCCTTGGCTTTTTGCTTCAGGACGGCGACGAACGCTTGCTTGTCCGGATGGTCGAGAGGAGGTGCTTGCGGGCCTTTGAGGAGGGCGAGCTCCTCCGGAGTCAGCGAGACCAGCGGGGAGGAGAGAATCTCCAGCTGCCTTTGCACGAACTGGGAGTCGACCTTGAGGGATTGAAGCTCCTCGGTGAGGAGCTTCTTGGCCATCTCGCGCCGTGCCTGCTCCTGGAGCTGGCGGTTGATGATCCCGCGGAGGATCTCGTTCTCCTTTTTGAGCTGCTCGTTTCCCGATGAGGCTAAAAATTGTCGTGCCGATTCGGCTAGCCGCTGCTGCGCCGTTTCCAGCTGGGATTTCAACGAGGTCGCCGTCGATCGGAAAATTTGGTTTTCCCGCTCGAGGACGGCCAGCTGTTCCTGGACGCCTTTGAGCTGATCCCGGATGGCGACTACCGCGCTCTCGTTCTCGCCGGTCTGCAGGGCACGGATCTTTCCCTCCGCCTGCGCGAGTTGTGCTTTGAGCGCATTATTTTCCTGGAGGACTGCGGTGATCCTCTCCTCGACGTTGGAAGACTGGGCGATGGCCAGCTCCTTGCGTGCGTTCTGGAGCCGCTCGCGAAGGGAGTTCGCTTCCGCAACGGCCGCCTGCAGCTTGGATTTGGTCGACGTCAGCTCGCTTTCGAGCTGGGCGATCCGGCTACGCAGGAGCAGCAGCTGCCGGTTGTCGGCCCCTGGGCCGGAGGCGGCGTAGCCGCCCGCGGAGGGAGCCTGACCGCCTCGAGGATCTCCTGCCGCTTCCCGTTCCGGAGCCGAGGAGGCCGCGGCGGCCTCCGCCAGCCGGCCGGGTTCCGAACCGGCGGCACCTTTCTGCGAGGCACCGTCGCAGAGCGCGATCTTGCCGCGAACGTAGCGAAGCCGGAATGCGACGATCGATGGCTCCCAGTCCGGATTGTTTTTCTTGAGAAGCTCGAGCTTTCTCTCCACCTCCAAATACTTCTGGCGCGCGGAGGCCTTATCCCCCTTCTTTTCGAGCTGCTCCGCCTCTTGCAGGCTTAGATAGGCTTGGAGGAACTGATCTTGCGGCGGGTAGGCCGCCCGGGCCGGGCAGGCGATCGCCAGGAGCAGGCAAGCGAGGCCACCTCGCAGAAAGAGGTGCATGAGCCCAGGATTTTGTCTCTTGGACGCGTCATAAGTCAATAGCCTTTCTTAATAGCCTATTTGCGTGAAACTTATGGGCAAGGGGGCGTTCCGGGGGGGATGCGGCCGGGTCGCCCGACGAACGCCTTGCTCCGGAACCTTCCGACCGCCATAGTGCGCGGGAGGAGCCGGAGGGGGGGCGGAGCCCGGTCCGAGTTCCGAAAGCGGAAAGGCTCAGAAGCATGGAAAACCGGTTGGAGCAGATTCTCCGAAGCAAAAGGGAGGAAATTGCCCATTTCGGCTCGGCCTGCGATCAATGGCGAAAAGAGGCGCTCGCGGCAAAACGCGGCTTCCGCTCGATGGCCCGCGCTCTCAAGAAGCAGGAGCGCATCGGTGTGCTCGCCGAGGTGAAGCGGGCTTCTCCTTCGGCGGGGCCGATTGCGCCCGATTGTGATCCGGTCCGGCAGGCGCTCCTTTACGCCGAGGCGGGCGCGGACGCGATCAGCGTCTTGACCGACGGGCCTTTCTTTTCGGGCTGCGCCGAAGACCTGCGCCGGATACGGCAGGCGGTCGATCTCCCGCTGCTGCGCAAGGACTTCGTGCTTTCGGAGGTGCAACTCTATCAGAGTGTGCTGCTGGGCGCGGATGCCGTGCTGTTGATCGTGGCCGCCCTGTCGACTCCGGAGCTGCGCCGGCTGCATGCGCTCGCGCTCGATTTGGGCCTCGAAGCCCTGGTCGAGGTGCATGATCCGGCCGAACTCGACCAGGCGCTCGGGGTCGGAGCAACGCTGATCGGCATCAATAACCGTGATCTTCGCACCTTTTCGATCGACCTGAAGACCTCGGAGCGGCTTGCGGGAGCCATTCCGGAGGATCGCGTGGCGGTCAGCGAGAGCGGGATCGTTTCCGGGACCCAGGCGGAGCATCTCCGGTCTCTGGGCATCGATGCGATTCTCGTCGGGGAGGCTCTGATGCGATCTGCGGATCCGAAAGCCAAATTGGCGGAATTCCGCCGGTCGGCGGGCGTGCGGGCGAGAAGGCGGCCTTTGGCGTAGAGAGATGGGGTTCTATGCCGGTTCGGGTCAAAATTTGCGGGATCACCTCTCTGGCGGATGCTCGCATGGCGCTCGATGCGGGAGCGGACGCCCTCGGATTTATCCTCTATCCGGGCAGCCCGCGCTACGTGAAGCCGGAAGACGCCGCGGAAATCCTCGAGGCTCTTCCTCCCTTTGTGGAACGGGTGGCGGTGCTCGTGAATCCCGATCGGGGGGAAATCGAGCGGATCGAGTCGATGGCCGGCTTCAGCTCTTGGCAGCTCCACGGGACCGAAAGCCCGGAATTCTGCGCTTCTCTTCGGCCCCGCGTCATCATCAAGGCTCTCCGTCCTCCTTGGCCGACCGTTCCGGAATTTTCCTTTCCCTGCGCGGCCCTGCTTCTGGATAGTCCGTCTTCGTCTTGGGGCGGAAGCGGCAGGACGCTCGATTGGTCGCTTGTCCGGAAATTTGCGGGCGGGCTCCGCCAGCCCTATATCCTATCGGGAGGGTTGACTCCGGAGAATGTCCGGGAAGCGATCGAGCAGACCGCACCGTTCGGCGTCGACGTGGCAAGCGGGGTCGAGCTTGCTCCTGGCAAAAAGGACCCGAAGCGTGTATGGGAGTTTGTACGGAGATGCAAGGATCTCTAGCCGGGCTGCCGGATCTCGCAGGCCGTTTCGGTCCTTACGGGGGGAGGTTCGCGCCGGAGTCGCTGGTGGCGGCTCTGGCGGAGCTCGAAGAGGTCTATCGTGGCGCCAAGGAGGATCCGGTCTTCCGGCAGGAGCTGGAGCACCTGCTCCGGACGTATGCGGGCAGGCCTACCCCGCTCACGTATGCCGAACGTCTTTCGGAAAGCCTGGGCGGAGCCCGCATCTATCTCAAGCGGGAAGACCTTCTCCATACCGGAGCGCACAAGATCAACAACACGCTCGGCCAAGCCTTGCTGGCCTTGCGGATGCGCAAGCGGCGGATTATCGCCGAGACCGGTGCCGGTCAGCACGGGGTGGCTACGGCGACGGTCTGCGCGCGCTTCGGGCTTGCCTGCACTATTTACATGGGCGAAGTGGACATGGAGCGCCAAGCCTTGAACGTTGCCCGCATGAGGATTCTCGGGGCGGAGGTCCTGGCCGTGCGCAGCGGCCAGCGCACGCTCAAGGAAGCGGTCAATGCGGCGATGCGTGATTGGGCCGCGACGGTGCGTTCGACCCATTACATCCTCGGCTCGGCGCTGGGACCCCATCCGTTTCCGACGTTGGTTCGTGACTTTCAAAGCGTTATCGGCCGGGAGGCGCGGAGGCAGGTTCTCGAAAGTGCGGGAAGGCTTCCGGAGGCCGTAGTGGCTTGCGTGGGGGGAGGAAGCAATGCGATCGGCATCTTTTACGGATTCCTCGGCGATCCGCAGGTTCGGCTGATCGGGGTCGAGGCCGGCGGCCGGGGCCCGGGGCTGGGAGATCACGCCGCCCGTTTCGCGGGCGGGGGCGTGGGGGTCTTGCACGGAACGAGGACCTACGTGCTGCAGGATGACGACGGGCAGATCGCGTCGACTCACTCGATATCGGCCGGGCTGGACTACGCGGCGGTCGGCCCCGAGCATGCGTACCTGCGGGAAATCGGAAGGGCCGAGTACACGGCCGCCGGGGATCGGGAGGCTCTGGATGCGTTCTACCTGCTGGCCCGGACGGAAGGCATAGTTCCGGCGCTCGAGAGCGCGCATGCCCTCGCTTACGCCGTCCGCTTGGCCCGGGAGCTTCCGTCCGATAGGGTGCTCCTGGTCAATCTCTCCGGCCGGGGCGACAAGGACGTCGAGCAGGTGGTCCGCATGGCGAACGGACCGGAGAACGGTCGGAGCTCGGCCTGCGGGGGCAGGGGAAATGCTTCGTCTTGAAAAGATCTAGCTGGCAGAGAAGCTTGACCCTTCCGCGGGCGATGGGAAAAGAAGGATAGGAAACTGTGCCATTTGCAACGGGAGAGAAAGCGACCACCTTTCGCCGGGAAGGGATTCTGTTTGTGATCTCGGCCCCTTCCGGGACGGGGAAGAGCACGCTTTGCGAAAATTTGCGCCGGACGCCCGACTTCATCTTTTCGATTTCCTGCACGACCCGGAAGCCCCGACCGGGGGAAGTCGACGGCGAAGACTACTTTTTTCTCGACGAGAAGCAGTTTTTCGAAAAGGTCGCGGCGGGAGAATTCCTCGAATATGCCAAGGTGCACGGCTGCTGGTATGGGACCTTGCGGCGGACGGCGCTTGAGGCGCTGTCCAAGGGGACGGATGTCTTGCTGGACATCGATGTTCAGGGGGCGAAGAACATTCGCAACCAGGAAGATGCGCGGCTGAAATCGGCTCTTGTCGACGTCTTCATCATGCCTCCGACCCTCGCCGAGCTGGAGCGGAGGCTGAGGAAGCGGGGAACGGAGGACGAAAAAGAGATTGCGCGCAGGCTGGAGCGCGGCCGGGAAGAGATGAAGGCATGGAAGGAGTTCAAATACACCATCCTTTCCGGCTCCATGGAGGAGGACCTGACGAAGTTCCGCGCAATCATGCGTGCCGAGCGATACCTGAGCCGCAGGCTGACTTTGTATGATGGAGGCTGAGGGACCTACCGTGCTTCTCGGGGTGACCGGGTCGGTCGCCGCCTTTCGTGCGATCGATCTGGCCAGCCGGTTGACACAGGGCGGATACCGCGTCGACGTCGTGTTGACCGAGGCGGCTCTCCAGTTCGTCCGGCCGTTGTCCTTCGAAGCGGTGACCCATCGCCCCGCCTACACCGACGAGAGCCCCGGGACGCTCGGCGGGCGGGCTATCCACGTCGAGCTGGGGGAGCGGGCGCGGCTCGTGGTCGTCGCTCCCGCGACCGCGGATCTGATCGGTCGCTATGCAGGCGGTTTGGCTTCCGATCTCCTCTCCGCCGTGCTCCTGGCTTCCGCCGCACCGGTCTTGCTGGCCCCCGCGATGAATGCGCGAATGTGGGAACACCCGGCGGTTCGCCGCAACGTCGTTCTGCTCCGAAGACGGGGCGTGCATTTCCTCGGCCCGGAATCGGGCCTGCTCTCGTGCGGAATCGAGGGTCCGGGGCGACTCTGGCCTGTCGACCGGCTTCAGGCCGCGATCGAGGAGCTGTTGGCTCCCGCCTCTCCCTCGGGGAACGTGGCGAGATCCTTGGAGGAAGAACTTGCCGCGCAGCGACGACAGTCGTTTTCGTTGCGCGACGAGTACGGAAAGGGGGTGAGCGGGATGCCGAAGCAGAAGAAAGCCGCCAAGAAACCAGCGGTCAAGAAGGAAGAGGAGAACAGCAGGAAGGAGAAGGGCGGCTCCGCAAAGAAGAAGTAGGAAGGAGCGGCTCGGCTGCTGCTCGGCCTTTGACGCAAAAGAGGAGGCCTTTTCCCGGTGGGGAAAAGCGGAGTTCGGAGCGGAGCTATCGATCGTGAGTGAAGAGCTGTGGACGGAAGAAAGCCCGGTCGTGGCGATCCTGATGGGGAGCCGATCGGACTGGCAGGTCATGCAGGGAGCGTCGGAGGTCTTGCAGCAGTTCGCCGTGCCCCATGAGAAGGCGATCGTCTCCGCCCATCGCACCCCGGAGAAGCTGCGCCAATACGCGCTATCGGCGGCCGACCGGGGGATCCGGGTGCTGATCGCGGGAGCGGGAGGGGCGGCCCATCTGCCCGGCATGCTGGCGGCCTATACGCCGCTGCCGGTGCTCGGGGTGCCGGTCGAGACACCGACGCTGCGGGGAGTGGACTCCCTCTTGTCGATCGTCCAGATGCCCTATGGAGTGCCCGTGGGCTGCCTGGCCATTGGCGAAGCCGGCGCCCGAAATGCCGCCTTGCTTGCCGTCGCCATTCTCAGCTTGCGCGATCCGGAGCTTGCGGGACGCTTGCGCGACTTCCGCAACGCGCAGACGCAGCGGGTCCTCGACCAGAGCTTATGACTCCCAAGCTTCCCGGCTCCTCCGTCGGGATTGTGGGCGGCGGCCAGCTCGGGCGCATGCTGGCGGCGGAAGCCAGGAGGATGGGCTATCGCGTCCAAGTGTTCGACCCCGCTCCCGACAGCCCCGCCGCCGCTCTGGCGGATCGCCATTGGTGCCGCCCTTTCTCCGATCGGGAGGCGCTCGAGGAATTCGCCCGGGCCGCGGACGTCATCACCTACGAGTTTGAGAACATCCCGGCGGAAAGCCTGACCTTTCTCGAAGAGCGAAAGCCGGTTTCCCCTTCGCCCGAGATTCTGCGGATCTGTCAGGATCGCTTCCTGGAAAAGGATTTCTTGGTCCGGCAGCGCTGCCCGGTAGCCGCTTTCGCCCGTGTGGAGAGCGCGGACGATCTGGAGAAAGCTCTTGGGATCGTCGGGACCCCCGCCTTGTTCAAGACCGCGCGGTTGGGATACGACGGAAGGGGACAGGCTGAGGTCCGGACGCCGGCGGATCTTGAGCCGGCGTGGCGAAGACTAGGAGGCGCTCCGGCGATCCTGGAAAAAGAGGTGCGGCTCGAAGCGGAGCTTTCCGCGATCGTCGGACGGTCCGCGGCAGGCGACCTCGCGGTTTTTCCGATTTCGCGGAACTTCCATCGGGAAGGCATCTTTGATTACTCTCTGACCCCGTCCGGGCTGGGGAAACGCATCGAAGCGGCCGCGAAGGAAATGGCCGTTGCGATCGCTTCGGCGCTGCGTCTGGTCGGCGTGCTGGCCGTCGAGTTTTTCCTCGATGAAGGGGGCGGTCTGCTTGTGAATGAATTGGCCCCCCGGCCGCACAACTCCGGACACTTTACCCTGGACGGCTGCCGGACGAGCCAATTCGAGCAGCAGCTCCGGGCGGTCGCGGGGCTGCCCCTGGGCGACGTCTCCTTGCGGGGGCCCATCCTGGTCCGCAATATTCTCGGCGATGCCTGGTCCCAAGGAGAGCCGGATTGGGCCGCGCTCCTGTCGCTGCCGGGCCTGCGGCTCCATCTTTACGGGAAAAGCCGCCCGGCGCCGAAGCGGAAGATGGGCCACTACGCGGTGGTAGCGGCGTCGATGGCCGAAGCATGCGCGCTCGACCGGCGGGCCCTCGCGGTCCTTCGGCGGTAAGGAAGCCGCTACCGATACCAGGCGGGCCATTCCACGTAGATCTTGGTGCACCGGTCCCGCCCTTGGGCTTCCGGAAAACGCCAATCGATAGCAAAGCCTCTTGACTCGTACCCGGCCGGCCGGATGGTGCACCAAGCGGAAAAGAGCCAGGGGCCGAGGGCGGGTGCGGGAGCGCGGCCGAGGCAGGGGATCGTCGCCGTCATCGGCGCCAGGTCGAAATGAAAAAGGAGGTCGGCGGCGGCGGGCCGCCAACCCCAGCAGGAGAAGTAGGTTTCGAAACGGTCGCGGTCCGGGCGGTCCGGAACCGGTTGCACGGGATATTCGGCCTCGATCCGGATCCGCTTCCTTTCGCGTGCGGCGAAGGCTAAGGGCATCGTCCAGGCATAACGAACCGGGCATCCGCTCTTTTCTCCGAGCAGGAGCAGCTCCTCCGGCGCCGTTTCCCGAACCGGCCGAACCTGCGTTTGGCCTACCCAGGCGCGAAAGGCGGCCGGCGGGCTTGCCGGGTCCTCCTCCGAATAGAAGCGGAGGCGGATATCTTTATCCCCGTTCTCCAAGACGACTTCCTCGTGGTATCGAACGCACGGGGCGAGCTGCGAAGAGAAGGAGGCCGATCTCCGGGGAACGAGCTGCGCGTAGACCGTGTCGGAAAGGAGCCGGACCGGCAGAGGGTCCGCACCGGCGGAGAATAACAGGCAGCCGGCAAGATAAACGAGGCCGGCGGCTTTTCCGGCGAGCGATTTCGCAGCGGCCACGGCTTCTCTCCATTACCCGCTTTTCCGGCCGCCGCGTGCGCCGATCTCGTGGTAGCCGGCGTATCCGACGATCCCGAATGCGGCCAGGTGAAGGCTTAGGAGAAGAAGGAAGGCGAGGAACCCCATACGCCGCGCAACCTTCCGGCTGCTCCGATCGGCTTCCGCCGCCCAGCATTCGGCGAGCACCTCTTCGAGCCGCTCCTCCGGATAGAGCCCCGGAGAGCGGGTGAAGAACGATCGCATATCCGAGGAGAGCGCTAGCGCCGCGGGTGCCGCGCAGTGGCGGAGGAGGCAGGCCGTCGCCCGGCGGGCTCGGGCAAAGCTTGCCAGCGCGGCGGCGGAGTAGGCGGCCGCCGCGGCCTCCCGGGCTGGGGATGTCAAAAGCGGCAGGCATCCGGCTTCCGGCGGGGGAGGGGGCAGCCCGTTCCGGCGCATCGCTTCCCTGGCTTGAGCGAACGCGAGCTCCTTCCACCGGGCTTCCGCTAAGACCCGGCGAGCCCAAGTGCGGATCGAAGATTTGAGAAATGGACGGGCTGTCGACAAGCCCGATGCGGGCAGCAGGACGAGGAAAGTCGCAAGCCCAGCAAGAACGCAGAGAGGATGCCTGCGGGCTTTCTTCAGGAACTGCTTGTTCCAGAGCAGCGTAGAATGGGCGAGCAGAGCCCAGGAAAGAGCCCCGCCGAGAAAAGCGGACCCGAGGACGCCCAGGAAGGCGGCCGGCGCCCGCCGTGCGAGCTCGATGAGGGCGGCGGTGGCCAAAAAGAGCAAATCGGGGATCCGCTCCATGGATTGCGGGCTCCGGCCCGAGGCTACGAAGCCGAAGGCTGCGGCGTCAATGACGCGGCTTGCGGCTCTCCCGCGCACCCATGGCCGAAAAAAAAGAGCCATGGCGAGAAAACAAGATTGACGAGGGCTTCGTTCCGCCTTATGCGGGAAGTCCCATGCGAACATCAGTCCTTGCGCATGGGTCCTTTTTTGTTGCCCTGGTTCTGGCCGGAGCTGCGACCGGACCGTCCGTGTGGGCCAAGACCGTCTATTATCCCCTTCGAAAGCCTATCCCCTCCTCGTTCCGGAAAGCGGGGCAGCTTTCCCCCGACGACTACCTGACCGTCACGGTAGGGAGGGCGAAGAAGAAGATCGCGGTCTGGAGCTCGGCTCCCAGCAAGCCCTTTCGGCGCATCGGCCTCTTGGAGACGAACCGTCCGCGTCGTCACGCGGCCCGCATCGCGGCCGAGAACGGGGGCGATGGCATCCTTCTGGTCCAGCGCGAGGAGGAGCCCTACATCCCCGCTTGGGTGGGACGGAGGCAGGGCACCCTTCGTTTCAGTGAATTCCGATACTGGTGGGTGATCGAAGGTCCACAGGCGCCTTAGCGGCCATTTCTCACAAATTTCGTAGCCGAGGCGCCGCAAATGGGCTTGGGTGCGAGGCGGGCGCAGGTTTTCCACCGGAGCTGTATGAAGACATACTGCGAGGATGGAAAACCAAGCGGGAGCGAAGCAGACGAGCCCGTTTTGCAAGCCGTTGGAGAAAGCTTGTGAGAAATGGCCGTTAGGGCAGGATCTCCCCGTATTCGAGACACCGGCCCGGCGGCGCGGCCAATTCGCTGGTCCGAAGCGGCACCACCAGGGTAGAGTATCGCGGGTTCGGCGAAGGCCCACGTGGTGGAATGGCAGACACACGGGACTTAAAATCCCGTGGGGGGAAACTCCCGTGTGGGTTCGAGTCCCACCGTGGGCAGGTTCTTCCCGTCCGCCGCCTAGAGGTTCCGGCCGGAGAGGAGCGAGGGAAAGCGATGCGATCGGGGAACGCGGGCTGGCGGAAGAGCGCGAGGCGGGTCGGCCTCTTGTCGGCCTGTCTTCTCCTTTGCTGCGGGTCGCCGCTCCACGGCGGAGAAGCGGGTCTGGATGCCCAGGTGCAGGCGGGCGCCGCGCTCCTCTGGGACGAGGGCGCGCAAAAGCCGCTTTTCCGAAGGCAGATCTCCGCGCTTCACGCACCCGCAAGCACGACCAAGCTGATGACAGCCTTGCTTGTCTATGAGAAGACTCGCCTGGCCGGAGAGGTCACGATCCGGCCGGAGGATTTGCGGGGAGCCGGGGAAGTGCCCACCGTCCGCCTGCTGCCGGGGGACCGCTTCACCACCGCCGATCTTGTCCGCGCCCTTTTGATCAGCTCGAGCAACGAAGCGGCCCTGGCCTTGGCCCGCACGGTTTCGGGCTCGGTCGGCGGGTTTGTCGCCGACATGAACGCGCGCGCCGCCGCCTTGGGTTGCCAAAGAACGCACTTCGTCAATCCGAACGGCATCAGCGAGCCGGGCCACTTGACCTGTGCCCGCGATCTCCTGCGTATTTTCGAGGCCGTGCTCGCCGTCGAAGAGCTGCGCGCGATCTGCGCGACCGACGGCTTCGCACTCCTGACAAGCGATGGCAAGGCGGTGCAGTACCTGATGAACACCAACCGCCTCCTCGGACCCTATCCCGGGATGGGGCCGGCCAAGACCGGCTATACGCGGGAAGCACGGCACACCTACGCCGCCTTTTGCCAGCGAGGGGAGCGCAAGGTGTCCCTGATTCTGCTCGACAGCCCGAACAAATGGGCCGACGCCGTGGCTCTCTTCGATTACGCCTTCGGCGGGAAGGCCGAGGGGGTTGAAGGGGCGCCCTGAGGCGGCGAAGCGGCGCCTTCGTCGATAAGCCTCTGGTAGATCGCCAGATAGTCCTTCGCCATTCGTTCCGCGGTAAAGCGCCTTTCGAAGGAGAGCCGGATCTGCTTCCGGGACAGCTGCGCCGCAAGAGGCACAGCCCGGACGGCTTCCTCCACGTTTCGGACCAGGAAGCCGGTGGTTCCCGGTTCGAGGACTTCGGGTAGCGCGCCGTAGGGAAAGGCGATCACAGGGGTGCCGCAGGCGATCGCTTCGATGGTCGACAGGCCGAAGGGCTCCGGCCATTGAATCGGGGAGATCAGCGCCACCGCGTTTCCGATCAGGGCCTGCTTCTCGCTCTGGTGGACTTCCCCCAGGAAGCGGACATGGGGAAGGGAGAGCAGGGGGCGGATGGTTTCGATGTACTCGGCGTCGTGGCGTGGATCCTCCTTGGCGGCGATGAGCAGCGGGATGCCTGCCCTCCGGGCGATTTCGATCGCCAAGTCGGGCCGCTTCTCCACGGAGAGGCGGCCTAGGAACAGGAGATATCCTCCTTCTCCGCGGCCGAGGGAGTAGAGCTTTTCGGGCAGCCCGTGGTGGACGGTGCCCATCCAGCGCGCCTGAGGAACCAACCTTCGCTGCGCATCGGAGATGGCGACAACCGGCATCTCCGGAAAGCCGTCGAAGAGCCGGCTCGTTTCCGGCGCATCCAGCCGGAGATGGAGGGTGGTCACCGTGCGGTTGGGCCGGCCTCGGAAGAACGGGAAGTGGAGGAACTCCGTGTGAAAATGGAGCACGTCGAACTCGGCTTCCGCCCGGAGCGCCGCATCGATCTCCAGGATGAAATAGGGGAGGTAATCCCGGCAGTCGGGCATCTTGCGGAGGCTTTGCGGGCAGACCGAACGAAGCCTTGCGCGGGTGAGGGAGTCTCCGCTGGCGAAGAGAGTAACTTCGTGTCCAAGGTCGACCAGAGCCTCCGTCAAAAAGGAGACTACCCTCTCCGTGCCCCCGTAGCCCTCCGGGGGGACGCGCTCTACCGGAGGTGCAATTTGCGCGATTCGCACGACGGGCCAGGCTAGAAGGGCATCCGTCCCGAGTCAAGGACGATGGAAAGATCGTGCTCCCGCGGCAGCCCCCCGCCCGGTCCGATTACCAAAAGAGGCGATGAAAGCATTGACAGCGTGAAAACCTGCCGGCTACTCTCCGGCATGCCCAGTATCCTTGAATCGGTCCTCGATGCGAATCGGCGCTATGCCCTGAATTTTGGAGACAAAAAGAATCTCGCGATGCCGCCGGCACGGCGTTTTGCGATCCTGACGTGCATGGACGCGCGGTTGGACCCAGCAAAGTTTGCGGGCTTGAACGAAGGGGATGCCCATGTGATCCGCAATGCGGGCGGGAGGGCGAGCGACGACGCGATCCGTTCGCTGGTGATCTCCTACAAGCTTCTGGGCACTCGGGAATGGTTCGTGATCCACCACACCGACTGCGGCATGGAGACCTTTACCGACGAGATCATGCGCGGATTGCTGGCGAAAAGCCTCGATCACGCCGTCCTGGAGAGCGACGGATGGCACGATCGAGGATCCGGCTCCGGCACTTCGGAGGCCCAGTATATCGACTGGCTGACGATTCGCAACCAGGAGGAGAGTGTCGTGGACGACGTCCAGCGCCTCCGCCGGCATCCGCTGGTTCCCCCTTGGATTCCGATCCACGGATTTCTCTACGACGTGCGCTCCGGCGTTTTGCAGCCGGTTGCGGCGGCGAGCGCCATCGGGGCCGCCAAATAGCCCTATCGGGACCGCTAGCGGCCATTTCTCACAAATTTCGTAGCCGAGGCGCCGCAGATGGGCTTGGGTGCGAGGCGGGCGCAGGTTTTCCACCGGAGCTGTATGAAGACATACTGCGAGGATGGAAAACCAAGCGGGAGCGAAGCAGACGAGCCCGTTTTGCAAGCCGTAGGAGAAAGCTTGTGAGAAATGGCCGCTAGCCTCAAGCGGGGGCTTCCGGCTCGAGCGAAGCACGGCCGGAACGGACGAGAGAGCGGGTCTGCCGGGCGATCATGAGTTCTTCGTCGGTCGGAACGACCCGGATCTCGGCGGGGCTCTCGTCGGTAGAAATGACCGGCTCGTTCTTCCGATTCCTCTCGGGATCGAGCTGGAAACCGAGGAAGCCGAGCGGAGAGCAGATCCTCTGGCGGATTTCGGGTGCGTGCTCGCCGATGCCGCCGGAGAAGACCAGGAGATCGACTCCTCCGAGCGCCGCGACGAGGGAGCCGAGGAACTTGCGCGCCTGATAGCAGAAGACCTCGATGGCCGCGGCGGCCTTCTCGTCGCTTGCTTCGGCCCGGAGCAGGTCGCGCATGTCGCCGGAGGACTCGGAGAGGGCGAGCAGCCCCGATTCCTCGGAGAGGAGCCTGGCGACCGTGGTCAACCGGAGGCCCCGCTCGCGCAGCAGGTAGAGGACGACACCGGGATCGAGGTCGCCGCAGCGGGTGCCCATCACGAGGCCCGAGGTCGGGGTGAACCCCATGGTGGTGTCGACGCTCTTCCCGCCGCGTACGGCGGTCATGCTCGCGCCGCCGCCGAGGTGAGCCAGGACGATGCGGCCCCGCGCGCGCTCCGGGGGCAGGATCTTTTGCAGGACGGAAAGCAGATATTCGCAGGAGATCCCATGAAAACCGTAGCGCACCAACCCTTCCTTTCGGAGGGAGAGCGGCAGGGCGTAGGTGCGCGCCGCAAAAGGCATCGATCGGTGGAAGGCGGTATCGAAACAGCCCACCTGGGGGAGACCGGGCTTGAGCTTCCGGATGGAGCGGACCGCCTCCAGCTCGTGCGGGAGATGTTCGGGGGCCAAGCTGCAGAGATCCTGCAGCTTCTGGAGCACGGGCGAGGTGAGGAGGTGGGGAGCTCCGAAAACGGCGCCGCCGTGGACAAGCCGGTGGCCGACCGCATCGAGATCCTCCGTAGGATAAACCGAACCGAGCCAAGAAAAGAAGCGGCCGAGGGCGGCTCGGTGATCGGGGAGAGGGAGGCGTTCCTGCCAGATCGTGGCTCCCTGCGTGTCCTTGGCCTCGCAGAGCCCCTCCCCGGCTCCGATGCGCTGGATCTCCCCGGAAAGCAGCCTCTGCTCGGAGGAGGCCATCCCGAAAAGGGCGAACTTGAGGCTTGTGGAGCCGCTGTTGATCGTGAGGATCTTGTCCGCTTCGGCCATGAGGTATGTCCGGTCGCTTCCCGCCGGCCTTCGCGTCAGGGACCCGGCAAGACGGTGCTGGTCCGCCGCTTGCGCTGGTCGAGAACCCCGTGGATGAACAGAAATTCCCCGATGTGCTCCATCGACAGGAGGCCCACGAGCTCCCCATTGCGCGCGACGATTGCGGAACGCTGTCCTTTCTCCTGGAGGCGGGCGATGGCCACTTCCGCCACTTCCGATGCGTCCACCGTGAGGAAATCCCGATTCATCACTTCCGCCACGGGAACATCTTCGCCGTATCGCGAAAGCCCCTCGACGAGGTTGTGCCGGGTGAGGATGCCGACGACGGTTCGGCCGGAGACCACGGGGAAGTCAAGATGGCAGCCGGCCAGGAGGTAGCGCACCGCGGACCCGAGCGGGTCCTCCGGACGGAGGATGTGGAACTCGGTCATCATCAAGTGGCTGACCGGGATCGCGCTGAGGGCCGATTTTACCTGGACGAGGCTCGCTTCCTGGGCCGCCCCCATCCAGACGAAGAGGGCGATGAAGAGCAGGAACGGATTGTGGCCGAAAACGCCGTAGAACCCGAAGAAGATCGCCATGCCCTGGCCGACCGCTGCGGCGATCTGCGTCGCACGAACCGCGTCCATCCGGGAGGCCAAAAGCGCCCGGAGCACGCGCCCTCCGTCCATGGGGAAGGCGGGAAGCAGGTTGAATCCGGCCAGCACTACGTTGATCCAGAACAGGTTGAGGAGCAGGTTCCCCCCGATCCAATGAAGGTTGGTCCATGATTCCACATTGCCCACGATGAGAAGGATGACATAAAGAACGGCGGCGAGGACCAGGTTGACGGCGGGGCCGGCCAGAGCCACCAGGAACTCTTGCCAGGGGTCTTCGGGCATCCGTTCCAGACGGGCGATTCCGCCGATTGGATAGAGCGTGATGTTGCGTGTCTGGATCCCGAACCGCTGGGCGGTCAAGGCGTGGCCGAGCTCATGGAGGACGATGATGGCGAAGAGCGGAATGAGGGAAAGCACGGAGAAAATGACGTCGGAGAATTCCCCGGTTGCGGCATAGGCGCCGGCGGCGACCCAGAGAACGAGAAGGAGGAGGGTGATATGGACGTAGATGCCGATCCCCCGGACGACGCCGATTTTCCATGCCCACCGCATAATGTTTAGCCTTTGACGCAGATCAGCGGATTGAGCCGGGCCACCCTTCGAGCCAGCCCCGCCGCCTCGGCCGCGTCGACGACGGCCGAGACGTCCTTATACGCTCCCGGGGCTTCTTCGGCCACTCCGCGGTGCGATCGGGCGCGGACCAGAACGCCTCGACGTTCCAGCTCCTCCACCAGATCCTTTCCGTCCCAGGTTCGCGCCGCTTGGTTTCGGCTCATCTGCCGGCCGGCTCCGTGCACCGCCGAGGAGAAGGTTTTTTCCTCGCTGTGCGGATCCCCGGCGAGGATGTAAGAGCAGGTGCCCATGCTTCCGCCGATCAGGACAGGCTGCCCCCAAGGGGAGAAAGCGCTTGGAAGATCAGGGTGGCCGGGGCCCAGGGCGCGTGTGGCCCCTTTTCGATGGACAAAGAGCCGAACCGGCCTTCCGTCGACGGAATGGATCTCCTCCTTGCAGGTGTTGTGGGAGACGTCGTAGAGAAGAGCGAGGCGATGGCCCGGGAAGAAACGAGCGAAAACCTTCCGGATGAGATGGGTGAGAATCTGGCGGTTGGCCAGGGCGCAGTTGATCCCCGCGCGCATCGCTCCCAGATACCGCCGGCCCAGCTCGGAGGAGAGAGGGGCGGAGGCGAGCTCCTTCTCCGGGAGCCGGAGCCCGAAAGAATCTGCGGCAGCGGCCATCTCGCGAAGGAAGTCGGTTCCGATCTGGTGCCCGAGGCCGCGCGAGCCGCAGTGAATCGATATCACGAGCTCGCCCCGCTCCAGGCCGTAGGCCCGGGCGATATCCGCCCGGTAGATTTCCGACACCTCCTGAACCTCGGCGTAATGGTTGCCCGAGCCGAGCGTTCCCATCTCGTCCTTCTGCCGGCGCTTGGCCTCCCGGGAGACCGCAGAAGGGTCGGCCCCGTCCATGCAGCCCCGCTCCTCGATCCGGTCGAGGTCCTCGGCTTCGCCGAAGCCCGATTCGACCGCCCATCGCGCCCCGCCGAGGAGCATGGCGTCCATTTGGGAGTCGTCCAGCCGGACCTTTCCCCGGGCTCCGACCCCGGCCGGGATCTCGCGTGCCAGAGCCCCGGCGAGTTCCTCCTCCCGACCGGCTATCGATTCTCTGGGCAGCCCCGTTAAGAGGGTGCGCACCCCGCAGGAGATGTCGAAGCCTACCCCTCCTGCCGAAACCACCCCTCCTTGCTCCGGATCGAAGGCGGCTACCCCCCCGATCGGGAACCCGTAGCCCCAGTGCGCATCGGGCAGCGCGTAAGCCGCCCGGACGATCCCCGGGAGCGAGGCGACGTTGGCCGCCTGCTCGGCGACCTTCTCGTCCATCTCTTCGAGGAGCGACCGGGTGCCGTAGAAGACGGCGGGCACGCGCATCGGCCCCTGCGGCGGAAGCTCCCAGGCGGTCTCGGAGAGTTTTCGGAGGCGGGAAAGGTCCATGGCCTAAGGTAATCAAAAAAAGCAAAGGCGGCTACGCACCTTAGACATCGACGACGCACTGCGCCACCCATTCGCCGGCCGGGTTGCGGAAAAGCCGTAGCTCGGTGTAGGTGGCTCCCTTCACCTCGACGGCCGGTTGGTGGCGTTCCGGATCGAGCGGCTCTCCCCAGGCCGTTCCTTCCAGGCGGCCATCGTGCAGGCTGACCGAAAATCGGGAAAAGAGCATCCGGCGGGTAGCCATTTCGAAAATCAGAGCGTTGAGCCAATCGAAGAGCAGAGCTTCTTGGTTCGCGGCGCTGCATGCGATGGCGATCGGCTCCCGGGGTGCGATCCGCCGCGGGTCGGCGACGACCGCCGTCAAGGCGAGCGCGGCTTGGGCGAAGGCTTCTTCCCGGGAAGAACCGATGCCCCGAATGCCGACGTCGGCGCCGTGGGCGAAGTGTTCCCAGCGCGGGTGAAACGCAGCTTCCGGCGGTTGGACGGTTGCCATGGCCACGAGTTTCCCGTTTTGCTCTTACGGAAGCAAGAGAATCGGGCAGAAGGCTTGGCTGCAGATCGATTCGATCTCCCCGGGAGGAAGAGCCGAGCCTCCGATCGAGATCGCCAGGAGGCCGACCCCCTCGCGCGCCGCCGCCGTCAAGATCGGCCAGGCCTTCGGAGGGATGCCGGATCGGAGGGTTGAGGAGGGGGCGTCCCGGAGAAGCTCCCGGAATTCGGGATCAGGCGGGACTTCCCCCCCCGATGCCGAGCAGAGCACGACGAGCTTTGCAGGAAAGTCCCGCGCGAGGGCTGCAACCAGGCGCAAGGTCGGTAGCTCGGAAGGTTTTCCCGAAGAGAAGACCCCAATCGGTGGTTGGATCGAGCTCTCGCCGGAGAGATAGAGGACGGCGGCTCCCGAACGGGAGACGATTTCCCGGGCGAGGGCTTCTTCTCGCGTCGGTATCCCAACGCGGGACTGGGAGCGAAGGAAGAAGATCAGATCGGTTGCCGAGGCGGCTTCCGAGAGCGCCTCCGCGGGCATGCCGCGGAGCACCTGAAAGGACCAAGGGATGCGAAAGCGGCGTGCCAAGCCGCTCACGGCTTCTTCGGCGTGGGACGCTAAGGCGCGTAAGGCACGCTCGACGGCGGCCGGTTCCAGCCGGCGCCGGCAAGCGGTGTCCATCCCGATTTCGGCAGCCAAGGGAAGTTCGGCCAACCGGAGAAGGTTGCTGTCCTCCAGGAAGAGGTAGGCGAGCTCGGCTTCGAAGTGCGCAGCAAGCTCCGCCGCCGCCTCCGCTCCTCCTTCGGAGCAGGATTGTCCGAATAGGACGACCCGGTCGATCCTCACGCCTGTGCTCCGCCGGAGGAAAGCGAACGCGCCCTGCGGGCAAACTCGCTCAGCTTGCGTTCCACCCGTCCGTTGACGCTCTCTTCCGGATAGCGGCCATCCGGACCGCGCTCGCCCGCCGGGAGGCCCGTCAAGAGTTCCATGGCTTGGTCGACCGTCTCCACGGCATAGAGGTGAAAAAGCCCCTGCTCGACCTTTTCGAGCACCTCCCGGCGTAGGACGAGATGATCGACGTTGGCCGCGGGGATGATCACCCCCTGGCGACCCGTAAGGGAGCGCGCGCGGCAGATGTCGAAAAACGCCTCGACCTTTTCGTTGACCCCCCCGATCGCTTGCACCCGCCCCTTCTGGTTGATCGATCCGGTGATCGCCAAGGATTGCCGGATCGGGAGATCGGCCAGCGTCGAGAGAAGGGCGCAAAGCTCCGCGCAGGAAGCGCTGTCCCCATCGACGATCCCGTAGGACTGCTCGAAGACGAGGGTCGCCGTGAGCGAGAGCGGCTCCTCCGGCACGTAGCGGCCGGCCAGGAATCCGGAAAGGATCAGGACCCCCTTGGAGTGAATCGGACCTCCCAGCTTGGCTTCGCGCTCGATGTCCACCACCTTCCCGCTGCCGAAGCGCGCCCGTGCCGTAATCCGGGTGGGATGGCCGACGAGCACGCCTCCCGCCGCGAATACGGCCAGGCCGTTGACTTGGCCCACGCTCTCTCCGTCGCAGTCGACCAAAAGGGTGCCCCGCAGCACTTCTTCCCGCAGCCGCTCCCGGATCCGGCCCGAGCGCGCCTCGGCGGCGGCGATCGCTTTCTCGACGTGAGCTTCCGTGATGATCCGCGCCGCGGCGTCCCGGGCCCAAAAGTCGGCTTCCTGGAGGAGATCCGTCACGGCTCGTCTGCGCAGCGTAAGTTTCTTGCCGTCTGCGGCGATCCGGCTTCCTTCCTCCAGCAGGCGGGCTACCGCCCCGCGGTCCATGGGCAGGAGATTCGCCTTGCGTGCCTCGTCCGCGAGGAACTCGGCGTAAGGCATCAGGATCGCCTCGCTACGATCGATGTCTTCCTCGAAATCGGCCACCACCTTGAACAACTCGGAGAATTCGGGGTCGAGCTCGTGCAGCAGATAATAGAGCCAGCGCTCGCCGAGCAGGACCACCTTCACCTCGAGCGGAATCGGTTCCGGCTCGAGCGAGACTGTGCTGAGGATCCCGAGAGCCTCGCCCAGCGGCTCGATCCGGATTTGGCGGCTGCGGAGCGCCCGTTTGAGCCCTTCCCAGGAAAAGGGATGGGAGAGGAGCCGGAGCGCGTCGATCGCGAGATAGCCCCCGTTGGCCTTGTGGAGAGAGCCCGGGCGGATGAGCGAGAAGTCGGTGACCAACGCTCCCATTTGCGCGACGTGCTCGACTGTTCCGAAAAGGTTGGAAAAGGTCGGATTCTCCTCCAGAACAACAGGGCAGCCCTTGGCGCCGCGCTGGTCGACCACGACGTTCACCCGGTAACGGCGGAGGAAGGCTTCGACTGGATCGGGGCCGATGCCGGGGGGATTCATCCCCGGCGGAAGGGCGTCGCCCTCTTTCGGGGGCCGGAAGCTTTCGGCGTTCTTCAGCGCATCCCGTTCGACCGACTCCAGGTGGGCGTGAACAGCCGGCATATCCGAATATTTGGTTTTGAGCTCCTCGAGCAGGTTCGAGACCGTCGAGTGGACGACCGAGCGGTTGAGCTCGCGCAGCTCGGCCTGCGCTTCTCTCCGCCACTTGGGAATCTCGCGGATCACCCTAGTCAGCTCTTCTTGCCAGGCGGAGATCCGATTCTGGATCTTCTGCTTTTCCTCCTCAGGCAGCTTGGCAAAGCTTTCCGGGTCGAGGACCTCGCCGTCCTTGAGCGGGGCGAAGGCAAAGCCGGCCGGTGTCTGGAGCAAGGCGATCCCGTCCTTCTGCGCGCGATCGCGGAGCTCCGAGAAAGCCCGGTCCCGCCGGTCGTGGAACCTCTGCTCGATATCCTGCGCGCGCGCCCGGTATTCGTCGCTGTCAAAAACCGCGGGGATGCCGGCGCGCAGATCCTCCACGAAGCGATCCATATCCTCGGCGAACTCTCTGGCCTTCCCGGGCGGAAACCCCAGCGCCCTCGGCCGCCGCTCGTTGTCGAACGCAAACACGTAAGCCCAATCCTGCGGAACGCTCCGACCTGCCGCTCGCTCCCGGAGCAGGCGGAGCACCACGGTGCGTTTTCCGACCCCGCTCGGCCCCATGACGAAAAGGTTGTACCCGGGCTGCTCCATCCCGATGCCAAAGCGCATCGCCTCCGTGGCTCGTGTCTGGCCCAGCACACCCGGGATCCGGGTTAGCTCCGCGGTTGTCTCGAAGGGAAGTCGGGCGGGATCGATGCGGCGGTCGAGGGTCTTGGCATCTAGGCGGAAATCGGATCGCACAATAGCTTTTTCGGGAAGGGCCTTCTTCCTGTAAAGGGTTTTTACCGGGATGCCGAAAAAGGGAAGAGTTCGGCCGGAAAAAAAGACTGCGCCATCGTCTTCTTCGGGGGATATGGTTTTCCGGTCCAGCCCGCACCATGGAAAGAGTGGTCCAGCCTGCTGTTTTCGATCGCCTTCCGCCGGAAAGCCTCGAAGCGGAGCGGAGGCGGCGCGAGCTGCGCCGGATCTGTCGCCTCATGGGGAACCCGGGCTGGTTTTGCCGGCAGCTGCGCCAGCGCGTGCGGGAGTTTGCGCGCGGTGTCGAAATCAGCCCCGGAGACGGAGCGCTCGGCCGGCGGCTCTACTGGGATCCGAAGCTAAGGGAGAAGCTGGCGTTAACAGGGCTCGATCCGGGCGCTCGCCCGGCGGCTTGGCCGCTTCCTTGGGAATGGCGTCGCGAGGAGGTGCGGGAGTTCCGCGGGTGGGGAGACTACCCTCTGGTTTTGGCCAACCTCGTCTTGTTTCGATTCTCGAACGAGGATCTGGGGAAGATCGGCCGGGCGATCGATCGATCCTGCCGCCTCCTGCTAGCGGTCGAGCCGGCTCGTCGCGGGTTGCATCTAAGCGAGCTTCGGCTCCTCCGCCTCGTCGGCCTGAGCCGCGCTGCCTACGAGGAAGGTCGGGCCGCCGTCCGGGCGGGCTTCCTCGGGAGTGAGCTGGTGGAGGCCCTGGGGTTGTCGGCCCGACGGTGGAGATTCGATGTGGAGATCACCTTCCGTGGGGCCTACCGGCTCGTCGCCGCACGACATTGAGGCGAGGGTACAGGAGAGGGCGGCGGCAAAAGGCTCGCCCGGGCCAGTGTGAATCGGAATCTTGGGGGAGACGGCCGCGACGACCGCTCTTGGGCTCTGCACCGAGAAGGACCGGCTTGCGCCTCCTTTGGCGCCTCGGCTACGAAATTTTTGAGAAATGGCCGCTAGCGGAAAAAGCCGCGCGAAAGGCCCGTTCAACGGTGTCCCGGGAAAATCCGCAGCCAAAGGGTAGCGGGTCCGCTTCCTTCGGGAAGATCCGCGGGATGCGGCGGAGACGGCAGCGGCTCGAGCTTGGCTCCCGCCCGATGACAAGCGCGGGCGGCTTCCCGAAGGAGATCCGCAGGCCGCCAGGGGCGATAGTTGGTCGAGAGCAGCAGATGGGCGCCCGGCTCGCAGAGCGGCAGAACTCCAAGGAGCAGTTCTCCAAGATCGCGCGGGAGAGAGAAGTCGGCTCCCCGGCGCCCGTGGGCGTAGGTGGGGGGATCGATCACGCAGGCGTCGAAGCGTGCCCGGCGCCGGGAGAGGTATGGGAAGACCGCGCGCGCATCCCGCGCAAGGAACCAGTGGGAGGAGGGATCGAGGGAGTTCAACCGGTAGTTCTCCTTCCCCCATTCGAGAATGCGCGGGGAGAGATCGACGTTCCAGGTGCAGGCGCCGGCCGAGGCCGCTGCGACGCCGAAGGAGCAGGTGTAGGCGAAGAGGTTGAGGAGGCGCCTCGGCTTTATCTTCCGGAGAAAGGCACGATTCTCCCGTTGATCGAGGAAGAAGCCCGTCGACTCTCCGGCGTCGAACCGGAGGAGGAAGGAGAGCCCGTTTTCCTGGGCCGTGGCGGTTGGGGGTAGGCCGCGACTGCCCGAAACGAGTGTGAGCCGGGAAGTTCGGCCCCTCTCCCAGCGCTTGCGCAGGAAGATCCGGTCGACGGCCAGGCCGAGCCGGCTTCTCCAACCTTCGAGCTCGGACAAGAGAGAAGGGAGGGTTCCGGGGGAATTCCAGGAAACGAGCAGATCTCGGCCCAGCCGTTCGATCCAGCCGTCGGGTCCCGAAAAGAGGCGATGGATGGTGGTGCCGGACGCGGCGAAGGCGGCGATTTGCGCCGGCCCGATCCAACCGGGCTCGGCTTCCGACGAAGGGTGGGGGGAGGCCACAGGCGCCGCGATGCTACAGAGATGGCACGGCAGCCAGGAGCTTCCGCGTGTACTCGTTTTGCGGATTCCGGTAGAGCTCTTCCGGCGGCGCCGCCTCGACGATCTTTCCCTCGTGGAGCACCAGCACCAAGTCGCTCATGTGCTCGACGACCGCCAGGTCGTGCGAGATGAAGAGATAGGCGAGGCCGAGCTCTTGCTGGAGGTCTTGGAGGAGGTTCACGATCTGCGCCTGGACCGAAACATCGAGCGCGCTGACCGGCTCGTCGCAGACGATCAGCTCGGGCTCGACCGCCAAGGCGCGGGCGATGCCGATCCGCTGCCTCTGGCCTCCGGAAAACTCGTGCGGAAAGCGATCGAGGGAGTCGGCGGGCAAGCCGACGCGCGCCAGCAGTTGGGCGGCGCGATCCCGCCGTTCCTGCGGGCGGAGGGCGGGGAAGTGGACTTCCAAAGGTTCGCCGACGATCCGGGCGATCGTCAGCCGAGGATTGAGCGAGTTGTGCGGGTCCTGAAAGATCATCTGCACTCGTTTCCGATAGGGGCGCAGGCGCGCCCCCGAAAGGGTGTCGATCCGCTCCTGCCGGTAGCGGATGGCACCCGAGTAGGGCGGGACCAGCCGGACGACGGCCTTGCCGATCGTCGTCTTCCCGCTTCCGCTTTCGCCGACCAGACCGACCGTCTGGCCGGCCCGGATGCGGAAGGAGACACCCTTGACGGGCTCGACGAAGCGCCGGGAGCGGAAAAAGAGGCCGCCGGGAAGGGGGTAGCGCACGACGAGGTCCTCGACCTCCAGCAGAAGCGGCGCGGGATCGCCCGGATCAGGAAGAGAGGAGGCGTTCGAGTTGGGCATAGTCGATGGTGATCAGGCGTTTCCTGCCCTCCCCCAGTCGGGGGACGCAAGCGATGAGCGCCTGCGTGTACGGATGGCGCGGCCGGGCGAGAAGGATATCGGTGGGGCCGTGCTCCACGAGCTTGCCGCGGAACATGACGACCACCTGGTCCGCGAATCCCTTGACAAGGCCGAAATTATGGGTGATGAGCAGGATCGCCATGCCGAAGCGGGTGCGAATCCCGCGCAGCAGATCGAGGATCTGGGCTTGAATCGTGACGTCGAGGGCGGTTGTCGGCTCATCGGCGACCAGAAGCCGCGGCCGGCAGACCAAGGCCATTGCGATCATCACGCGCTGCTGCATCCCTCCCGAAAGCTGGTGCGGGTAGCTTTTCCAGCATCGCTCGGGGTCCCGGATGCCCACCTCGGCAAGGGCGGCAATCCCGGCCGCCCGGCGGTCCGTCAGGTCCTGCCGGTGGAGCGCCATCGCTTCGCTCAGCTGGAATCCGACGGAAAATACCGGGTTGAGCGACGTGGAAGGCTCTTGGAAGACGTAGGCGATCTTGCCTCCCCGATAGCGGCGCAGGGCTCTTTCGGGAAGGGTCAGCAGGTCGGTGCCCTCGAAGAGCACCTTTCCCGAGCGGATCCGGGCCGGCGGTGAAGGAAGGAGGCGGGCTAGGGCGAGAGCGGTCACGCTCTTGCCGCTGCCGCTTTCCCCGACGACCGCCAGCGTCGAGCCGGCAGCCATCGAGAAGGAGATGCCGTCGACGGCGCGAACGGTTCGTTCTCCGTTGGCGAACTCGATCGTGAGGTCGGAAACCTCGAGGATCGGGGCCGAATGCAGATCGGGCATGGCGGGAAAGGACTATCGGCCCCCGGTGCGGAAATGCGGATCGATCACATCCCGGAGGGTGTCTCCCAGCAGATTGAAGGCGGCCACCGTCACGAACACCGCGGCTCCGGGCGTCAGCAGCCACCAGAAGTTGCACATGAACACCTTCATTTCCTGGGCTTGCGCGAGCATCAGGCCCCAGGAAGCCGAAGGCTCTTGAATGCCGATCCCCAGGAAGCTCAACGCCGCCTCGCCTAGGATGTATCCGGGAATGCTCAGCGCCGCGGCGACCAGGAGATAGCTCGCCAGGTTCGGGAGCAAGTGCTTCCAGAGGATGCGCCAGGGCGAAAGGCCCGTCACGATTGCGGCGTCGACGAAGGTCTGCGCTCGGAGGGAAAGGGCCAGCCCCCGGACGACCCGCGCCGCGCCCGACCAGCCGAGGAAGCTCAGGATGACCACGATCAGCAGATAGACCTGGCCCGAGCTGAATTGGCTGGCGAAAGCTCCGCGGAGGGCCAGCAGCAGGTAGAGCCCCGGAATCGCCATTAGGAGTTCCGTCGTGCGCATGACGACCGAATCGAACCATCCGCCGAAATATCCGGCGAGGCCCCCGGCGATCAAGCCCACGCCCAAACTGATCGAAATCCCGATCAGGCCGATGCTGAGCGAGACCTGCGCACCGTAGAGCAGCCGGGAGAAGACGTCCCGGCCGGTGCTGTCGCTGCCCAGTAGATAGATCTTCTCGGGCGGGTCGACTCCGAAAAGATGGCGGCGGCAGGGGAAAAGGCCGAAGAGGCGGTAGGGATAGCCGATCGGTAGCCAGCGGAGCGCGGCTGTCCGCCCGGGGATCGGCCGGTAGAGCGCCTGCGTGGGGTCCGCATTCTCGTAGAGGCGGACGGAAAGGCCTTCCCGCGTCCAGGTGATGGCGGTCGGAGGATGGTAGGTCTTTTGGAGATCCTGCTCCCCGGGGCCGTAGGGGGCCAGGAAGGGCGCAAAGAGGGCGCAGGTGTAAAGAAGGCCGAGCAGCCCGAGCGCGAAGGCGCCCTGCGGGCGGGAGAGCACCTGCCGCCAGAGCGCGGAAGCTTTGGGGGGGAGAGAATTCATCGGGCGGGGAGGCGGACGCGGGGATCGACCCATGCGAGCAGGATGTCGGAGAAGAGGTTGCCCAGGACCAGGAGGATGCAGCTTAAAACGACCGACGCGAGGACCACGAACTGATCCTGGCGGATGAAGGCCGAGTAGATCAGCTGCCCTAGGCCCGGATAGCTCATCACGTTTTCCACGAGCAAGGAGCCGCTCAGGAGCCCGGCGATCACGTAGCCGAGGGTGCTCAGGAGCGGGTTCACCGCGTTGCGGAAGACATGCCGCCAGATAACGACATTTTCCGGCAGCCCTTTGGCCCGCGCGGTGGTCACGTATTCGGCGCGGATGACGTCGAGAACGTTGGCTCGTAGGATGCGCATCAAGGAGGCGATGCTGCCCAGGCCGAGAACCAGGGTCGGGAGGATCAGATGATGGGCAACGTCGAGGACGCGGCCGATGGGGGAAAGGAACTCATGCTCGATCGACGTGAGCCCTCCGAGCGGGAACCAGCCCGTTCGCGCGGCAAAATAGACGGCGAGCAGGGCCAGGAAGAATTCGGGGATGGAGAGGGAGGCGTAGGCGAGAAAAGCGGTCAAGCGATCCCACCAGGAATTTCGGTGGACCGCCGCAAGAACTCCCAGGGGTATCGCGACCGACCAAGCGAAGGCGAAGCTCGTCAGGTTGAGGAGGAGGGTGGCTGGCACGCGTTGCCAGAGCAGGTCGACTACGGAGACCTTGTAGGTCCACGAGTAGCCGAAATCGCCGTGCAGCACGTTGCGCAGCCAGAGAACATAGCGCGTGTACCAGGGCTGATCCAGACCGAAGCTCTTTTCCAGGGCCGCGAGAAACTCGGGGCTGATGTCGCGCTGGGCCTTGATGGGGGTGAGGAAATTCCCCGGGGTCAGCGACATGAGGTAGAAGACCAGCAAGGTAACGCCGAGGAGCAGGGGAATCAAAAAGAGCAGCCGCCGGAGAACAAAGAGAACCATCGGAAAGAAGGGAAACGCCTGTCGGGTTTTGTCTCTTGATAAGGGCTCGGAAGTGGGGGAAAGACAATACATTTCCTCCGCGGAAGACGACCGAGAGCACGCGTAGCGCGGGAAAGCAAAGGGACCAGCCGAAAGATCTACCGCAGACAACCCGAGGAAAGGGCGATGAAGAAGGTTTTGGGAGTGCTGGGATTCCTTTTCCTCGCGTCGCTGGCTATCGTCCTTTGCGTGGCGGCGGCGTATTGGAACGGCGAGGGCCTGCGCTCCTATCTCTCTCGAGCGGTGGCCGAAGGTATCGGGGTCGAGGGACGGTTTTCCCCGCTGCGGCTCCGCGGGCTTGCGGTCGGCAGCGGCGGGTTTTCGGGGGAGGGCGTTCCGGGATCGCCGATCGGAGAGCTGCGAGCCGAAGACCTGGAGGCGCGCTTTGCGCTCTCCGCGGTGGCCCACGGAATTTGGCGGATCGACCCGCTCCGCATCGCGCATCTGGAGATCGTCTTTCGTGCGGCGCGAAGGGAGGGCGAACCGACGTCCGACGGCTCCCGACCGTCCGGGCCGCCGGAGGCCCCCGGGGCGGGGAGGGCGCGGGCCGGATTTGGCCGGATGAGCCTCGAACGAGGGGAAATCCAGAGGGTTGATCTGCGCTGGCCGGCGTCCATTCTCGGCGGGGGGGCCTTGAGCGGCACGCGCGTTTCGCTCAAGGCCGAAGGATCGGCGTGGAACGGGAAGGCCGGCGGAGGAACGATCGCCTGCGCTTCCCTGCCGAACCTCAGCCTCGAAGAGCTTCGCTTCCGTCTCGATACGGGAGGGCTTTCCTTGGAGCAGGGGCGGCTCCGCAGCGAGCCCTCGGGTTCGATCCTCCTTGCCGGGAGGTTCCGCTGGCGGGATCCCGGGGAGGGCGAGCTCCGCTTCTCGGCCTCCGGGGTCGCCCTTTCCCCTTGGCTGCCGGAAGCTTGGCGGAATCGGGTCGAGGGGGATTTGGAGGCCGAAGGGACCGTGGCGGCTCCCCGCCGGGGCCCGTGGAAGGTGGAGGCGGATTTGTCCCTGGCGCATGGGAAGCTGGAGGGTCTCCCGTGGCTCGTAGAGCTGGCGCTCAACGGCGGAGGAGCGGCGGCGCTTCCTCTCGACCGGGCCCGGGCGCATCTGCAGGCCGAGCCCGGGGATCTTTCCTTCGAGCGGATCGAGATCGAATCCCGAGGCCGGATGCGGATCGAGGGGAGCCTTCAGGTGCGGGGGGATTCGCTAAGCGGCCACCTAGCCGTCGGCCTCGCGCCGGAGCGGGTGGCGCTCTTGCCGAGCGCCCGGGAAAAGATCTTTTCCGAGGAGAAGGGCGGTTATCTCTGGGCTCCGGTAACCGTGACCGGCACGGTCCGGGATCCCCAAGAGGATCTGAGCCCACGGATTACCGCCGTGGCGAAGGAAGCGGTGAAAGCCGGGGTAGAGAGGACGATCCGTTCGGCCCTCGATTTCCTGCGCCGCTCCCGCGGCTCGCCTGGTCCTTAGCGGCCATTTCTCACAAGCTTTCTCCTACGGCTTGCAAAACGGGCTCGTCTGCTTCGCTCCCGCTTGGTTTTCCATCCTCGCAGTATGTCTTCATACAGCTCCGGTGGAAAACCTGCGCCCGCCTCGCACCCAAGCCCATTTGCGGCGCCTCGGCTACGAAATTTGTGAGAAATGGCCTTTAGCGCACTCGGAGCAGCCGGGTCGGCGGCGAGGCACCCCGGACGGTCCCGGCGGCCGCCGCTAGCCTACGGAGCCCAGACTTCCTCCAGGTTCCAGACGACTGAGCCGATCTTCGGGATCTGGACATTGCGCCACTTGTCCCGCAGCCCGGCGTAGATCTCGGGCGTGACCAGGTAGATGTAGGGGACTTCCTCGCTGAGGATCTGCTGGACCTCGTCCCAGTAGCGCTTGCGGAGGCTTTCATCGAGGGTCGTGAGCTGGGCGATCATAAGGGCGTCGATCCGGGCTTCCCAGGGAGTCGCCGGCGCGGGCTGGCTCGGGTACCACTGGTGGAGCCGTCCCTTGCTCATGAAGACCGACATGCCGTCGGCGGGGTCGCCGCCACCCGTCAGTCCCAGAAGGCAGGCTTCGTAGTCGAATGAGTCGCTGATCTTGGTGACGAGGGCGCCGAAGTCGAGGAACTGGAGACGCACGTCGATGCCCAGCGCTTTCATGTTCTGCTGGAAGACCGTCGCCATGGCCGTGCGTAGGGAGTTTTCCTGGTTGGTCAGAAGCGTGAAGCTTACGGGATGACCCTCCGCATCCGCCAGCGTGCCGTCCCCTTGTCGATGGAAACCGGCTTCGGTCAATAGCTGCTCCGCGCGCCCGGGATCGAAGGGATACTGGCGGATTCGGGGATTAAACCATTTGGTGTTCGCCGGACTTTCCGGTCCCCAGAGAGGCTGGCCTCGGCCGAAGAGAATGCCCTTGACCATGCCTTCCCGGTTGATCCCGTAAGAGATCGCCTGTCGGAAGCGCCGGTCCTGGAACCAGCGGAGCTTATAGGGCGTCACAAAAGGCTTTCCGCTCTTGTCCCGTCCGGGATTCTGGTTGAACCAGAGGAAGGTCGAAGCGGTGGAAGGGCCACGGTCGTAGACGGTGTAGTGGTAGATCTTCTCCCCGCGCCGGACCCAGGCGACGTCGTCGGGGGGAATCGTGTCGGCGTCGGTCTGGCCGGAGGCGAAGGCGACGACGCTGGCGTTCTGGTCTTTTACGAACTTCACGATCAGAAAATCGAGGTAGGGGAGTCGACGGCCCGAGGAATCAACCCGCCAATAGCGGGGATTGGCCTCGAGAATAATCATCTGGCCGGGTCGGTAGCTGTGCAGGCGGAAGGCGCCGCTGCCGGCGATGGCCTGGGGCGTCTTTTGGGCGGTGAAGATGCTCCAGGCGCGAAGCAGGGTCCCGTCCTCGTACGCTCCTTGGAGGAGATGCTTCGGCATGATCGTCACCCCGGACATGTAGCGGAGGAACGGGGCGAAGATATCGGGGGTGCGGATCCGCACGGTGTGCGGGTCGAGCTTTTCGACTTGGAAAGGCTTGCCGTTGACCGAGAGGTCGTAGGCGTTCCGGTTGGGATAGCGGGGATCGTACACGCACTGGAAGGTGAAGAGCACGTCATCGGCGGTCAGCGGGACCCCGTCGCTCCACGTGAGCCCTTTGCGGAGGTGAAAGGTGAAGGTGCGGCTGTCGGGTCCGACCTCCCAGGATTTCGCCAGGGCCGGCACGACTTCCTCCCGAATGGGGTTATAGGCGGTGAGCCCGTCGAAGAGCAGTCCGAGAAAAGAGGCCGAGGAGGCGTCTTCGGCGACGAGCCAATTGAAGGTGTTCGGCTCGCCCGGGCTAGCCTCGATGAATATCCCTCCCGGCTTTCCCGGCTGGGCTTTAGAGACGTCGGCGTCCTCCGGGATCGGAAAGCTCGGCCTTTCTTCGAGCCGCGTCGGCGGGGAGCAGGAGAGCGTTACCAGCCCGCAGCCGGCCGAAAGGAGGACGGGGATCAGCCGAAGGCTTGTCTTCCTCACGATCATTCCCTATGGCATAGCCCATTGCGCCCCTCTCCCGCCAGCGGGTCCTGCCACCGGCGCCGGCGGGACGATGCTCTACGCGGTTCCGGATGAGAAGAAGCTTTTCGTTTGCCGGATCCCAGGGTAGACGAAGCACGGGGAACCGAGGCGGAAAAATCACGATGATTCGACAGAAGACATTGCGGGAGCCTGTGCGGATTGAAGGCAACTCCCTGCATACCGGCCAGCCGGTGTCCCTGGTGTTGCGTCCGGCCGATCCCGACACCGGCTACGTGTTCAAGCGGGTTGATCTGGCCGATGAGCCCACCGTCGCGGCGCACATCGATCATGTGCGGCAGACCGAGCGGGCCACCACCCTCGGGGAGGGCAATGTCAAGATTCACACGGTGGAACATGTCTTGGCCAGTCTGCGGGGATGCGGGGTCGATAACGCGCTGATCGAGCTGAGCGCCAACGAGCCGCCGATCGGAGACGGCAGCGGAAAGATCTACGTCGAGGCGATCCGGCGCGCGGGCCTCCGCGAACAGGATCGCCCGGTCTCGTTCTTCGAGCTCCGGGAACCGCTTTGCGTCCAGGGGAAAGAGGGCGCTTACCTGATCGCGTGGCCGAGTTCGTCTTTTTCCCTCACCTGTACCCAGGTGACGCATACCGGCAAATTTACGCAATTCCTCCATTGGGACTATGACCCCGAGCGCTTCGCCGCCGAGATCGCTCCCGCCAGGACGTTTGTCTTTTACGAAGAGGTGCAGCCCCTCATGGAAAAGGGGTTGATCAAGGGGGGGAGCTTGGAAAACGCGATTGTGATTCGCGGGGAGACCATCTTCTGCCAGGAGCCGCTCCGATTCCCGGACGAGTTCGTCCGCCACAAGATCTTCGACATGATCGGAGACCTCGCGCTCTTCCCGCACCGGCTCAAAGCGCATATCTTCGCCGCGAAGCCGAGCCACACCCTGAATGTGGAGATGGCCAGGGCGCTCCAAAAGGCGCACCGGGATTACCTCTCGCAGCTCATGCCCCTCGAGAACATCCCGACAGGGGAGGGCGCCTTGGATATCCGGGATGTCCTCAAGATCCTTCCGCACCGCTATCCCTTTCTGATGATCGACCGCGTCCTCCGGTTCGAGGGCGACGTCAAGGCCGTGGGTCAAAAGGCCGTGACCATGAACGAACCCTACTTTCAAGGGCATTTCCCAGGTCACCCCATCATGCCGGGCGTCCTGCAGCTCGAGGCCATGGCCCAGCTGGCCAGCATCCTCCTGCTCCGACAAGCCGGTAATGCGGGGAAGCTCGGATTTTTCATGAGCGCGGACAAGGTGAAGTTCCGTCGGCCGGTGATGCCGGGAGATACGCTGATCGTCGAAGCGGAGCTCATCAGCTTTCGCGGCAAGATCGGGCGGGCTTCGGGACGGTGTCTGGTCAACGACCGGGTCACCTGCGAAGGGGAGCTGCTTTTCGCGCTGGTCGATTCGATTTGACGGCGGAAGATGCCGACCCTGGTCCATCCCACGGCGATCCTCGAACGCGGAGCTGTTCTCGGAGACGGCGTCGAGGTGGGCCCCTACGCCTTTGTCGGCGCGGAGGTCCGGTTGGGGGACGGCTGCATTCTCCACCACCACGCGTCGGTGACGGGGAAAACGGAGGTCGGGCCCGGTAACGAATTTTTCCCCTTCTCTTCGATCGGTCAAAAAAGTCAGGATCTCAAGTACCGCGGCGAGCCTACATTTCTTTCGATCGGCGCGGGCAATTGCTTTCGGGAGTTCGTGACCGTCAACCGGGCGACGGGAGAAGGCGGGCGAACGGTGATCGGCTCCGGGAACGTTTTTCTTGCCTACGTCCATATTGCGCATGATTGCGTCATCGGGAGCGGCTGCATCTTCTCCAACAACGCCACCCTGGCCGGACATGTGCAGGTCGCAGACTATGTCACCATCGGCGGGCTGACGGCGGTTCACCAGTTCTGCCGGCTCGGCGCGTACTCGATGTTGGGAGGCTGCACCAAGGTGGTGCAGGATGTGCCGCCCTATTGCTTGGTCGATGGGAATCCCGCGCGGCTCCATTCCCTCAATTGGGTCGGGCTCAAGCGCCGCGGCTTCGCCAAGGAGGCGCTGGAGAGCCTTCGTCGGGCCTATCGGCTCCTCTTTGAGGAAGGGAGAAACCAGAGCCAGGGAATCGAAGCGGTCGAACGGAGCGGAGAGCTGACCCCGGAGGTGGAGAACCTCCTTGCTTTCTTGCGCTCCACCGAGCGGGGTGTCACCCGCCCGTTGAGCGGTTCCTAGGGAACGCGCCGGTTCGGCCTTGCCGGGAGGCAACGGCGGCGTTTAGTCTAAAGCGGCGCCATCCCGGGGCATGCCCGAGGCACCCGCGCAACCAACAGGAGAATCCGTTCCATGAGTCTTTCGCCCATGCAAAAAGCGCCTCTCGATGTGCCCGCCGATCTGCGGCCTCGCTATGAGCAGAACTTCGCCGAGATGACCCGGGGCACGGGTCGGCTGATGATGATGGCCGCCGACCAGAAGGTCGAGCATCTCAACGACGACTTTTACGGCCCGGGCATCGCCGAGGACGACGGGGATCCCGAGCATCTCTTCCGCATCGCCTCGCGCGCCCGGATCGGCGTCATGGCGACCCAGCTCGGGCTCATCGCGCGCTACGGAGAGGACTACCCCGGGATCCGCTACGTGGTGAAGCTCAACAGCAAGACCCACCTGATTCCCACCAAGATGGGCGATCCGGATAGCCGCCAGTGGCTCTCCTTCGAGCAGCTCGACCGCTTTCGGGAATCCTCTTCTCTTCCGATCCTCGGTGTGGGCTACACGATCTATCCGGGCAGCCGGGCGGAGCCGGAGATGCTGCGGGAAGCGGCGCGGCTGGTGTTCGAGGCGCACCGGCGCGGCTTGCTGGCGATCCTGTGGGCCTATCCAAGGGGAGCGGCCGTTTCCGATGAGCGGGATCCCCACCTGATCGCGGGTGCCGCCGGCTTGGCGGCGTGCCTGGGAGCCGATTTCGTGAAGGTGAACGAGCCGAAGGCGAAGGACGGGCGGAACGCGGCGGCGCTCCGGGAGGCAGTCCGGGCGGCTGGACGGACTCGGCTGATTTGCGCCGGGGGGAAAGAAGAGAGCGTGCCCGAATTCCTGGCGAGGCTGCATGCGCAGATCCATGAAGCAGGTGCGGCCGGGAACGCGACGGGGCGGAACATCCATCAACGGCCGCTATCCGAGGCCATCGCGTTTTGCAACGCGATCTCCGCGATCACGCTTGACGGAGCGACGGCGGAGCAAGCCGTCGCCTTGTATCACAAGGAGCTCTCCGCCTCCTCGACCACCGGATGAGCGGGCGCGGGAGCGCGGAAGCAGAGGCCGACGAGGAAGGTCGAACAGCTCCCCACAAAGACCCGCCAAGGGAAGGAGACGCACGGCAGCCAGGCCAGTCGGTCCGCGTCCGCCTGCGAGACCAGCCCGAGAATCCCCTGGGGGGTACCGCTGAGCAGGGCGACCGTCCCCAGGCCCGCCGCCATTGCCACGCAGTTTCCGAAGTCGCTTCCCCGGTTCCGCGTAAGAACGCCGAGCAGAAAGACGCCCAGGAGCGGGCCGTAGGTGTATCCGAAAAGGCCGAGGACGATGGGAAGAATGCGGGATTGCGGGGAATGGAGGACGAAGGAGGCGGTCGCGCAGGCGATGGAGACGCACAAAAGAGCGAAGAGCACCGTCGCGCTCCGGAGAAGCCGTAGCTTCGCCCGGTCGCCGGAGCCGGCGGGAAGGAACCGGAAGGCCCAGTCCTCGCAAAAAGAGGTCGCCATGGCGTTCAAGGCTGCGGAAAGAGAACCCATGGCGGTCGCGAAGATCGCGGCGATGAGCAGACCGCGGATGCCGGGAGGGGTTCCGCAGAGGATGAAATAGGGGTAGACCTCGTTTGCCTGCGTGGGAAAGCGGGTGTCGTGCGCGGAGCGGGCCAGGAGGCCTAAAAAGATCCCGATCGTCAAGAAGAGGAAGACCAGCGGCACGTCGGTCAGCCCCGAAAGGATCAGCGAGAGTCGGCTCCGGTGGTGGTTCTTGGCCGTGAGAAGGCGCTGCACAAGATCCTGATCGGCGCCGTGAGTCGCCATGGTGGTGAAAGTGGAGCCGATCAGCGCGGCCCAGATTGTGTAGTCGGAGGAAAAGATCGAGCCGAGATTTTCCCAGAGGTTCTTTTGCGGATCGATTCCCGTCTCCGCCCAAGGGAGCGCGGATAAGAGCCGGGCGGCCTCCCGGAAGGGCGAACTGCTTCCCCAGGGGATCTTTTGGAAAAGGAGGGAGAGAGTCAGGATGCCGCCGGAGAGCATGAGGCCCGCCTGGAGCAGATCGGTCCAGATCACCGCCCGAATGCCGCCCGCGACCGTGTAGAGCGTCGTGAAGAGGGTGAGCAGGAGGGCGGAGGCGGCATAGATCGAGAGCTCCTCCCCGGCGGAAACCGGGCCGCCCCGGAGCAGCTTCACGCCGAGCACGGGAAGGATAGCGGCAACGTAGAGCCGGGCGCCGGAGGCGAGCAGCCGCGTCAGGAGGAAGATGGCCGATGCGGCCGACTTGGTCTTCGGGCCGAAACGGAGGTCGAGAAACTGGTAGATCGAGGTGACGCGATAGGCGAAATACGGCTTGACGAAGAGGTAGGCGACCACCACGCGGGCGAGGACCGTCCCGAGCGAAAGCTGGAGGTATTCATAATTTCCGAGCGCGTAGCCCTCCGCCGGGGTACCCAGGAAGAAGGCCGCGCTGGTCTCCGCGGCGATCAGCGAGCCAAGGACCGCCCACCACGGCATCCTGTGCCCGCCGAGGGCGAACTGCTCTACGGTCTTTGGGCGCTTCCCCGCCTGGAAGCCCACCCAAAGGACGATAGCCAGATAGAGCAGGAGAACCGCGACGTCGATGGCAGGGAAGCCCCCGGGGAGCGAAGGTCTCATCGGGAGAGGCGCGACTGCGCGTCCGCAGCGATCGCCCGCCACCAGGCGGCGAGGCGGGCCTCGACCCGCTCTTCCTGAGCACGGAGGTCGTGCTCCGCTCCAGCCTGATGGAAAAGATAAAACTTAAGCTTCGGCTCGGTGCCCGAGCAGCGGACGGCCAGTCGCTCTCCTCCGCGGAAGGAGAAGCGCAAAAATGGTTCTCTCGGCAAGAGCTCTCCGTCGGCATCCCAATGGTCTTCGGTCTCGAAGTCCTCCGTGCCCACGGGGGGGTCTCCGCCCGGCCCGCGGGGAGGAGCTTCTCGAAACGAAGCCAGAAGCTCGTTGCGCTTTCTAGAGCCGTCCGTCCCTTCCAGGGTGAGCGTGTGCAACCGTTCGGCAAAGAAGCCGAACCGACGGTAGAGCCAATCCAAGAGACCCGGCAGGGTCTTCCCGTCGCGGGCGGCCCACCCTGCCGCCTCGACGAGCTGAAGGGCGGCGGCGCTGCCGTCCTTCTCCCGCACCCGATCCGTGCAGAGGCAGCCGTGGCTCTCTTCTCCGCCGAAGATGAGCCGGCGGCGGTCCTGCGGGTTCTTTGCCGCGATCTCCTCGTATCGCCGGAGTTTGGCCGCGATATGCTTGAATCCGGTCAGGGTCTCCACGCAACGGACGCCGAAGCTTTCGGCGATCGCGCGGAGCAGGTCGGTGGTCACGAAGGTTTTGAGCAGCACGGGAATGCCGGCGCCGCCATCGGCGGCGCGACGGGCGAAGGTCCGCTCGCACCGGTAGTAAGCGAGCAAGGCCGCGATCTGATTCCCGGTCAGGATGCGCCAGCCGCCGGCGGTGTCGCGGACGGCGGCGCCCAAGCGGTCGGCGTCCGGATCGGTGCCCAGGACCAGATTACGCCCTTCCGCGCTCGCTTGCGCGATCGCTTCCGCCAGCGACCGGGAATCTTCCGGGTTGGCCGAGGAGACTCCGGGAAATCGACCGTCCGGGGTGTCCTGGCCCTTGACAAGAGAGCAATCGATTCCTTGGCGCGCGAGCAGAGCGGGGACGGTGCGCAGTCCTGCGCCGTGCAATGGGGTATAGACGACCCGAACCCGCCGCGTTGCGAGCCGGAAAGCGGCCGGCTCCAGGATCGCCGACTCTACCGCCTCGAAGTACGCCTGGTCGAGGTCGGGCCCGAGGGGCTCGAGGGGACCGGGAGGTCCTTCTTGTCGAAGTGGATTCGAAAAGGGGATTTCCTCGATGGCGCGGCTCACCCCCTCGGCCACCTCGTTTGTGATCTGGCCTCCGTCCGAGAGATAGACCTTGAGCCCATTATCCCAAGGGGGATTGTGGCTTGCCGTGACCATGATCCCCGCGTCGGCGGAGAGCCGCCGAATCGCGAAAGAAAGCTCCGGCGTGGGTCGCTCCTCGGGAAATACCCAAACGCGGAATCCGAGCTGGCGCAGGGCATCGGCGCAGACGTCGGCGAACTCCGCGGAGAAGAGGCGGGTGTCGCGCGCGATCACGGCGGAAAGGGGGCGTGTGGCTGCCGAGCGCAGCAAATACCGGCCGAGCCCGAGAGCGGTTCGGCGGACCGTCCTCGGGTTGAGCGTCGCAGTTCCCACCGCCGGGAAGCGAGGGGGCTCGCCTGGATCGGCCCCTCCCCGTTCCGCCGCCGTGGGAACCCGGCCGATCGTCCGGCTGCGGATTCCTCCCGTGCCGAAGAACAGGGAAGGGCCGAACCGGTGTTCGATCTCCTCCCAGTCCTCGGCGTCGAGCAGCTCGGCGATGCTCGCCCGCTCGACCGGGCAGAGATCGGGAAGGGCGAGGAAGTCGACAAGGTGCTTCGCGGCGCTGGGAGAGAGCTTGCCCTCCGCCTGCGGAGGGAATCGAAGGGAGTGCGGAGAACGAAGGGTTGTGGACCGACGCACGCTGCGGAAACCCTACTCATCGGAAAGGCGGCTGACAAGAGACCCGGGAAGCCCCGCCGGATTCCGGCTCGGTTGCCGCTACCCGCCCATGCTTCCCCATGCGGGAGGTGTTCCCCAGGGGCAGGCCTGCCCCTTTTCCAGGGGTGAAGGCGCGTTTGCGTCAGAAAACAATTGGCCAACAGGAAGCTTCTCCGCTATCTTCGGTCAAAAAGGAACAAGAAAAAAAAGCGATGCTGGATCCGGAGAAGAAGCAAGCAATCATCACCGAATTTCGCTGTCACGACAGCGACACGGGATCGGCCACCGTCCAGGTAGCCCTTCTCACTCAAAGAATCCAGCAACTCACCGGCCACCTCCGACAGCATCAGAAGGATCACAGCTCGCGGCGCGGGCTGTTGCGGATGGTGAACCGCCGGCGCAAGTTGCTAGATTACTTGAATCGGACGGAACCCGACAGCTACCGCGAGCTGATCGGCCGGTTGTCGTTGCGCAAGTAGCCGTTGCTACTGGAGCAGATGGGCCCTGGATCTTGGGCTTCCAGGTATCGCAGAAGAGAAAGGATCAGGAATGGAACTTCCAGTACGCGTATCGGTCGCTTGTGGGGAATCGCCGGTTATTTTGCAAACGGGCCAGCTGGCCAAATTGGCCGACGGTGCCGCCGTGGTCAGCTGCGGGGAGACCGTGGTGTTGGCCACCGTGGTCTCCACGAAATCGGTTAAACCGGAACAGGACTTCTTGCCTCTTCAGGTCGAATATCGGGAGCGAGCGGCCGCGGCGGGCCGCATCCCCGGAGGATATTTTCGTCGGGAGGGACGTCCGAGCGAGAAGGAGATTCTAACCGCGCGGATGATCGACCGTCCGCTGCGGCCTCTGTTCCCCAAGGGATATTTTTACGAAACGCAAGCGATCGTCACCATGCTCTCCGCCGACGCGCAAAACGACCCGGACATCCTGGCGATCAATGCGACGTCGCTGGCGCTCATGGTCTCGGACATTCCCTTTGCGGGGCCTGTGGGTGCGGTTCGCCTCGGCCGGCTCGAGGGGAAGTGGGTCGTCAATCCTACCCATCGGGATCGGGAATTTAGCGATCTGGATCTGGTTTACGTGGGAACGGAGACCGAGGCGCTCATGATTGAAGGGAGCGCCCGAGAATTGCCGGAAGCCGACTTCCAGCGGAGCCTAGAGGTGGCGCATGAGGCGATCGAGGGGCTGATCCGGGGCCAGAAGGAGATCGCGGCGAAGGTCGGACGCGCGAAAAGGTCGTATACCTGTTACCTGGCGGACCCGCAGATCGTAGAATTTGCCGCCGAATTGCTGGGCGGCCGGCTCGAAGAGGCACTCTATCTGCCGCAGAAGCAGGAGCGGGAGAACGCCCTGGATCGGTTGAAGGCGGAGCTGACCGAAAAGATCCGCGAACGATTTCCGGCCGCTTCGGACGCCGACGTGGCCAGAGCATTCACGAAGCTGCAGGTGCAGATGTTCCGCCGCCGCGTCTTGGAAGAGGGCAAGCGGTGCGACGGCAGGCGGTTCGACGAGGTGAGGCCCCTGTCGGCCCAGACGGGCATCCTCCCGCGGGTCCATGGGACGGCCCTCTTTTCCCGCGGGGAGACCCAGGTACTCTGCATGGCAACCCTGGCTTCGCTGAGCGAGGCGCAGGAAATCGATGCGTACGGGGGTGGAGAGACGACGAAGCGATTCCTCCTCCATTACAACTTCCCCCCGTTCTGCGTCGGGGAGGTGGGACGGATCGGCGGGCAGAGCCGCCGGGAGATCGGCCACGGCGCTCTGGCGGAGCGATCGATTCTTCAGGTTGTACCCCCCGAGTCGAGCTTTCCCTACGCCATCCGGGTGAACGCGGAGGTTCTGGAATCGAACGGATCGACTTCGATGGCTTCGGTTTGCGGAGGCACCCTTTCCCTCATGGATGCCGGCGTGCCGCTGAAAGCTCCGGTGGCGGGGATTTCCGTAGGGTTGGTGACCGAGCCGGACGATGCTGGGGGCATCCGGCGTTATGTTCTTCTTACCGATATCCTGGGTTTGGAAGATCATTACGGCGACATGGATTTCAAGCTGGCGGGCACGGCGCAGGGGGTCACCGGGTTTCAGCTCGACTTGAAGCTGCCGGGGATTCCGATCCGGCTCTTGCAGGAGGCGATCGAGCGCGCCGCCGTTGCCCGGCGACAGATTCTCGCCTTCATGCAGCAGGTTTTGAAGGCGCCGCGCCAAGAGCTTTCCCGGCACGCTCCCCGCATCGAGACGCTCAAGATCCATCCCGACAAGATCGGGCTGTTGATCGGACCGGGCGGCAAGAATATCAAGCGGATTTCCGCGGAAAGCGGAGCGGAGATCAGCGTGGAAGACGATGGAACCGTCCGCATCTATTCGCCCGACGGGGAAGCCATGGCGCTGGCGCGGGAGATGGTGGAGGAATTGGCGGGCGAACTGGTCGTAGGAGGCCTCTACAAAGGGCGGGTGAGCGGAATCAAGGATTTCGGCTGCTTTGTCGAAATCCGGGGCAAGGGCGAGGGTTTGGTCCATATTTCGGAGTTGGCCGAGAAGCCGGTCCGGCGAGTGGAAGACGTGGTGCGGATGGCGGATGAAGTCTGGATCAAGTGCATCGGAATCGACGAGCGTGGACGCTACAAGTTCAGCCGAAAGGCGGCCTTGCGCGACAAGCGTTTGGAAGAGGAGCAGCAGGCGGGGAAAAAGTAGGGACACCGCTGTGGCCGGTGTTTCTAGCCTCATGCCGCAGGACAAGGAGGAGCTATGGCATTGCCTGTAGGGGCGGCAGCGCCCGATTTCGCGCTGAAAAGAAAAATCCCCGAGGGCCTCGAGGAGGTCCGGCTGAGCGCTTTTCGCGGCCGGAAGGTCGTGCTTCTCTTCTTTCCCCTCGCGTTCACCAGCGTCTGCACCGAGGAGATGTGCAGAATGACCGAGGGGCTTAACGCGTATGAGCGCCTCGATGCTTCGATCCTTGCGGTAAGCGTGGACAGTCCCTTCGCGCAAGAGGCGTGGGCGCAGAGGGAAGGGATCCGGATTCCTCTTCTTTCCGACCTGAACAAGGAGGTCGCCCGGGCTTATGACGTGCTCCTCCCCGGCCTTTTAGGCATCGGCGATGTGGCCGCCCGGGCGGCTTTTGTCATCGACAGGCAAGGCAAGATTGCCTATGCGGAAGTAACTCCGAATCCAAGCGTGCTGCCCCAGTTTTCCGCCATCGAAGAGGCCGTGCGACGCATCGGTTGAAAGCCGGCGCGAAAGGGGCGAGCGGGCGGCGGGTGCGGTATGGCGGCTTTCCGTGTCGGAATCCTCACCAGCGGCGGAGACTGCCCCGGGCTCAATGCGGTGATCCGCGCGGTGGTGGCCGCTTCCTCCCAGCGGGGCTGGGAGGTCTTCGGATTCATCGACGGCTTCGAAGGCCTGCTCTCTCCCGTCCGTTATCGAATCCTCGAAGAGCCGGCAACCGTCGGGATTGCGAGGCTGGGCGGCACCATTCTTGGCACGACCAACTGCGGGCGCTTCGCGACCCGGGTGGGCGTAGGCGAGGTCCGCCGGATCCCCAAAACGGTGATCGACGAGGTTTGGGAGACGGTGGAGGGGCTGCACATCGGCGGGCTGATCTGCATCGGCGGGGACGGTTCCCTGACGGCGGCTCAGCAGCTCTCCGAAGCGGGACTACCGATCGTCGGCGTGCCCAAGACGATCGACAACGACATCTCGGCGACTTCGAGCTCCTTCGGGTTCTATTCCGCCGTCGAGTTCGTCACCCAGGCTCTCGATCGGTTGCGATCGACGGCGATGAGCCATCGCCGGGTCATGGTCGTGGAGGTGATGGGAAGATACGCCGGTTGGATCGCGCTCTTCGGCGGGCTGGCGGGCGGAGCCGACGTGATCCTCTTGCCCGAGATTCCTTTCCATTACGAAAAGATCGCCCATGAGGTGCGCAAGCGCGTGGCGGAAGGAGCGCTCCAGACGATGATCGTCGTCGCCGAAGGGGCCCGGCCGGCCGACGGACAACTGGTGACGCAAGAGGATGAGACGGAAAAGGGGCTTGCAGGCGAGATTCGGCTGGGCGGGATCGGCCGGCATGTCGCCGGCATGATCCAGCGATTGACCGGTCGGGAGAGTCGGGAGGTGGTGTTAGGCCAGCTTCAGCGTGGAGGACCGCCCACGGCCCTCGACCGGAATCTCGGGATGCTGTTCGGAGTCGCCGCCGTGCGGTTGGTGGAGGAGAGGCGCTTCGGAGAAATGGTGTCCTTTTGCAACGAGCGTGTGGGATCGGTTCCGATTCGGGAAGCGGTTCGTCAGACCAAGACCGTGCCTCCCGACTGCGAAGAGCTTGCCGCCGCCCGCGCGATCGGCATCGCCTTCGGGGATTGACTCCGGGACAGGCCTGCCGATGCGCCCGCAAGCCGTAGGAGAACGCTTGTGAGAGATGCAGGTTAGGCCCCGGTCGGCGGGAATCGCACTCGGATCGGGCTTTGCTCACCAGAAGGTCAACGGGGGCATCAACGTCCAGCCCATGCCCCAATCCATCCCGGGATAGCCCCAGCCCCACTCCACGCGGGGATCGTCCCAGTGGTTGCTCACAACGTGTTCCCGCCACAAGTGGATCTTCGTCGCGGCGATCAGAGGATAATTGTACCGTCTTTCGCCGATCCGCCCCGGCTGGGAGCCGACGATGCGCCCGACGACCGTGATTTCCCGGCCCCTTCTATAGACGTTGAGGTCGAGCAGCGAGGGGGTGCCGACGATAAACCGGCCGCCGGTCTTGTCGGAAGGGACGGGCCGGTCGTAGGGGTTCAGGTCATGCTCAAGCACCTCCAGGTAGGTGCACTGCTTGCGATGCTTCCCGTAGAGGATCCTTCCGCCCAACATCACCGTATGTTGGCGGTAGCGTGAAGGAGCGCTTCGAATGGCTGCAAAGGAGGGTTGATTCTGGACCTCCTTCTTGACCTCTTTCGGAAAGGGGCTGCAGGCGGCCAGGAGCAGGGTGAGAGCGAGGCAGGCTAGGAAACTTCTGCGACTGGACAGAACCGGATTCATCGAGTGGGACCCCGGAACCATCCCTTGGCTTGCTACGCGAGGCTAAGCGCGTTTCGCCATTACAAATTAGCACGGTCGGCGACGATTCTCCAACACTCTGCAGGAGTTCGCTGGGTCCGTCTCCCCTTGCGCCGGCGAAAGCGGGGATCGAGAGAAGCGCTAAACGCAGGCGGGCGGATCACCACCACCAAGGGCCGAAGCCCCATCCCATGCCTAATCCCATGCCGGGATAGCCCCAGCCCCATCCCATGCCGGGATAGCCCCAGTAAGCGTTGTTCGTCGCGTACTCGGGCCACAAGTGGATGTGCGTCGCAGCCACCACCGGGTAAGTATAGGGCTTTTCGCCGATCACCCCCCGCTGGGGTGTGGTGAGGCGCCCGACGACCGTGATATCTCGACCTTTGCTGTAGACGGAAGGATCCAAGAAGGTGGAGGTCCGGACGAGGAAACGGCCCCCGATCTTGTCGGAGTCGATCGGTTGATCGGAGCTGTCGAGCTTTTCTTGGAGCACCTCGAGGATGGTGACGTCCTTAAGGTTCTTAATCTGGGCGATCGTGCCCCCGAGCATTACCATCCGACCCCGGTAGGCGTAAGGGTTGTTGCGGATCGCGGCGAAGGACGGCTGCCCCTGCACCTGCTTTTTGATTTCGCTGGAAAACGGGCTGCAGCCGGATAGGAGCGCCGCAGCAAGAACCAAGCGAGGAATAGAAAACCACCGAGATCCCGAAAGAGCGGATCCGTGCAAGCTGATCCTCCTTGTGCTCACCACATGCCGAAGCCGGGCATTCCGAAACCCGGGAAGAAGCCCATTCCCGGCCCCCACATGCCCGGCTCATATCCCCAGTTCATCATCGCCCAGTCGTAGTCCGCACCCGCTGTGCTCTCCGGCTGCCAGAGGTGGATCTGGGAAATCGAAATCACGGGGTAGGAGTAGCTCCTCTTGCCGATGGTTCCCGGTTGCACCCCGCTGACGCGTCCGGCGACGGTCACCTCGCGGCCGCGCTTGTAGATCGATGGATCGAGGAACTTGGCCGTAACCGCGAGAAAGCGTCCGCCCGATTGGTTCGTCGACAACGGCCGTTGGTCGCCTCCGAGAGGCCTTTGGACGATCTCCAGCACCGTCGAGTTCTTCCGATTCTGAATTTGCACGATTTTGCCGCCGAGAATCACAAGCCGGCCCCGGTAGGCGGTAGGATCTTGACGGAGAGCGCCGAAGGAGGGCTGGTCCTTGGCGGCCTCCACGGTGGATTCGGGAAAAGGACCGCCGCAGCCCGTGAGGGTCGCGAGGAGGAGAGTTGCCATGATCGACGCGAAAAGGAAACGCATGCGCTCACAGCTCATTAAGCCCTATCATTGGCTGGTCGCCGGTTGATCCGTCAAGGCCAAACGGGCCTTGCGTTGCGCGCGCGGCGACATATCCGCAAGCGGCAAAAAAATCTTTGGCGGCAACCGGATCTGTGCAAACGTGTAGCGACGCGGCAGTCCGCCGCGGGCGAAGGCGGAAATCGCCCAGAGATGCAGAGATGGATAGAGAACGCTGGATCGGCCTGTCGGCCTCCGTGGCGCTGCACCTGGCCATTCTGCTGGGATCCGGCGCGTGGATCGTCAAGCGCGCCGAGTACGGGATGGCTCCGGGGCGGAACTCGGTCGCCGTCGACCTGGTAGAGGGAGCATCGGAACCCGAAGCTGCGGCGCAACCGCTTCCGCAGCCCGAACCGGCTACTCGGCCGCAGCCCGGGGAGATGACGGAGGCGGTTGAGCGGACGCCCCCGCTCCGGCCCGAGGTCTCCCGGGAGGCGCCGAAGCCCTCTCCGAAGCCGCATCCGGTCGCGATCCGGGGGAAGGGCGCTTCGGGGGCTGGGCGGGACGCGCTTACCTTGAGGCGCGCCAGCGGCACTACCAGCGCCCAGCCCGATTACCTGAACAATCCGCCTCCCCCCTATCCCGAAGAGTGCCGCTGCCGCGGCGAGCAGGGAACGGTCGTGCTGAAGGTGCTCGTCTCTCCTCGCGGAACGGCGCAATCGGTCGCGCTGATCCGAAGCTCGGGGTTCGGTCCGCTCGATCGCGCCGCGCTCGATGCGGTCCGGAAATGGCGCTTCCGGCCGGCAACCGTCGGCGGCATGCCCGTCGAGTCGTACGTCGTCGTCCCGATTCGCTTTGTGCTCGAAGGCTAAGCGGCAGCCTCCCGAGCCGGCTCCCTTATGTTCTGACCTGGATGTCCTGGTAGGCGGCCCACCCGATCAGGGTGAAGGGAACGGATTGGACGGCGAAGAAGAGCAGCAAAAGGATCAGCCGTAGCCGGGGAACGAGCTTCGGGGTCTGCTGGTCGAGTTCCTGCTTGATGTAGTCGGCGACGATGGCGACGGCCCGCGAGTCGGGATAGATCACGGGCGGTGCGGCGCTCAGGTATTGCTGCACGTCCTGGGAGACCGCCTCTTCGGCTTCCGTGATCCGGACGGAGAGCATCCAGCTGAGGAACGGATGCATCCGCTGGAAGTTTTGGGCGGCGCTCTTCGCATAGATCTTGGCGATCGTGAACTTCGTATTGGGGCTGGTCAACGGGATGGTCGGGCCGCCGCTCTGATCCTGCCAGAGCGAGGGGTCGTGGGGCTCCTGGCCCAGCTGCCAGACGGTCTTCCGGGCATCTTGGAAGGTGGCGTGCTTCCATCCTTCGTTGCTCTGGAGCGAGGCCGCCCAGCGGTCAACGAACCCTTCTCCGGCGGCCTTGGCATGGCTCAGGGCGAAAAACAGCAGCGCGCCCACGAAGGTCGCCAGGGCGGCGATGCCGCAAAAGAGATGGTGGATCGGGTTGGCGTGAAAAAGCAGATTCCAGAGCTTGGTGTAATTGCTGGCCAGCCACCAGCAGCCGCCGGCGAGGAGAGCGGCGGCCACCCCAGTCAGCACGAACTGTCCCGTTGCTTCGACGAGGAAAAGAAGGATGCAGGCGCCGGTGACGGCGATCAGGTCTCCGAGCATAAGACAGCTTTTAGGGTGTAAGAAAGGAGAGGGGCGAGTCAAGACGCCGGGCGCCCGGCCGATGGGTTCCCGGCGGTTCTCGTCCGAAGGGCTTGCCGGAAGGGGGAAGTTCGCAAGGCTTCCGAGCAAAAGGGATTGCTTTTTTTTCCCGCGCGGGTAATCCGATTCGAAGATATCCCTCGACCGCAGCTGATTTTGGTCCCGCGAAAGAATTTTCTCCCACGGCCCGGCAGAAGAACCGATCGGCGAAGCAAGAGGCGGGGGATAGGCCGGGCGATGGGGATCAGGGCAGGATGCTAGGCGAATCGGATGCATGAATCCTAACCACATGATCATCGGCCTGGGGGGGACAGGAGGCAAAATCATCCGGGCCTTCCGAAAGACCATCTACCAGGAATTCCGAAGCTTGAGTCCCAAGGAGATAAGCCTCGGATACCTCTACGTCGATTCGAGCGACGAGCTGATGCATCTTGACGATCCCACCTGGAAGATCCTGGGGCAGAGCGTGCAGCTGGGGCCGAACAGCCAGCTGCACATTCGGTGCGCCAATCTCTCCGCCATCCTGGAAAATCTGACCAACTATCCGGGCATCCGCCCTTGGATCGGAGATCGTGCGATTTGGAACGACATTTTGGGCGGAATCGTCGGCGACGCGATCGGCGGACAGAAGCGGAGGCTCGGCCGGTTTCTCTTCGCCAATCATGCGACCGAGTTTCGCAACCGGCTGACCGCTCAGGTGCGCGAGCTGCAACAGGGCGGGGAGGCCAGCGTGACCTTCCACGTCTGTGCCGGCCTGGCGGGAGGGACCGGGAGCGGTACGATCATCGACGCCTTTTGCCAGATCCGGCGTCTCTATCCCGACTCCTTGCAATATCGCATCATCGGATACCTTCTCCTTCCGGAGGAACATCCGAAGCCCAACTGGAACACCGGCAACTACCATGCCAACGGCTATGCGGCGCTGGCGGAGCTCAACGCGCTGAGCGTCGGAAAGTTCTTCCCCTGCGACATCGCGGGGGACGGCAGCCGGATGACCGACTTGCAGACGCCCTTTAACGGCGCCTATCTCTTCAGCACGCACAACGAGAACGGGCTTGCTCTCAGCGTGGACGACATCCCGAACGTGGTCGCGGATTTTCTCTATCAGAAGATCGTCACGGTGCGGAAGGTGAACTGGGCGAACCTAGCCAGGCAGGAGAACGCGGAAAACGGAGACGGGATGCCGGAAACGATCCCTGGGACCAACATCGGGGTTCGGTCCAAAAGATGGCTCACCTTCGGGGTGAAGAGGATTGCCGTGCCGGAGGAGGAGATTGCGGAATATCTCGCCTACCAGTTCGCCCGGCAGGCGGCCCTGCAGCTCCGCTACAACAACTGGTCGGAGACCGAGGGCTACCTGCCCAACGCCAAGAACGTCGATCTGATGAGCTACGCGACCGCTCCGGAGCAGCTCGAGCGGTGGCTGATCTCCGACGAGCACCTGATTTTGTCGGCGCCCGTCCTGGAGGCGGACGGGACGCAGGGGCGTTGGCAGCCGATCACCCGGTACTGGACGACCGTTGTCGGGGCTTTCAAGCAGGAGATCCAGGAGAGGGAGGACGGAGCCAAGTGGCTCGACAGCCTCAAGGGAAGGCTGGAAATCCGTTTCAGCGACCAGTACCGCGGTCACGGTGTCAAGGCCTTTTATCAGACCGTATCGGCCTCGGCCCGGGAGCGGGCGCGGGAGATCCGGCAGAAGCTCGAGAGAGAGTTGTTCGGCAACTGGCGGGACGGGGTCCGGTCCGTTCATGAGATCGGCGCGCTCGTGGGCGCCGTGATCAGCTATCTGCGCGCCCGCTTCGAACGCTTCGATGACGACTTGTCCAAAGCGAAATCGCAGGAGGAGAGTCTTGCCAAGAAGCTCAAGGAGCAAGAGAAGGAATGGGTTAAGGTCGGGGTCATCTCCGACATGTTCGGGAAACGGAAGCGGATTTTCGACGCCTGTGCCCTGACCCTCCAAGACCTCTACGCCTGCCGGACGCGCATCGAAGGTTGGCAGTTCGCCAAGAAATTCGCTCCGGTGCTCATCGAGGAGATGACCCAATTGAAAGCCGAGCTCGACCGGAGCTCCGCGATGATCGCGGAGGCGCTCAAGAGCTTCGAGGAGCAGATTGCCGAACGCTGCGTCGATGAAGGCGGAGCGGTCGATTATCGGCAGCAGGTCATCCGGTTCTACGATCCGGATCTGGTCCGGACGGTGACGCGCAGGCTAATGAAGGATGCCAGGGAGCAGCTCACCCAGACGCAGCGGGTCCGGTCCGCTCTGGTCGGCATGTTGGGCGACAAGCTCGATTTCCGCACGTTCAATGAACGGATCAACCGGACGACCTTCCTGGACGTGCTCGCCAGCCAGTGCATGGAGAACGCGAAGATCGCCCACAATAATCTAATCGAAAGCACCAAGGAGAAGCTGATCGGTGTGAGCATCATCGATAAGCTGCGCGACCGCTATGGGGATCGGCAGTCCCTCCGCCTCTTCGTGGATGGAATCGTCAAAGCGGCCGGCAACTACTTGATTTTCAACCCGGACGAAATCAAGCGATCGGCGCCGGGAATCAATCCGGGGGCGCAAATCTGCGTCTCGACCTTCACGGTGATCCTCCCCAAGGCGCCGGAAGCGGAAGATTTCGTCAAGATGCTGCGCGAGGTCTTTTGGGAGTGCGTGCAGACGACGGCGCGCGATTTCCTGGAGGGGAGCCGACCCAACGAGATCATCCTGGCCAGCGTCACCAATCTTTTCCCGCTGCGCGTGGTCCAGCTGCTCTCCTTTCTGCGGGCTCGGTATCTGGAACGGGTCAACGGCCCCAACCCGGCCCGCGCCCGGATGGAAATCCATATCGAGGATGACGGGCAGTCTCTTCCGAGCCTTTTCCTGCCGAGCCGGAGCGAGCTCCAGGATCGGATCGCTCCCTATCTGCTCCTCGGCAAGGCCTTGGGATTGATCGCCGGCCGGGAGAACGAACGAGGGGCTCAGGAGCTGGCCATGCTCACCAAGGACGAGTTCGGCATCGAGACGCCGATCTTCCTGGAAGGAGCGACGATCCCCGAAATCCTGGCCAATCTCCCTGAGTCGAAAGCCTTGACCCTGGAGGAAGCGGTAGCCAAGCACCTTGAGGATCCCCAGGTGCGCCGGGATCCGAATCGCACCGAGACGACACAGAAGCTAGTCGCCATGGTCAACGAGTTCTCGCGTCAGCTCCCTCTTTCGGATCCTCAGGCCAAGCTTTTCCCGGAATGGGGCCGGCGGGCGATCAAGCTGCTCCGCGGGGAGGGATAGCGCCGTGCCTCCCGCACCGGAGAGCTCGGGAGAACCGCCGGTCAGACGAGGCTTTTGCCGGAACTACGGAAATTGTCCGACCCGAGCGGATACCCGCGCGGTGATCGCAGTTCCGGAAGGCAAGGAGTTTGTCTGCCCGGACTGCGGGAGCCCTCTGGTTCCTGAGGAAGAGGTTCTTCGCCGGCCGAGCCGAAGCCGTAAGGGAGGGCTTGGCCTCTTTCTGCTGCTTCTTCTGTTGCTGGGCGGCGGGGCGGGTCTTTGGCTGGCCCTGCGCGGGCAGCCGAGTCCCAAAACCGCGCCCGCGCCCCCGTCGCCGCCGCCTCCCATGACGCCCCCGCCGCCCATTGCCGAGCGGACGCTCTTTACCGTCTCCGGCTCCCGAATTCTGGCGGCGAGGCTTGTCCCCGAGCTGGTGCAAGCATTCCTCTCCGAAGAGCTGCGCGCGACCGAGGTCGCCATCCGGCGGGGAAGGGACGGCCGATCGCTTGTCGTCGCCGGAAAGTCCGCGGAGGGGAAGGAAGAGCTTTGGGTCCGCATCGCGGCTTCGAGCACCGCGGAGGGCTGGAAGGATCTAGCCGAAGACAGAACCCAGATCGCGATGGCCTTCCGCAGAATTACGCCCGAGGAAGCGGCGCTTTTCGGCAAGGCGGTCAACATCACGGCACCGGACTCCGAGCATGTCATCGGTGTCAGCGGAATCGCGGCGATCGTTTCGCCCGCCAACCCGGTTTCTCAGATCTCCTTGAGCGATCTGCGCAAGATCTTTCAGGGCTGGGAAGGGAGCGGCAAGGCCCTAGGCTTCCCGGGAGGGAAAATCGCCCTCTACGCTCCTGCGGCGGACACGGCCGGCTGGCAACTCTTCGCTCGCCGTGTGCTTGGGGGGGCTCCCGGCTCGTCCGCGATCATCCGCTTGGAAAGCGGCGAGGAGGTCTCTTCCCGGGTCGCGGCCGATGCTCGGGCCCTCGGGATCGTCGACTTCCCCCACATCGGTCGCTGCAAGGCCTTGGCTCTCTATGAGAAGGGCACTATCCCGCTGGCCCCGACGTTCGCATCGCTCGAGTCGGAAGCCTATCTGCTTTCGACTCGGCTCTACCTCTACACGAAGGGGAGCGGGCGGAATCCCGACGTTGACGCCTTTATCCAGTTCGCCCTTTCCGATCGGGGGCAGCAGGTCGTGCAGAAGGTCGGCTTCGTCGGCGCGGCGACAAAGGCGGCCGAAGCGGCGGAATCGTTGATTCAACCGAAGACCGAAATCCCCCGCGATGCGCCGATGGATTACCGGGACCTGGTCAAGGGGGGGAATCGGGTCGCCTTCGACGTCCGTTTCCGGACCGGGAGCGCCGAGCTGGACAACAAGGCTCTCGTCGACATTCGTAGGCTGGCGAAGGTGATGAGCGAAAGGGGGGAGGCGGACCAAGCGGTTCTCCTGATCGGCTTTACCGACAATGTGGGGGATCGCGCCTACAACTTGCGCCTCTCGGTCGAACGGGCAAAAAGCGTGGGCCAGGCGCTACGCGTCCTGGGGATCCCCGTCGCAGCGACCGCAGGGGAGGGGGACCAGATGCCCGTAGCGTCGAATGACACCCCGGAGGGCCGAGAGAAGAATCGCCGCGTCGAGCTTTGGATCGTTCAGGGGAAAGCCGCCGCGCAGCCCTAACCAGCTTCCCTAGCTCACAAAATTTCTATCCGGGGTGCGGGGCCGACGGGCCTGGAGGCAAGGCGGGGCGTGGGTTTGCCCTGCGGAGCTGTATGAAGCCATTGTACGAGGAGGGCCAGAAACCGAGCCCTGAAGAAGGAGTCGGATCCATTGCGCAAGCCGCAGGAGAAGGCTTGTCAGACAGAAAGACCAACTCTGCTCTTACTTTGACAAAGCCGTGAAAATGAGAGAGAATGTTTCGTCACTAGGGCCAGGAGGCGTATGAGCGATCTTGTTGATCCCGATGCGGATGTGAATCCTAGGAACCGGCCGGTGAACGCGGCCGGCAACGGACGGGCAAACGGCGCCCCGCCGCCTGCCGGAAGGGCTTCCGGGCGAACGCGCAAGGGGAAATGTCCGAACTTTGGGGAATGCCCGAACGGCGGAACGGTGATCGAGGTGCCGGAAGGGGCGTCATTCGTCTGCCCGGAATGCAACAGCGAGCTTTTGCCCGAACAAAGCCGCGGGGCCCGAAAATTACGGAGGCTCTTGGTCCCCTGTGCGCTTGCTGCGGCTCTCGGCCTCTTGGGAGCCGGTTCCTATTGGGTCGCGGGATCCCTGGTGAGCCTGATTGCGAAAAAGGGGGGCAACGAGTTGGGGACGACGGTGCAAAAGGGCGGGCCTCCGTCCGGCGACGGCAAAGGAGAGCTTGCGCTGCCTCCTCTGCGGGAGCGGAAGCCGACGCTCGCCGATGCGGAAGCGGCATTGCGGAAGGATCTGCCAAAGGGAATCACGCTGGTTTCGCTAAAACCGAACGAGGAGCAAAAAAATCCGGACGGCTCCTGGAGCAATGCCTATGACGCAACCGTCGTAGCCGAGAACGCGTACTATTGGGTTCCCGTTGCGGATCTGGATGCCGCAAACTTGGCCAGGCGGTTAGGCGAGGTTCCCGCTGACGAGCGGTCCTGGGCGCGACGGCACCTGAAAGATCTAGTGCTTACTCAGGACCAGGGACCAGGCCAGGAGTATCTCTTCGACCGGAAGAAGCCGCTCGCTTTCTTGACGCCGGGCACCCCGTTCCCATTCGTGTGGAAAGTCGTGGCGACACCCGGAGAGGATGGTTCGTGGAAGTTCGTCCCGACCTCCCCACTTCCTTTTACGGCGCCGGCGCCGAGCGAAGGGGGAGCGGACACCCGGTTGGTGCTGCTGAGCGACCCCGAGCTCGAGCAGGCGCAATTGCTCGAGAGGCGGCGTTGGGACCAATTCGTCCAGCGGCTTAAGGAAATCGATCGGCAGGCCAGAAGCCGATACCGCGAGGTCATGAGCAACGCCCCCGCCCGGGTCCGGAAGCCGGACGTGTTCCGAGCGGGGAGCGGCGGACCGACGACCCTGGCGGAAGGAGCCGGGCTCGGTGCGGTCGGCGGAGCCTTGGGGAGCCATGTTCGGCGGCGGGGAAGGGGCCGGGATTGGCGCGGGGATCGGCATGCTCCTGGGAGCCCTCGGCGGGGGGATCTATTCGCACCAGAAGCAGCAGAAGCAATACGAGGCGGCGCTGGCCGAGCGGGAGAGATATGAGCGCATGGCTGCCTCCGCCAAGCGCCGAGCACGCGATGAGCTTCTCGCGCAGTACGAGCAAGAGCTGGAGCAGCAGGCGCAGCAGCGGCTCTCGCTGCTGGCGGGCGGCACCGTGGGGGTGAGCAAGTCTTCGCCTTTTGGGGGCGGCCCCGCGAATCCGTGGAGAGACCCGGCGGCTACGGAGATGCCCCCGTCCTCGTCGGAGGGTTCCGGGCCGCCACCTATGCCTCCGCTACCGACGCAACAAACCGATGGACCACCGTCGGGATCCGGACCGTTCGGTGGCAACGCTCCTTTCCCGCCGACGGATAGCGGTGGCCCTCCACCACCTCCTCCCCCGCCTCCGCCGTATTGAACGCGTTCCTAGGCGGATAGATCGGCTAACCGCCGGCGACTACCCGCAGCACTTCCACGCGATCTTCCGGCTGGAGCCGGCGCACGCTCCATTCCCGCCTGGGAAGGACCTCCTTGTTGAGTTCTACGAGAACAATCTTGGCGGGATAGCCGAGAGAGACCAGGAGATCCGAGACCGAGGTGCCGGCGGGGACCGTCGCCTCCTTCCCGTTCACGTGGATGCGGCATTCGTCAGGCATTCTTCCCAATCTTTCCATACCGGTTCGTAGCCGATCTCGCGTAGGCGGTCGGCGATCGCACGCGGAGACCGTTCGTCGGAGGTGGCGAATTGTTCCTCGGCTGCGTCGGCTGCTTCCACTGGAGTCGGCGGTTCCGAACGGCCGGCGACCGTCCGGTGCAGCCGCTCCCTTCCCGCGCCCGTGTAGCCTCCGGGATCGGTTCGGGATCCTGCGCTTAGGAGCGTGATGCCGAGCGGAATCAGCCGATCCCGTAGCAAGGGGGATTCGCGGGTGGAAAGAACAAGTCCGACCTGAGGAAAAAGGATCCGAAAAGCGCAGTGCAGCTGGACGAATTCCCGATCGGAGACCGGATATTCCGGCACGAACCCGCCGGCTGCAGGCCGCAAGCGCGGCAGCGAGATCGTCAAATAGGATCGCCAGGCATGCTTGAGGAGCCATGCCGCATGGGCTGCCAGGGCGAAGGCATCTTCGCGCCAAGGAGCCAGGCCAAGGAGGGCGCCGATCCCGATCCGGCGAAAGCCTGCGCGGTAGGCCCGTTCCGGCGCCTGGAGCCGCCAACCGAAGTCGCGTTTCGGCCCGGAGAGATGAAGAGAGGCGTACGCTTGCGGATCATAGGTCTCCTGATACACAACGACCCCTTCGGCTCCGGAATCGACGATCCGGCGGTACTCGTCGGTTTCCAAAGGAGCAATCTCGATCGAGATTGAAGGGAAATACGGGCGGATTCGTCGAATGCAGGCCGCCACATACGCTGGCGAAACCCATTTGGGGTGCTCTCCGGCAACCAGGAGAATCGATCGAAATCCCTGCTCGGCCAGGTACCGGGCTTCCCGCTCGACCTCCTCCGGGCTCAGCGTGACGCGGAGAATCGGGTTGGATCGGGAAAAGCCGCAATAGCGGCAGACATTCACACACTCGTTGGAGAGGTAGAGCGGAGCGAAGAGCCGGACGGTTTTCCCGTAGTGCTGGACGGTCCGATCGTGCGCTCTCTGCGCCATGGCTTCCATTTCCGAAGGCGTCTTGGGCTCCAGGAGGGAACGAAAGAGAGCTTGCTCACGGAAGAACGGAAAGGTTCGCTCCTGCAGCGCTTCGAGAAAGGACATGATGCAAGCCTAGCGCAGGCCGCGCCCGGCCACAAGAGAGCGCACCGGCCGCAAGCCCGAGAAAATCCTCTCCCTGCGGCGATCGAATGCTCTATTTGTTTCCTATGGCCTTGGCTCTTCTCTCCTCGGCTCGGCGCGAGCCGATCGACCCGTATCCGGGTCTTGAGACGGTGCGCCATCTCTATGTGCACACCCCGTTCTGCGCCACGGTCTGCCCCTATTGCGCCTTCTATGTCCACACCGGGTCGGCAGCCGAGATGCGCTCCTTTGTCGAGGCCCTCTTGCTGGAGTGGGATAGGCTCCGGCGGACCTACCCGATCGCAGCGCGGACGCTCTACTTCGGTGGGGGAACCCCTTCCCTTCTCCCCCTCGATGCGTTCCGCCGGCTGGCCGAGGCCCTCCGTCCATGGGAGAGCGTGGAGGCGACGCTCGAGGCGAACCCCCGAACGGTGACTCCGGAGAAAGCGGCGGCATGGCGAGAGCTTGGGATCGGGCGGGTCAGCCTCGGGGTGCAGTCGCTCGATCCGGCCGTGCTTCGCACCCTCGGTCGCCGGCACCGCCCCCGGGACGTGGAGCGGACGATGGCGGTCCTCCGCGAGGCCGGCTTCGAGAACATCAACGTCGATCTGATCTTCGGGGTTCCCGGCCAGTCCATCGCTTCCTGGAAAGAGACTCTGGAAGGGGTGATTGCCATGGCTCCTGCGCATATCTCGGCTTACGAGCTCACCTACGAGGAGGACACGCCCTTTTTCGAAGCTCGGGCGGCGGGAGTTTGGCGCGAGGACGAGGAGCGCTCGATTGCCATGTACCGGGAAGCTTGGAGCCTCTTGGAAGCGGCCGGATACCGGCAGTACGAGATTTCCAACTATGCCCGGCCCGGTCGGGAGTGTTTGCACAATCAGGGCTACTGGATGGGGGACGACTATCTCGGTCTCGGCCCGGGCGCCTTCTCGACCGTAGGCTTGCGCCGCTGGCAGAACAGGAGGCATACCGGCCGATACGTCGCCGCGCTCTCTGCCGGACGAGAGCCCCCGAGAGAGGAGGAAGGGCTATCTGAAGAGGTGCGGCGCCGCGAGCGGCTGATGCTGGGCCTACGGACCAGCCGCGGCATACCCTATTCCTGGATTGAGGGAGAAGCCGAACGGGCGCGTGCCCTGATCGGTCAAGGATTGGCCGAGCTCTCGGACGGAACTTTCCGGCTTACTCCGGAAGGAAGGCTTTTGGCCGACGGGATTGCCGGTCTTTTCGTCTGACAATCGGGCTGCGGGCGGAGGATTTTTCGCGGAGAACCTCTATTTGGGGCTAACGGTCTCTCGATCGGAGGGGGGAGGGAAGGGGTCGAAGCGGAAGATGATCTCCCCCTTCTTTCCCATGTTCAGCCGGTCCCGGGCGATCCGGGTCAGGTAATTGGGATCCGACTGGAGAAGCTCGAGCTGGAGATTGAGCTCCCGGTTGCGCGCTTGCTCCGCCGCAACTTGGCGTTGGATCTGCTCTTTCTGGCGCTCCAAGCGATCGATCTGCTGGACCAGAGGCCAGAACGCCGATAAGAGGAGCCCCAGCCCGGTCAGCAGTATGCCGATGCCGAGTAGGTGACTCAACCTGGCCCAAATCGTGTCCCCGCTCATGCGTCCGGCGCCCCCCGGGGCGACTCCTGCCTGCACCCGTGCCTCCTGCCGCCGGCAGGCCGGTTGTCGGGATCACGGTGACCATTGCCCATATCGGCCTTCTTCTCCCAAGTCTTCCTCGATCCGAAGCAGCTCGTTGTACTTGGCGGTACGATCGGATCGGGAGAAGGAGCCTGTCTTGATCTGACCGGCATTGCAAGCCACCGCCAGATGCGCAAGAAAGGCATCCTCGGTCTCTCCCGATCGGTGGCTGAGCATTACCGCATACCCGCTGCGCTTGGCCAGATCAACGGTTTCCAGGGTTTCCGAAAGGGTTCCGATCTGATTGGGCTTGATCAAAATCGAATTGGCGACACCGGCCGCGATCCCCTTTCGCAGGAATTCCGGATTGGTTACGAAGAGGTCGTCGCCGACGAGCTGGACGTTCTTTCCCAGCTCGCGGGTGAGGATCTGCCAGCCGTCCCAGTCGTTTTCCGCCGCTCCGTCCTCAATGGATAGAATCGGATACCGTTTGCAGAGGTCCTTGTAGTATTCGACCAGGTGGATGGCCGGCATGCGTCTCCGGTCGGATTTGCGAAAGACGTAGGCCGCCGTCGTCGGATCGAAGAACTCGCTTGCCGCCGGGTCGATCGCGAACCAGATCTCCTTGCCGGGTGCGTATCCGGCCCTCTTGACGGCGGCGCAGAGCAGCTCGAAGACTTCCTCCACGGAGGAGAGGTTGGGAGCGAACCCTCCTTCGTCGCCGAGCCCGGTTCCCAGGTTCCGCTCCCGGAGCAGAGCCCGCAGGGCATGGAAGGTTTCCACCCCGTAGCGGATGGCTTCCGAAAAGCTCGGAGCGCCGCGGGGCACGATCATGAACTCCTGGAAATCGAGCGGCGCATCGGAATGGGCGCCCCCGTTGATTACGTTGGCGAAGGGCACGGGCAAAAGAGCGCTTCCCGTTCCGCCCAGGTACCGGTAAAGAGGGATGCCTAAGGCGGAAGCGGCGGCCCGGGCGACTGCGAGCGACACCCCGAGGGTGGCATTGGCACCCAGATGGCTCTTATTCCTGGTGCCGTCGATCTCGCGTAAGAGGCGGTCGATTTCCCGTTGGGAGAGGGCATCGCGTCCTTGCAGGGCCGGAGCGATGATCGCACGAACGTTCTGGATCGCCTTTTCCACCCCTTTGCCTCCGTAGCGGTCTTTGTTCCCGTCCCGGAGCTCGAGCGCCTCATTCGCTCCGGTCGAAGCCCCGGAGGGGACCATGGCTTGTCCCCGGGTGCCGTCCTCGAGGGTGACTTCGGCCTCCAGCGTCGGGTTGCCCCGGGAATCCAATACTTGCCGAGCCCAGATCCGGCGGAGAGAGAAGCGGCCCATGTCCGCAGCTTTCTTGGCTCCCAGCCGCTGGGAACACAAGCTAATTCTCGGGAGAGGGCGCGTTAGTGCGCCATCCCTTCGGCCTGCGGCTTGCCCTTGGCCGGTGCTAGGAAAATAACCAGGGGGAGCGAAGCCAAGCAGATCCAGCCGGACCATTGGAAGATGTCGACGTAGGCCCAGAGGCTTGCTTGATTGGTGAGGGTCCGGTAGAGCTCGCCGAGCGCCTGCGCCGCGCCGGGAACCGTTCCGGATTGGCCGGCGAGATAGCCTTGAATCGTCGCGAGGCTGTCCCGGTAGTTCGGGTTTTCCGGCGTGTAGTAGCCGGCCAGGAAATTCTGATGCACTTGGGCGAAGCGTTGGGAGTAGGTCGCGATGAGCGAGGTGCCGACGCTGCCCCCGATGTTGCGGAAGAGATTGAAGAGGCCGGTGGCGTTCCCCATCTGCTCGCGGCGCAGGGTAACGACGGCCGCGGTGGTGAGCGGAACGAAGACCAGGGGAGCTCCGAATCCGTTGAGGAGGTTGGGGATCACCACGTTCCATTGTGCAATCGAGATGTTGAAGTTTCCCATGAGGAAGGAAGAGGCGGCCAAGAGGAGGAAGCCGAGGGCGACCAGAGAGCGCGCGCTTATGCGCCCGAGCATCCTTCCGGCGAAGATCGACCCGGCCACGGCTCCGATTCCCCGGGGGCTTACGGCGATCCCGCTCTGGAAGGCCGTATAGGAGATCAGCGTCTGGAGAAAGAGCGGAAGGGCGGCCAGGGTTCCGTAAAGGACGACGCCGATCAGAAAGACGAGGCTGACTCCGGTGCCGAAGCTCCGGTCCTTGAGGATGCGGAGGTCGACCAGCGGCTCGCGCACGGAGAACTCCCGGATCACGAAGCCGGTGAGCCCGACGGCGGAGAGGAAGGCCATCCAACGGAGCCAGACGGCTCCGAACCAGTCGTCCTCCTGCCCCTTGTCGAGAAGCACTTGCAGGCAGCCGAGGCCGACAGTCAGAAAGAAAAGCCCCCAGATGTCGATTCGGCTCGGTCGATTCCGGCGTAGGTACGGCGGATCTTCGACGAAGAGGGCCGACAAGAGGATCGCCAGGAGGCCGACCGGCAGGTTGATGTAGAAGCACCAGCGCCAGTTGGCGTTGTCGGTCAGCCACCCGCCCAGGACCGGCCCGAGAATCGGCGCGACCACGACCCCGAGGGCGAAGAGGCCCATCGCCTGGCCCCGCTTGGAAGGCGGGAAGCTTTCCAGGAGGATCGCCTGCGAGATCGGCTGGAGCCCTCCGCCGCCCGCCCCTTGCAGGACGCGGAAGACGATCAGGGTGCCGAGGTTGGAAGCCGCGCCGCAGAGGGCGGAGCTGAGGGTGAAGAGGGCGATGCAGCCCAGGAAGAGATTGCGCCGGCCGAAGCGCCGGCCGAGCCAGTCGGTGAGCGGCAGGACCACCGCATTGGAGACGAGGTAGCTGGTGAGAACCCAGGTGGCCTGCGAGTTGCTAGCCGCCAGCCCTCCGGCGATATACGGGAGGGCCACGTTCAGAATCGTCGTGTCGAGCACTTCCATGAAGGTCGCCAGCATGACGGAGAGGGCGACGATCCATGGATTGTGCTTCGGCTGCCAGCCGGCGTCGGGGTTCCCGTCCATGACGAGCCCCGCAGCCTAGCGCTTATCGGCAGGAGAGCCAAGGACAAGATATCCGCTCCGCCGAAGGCCGGTGAAGCGGCTGCCGCGCGGATCGATCTTTCTTCGCCAGGGAACCAGGCTTGCGGGCTCCCCCAAGCTTCCAAAGTCGCCGGAAGTTGTGCGCCGAGCAGACCGACAACCATGCTCCCTGTGCTTTGGCTTGTTGCCCTCGGAGCCGAAACGCCCGGAAGCCGTGACCGATTTGGGCGATGCCGAAGACCACCGGTTCGACCGTCTGCTTGCCTCAAGGATAGAGGCGGCGGCTTCCCGGGCTGGCGAACTTTTCCCCCCCCGCTTTACCCCATCTTGCGTCTTGGGGGGGCGCTATATTCCGCGGGCGCCTCCCGACGACGATCGGTGGGCCGGAACTCGTATTGCCGGCGGCATTGCGGAGCTTCAACCCTCATCGCAGAATAGACTGCGATTCCCTCCGCCTGGAGAGCCTCGACCTCTTCGCCATGAAGAAGCCGCCGGCTCCGCGCAACGGAGCTTTTTTTTGGAAAGCGGACGCCTTCCTCGCTCCCTTTCAGCAAGCGGTATCCGGGCGGAGCGCTTCTTCCAGCGCCCTGCGGCAGGAGGAGAGTTGCGCGGCGGAATCGTTTTCCGGTGGAGGGATCAGGTGGCCGACTCGGACATGGCAGCCGGAAAACGGGTGGGGAATTTGGAAACGATCCCAGCTCCGCAGCTCCGATTTCCGGGAGAAGCGGCAGGTGATGGGAACGATGGGACGCCCGAGCAGCTGGGCGACCTGCATAACGCCATCCTGAACCTGATAGCGGGGCCCGCGCGGACCGTCCGGCGTCACTGCGATGTCGTGTCCTTCCCTTCCCAGCCGGAGGATTGTCCGGAGCCCGAGGCTTCCTCGCCGGGAAGAAGAGCCGCGTGCCGCTTCGAATCCAAAATGGGCGAGAAGCCGGGCCAGTACCTCGCCGTCATTGCTGGCGCTGACCAGCGCTGCAAGCTTCCGCCCGGGGAAGTGGCGTGCGTAAAGAGCCGGCATGACAAGGAGCCGGTTGTGCCAAAACGCGAAGATCAGAGGCTCCTTCGGCGGGCGGCTCACGATGCCCTGCGGATCGTCCACGGCTAGGCGGAGAGTACCGGTGATGCCGCGGACGAGGAACGCCCCGAGCACCGGCGAGAGGTTCCTGCGTAGCCAACGGCGCCGCGAGGCGATCCAGGCTTGCGCATTCTGCGCCCGATCGAGCCGTCGGCTTTCTTCGGCTTGGGGATCCGTGCTCATTCCGATGCCGCAGCCTCCTCCGCAGACTCTTCCTTGAGGCGTTCGATCCGGACGCGCCGGAACTTCTGGGGGAGCACATCTTCGGCCACCAGGCGGAAGCCGTCGACCTGGATGGTTTCGAACCGCCTGGGCTGCCGGCCCCACTGGGCCAGGCACCATTGCGAGACGGTTTGGGTAGTTTCGGTGGGGAGCGGCCAATTTGTTTCAATGGCCAGATCGCGCAGCGGGAGATCCCCGTCGACCGTCGCCGAATCCGGAGTCAGCTCATAAATCGGGTTCTTTTCGATGTCGAACTCGTCCCGAATATCGCCGACCAGCTCTTCGAGGACGTCTTCGAAGGTCACCAATCCGAGCATCCGGCCTTCGCCGTCGTTCACGATGGCCATGTGCGTCCTCGCCTTGCGGAACTCCTCGAGCATCGCGGGCAGGAGGATGTTCGGCGGGAAGAAAAGGGCGGGACGGAGGATGGCAGAGATCGTGGTCTGCTTGCCCAGCGCGATGTATTGCCAGAGGAGCTCTTGCAAGAGGATGATTCCGACGACCTGGTCCTTGCTGCCGGCGCACACGGGGAACCGGCTATAGCCGGAACTTTGCGCGATCCGGATCGTCTCCTCGATCGGCGCATCGCGCCAGAGCACGACCGCCCGCTCGCGTGGAACCATGACATGCTCCGCTCGCGTCTGCCGCAGGCGGAGGGCCTTGACCATGATCTTGTTGATCAGCTCGTCGAAAGGATGGGCGTGAGGAGAGTGGATGAGGATCTGCTGGAGCTCCTCGCGGCTGAGCGAAGGGCTTCCGCTTTCGGGCGGCGGAAGGGCGAAGCCGAGCAGCCGGAGGAGCAGGTCGGCGGTCTCGTGCAGGATCCAGACGAATGGGTAGAAGAGGTAGTAGAAGACGAGGAGCGGAGGGCTGAGCAGGAGGACGATCTTTTGCGAGTGTTGGAGGGCCAGGAACTTCGGGGTGAGCTCGCCGAGCGCGATGCAGACGAAGGTGATCAGGATGAAGCCGAGCAGCGAGCTTACCGAGTGGAGGACAGGCCCTTTCGGCAGCCCGACCGAGAGAAGGAGGGGATTGAGCCAATCGGTCATGATCGGCTGCCCGGCCCATCCGAGCCCGATGCTGGCCAGGGAAACGCCGATTTGGATGGCCGGCAGGAAGCGGTCGGGCTCGCGCACCATCTGCAAGGCCAAAGGAAGCCTCCAATCGGAACCTTTCAACAGGGGCTTGAGCTGGGTGACCCGGACCTTGACGATCGCGAATTCGATGGCGACGAAAAACGCGTTGGCCGCTACCAGCAGCGGCAGCAGAAGGGCTCTCCACCCGGAATCCGCCCCTGTATCCATCCTTTGTTCGACTTTCCGCTTGCCGAAAGTTGCGCCTTGTCCGAATTCCCTTGGGTAAAAGCCTTTCCCGTTACATGACGACCGGACGCTTCCTTAGAAATCCCGCAGCCCCCTCGTTCCCGTGTCGTCCGCGGGGCTGCTTAAAGAAGGCGGAAGGAGAGGCGTACCGGGAGGCGCTCTCGTTCCTGGGTCAGTGCCGCCGATGGGGCATGAAGCTGGGTCTGGAGAACATGGAGCTTCTCGCGCAGGCTGTGGGATCGCCTCAGGACGGCTTGCATTTTCTTCACATCGCTGGCACCAACGGAAAAGGTTCGACGGCCTCCTTCCTGGCCGCCGCTCTCCGCGCCGCCGGCTACCGTGTCGGTCTCTATACTTCGCCCCATCTTTGCACTGTCCGCGAGAGAATTCAGATCGACGGGGCAATGGCAACTCAGCGGCAATTTACTCGGTGGATCCGAACCGTTCAAGCAGCAATCGGAACCCTGGAACGGAAGCATCCCGGATTTTCCCCCACCTTTTTTGAGGTCCTGACCGCCGCGGCGCTGCTCGCCTTTCGGCAAGCGGAAGTGGATTGGGTGATATGGGAGACCGGTCTGGGCGGAAGGCTCGATGCGACCAACATCGTACGTCCGGAGGCCTGCGTCATCACCACGATCGGGATCGAGCATACCGCCCAGCTCGGCGATTCCCTGTCCGAAATCGCTCGGGAGAAGGCGGGAATCCTCAAGCCCGGGGTCCCGGTCGTCGTGGGCGTGGTCCCGGAGGAGGCTCGGAAAGCGATCGAGGAGAGGGCCGCCCAGATTGGCAGCCCGCTCCTGGCGATTGGCCGGACTGCAGCGGAGCCTTGGGACGGGCGGGAGGCTTGCCAGAGGGTTCGGATCGACGGGCAACGGTTCGTTCTTGGTCTTCTGGGCGAGCATCAGCTGCACAACGCGGCCTGCGCCTACGCGGTCCTCCGGTTGCCGATCTTTTTGGGGAAGCCGCTTCCCCGGAAGTCGATTCGCGCCGGCTTCCGGGCGGTGCGCTGGCCGGGGCGATTCCAGGTATGGAAGAGAAGCCCTCTCTGGATCCTGGACGGTGCCCATAACCCCCAGGCGGCCGAGGCTCTGTTGCACGCCTGGCGCACCTGTTTCGGCGGGCGGTCCTATCACCTGGTTTTTGCCGTCTTAAGAGACAAAGACTTCCGGGCGTTGGCCGCCGTTCTCGCCCGGCAGGCGCACCGGGTCAGCCTAGTCAGGCTTGCTACGGAGCGCGGGCTCGACCCGGTCCGGCTGGTCGAATGTTTTCCTTCCGTGCCGTCCCGGGTTTACGGCTGCTGGAGGGAAGCGAGAGCAGATCTGGCCGAGGATCCAGGCCCCGTGCTCGTGGCCGGTTCCCTCTTCCTGGTCGGGGAGGTGCTGGCCGATCAGCCGGGATTCGATCCCGGACTCGAGTTCAACGAGCTTCTCGAGCCTTCGCATGCCGATTCGCATGGTTCTCTTTGATCTCGTCGGGACGATCCTCCGGCCGGCGGTTCCCGTGGAAGAGACCTACGCGGCCGCAGCGGCCCGGCATGGGCTCCCCATCGATCCTGCGGTCGTGGCGGAAAACTTCCAACGCGCGTTGGCGAACCACGGCCATCGCCTTCGGGCCGGCGTTCCCTCGGATGGAGACGACCGCGTCTATTGGCGAGAGATCGTGGGGGAGAGCCTCGCTCCGGCGCTTGCGCGCTGCCCGGGGAAAGCGGGCGAGATAGCCGAAGAGCTCTACCTCCGCTACGGGAGCGGCGAAGCCTGGCGGCTCTATCCGGAAGTTCGAGGAGTTTTGGACGCTTTGCAGTGCGCGAAACGACCGCTGGGGATTTTATCCAATTGGGATCGGCGGGCGCGGCGCGTGCTGGCCGACCTAGGCATCTCGGACTTTTTTTCGGCTCTGTTCCTGAGCGCCGAGATGGGCGTAGCCAAGCCCGACCCGCGCGTCTACCGCCTGGCTGCCGAGCGGCTGGGCCTTCCGCCGACTGCCCTTCTTCTGGTCGGCGACGATCCGGAAAGCGACGGCACGGCGCCGCGAGCCTGCGGCTACTCGACGTGGTTGGTCCGGCGGCCCGAGGATGACCTGGAAAGCTTGCTGCCTTGGCTGGCCGGCGGTGTATAAGTCTTTGTGCTTTTCTCCCGGCTGTGCGATAGGAATCCCCGGTGACAGAGCAGCGGACCGGCGTCTCGACCATAGGCTTGAAGATCCTCATGGGGGTCACAGGACTCATCCTGGTCGGCTATGTCTGCCTGCACATGCTGGGGAACTGGGAGGTCTTCCTTCCGCCGGTCTACATCAACCAGTACGCCTATCTTCTGAAATCGTTTCCTCTCCTTCTCTGGACCGTGCGGCTACTGCTCCTCGCTTCGTTCCTCATCCACGTTGCCTGCGCGGCTCGACTCGCGGAGCTCCGTCGAGCGGCTCGGCCAGTTGCCTACGATCGGCGGAAGCCCAATGGAGCCAGCTGGGAATCTCGAACCATGCTGCTGACCGGGGTCGGGCTCGGTCTCTTCGTTCTCTTCCACCTCTACCATTTCACGTGGCACCTCCCCCCGTTTTCCGCGTTCGAGGGCTTCACCACCCACCTTTCGGACTCGAGGCGCGCCGTGCCCGATGTGCATCGGATGATGGTCGAAGGGTTGAGGAACCCGTTGGTGGCCGCCATCTATTTGCTCGGCATGGGGTGCCTCTTTTTTCACGTTCGGCACGGGGTGGACGGAATCTTCTGCTCTCTTGGGCTGGTCAACCGGCGGCGCTTTCCCTGGCAGCGGTGGCTCTCCCACGCTCTGGGTTGGATCTTGTTCCTTGGCTTTTCCGCCATTCCGGTGGCTATCCTCGCCGGGTGGGTTCGGTGAGGGGCGAAGGCGGCTGAGGAAAGGAAGGACGCCGATGAACGTTCCGGATGCCCGGATTCCGGATGGACCGCTCGAGCGGAAGTGGGAGCGATGCCGCGATCAGCTCGCCTTGGTATCCCCCGCCAACCGGCGGCGCCGGCGCCTGATCGTGATCGGGACCGGATTGGCCGGATCCTCGGCGGCGGCCTCTTTGGGAGAACTCGGATACACCGTCGACTGCTTCTGCATCCAGGATAGCCCGCGGCGGGCCCATAGCGTCGCCGCCCAGGGGGGGATCAACGCGGCCAAGAACTACCGGAACGATGGAGACTCGGTATTCCGGCTGTTCCAGGATACGATCAAAGGAGGAGACTTCCGTTCGCGCGAGGCGAATGTCTACCGGCTGGCGGAGCTCAGCGGCCGGATCATCGATCAGTGCGTGGCCCAGGGGGTTCCTTTTGCCCGGGAGTACGGCGGCCTATTGGCCAACCGCTCCTTCGGCGGAGTGCAGGTCTCTCGGACGTTCTACGCGCGGGGCGCGACCGGGCAGCAGCTCCTGCTCGGCGCCTACGGTGCGCTCAACCGGCAGATCGCATCGGGCCAGGTGCGGATGCATCCGCGAACCGAAATGCTCGACCTGGTCGTAAGCGACGGCTGCGCCCAGGGCGTGATCGTCCGGAATCTGGTGAGCGGCCGGGTCTATGCTTGTAGCGCGGACGCGGTCGTCCTGGCGAGCGGCGGATACGGGAACATCTTCTATCTCTCGACGAACGGGCGGCTGTCCAACGCCACCGCGATTTGGCGTGCGTACAAGCAAGGGGCCGGGCTCGCCAATCCCTGCTTTACCCAGATTCATCCGACCTGCATCCCCCCCTCGGGGGGCTCCCAGTCGAAGCTCACCCTGATGTCGGAGTCGTTGCGCAACGACGGTCGGGTCTGGGTCCCGAAAACACCGCACGATCCTCGGCCGCCGAATGAAATTCCCGAATCGGAGCGGGACTATTTTCTCGAGCGCCTCTATCCCAGTTTCGGGGCTCTGGTCCCTCGAGACATCGCGAGCCGGGCCCTCAAACGGATGTGCGACGAGGGATACGGCGTCGGTCCCCATGGGCGCGGCGTCTATCTCGACCTCCGCGATGCCCTCCGCCGGCTCGGGCGCCGGACCGTCCTGGAAAGGTACGGAAATCTCATCGATATGTATCGCCAGGTCACCGGGAAAGATCCGCTCGTTGAGCCGATGCGGATCTACCCTGCGATTCATTACGTGATGGGCGGGCTATGGGTCGACTACCACCTGATGTCGACCATCCCGGGACTTTTTGTCCTGGGAGAAGCCAACTTCTCGGACCACGGAGCCAACCGTTTGGGAGCCAGCGCCCTGATGCAAGGCTTGGCCGACGGGTATTTCGTGCTGCCCAACACGATCGGGGATTACCTGGCGCGGAAGAAGAGCAGCTGCCTGCCGCCGGACGCCGCCCCTTTCCGGGACGGCGTCCGGAGGGTGGAGGAACGCTTGAAGAAACTCCTTTCGCTGCAAGGCCGGAAGACCGCGGCCGAATTCCACAAGGAGCTGGGGGCCCTGCTTTGGGACCATTGCGGCATGGTGCGCAACGCGTCCGGTCTGCGGACGGCGGCCGAAAGGATTCGGGAGCTCCGGGAGTCCTTCTGGACCGAGGCGCGGTTGGTCGGAGATGCCTACGGCTATAACCAGGCGCTGGAGCAAGCGGGGCGGGTCGCCGATTTCCTCGAGCTCGGCGAGCTCCTCTGCCTCGATGCGCTGGCGCGGGAAGAATCGTGCGGCTGTCACTTTCGCGAGGAGCACCAGACGGCGGAGGGAGAATGTCGGCGGGATGATGATCGCTTCGCTCACGTGGCCGTCTGGTTCTTTCGCGGAGAGGAGGAGCCTCCGGAGCGGGCGGTCGAGCCGCTCCGCTTCGAAAACGTGGAGCTGGCCCCGAGGAGGTACCGATAGGTGAAGATCACCTTGCGCATCTGGAGGCAGCGCTCTCCCGAGGAGCCCGGAGCCTTCGTGGAGTACGTTCGGGAGAACGTCGCAGCCTCGATGTCCTTCCTGGAGGTGCTTGACGACCTCAACCAAGACCTGGAGAAGAGCGGAAACGATCCTGTCGCCTTCGAGCACGACTGTCGCGAGGGCATCTGCGGGAGCTGCTCGCTTGTGATCGACGGACGTCCCCACGGCCCCGGCAAGGGAACGACGACCTGCCAGATCTACATGCGCAGCTTTCCGGACGGAGCCCGGATCACCGTGGAGCCCTTTCGCAGCAAGGCGTTCCCCTTGATCAAGGATCTTGTGGTCGATCGAAGCGCCTTCGACAGGATCTTGCAGGCCGGGGGCTACATTTCGGTCGCGACCGGACAGGCGCCGGAAGCGAACACCGTGCCGATCAGCCACGACGTGGCCGAGGAAGCCTTCGATGCCGCGCACTGCATCGGTTGCGGGGCTTGCGTCGCCGCCTGCATTAACAGCTCCGCCGTCCTTTTCGTCGGTGCCAAGGCGAGGCATTTAGGGATGCTCCCCCAGGGAAAGATCGAGCAAGATGCGCGCGTGGTCCGGTTGGTGAGGGCGATGGACGCCGAGGGCTTCGGCGGCTGCAGCTTCACCCGGGCTTGCGAGGCGGTATGCCCGAAGGACATTTCCGTCGGGGTCATCTCCTCGCTCAACCGGGCGTACCTCTTGGCGCGGGCCAAGGAACTCCTGGGTTGGATTCCGCCGATCCGCCGTGCCTGACCAGCGCTGATCGTCCGCCCGCGTTCGGAAGGAAGAAAAGGAAGCCATGGAGGAAAAAAGACCCTCTTCTTTCCGGGTCTTGAGCCTGGTCCTTGACCGCCTCCATCGCCGCTTCTTCTGGCTTCTGCTTGCGGTGCACGGGCTAGCGGCGATCGCGCCCGATCCGGGCCGGCGTGCGCGCGGCCTTGTCTTCGGGTCGGTTTCGATCCTGGGGGAACCCTTCTCGATCTCCCTGCCGGTCGTCCTCCTTTTTCTCCTCCTCGGAAACAGCGGGTTCGGTGTCTCGGCGGGCGGGATGAAAAAGCTTTTCGGCAACCCCCGCCCCCTTGTTTTCGGGCTTCTGGTCAACATCGTTCTCCCGCTGCTCTTTCTCGCGGGGCTGCGAGCGGCCTTGGGGCGATGGCATAATCGGGAGGAGGCGGAGAGCCTCGTGATGGGGCTCGGCCTAGTCGCGGCCATGCCCATTGCGGGGGCTTCGGCGGCCTGGTGCCAGAACGCCGGCGGGGACATGGCCCTTTCCTTGGGCCTGGTGCTCGGCTCGACGGCGCTAAGTCCGTTTGCGGGGTCCCTCTCCCTCCATGTCGTGGCGGCGATGGTAGGTGGCGACTACGCGGAGGATCTCCACGAGATGGCCGGACGCAGCATGGGGGTCTTCCTTTCCCTTTGCGTCGTCCTGCCTTCCGTGCTCGGCATTCTGTTCCGCCGCCTGGCGGGCGAAGGCGTCTTCGAACATCTCCGTCCGGCCCTGCGCCCAGCCAACGAGCTGATTCTTCTCGGATTGCTCTATATGAACGCCTCGATCTCCCTTCCCTATGCGTTCCGTCACTTCGACCCGGATTTTCTCGCGATGCTCCTGGTCGGCTCCGGCACCCTCTGTCTGCTCCGTTTTCAGTGCGGAGAATGGTTGGGACGGCTTTTGCGGACCTCGCCCTCCGAACGGACCGCGCTCGTCTTCGCGCTGGGCATGAACAACAACGGAGGCGGATTGACCTTGGCGACCATCGCCATCCCCGACCATCCCCTTGCGATCCTGCCGATCGTTTTCTATACCCTGCTCCAGCAGCTGACGGCCGCTTGGTACTACAGCTATCGGATCCCTCGTCGTGACCAAGCGGAGGCGGGCGACTCGGGGCGCAGGGCTACCCGAAGCGGCCGGTAAGGTAATCCTCGGTCTGCTGCTGGCTTGGATTGGTAAAGAGTTTCTTCGTCGATTCGAACTCGATCAATTTCCCTTCGAGGAAAAAGGCGGTGAAATCCGCTGTCCGTCCCGCCTCCTGCAAGTTGTGGGTGACGAGCACGATCGAATAGCGTTCCCCCAGCTCCCGAATGAGAGATTCGATCTGGGCGGTCGCAATCGGATCGAGCGCCGAGCAGGGCTCGTCCATCAGCAGGACTTCCGGGCGGACGGCCAGGGCCCTGGCGATGCAAAGCCGCTGCTGCTGGCCACCGGACAGCTCGGTCCCCGGCGCATGGAGCCGATCCTTGACCTCGTTCCAAAGCGCCGCCATGCGGAGCGCTTCTTCGAGCCGTTCCTCGAGGAGCTCGCGGTTCCGGATGCCCGCAAGCCGGAGGCCGACCAGGACGTTTTCCTGGACGCTCATCGTAGGGAAAGGGGTCGATCTCTGAAAGACCATGCCGACGCGACGCCGCAGCAGGATCGGATCGACCTTCGGGTCATAGATATCCTCGCCGAAGAGGCGGACCTTTCCCTGTACGCGCGCGCCAGGGGCGAACTCGTGCATCCGGTTGAGCGTCCGCAGGAAGGTACTCTTGCCGCACCCGCTCGGACCGATGATCGCCGTCACGCGGCGGGCCGGAATCTTCATCGAGATCCCGTGGAGCACGGCACGCTTCCCGAACCAGGCGTAGAGATCCTCGACGTCGAAGGCGGGTAGGCCGCCATGGGTTGTATCGCCTCGGGAGGCGCTTCTTCGTGCGGGATCGGATGCGCCGCCGGTCATTCTCATTTCCCCCGATAGAGCAAGCGGACGACTACATTCATGAGAAAGACGAGGGCGAAGAGAACCAGGGCTCCCGCCCACGCTTGGCTGTGCCAGTCCGGATAGGGAGAGATGGCGTAGGTGAAAATTTGGAGCGGGAGCGCAGCCATCGGCTCTTGCAGGCGGGTGGTCCAGACGCGGTTGCCGAAGGCGGTGAAAAGAAGGGGTGCGGTCTCGCCCGCCGCGCGGGCAGCAGAGAGCAGCACACCCGCGACGATCCCCCGCCGGGCGATCGCGAGTACGATGTGCGGCAGGATTTGGCTCTTTCGAAGGCCGAGCGCCAGTCCGGCTTCGTAGTAGGCGGGCGGAACGAGCCGGAGGGTGTCTTCGGTGGTTCGCAAGATCAACGGGATCATAATAAAGGCGAGGGCGAGGCCTCCGGCAAGGCCCGAGAAGGTCTTCATGCGGAGGACAACCCAGGAATAGACGACGATCCCCCAGATGATGGAAGGAACCCCGTTGAGCACGTCCGCCGTTAACCGGACGGCAGCACGCAGCCGCGGCTCCTTGTGCCCGAGCAGGAAGACGCCTCCGAGCACCCCGATGGGCGCTGCGATCACGGTCGCCAAGGCGACCAGAAGGCAGCTTCCGGCGATGGCATTCGCCATCCCGCCGCCGGCTTCTCCCACCGGCTTCGGCAGCTGCGTGAGAAAATCCCAGGTGAGGGAGGCCCCTCCGGAGGAGAGAAGGAAGATCAGGACGAGCACCAGCGGGCTTAGGACGGTCACTGCAGCCAGGAGGGAGAGGATTCGGAAGAAGCGGTCGACGGCCTTTCGGAAGTGGAATCGGCGGGCCTCAGCCCGTCTTTGGCGGGAACCCCGGTCCGCCGGAACCGGCTTAGGACCGGAATCGCTCGTCGACGCGCTCATCGGACCCCCTCCGTCGGCCGGCTGGGGAGCGTCCGCGGAGCGAAGAAAAAGGGCACATTGTGGATCAGCAGGCGGGCGAGGAAGTTGACGACCAAGGTCAACGCGACAAGGAGCAAGCCGATTTCGAAGAGAGCGGAGAGATGCTCTTCGGAGGTGGCTTCGGCAAATTCGTTCACCAGGACACTGGCGAGCGTGTAGCCCGGCGAAAAAAGGGAAAGCAGGATTTCCGGCCGATTCCCGATCACCATGGTGACCGCCATCGTCTCGCCCAGGGCACGTCCCAAGCCGAGAACGCCCGTGCCGAGCAGGGCGCTCCGGACATAGGGAAGGACCGCCACGCGGATCACTTCCCATCGCGTGGCTCCCAAAGCCCAGGCCGCCTCGCGGAGCACGGGAGGCACCGCCTCGAGGATCTCGATGGTCAGGGAGGTGATGATCGGGGTGATCATCATCGCGATGACCAGCGCTCCCGCCAAGAGGCTCACCCCGTAGATCGGACCCTGGAAAAGTGGAATCCACCCGAAGACCCTCTGCAAGAACGGGAAGGCCGCCTCCCGCAGCCAGGGGACCATTTCGAAAATGGCCCAGAGCCCCCAGACCACGCTCGGGACGGCGGCCATGAGGTCGACGAGCGCGCGTACGGGACGGCGGATCCACAACGGAGCGAATTCGGTCAAGGCCAGCGCGGTGGCGATCGATAAGGGGAACGCGAGGAGCAGGGCGAGGGTGGAGGAGACGAAGGTCCCGTACAAGAACGGGAGAGCGCCGAATCGACCCGCCACCGGGTCCCAATGGGATCCGGTGAGAAATCCGGCGCCGTAACGGCGGATTGCGAGCTCCGCACCCTGGTAGAGCTCCCATCCGAGCAGTCCGGCCAGAGCGAAAACCGAAAGCCCGGCCAACCCGACCACGATGTCGAACCCGACGTCTAGGAGGCGGCCTATGTTGAAGCAGGCGGCCAGAGGCTTCGCGCCGGAAGCGGCCGACGACGACGAAAGAGGGGAGTCCGACGGACGGTCTACGTGATGGTTCATGGTAGGGTCTCGCTGCGTTCGGGAAGAGGACAATGCCTCGCCTCGCCTTCCCTCACATTACGTGCCTCTCGGTGTTGTCTCTATCCTTAGCGAATCTCCGGCAACGAGGCCAGCACCTGTTCCCGCAGCCGTGGAGGTAGGGGGGCGTAGTCGAAAGAGGAGGCAAGGGCCTGGCCCTCGGTGAGACACCAACGCACGAAGGAGAGCAGCTTTTGCGCCTTGCGGCGATCGGGCGGGTTTTCGTAGAGGAGCAGCCAGGTGAGTCCGGCAATCGGGTAGGAACCGGGGCCGGCCGCATTGGCGATCGAGAGGCGGAAGTCATGCGGATCGGGCATGCTGGATGCCAGCGCCTGCGTCACCGACTCGGGCGATGGGAGAATGAAATTTCCGGCGAGGTTCTCGACGGCGGCATAGGGGATGTTGTTCTGCACAGCGTAGGCGAGTTCCAGATAGCCGATAGCACCGGGCAGAGAGCGGATCTGGCCGGCCACTCCCTCGTTCCCTTTGGCCCCGATCCCCGCCGGCCAGTGCACCGCCGTCCCTCGCCCGGCGATCCGGGCCCATTCCGGACTCACCTTCGTCAGATAGTCGGTGAAGATATAGGTAGTGCCGCTTCCGTCGGATCGGTGAACCACGACCAGAGGTAGGGAAGGCAGCGGGATGCCTGGGTTGATGCGCGCGAGCCGCGAATCGTTCCAATTCCGGATTCTGCCTAGGAAGATTTCGGCGATGATCGCCGGGGTGAGGCGGAGGGGAGGAGAACCGGGAAGATGATAGGCGAGCACGTCCGCGCCGGCGATCATCGGGATATGGAGGATCTTCCCCGGGGCTCTCGCCAGGAGACTGGTGCGCATGGGGCTATCGGACGCCCCGAAGTCGACGGTCTGATGCACCAACTGCTGCTGTCCCCCTCCCGATCCGATCGCCTGGTAGTTGAAGCGGACTGTCGGATCGAGCCGCTCGTAGGCGGCGAACCACCGGGTGTACAGAGGGTAGGGGAAGGAAGCGCCCGCGCCATTGATGAGGAGAGGCGCATCCTTGCGCGTTGGTGCCAGCGTAAGCCAGAGCAGGGCGGCTAGAAGCAGGAGGAAGAGGCTTCCGGGGCCCGGTATCTTCATGGGAAGGAGGCGATGGCGGCGATCGAGACTCCTCCGGGGCTAATGTCGGATGGTCCGCCTGGATGGGAAGGCCGGCGGCCGCGGTCCTTCGGAGCGGAATAGGGGAAAGAGCGCCTTCTCCTCCTTTCCGGGCGCTTGACCCGGGGGGGACGCTATGCCACAAGAGGGGGCGGCGCTCCCTTTCATCCGGCAGGAGTGGGCATCGAAAAGCAGATCCTCGTGGTGGTGGAAGCCGATCCCTCCCGGAGCGGTCGGGCTGCGGAAGGGCTTCGGGTGGCAGCGGGGTTGTCGATGCATCCGGAGATCCGCGTCACGGTAGTCCTGGCTCGGGTCGCGGCGCAAGCTTGGAAGAAAGGGGCGGCCCGGTGCGTCGACAGGGAGGTTTGGGATCGGGCGCTGGCCGATCTTGCGGAAAACCGGGTCCCGCTGCTGGAGGAAGAGCCGTGCGGAGGCGCCTGGCATGGGGTGATACGGTTCGCAGACTAACCGGGCAAAACGGGAGAGGAGAAGGGGCTTGAACAACGACATCCATGCCTATCTGGCTGAGCGAAGAAAGATGATCGAGGAGGCGTTACGGGGCTATGTGCCGTCGCCGTCCAGCAAGCCCAGGCTGCTTCATGAAGCGATGGACCATAGCTTGTTTGCAGGAGGCAAGCGGTTGCGGCCCATCCTCTGCCTGGCGGCCTGCGAAGCGATGGGGGGGGATCACCGCCGCGCTCTGCCGCTCGCCTGCGCGGTGGAGTGCATTCATACCTATTCGCTGGTCCACGACGACCTTCCCGCGATGGATAACGACGATTGGAGGAGAGGGAAGCCCACGCTGCACAAGATTTACGGAGAGGCCATGGCGATTCTGGCGGGAGACGCGCTGCTCGCGCGGGCTTTCGAGATCGCCAGCCGCTATACCGGGGGAAGATATGGGACCGGGATCGTGGTTGCCGAGCTTGCGCGCGCTTGCGGCAGCCGAGCCTTGGTGGGCGGGCAAGTTTCCGATTTGGAGGCGGAAGGCAAGGAGATTTCGTTCCGAGAGCTCCGGGCGATCCACTTGCGGAAAACCGGCGCGCTGATCACCGCGGCTCTTCGATTGGGGGCCATGGCGGGCGATGCGAGCCGCGAATCGTTGCGGGCCGTCACCGAGTTCGGCCGATTCCTGGGGCTGGCTTTCCAGGTGATCGATGACATCCTCGACCTTACGCAGACGCGGGAGGCTTTGGGCAAGAGCGCCGGGAAGGACCTTGCGGCCGAAAAGGCTACCTTCCCCCGCCTGCTCGGCCTCGAAGGCGCCCAGCGCGCGGCCGAGCGGTACACGAGCCGGGCGCACCGGGCGCTCGCGCCGCTGGGAACTAGAGGGGCGATCCTCGATAGGCTGGCGCGTTACCTGCTGGCCAGGGAGAGCTGATCGGAAGAGGCGGGGCAACGGATCTGTTTTGAATTGACGGCGAGGGGTTTGGCACGCTATCTGCCGACGTTCCTATGCAATCCGGAAAATTATTTTCCCTAGTCAGGGAAGGCAATGCCGGGACCAAGCCCGTCTTGGTCGTTGCGGAGAGCCTGGATGCCGAGCAGGCGATCGGGGTCGCCATCGCTCGCGCGCAAAAGTATCTGCTCTCTATCCAGAAACCCGATGGCCACTGGGTCGGCGAGCTCTTCGCCGACGTGACCCTGGCTTGCGACCGGATCCTGCTGATGCACTGGCTGGGCAAGGTCGATTATCGCCGGCAAGCCCGGTTGGTAAAGCACATCCTGGACCGGCAACTTCCGGATGGGGGTTGGAATATCTACCCGGGCGGTCCGAGCGAACTCAATGCGACGATCAAGGCCTACGCGGCGCTGAAGCTTGCCGGGTTCGCCCCCGAGGACCCGGTGATGGAGAAGGCTCGTTCGACGGTCCTGCGGCTGGGCGGAATCCCGAAGGCGATGACCTACACCAAGCTGGGCTTGGCGCTCCTGGGGATCTACCCATGGAAGGAGCTGCCCGTCATACCGGTGGAGATCGTGCTCTTCCCGAGCTGGTTCCCCTTCCACCTGTACAAGATGTCGGCCTGGACGCGAACGATGCTTGTCCCGCTGGCGATCATCCATCACTTCAAGCCGACGCGGCAGCTGCCCGGTCACTTGCAGCTCCACGAGCTCTTTCCCGCGGGCACGGAGCAAGACGGCCTCTCCTGGATCTGGTCGACCCGCTTCTTTTCCAAGAGAAACTTCTTTCTGCTCTGCGACAAGCTGCTTCAGCTCTGGGATCGTTCCGGCTGGAAGCCGCTGCGGCGGCGCGCCTTGAAAAAGGCCGAAGAGTGGCTTGTCGAGCGGATGGGCAGCGGATCCGACGGGCTCGGCGCCATCTTCCCGGCGATGCATTACGCGATCGTAGCCTTGAGGGCCCTGGGCTATCCTGAGGAGAATCCGATCTATCAGAAGGCGCTCCGTGACTTCGATAGCTTGCTTGTGGATGAAGGCGAGGATAAGGATTTCCGAGTGCAGCCATGCCTCTCCCCCGTCTGGGACACGGCGGTAGCGAGCGTGGCCCTGACCAAGTCCGGCCTCGCGCCCGATCGGCCGGAGATGCGTAAGGCCGCGGCATGGTTGATGGAGAGGGAGGTTCGGGTGCGCGGGGACTGGTATGTCAACAATCCCCATCCCGAATGCAGCGGCTGGGCCTTCGAGTACAATAACGTCTACTATCCCGACGTCGACGACACGCTGATGGTGCTTCTGGCCTTGCTCCGGATGGACACCGGCGACCCGGCCAAGAAGCAGGAAGTGATTGAGCGCGCCTTCCGCTGGGTGGTCAGCTTCCAGTGCCGGAACGGCGGTTGGGCCGCCTTCGACAAGGACGTCAACAGTCCCTGGCTTGAGGATGTTCCTTTCGCCGATCACAATGCGATTCTCGATCCTCCCTGCTCCGATATTACGGCGAGGGCGCTCGAACTGGCCGGCATGATGGGAATCAAACGGACCGAACCGTTTGTCCAGCGCGGAATCCGGTTCCTCCGGGAGACACAGGAGCCCGACGGGTCCTGGTTCGGCCGGTGGGGCGTAAACTATATCTACGGCACCTGGCAGGCCCTCCGGGGCTTGCGGGCGATCGGCGAAGATATGAACCAACCGTGGACACTGCGGGCGCGGGACTGGCTGGAATCGTGCCAAAACGAGGATGGCGGGTGGGGAGAAACGCCCGACTCCTACGAAAATCCCCAACTCAAGGGCCGGGGACCGAGCACGGCCTCCCAAACCGCTTGGGCCGTCATGGGAATCCTCGCTTGCGGCGAAGCCGATCGGCCGAGCCTGCGGCGGGGGGTTGCCTATCTTCTGCGGAAGCAGGACCCGGATGGTTCGTGGCCGGAAGAATTTCTCACGGGGACGGGCTTCCCGGGCGTCTTTTACCTTAAGTACGACATGTACCGGAACGCCTGGCCTCTCCTCGCACTTTCCGAGTATGCCAAAGCTCTCTCGGTGGCCAAAGAGCAGACCGAGGCCTGGGTACGCGCGACCCTTTCCGTTGCGGCCCGTTCCCGTTCCCGGAACGGCGGAATGGGATGATCGGAGTCGCCTTCGCCGTCAAGCACGAGGCCGGGGAGTTCCTCGCCGCTCTCCAAGAGAAACGCTGGGATAAGGAGACATCGCCCCCGGTTTGCCTCGGCCGGGCTGGAGGCCGCCGGGTGGCGGTCGCTATTATCGGGATGGGGCGGGAAAGAGCGGCGCGGGGCGCCGAAGTTCTCCTGCGCCACTCTCCCATCCGACTATTTATCCTGGCCGGATACGCGGGCGCGCTACGATCCGGAATACAGCGGGGACAAGTCGCGGTGGCCGCCAACTACCTGAACACGGGCTTGGCCCTCTGGTTTTCCGGAGGGGGCGTGCCGGCATTGCGGCTGGCGACGGCGGACGTCGTGGTGGGCGACCCGGAGAGCCGGAAAAGGCTCGCGGAAGAAACCGGGGCGGATCTGGTCGACATGGAAACCGATGCGGTGGCCGCTATCGCGCAAGGACGAGGAGTCCCCTTCGTCAGCCTGCGCGTCGTCACCGATACGCTGGAAGACCGGCTTCCGGTCGAAGCCATCGCGGCGGCCTGGGAAAGCGAGGGAGGGACCGTTCGGCCCCTGGCGCTCGCGCTCCGTCTGGTTGCTCATCCGGGAGAGATCGGACCGCTGCTCCGCTTTGTCCGATTCCTTCCGGAGGCTCGGCACCGGTTGACACAGAGGCTCATGGAGCTAGTGTACAGTCTGGAAGGGAGCGGCGGGACGAGTGGAAGCGAAACCGATTGAAATCACCGCGAAGGCGAAGGAAGAGATTCGGCGGTTGGCGCCGGCTCACGGAGGAGTCCCCCTGCGCATAGCCGTGACGAGAGGTGGCTGCGCCGGATGGGAGTATCAAGTTGCGTTTGCAACAGCGCAGCCGGGCGACATCGAGTGGGAGGAAGGGGAAATCCGGATCGCCGTCGATCGGGCTAGCGTCGATCGCCTTGCGGGGTCGGTGCTCGATTACCAAGGCGGGCTTTCCGGGGCGGGGTTTCGCTTTCGGAATCCCCATGCGCGGGGAACCTGCGGCTGCGGCATTTCCTTCGAGGCTTGACCGCGTCCCGTTCGCTGCCCTCGGGCGCGACGAGCCGCCCGCCTCTTTCCCGGTCTTCGCCGGCCCCGCTCAGTGCGCGAAAAAACCCTTTTGCTTTCGATGGCGTCATGCCATGTAGAGGCGGTCATGGAAGCGCGCAGGGCCTACCCGTTTGATCAGATCGAACCGAAATGGCAGCGGATCTGGGAAGAGCGTGCGCTCTTCCGCGCGGCCAACCCGGGCGAGCCGGGTGCGGAAAAACCGAAGTATTACGTGCTCGACATGTTTCCATACCCGTCGGGACACGGACTGCACGTCGGTCACTTGGAAGGCTATACGGCCAGCGACATCGTCGCCCGCTACAAGCGGATGCGCGGGTTCAACGTTCTGCATCCGATGGGCTGGGATGCCTTCGGGCTGCCCGCCGAGCAGCACGCGGTCGCCACCGGTATTCATCCGCGGATTACGACCGCGCGCAATATCGCCAAGTTCCGCGAACAGATTGCGGCCATGGGCTTTTCCTACGACTGGTCTCGGGAGATCAACACCAGCGATCCGCGCTACTACCGCTGGACCCAGTGGATCTTTCTCCAGCTCTTCCGCCGCGGCCTCGCCTACGTTGCCGAAGCCCCCGTCTGGTATTGCCCGGCGTTGCAGACCGTTTTAGCCAACGAGGAGGTCGTCCCCTCTCCGGAAGGGCCGGTCTCGGAGAGGGGCCACCACCCGGTCGAGAGGCGGCCGCTGCGGCAGTGGATGCTGCGCATCACCGCATATGCCGAACGGCTGCTGGCCGACCTGGACCTCGTCGACTGGCCGGAGTCGATCAAGGAGATGCAGCGGAACTGGATCGGCCGGAGCGAAGGGGCTATGGTCCGCTTCCCCATCGATGGAACCCGCAGAGAGGTCGAGGTCTTCACGACGCGCCCGGACACCCTTTTCGGCGCCACCTATCTGGTCTTGGCTCCCGAACACCCGTTGGTCGATGAGATCACGCAACCGCAATGCCGGGAGGCCGTCGAAGCCTATCGGCGCGAGGTGGCCAGGAAGAGCGATTTGGAGCGGACGGAACTGGCGCGGGAGAAGACAGGGGTTCCCCTCGGTGCCTTCGCGATCAATCCGGCCACCCGGGAAAGAATTCCGGTGTGGATCGCCGATTATGTCCTCTCCTCCTACGGGACCGGGGCGATCATGGCGGTTCCGGCACACGACGAGCGCGACTTCGCGTTCGCCACTCGCTATGGCCTTCCCGTGCGTTCGGTCGTCCGGCCGAAGGATGCTCCCGATCCTCTCCCCGGGTGCTTTCCCGGCGAAGGCATCGCCTGTTCCTCCGGCTTCTTGAACGGCTTGCCCACCCCGGCGGCCAAGGAAGCCATGATCCGCTGGCTCGAGCAGACCGGTTCCGGCAAGCGGGCCGTTCAGTATCGCCTGCGGGACTGGCTCTTTTCCCGCCAGCGGTACTGGGGAGAGCCCTTTCCGATCGTCTGGCGGCAGGGAGAACCGCAACCGGTGCCCGAAGCGGAACTCCCTGTCCTGCTTCCGGATCGGAAGGATTTTTCTCTGGAAAAAGGAGGATTCGCCCCGCTCTCCCAAGAGAAGGGATGGGTGGATTTGCCCGACGGCGGCCGGAGGGAGACCAACACGATGCCCCAGTGGGCGGGCTCCTGCTGGTACTACCTGCGCTACCTCGATCCCCATAACGGTCGAGAGCTGGTTTCGCGGGAAGCGGAACGCTATTGGATGCAACCGAAGGGAGTGGACCTCTACATCGGAGGAGCGGAGCATGCGGTGCTCCACCTTCTCTATGCCCGGTTTTGGCACAAGTTTCTCTTCGACATAGGAGTAGTCTCTACCCCCGAGCCTTTTTACCGGCTGGTAAACCAGGGAATCATCCTTGGGGAAGACGGCCGGAAGATGTCCAAATCCTTCGGGAACGTCGTCAACCCCGAAGGCCTCATCCGGCAGTACGGTGCGGATACCGTGCGGCTCTTCGAGATGTTCCTGGGTCCTCTCGAGCAGATGAAACCCTGGTCCTCGCAAGGGCTCGAAGGGCCCCATCGCTTTCTGGCCCGCGTCTGGCGTCTGGTGATGGAGGAGGATGCGGAAGGCCGCTGGGTTCCCCGCTCGGACATCTCCACGGAGCCGGCTCCGCTCGACATCCGGCGGCTCCTCCATCGGACGATCCGGAAGGTGACCGAAGATCTCGAGCAACTCTCCTTCCACACGGCGATCGCGCAGATGATGATCCTGGTCGGCGCGCTGACCAAGGCTGCCGTCCGATGCCGAGAGGTGCTCGAGCCGTTCCTCCTGCTTCTCGCCCCCTTCGCCCCGCATCTATGCGAGGAGCTCTGGTCGGTGCTCGGGCACTCCGAATCCCTGACTTTCGCCCCGTGGCCGGAAGCCGACGAGCGGCTCCTGCAGGAGGCGGAGGTCCAATGGATCATCCAGGTCGACGGCAAGGTGCGGAGCCGGATGACGGCGGGTGTGGATCTCACTCGGGAGGAAGCGGAAGCGCTGGCCCGCCGGCGGCCCGAGATCGCCGCTTGGCTCGAGGGGAAATCGGTCCGGAAGGTGATCTTCGTGCCGGGCAAGCTCCTCAACTTCGTGCTGGGAGGAGAAGGATAAGGCACGGACCCTAGCGGCCAATTCTCACAAGCTTTCTCCGACGGCTTGCAAAACGGGCTCGTCTGCTTGGCTCCCGCTTGGTTTTCCATCCTCGCAGTATGTCTTCATACAGCTCCGGTGGAAAACCTGCGCCCGCCTTGCACCCAAGCCCATTTGCGGCGCCTCGGCTACGAAACTTGGGAGAAATGGCCGCTAGCCCCCATTTCTCACCAGTACGAGCTTTCGCGCGAGAGAGGTGCCGGTTGAGTCGCTTGCGAGCAGTTCCGGCCGCGCAGAGCTCTTCGTGAGGCAGGATCGAGCAAGATTTTCATTCGATTTGCCTTAACGCGAGCGCTGCAAAGCGCAAAAAGCCGGTTGTGGAGCAAGGCTCCGCCCGATCGTAGGCTTTGCGGAAGGAGAAGAGGTGGGGTTTTGATACCTGCTCAGCAACGCAGCACTCGGAAGACGTGGGTAAAGAGGCTCTTCCAAGGATAGGCGCTGCTCATCGAGAGGAAGACGCGGCGGACGCTGACTCGGACCAGCGTGCCGATCTTAAAGAGCTTGAGCCGTAGGGTGTCGACCTGGGCCTCGGCCCAGTCCGTTCCTCGCAGACCGAGCCGTCGCAGCGCTTCGACCAGGGTGTAAGCAAGAGCCGAGAAGTAGAGGCGAAGTTGGTTGCTGGCCATTTGCGCGGTCGAGAGCCGGTCGGCAAAGAGGTGGAGTTGTTCCTTGATCCGATTCTCCATGTCGCCACGAGCACAGTAGAGCTTCTCGTAAAGGTTTTGGGCGGGCCACTCCTCGGTGGAGAGAGAGGTCACGACAAAGCGCGGATTCTCCCCTTTCCAGGTACTCGGCTTTGGCGACCACCCGGCGCTCCCTCGACCAGCTGCTCAAGGTGCGGTAGGCAAACTCGGTAAAGAAGCGGGCCGGCTTGCCACTCGACTCGTGCAGACGACGGGCTTGCTCCATCGACCCCCCTGAATGGTCCGGCACAAGCGCTCGTTGCGCGCCAAGCCGAAGAGGTAGTCGACTTGATTGGCTTCGCACCAAGCCATGATCTCTTCCCGGCAGAAGCCCGAATCGGCCCGGAGCACGATCCGGACTCCGGGCCAACGGGTACGGAGTTGTTCCACGATCCGGCTCACCTCCGTAAGGGAGCCCGCCGACGCATCCTGGTTCGATGGCCGAAGCCGGACGCCAAGGAGTTGATCGCCAGCAAAGATGTAGAGCGGCAAATAGCAGTAGGAGTCGTAGTAACCATGGAAGAAGCGCTCCGGCTGATGTCCGTAAAGGGGGATGTCGGTCGCATCCAGATCGAGCACCACCTCCTCAGGGGGCTGGGGATGCGATTGGAGGTAGAGATCGACCAGAAGACGGTCGATCGCTTCGGCCGAGTAGTCGATCTTGTGGTAGCGCTCGCTTCGACCCACCAGTTCCAGCCGGTTGAGCGTGCTCTTGCCCGCCAGATCCTCTTCCAGATCGCTTTTCCCGCTCAGGAGAGCAACCAACGGATCGGTCCGCAACTGCTCATGGTCGTTGAGGTCTTCGTAGCCCATCGCAATCCCGAAAATGCGCTGGGCAAGCATCTCCCGTACCCGATGCACAATGCGTTTCGGATGGCGTCGATCCACGAAGCAACCCTCTAACCGTCTTAACAAACCGATCTTCCGATCCGCTTCCCGCAACAGAATTGCGCCCCCATCGCTGGAGATCCGACCCGCGGTAAATCCCGCTTCCACCCGTCGCGAAAAATGATCTGTAAACGCAAAAGTCTCTTGGCTACACTCTGTCATGGAAGGCCGTTTCTTTTTCCTGGTTGTAGTAACGTCTTCTTAACGCACTTATACCAGGGAAAGACGGCCTTTCCTATGCCCTTTTGCCGGATTTTTTGCCTTCCGCTATGCCTGCCATTGGTGAGAAATCGGGGCTAGGCGGGAGAGGCGGACTCGGCCCCCTCCGATCAGGAGGCCTGCGAGACCGAAGAAAACGTAAACTCCTTGGAGAGGACGGCGGGCACCCGGGCGGGAAGATCATCGATCTCCGACCCCACCGTCACTTCCGATTTCCCGAGAGCCAGAACGTTTTTGAGAAGCCGGACAGGGCTTTCGTTGAAGCGGAAGTTGTTCACCGGATAGGCGATCTTCCCCTTCTCGATCCAGAAGGTGCCGTCCCGGGTAAGGCCGGTGAGGAGGAGGGTGCGGGGATCGACCGTCCGGATGTACCAGAGTCGCGTGACGAGCACGCCGCGATCGACGCCCGGAATCAGTTGATCGGTCGACCTTTCCCCGCCGCAGACAAGCAAGTTGGTCGGCTCGGGGACCACCGGAGCGTTCTTCTTCTGCGCCCAGAAGCGCGGGCGGATCAGCTCCAGGAGCTTTCCCTTCTCCACCCAGTTCGTGGGTGTGGCGGGCAGGCCGTCCGTCGAGTAGATCGAACCGGGAGCCACCGGATCCTCCGGGTCCGATCGGAGAGAGACCGAATCCGCGAAGAGCTGCTCTCCCAAAAGCGTTCCCCCTCCGGGACGAGAGAGAAAGCTTCTTCCTTCATCGGCCGGGCGGGCCTGGAGGGAAAGCAAAAGAATGCCGATCAGGTCGCAGGCGGCCGAAGGCTCGAGCAGGACGGTGTACCGTCCCGGGGCCAAGGGTTTCGGATGGCGGGAAAGGAGCGCCTTCTCCACGGCCCGGCGACCGAGGGCCGGCAGATCGATCTCCGCCGGTGAATAGGCCGCAGCCGCCGCCCAACCGGCACCCCCTCCGTCCCGTGTCCGTGCCGAGACCGCGTATTGCAGGCGGGTCGACTGCTGAAACACCCAGAGGCCGCTTGTGGCCGCGTAGGCCGAAAAGCTGCTTTCGCATTCCAAGAAGGCGGCGGCGACGACGTGCTTGGCCTCCGCGAGATCCAAAATCATCCTCCCGTGCTCGGCCAGATCCTTGGCCGTCAAGCGGGCCGCCTCGGGGGAGTACCCCTTGGGGGGAGGATAGACTTGGGGCCCCGGCGGCGGGAGAAACTCCGGATCTTCGGGACAAACGCGTGCCACCTCTTCCGAAAGGCGGACGAGCTCGGCCAAGTCCCCGAGCCCCGCCTTGTTTCCCGTCGCCTCGCCCCGTCGCTTTCCGAAAGAGGAGGCGACACGGCAATGAAAACCCTCGTCCGCTCCGTCGGTTGTGATCGTGTTGCAGGCGATGCGGACGTTGAGCCGGCTCCAGCCGGTCATCTCCGCAACCGCGGATTCGGCGCGGGAGTAGGAGAGAAGCTTGGTGGCGAGCTCGCGCGCTTCTCCTTCCGAAAGGATCATGTCTGGCTCCCGGTGTTGAGGACTGTGATTCCCCGGAAGCGGGCGGGAACGACGCCGTGGGATACCGGCGCGGATTGGACCGGTTGACCCTTGCCGCAGGAGAGCGTCCCGCCGAGCCAGTATTCCTTGGCGCCGCCGATCCCGTCGCAGGCATTCCAGAAAGGCACGGTCGTCCCCTGGTAGGCGACGTCGCGGAGCATCTCTCCGAGCTTGCCCTTTCGGATCTTGTAGAAGAGCTGCCCGCCGAACTGAAAGTTCTTTCGCTGTTGGTCGATGCTCCAGCTGCCGTCGCCCACGATGTAAACGCCGTCCTCGACGCCGGAGATCAGCTCTTCGAGGGAAATGTCCTGCTCGGAGGGTTGCAGCGAGATGTTCGGCATCCGCTGAATCGGAAAGTAGGCGTGTCCTTCCGCGAAGGAGCAGGCGTTGGAATGGGGCAGCCCGATCCAGCGGGACTGGCCGATGGCCATTTGAAAATTTTCGAACCGGCCGCGCAAAAGGATGGGGAAGCGGGCATAGCGTGCGGGCATCCCGTCGTCGTCGTAGGCGGCCGTGGCCAACCCTCCCGGCTGATCCCGGTCCGCCATCACCGTCACCAGCTCGCTGGCGAATTGGAGGCGTCCCCGATCGGCGGGGCTGACGAAGGTCGTGCCGGCGAAGCCCGCCTCGTATCCGAAGGCGCGGTCGAGCTCGGTCGAGTGGCCGACCGTCTCGTGGAGGGTGAGCCACAGGTTGGTGGGATGGAGGACCAGGTCCATCTTGCCCGGGGCTACGGGCTTGGCCTTCAGCTTGCGGAAGGCATCCTCGGCCGCTTGTCGCGCCTCCTGCTTCCAATTCTGGGCGCGGACATATTCGTAGCCGGCGGCCCGCGGCGGGAAAAAGCTCGAGCGGCTAGCGAACCGGCCGGAGGCCGGATCGGTCGCGGTCACGGTGAGCCGAGGATAGGTACGGAAAAAAAGTTGTTCGAGGAAGGAGCCGGCGCTCGAGGCGAAAAACTTTTCCTGCCGGAGAAAGAGGAAAAAGCTATAGGCGAACGGGGCGCCGGCCGCCTTCGCCTCGGCATTGATGCCGAGAAGCGCCTCGGCTTTCCGGTCGAGCGGGATCGAAAAAGGATCCTGCTCTATCGGAGCCCGCCAGCGATCGATCTTCGGTTCGATCCGTTCGATCTCGACGGGCTTGGTCGCAAGCGGGCGGTTGGCCTTGGCTATTTCCACGGCGCCTCGTGCGCAATCGCTCGCATGCGCCGGATCGAGCACACTGGCCGAGCGGAATCCCCAGACCCCGTTGACCAGGACGCGTACCCCGAGGCCGCTGCTGCTCGACACCTCGACATTCTCGATGCGTTCCTCGCGGGCCGAGAGGAACTCGGATTGGGAGTATACGATGCGCAGATCGGCATATTCCGCTCCGGCGGATCGAGCCGCGGAGAGGGCGGCTTCCGCGAGGCGGGCGGATTCCTCCCGCCGGGAAGACGAGGCCTCGTCGGAGGCCGCCGCCACGGTTCCCAGGGGGACTCCCCCGCCGAGAAAGCCCGCAGCCAGGCTTTGGAGGAATTTTCTGCGGGAAATGCCCATCGTCCGCCGTCTCCGCTCGCGAGCCGGCTGGCTCGCCGATCCGTTCCGCCATCCGCAGGAGAATGCTTGCGGAGAGGCTAAGCTAGCAAGGCGGTCCGGCGGAGGCAAGCGCCGGCAGATGCGATCCGGAGGAGGATGCGGAGCGAAAAAGCCTGCCATCCTTCGCCGGAATGCTAGAATGCACGCGAGGTAAGCACAGCAGGGAAAGGCGGAGAGAAGTGAAGACCGGAGCGGAAGCCTGGCTGGTGGAGCACGAAGGGGAACTCTGCTCCTTTCTAGGCGAGATCGTCCGCATCCCTACGGTGAATCCTCCGGGGGACCATTACACGGCGCTGGTCGAGCGGCTGGAGGCCAAGCTACGGAAGATCGGCCTCTCCACGGAGATTTTCACGGTCCCGCCGGAGGTCGCCGCCAAGGTTCTGCCCCCGCAGCAGGCCGGCTTGCCTCGGCACAATTTGGTCGGGAGATGGGAGGTGGGTGCGGAGAGGACCGTCCAATTCAACGCCCACTATGATGTGGTGCCCGCTGCGGGTCGGTGGAGGCACGCCCCCTTTGCCGGGGAGCGCGACGGCGACTGGATTTTCGGCCGCGGGACGGCCGACATGAAAGGGGCGCTGGCAGCTGCCATTTTCGCGGTGGAGGCGCTCTTGAAGACCGGGAGCGTGCCGCGGGTGAACGTGGAGCTGGCCTTTGTCGCGGATGAGGAAATCGGCGGGGAGCTCGGCACCGGGTACCTTGTGACCCGCCGAAGAAGGGGTCCTGACTTCGCCGTCGTTTGCGAGGGTGGCGCCGGAGGGAAGATCGGCATCGGTCACAATGGGTTGGTGCAACTCGAGGTCACGGTTCTGGGCAAAGGCGGGCATTCGGCTTATCCCGATGGGACCGTGAATGCTTTCGAGCGGATGGTCGCCCTGGTCTCCCGGCTTGAGCCGGTGCTTAAGCAATCGCTGGCCGAGCCGCAGAGGCGTTTCGCCACCCCCTCCGGAGAGGTTCTGGAACCGGTGGTCAACCTCGGCGGGGTTTTCGGACCCGGGGATGCGGCAAAAGTGAACATCATTCCGGGCGAAGCCTCCTTCACGATCGATCGGAGGCTTACCCCCGCGGAGCAGGTGCCCGCGGTGGAGCGGGAGTTGCGGGAATGGATCCGGTCGGCTGCGGCAAAAAGCGGGGTGCGGACCCGAATTCGAACGATCCATGCGACCGCCCCCTGCTCGCTTTCCCCCGGCGCACCGCTTCCCCGGGCTTTCCGGAAGGCCGTGGAGGGTGTGCGCGGAGGACGCGCCCGCTTCACGGTGAATCGCGGTGCCACCGACATGCACTACTACGTGCGGAAGCGCCGGATCGATGCGGTAGGCTATGGGGTCGACGGGAAGAACATCCATGCCGTCGAAGAACGGATTCCGGTCAAGGATCTTGTGACCACCGCCCGCGTCTACGCCCGCTTCCTCTACGATTTTGCGCCCGAATCCGGGAAGCGGTAGATGATCCCTGGGGAATGAGGGAAATCGGCTCTTTCCTCCTTTTGCTTCTGCTGGGGGCGTCCCTGGCCGGCTTGCCGCGCGCCTATCCGCAGCAACATCCGTTCGAAGGCGGCGTGGGCATAGTCTATGCACCCGGGCATGCCTTCCTCCTCAAGGCTCCCGATGGTTGGGTCCTCGATCGGGAGTGGCGCGGCAGCGAACCGCCCGAACCGGTGTTCTATCCTGTCGGCTTCACGGCAAAGGATTCCCCCGTGCTCATCCGGTCGGGCTCGATGCGCGCCGAGTCCGCCGGTACCGCGCCGATCGAGCGGTTCTTGGAGGAGAGGGCGCAGGTGTTGGCGCCGCCGAGCGGAGCAGGGGCCAGGGCCGAGCGCGTGGGGGAATGTCGGCTCGGCAAGGGAGCCCTTGCGGAAGTCTACTCCTTCGTGAGCGAGCCGGGCGGACAGGCCCTTTTGGAGAGAATCGGCTGCGTCGCCACCGCGGACTCCGTCGATTATATCATCCTCGATGCGAAGGATCGGGCGTTTTACGAAAGATCCCTTGCCGCCTTTGCCTCGATACTGAAGTCCTATATCCCGTTCCGGGGAGGCCCGGTTTATATTCCTCGATGAGGGGGCTCGCCGAGAACCGGGGAAGGAGAAAAAAAGAAACGATCCCTCGGGGGAGGGAAAGAGAGCGGCTGGTGGGCACCATCCTGGGCATTGAAGGAGGAGGGACCAAGACGACATGGGCCGTCCTGGATTCGACGGGGACGGTGTGCGCGCGGGGAACGGCCGGCCCCGGCAACGTCAGCCTGCTTCCGGACGAGGAGATCCGGAAGCTGCTTGCGGGAATCCGCTCGGCGGTCGGCGGCGGGATCGAGGCGATCGGTGCCGCCTTCGCCGGCTGCCATCTCCCGGTGCAGCGGCAGCGCCTTGCCGGGATGCTGCAAGCCCTCTGGCCGACGGCGCTGCGGATCGCCGTCGCCGAAGATACCTACTCGGCATTTGCGGGCGCCTTCGGCTCCGGCGATGGAATCATCGTCATCGCGGGCACCGGCTCGAACGTCCTGGGCCGTAGGGATGGCCGCACGCTGCGGGTAGGCGGCTGGGGCCATATTCTGGGGGATCCGGGCAGCGGCTACGATTTGGCGCACACCGGCCTTTGGCGCGTTTATGACGCTTTCGATGCCACGGGCAGTGTCGTTCCTCTAGGCGAAGCCTTTCTTCAGAGAACCGGGCAAAACAGCCTCGAGGAGCTCTTTGTCCATCTCCTGCGCGATCCGTCCAAGGATCGGATCGCGGCCCTGGCTCCTTGCGTCTTGGAGAAGGCGGCCGCCGGCGATCCGCTCGCCGCCGACATCGCCCGATCCCGTGCCGGTCTCTTGGCGGAGCAGGTGAGGTACGTCACCCAAAGACTCGGCTACCCCGAACCGAGGGTGGCCTTGGTCGGCGGGCTCTTCGAGCACAGCGAGGCCTATGTCGCGCTCTTTAGCGGCGAGGTCCGATCCCGAGTGGCGGTCCGCGAGATCTTCGTTTCCCGGGTCCCGGGAGCGGTGGGCGCGGCGCGGTTGGTCGACGATACGCTGCCCATCCCGCAGACGATCGCGGCGCAGCCGGCTCTGCCCTTCTCGCGGGAAGCGGCCGCCTCGCTCGAGGGGGCGCTGACCGAGGAGCGGAATCCCCGTTGCCGCTTCCTGGATCGCAAGACGGTGCCGGAGCTCGTGGAGCTTTTCCTTTCGGAAGAGGAGTTCGTGGAGCGGGCTCTCCGGGACCGGAAAGAGGTGATCGCGGCGGCGGCGGCCGCAGTGGCGGAGGCCTTGGAGGCCGGAAGACGCCTCTTTTACGTCGGCGCCGGGACGAGCGGACGGCTGGGGGCGCTTGACGCGAGCGAAATCCCGCCGACCTTCGGTGTCCCGACCGACTTGGTGCAAGCCATCCTGGCAGGAGGACCCGACGCATTCCTGCGGAGCCAGGAAGCGGCGGAGGACGATCGGGAGGCCGGCGCCCGCAGCGTGATCCAGCGCGGCGTCCGCCCGGGCGACGTCGTTTGCGGCATCACGGCTAGCGGGCGCACACCGTTCGTCCTGGGCGCGCTCGAGCAGGCCCAAACGGTCGGGGCTCTGACGATCCTTTTGACCTGCAATCCTAAGCACGCGCCGCTCCCTTTCGTCCGGTTGTCGATCGATCTGCCCACCGGGCCCGAAATCGTGGCGGGCTCGACGCGCCTCAAGGCCGGAACGGCGACGAAGATCGTCCTCAACATGCTTTCCACCATCGCGATGATCCGAACCGGGCGGGTTCGGGACAACCTGATGATCCACCTGCGGCCCACCAGCGAAAAGCTTCGCTACCGGGCTCTGCGGGTTGTGATGGAGCTGGTCCCGTGCGGCGAAAAGGAAGCTCTGGCCCGGTTGGAAAGGACGGGGTGGCGGGTGGCCGAGGCGATCGACCTCCCGAAGCCGGACTTAGCGATCGGCTGAAGACCGGGAGGGCGCGGGCGACCGGGGGCTTGGCGGGAGCGGGGGAGCCCTTGCCGCGGGCAGAGCGAGAGCAGCTCGCAGTGGAGGCAATCCGGCTTGCGGGCCCGGCAGCGCGCGCGACCGTGAAAGATCAGGCGGTTGGCGAAGGCGATCCACTCTTTGCGGGGCACCCGTTCCTTTAGGTCGGCTTCGATCCTCTCCGGGAGCTTCTCCCGGGTCAGGCCGAGCCGGTAGGAAACACGTGCCACATGGGTGTCGACGACAATGCCGAGCGGCAGGCCGAATCCGTTGCCGAGCACGACGTTGGCGGTCTTGCGGCCGACGCCCGGCAGGGCGGTCAGCTCTTCCATTGTCGCCGGCACGCGTCCTCCATGGCGCTCCACGAGGAGCCGAGCGGCGGCACGGATATGGCGCGCCTTGGTGCGAAAAAAACCGAGCCGGCGCAGCGCCTGCTCGAGCTCTTCCAACGGAGCGGTGGCATAGCTGGCGGCATCCGGATAGCGCGGGAAGAGCTCGGCGGTCACCCGATTCACTTGCCGGTCCGTGCACTGTGCGGAGAGGATCGTGGCGATCAGCAGCTCCAGAGGATTCCGGTACTGGAGAGCCGGCCGGCTCTCGGGATAGGTCGCGGCTAGGCGCCGACAGATTGCGGCGATTCTCCTGTTTTCCGCTCGGCGCGCCCTCGGTGCGGAGTCGTCGGCCGACTTGGACCGCCCGCGAGGTGGCGCCGCGGCTCCTTCACCGGCGCTCGGCATGCGCTGCCTCCCTGGCGATCAAGTCGTAATCCGAGGCCCCCCGCACGACCACATCGGCGAAGGTTCCCGGGGAGAGCTTCGGGGAGACATAGACCCTTCCGTCGACTTCCGGGGCGTCGGCGGCGGAACGGGCGATGCCGGGAGAATCGACGAGCACGCGGATGCGCTGCCCGACCTGATCAAGAGCCCGGCGGCGGGCGATCTCTTTTTGCTTCGCCATGAGCTCTTCCCATCGCCGCTTCTTCACCGTCTCCGGAACCTGCACCTTCTGTCGCGCGGAACGGGTTCCCTCCTCCTGAGAGTAGGAAAAGACGCCGAGGCGGTCGAAGCGGGCTTCCTCGACGAAACGGAGGAGCTTCTGAAAATCTTCTTCGCTCTCCCCGGGGAAGCCGACCAGGAACGTCGTCCGTATGGCGACCCCGGGGATTCTTTGTCGAAAGGCGGCGAGAAGCTCCCGGAGCTGGGTCTCGGAGGTGCCCCGTTGCATCCTTTCGAGAACCGGATCGGCGATGTGCTGGAAGGGGACGTCGATGTAGCGCACGAGCTTGCGGGCCTCGGCGAAGGTTTCCATGAGCCGCTCGGTCCAGTGCGCGGGGTGGGTGTAGAGGACGCGGATCCAAAAGTCTCCCGGAATCTCTTCCAGGGTGCGAAGAAGATCCGCGAGCGTCTCCCCGCTGGCGGAGGAACCTAATGGGGTGCGAGGGGACCGGTCCCTGCCGAAATAGGTCGAATCCTGGGAAACCAGGATCACCTCCCGCACGCCGCGGGCAATGAGCGCCCGCACTTCCGGCACGATCGAGGCGATGGTGCGGCTACGGAAGCGGCCGCGGATCCGGGGGATGATGCAGAAGGTGCAGGGATGGTTGCACCCTTCGGCGATCTTGACATAGGCCAAGTGGGCGGGCGTGAGAGGAAAGCGAGGCGAGGAGAAGTCCGGAAGAAAGCGGGAGTCGGGAGAAATCGCGTCGCGACGCGCGCCTCCGATCGGAAGGAGAAGATCGGAAAGATGCTCGGCGATCTTGTCGACCTCGTCGAGGCCGAGGAAGAGGTCTACTTCCGGGAGGAGCGAGGGGAGGTCGTTGCGGTAGCGCTGGGAAAGACATCCGGTCACGACGATCTTCTGCCGTTCCCCTTTCCCCGAAGTCTCGCGTTCCTGATGCGCGGCGAGAACCGTGCGGATCGCCTCCTCCTTGGCCGGGTCGATGAAGCCGCAAGTGTTGATGATGAGGATATCCGAGGAAGCGGGATCCAAGGAGATCGCCGCCCCCGCCTCCGCCAGCCGCCCGAGCATGATCTCGGCATCGATCAGGTTCTTCGCGCAACCGAGCGGAATTATTCCGACGGTCTTCCCCACGAGGGACGGGGAGGTCATGGAGTCGGAGTCGGAAGGGTTAATTCCTGCGCCGGGGAAGCATTGGAAGCCATCGAGACCGTCTGGCCATCCAGCACGATATCGACGACGGAGCTGTTAGCCACCTTAATTTGGAACTTGGGCCCGACAAACTCCTTCCGTTCCCCCGTATGCAGGACACCCGCGAAAAGCTGCCGGCGGTGGCCGTCTTCGATGACGTTCACGTGGATCCAGGATTCCTTTCGGGCCTGCAGCACCAGGTGGTACGCTTTCGTCGGAGGCGGGAGATCCGCTTCCCGAGAAGCGGCCGGGGCGCCCGCATCCACGGTGCTCGGCTCATCATTATCGTTGTTCGCATCCGTCTCCTCCCCCGACTCGACGGCCGACGGGCGCCCTTGTTCCGGAGGCGGGGCCGATGCTTCGTCGGGATGGACGGGAATGGCCCGGGCTACCCGGATCGGCGGCTCCGCAACCGAAGGGGTCGCGGCTGGCGACTGCACGGGCAGCGCCCGGCGAACCTCCATCTCTTCCAGAGGCGGGGGAGGGAGCGGCGGCCGCTTGCGGATTACCGCTCCCTCCGGCTTCCGGGACGAGCCCGCTTCCGGAGAGAGTTCCAAGCCCGTGATATCCTTGGATTCGGAGGGTAAGGGCCGCCGGTACGAGGCGACCTGGTAGACGCGATAGGCGCCGACCGCGCACATGAGGGCGAAAAGCCCGGCGGCGACGAGGAAAGCCACCATCTGGGATGTGGTCCTCCCCCGCTTGGGAGGCGCATCCCCCCGACCCATCAGGAGGAGCGGCTTCTGCGCCGGAAAAGGGCCTCGGCGCATCGGCAAGAAGGCTTGATCGAGCTGCTCGAGCAACGCCTTCTCGTTCAGGTGGAGCACTCGGGAATACGTGCGGAGAAAATTCCGCACATAGGCCGGAGCGGCGAAGCTCCGGTAGTCGTCCTGCTCTAGAGCCACAAGCTGTTCGGGCAGGATCTTGGTGGCTTTGGAAGCCGTTTGGATGCTCCACCCCAGGGCCGTGCGCGCCTCCCGTAATTGCCGGCCGATGCTTTTCCCCGGCGGAAGCTGCTGGATGTTGTCGGTTGCCATGACGGAACGCGCCTTTACGCGACCGGAACCGGGCCGTCAAGATCGGCAAGAATTTCCCTGGGCTTTGCCCCGTTTTCCGGCCCTACCAACCCTCGCTGGTGCAGCAGATCCATTACCCAAGCTGCACGATTGTAGCCAAGGCGCAGGCGTCGTTGCAGAAGGGAGGTGCTGGCACGTCTTTCCTGCCAGATGATTTCCAAGCACTTCTGAACCAGTTCGCGATCGGCGGCCGACAGGTCGCCGCCGGCAGGATCCCCGGCAAGCTGCTCGTGGAGCTCGTTCTCGATCGTCGCCCCACCTTGGGCGCGAACGTAGTCCACAACCTCGGCCACCTCCTCTTCCGAGACATAGGCTCCCTGCCCTCGGACCATTTGCCCGACGCCCGGGGGCAAGTATAGGAAGTCTCCTTTGCCCAGCAGATTCTCCGCTCCATTTTCGTCAAGAATGACGCGCGAGTCAAGCGAACTGCTGACCTGGAAGGCGATCCGGCAGGGGATGTTGGCCTTGATCACCCCCGTCACGACTTCTCTCCGCGGCGTCTGCGTGGCGACGATCAGGTGAATCCCGGCCGCCCGGGCCTTTGCGGAAAGCCGTGCAATCGCCACCTCGACGTCCGCGGAGGCGGTCTGCATCAAGTCGGCCAGCTCATCGACAATCACCACGATGGCGGGGAGCGGGCGCGGGGTCTCCTCTTCGGCCGCTTCTGTGCCGAGGGGAGGCGGGGAAGCCGCGGGCGGCGGCCGCCGAGCGGAGAGGGCTTTCCGAGCTTGGGCGTTGTAGGCGGCAATGTTGCGTACGCCGGCCGACGCCAGCAGCTTGTAGCGCTTCTCCATTTCGAGGATCACCCACTTAAGGGCGGTGATCACTTTCTTGGGGTCGACGACCACCGGAACGATCAGGTGCGGGATCCCGTTATAGATTTGCAGCTCGACCTGCTTCGGATCGACGAGGATGAGGCGCAGCTCTTCCGGGCCGAAGCGAAACAGCAGCGAGAGCAGAAGAGAGTTGATGCAGACCGACTTGCCCGAGCCCGTGGCTCCCGCGATCAGTAGGTGCGGCATTTCGGCGAGGTCGGCGATCAACGGTTGGCCGTAGACGTCCTTGCCGAGGGCGATCGGCAGCCGCGCCCGGCTCTGCTGGAACTCCGGCAGCCCGAGGATGTCGCGGAGCACCACGGCCGACTTGTTCGGATTCGGAATTTCGACCCCGACGCTGTCCTTCCCCGGAATCGGCGCCAGGATGTTGATCTTCTCCGCGCGGGTGGCCCGGGCGATGTCCCTTTGGAGGCTCAGGATCCGGTCGACCCGTACGCCTTCCGCAGGATAGAGCTCGAACCGGATCACGGTCGGTCCCTTCGTGATGGTGCCGAGAGTCGACTCGATGCCGAAGCTGCCAAGAGTTTTGACGAGAAGCTCCCCGGTTGTGCGAAGGTCGTTGTCGCCGGGGCCGCCCTTGCGGGGAGCGGGACTTTCCCGCAGCAGGCGTAGAGGAGGAGGGCAGTAACCGGCCGAGCCCCCGGCCGGCGGCGCCGCCGGCCGAAGAAAGTCGGACACTGGGCGGAGGCCAGGCTCCAGAGCGGCCGGAGGGGGGGTGTGCAACCGGGCGCGGTCGGCTGTGTCGACGATCTCGGGCGGGGCCGCCTCCCTGCGGTTCTCAGAGCGGTTCTCCTTCTTGGTGGACACCTTCTGGGAGAGCTCCTGGGCGAGGAGCCGCTCTTCCTCCGCGAGCTTCCTCCGGGCGATCTCGATGCGACCGAGAACCCCTTCCCGTCGCAGGCGTTTTTCTTGGTAGCCGGCCCAGCGCTCCTTCGCCCACCGCGCGAGCCGGAGCAGGCTGCGGATCGGTTCGGTCTCATAGAGGATGATGAGCAAAAGCAGGCAGGCGATCCCGAGGAAGATCTGGCTCCCCGTCTTCCCGAGCGCCGGGGTGAGCAGAGGGCGGTCGAGCAGCTCGCCGACGAACCCCCCCGTGCTGCCGATGTTCACCCAGGATCGGAACCCGCTGCCGAAATAGGGCTGCACGTTGAAGAATGCGGAGGCCGCGATTAAGAAGAGAGCGGTCCACAGGAGCTTTCGGCTCCAAGCCACCCGGACTTGCAGGCTGAACGCCATCCCGGCGGTCAAGAGCAGGAAGGGGATCAGATAGGCTCCAAGGCCGAAGAGGGAGTAAAGGGCGAAGGCCGTGTAGGCCCCCATCGGCCCGATCGCGTTACCCACTTCGGGCTGGCTCGGCCACTGATTGAAGGCGATATCGCGGGGCTGGTAGGAGACAAGACTCAAGAGCAGGATGAGGGCCAGTCCGAAACAGAAGACGCTACCGACTTCCGTCAGAAGGCGGCTCTTCGCTCTCTCCCAGAGCTTCACGGCGCACTTTAATGTGCCCGGAGCATAGGGCGCAAATGTTTCTTTGCTTGCGCCGCGAGGGCCGGCACCCCGACGGACGACCTCGAGGAGATTCCGAGGCGTCCGGGAGAAATTCCTTGTAGTTTCGGATCCCTTGGCACTTGACTCCCATGCGTTCTGGTGAAAGCTTGACTGCCGCGGCTTCGGGATGGCGGCGACCGGAAAAGCGCGGCAATCCCGGATAGCGGTTCGCCGGAAAGCGGCGAACGGTTGGAAAACGACAGGAGGAGTTCTTATATATGGCGTACGAAGTCCCTCAGCTTCCCTATTCTTTCGATGCCTTGGAGCCCTACGTCAGCACCATGACGATGGATTGCCACTACAACGGCCACCACAAGGCCTACGTGAACAACCTCAACAAAGCCCTGGCCGACCATCCGGATCTGGCGGCGAAGAGCCCGGAAGAGCTGATCCGGAACTTGAGCGCCGTTCCGGAAAATATCCGCACCGCCGTGCGCAACAACGGCGGGGGCCATGTCAACCACTCGATGTTCTGGAAGATGATGGCGCCGCGCGCCGGGGGAGAGCCTTCCGGGAAGCTCCTCGAGCAGCTGAAGGCGACCTTCGGCAGCTTTGCCGAATTTCAGGCAAAGTTCGAGGCTGCGGGCTTGGCCCGATTCGGGAGCGGCTGGGTCTGGCTCGTGCGCGTTCCTTCCGGGGGTCTGGAGATCACCTCCACGGCCAATCAAGATAATCCACTCATGGAGGGCAGCTACCCCGTGCTCGGCTGCGACGTCTGGGAGCACGCCTACTACTTGAAGTACCAGTTCCGGCGCGGGGATTGGCTCAAGGCCTTCTGGAACGTAGTGAACTGGCCGGAAATCGAGCGGCGCTTCGAAGCCAAGGAAGCATAGCCGCCTGCGGCCGTGAGCTTAGAATGCCAGGAGCTCGTCGGTGCCGGAGATCAGATCCGCCAGCAGGCCGAGTCCCCCGTAAAGGACCTCTGGGTTCCGGGGCAGGGAGCGGCGCATGGCGGCATAGGCGCAGCCGAAGAGCCGCAGTTGCGGTCCGGCTTGGGGAATAAAAGAGTCGATCTCCCGGATCCCCTCGTCGAGGCAATAGAGGTAGACGAGGTCCCCTTGCTTCCTTCGTTCTTCTAACGCCTGGAGAAACGAGGCGAACCGCTCGCTCCTCCGATCGACCGTCAGGAGGAGGCAAATCTGCTTAGGAGAGGGAGGACCCGGCATGGGGAGAAAGGCGGTGGCGGAAAGCGGTGGAGGACCGGCTGTGAGACTTCCGGAGGATCGAACGGAGCGCGGCGGCCATCCGGCTATTCTTACGCCGGGCTTGGCGTGGGGCAAGGAGGTCCTTCGCCGAAGAGTTGCCTTTCTCCTCGTCATCATGCAGCTTGGCCCGATGGCGCTGCTTCCCCGCTCGATCGCCTCGGAGGCCGGGCCTGCGGCCCTGCGGCTATCCGTCGGCACGGGTCGCCTGACCGTGGAGGTGGCGCGCACGCACGAGGAGCTTTCCCGCGGGCTCATGTTCCGCCGGAGCCTGGGCGAAGATGCGGGAATGCTCTTCCTGCTTCCGCGCGAGGGGGTGGCTTCCTTTTGGATGGCGAACACGACCATTCCGCTTTCCGTGGCTTTTCTCGATCGAAGAGGGGAGATTCTCGAAATCCATGACCTTCAGCCGCTCGACACCCGCATCGTCTCAAGCCGGAGCGCGCGGGTACGCTTTGCGCTCGAAGTCAATCGCGACTGGTTTTCCCGTCACGGTGTGCGGGTGGGCCAGCCGGTCCGGCCGGAAGGAGTGAGTTGGGAGCAGATCGTCGGCGGGGGACAAGATCCGTGAACCTGTTTAGTGACTATCATATGCATCCGCAGGGCCACCGTCCGCAGCCCTATGATCGCGCGCTGCTCGACCCATGGGCGAAAGCCGCCCGGGAACGGGGAATCCGGGACTTTGTCCTTACCGATCACGACCGGTACCACGAAGGGGTCGACTTCGAGGTCTTTCGGCGGTGGCGCGAGGAAAACGGGGACTTGGCGATTCGACTGGGGATCGAGCTCGATAACGATCCCCGGAGCAGCGAAGCGGGGCTCGGGTGGGTTCAGCGGAATTGGGAAAAGCTCGACTTCGTGCTGGGCTCGGTCCATTTCCTCGGGGATTGGCCGTTTGACCGTGCCGGAGAGGATGCCGGCTTCACCCGCCGGCCGATCGAGGAGATTTATCGGGAGTATGCCGAAGCCTTGCGGAGGCTCGTGCAGCGCGGTTGGATCGATTGCTTGGCCCATCTGGACTTGATCAAGATCTTCGGATTCCGGCCGAAGGCGGGCTTCCTCGACTACTTCGAGGAAATCTTGGTGCTCGCGCGAGAAAAGGACTTGGCGCTGGAGATCAGCACGGCAGGATGGAGAAAGCCCGTCGGCGAAGCCTATCCCGATGAAGCTATCATACGGCGGGCCAAGGAGCTGGGCATTCCCTTCACCTTGGCTTCCGACGCCCATTCCGCCTTTCAGATCGGGGAAGAGTATGAGCGGCTTTCCGGGCTGCTCGAAAGGCTGGACATTCGCGAAGTGGCCCTTTTCGAAGGGCATCGGCGGACGCTTGTTCCGCTGGCCGCGCCGGGGCTACGCGCCTCGTGAGGCCGACGGCCGGCTTGCGGGAGCCGCCGGCTCCGCCGGCGGAGTCAGGCCGTCCCGGATGCGGAAGATCGTCTTCGCCAGCAGGGTCGGTGCATCGAGGGCGTCCAGGGTGGGGCGATGGTGGAGAGTATCGAAGTCGAGGTCGACGATCTTTTCGAGGATGCGACGGCCGGAATGCCACGTGAGCTCGATCTCCCAGCGGAGAGGGCAAGGAAGGGTTTCGATCAGGCCGTAGCCTCGCTCGAAAAGCCGGAAGGCCCTCCGCACCTCCATGGCGAGCAGCTCGCGGAATTCGGGGCCGGCGCACCCGGCGAAGAGGCTCTCTTCGGTGACCCCGAAGCGCTTCATCTCGTCCTGCGGGAGATAGATACGGTCCTTGAGCAGGTCGACCGAGATGTCCTGCCAAAAGTTGGTGATCTGCAAGGCCGTGCAAATCGCGTCCGAAGCTGCGAGCTGTTTCTCTTCCTTCTGGCCGTGCAGGAGAAGGACGAGCCGGCCGATCGGATTGGCGCTGCGACGGCAGTAGTCGAGCAGCTCGGCGAAGGAGGCATAACGCCGCTTCTCGGTGTCCTGGGTGAAAGCGCTCAGCAGGTCGAGAAAAAGTCGGATCGGAAGGTCGAACTGGCGGATAGTCCGGTGGAGGGCCACGAAGACCGGGTCCTCGGGCGCGCTGGCCGGATCGTGGAGAGCGGCTTCGAAACGGCGCAGGGCTTTCCGGCGTTCCGAAGGCGTCTGTTCCGGATGGGCCGGGCGGCCGGAAGGGCCGTATCCCTCGTCGGCGATGTCGTCGGCGAGCCGCGCGAAGGCGTAGACCGCGTGGATATGCGGTTGCAAGGCCGGGTGGACGAGGAGGCCGACCGGGAAGTTTTCGTAATGTCGCGCAATGCGCCGGCAGGCGGCGTAGGCTGTTTCGGGAGTCACCCGCCCCTTCTTTGCCGAAAGGGAGAGCTTGTCAACAAGAAATGGACGCGGCTAACCCATGAGCGGGCGTAAATCGATGACCGGGGAAATGACGAGTCGGCAAGCGGGAGAGCCCGCCTTTGGAGGCGGGAGATGTCGCCCGCGCGCATGCGCTGCGGGAGCGGAATGAGCGTGCCTTCGGCTATGCCGGTATCCTCGTGTATCGGGCTGACCGGCGGAATCGCGGCCGGCAAGTCGACGACTTCCGAGAGGCTCCGGCGCTGGGGCTGGTTCGTAGTCGATTCGGACGAGATTGCGCATGAGCTGATGGCCCCGGGAGGGGAAACATGGCAGAAACTGGTTGACGTCTTCGGGGAGCGGATCTTAAATGAAGAAAAGGCTATCGACCGGAAAAAGCTCGGGTCGATAGTTTTTCGTGATCCTCAGCTGCGGGAAACACTAAACAGGCTCACTCACCCAGCCATTATCGAAAAGTGGCGTAAGGAAGTGGCCGATTTAAGGGCTCGGAATCCAAACGGAAAAATCGTCGTTTCGGTTCCCCTCTTGCATGAAGCAGGCCTGGAAGGAGAGTTCGAGACGATTCTCTGCATAGGTTGCTCCTATGCGACGCAGCTGCGGCGGCTTCTGACACGCGGGTTGGAAAGGGAGGAGGCGGAGGCACGGATCAAAAGTCAGTGGCCGATCGAGAAAAAGGCGGCACGTAGCGACGTGCTCCTCTGGAACGACGGTTCGTTGGAACTTCTTGAGCAGCAGATTTCCCGTTTTGTCCTCGTCTCCTCCTCGCCTTGAGGCATCGTCCCTTGTGTCGTGGACGAGGGAGCTCCTCGCGGAATCCCAAGCCAGACGGGCGAAGAGGCGGCTTCGGCAACAGAGAGGAAAACCTCGGTAGGAAAAGAATGAATGCAGATGAAATCGATCGGGAGAAAGGCGAATCTTCCAAGAGCGCATGGGCGGGAGCTGGTCAGTGGGACGGGGGCGCGCCTTCCGAAGAGCACCGACCGCCTCGGAGCGGGCATCCTGTCCGGCCCTCCGAACGTCGCGGCGGAGAACAGCAGAATCGCAAGGAGGAAGATGGGGACGCGCGTCCTCCGACGACCGGCCAGCCGCTCAGCCTGGGAGAGCTCCAGCGCCTCTCCTTTGCCGAACTCCAGCAGAAAGCTGCCGAGTATCAGATCGAAAATCCCGGGTTGCTGCGGAAGCACGAGTTGATCTTCGAAACGTTGCGGCGCCATGCGCAGCGCAACGGCCCGATTTTCGGCGAAGGGGTTCTGGAGGTACTCCCCGAGGGCTACGGCTTCCTGCGATCCCCCGCCTACAACTATTTCCCTTGCCCGGAGGACGTCTACGTTTCGCCCGCCCTCATTCGGCGCAACGGCCTCAAGAAAGGGAACCTGGTCTCGGGTCCCATCCGCCATCCGAAGGAAAAGGAGCGGTATTTCTCCCTCCTCCAGGTCGATCTGGTCGAAGGGGAAGAGCCGGAGAAGGTTCGCAATCGCATCTTCTTCGATAATCTGACCCCCCTCTTCCCGAACCGCCGCATCTTCCTCGAAGGCAAGTCCAAAGACCCTTCCCTGCGCGTGATCGACCTGGTCACGCCGATCGGGTTCGGTCAGCGCGGGCTGATCGTGGCTCCGCCCAGAACCGGGAAAACGGTCCTGATGCAGAAGATCGCCAACGCAATCAGTGAAAATCACCCGCAGGCCCACCTGATCGTGCTGCTCGTCGACGAGCGTCCCGAAGAGGTCACCGATATGGAGCGCTCCGTTCGCGGCGAGGTTATCAGTTCGACCTTTGATGAGACCCCGGAAAGGCATGTCCAGGTGGCCGAGATGGTCATTGAGCGGGCGAAGCGCTTGGCGGAAACCAAGGTGGATGTGGTCATCCTGCTCGATTCGCTGACCCGGCTTGCGCGCGCCTACAACACTCTGCAGCCGCATAGCGGGAAGATCCTGACCGGCGGCGTTGACGCGAACGCCCTTCAGAAGCCGCGGCGCTTTTTTGCGGCGGCGCGGAACCTGGAAGAAGGCGGGAGCGTGACGATCCTGGCCACGGCTCTGATCGATACCGGGTCGAAGATGGACGACGTCATCTTCGAAGAGTTCAAGGGAACCGGCAACATGGAGATCCATCTCGACCGGGCGCTGGTCGACAAGCGAATCTATCCCGCGATCAACATCTCGAAGTCGGGCACACGGAAAGAAGAGCTGCTCTACCATCCCGACGAGATCGCACGGATACATGTCCTGCGCCGCGCGCTTTCCTCCGTGCCTCCCGTGGAAGCCATGGAGCTGCTGCTCGAACGGCTCCGAAAGACCAAGAGCAACGTCGAGTTTCTTCTCTCGATGAACCTCAAGGAGTAGGCTCCGCCTCCCTCGCTTGCCGTGAAGATCTTGGTCACCGGAGGGGCGGGGTACGTGGGAAGCGTCTGCGTCGAGTTTCTCCTGGATGCGGGCATCGCCACGGTGGTCGTCGACAATCTTTCCGAAGGACATCGGGCGGCGGTGGACGATCGCGCCGCCTTCTATCGGCTTGATTTGTTCGACCGGGAAGGGCTTTTCGCCCTGTTCCGGGCGGAGAGGCCCGATGCGGTGATCCATTTTGCGGCCAACGCTTTGGTCGCCGAGTCGATGCGGGATCCATCGACCTACTTCCGCAACAATGCCTTCCACGGAATTCACCTGCTCGATGCCATGGTGGCCACCGGGGTGCGGAAGATCGTCTTCTCTTCCTCGTGCGCCGTCTACGGCCTTCCGCTCAAGATTCCCATCGACGAGCGGGGAGAGACCAAGCCGATCAATCCCTACGGCGAATCCAAGCTCTTCTTCGAAAAAATCTTGCGCTGGTACTCGGAGATCCACGGGATCATTCCGCTCGTTTTGCGCTACTTCAACGCCGCCGGGGCCTCCGAGCGATACGGAGAAGACCACAAGGAAGAAACTCACTTGATTCCCAATGTGTTGCAGGTTGCGTTGGGAAAGCGGAATGTGGTGGAAATCTATGGGGATGAATTTGCCACACCGGATGGCACCGCGATCCGGGATTACGTGCATGTGCGCGACCTGGCGTCCGCCCACTTGGCCGTCCTGCGGCGTGAGCAGCCCGGCCTCTATAACGTAGGGACCGGGGAAGGATATTCGGTCCGGCAGGTCATCGATCTTGCGTGCAAGATCACCGGCATGGCGATTCCCTTCGAGGTCCGTCCCCCGCGTCCGGGCGACCCGCCGCGGCTGGTGGCGAACGTTCAGAGGATCTGCCGGGAGCTCTCCTGGAAACCGGAGCACTCGCGGCTTTCCGAAATCATCGAGAGCGCTTGGCGTTGGCATCAGGCGCATCCCGACGGATATCCGGATGCCGGGGAAGCGGCGGGCGCAAACGAAGCCAGCGGCCGATCATGAGGCATGCGCCCCGGCAGGGCTGCCTCTAGTGCGCAGAGGGTGCAGGATTGGAAAGACCGCGGTGAAGGCATCGGGCTGCGGATGCGCTCTTTTCCCTTGTGGGGAAGGCAATCGGGCAGTAGATCCAAAAAAAATGGGCGGTAATCGCCGAGCAGGGAAAGAGGGCGGCCGGGCGGATGGCGGTGCGTCTCGGGTGGGGAGCTTCGCCCCTCCGGGAAAGCAGCCGGGATCTTCTGCGGATTCGTATTCGATGCCTGCGGCGAAGACGGCTTGTCCGGATCGGTTGCCGCACCGGGTCGCTGGGAAAAGGCGAGGCGGGGTGCGTGCGGCCGCTCTGCTTTTCCTGGCGGCAGTTCCCGTCAGCGGTCGGGCCGGCGGAATACACCTGGATCGTGACGACCCCGCGAACGCGGCGATTGTCCGGATAGTTACCTATCAATCCGTCGCCGGCGGCATCGTCCGGGTTACCGGAACCGGCTTTTTCGTCAATCGCCAGGGGCAACTGATCACCAATCGGCATCTGCTCTCTCGAGCGCTCTTTTCCGCCGCGCTGGGACCCGGATGCGAACCTTTCCGCGTCGATCGGGTTCTGGCGGAGGCGGGGGACTTGGTCATGGTGCAAATCGCGCTTCCCTCCGGAATTCGGCCGCCATGCCTGGAGCTAAGGAAGGAACCCCCCGTTCCGGGCGAACCGATCCGTATCGAAGGGTATCCTCTGGGAGTAGGCCTCGCCTCGGCATGGGGGAAGGTGGTCGGCTATCGGCAGAAACCCTATTATGGGACCCGTTCCTTCGAGGTAGACGCTCCGACCTTTTCGGGGAATAGCGGAGGTCCAATCGTCGACGAGCGCGGACAGGTCGTGGGTGTGACGACGTTTCGTTCCCAGGAGGGATCGAGCAGGCTCGCCGGCGCCCTTTGCCCGCATGTCCTTATGGAAGAGAGCCGCGTCATCGATCTCCCGTTCGCCGTCTGGTCTCGGCGATCCGGAGGCGCGGATGGAGCGATCGGTTCGGCCGCCAGAGGGTGGAGAGCGCTGCAATCCGGAGAGAGCGAGCCGGCATGCCGCTATTTCCAAGCGGCACTCCGCAAGCGGGGGCGCAGCCCTTTGCTCCATCAGGGATTGGCCGAGGCGCTGCTGGAAAGCGGAAGGGTCGGGGAAGCCGCTTCGTCTCTCTGCGCCGCGATCAAAGAGAGACCGAACGATTTTCTCGCTCACCTTCGTCTTGCCGCTGTCTACCGCCGGCTCGGGAAGCCCGAGCTCGCTGCCGTCCAGGAAGCCGCCGGCCGGAGGCTCGAGGGAGCGATCTTCGCGCGGATCCAGACGGCGGTGGCAGCCAGAGAGCAGACCGGTCTAGCCGGTCTCTGGCAAAAGGTACGCTACATCCTCCAGCCTCCGGTCGAGTCCGAACCCTCGCATTAGCCTGCATGTCTCACCGATAGCGGGCATAGCGGAAGGCAAAACATCCGGCAAAACGGCTTAGGAAAGGCCGCCTTCTGCTGGCATGCGTGTTGTCAAGACGGTACTTCCACCAGAGAAAAGAAACGGCCATCCCTGACAGAGTGTAGCCAAGAGACGTTTGCCTTTAGCGGCCATTTTTCGTGACCGGGGGAGGAAGTGGGGATTTGCCGCGGGTCGGATCTCCAGCGATGGGGGTGCAATCCTCTTGCGGGAAGCCGATCGGAAGATCGGTTGGTTAACGGCCATTTCTCACAAATTTCGTAGCCGAGACGCCGCCCGAAGCGTGTTGTCCATCGGCGACCGGAGATGCTGGCCCACCGCCTCTTTCGGGATTGGGAGGTCGACGCCGACGGAAATCGACCTACGTATGTCCTGAAAATTGCGGGATGGGTTCTCGTCGCGGGAGGGAGTTGGGCTCAACCCATGGAGGATGCGGATTGTTCCGCCGGCGGCCCTCCGTTTCCCTGCTCGCTCTCGATTTCCTGAAGGATGCGCAGGATGCGGTCGCCACGCTCCAGGGAATCATCGATGTGGAACGTCAGGTGCGGGGTGAACTTCGACTGGAGCTTCTTTCCCAGGCGATGCTGCCATTCCCTCCGATGACGCTGGAGGAGAAAGAGCAGCTCTTCGCTCGGCATGGGAGATTCCCAGGCGCTGATGAAGACGAAAGCTTCCTTCAAATCGGGGGTGGTTTCTACCGCAGAGATTGTCAGCAGCAACCCTTCGAGCGAAACTTCCCTGCGAAAGCATTCGGAAAGCTCCTTTCGGATCACTTCCGATACCCGGATGGTTCGATGCGTACCCATGATGGCGACTCCGAAGTATTCCGCGCGACGGTGCGGCACCGGCGGCCCGCTCGGCCCGAACCGATCGAGAGCGACGCTCAAAGGCTTTGTGGCACCCGCTCCAGTTGATAGCACTGGATGATGTCGTTCGGCTCGTAGTCATCGAAGTTGCCCAGCCGCAGACCGCATTCGAGTCCGGCACGCACCTCCGCCACCTCGTCTTGAAAGCGCTTGAGGGTTTGGATGCTCCCGTCGTAGATCGGCTGCTTGCCGCGCAGCACCCGCGCCTGGCCTTTGCGGATCATCCTGCCGGTTTGCACCAAGACTCCGGCAACCGAGAATTTATGGAGCTGGAATACCTTTTTGACCAATGCCGTCCCAAGCACTGTCTCGCGCAGCTCCGGCTCGAGTAGCCCTGCCATGGCCTCACGGACCTGGTCGACCAGCTCATAGATGATGCTGAAAAGCTTGATCTGCACGCCCTCCCGCTTGGCGGCGGCGGCGGCGGAGCTGTCGGTCTTGACATGGAAGCCGATCACGATCCCTCCCGATGCCTTCGCCAGCAGAATGTCCGATTCCGTGACCGGCCCGGCCGCCGCGTGGATGATCGCCAGCTCTACCTTCTTGCTCGGAATCTTCTCGAGTTGGCCGATCAGGGCTTCGATCGATCCCTGGGTGTCCGCCTTGAGCACCAGGTGCAAGGTCTTGCGCTGTCCTTCCGCGATCGCCTCGTAGAGGTTCTCCAGCGTGATTTTCGGGCCTTCGTCCCGACGCGGACGCTTCAGGGCCGCCAACCGTTCCTCGGCGATCTGCCTCGCCTTGCGCTCATCGCTCTCCACCACCAGCTCTTCTCCCGGCGTCGGCAATCCGCTCAAGCCCAAGACCTTGACGGGCGTGGACGGTGTCGCCTCCTTAACCGTCTTGCCCAGATCGTTGATGAGCGCGCGGACCCGCCCCCAATAAGGTCCGCATACCGCAATGTCTCCCGCGTGCAGAATTCCTTGTTGGACCAGAACCGTCGCCGTCGGTCCCCGACCGGTCTCCATTTGCGCTTCGATGACCCGCCCGGTCGCCGGACCGTGAAAGGCGGCGCGCAGCTCGAGAACCTCCGCCTGGAGAAGGATCATGTCCAGAAGATGATCAATCCCTTTCCCTTTCAAGGCGGAGACTTCGCAGAAGATGGTATCGCCGCCGAACTCCTCCGGGACCAATCCTCGCTCCTGGAGCTGTGTCTTCACCCGGAGCGGATTGGCTCCCGGAACGTCGATCTTGCTGATGGCGACAAGGATCGGAACTTTCGCCGCTCGGGCATGATCGATGGCTTCGATCGTCTGCGGCATGACGCCGTCGTCGGCGGCGACAACGAGCACGACCAGGTCGGTGATCGAAGCGCCGCGCGCCCTCATGGCGGTGAACGCTTCATGGCCGGGGGTGTCGATAAAGGTGATCGACTTGCCCCCGCGGTTGATCGTGTAGGCTCCGATATGTTGGGTGATCCCGCCGGCTTCCCCCGCCGCCACCCGGGTATGTCGGATGGCGTCGAGCAGGGTGGTTTTCCCGTGGTCGACGTGGCCCAGAAAGGCGACGACAGGCGGGCGAGGCTGGAGATCCGGCTTCGCCACCAAAGCGGGAGGCGGTTCTTCGACGACCTTGGGTGCCGACGGCGGCCCATGCCGCTCCTTGCGCTCCGTCTGGACTTCGAAGCCCATGCGGTTCGAAACTTTCCGGGCGATATCCTCATCCAGAAGTTGGGTCAAGGTAGGAAAGATGTTCATCTCCATCAGATGATGGATCAATTGGAAGGGCTTGATCTCCAAAAGCCCCGCCAATTCCTTGACCGTGATCGGCCCTCGCAGGGAAATCGTCTTCCGGGCGGCCCCGGCGGATTCGCTTCCCGGCGTCGGTGCGGGAGGAGCCGGCCGGGGTTGGCGATCGGCAACCGTTTGCCCGGCAGGGTGGGTGCGGTCCTCTCTTCGCTCCGGAGGCGGGATGGTCTGCTTGGTTTTCGGCATGAAAAATTCGGGATTCCTTTCCTTTAACGCTTACGAGGCTTTGGCGCATTGGCGCGCGTTTTCGCGCAACTTCTTCAGGGCTGCCGGGTCCAATTCGGGCAGCACCGAAGCCAGATCGGCCTCTTCGCTTTCGGCTACGGCGGCCGGACTCAAGAAGCCCGCCCGCACGATCTGCTCGGCCGTCGAGGGATCGATCGAGAGCGCGTTTGCCATCTCCTCGGTGGCCCGGGCCAGCTTTTGGGCGAAGTTTTCCTCCGCCGACTGCTCCCGGAGGATGTCGATCTCCCATCCGGTGATCTTGCTGGCCAGCCACGCGTTCTTCCCTTTTCGGCCCAGCGCGATCGAATAGTTCTCCTCGTCCACGACGGCCTTGACCCGCTTGGCCGCCTCGTCCAGCTCCACGCTCTTGATACGGGCGGGTTTGAGCGCTTCGACGGCCAGCTCGGCCACGTCCGGCGACCAGCGGAACAGATCGATCTTTTCGACATGGAGCTCGCGCACGATGTTCTTGACGCGGGCCCCCCGCACCCCCACGCAGGCTCCAACGGGATCGATCTTGGGATTGGTGCTCCGCACGGCGATTTTGGTCCGGAAGCCGGGCTCCCTAGCCATGGCCTTAATCTCCACCGTATGGTCGGCCACCTCGCTCACTTCCAACTCCAGGAGCTTCCGGACGAAGTTAGGATGGCTCCGGGAGAGAACCACCTGCGGACCATGGGAGGTGTTGTCCACCGCGAGCACGTAGGCGCGGATCCGGTCGCCGACCATGTATTCCTCGCCCGGGACACGCTCCCGCGCTGGCATCACCCCTTCGTAGCGGCCGAGGTCGAGAATGACATCGGATCGGTCGAAACGCCGGACGGTGCCCATGACGATGTGATCCACACGATCCTTAAACTCCGCGAGCACCATCTCCCGCTCGATCGAGCGGAGAGCCTGGTTGATCGTTTGCTTGAAAACCTGCGCGGCGATCCGCCCGAAATCCTTGGGCGTCACCTCGACGTCGATGATCTGCCCCAGCTGCGCCCCCGGATCGATCTCCCTAGCTCGCTTCAACGATACCTGACCCCGCGGATCGTCGACCTTCTCCACCACCTCCAGATTCGCTCGTGCCGTGATGTTTCCGGTCTTCGGATGGATCTCCACCCGCAGGTCGCGCGCCGGCCCGATGCTCTTACGGGCGGCGGCGAGAAGCGCCGACTGCATGGCTTCCAGAAAGGCTTCTCGGCGAATGCCCTTCTCTCTTGCCATGTACTCGATGATGGCCAAGACTTCTTGATTCATGACGGTCTCCGGCGATACTTTCAAAGAAAAAAAAGTGGAAACCCTGCAAGTTTCCACCTTTTCTTTGCTGGAGAATCGCCTTGCTCTAAAACTTACGAACGGTTCATCCAACGGTCAAGGTTTGAATTGCTCCCGCCGGCTCCGGAGCGGCGGGGATGAGAAAAGCGCGTGGAAAGTCAAAAGGGCGGCCACGAGGGGGGCCGGAACGACCGTTTGGGGTTGATCGCCGGCCGTGGCGTCTACCCGATCTTGATGGCGCAAGCCGCGCGCCGAGCCGGAGTCGAGGAGCTCAGCACCGTCGCTTTCATCGGGGAGACCGATCCCGAGATCGAGAAGCTGAGCCGTCGTGTCGAGTGGCTCCGTGTCGGTCAGCTGGGGAGCCTCCTCCGCTTCTTCCGCGGCTGCGGGGTCGCCCGCGCCGTGATGGCGGGAGCGATCGCCCCTTCCCACCTCTTTGATTTGCGCCCGGATCTGAAGGCGCTTTTGCTTCTGGCCCGCCTAAAGGTGCGCAACGCGGCGACGATCTTCGGCGCGATCGCCGATGAGTTGCGCAGGGTCGGGGTCCTTCTTTTGCCCGCCACCACCTACTTGGAGGATCAGCTGGCTCCGGTGGGCCACTTCGGCGGACCGCCTCTGCGGCCGCGACAGTGGGAGGATGCGGCGTTCGGGTTTCGGATGGCCAAGGAGATCGCCCGGCTGGACATCGGGCAATCCCTGGTCGTGAAGCAAGGTACGGTTTTGGCTGTGGAGGCGTTCGAGGGGACAGACAAGACCTTGGAGCGCGGGGGCGGATTGGGTCACGGCAAAGCCGTTTTGATCAAGGTCAGCAAGCCGGGCCAGGACTTTCGATTCGACGTGCCCGTGATCGGGCGGCGGACGATCGAAATGGCGCGAAGATCCGGAGTGGAGCTGATTGTCTGCGAGGCGGGCAAGACGTTGATCCTGGAGAAAGAGAAGGTCGTCGATCTTGCCGGAGAACTGGGAATTTCTCTTTACGGAATGCGGGAGGAGGGAGAAAAGGCGGGATGCAGCCTATCGAGATCGGTGTAGTCGGGGTTGGCCATATCGGACGTCACCACGCCCGCATTTGCGCGGATCTCCCCCAGGCCAGGCTTGCCGGGGTTTTCGATATTGATGCGCAGCGATGCCGGGAAGTGGCGGAACGTTATCGCACCGAGGCGTTTGATTCCCTGGAGGCTCTTGCGGCCAGATGCCAAGCGGTGACGATCGCCACTCCCACCGGGACCCATTTTTCGGTTGCCGCCGCCTGCCTGGAGTCCGGGTGCCACGTGCTTGTGGAGAAGCCGATTGCGGATCGGGTGGAGCACGCGCGGGAGCTTGTCCGGATGGCCGGCGAGAAGGGCCTGCTCTTGCAAGTGGGCCATGTGGAACGGTTCAATCCCGCTTTCCGGGCGATGGAGCCGCTTTTGCGCGCGCCGCGGTTCATCGAAGCGCACCGCCTCTGTCCCTATCCGGGGAGAAACACCGAGATCGGCGTCGTCTTCGATTTGATGATCCACGATCTGGAAATCGTGCTCCATCTGGTTCCCGGGCCGGTTGTCTCGATCGATGCGGTCGGGGTGGCGGTCCTGAGCGCCACCGAGGACATTGCCAACGCCCGCATCCGGTTCGGGGGCGGAGCCGTTGCCAATCTGACCTGCAGCCGCATCAGCCCGGAAAAGATGCGGAAGATTCGGATCTTTCAGGAAGACGCGTACCTCTCCCTCAATTACGGCGAGCAGTGCGGCGAAATCTACCGGAAAAGAGACGGGCGGATCGAGCGGCAGCCGATTCCGGTCGAGAAGGATGAACCCCTTCGGCTTCAGCTCCGTTCATTCCTTGAATGCGTCCGCTCGCAGATGACGCCGGTCGTGGATGGGGGAAAGGGGGTTGCGGCTCTGGACTTGGCTATGCAGATTTCCGATCGCATCAGCCGGGGTATGGTGAGGACATGAGGCGATCGCATCGCAGGAGAAAGATCTATCTGGTCGCCGGAGAGCCGAGCGGCGATACCCTCGGCGCGCTTTTGATCGAGGCCCTCCGGCGGCAGGACCCCGAGATCGTATGCCGCGGCGTCGGCGGCCCGAAGATGGCGGCCGCGGGCCAGCGGCAGACCGTCGACCTCACGGAGCACGCTGTCGTCGGCCTCGTGGAGGTGCTCCGTCATTATCGCGGGCTGCGGAAGCTCTTTCATCGCCTGCTGCGGGAAATCGAAGCGGCTCGCCCCGACGTGGTGGTGCTGATCGACTATCCCGGGTTCAACCTGCGTCTGGCTGCGGCCGTTCGTCGCCGATTGCCGAGCATCAAGCTGATCTATTACGTCAGTCCCCAGGTTTGGGCTTGGAAGCCCGGACGGGCCGAGCTTTTGTCGAAGACCGTCGATGAGCTTCTCGTCCTCTTCCCCTTCGAAGAGGAGTGGTATCGGCACCGGGGAATTCCGCTGACCGTCTCGTGCGTCGGTCACCCGCTCTGGGATCGCCTCCTGGTCAACCAGAGGCGGGAGCGGAAGCCGGGGGCGCCCATGACGATCGGGCTTTTGCCCGGCAGCCGGGAAAGTGAAATCGAGCGCCATCTTCCTCTCCTTCTGGAAACGGCAGCGGAGATGGACTGGCGGCGCGGCAACTTGGAATTTCTTTTGGTGACGCCCGATGCCCGCCGCGAAGCGTACGTCCGCCAGCAGTGGGCGGCTCGCGGGCCGGGCCCGGCGATCCGCCTGCGGGTCGGCTACGCCCTCTCCCACCTGGCCCGGTGCGACCTGGCGCTGCTCTGCTCCGGGTCGGCCTCGCTCGAATGCGCGGCGGTCGGAACCCCCCAGCTTCTCGTCTACAAGGCCAACCCCATCACCTATGCCGTGGCCAAGCGGGTGGTTCAGGTCCGCTATTTGAGCATCGTCAACCTTTTGGCCGATGCGCCGGTCGTGCCGGAGCTCATCAGCGAAAAACTGACTTCCGGCGCGATCGCTGAGGCGGCCCTGCATCTTCTGGATCATCCGGAAGAACGCGCGGCGATGGTCCAAGCCATGCAAGCGGCGATTGAGCCGATCGCCCGGGCGGGGGCGAGCGCTCGGGCCGCGGCCCACGTCTTGGCGCTGGCCGACCGGCCGTGCCAGGCCCGCGAGGCGGACGGATCGGCGGTGGGGCGTTTCCCGGGGAAGCGAACCCCGGAGGCGCTCGACGATTCTCGGGTCGGCAGCCTTGCTTCGGGAGGGCGGCCATCTCCGAAAAGCTTTCTCCTGCGGCTTGCCGAAAGGGCTCGTCTGTTTCGCTCCGGCTTGGTTTTCCATCCTCGCAGTGAGTCTTCTCATACGGCTGCGGTGGATTCATACAGCTCCGGTGGAAAACCAGCGCCCGGCCTCGCACCCAAGCCCATTTGCGGCGCCTCGGCTACGGAATTTGTGAGGAATGGCGGCTAGCAGCCTGTCGGACTTTCCTTTTCCTTCTGGAATATGGTAAAAGAGGGCATGGCTGAGCGATTTGTGACGGTGGATCGGATGACGCCGATGCTTTTGCCCGAGGACCTGCGAGATTGGGTGGAGGAGGACGACTTGGTGCATTTTGTCATCGAGGCGGTGGAGAGGATGGATCTGCGGGGCTTTCGGGTGAACGTACGCGGGACTGGGGACGCACAGTATCCGCCGTCGATGATGCTCTCGCTTTTGATTTATTGCTACGCCAACGGAATCTTTTCGAGTCGGAGGATTGAGGCAGCGACGCGGCGGGACGTGGCGGTGCGTTATCTTTGTGCGAACACCCATCCGGATCACGACACGATCTGCCGGTTTCGGCGGGAGAACTTTGCTGCGGTGGCGGACTGCTTTTTGAAGGTCTTGGAGTTGGCCCGGGAGATGAAGCTTTTGAAGGTCGGGGTGGTGAGTGTCGACGGGACGAAGATTCGGGCCAAGGCGAGCAAGCATCGGAATGTGACCTACGAGCGGGCCGGAGAACTGGTGGAGCTTTTGCGGGCGGATGTGGCAGATCTCTTGAAGAGGGCGGAGGAAGCGGACCGGAGAGAGGAAGCGGATCCGGGCAAGCTACCTGAGGAGATTGGTCGGCGGGAGCGGCTCCAGGCAAAGCTAGAGGAAGCGCAACGCCGACTGGAGGAACGGGCCAAGGAGCGAGCGGAGCGGGAGCGTGCGGATTACGAGCGGAAGGGAAAAGAACGGGAAGCTCGCAAGGGGAGTGCCAAAGGGCGGCATATCCACCCTCCGGAGGAGAAGCTTGGGGCGGAGGAGCAAAGCAAGCTGACCGATCCCGAGAGTCGGCTGATGCGCAAGAGTCGCAACGAAGCCTTTGAACAGAGCTACAATGCGCAGGCGGCCGTGGATGCGGAAGGGAGTGCCTTGGTGCTTTCGGCTCGGGTGAGTGTGTGCGCCAACGATGCCGGCGAGTTGGAAGCCGACGTGCGGGCCATTCCTACGGAAGCCGGTCGGGTCCGTGCGGTGCTGGTAGACACGGGGTATGCCAATGGCGAACAGGTCGAGGCTCTGCAGGCGGAGGGAATCGAAGTCTACTGTCCGATGAGGGCTGAAGCTCTGGAATGCCGCCGGCGATACGAGTTCCGGCCCACCGATCGTCGACGGGAGAAGCCCGTGGAATATACCGCCCCGTGGAGACGCAAGATGGTTGAGAAGCTCGCCAGTCCGGAAGGCCGCCGCCTCTATGCTCGACGCAAGCAGACGGTCGAACCGGTCTTCGGCATCATCAAATCGGTAATGGGCTTCCGGGCGTTTCGGCTCCGCGGGCAAGCCAAAGTCCAGGGCGAATGGTCCTTGGTCTGCTTGGCGTACAACTTCAAGCGACTTTGGAAGCTTGGGGGAGCCCGCAAGCCCGGTTCCCTTCCGATTGGATCCCTATGGTCGCTCTCCGCCGGAAAAACGGTCGTCGCATTGTCTTGGTTTTTAGGGTTCCCGAGACAATCGCTCCCCATGCCGCATCGGACCGTCGCCGCATCGTGGCAAACTCTCGTACTAAGGCCGACAGGCTGCTAGAAGCCCCTGCCGGTCGCGCGCTTAGTTCCTTCTGGCTGTAGGCAGGCGGACGAGCAGCTCGGGCGGGTCGGCCCGCTGATCCTGCAGCAGCCCGCTGTAGAAGAGGCGGAAGACATAGCCGTAGAAGCGCTGGTGCGGAACGGGATGATCGAGGCGATAGGTCACGCGGAGAACCTCGACCCCGTTGGCTCCCCAGCGCGGAAAGGCGTTTTCGAAGCCGACCGTCAGCCGCGCATTCGTCGGCACGATGATGCCCGCGTCGATCTGATCGTAGGCGTAAAACTGGTAGCTGATCTGATCCAGTGCGATTTTCGACCGGGGGCTCGCGGCGATACGGAAGCGGAAGATCAGCTCCTGGCCGAACGGACTCCCGCTCCCGCTCCGCCGTTCGACTCCGAGAAGCTGCAAGGGGGTCTTGGCCCGATGGAGAAATGCCGCCTCGCTGGCGTCGATCCCCGCCGCCTGGGCCTCCGCTTCCAAGCGGATCCGCGCCTTCTCGTAGGATGCGCCCGCCACGGCGGGGCCTAACGAAACGATCCGGCTCCAGTATTCGGTCGCCCGGGAAACATTCTTCTGCTCCTCTGCGAGCTCGCCTTGTTGTTCTAAGACGGCGGGGTTTTGCGGATCGAGCTCTTCGGCGCGCGAGAGGGCGGCGCGGGCCAGATCCCGGTCACCCTCGTTCCGGAAGCGTTTGGCTTCCTGGAGCAGGGCGGCCACTCGTTCGCCGTTGGTCAGGGCGGGAGGGGCCAGGCGCCCGCCTGTAGGGCGCGGATCGAGGAGCAGCGAGAGGGAGTGGCCGTCATCATGGGTCGACGGAAGGGGTGCCCGCGGGGCTAAAAGCGACGGGATCGGCGAGTCTTGTGCCGTAGACCCGGCCGCGGAGGCGGGCATCAGAGCGGGAGCCTGCGTGTCTCCCTTGATCCGGTGGCGGAACCAAAAAACCGAGAGAAGGGCGATCCCTTGGAGGCCTACCACGAGGGCGGCAAAACGGAGGGACCAGGAGTAGATCTTGGAGGCTGCCGGCTTCGGGGATGGCGGCGGGCGCTGCGGGGCAGTCGAGCCGCGCGGCTCCGGAAGCGGGGAGACCTCGGTCGGCTCCTCTTCTGGGGGTGCCGGCGGGGAAGCAGAAGCGCCGGCAACCGGTGCGGGGCGCAGGCCGAGAAGGGATCCGGAAGGGGAGGAGGTCGGCGGAGGCGGGGGAAGAGATAGATCCGGCCGGCGCGCCGCCAGAAGGAGGGGCAATCGCCTGGCCGCGGCCCGCAGAGCGGCTGCGTCGATGGCCTTGGCTGCTGCAACCGGCTCCGAGGTGGGCGTCGTCGGTGCGATCGAGGCGGGGGACGAGGCGAAGGAAGGCGTTGATTCTCGATTCGGCGCGGCTAAGCTAGCTGCGTCAACCTCTTTCTGATCTTGCATGGAAAAACCCACGCCGAACAACCCGATACGGGAGCCGACGGACCGCGAACTAGTCCTGTCCCTGCAGAATGGGGATCTTGGCGCGTTCGATCAGCTTGTCAAGAGGTATCAAGCCCGGCTCTATCGGGTGATCTATGGGGTCCTGCTGCATCATGAGGACACGAATGACGTTCTCATGGAAACACTTGTGAAGGCATATCGCAATATCGGCCGGTTTCGGATCGGAGCATCCTTCTATACCTGGATTTATCGGATCGCGATCAACGCCGCGATCAGCTACCGGAGAAAGACCGCCCGCTTCCGGCAGGCCGGCGGGGCCGGGAGCCAGGCGGATGACGAAGAGAAGATGCCGGAGGCCTTCGTGGACGAGCCGGCGGGAAAGGAGGCGCTGCGCAAGATGGAGCTTCAGGAGCTGCACCAGGAGATCGAGCGGGCGCTCTCTCAGTTGAGCGAGGCCCATCGCGCGGTGGTCACCCTCTTTGATATCGAAGGGTTGAGCCATGCGGAAATCGCCAAGATCGTGGGGTGCAGCGAAGGAACCGTTCGCTCTCGGCTCTTTTACGCCCATAAACGTTTGCGAGAATCGCTGCGTAATTATGTTTGACGTCGGAGTTGAGAGCGGAGCAAAGTTTGAGGTCAACGATGAACGGGCAGCAAGAGAATGAAACGAAATTGAACGAGCAGTTGCGGTTTTTTTTCAGCCGTAGACTGGCGGAGAGGGCGACGCCCGAGTATTTCGAGGAAATGCTGGGGCAGGTGCATCGCAGGCTGCATCAAGATCTTGTGCAACAGCCTAGCTGGTGGGAACGGCTAGGGGACCTGCTCGCTCCTTTCTCCCCGGGGTTGCGCCCGCTGCTCGTTCGGTTCGCGTTGCCAGCGATCCTGCTCACCGCGGGCGCGGGCTTCCTGCTGCAACATGACCGCGCCGGGGAGCAGTCCCTCGCCCGTTCCCAGGCGGTCGAAGCCTCTTCAGCGGCGAGCCTCGCCGACGCGAGCCCGGCCCTGCTCGCGAAGGTGAAGGAAGAGAGCAGGCGGTCCCTAGTCGCGCCGGCAAGGGGCTCGGGAGTCAGGGAGGAAATGGCAACTAAGGCGAAAGACCCGGAGAATGGAGGACGATCGTTCGTGAGTGTGCTCCCCGTCCGGTATGAAGCCAGCGTTGACTTTTAACCACTCCCTCTGCGCAGCCGTTCTCCTTTCCTTGTCGGGTGCAGGTTCCTGCCTGGCAGGACAGGAGTCGGTATCGTCGCTGGCATCGGACGTCGGTCGAATTTTCCGCACCGCCAGGCATGCGGTCGTACGCGTGCGGGTCCGGCACGAATCGACGGATGCGGTCTGCAGCGGGTTCTTCATCGATGCGAACGGCACGGTCGCGACGGTTTCCGAACTGGTATCCCCGGGACAGGAGATCCGCGTGGAGTCGGAAAGAGGGGTTCTACCCGCGGTTCTCCTCGGGCAGGACAGCCGGACCGGTTTGGCCCTTTTGCGGACGCCGTCGAACGGGCCGACCCCATTTCTCCGGGTTGCCGGGGACACGGAGCCCGAGGCGGGATCCTTCGTCGTAGGAGTGGGCTATCCCTTTAACCTCTCCGCTTCGCCGATCGTCGGACTGGTTTTGGGCTCGGACCGGCAGTTCCAGGACCGCCTCTTTTGTGTCTCCCATATCCGCGTCGATATGACCATCAGCCCGGGGGAGCTAGGAGCCCCCCTGCTCGATCTTCAGGGCCGCGTGATCGGAGTGGCCACGATGGTCGTCAACGAGGGAAGGTGGGCCTACGCGCTGCCGGTACGGGCTGTGAAGCGCGTGGTCGCCGACTTGCGCCGGTACGGGCGTGTGCGGTATGCATGGGCCGGAATCGGGGTATCTCGGGTCGGAGGGGACCGGGGGGAGAGCTTTGTCGCCATCACCCGGCTTTTCCCCAACTCGGCGGCGAGAGCCAGCGGGCTGCAGGAAGGAGACCGGCTGGAGCAGATCAACGGCAAGCCGGTCCATCATCTGTCGGACGTGGTGGACGCCTCTTTTTACGCTCCGGTAGGCCGTCCGATGGTCATCGCCGTCTCGCGAAACGGGAAAATCGAGCGCTTTTCTCTGCTGGTGGGTGACCGGCCGGCGGACAATCCGGGAGGAGCGCCGGGCTCGTCCCCGGCGACGGCCGAAGCCTCGCCGACTGCACCTCCATCGGCGGGATCGGCGGAGAAAACGGGAGGCGGTGCCAATTAGCGTGCTCTGCGAGCACTCCGGCTATCCGGGAGGCGAAAGGGGCGGATTACGCCGGTCGGAGGAGAGAGGCCGTGCGCGAGGCCGCCTAGGCGGATCGTTGCGATGGCGGACAGAGAGAGCCAAAACCCTGTGGTGATTCCGGCCGACCCGCCGCCCCGGACGCGACCGACGGTGGTGCCGTACGGCGGGATCGGGGGACTCCTTTTTTGGGTCAGCGTTTCCGTCTTTCTCGGGATCGGAACCTTCCACTTTTATCGTCTCTTCACGGTTCGCGATCGCGAAGCGCGGGCCTTGCAGGGAGACTCGGAGCTTCTCCGGAGAGAAAACCAGAAGATGCGCGCGGTCGTCGATCAGCTGCAAACCGAGCTCAGCCAAACGGGCACCCTCTTGCGGCTCCAGCAGGACCTCTTGAGCCAGGCCCCGGCGGCGAACGGAGCCGGGCAGAAGGTCGAAGAGAAGGGCGAAGCGTTAACCCCTTCGCAAACCCTGGAGCTTCGCGCCCTGGAGGAACGGCTCGACAAGGCGTTGGCCGCCCGGATCTCCGCCAAGGAAGCCTCGATCCTCCCGCAAGAAAGGGGGGTTGTCATCGCCCTCGACTCGCGTGTGCTCTTTCCGGGAGCCGGCCCCAAGATCGGAGCTCCCGGCGAGGCGCTTCTCCATGAAGTCGCGGCCGGCCTGCAGCCGATCCTGGGATCGGCGGAAGTGCGGATCGTGGCGTTCGCCGATTCTGCGCCGGCGGTCCCCGGCGCCCGCAAGAACGCCGCAGGCAACTGGGAAGCTTGCTCCCTGCGTTCGGCGGCCGTGGCCAAGGCCTTGGTCGAGGTCGAGCACCTGCCGGCCGGTCAAGTCGTGGCCTCCTGCCGCGGGGCCGTGCCCGTCGCGGAGAGCGGTAGCGCGGACAACCAGGGATATTCCGGGCGCCGGTTGGAAATCGGCATCTTCCTGGACAAAACGCCGGTGACAGCCGAGGCGAGCCCGGACCGCGGGCCGGTCAGCGGCCGCCAAGGTGAAAGGTAGACATCTTCAGCCGGGCTTCCTTCGCCTTCCTTCGGCGGCGATCGGAAGGTTTTTCGAAGGCACGCCGCGCGCGCGCTTCGCGTAGGGTTCCTTCGCGGTCGAGCTTGCGTTTGAGCCGTCGGAGAGCCTTGTCGATCGACTCCCCTTTCTTCACTCGGACTTCGGTCATTAGCCTCCAGTTTCCTTTGTTGCCGTTACGGGAAATCGCGCCTCTTTTTCCCGAAAATTAGTTTTCCTCGGCTTCCGTATCGGGGAACAACACGGCTGCACCCGTGACACGGCCTTCGCGCAGGGCGCTTAGCGCCTCGTTCGCGTGCGCGAGCGGATACGAGCGGAAGTGAGTACGAAAATGGATCTCTCCTGCTAAGGAAAAGAATTCTTCGCCGTCCTGCCGCGTCAGGTTGGCTACCGACACGATCTCCCTTTCTTCCCAAAGCAGGCGGTAGGGAAAGGAGGGAATATCGCTCATGTGGATCCCTGCGCAGATGACTTTCCCCCCGCGATCGACGGCCCGCAGGGCGGCCGGAACCAGATCGCCGACAGGCGCGAAGAGGATGGCCGCCTCAAGAAGGTCGGGCGGAGAGTCGGTGGAGGCGCCTGTCCAGACCGCGCCTAGGTCGCGAGCCAAGGACTGCGCCGCGACGTCGCCCGGGCGGCTGAAGGCGTAGACCTCTTTCCCTTGGGCGACGGCGAGCTGGACCAACAGATGCGCGGCTGCGCCGAATCGTAGAACCCCAGCCTCTTGGCCGACTGCGCCTTCCGGTAGGATCGGTACCCGATGAGCCCGGCGCAGAGAAGAGGGGCCGCTTCTCCGTCGGAGTATCCCTCGGGCAGAGGAAAAGCGAAACGCTCGTCGGCCGACACGTATTCGGCGTACCCGCCGTCCCGGGTGTAACCGGTGAATTCCGGATGCTCGCAGAGATTTTCGCGCCCGCTGCGGCAGAAACGGCAGGACCCGCAGGTCCTGCCCAGCCAAGGAATTCCGACGCGATCACCCACCGAAAATCGGTGCGCCCCCGGGCCGGAGCGGACGACCACCCCTACGATCTCATGGCCGGGAACGAGCGGCAATTTCGGCTTCGGGAGCTCTCCATCGATGACGTGGAGATCAGTCCGGCAGACGCCGCAGGCCAGCACGCGGACGAGGATCTCCCCCTCGCGGGGTTCGGGCGTCGGCAGCTCGCTCTCCACCAGAGGCTTGCCCGGTCCGGGCCACACCATGGCTTTCATCGATCGAAGAAAGATTTCCTTTTCCGCGTTCGCGCGGTTGAAAACACCCAGACTATCCCGCCGGCCCCGCGCCGTCAACCGGATCCCCTCCTGGAGTCTTGACGAACGCGCAAGCGAGCCCCTACGCTTCGCGAATCAGCTCGAAAGCCGGTTCGGGAGAACCGGCCTGGAGCCTGGGAGCAACAAAAGCGACAATCGGGCTGGTCGGAAGATCTCATGCAGATAGACACCTTGATCACGGCGGACTTGGGACACCTGAAGGCTTACCGGGTGTCGACGGACGAACTCTCCGGAAAGACTCATATCCAGCTCCTGGAAGACCGGGTCCTTCCGGACGCGCACAAGAAATTGACGGACATGGAAACCGATGTGCCCGGGCGCTATTCGGTCCGAACCGGAAAAGTCGTCCTCGGGCGCCCTGCCGGAGAGCTGAACAACCTGGAGTTGGAAATCCGCAAGCGGCTCCTCTGCCAGCTCGCCCGGGAGATCGAAGCGCTCCTGGAGCGGGAGGGCGGCCAGGTCAAGCGCTGGGGCTTGGCCGTCGGCGCCGAGCTGCTCCCCAGGCTCCTGGAGAGGCTCTCCCCCGCGGTCCGGGGGAAGCTGGTGAAGACGATTCCCGGCGACTTGACGAAGCTCGACAAGGACCAGGTGCTCGCCCGGTTCATCGGGTAGAGCCGCCGGGGCCGCTCCGGCGCCGGGCGGGACGACGGCTGCCGCCTGGCTCGAAAAGATCGGCCAGGCGCAGACGGCGGAGCATCGATCGCTTCTTGGTCTGATGCGCTTCCATCCTTTGCAGGACATCGTGCAGGAAGCGGAGCGTCTCTTCGATGTGAGGCCCTTTGTTCAGAATCACGCATTCCGAACGCTCCGCCATGGCCGCGTCGGTGACTTTCGCCCGGGAAGGGAGCCCGATCGTCGCAAGAGTTTCCAAGACCTGAGTAGCCCGGATTACGGGAAGATGGGCGGCTTCCGCGACCCAAAGGATTTCCTCCTGGACCTCCGCCAGCCGCTCGTAGCCGCATTCGACCGCCAGATCCCCTCGGGCGATCATCACCCCCACCGACGGGCTCTCCATGGCGGTGAGCAGGATCGCCGGGAGCGGATTCTTCGGGCCGGCGCGAAAACCTGGCGGCACCAGCCGGACCCGGCTACCGCTCTGGAGCAGCAGGAATGAGCCGGCATCGCCGAGCGCCTGGGGAAAGGCAGCCCGCGGGGCGGGATGCTCCGGCCGGGGCGCCGGATCGAAGGGAGAGAAAGCCGTCTCTTCCGATACCGTGCCTCCTTGGTCCGCTTCGGCAAGGAGGCCGTCCGGGAGCCGCTCCACGATCCGGAGGAAACGGGGCCTTCCCCGCATACCGAAAAAAGAGAACCTCCCATCCGGGAGCCAGGCGCTCGAGCCATTCCTCGGGGAAAAGCAGCGCGGCTGCGATCCCCTCGGGCATGCGGCCGCCGGGCGATTCCGGCGCGAGCCGGAATCCGAGCGGGCGCCAGCAACCGTCCGAATCGGTCGCTCGCTCTGGCTTCCAGCTGCAAAAACGCGGCCCCTGGCGGATTTCGCCGGTCCTCAACTTCGGGTCCCGCCAGGTCCATGAGGATGCGGATCGTCCTGCCCCTCTCCCGCGCCGCCCGGCGGAGATTCTCCACCATTCGCGCCCAGACGGATTCGCTGTCGTGGGCGCAGTGGATGCGGGCGATGTCCATGCCGGCCTCCAGGATCCGGCGGGCAAGCTCGGGATCCTGAGCGGTTTCGGCCGGCATCGTCACCATGACGGACGAGTTCCGGCCCCTGGGCTTCGGTCCCAGCAGGGCGGCCGTATGGGCCTCCAAGAGCCCGGCGCTTTCGAGCGGGCTGAGCGGAAGACCCGACCGGAGCAGCCGCGCGGGAACCTCCGCGCCCATGGCGCGGATGACGGCCAGAAGGGTCAACAGCACGCAGCCTTCCGCCCGGCCGAGCGAAGAAAGTCCTCGATCGGCCAGCCCCTCTTGGATCTCCCGCAAGTCGAAGCGGCGGAGGGCGAGGTAGTGCACCCGGTTGCGCGCGCTCGCCCGGTGGCGGGGGTGGACTTTCTCGATCAAGCTCCGGAACTTCTCCTCCAGCGCGAGCATCGCGTCCGCGATCTCGACGAGCTTTTGGATCAGCTCCCCGGGACTCACCCGGCCTCCGGCCGCACGATCGCGATGCTGGCGGAGGTGCCCAGCCGCGTCGCTCCGGCGGCGACGAGCCGCAACGCCGCGGCCCGGTCCCGAATCCCGCCCGAAGCCTTGATCGGCATCTCCGGACCGACCGTCGACCGGATCAGCGCGACGGCTTCGGGAGTGGCTCCGCCGAAGCCGAACCCGGTAGAGGTCTTCAGGAAAGCCGCGCCTCCGCGCGCGGCGCGAAGGCAGGCGGAGCGGATTTCGGTCTCCGTGAGCGCGCCGACTTCCAGGATCGCCTTGACCGGATGAGGGGCGGCCGCTTCCACCACGGCCGCGACGTGGGCTTCGACAACGTCCCAATGCCCCCCTTTGACCGCTCCGAGCGGGATCACCATGTCGAGCTCATCGGCTCCCTCCTGCACGGCGATTTCGGCCGCGCGCGCCTTCAGCCGCAGGCACGACGCGCCGTGGGGGAAATCGATCACGGTGCAAAGCCGCACTCGGGTTCTCTCGAGTCGGCGACGCGCCTCCGCGAGCCACATCGAATGGACGCAGACCGCATGGAATCCGTAGAGGGAGGCCTCCCGGCAGAGCCGGACGATATCTTCCGCGCGCGCTTCGGGCCGCAGCAGCGTGTGGTCGATCAGAGAGGCGAGCCTTTTCCCCGTCTCATCGAGCTGGGGAGCCTCGGTCGGCTCCTTCATTTCGGGCCTTCCGGACATTAGGGTTGCGCGTCCGATCGGTGCCGGGGGAGATAGCCCGTCATCGACGGCTCCTGCGCCCGGGATGCGTCACCGTCCGCAAAGCCGATCTCGCCCTGCACTTCGAGCCGTTCGGTGAATTTGGGCCGTTTCTCGACTTCGTCCAAATAGCGGAAGAATTCGTCGGCGGTCTCAAAAAGGTGTCCCTTTTCGACGTACGAGTCGGTCGTGAACGGCGAGAAGCCTCCCGGGAAGATCATGTAACGGGCCTTCATGTAGTCCCGGGCATGGCCGAGCTCGTCCATCATGCCGGCGGAAAGCGGGGGACGCTCCGGATAGGGATGAATCGCGACCACGGCATCGACCTTTCCGACATACCAATGCAGGTCGCGGTGGACGGTGTAGGCGTAGATGACTTCGCGATCGATGGGGGAGTCGAACTCCCGCGCGATCTCGACCGTTTGTGGATCGATGACGACCGCGTATTCCCGCAGCCGCTGGATCACGCTGTTGATAGCTTGCCGCATTGACGGATCCGCATGCGTCATCGAGTAGCTGACGTAGACGACCCAGGGCCGGGGATAGCAGACCAGCTTGTAGAGCGCGTCGGCGGGTTCGTTGACCGCCAGAACATAATGAGGGATTCCCATGTAGCGGGCCCAATCCTCGGAAAGCGACACCTCCTCGTTCATCCAGGAGAGAATCTCGTAGATGGTGTGATGGCGCTCCTTGAGGGCCTGGAGGAAGCGGTCGGGATGGTCGAGGGACTCGAGCTCCTTCTTGATGACCCATTCGGCTTCGATCAAGGTCACGACGACGTCGGGCGCGATAAAATCCCGAATAATCCTCTGATCCTTGAACTTCCGGTTGATTCGGTTCCATTCGATCGTCGCCGGCAGGCGCACGATCACGTCCGTGCACCCCTGCTTGGCGATCTCGTAGCCGATCTTCTCGTACTCCCGCTCGCGGGTGAGCTCGAAGACATAGTCGGTCGTTCCCAAAAGCCGCTCCAGCGGCTTTTTTCCCTGCTTGGTGAACTCCCGCACCGCATCGAAGATCCGGATCTCCCTTCCGTTCTGCTTCCCCAGAGCGACGACCTTTTGCAGGTAGAGGGCGTCGCTCATGCCGGCCACCATGCCTGTAACCAAGACTTTCATGAGGCCACTCCTCAAAGAAATTTAGCGCAGGGGGAGCGGCTGCGATAGATCCTCCACTTCGGCCGCCTTCCGTCCCGGCTTCCCCCCGCCTCCCTCCCGGTCGCGCCGCAGCGACACGGCGACCCCTTCGGCATGGGGAAACGGGAACTTTTCCAGGACGACCGAAACGCTCCTCACCTTGGATCGGCACAGGACGGCGTCGGCGATCTCCTCGGCCAACCGCTCCAGGAGGTTGCGGGGCGGGGAGGCGGCGAGCCGCCGGATGTCGCGGGCCAGCTCGTCGTAGTCGACGGTTTCCTCGAGCCGGTCCGAACGGGCGGCTCCCGAGAGGTCGCCCACCTCGAGTCGCAGCGAGACCCGCAAGGGCTGCGGCCGGCTTCGTTCCGCCTCGGTGACCCCGATCCGGCTTTCGAGCCATAGCCCTCGGACTTCAATCGTGTCCTTCCGGGTTTCGCCGGCTTCCGGCCCTGGCGTCGCCGGCGCGGAGGTCTTTGGCGGGAAAGCGGAAAAATAGGCTTCCTCCAGGGTGAGCCAGACGAATCGGCCGACACCCGGCTCGCGGCTGGCCCGGGAACCGGCGACGTTGAGCACGCCGATCCGGTGTTCTTCCAGGAAGGTGCGTAGCGCCTCCGCCGGCCGCGGTGTCCCGCTGTGCAGGTGGATCCACGGCTTGTGCAGGCGCGCGGCCTCCGCGGCGGTGAGCCGGGAGCCGCCGGTCAAGACCGGATCGAGGGTGAAGATCGCGGTCCCGTCGCTATCCCGAACGTTCCAGAGCGTCCGCTCCGCGTAATCGCTGCCGGGCGTCTCCCGGAGCGGGTAGCGCTCGGGGATCGCGCCCTCCTCGGAGCGCCGGCCCAGCGGGCACCATCCTCCGGCCGGAATGCCGTGCGCCATCGCCCAATCGAGAGCCGCGCGATCCGCGCCGGTCTGCCCCCCCGAAACGATCTTCTGGAGCGGAGAGCGGCGGTCCTGGCCCATATACGGCTTTCTATCCTAATTCTTCCCTCTTGGCCAGAGCCGTTGCCGGGAAAGCGGGAGGCCCGCCGTCTCCTTTCTCCCTTTCGCTCGACCCGCAGCCATGGCAGAAAGGACGCATGAGCGCCCTGCCCCCGGAGCCGCGGACCGAGACGCGCATCAAGGTCTACTATTTCGATACCGATGCGGCGGGAGTGGTCCACAACGTAGCCTACCTCCGGCTGATCGAAGTCGCGCGCTCGGAGCTGGCGGAGCGGCTCGGGTGGAGCTTGGCCGAGATGGGGAGGTCGGGTCTGGTCCCGGTCCTGGTGCGGACCGAGATCGACTATCTGCGGCCGGCGCGGCTCGGGGAGGAGCTGATCGTCGAGTCGCGCCTGACCCGGCTGGAACGGTTGCGTTTCTTCATCGAGAGCGCGATCCGGCGGGAAGGGGAGCCGGCCGTGCTCGTGCGTTGCCGCCAGACCCTCGTCACGGTGCGCCTCGCCGACGGCCGCCCCCGGGCGGTGCCGGAAGCCTGGGCGGAAGCCTACCCTCATCTCCTGGCAACGGCGGACCGGCCGAAGCCCGGAGCCGGATAGCGCGTCCCGGGCGCGTGTCGGGGCGGCCGACGGGACTCGAACCCGCAACAGCCAGAACCACAATCTGGAGCTCTACCATTGAGCTACGGCCGCCGTCTGCTTCTGCAGCCACCATAGGGGAGAGCGCCGAAGGGTGCAAGCATCCACCCGGGCTGACCGTCGCGGCTGGCGGGCGGTGGGGAGCGTTTCCCGCTTGTGCTCGGCGGTCGCCCGGCGATAGTCAACAGGAACCATGATCATCCTTTCCACCGGTGCGATCCGGGATCTCGAGGAACGGGAGATGTCGCGCGGCGTCTCGCAGGAAGAGCTGATGGAGCGGGCCGGGAAAGGATGCGCCGAGCGGATTCTCGAAGCCTTTCCCGGAAAGCGGCGGGCGCTGGCCCTGATCGGGCGGGGAAACAACGGGGGCGACGGTCTGGTCATCGCCCGGACGCTGGCCCGAGCCGGCTGGGAGGTGGCCGTATTTCTCTCTGCGGAACGGACGAAGCTCGGGGCACTCTGTGCCCGGAAGCTGGAGGAATGGGAGCGCCAGGGGGGGCGCATTGCGTCGGGAGGGTCCCCTCCGTGGCGGGAGGCCGACGTCGTGATCGACGCCCTATTGGGCATCGGGATGAGCGGAGAGCTCCGTGGGACTCTGGCCGACCTCGTCTCCGCTTGCAACCGCGAGCGAGCCAGGCGGTTTTTCCGAACGGTCGCCGTGGACACCCCATCGGGTCTTTGGGAAGGGGCGGATGCGGCTTCCACGGCGGTCGAAGCCGACCTCACGCTGACGATCGGCTACGGCAAGGAGTTCCTCTTCCGGGAAGGACTTTCCCGCTTCGTCGGCCGGATCGAGGTGGTGCCGATCTTTTCGGAGCGTCCGGAGGGCGCCGGGAGCCAGGCGATCGTTCCCGAGGAGCTGGCGCCCTGGCTCCCGAGGCGGAGCGCCCACTGCCACAAGGGCCGTTTCGGCCGGGTCCTCCTTGTCGGAGGGTCCCGCGGATTCAGCGGAGCCGCCGTCCTGGCCGCACAGGCCGCTCACCGGGTCGGCGCCGGACTGGTGAACCTCGGGGTCCGGGAGGAAATTTACCCGATCGTCGCCTCCCGGTGCCCGCCGGAGACGATGGTCTTCCCGATCTCGGACCTTGAGCTCTTCTCCGCGAACCGCAGCCGGGCGACCGTCATCGCGATCGGGCCAGGCCTTGGGTTGGATCGAGCGGCCGAAGAGCTTCTCGCGGATCTGGTCGAACGGGGCGGGCCTCCGATGATCTTCGATGCCGACGCCCTCACCCTCCTGGCGAGAAATCCTGCGCTTTTTGAGCGATTCCGCTTTCCGGCGGTCCTCACCCCCCACCCCGGGGAGTTGCGCCGCCTTCTCGGCCGGGAGATTCCCGATGCGCAGAGAGAAGAAGCGGCGCGCGAGTTTGTGGAGCGGGTTCCGGCGACCCTCATCCTCAAGGGCACCCGGACGCTCGTCGCCCGGAAGGGAGAGCCCCTCTGGTACAACACTACCGGCAATCCCGGTCTGGCCGCCGGGGGATCAGGAGACACCCTCCTGGGCGTACTGGCCGGGCTGGTCGCGCAGGGAATCCCTCCCTGGGAGGCGGCCAAGCTCGGAGTCTGGCTTCATGGGCGCGCCGCCGACCTGCTCCTCCGGAGTCGGGGTGTGGAGGAGGGGATATTGGCTACCGAGGTGGCCGAGGGACTGGGCCCGGCTCTGCGAAGCCTTCGCGAGGCGGCGGCCCGCGCTTTGTGCGAACAGGAGGAGTGGACCGGCAAGGGTTTCCGGCCGCCTGCGGCTACCACCAGCCCTCGGTCCCCATCGTGACCGTCGGTTCCCAGCCGACGGAATTCCAGTATTGCTCGGTCGCTCCGTATTCGTCGAGCGCACCGGCGGCGGCGAGCCCCTGCTGCTGCTCCTCCTCGACGGCCTTCGGCTCATGAGGCCAGAGGCAGAAGTATATCCCTTCGATCCGGATGGTCGGGCCGCGCCTGAGCGGAGGACCGGCGAGCACCCGCCCGGCCACGGTAATTCTCTTGCCGGGGCTGTACACGGCCGGGTCGAGGCGGCCCCGATATTCGACGAGGATGCGGCCGCCCGATTCCGCCGTGCGGGCCGGCCGGTCGTGCCGGGAGAGCGGCCGCTGGGAAATGAGCACGATGCTTCCTTTCTCGTAAACGTGGCTCTCGATGATCCGGCCCCCGAAGATGACGATTCGTCCCTGATAGGCGGCCGGATCGGCCGCGATCTGCGAAAGAAGGGGCTGGCCCGCGGCCTTCTTGCGCAGGGGTTCGGGAATGGGGCTGAGGTTCGCGCATCCGGCCAAGGGAAGAAGCGGAAGGGTCCAGAGGCAGAAAAGAGCCAGCCGCTTTGTCCCTGTTCCCATCGCCGGAAGGGAGTGAACCACCGCCCGCATCCCCTTCCAAGCGCAGAATGCGGATCGGGCTTTCGGGTGAAAAAAAAGGGCTTGGCGGGCCCATGGAAAATCAAGCATGAGAAGGCAATCTATTCCTTGAGATCCCTCGCAAGATGCTCCGAAAAACGATGCCGGGCCCGCACCGAGTGCGGGTAGCGCTTGTCCAGGCCGAGGCGGAACCGGATCGCGACGCCAACCTCCGGCGGCAGGATCGGCTCTTCCGCAAAGCGGCGGAGCAGGGGGCGGAAGTGATCTGCACGCAGGAGCTCTTTGCCACACCCTACTTCTGCCAGGAAGAAAGCGTGGCGGCCTTCCGGTGGGCGGAGGAGATCGACGGGCCGACCGTCCGCTTCCTGCAGGATCAGGCGCGGAAGGCCGAGGCGGTCGTCATCGGCTCCTTTTTCGAGCGGCGCGCCCCCGGCCTCTTCCATAACACGGCGGTGGTGATTGACGCGGCCGGGGAGCTGCTCGGCTGCTACCGGAAAATGCACATTCCGGACGATCCCGGATATTACGAAAAATACTATTTTGCTCCCGGGGATCTCGGCTTCCGGGTCTGGTCCACCTCGGCAGGGCGTCTGGGCGTGCTCGTCTGCTGGGATCAATGGTACCCCGAGGCGGCCCGGCTGACCGCGTTGCAAGGGGCGGAGATCCTCTTCTACCCGACGGCGATCGGCTGGCATCCTCACGAGAAGGAGAGCGAAGGGGCCGCGCAAGCCGACGCCTGGAGGACGATCCAGCGAAGCCATGCCATCGCCAACGGCTGTTTTGTCGCCGCCGTCAATCGTGTCGGGGTCGAGAAAGGCCCGGGCGGGCGGGCGATCGAGTTTTGGGGCCGCAGCTTCGTGGCCGATCCGATGGGACGGGTGATCGCGGAAGCCTCGGCGGAGGAAGAGGTCCTGCTGGCCGACCTCGATCTGGGCTTGATTGAAGAAGTGCGCATCCACTGGCCCTTCCTTCGCGATCGCCGTGTGGATGCGTACGGAGGGATCGCGGCGCGCTACCTGGGGTGAGTACGAGAGAGGTCCTGGACGCGAACCGTTCCGAGCCCCGGGAGGGATGGCCGGAGTCCCTTCCGCGGACTTTCGGTTTTCGGATGCCGGCCGAATGGAGTCGGCACCGCGCGACTTGGCTCACATGGCCGCGCGAGGACGGGATCAGCTTCCCGGGGAAGGAGAGGATCATGGCCTCCTTTTGGGCCGATCTGGTGCAGCGGCTGTCCTCGGGAGAAATCGTTCGGGTCAACTGTTTTTCGCGGCAGCAGCGGGAGTCGGTCCGGGAGCTCCTTGAATCCCGGGGGATTGCGGTCGGCAGCCGGGTCCTCCTCTACGAGAACCCCGCCTACGAGCCCTGGTGCCGGGATCACGGACCGCTCTTCGTGCAGAACCGGAAGGAGACGGCGATCGTAGATTGGGGCTATGACGCCTGGGGGAAGAAGTACCCGCCCTATGACCTGGACGACTTGGTGCCCCGGCGGGCGGCCTCGTTCCTGGGGATGCGCTGCTTCGAGCCCGGGATCGTCCTCGAAGGCGGGGCGATCGACACCAATGGCGAGGGGCTTTTTCTCGTGGGCACCCGTTGCCTCCTCGATCCGATCCGCAATCCGGGCATGACCCGGGAGCGGATGGAAGCGGCGCTGCGCGACTATCTCGGCGCCGATCGGATGATTTGGCTCGAGGGGGAGATCGCGGGGGACGACACCGACGGGCATGTCGACGAGATCGCCCGGTTCGTCGATCGGTCCACCATCGTCGCGGCGCGCGCCGCGGACCCCGAGGATCCGAACCATGCGCCTCTCGAAGAGAACTTCGCCCGCTTGCAGGCGGAGGCGCAGAAGGGTCCCGAAAGGCTGCGCGTGGTCCCGCTGCCGATGCCCGCGCCGCTTTACGAGGGGGAGACGAGGCTGCCGGCTTCCTACCTGAACTTCTACTTTTCCAACGAGGCTCTCCTCTACCCGGCTTTCGGCGATCCCGCCGACGTCGCCGCCGGGGAGATTTTCGGCTCGCTGGTGCGCGACCGCCCGGCGATCCCCGTGCCCGCCCGCGACCTCGTATGGGGCTTGGGCGGCCTGCACTGCATCACCCAGCAGGAGCCGGCGTAAAACGCCTATGATCTATCACATTTCCTTGAGCCTGACCGCCATGGCTCTCGGCCTGCTCCACGCGCTGGCCGGGGCCCTCGCCCTCCTCTTTCCGGACCGGGCCCGATCCTTTCTGCTCTGCTTCCCGAGAAACCGCGCCCTCGGCCGGATCCTGCTGGGAGCCGGCACCGCGTGGGCGGCGATCCTCTGCGCCACGATCGACCTCGGGGAATACTCCGGGTTCCGTTCCGTCCTCTTTTTTGCCTGCTTGACGCTCGGGGCGCTTTCGGTCTGGCTGCTCGACGACTTCCCGTCGGTCCGCGGGCTCTCGATTCTCCTGCTGCTCGGAGCCGACGTGCTGCTCGACGCCGCTTTCCTGAGCGACCGTCCCGGGAAGATCGCGATCGTTCTCCTCGCCTACCTTTGGGTGATCGCCGGCATTCTCTTCGTGAGCCTCCCCCACCTTTTCCGGGACCGGATCTGCGAGCCGCTGTCCTATGCGGCTCCCTTGCGGATCACCGCCTGGGCCGCCGTGGGGATCGGCGCCGGATTGCTCGCCTTCGGCCTCGGAGCCGGATAGCCGGCTCGAGATCCCGTAGGGAACGAGAATTGACAAGTCGAGGCTCTCTTCGGAAAGTGGTGCCTCTGGAAAGAGGCGGCCGCCCGGACAGGAAGGCTAGGAGCAAAATGTGATCAAGCGTTCCATCTACTTGGATAACAATGCAACGACAGCGGTGCTTCCGGAGGTGGTTCGGGAGATGGTCCCGTTCCTCTCGGTCTATTACGGAAACCCTTCGAGCGCCTATGCTCTCGGACAGGAAGCCAAGGAGGCCGTCCGCTCGGCCCGCCGGCGCGTCGCCCGCCTTTTGGGTTGTCGTGAGGAGGAGATCGTCTTCACGAGCGGGGGCACCGAGTCCGACAACGCCGCTCTCTGGTCGGCGCTGCGCGCTTCCGGGAAGCGGGAGCTGGTGACGACCATGGTCGAGCATCCGGCCGTCTATCGATTGTGCCGGGAGCTCGAGAAAGACGGCTATCGCGTCCGTTGGGTTCCTGTGGGCGCCGACGGGCTTCTCGATCCGGCTGAGGTCGCGCGGGCAATCCGCGCGGAGACGGCGCTCGTTTCGGTCATGACCGCTAACAACGAGACGGGAGTGCTCTTCCCGATCCGGGAGGTAGCGGAAATCTGCCGGGATCGGGGAGTGCTCTTCCATACCGACGCCGTCCAGGCGGTCGGCAAAGTGGCGATCGACCTCTCCCGGATCCCGGTCGACTTCCTGTCGGTGTCGGCCCATAAGTTCGGCGGCCCCAAGGGAGTGGGCGTCCTCTACGTGCGCGACGGCGTCCCCTTCCGCCCGCTGCTGTGGGGAGGATCCCAGGAGAGCGGACGGCGCGCGGGCACCGAAAACGTGCCGGGGATCGTCGGCATGGGAAAAGCCGCCGAGCTGGCGGCCGAACGGGTGGGCTCGTTCGCGGATCGGGTCGGGACGCTGCGGGACCGATTCGAGCGGACGATCCTGGCCGGGCTCGACGACGTCCGGATCAACGGCCATCCGGGGAAGCGGGTGCCGAACACCTCCAATCTCTGCTTCCGGAACGTCGAATCGGAAGCTCTCCTGCTCGATCTCGACCGCCAAGGCATTCAGGCTTCCGGCGGATCGGCCTGCAGCACCGGGAGCGCGAGGCCCTCTCGCGTTCTCCTGGCGATGGGGCTCAGCCCGCAGGAGGCCTTCTCCAGCGTCCGCTTCTCCCTGGGCTGGAATCAGACCGAGGAAGAGATCGACCGGGCGGCGGCCGCGGTGATCGAAGCGGTGGGCCGGATTCGGGAAAAGCTGCCGTCCGGCCTGGCGATGTCATGACCGTCGAACAGATCGTCAACGATCCCGACCTCCGGGCCCAGCTCTTCCCGGTGACCCGGCGGAAGCACTTTCTGGCCCATGCGGCCGTCGCCCCGATCACGCAGCCGGCCGTCGACCGGATCCGGCGCGCGGCCGAGGAGGGGGCGAGCCAGGAGCAGGAGACCGAGGTGCTTCTCCAAGAGCTCGACCAATGCCGCCGGACGGCGGCACGGCTCCTGCACGTCGATCCGTCGGAGGTCGCGCTGGTCGGACCGACCGCCTTCGGTCTGAACCTGGTGGCGCAGGGGATCGACTTCCAGCCGGGAGACGAGGTGGTCTTCTACCCGGACGACTACCCGGCCAACGTCTACCCCTGGATGCGGCTGGCCGAGCGCGGCGTCAAGCTCGTCCGGCTCGAGCCCGGCGCCTTGGGCCGACTCACCCCGGAGCTGGTGCTCGATGCGGTCGGGCCGCGGACACGCCTGGTGGCGCTCGCTTCCTGTCACTTTCTTTCCGGCTACCTTCTCGACTATCGGACGATCGGGGAAGAGCTCCGCCGGCGGGACGTGCTCTTCTGCCTGGACGGGATTCAATCGCTCGGCGCAGCCCCCATGGACGCAGCCTGCTGCGACTTCCTGAGCGCGGATTCTCACAAGTGGCTCCTCGGTCCGCTCGGGGCGGGCATCTTTTATGTCCGGAAGGAGCGGCAGGATCTCCTCCGGCCGGCCCTCGTGGGCGCATGGAACATCCGTTCGCCGGGCTTCATCGCGCAGCCGCAGATCGAGTGCGTGGCGGGTGCGCGGCGCTACGAATGCGGGGCTCTCTATGCCTTGGGTATCCTGGGCATGCGGGCTTCGATGGAGCTCCTGCTGGAAGTGGGCATCGAGGCGATCCGGGAGCGGCTTCTCTCTCTGCATGCTTTCCTGGCCGATGGCCTGCGCAAGCGGGGATGGAGCCTGCTGGCCGAAGAGTTTCCCGCGGAGGCGCGTTCCGGGATCGTGACGGCGACCCATGATGGGATCGATCTGGCCGCCGCCGCCGAGCGACTCAAGGAGCAGAACATCGTGGTCTCGCTCCGGTGGGACCGGCAGGGCAAGAGGTACCTCCGCTTCTCCCCCCATTTTTACAACACGCACGCGGAGCTCGCGCAAGCGGTCGCCGCGCTCGACCGCGTGGCTTCGCACTAGCTTAAGCATGCTCTTCGACTACCACGTTCACACCCCCCTTTGCCGGCACGCTATCGGGAAGCCGGCGGACTATATCCGCCGCGCCCGGGAGGTCGGCCTGGGCGAGCTGGGATTCAGCGACCACAACCCGATGCCCACCGCCTTCGACGACTGGCGGATGGGGCCGGACGAGCTGCCGCGCTATCTCGCGCTCGTGGAGGAGGCGAAGTCCGAGTCCAAAGGCTTTCCGATCCGCCTGGGGCTCGAATGCGACTTCCTGCCGGGCTACGAGGAGCATCTGCGCTATCTGGCCGGGCAGGCGGACTGGGATTTCCTGATCGGCTCCGTCCACTACGTAGAGCCCCATTGGGACATCGACAACCCGGCGAAGCTGGCCAAGTGGGAAGAGAGGCCGGTGGAAGAGATCTGGAGCCTCTATTTCGCCGCCTACGCCCGGATGGCCCGCTCCGGACTCTTCGATTTCCTCGCCCATCCTGACCTAGTGAAGAAGTTCGGGCGGAGGCCCGCCGGTGACCTGACGGACTATTACCGGGAGGCCGTCGACGCGATTGCCGACGCGGGGCTCGCCATCGAGGTGAGCACGGCGGGGCTGCGCAAGGAAGCCCAGGAGATCTACCCGGAGAAGCGTTTCCTGGAAATGGCCTTTCGCCGTCATATCCCCGTCCTCCTCAGCTCCGACGCCCACCGTCCGGAAGAAGTCGGCTACCGGTTCGATCTGGCGCTCGATCTGGTCCGGGAAGTGGGCTACCGGCAGCTCGTCCGCTTCGAGCGGCGGAGGCCGATCCCCGTGGCGATCGGTTAAGCGGTCGGGAGCCATGAGCGCGGGCCGGAAGCTGACCCGGGAAGACTTCCTCTCGGACGATCCGGCCGACCGGGCCCGCTTCTTTCTGGGGAAACGGCTCGTCTGCGCCTCGCCGGAAGGCCGGGTCAGCGGGATCATCTGCGAGACCGAGGCCTACGGCGGGGCGGAGGACAAGGCCTGCCACGGGTACGGGAACCGCAAGACGCGGCGCACCGAAATGCTCTTCCGCGCCGGGGGGGTGGCCTACGTCTATTTTTGCTACGGGATGCACTATCTCCTCAATTTCGTGACGGGCCCGGCGGGAGTCCCGCAGGCCGTCTTGATCCGCGGAGTTCGGATCGAAGAAGGCAAGCCCCTGGTGCAAAAGAGAAGGCGGCCGTTCCCGGAGCGGCAATGGGCCGACGGTCCGGCCAAAGTCTGCGAAGCTTTCGGCATCGACTTGACCTACAACGGCGTCTGCCTGCTCGGCGACACCCTCTGGGTCGAAGATCCGGGGATCCGTGTTCCGGAGGAGGAGGTCCTGCGCACGCCGCGGATCGGCGTCGCGTACGCGGAGGAGTGGGCCGAAAAACCGCTCCGCTTCGTCTGGCGGTGCGGGGGTTGACCGCGTGTCGCGCCTCCGCCTTACACGCTTCCGTTCCGCTCCCGCGCCTCCTGAGCGAGCGCTTCGAGATCGGCGCCGGCGGACCGGGCGACCTCCGGCGGCGGGACGGCGGCTGACTCCGCCTTCGCCTCGCGACGCCGGCAGACCAGCCAGAAGACCTGCGGCAGCACCACCAGGCTGGCGATCAGGCAGAAGCCGATCGAGATCGTCATGAGGAGCCCCAAGCTGAAGAGCCCCCGATACGAGCTGATCATGAGCGATCCAAAGCCGATGACCGCTGTCAAGCCGGAAAGCAGGATCGCCTTTCCGGTGCTGCTGGAAAAGAGCGCGGCATTGCCGCTCTCGCAGAACCGGTCGACGGTGTAGATGCCGTAGGCCACCCCCGCCCCGATGGCGAGCGGCAGGGTGATGATGTTCGCGGGATTGAACGGCACGTGGAAGAGGGCCATGGCGCCGAGAGTCCAGAGAACGGCCATGCCGAGAGGCAGGATCGCCAGCAGGCTGTAGCCCACCTGCTGAAAACGGAGGAAGATGAGGATGACGATGGCGACGAACGCCCATTCGGCGGCCTGCACATAGCTCGATCGGAGCAGCTCGATGTATTCGTAGTTCTGGACCGGAGTTCCCGTCACGTTCGGATCGACGGTCCGCAGCTCCCGGACGAAGCGGACGTCCGCCTCGCGGTTCCAGACGTTTTCCTTGGGAAGGACTTCGATCAGGATCTTGCCGTGGGGCGAAAGGTAGCGGTGAACGATCTCCGGGGGGAGGTCCGCTATCGTGACCCCGCGGGTGGCATCCTGGCTCCGGAGCCAGGAGAGCCCGCTCTGCATCGAGCCGAAGACCCGTTGATTGGCGATCCGCAGCCGGGAGTTGAGCTCGTTCGGGGGGAGGCTCGCCATCACCGCGTCGAGCCGCTCCAGGGCGGGGATCAGCTTGCCGAAGACCTCGACCGCATCGCGGGCCTGCTGGGCCAGAGCCACGTACCGCTTGGCCACCGCGAACCCCTCGCGAGACTTGGCGAGGAGCTCGGCCACGGCCTTTTGCACCTGCTGCCCGTTGAAGGCCGGCGGCTCGCGATCGATCGGAATCGACTGGACCCGCTCGACGATGCGGCGGACGATCGCCTGCTTCTCTCCCTGCTTTTCCGGAAGGATCGACGAGAGCGAGTGGACCTCGCTCACGGTCGGCAGGGCTTCGAAGGCGGCGATCCGGCTGGCGGCCTGCTTCTGGTCATCGGCGATCGAAAGGGCGAAGAGAAAAGCGCGGGCCGGAGAGTTGACCAGCGCCTCTTCCTCCTTCACGGACTCGAGCGTCGGATCCTGGAGGTTCAAGAGGTTGTAATCGAAACCGACGCGGGGAGCCAGCCAGGCCCCTCCGGCGGTCGCCAGCAGCGCGAGGAGCAGGACGGTCCGCGGCGCGCGGAAGAGGGCCCGGTTGAGCCAAGGAGGCGAAGACCAGTGCGATCGGAGGGCGTTTTCCCGGAGGCGTGCGGGATCGGTGCGTCGATCGATCCAGGCGTAAGCGGCGGGGAGCACCAACAGGCTGCCTGCCAGGCAAAAGAGAATGCCGGAGCCGGCGATGATCCCGAACTCGCGGAGGCCGATAAAGTCGTTGAAGCACATCGTGAAGAAGGCTGCGGCCGTCGTGCTGCCTCCGGTCACCACGGCGACTCCGGTATGGGCGGCGGTGATCTCGAGCGCCTCCGCCACGGAGTGGCCGTGCGCCAGCTCCTCCTCGTATCGGCCCATGATTTGAATGCTGAAATCGATCCCCATGCCGAGCACCATAGCGACGAAGGCCTGGGAGATGATGTTGAGGTGGCCGACGACGAGAACGCCGAAGGCCAGCGACCAGAGGAGCGCCATGATCAGGACGAGCAGCCCGAGCCCCGGGCGGCGCAGCGCCCGGTAGCTAAGCACGAAGAGCAGGGCGACTAGCGCCAGGGCCAGCCCGGCCGCATGGAGGCTGTCCTTCGAGCTCTGCTCGAGTTGATCCTCGTCGAGGACCGGCTCACCGGTCAGCCCGAAGGAGACTTCGGGGAAGTCCGCACCCGTGTACTTGAGGATCTCCCGGATCTTGCGGACCGTCTCGGTGCGGCCGGCACCTTCGAGCGCGTTGGGTCCGGGCGCCGCGGTCACCAGGAAGAGATGGCCGTCCTCATACGAGATGTACTCATGCTCCGCGAGCAGCTTGCCGATGTCCTCGGCTCGCAGCCGGGCCAGATCGGCATCCGGCACGTTCCCCGCCTGCACCTTCTCCTTGGCTTTCGCCGCGGCGTCCGACGGAGGCGGGTTCTGCGCGAGCGCGTCGGCCATGTCGTTGAGCATCCCGACGAACCGGTCGATGAAAGGCTTGAACTCGGTCCAGTTCTCCTTCTTCCGCAGGTAGCTCGCCTGGAACTTCTCATTGGCCTGCGAAAGCACCGAGGCGATGTTGAGCTTCATCTTGGGCTGGGCTGCCAGCGCCTTGACGTAGCCGTCGACCTCCGCCTCGATCTTGGCCAGCTCGTCGAGCTCCAGGAAGAGGAGGACCTTCCTTTCCAAGCCTGAAAAATCGAACCGGTAGGTCACCTCACGGACCAGCGGCTCGAGCCTCTTTAGCTGCTCCCCGACCGCCTGCGCCGCCCGCCGGTTCATCTCCGGGTCGGGAGAGCGGATCGTGATCAGGTATTCCTCGGCCGCGCCGAACTCCCGCCGGTAGGCGAGGTAGTTGCGGTGGATCGGAGAATCCGAGCGGATCAGCGCATTGGTATCGTTGATGACCTGCAGACGCGTCGCCACCACCCAGGCCGAAAGTCCGGTCAGGACCGCGGCGAGGGAAAGCACCGGACCGGGCCGCCCGGCGGCCAACCGCACCATGCGGACCAGGAGCCATACCAAGAGCCTCTTCATCTCTTCCGGGCGACGCCCGCTCCGCAAGAGTGCTCCAGGGCACAGAATTCCACGTTCGATCGCCTCCTCAAGCAATCTACCGATCGCCGGTCCCTTTTTCCCGATCTCGCCGTCCGAGCGCGAGTCGATCCCGAAGAACGGCCCGATCCGCGACCCCATGCCAACAACCATCCGGCATGACGCTGGCTATGGCGGCGAAATGGCACTCTTTCAGATGGCCTCCTTCCAAGCAAGTGCGAAAGGCGCCTTGCACTTGCGGCTTGACACGTCTCTCTCCCCCCGATAGCACAAAAGAGCGATAGGTCGATGTCGGCCCTGGAAAGACCGGTCCTTGTTCTCAATCGGCTCTGGCAGGCGGTAAACCTCTGCTCCGCCAGGCGCGCCTTCGGTCTTCTTTATCAAGGGCATGCGCATGTGGTGCATGCGGAGGACAGCGATTTGTATTCTCTGGATTTCGCCCGGTGGGCCGAGCAGTCCCGGGACTACAAGGGGGAGGACATCGTGCACACGGTCTCCGCACGGATCCGGATTCCCCGCGTCATCCTCCTTCTCCTCTTCGAAAGGCTTCCCAGCAAAGAGGTCAAGTTCACCCGCCATAACGTTTTTGAACGGGACAACCACACGTGCCAATATTGTGGTCAGCGCTTCGACAACCGTTTCCTCAACCTCGATCACGTCATTCCGCGCGAGCGGGGCGGAAGGACCGTTTGGGAGAATATCGTCTGTTCCTGCATCTGGTGCAACAGCCGCAAGGGGAACCGGACGCCGCAGGAGGCGGGAATGCGGCTCCTGCGGAAGCCCCGCCGTCCCCGGTGGCGCCCCCTGATCGCCCCGGAATCGGCGGACGTCCCCGAGCTTTGGCGGCGCTTCCTCGACGTAGACTGCTGGAAGGTTGAGCTCAGCTAGCAGGCCCGCTTAATGGCGGAAGTGACGTCGGCCGGTGAAGACGACCGCCAGCCCGCGCTCGTCGGCGGCCGCGATCACCTCCGCGTCCCGGATGCTTCCCCCCGGTTGGATAACGGCGGACGCTCCAGCCTCGGCGGCGAGGACGACCGAATCGGGGAAGGGAAAATAGGCGTCGGAGGCGACCACGCTTCCCGCGAGCGAGAGGCCCGCGTGCTTCGCCTTGGCGATCGCCACCCGCACCGCGTCGACCCGGGACATCTGGCCCGCGCCGATCGCCAGGGTGCGATCCTCCCTCCCGAAGACGATCGCGTTGGAGCGGACGTGCTTGCAGACCCGCCAGGCGAACTCCATCGCCGCCCGCTCCTCCGGAGTCGGAGAGCGACGGCTGACGACCCGCCTGGGTTCCGACTCTAGGGGGGCGGAGTCCGGCTCCTGCGCGAGGATCGAATCGCCGACCACCGACCGGACCGAGAAGAGGGGGCTCGGAAGCCGGGCGAAGTCGGCGCACAGCAGCCGCAGGTTCTTCTTTTTCTGCAAGAGCGCGAGCGCTTCCGGCTGGAATCCCGGCGCCAAGACCACCTCGGTGAAAATCTCCGAGAGGGCTTCGGCCAGGGGGAGATCGACCGGGCGATTGACCGCGACCACCCCGCCGAAGGGGGCCTCCCGGTCGGTAGCCAGAGCTTTTTCCCATGCCTCGCGCAGCGTTGCCGCCGAGCCGATTCCGCAAGGGGTGTTATGCTTGAGCACGGCCACCGTGGGGCGCTCCGAAAAATCGGCCAGCAGGCCGACACCGCTGTCGATATCGAGCAGATTGTTGTAGGAAAGCTCCTTCCCGTGCAGCTGCTGGAAGTGCCGCCAGAACTCTCCGTAGAGCATGGCCCGCTGGTGGGGGTTTTCCCCGTACCGGAGCCCTTGCCCGTCGAGGAGCGGCAAGCTCCAGACGGAGGGTAGCTCCGCGATGCCGAAGCACTTCTGCAGATAGCCGGCGATCACGGCGTCGTACGCGGAAACCCGGGCGAAGGCCTTGACGGCCAAGCGCTGTCGTAGCTCGAGGCTTGTTTCTCCCGACTGGGAAAGCTCCCGGATGACTTCCGGGTAATCCTGGGGATCGACCAAGACCGTCACATCCCGGTAATTCTTGGCCGCGCTCCGGACCAGGGCGCAGCCTCCGATGTCGATCTGCTCGATCGCCTCTTCGGTCGACACGCCCGGCTTCCGAATCGTTTCGTCGAAGGGATAGAAGGTGACCGCGACGAAGCGGATCTCGGGCAGGCCGAAATCCCGCCTCTGCCGCTCGTGCTCCTCGTTGCCGCGCAGCCAGAGGATGCCTCCGTGGATCTTGGGATGGAGAGTCTTCACCCGGCCGCCCAGCAGCTCGGGGAAGCCCGTGAGCTCCCCGACGTCTTGAACCGGGATGCGGGCGTTCCGGAGGGCGGCCGCCGTCCTCCCGGTCGAGAGGATGGTCAGGCCGACATCGACCAGAGCCCGCGCCAAGGGGAGGATCCCGGCCTTGTCGGATACGGAGATCAGCGCGGCCTTCATTCGGCCCCCTTGGGAGAGGCGGAGAAGCCGCGGTGGCGCAAGCGGAAGACGTTGTGCCAGGTCTTTCGGAAGGCCTCTTGCGCCTTGATGTAGTGCTCTTCGAGCCTGGCCGACCTCCGGCGCAGGGCGGCGAAGACCCCGCCGACCGAGAACTCCTCGACCTCCAGGATCACGTAGGCGGTTCCGACCGCCTCGGCTTCGTGCGCGTCGCTGGCCGCCACCATCGGGAGCCCCCGTTCCTTGGCGTAGCGGAAGGCCTGCCGGTTGCTCCGGCGCAGCGTGGCCGCCGCGTTGAACACCTCGATCGCGTCCACGGGGAGGGTGTCGAGCGTCCGGCTCCGGATGCCGGCGCGAAAATAGTCGAAGGGATGCGGCGCGATCGAGAATCCCCCTTGGCTGCGGATCAGCGAGGCCGCATCGGCGGCGGCGATGCCGTGGAGGTCGGGCAGCCGCAGCCCCAGCGCCAAGAGGTGGCCTTCGTGGGTGCTGATTTCCTGGCCGGGAATGACCAGGAAGCCGTCGACCGGCTTGCCGTCCCGCCGCAGCAGACCCTTCGCTTCGAGATCGTCCACGCCCGCGCAGCTGTTGTGATCGGTCAGCGCGATCACATTGAGCCCCTTTTTCCGTGCGACGCGGATCAGCTCTTCCGGAGGGGAGACCCCGTCGCTCGAAAAGCGGGAATGGCAGTGGAGATCCGCTCGAACTTCCATACGCAAGCCCAACATATCATAGGGCCGGAACCGAACTCCAACGTCTTTCGCGTGCGGGCCTCCCCCTTCTCTTCGCTTGCGCTCGGGAATCCGGTGCGCCAGCATGCCTCCGTCCGGGAACCCTCGTCCATGGCCCCCACTTCCCCCGCTCCTCGGCCCGGCCCGCCTTCCGGGGAGGAGGGCCGGCGATCGGCGGCCTCCTCCATCGGAGAGCTTTTCGATTCGGTGGCTCCGCGCTACGATTTCCTCAACCACCTTCTGAGCGGCGGGAGCGATTGGCGGTGGCGGGAAAAGGTCGCATCCGCGGTCGCCCGGCGGAGCCCCAAGCGGCTTCTCGATCTGGCCACCGGCAGCGGAGACCTGCTGCGGCTCCTCGAGCGGCGGATTCCGACCCTCGAGGAGACCTGGGGCGTCGATCTCTCCCCCTCGATGCTCGCTGTCGCCCGTGCCAAGGGCCTCCGGCGCCTGCTCCAGGCCGACGCCTTGAACCTCCCCTTTCCGGACGGGAGCTTCGATGTCGTGACCGTCGCCTTCGGGCTGCGCAACTTCGCCGACCGCCTCCGAGGCCTGGCCGAGATGCGGCGCGTCCTCCGTCCGGGAGGAAGCGTCTTCATCCTCGAGTTTTCCCGCCCGCGGGCCTGGCTCGCCCCCGCCTACTTTTTCTATCTTCAGCGGATCCTGCCGGAAATCGCCCGTCTCTTCGGCGCCCCCCGCGAAGCCTATCGCTATCTCGCCTCGTCGATCGCTGCCTTCCCCGGCGCGGAGGAGCTCGCCGAGGAGATGGCGCGCGCCGGCTTCGCCGGGGTCCGCTTTCAACGATGGACCGGCGGGGTGGTGGCCCTCCATGAGGGAGTGGCGGGGAGCGCGGGAGCCTCGCCCCGATCCGCCGGGTGAGGCCCCGGCGCGCAACCCCTTCAGGCGGGTCGCCGTTTGCGGGGACGGGGCTTCCCCGGCGAAAGCTCGACTACGTTCCCCAGCTCCATGACGCGTGCCGGGGGGAGGCCGAAAAAGTCGCCGCCGCCCGTGGAGAGCCGGAGCATCGAGGCAAAAAGGCGTTCCCTCCAGAAATCGATGCCCATCTTCTCCGTGGGAATCACCCGCTGCCGGGAGAGGAAGAAGGTGACATCCGGCAGAGGGGGGAGCAGGCCTTGCCGGACGCAGGCATCCAGCAGCTCTTGGATGTTGGGCTGCTCCATGAACCCGTAGCGGGCGATCAGGCGGACGAATCCCTTCGGATATTTTTGGAGCGCCACTCGTTCCGAGGGAGGGAGGCGCGGCGCCTCCTCGAAGAGCACCGTCAGAAGGATGACCTGCTCGTGGAGGACCTTGTTGTGGGCCAGATTCTGCTGGAGGGCGTGGGGAAGGCCGTGCGCTCCGGAGGTGAGGTAGACGGCGGTGCCGGGAACCCGGATGGGCGAGCCCGGCGCGAGCGAATCGAGGAAGCCCTCGATCCGGAGCGTTTCCGGGTAGAGCCGGCGGGTGAGGATCTCTCGCTCCCGATGCCAGGTGGACATCAGCACAAAGACGAGCAGGCCGATCGCCAGAGGGAACCATCCCCCTTCCCGGAATTTCATGAGATTGGCGCCGAAGAATGCGCCGTCGAGCAGGAGAAAGCAGCCAAGGAAGAGGCCCGCGCCCCAGAGCGGCCATTTCCAGGACCGGCGGGCGACGAAGACGATCAGCAGTGTCGTGACCAGCATCGTGCCGGTGACGGCCGTCCCGTAGGCGGAGCTGAGGGCGGCGGAGGACCGGAATCCGAGGACCACGGCGACGACCGCCCCCAGCAAGAGCCAGTTAAGGGCGGGCAGGTAGACTTGTCCTCGCTGGGCCTCCGAGGTGTGCACGACCTTCATGCGGGGCAGGTAGCCGAGGAGGAGGGCTTGGTGCGTGGCGGAGTAGGCTCCGGAGATTACCGCTTGCGAGGCGATCACCGTGGCGACGCCCGAAACCGCGACCATAGGCAGCGTTGCCCATGGGGGAAAGAGCTGGAAGAAAGGATTCCGGATCGCGCCGGGATTCCGATCGAGCAGCGCGCCCTGGCCGAGGTAGTTCATCGTCAAGGCGGGCAGGACCACGGCGAACCAAGCGGCGCGAATCGGCCGGGAACCGAAGTGGCCGATATCGGCGTACAGGGCTTCTGCGCCGGTGACGGCGAGGACGACCCCTCCGAGGACGAGGAATCCCCCCGGCCCGTGCGTGGCGAGGAAACGGAGGCCGAACCAGGGGTTGAGGGCGAGCAGGATCCGAGGATCGGCAAGGACCCAGCGGAGGCCGGAGGCGAAGAGGAGGAAAAACCAGATCGCCATGGCGGGCCCGAAAAGGTGGGCGACGGCCGTAGTGCCGCGGCTCTGGACGGAGAAGAGCCCGATGAGGATTCCCAAGGCCAGCGGAAGGATCCAGGCCTTTCCGGCCGGCGAGGCGACGCCGATCCCTTCGACGGCGGACAGGACCGAGATGGCCGGCGTGATGACCCCGTCGCCGTAAAAGAGAGCCGCGCCCAGCAGCCCGAGGGCCAGGATCCTTCGGGAGATTCGTCCGCTCCTCCGGGCCGCGCGGGAAGCCAGCGCGGTCAACGCCATGACCCCGCCTTCGCCATGGTTGTCCGCCCGCATGACGATCCCGGCGTACTTCACACTCACGACCAGCATCAGGGTCCAGAAGAGGAGCGAGAGAATCCCCAGGAGGTTTCCGGTGTCCGCGGGCAGAGAGGTCGCGGCCAGGCACGCGCCGAGCGTATAGAGGGGGCTGGTCCCGATATCCCCGAAGACGACGCCCAAAGCCGCCATCGTGAGCAGAGGCAGGGATTCCGGGTTCCGATTCATGAAGGCCTCCCGCGGCGCGGAGAAAGAATGTCCAAGCGCCGTGGCGCAGGCACGGGAATTTTTTTCCCGAGGTCGGTTTCCTACCGCGAAATGGCCTCGAGCGCCAAGCCGGGAGGGATGCTCCGGCAGCCTAATAGGAATAGACCCGAGAGAAGAGCCGGGAGAGCCCCGATCCAGAAGCTCGCCCAGACCCCGCTCATCCCCTGACCGAGGGCGAGGCTGAAGAGCGAGGAGCTGGCGATCGCCCCTAGGGGGCCGATGGCGTTGATCAGGGCTGTGGCGTTGCCTCGAACCCGGGTCGGGAACGACTCGGCGATGTATGTGAAGAGGGCTGAATACGCTCCGGCCCTCAAGAAGTCGGCGATCGCATAGAGCGAGGCCACGGGCCAAAACCCCCGAGCGAAGAAGAGGAGCGCGGCGTAGGCGAGCGCCGAGGCGATCCAAGCAATCGCCACCGTCTCCCGCCGGCCGGCGAGGTCTCCTAAATATCCGTGGAAGACATAACCGACGTAGGCGGCGGCACTTCCCGCCCCGAAGGCATAGAGCGCCTCGTTATAGGACAATCCCTTGGCTTGGGTGAAGACCGTGGTCGCCAATACCGTGAAGATCTGTCCCGCGAACCAGTTGAAGAAGAAGGCGCACACCAGGAACAGAAAGTGGAAGCGCAGATCCGGTCCCAGGAGTTGGATGAGAGAGATCTGCCGGGATTTTTCCGCATCGATGCCGTTGCGCTGCGCATAGCGGGCCGCCACCTCCGGGGCCCGATGGCGAAGGAGCCGGCGGAATCGCTGGAGCTTGCGGAAGTGGGGGCTCTCGGGGAGCCAGAGGCGGGCGAGCAAGACGGCGAGGGCGGGAAAGCTGGCGACGAAAAAAACTCCGCGCCAGCCAACCAGAGGAAGGAGCAGCCCCGTCGCCCCGGTGGCCAAGAGCTGGCCGATCGGCCAGCCTCCTTGCACGAAGCCGTAGATTCTGCCCCGTCTCCCTGCCGGTTCCAGCTCCGAAAGATAGACCGTGTTGACCGCCTGTTCGGAATAGCCGAGGCCCGAGAGCGCTCGCGCGAAAATCAGGGAGAGGGGGCCGGCCGCCAGTGCTGTCAGGGCGGAGCTCAAGGCGGCTCCGCCGACCGTGATGACGAGCGCGTTGCGCCGGCCGAACCGGTCCGCGATCGGGCCGACCAGGAGCGAGCAGAGGAAGCTTGCGATGGCAACCCGGAACGCGATCGAGACACTTTGCGCGGGGGACCAGCCGAATTCCGTGGCCAGCACGGGCAAGAGCAGGCCGAAGAGCAAAAAATCATAGACCGCGAACGTCCATGCGAAGAAAGCGACCAGCGAGGGATAGAGGGAAGGAAATGCCTTCGGCGCGGGAAAGGAGGGGGAGGCCCGCTTCCAAACGCCCGCGTCCTCATCCCTCCGGCCATGGGCATCGCTTGCCGGAACGCCGGGGCGCCAGGCAAGCCCCTCTACCTGGTGATCCTCTTCCATGTCCTATCCGGGGGGCTCGAGCGGAACGCCCTTTGGACTCGTGCCATCCCCGTTTTGACGGGTATAGGCTTCGGATCCTCGGCTTGCGGCGGGGCCGCATCGGGCGGCTCCACCGGAGCGGGAAACTGCCGCTCTTCGGGCAATCCCGCATCCGGATGCTCCTTGGGCTCTTCTTCCCCGTGGAGATCGGTGCTCGCTACCGGAAGGAGCAGAAGAAGGAGGGAGAGGGTCATCCCCGGGGCGGCAACGGGGAACCTCCGTCGCCGCACCGGCTGCCGATCCCGCGTTCTTCCGGATACTTGCAGAGCGGGCAGCCCGAAAACGCGGAAGGGTGTATACAGGCCGGCGGGCCGGCCGAGGTGCATCTTTCGGCCCCAGCTCGACAACGGCGGTTCTCCGTAGGTTGCGGCGGCTTCGGTGGCCAACGGGAAGCTCGCCGGCTTGCGGCGGAAATGGCGGAAAAGGACAAGCGCGACGATCGCCGGATCCGGCGGCAGCCGGTCGATAGGAGCCGAAACCGTCTGTCGATCCCTCATCGTTCCGGGGAGGCAGCTTCCGCATACCGGGCGGTCGGCGGTCCGAGGCGGATCTCCCGGCCGCGGCTTTGGAGGAGGAGCTCGACGTTGGTCGCGGCGGTCTCGAGGTCGAACTGGAGATTGGCCAGCTTGCGGCCGAAGTAGTTATAGGGGATGAGCGCGAAGATCGCCAGCGCCAGGCCGGTGGCGGTGGCGATCAGGGCCTCTGCGATTCCTCCGCTGACCTTGACCGCCGCCAGCTCCTCATTCCCCACGAAGTGGAAGGCATTCATGATGCCGGTTACCGTTCCCAGAAGCCCCAGAAGGGGGCCGAGGGTGACGATTGTGTCCAAGACCGCGAGTCCCCGGCCGGCTTGCTTGAGCTCGAAGCCCGCAGCCACCTGGAGAGCGTTCTGCAACGAAGTCTCGTGATGGTTGAGCCCCCACCAGATCATCTTCATGACCGGATCCTTCGAGGCCCGCGCGAGCTTGGCCGCCTCCTCGATCCGGCCGTTCTTGAGAAGGCTGTAGACCTCGGAAACCTTACTCTGCTGGCGGCGGAGCCGGATCATCGACCACCAGAAGATCCGTTCAAGCACGGTCACGATCGCGACGATCGCGACCAAGAGCAGCGGCCACATGATCGGGCCTCCGCGGGAGAAGGTGTTGAGGACGATATTGGCGAGGATCATCGATTCTCCTGGGTTGCGGTTGTCATCGAGAGGCCGTTCACCGGCTACTGGAGCCGGTAGATAATCGGGATCGTGTAGGTGCCGGAAAGGTTGGCGGGCAAGCGCCAGTGCTGTCGGATCCACTGACGGGCCGTCGAATCCAGAATGCCGAAGCCCGAGGATCGGACGACCTCCACATCCAGGAGCCTCCCTTGCTGGATCGTGAGCGAAAGCTCGACCGTACCCTGGTATCGCCGCATAGCGGCCTCGTAGGGGTAGGGGGGCTTGGGCGTGTTTGCGTCGCCTACCCGGGGAGCGGCGGCGGCGTAGCGCTGGATCGGATGCACCGGAGCGATCGGGGCGGGCTTCTTGGACACGCGCAAAGGTGTGGGCTTCGGCGGCTCCGGCTTGGGCTCGGGCGTCTTCTCCACCGGAGGAGGAATCGGAAGTGGCTGCTGCTTGGGTTGGATGAACTCGGGATTGGGCTCGGGAGGCGGGGGCGGAGTGAACTCGACTTCGATCGGGGGCGAGGTCGCTTCCTCTTGCGGAGGAGAAGCGACCGGAGTCACCGCCCCGCGGAGGAGCAGATCAACGATCGATTGATGCTTGTCGAGGGTGCCGACGGCCAGCAGCAATCCGAAGAAGAAGAGCACGCAGAGGCAAGCCCAACGCTTGAGACGGAGGCCCTCGTCGATCGGATAAGGGATATGGCCGAGCGGGACGACCTCCCGGCAGGCGAGGCCGTGCCGGAGGATTCGATAGGGAAACGTTGAGGGATGGCGTGGTTCGGTTCGGGATGTCATCGCGTAGCTCCTGTGATTGCCCAAAACCTCCCTTCTATGCTCATGGGTGGGTCGCCGGCGCCGGACCGGCGGAAGCCTTCGGGGCGGACGCTTCCTCCTTGACCTGGAAGCCGATCTTCTGAATTCCCGCCGCCCGGATCTTGTCGAGAACCCGCACGACATCCCCGTGCCTCGCGTCCATGTCGGCCTGGACGTAAATCCGCAGGTTGGGCTCCTTCTCCTTGCGGCGCTTGAGCTCCTCGATGAGCGCGCTCCGCTCGATCTCCTCCTTTTCCAGGAAGACCTCTCCGGTCGCGGTAATCGACACGGTGAGGAAGTCGGCTTTGTTTTCGGGGGTGGCGGTTTGCGCCGTGGGCAGGTTGAGCTTGAGGCCGCGCATCCGGATCATCTCCAGGTTCACCATCATCATGCAGGCCATGAGGAAGACCATGATGTCGATGAGCGGGATGATCTCGATCCGACCCTTCTTCACCAGTACCGGGCTAAGAATTTTCATGAGATCCGCTGGACGGAAAGCAGAGAGCGTGCCAATCGGCGGCCCGGGAGGCCCTAACGGAGCCCGCAGGGGCCGGGCAGGAAGCGGCCGCGGGCGCGGACTGGATGACCGAGACAGGAGAAGGCGACCTCTCCTCGTACCAGGGTAAGCAGAGGGAAAACCCGATTCGGGAGTCCAACATAGGGGCTCAAGCGGTGACGATAGAGAAGACTCTTGGCCGCAATCGGCTCGGGTTCCCGCAGATCCACCAAGGTCAGGTCGGCGTGGTTGCCGACCGCGATGGCCCCCTTGTCCCGAATGCCGAAGCGATGGGCGCTGCCTAAGGCGCAGAGTCGGGCGGCGAGCGGGAAGGCTCGGTCTCCTTCGGCGGCCAGCCGGTCGAGGAGGAGCGGAAGAAGGTGCTGGCAGCCGGAGATCCCTCCCCAAGCGGCGAAGAAGTCGGTGGTCGCCTTAGCCGCCGGGGGGCAGGGCGAGTGGTCGGAGGCGAGCAGGTCGATCTCCCCGGCGAGAAGAGCCCGCCAGAGCCCTAGCGACTGCCGCCGGCTGCGGAGAGGGGGAGCGCACTTGGCGATCGTCCCCAGCCGCCTCATGTCCTCGTCGCAAAAGAGGAGGTAGTGGAGACAGGTTTCGACGGTGACGTCGACTCCCTGGGCGCGCGCCGTTTGCGCAAGCTCGACGACTTCAGGAGCACTCACGTGGACAAGGTGGAGCGCACAACCGGTTTCCCCGGCGGCGTCTAGGGCTTCCCGGGCCGCCTCGACCTCCGCGGCCAGCGGCCGCGAGGCCAGATAGTCCCGCCAGCCGCCATCGCCGTGCGCCCGCCAGCGCCGGGTGAGCTCCGTCACGATTCGTTCCGATTCCGCGTGGACCGCGACCGGGAGATCGAAATCGGCCGCTTGTCGCATGCCTTCGCGGAGGGTACGGCCGTCGACCCATCCGAACTCCGGAGTCCCGGTCGGGCAGAGAAAGGCCTTGAAGCCGACCGCCCCCTCCCGCGCCAATCCTTCCCGCTGCTTTTCATTTCCGGGGACGATGCCACCCCAGAGGGCGAAGTCGGTGACGGAGGCCGCTTCGGCCGCCCGCTTCTTTTGGAGAAGGCTTTCCACGTCGATCGTGGGCGGAAACGAGTTAAGCGGCATGTCAAAAAAAAGGGTGCCGCCGCCGGCGGCCAGCGCGCGGGAGCCCGTTGCGATGCCCTCCCATTCCTCCCGGCCGGGCTCGTCGAAATGGACATGCGGGTCGATCGCTCCCGGAAAGAGATAGCGTCCTTGGCCGTCGACCTCTTGACGGCCTCTCCCGTCGATCGTCGCGGCAACGGCCACGACCCGCCCTTCCCGGACGGCGAGGTCCTGCCGGGCTACGCCCTCGGCCGTCACGACGGCGGCTTGCCGAAAGACCCAGTCAAACTCTTCTCCCATCCTCGTGCTCCCAAAACGGCTACGGAAGGAAACCCTCCAAGAATCCGACCATCGCTTCGAGCCCGCAGGCGATCTCGGGCACGGAGACAAACTCCGCCGGATCGTGGCTGATCCCGCCGCGGCAGCGGAGGAAGAGCATCCCCATCGGGACGAAGCGGCCGAGGACTCCCGCATCGTGGCCCGCCCCGCTCCAAAGACGCGGGGCTTCTCCCTGGATCTCCGCCACCGCCGAGGCGAGCCGGTCCTGCCAGCCCGCATCCGCCCGGGCGGCGGGCAGCCGCTGCGTGCGCCGGCAGCCGACCTCGATCCCCCGGCTCTTCCCGATCTCCCGCGCCCGCTCCCGGAGCCGGGCGGAAAGCCGATCTAACGTGGCTTCGGCGGGATGGCGCAGGTCGACCGAGAGATCGACCCGTTTCGGAATCACGTTGACGGCTCCCGGCTGGCAGTGGAGCTCGCCGACGGTGGCGACCGCGCCGGGCTCCCGCCGCGCCGACTCTTCGACGAAGCCGACGAACTCCGCCGCGGCACAGAGGGCATCGCGGCGCGCATGCATCGGAACGGAGCCGGCGTGGCCGCTCTCCCCCGCGAAGGAAACCAGCAGCCTCTCCTGCGCGACGATGCCCGCGACGACCCCAAGCGGCAGGCCGAGGGCTTCGAGCTGCGGACCCTGCTCGATGTGCGCCTCGAGGTAGCCGAAGATTTCGGCGGGCGGATAGGGCGGGACCCGGGGCCACCCCTCCGTCGAAAACGAGTCGCGAGCCGTTCGGAGGGAGATGCCGCGGGTGTCGGCCAGCTCCCAATCCTCCTCGTCCAAGAGGCCGAGGAAGGCCCGGCTGCCCAGGCAGCCCGAGCGGAAGCGGACTCCTTCTTCCTCGTGGAATGCGACGACCTCGAGGGCGAAGGGGAGCTCCCGCGCCCGGGGCCGGAGGAGGCCGGCCGCCGCGATTCCCAACAGGATTCCGAGCGCCCCATCGAACCGGCCGCCGTTGGGAACCGTATCGAGGTGAGAGCCGATGAGCAGGACGGGTTGCCCGTTCTCCCGCGGGCGGCGGCGGCCGAGGAGGTTGCCGAAGGAATCGACCGCGGGAAGGAGCTCCGCCTCCACCATCCAGCGGGAGATCTCCTCCATCGCGCGCCGGAGAGAGGGGGTGAAGGGGGGCCGATCCAACGCATCCTCCCGTTCCGAAATCCGGCTCAAGCGCTCGAGCCGCCGCTCGATCCTCTCCGCCTCCGCCCGCCAGTCGATTCGCGTTTGCTTCAAGGGCGGCTCCATTCCCCTGCTTTGGTTCTCTGTTCCTGCGCCCGGATCCACTGGCCGAGGATCGCGCGCTCCTCCTCGGTCATCCCGGTAAGATTGCCCGGCGGCATCGCCCGGGCCTCGACCGCCTGCTCCCGGACAGCCAAGAGCGCTCTCTCGAGTCCTCCCAGAGAGTCGAGGATCACTCCCGCCGGTGGGCTCGGCAGATGCGCGAGCGTGGGCGTTTCTGCGTGGCAGCCCGCGCAACGTCGACGAAGAATCGCTTCGACCTCCGCGCCGGTCGCTGTCCGGGGAGGAGGAGTTGGCCGGAGCGGAGAAGCAACCGGCGCCGGCTGTGCGAAGAAGATCGCGGCGAGCAGGAGCCCTGCCCCGAAGCCGATCCAGGGCAGCCAGGATTTCCGCCTCTGGCGAAGATTGACCGCGTGGCGGACCGTTCCCCCGGCGAGCAGGAGGCAGAAGAGAACCAGCCAGTTCGCGCGGCCCAGGAAGACAAGTGGGAAATGGCCGCTCATCATCGTGAAGAGGACCGGAAAGGCCAGATAGTTGTTGTGGACAGAGCGGAGGTGCGTCCGCTCCACCTGCGCCGGGTCCAGCCGTTGGCCTCGCCGGGCGGCTTCCAGAAACCGCCGCTGGGAGGGGATGATCACAAGGAGGACATTGCTCGCCATGATGGTTCCCAGGACCGCCCCGAGATGGAGAAAGGCGCCTCGGCCGCTGTAGAGGTGCGTAAGCCCGAAGGAGAGAGCGGCGAGGAGCAGGCAGGAGAAAAGGGCGAAAAGCGGCGGGTGGTGGAGGAGGGGGGTCGCGCAGAGCCCGGAATAGACGAGCCAGCCTCCGGTCAGGATCGCCAAGCTCCAGAGAACGGCGCTTTCCGGAGAGAGGCGGGCGACCTGCGGGTCGATGAGCGTCGCCTCGGGATGGCTGTAGTAGGAGAACGCGAGCAAGGCGAAGCCCGTCAACCAGGTCAGGTAGGCGTCCCAGCGGAACCAGTGGAGAGGTGCGGGAAGCGGATCGGGTGCCGTCCGGTATTTGTCGAGCCGGTAGACCCCTCCGCCGTGGACCGTCCAGAGTCGGCCCGCGAGCTGGGATTCTGCCGGGAAACGTTCCAGGCTGTTCTCGACGAAGATGAAGTAGAATGAGGCCCCGATCCAGGCCAACCCGTAGATCAAGTGGGCCCAGCGGAGGAGAAGAGGAATCCAAAGCGAGAGGAGAGAAGAGCCGACCCCGGGCCGGGAGGCGAACGCGACGAGGGCGAGCAGAAAGGCTCCGCCGAGCCCGATTCCGAGGAGAAGATGAGTTCCGAGTGCAAATCTCCTTCGGGAAGGAAGAGGGGCCTGCGGTTCCATCCGTTCTGTTTAGTAGGGGATCTTTTTTTCCGAGCGGTTCCAGAGGGCAAAGACTTCCCGGCAAGCGGGGAGATCGACGTGTTCGACCACCAAGCGCCGTTGTTCCGGAGGGAGAGCCAGCTCCGCCCAGAGCGAAACGTCCATGAAGCCCGCTTCCGCCGCCAGAGAGGCGGGAGCGCCGCAAACGACTCTCCGGATCCGGGCCCAGTAGACTGCCGCCAAGCACATCGGGCAGGGGTCGCAGCTGGCGTAGAGAACGCATTCCCCCAGATCGAACCGGCCGATGGTCCGGGCTGCGTCCCGGATCGCTTCGATTTCCGCGTGGGCGGTCGGATCGGGCCGGGCGGCCACCCGGTTGACCCCCCGCCCCACGATCGTTCCCCCGCGGACCACGACCGCGCCGAAGGGGCCTCCGTGCGCTCGAAGCACGTTCTCGGCGGCGAGCCGGGCCGCTTCTTCCAAAAACCGGATCTCCGAAGCGAACCGCTCGGCCGGGCCGCCTCCCGGCGGATCGGAGATGGGCGGGCTCATCGCGGGGGAGGCGCTCCGGTCTCCGGAGCGCGCGGAGCCAGCAGGGGGAGCAGCTGGGCGGCGGTGGCGATCGCAATCGCCGCCGGGCTCTTGTCTCCGGCCCCCGGAACTCCGATGGGGCTTGTGACCCGGTTCCAAGCCTCCTCCCCGAAGCCCGCATCGCGGAGCTCCTTCCGGAAGCGGGCCCGCTTGGCCTCGCTGCCGATCAGGCCGATGTAGCGGAGATCGGGACGGGCCAGAGCCGCCTCGAGGATCGCCAGATCCTCCGCATGGTCGTGGGTGAGGATCACCACGCAAGCTCCCGCCGCCAGGGAGGAGATCCACTTCTCGGGGATCGGCCCCGGGCAGAAGTGGAGGTTCGCGGCGGCATCGAAAGGCGGAAGCCGGCCGGGAAGCAGCATCTCGGGCCGGGAATCGACGAGAAAGAGCTCGAGCGGCAAAAGCGAGAGCACCTGCGCGAGCGCCCGGCCCACATGACCCAGCCCGAAGATCGCCACTTGCGGCACGTCCCGCGCGACCGGCTCGAGGAAGAGGGAGACCTCCCCGCCGCAGCATTGGGCGCCCCACTCCCCTTTCCCGCCCCCAGCCGCACCACGATCGAGCGCGGGATCTCCTCCCGGCTCGCGAGCATTTTCCGGGCCTCCGCAAGGGCGGTCATCTCCAGGTTGCCGCCGCCGACCGTTCCGACGCTCTCCTCCTCGGTCACGACCATCTTGGCGCCGACCGATTGCGGCGCGTGGCCGCGCACGCCGGTGACGGTGACCAGCACCACCCGCGGGTGGCTGCGCAGCAGCTCGCGGAGCGGATCGATCCAGGCCGTCGTCATGGGTGCGCCCTGGCTCCCGGGCGGACCCGCGGGGCGATCCGGGCCGCGGGGCGTGCTCGCCGCCCCGCCCGGGCCCTCCGGCGGGCGGCCTCGATCGCCCAATAGACCCGCTCCGGTGTGGCGGGAAGCCCGAGCTCGACCGGACCCGGGCCGAAGCCGGCGATGGCGGCCTTGAGCGCCTCCCGGACCGAGAGGGCCAGAAGGAGCGGGGGCTCGCCGGCCGCCTTGCTCCCCCCGATGGCGGGGCTCTCGGCACCGCTCGAGAAGAAGCGGACCGCGAAGCGGGGAGGAAGCTCGCTCCAGGAGGGCAGCTTGTAGGTCGAGGCACCCGCCGTCCGGAGCCTTCCTTGCCGATCCCAGAGGAGCTCTTCGCAGGTGACCCACCCCAGACCCTGGAAGAAGGCCCCTTCCACCTGGCCCCGATCGATCAGCGGGTTGATCGAGCACCCTACGTCGTGGAGGATGTCGACCGCCCGAATCCGGTACTCTCCGGTAAAACCGTCGACTTCGACCTCCGAGACGGCGGCCCCGATCGCAAAATAGGCGAAGGGGCGGCCCCGGCCGGTTTCCGGGTCGAAGGAGAGCCCCGGAGTCCGGTAAAACCCCTGGGCGAAGAGCGGGATGCTGCGGCGGTGCGCCTCTTCGGCCAACCGGCGGAAGGCGAGCTTGCGGATCGGCTCGTATTCACAGAAGACCTGACCCTCCGCGAAGCAGACGAGGAGGGGCGGACAGCCCAGGAGCTCGGCCGCGAGCGGCCGGAGGCGCTCCCGAAGCTGACGGCAGGCTTCGACCACGGCGGGGCCGTTGAGGTCGCAGCCGCTCGAGGCCGCCGTCGGCGAGGTATTGGGGATCTGGTCGGTCCGAGTAGCCGCCACCCGGACCCACTCGAGGGGCAAGCCCAGGGTGGCGGCGGCAATCTGGCGGATCTTCGTCTGGAGACCCTGGCCCATCTCGGTGCCTCCGTGATGGACCTGCGCGCTCCCGTCCCGGTAGAGCAGAACGCTCGCTCCGGCTTGGTTGAAATGGCCCTGGGTGAAGGCGATGCCGAACTTGACCGGGGTGATCGCGATCCCTCGCTTCCTGTAGGGGTCGGCCCGGTTGGCGGCCGCGATCTCGGCCTCCCGCTCGACGTAGCCCGCTTGCTCGAGGAGCCGGTCCCAGAGCGTGTGCAGCGATTCGGCCTCGCGGACCGTCTGGCCGTAAGGAGTCGTCTGCCCGGGCCGATAGAGGTTGCGCTTGCGGACCAGCGCGGGAGGCAGATCGAGGGCCTGGGCGATGTGGGTGAGAACCTCCTCGATGAGCGCCGCCCCCTGCGGGCCGCCGAAGCCGCGGAAGGCGGTCTGCGAGGTCTTATGGGTCCGGCAGACGAAGCCTGTCGCCTCGATCGCGGGAATCCAGTAGGCGTTATCGAGATGGAGCAGCGCGCGCCAGAGGACGCCCGCCGAGAGGTCCCGGCACCAGCCGCCGTCGGCGAAAAGCTCGGCCTGGAGGGCCAGCAGCTTCCCTTCCGCCGTAAAGCCGGCCCGGTATCGGCCCAGAAAGGGATGGCGCTTTCCGGTGAGGACCATGTCCAGGGCCCGAGGAAGCCGGACGCGGACCGGCCGGCCGGTCCGGCGGCACCCCAGGGCCGCGATCGCGGCGTAGGGAGACGCCTGGACCTCCTTGCCGCCGAAGGCTCCGCCCATCCGCGAACACTCGACGACGACCCGGTGCCGGGGAAGGCCGAGCACGCGGGCGACGATTTCCTGCGTCTGGCTCGGATCCTGGGTCGAGCTGCGGACGATCAGACCCCCGTCGGCATCCTCCCAAGCCAAGGCCGCCTGGGTCTCGAGGTAGAAGTGCTCTTGGCCCCCCATCGCGAGGGAGCCCTCCGCCCGGTGGGAGCTCGCTTCCCAGGCGCACCGGAAGTCGCCGCGGACGATCCGGAACGGCCCGGCCAGCCAGCTTTGGGCCGCGATCGCCTCCTCGAGCCCGACCAAGCCGGGGAGCGGCTCGTACTCCACCGAAACGGCCTCCGCTCCCCGCCGGGCGGCCTCCGGGCTCTCCGCCAGGACCCAAGCAACCGGCTGGCCGTGGTAGAAGACCTCCGTGGCCGGCAAGAGCGGCTCATCGCCGGCGCCTGAGCTCGTGTCGTTCTCTCCGGGGATGTCGGCCGCGGTCAAGACGGCTGCGACCCCGGGGAGCGCAAGGGCTTCCTTCCTCTCGATGCGCCGGATGCAGGCATGCGCATGGGGGCTTTGGACCGGCCATGCGTGGAGGAGGCCGCGGAAGCGCCCGGCGGAGTCGTCCGTGTAGGATGCCCGCCCGGTGACATGGTCGAGCGCGCTCTGGTGGGGCAGCGGCCGGCCGATCGGGCTCAAGGGGCAAGGAAGCGGGTCTGCCAATGGAACTTCTCCAGGAGGTTTTGCGCCAGGGCGAGCCGGTAGGCGGCGCTTCCCCGGTGGTCGTCGATCGGGGAAAGGGATCCGGCCAGGGCTTCCCGGGCGCGCTCGACCGCTGGAAGCTCCCACGGCCGGCCCGCGAGCGCCTCCTCCGCCGCCGTGGAACGGAGCGGGCGGTCGGCGACGCCGCCGAAGGCCAAGCGGATCCGCGCGGCCCGGCGGTTCGCGTCGAGGTCAAGGGCGGCACCCAGGGAGACCGTGGCGATGTCGTCGCTCGGCCGCTTGGCGACCTTGTAGAAGCGGACGATCGCAGGGTAGGGCTTGGGAATCCGGACGGAGGCGATCAGCTCCCCGGGGCGGAGGGCCGTTTTCCGATAGCCGTGGAAAAACGACGACAAGGGAAGCTCGCGGCTCCCTTCGGAGGAGAGGAGTCTGAGCCGGGCGTCTAGGGCGAGGAGGAGGGGAGCCGCATCTCCCACCGGGGAAGCGGTCGCCAGATTGCCCCCCAGGGTCGCCCGGTTCCGGATCAGCGGGGAGGCGAACAGGGGGAACCACTCCCGCAGTCCGGGCGGCGGATTGGGGGTCTCCGCAAGCCGCTCCTCGACTTCGCGCAGCGAGAGGGCCGCTCCGATCTCGATCCCTTGGGGCCCTTCCCGGAAGCCGCGCAGCTCGGGGATCCCCTCCAAGCTGACCAGGCAGGGAAAGCGCCGGAACCGGAGGTTGCGCTCGACCGAAAGGTCGGTCATCCCGGCCGCCCACTCCGCCTCCGGACGGCGGGCGGCGATCTCCCAGAGCCCTTCCAGCCGGGTCGGCCGCAGGAACGTCTCGGAGCCCGATTGCCAGGAGAGCGGAGCGAGCCGAGGCGCCGGTTGCGAAAGCCGGCGGAAGAGAGGATGCTCGGGGCCGAGCGGGGGAAGCCGGAGGGCCGCATCCCGGATCGGCCGATAACCGGTGCAGCGGCAGAGATTGCCCGAAAGCGCGTCGAGCGCGGCCGGGCCGCCTTTCCGGTCGCTCTGCTCGGCGAAGAGCGAGATCACGAAGCCGGGGGTGCAATAGCCGCATTGCGAGCCGCCCTCCTCCGCCAGCGCCTGCTGCGCGGGGCAGAGCCGCTCCCCTTGAGCGAGCGCTTCGACCGTGTAGATCTCCCGGTCGGCCGCGGCGGCCAGGGGGACCAGGCAGCTATTGATCGCGCGCAGCCGGGAACGGCCGCCCTCCTCCTCGAGCCAGAGGAGCGCGCAGGCGCCGCACTCCCCTTCGGCGCAGCCCTCCTTGGCTCCCGTCAAGCCGAGCGACCGGACATAGTCAAGGAGGGTCTCCCCCGGGTCGCTCGACGCGACCGTTCGCCGCATCCCGTTGACCGATAAGGCAAAGCTCATTCGATGCTATCGGCCCCTTTCTTTCCGGAAGCCGCCGCTGGTTCTTCTCTTCTGCTCGCTTAGACAAGCAGGAGGCGTGCCATCGGAGGAATGTACTCCAGATCTTTGGCATGCGAAAACGGGCAGTCGCCGGAAAACGATCCTGCGGCACGCGGGCGAACCGGCCTGGCGGCACGAAAGCTGCTATTGGTTAGCCCGAGACGTGAGGGCGGGGACCGTCAGGAAAGAATTCATTGCGGGGAGGCCATCGCCCCCCGGCAGCACGCGGACCGTGCTCGGCCTGCGGCACGCGCTGCTCGACCCGGTCGGCCACGTTCGCGGCGGAGTGCCGGGCTTTGCGCCCGAGGCCGCCGTCGTGCTGATTTCCCCCCGGCTGGGGGCGGGCTTCGTCCAATTCCTGGTCGACCTCCGGCCGGGCGAGGCGGGCGGATCGGGTCTTCCCGGCGTCGAGGGCTTCCTCTACCTGCTCGCGGGAGAAGCCGCGGCGGAGCTGGGGGGACAACCGGTTCTGCTCGCCGCCGGCGACTTCTTCTTTACCCCGCCGGGCATGGCCTGGCGCCTGCGGGCAGGCGCATGCGGCGCCCGTGCCGTCGTCTTCGAGAAGCCCTATGCCCGCCGGCCGGGCATCTCGGAACCGCCGCTTCTCGTCGGGCGGACCGGGGAGGTGGCGGGTCTGCCGTTCCTCGGCGATCCGGACGCGCTCCTCCGGACCTTCCTGCCCGAGGACCCCTCCTTCGATATGGCGGTGAACCTCTTCGAGTTCCGTCCGGGCGCCTCCCTCCCCTTCGTCGAGGCGCACGTGATGGAGCACGGGCTGCTCATGCTCGAAGGACGGGGGATCTACCGCCTCGAGGATGCGTGGTATCCGGTCGCGGCCGGGGATGCGATCTGGATGGCCCCCTACTGCCCGCAGTGGTTCGCGGCCCTCGGTCCGACCCCGGCGCGCTATCTTTATTATAAGGATGTGGGTCGCCATCCCCTGGAGGACGGCCGCGGGGAAGGGAAGATCGCGTGAGTCCTCTCCCTCTCCCGATTCGCTGCGATCGGGTCGAGGCGGAGCTCGCCGAGCTGGCGACCTTCTCCGACCCCCCGTTCCCAGGGGTCACCCGCGTGCTCTTCTCCGCCCCGGATCTGGCTGCCCGCCGGTGGCTCCAGGGACGCTTCCGCGCTGCGGGGCTCGAGGTCCGGGCGGATGCGGTCGGCAACCTCTTTGCCCGCTGGCTCGGCGAGGACCCCGGCCCGCTGGCCGTGGCGACCGGCTCCCACATCGACGCCGTCCCCCATTCGGGCCGCTATGACGGCACGGTCGGCGTCCTGGGGGCTCTTGAGGCTTTCCGTGCGCTGCGGGAGTCGGGATTCCGGCCGAAGCGCTCCCTCGAAATCGTCGTCTTCTCCGCCGAAGAGCCGACCCGCTTCGGGGTCAGCTGCCTGGGCAGCCGGGCGCTGGCGGGGCGGATTGGCCCCGAGGAGCTCGCGGCGCTGCGGGATGAAGCGGGGAGGAGCTTTGCCGAGCTGCGCGAGGCCGCGGGCCTAGGTCACCTCCCTCTCGCCGAACTCGCTCCCCCCCGCTACGCCGCCTTCGTCGAGCTCCACATCGAGCAGGGTCCGCTCCTCGAGCGGGAGGGAGCGGCGATCGGGGCCGTCGAGGCGATCGCGGCGCCGGCCGCCTACCGGATCCGTTGGCTCGGGGAAGCCGGCCATGCGGGTACGCTGCTCCTGGCCGATCGGCGGGATGCCCTGGCGGGGGCAGCCGAGGGAATCCTGGCGGTCGAGCGCGCCGCTCGGGAGTCGGGATCCGCCGACACCGTCGCCACGGTGGGGCAGATCGCCGTGAGCCCGGGGGCTCTCAACTCGGTTGCGGGCTTCGCCTCCCTCGGCCTCGACCTGCGGGACATCAATCCGGAGCGGCGGGAGCGGGTGGCGAGCGCGATCCGGGAGGCGTTCGTGGAGATCGCCGGGCGCAGGCGCCTGGAGCTTTCCTGGGAGAGGATCTATGAGGATCCGCCGGCCGCCTGCGATCCGGGGCTGGTGGCGCAGATCCTGGCAAGCGCCGATCGGCTCGGCCTGCGCGCCCGCAGAATGATCAGCCGGGCCTATCACGACTCCCTTTTCCTGGCCAGGCTCTGTCCGACCGCGATGATCTTTATCCCCTGCCGCGCAGGGAAGAGCCATTGCCCGGAAGAGCACGCCTCGCCCGCGGCGATCGAAGCCGGGGTGCGCGTGCTTGCCGACTGCCTCCGGGCGCTGGCGGGTTAGCCGGCGGCCTCCGACCTCTCCCGCCGCGTGAGGCTCACGTAGAGCAGCGCCGAGACGGCGCTTCCTACCGGAAACGCCAGATCGCCCCATTCCGGATGCGTGGCCGCCAGGGCTCCGAGGACCCAAGGCTCTTGGCGGATCCAGGGGAGGGAGGCGAGCACACCGCCCAGCCAACAGAGGAAGCCGATCGAGCCCGTGTCGAGCCTCGCGAGGCGGGAAACCCGCGGTCCAAGGTGAGCGATCACCAGGATCGGGAGGCGCGGGAAGATCAGGTAGGCGAGCAGGAAGAGGAGACCTTCGTAGCGCTGGTAGAATTCCCGGCGGCCGAGGAGAGCCACCGCTAAGCCGGCGACGCCGACCAGGAGCGAGGCCTGGTATCGGGGGAGGCCGAATCCCGCGCCCAAAAGGGAGAGGCCGGCCGAGTAGAGATTGAGCATGTTGGCGCTGATCGTTCCGATCACGATGGCTCCCGCGAGCAGGAGGTGGAGGGAGCCCGGCAGCAAGGGGAAGAGCAGATCGGTCGGGTTTTCCGAGCGGATCGTTCCCCCCAGGAAGGCGCCGAGGATTTCGATCCAGGTGGTCGAGAGAAAGGCGCCCCAGAACGTGTGCCGGAAGACCTGCCGTTCGAGCGAAGCGGCCTCGCGCTCGTAGCGGAGATAGCGGGAGTAGTCGGGGGCGAAGAGCATCCACCCTCCTAGGTAGGAAAGAGCGAGGCTTCCGGCGAGGAGCCATCCTCCGGGGACCGTCCCCCCGAGTGCCGCCTTCGGCGGCGGCGCAGCGCCGACCGGGAGCGGCAGCAGCGAAAGGGCCGAGACCACCGAAAAGAGGAAGACTAAGACCAGGAAGCAGACATCCCCCGCCCGGAGGATCAGCTTATGGCCGGCCGCGGCCAGCAGGATCTGGACGGCGGCCAGCAGAAAGATCGCCGGAGCGGGAGGGATCGAGACGACATGCTCGAGGGCGTAGGCCGCGACCACCGTGTTGACGGCAAACCAGGAGACGCCGTTCAAGAAGTTGATCCCGGAGAGCACACGGTTTCCCCAGCGGCCGAACCACGGCGCGCAGAGCGCCATCATCGGAAGGCCGTAGCGGACGCCGTAGGTGGAAAAGAGGCCGAGGAGAAGAGAGCCCAGGCAGTTGGCGGCCGCAAGGGCCAGCGCGGCCTTCCAGAGGGGGAGGCCGAGGAGAGAGGTGGCGATCGCTCCCGTGCCCAAGGTGGCGAGGTTGACGTTGGCGGCCATCCAGAGGCGGAAGAGGCTTTCGGGCTGGCCGTGGGCTTCTTGCGGGCAGACCTGCTCGATTCCCTTGGCCTCGAATAAGAAGCGGCAGGACCGGACGGGATCCGCCAGCGTCTTCTTCATCGGCCCCTGTAGGTTGTGTAGCTCCATGGGGTCACCAGGAGCGGCAGGTGGTAGGGGGTCGCTTCCCCGCTCATGCCGAAGCGGATCACGATCTCCTCGAGGAATGGCGGATCGTCCTGGCGCACTCCGGCCCGGGCGAAGTAACTGCCGATCGCAAAGAGAAGCTCGTAGCGGCCGGCGGGGAGATCCGGCCGGCCGGAAGAGGCGCAAGCCGCCCTTCCGTCGGCGTCGGTGCGGCCTTCGAAGAGGATCTCCTTCGATTCGGGCCGGCAGAGGCGCAAGAGCACGCCCTGGGCGGGCTTCCCATGGAAAAGATCGAGCACATGCGTGGTCAATCGGCTCATCGGCTCGGGTTGGCCTTAGAATTTATAAGCGACCGTACCCTGCACCCAGAACGGCAAGCCGGCCACGATCTGCTCGGTGTTGAACTCTCGGCCGAAGGTTACCCCCGGCCCGTAGGGAAACCAGAGATGCCGGTTGTCGGTCAGGTTGTAGATGTTCACCGCGAAATCCCATCGGGGTGTGGTGTAGTAGAGGCGGGCGTTAATCACATATTCGGTGGGGATCTCGAGGTTGTACGAATAGTCGAGATACTGGTTGCTCAGGACGAGCGCCGAGAGGGTCGCGCCCAGGCCCCCGTCGGTCTGGTAGGTGACCATGGCGCTCAAGGTCTGGTCGGGCCACCCGACGAAGGCGTACTTTCCGGGCGGATAGTTGGCGGCGTTGTTGAGCGGAAGCCCCTGGGCGAGGGCCGTAGAGGTCGAATAGGTCTGAAACTGGAAGGGGCCGACGGGCATTCCCGACCAGTTCTCCGTGCCGTTGGCGAGCATGTATTGGACCCGCGCCCAGAAGTTCTTGCTCGGCTGATACGTGAGCGCTAGCTCGAACCCCTTGATGTAGGAAGGGGTGGGAGGCATCCCCATGTTGGCGATGTAGAAATCCTGGCTGAAGCCTGCGGTCGTCATGTAGAGCTTGTCGGCCAGCAGGCTGAACTTGAGCCCTCCTTCGATGAGCTGGTTGACGAGCCGGAACTCCGCCCCATCGTAGAAGGGAGTATAGCCTCCCATCACCCCCACCGCACTCGTATAGCCCCAGTTGTAGTCGAAATAGACGGTCATCCAAGGGAAGGGCTTGTAGACCGGGCTCACGTTGACCATCGGCATGAGCACGGCCGCGTCGTAGCCCATCGAGAGGAAGGCCGGGGTGCCGGGAGGGGTTTGCGCCGTGAGGAAGAGAGTGGTCGCCCGGGCGCCGACCAGGAGGGTCAGCTGATCGGTGAAGTGGATGTTGTGCTGGTAGAAGGGGGCTACCTCCCAGAACTGCGAATCCTCGGTGAGCGAATAGCCGTTTAGGGGCTCGAAGTACCACCCGGGGGGAGCCGACGGGATCGGCCAGTCACCGCCGCCGAAGGCGAGGGGGTTTCCGATCCCGGCCGCAAAGGAGCTCGAGAGCTCGGCGTTCCAGAGGTAGGGATTGGCAAGGGCGGGATTGTTCGGGTTGGCGATGCTCCAGGCGTTCTGGATGCCGAAGAAGGAGACCCCCTCGTAGTCGAGGTTGCGTTGGAAGCCGAGCTCGACTCCGGCGTCGATATGCTGCTCAAAGAGCGCCTCTTCCGGGTGGAGGGCGGCCAGAACTTCCGTCCGGTTGAAGACCTCGTAGTCGCCCGTGATGTCGATGTCCTCCCACTGGGCATAGTCGATGAGCGAGCTGCGGATGTAGAAGGCGAAGGTGTTGTTCCGGATCCGCAGGTCGTCGTCGATCACCGCGTTCTGGACCAGCTGGAGCATGCCGCTCATCCCCAGTGCGCCCGAGGCCGGGTTCATCGCGGTCGACCGGAGGCTGATCGGCACGAGCGGCCCCGCGTAGGTGTTGAAGTTGGGAAAGCCGAAAGTGACTTGCGCGGGCGGCAGAGCACCGGTCTGGTAGAGGTCGTTATCGATGAGCTGATTGGTCGGCCGGTTCAGGAAGTCCAGAATGTTGAAGTTGTAGGTGCCGAAGTCGGAGTAGAAGTCGACCGAGTAGTTGTCGGTGGGACGGGCGCTCAGCGCTAAATAGAAGTTCTGCTGGTCGTTGTACTGATACTGGTAGTAGCTGCCGTTCTCCATTCCCATGTAGCTGAAGCGGTAGGCGAGCTTCTTCTCCTTACCGATCGGCCCGCCGATATCGGCCCCCCAAAGGTAGTTCTGGTACATGCCGGTCGTGTCCCAGACATAGCCCCGGAACCGGTCGAAGTAGGGCTGCTTGGTGATGTAGTTGACGGCACCCCCGTTGGCCTGCAGCTCGCCATAGACCGCGTTGGGCGGCCCCTCGATCACGTCCATCGACTCGACCATGTTGTAGTTCCAGGGAAGGTTCCACCAGCCGGCGTCCTGCATCGTCATCTGCATCCCGTTGATGAAACCCAGAGGCGGCATGCCGCGGATCATCGGAGCGAAGACGAGGTTGTTCCCGGCGGCGGCCGTCGAGCCGGGCGAGAGGAAGGCGGTGCTCACCGCGTCGAAGAATCCCTGGGTACCGGCCCCTTCGGTCTGCAGGATCGTTTTGTTGACCGGAAAGATCTGGCGCGGGGTGTCGAGGACGTTCATCGGCTCCCCGTAGGCCCCCGATTCGATCGGGGTGGCCGTCGGCAGCATCGATTCTCCGGGAGCCGTCGTCGTCACCTCCATGGCGGAGAGGGAGCCGCTCTTCCCGGCCTTCGGCGAGCCGGCCGGTGCCGAAACGGGCACCGGCGGGTCGGCCGGGACGGCAACCGGATCGCCGGGAAGGGCGCCTGCCGGAGGATCGGAGTCGGGAGAGGCAGGTTCCGGAGCGCTCCCTGGGGCAGCGAGAAGCGCCTCCGGAGCGATCAGCCAGAGGAGCAAGGGGAGCAGGTGCGTACCCGCCGGAGGCAGTGTTGCCGCGGCGGGCCCGAGATCTTCCGCCGGAATGCCCGGTTGGGCCTGCTTTTTCCGTCCCATTCCGAAGGGCACGTTAAGCAGTTCGCATGCCAAGCAGTGGCTTTTTCCGGCGTCCGTCGATGACCGAGAAAAGGGGGAACGGCGGGGAATGCTTCGGCCGATGTCCGGCGCGATCGGTCCCGATCTTCGGTTGGGATGCCCGGAGCCTGGCGGATTCTTGGCATTTCGGAAACGAATCCCGGCAGCAGAGGAGCGGCGCGCTTGCCGTCGGCGCTTTGGACCGCAACCGGCACCCCTGTTTTTTCGGCGAAGCGGAAGCTCCGCACGGTCTCCTACTCGAGATCGAAGGTCCGGTATTCGGAGATTCCCGCCTTCCGATAGATCTTAAGGGCCATTTCCCACAAGCGTTCTCCTACGGCTGGCAAAACGGGCTCGTCTGCTTCGCTCCCGCTTGGTTTTCCCTCCTCGCAGAATGTCTTCCGACAGCTCCGGTGGAAAACCTGCGCCCGCCTCGCACCCAAGCCCATTTGCGGCGCCTCGGCTACGAAATTTGTGAGGAATGGCCGTTAACAAACCGATCTTCCGATCGGTTTCCGCAACAGGATCGCGCCCCCATCGCTGGAGATCCGACCCGCGGTAAATCCCGCTTCCACCCGTCGCGAAAAATGCGCTGTAAACGCAAAAGTCTCTTGGCTACCCTCTGTCAGGGAAGGCCGTTTCTTTTTTCTGGTTGTAGTAACGTGTTGTTAACGCACTACCAGGGAAAGACGGCCTTTCCTATGCCCTTTTGCCGGATTTTTTGCCTTCCGCTATGCCCGCTCTCGGTGAGATATGGCGGGTAAGGGAGTCTTCCTGGCCCTGGAGGCTTCCTGCGCGACCCGCAAGGACGATGTGGAAAGGGCAAGAGCCCGATGGGCGATCCAGGCGAAGTCCGTAGCGGTGAATCCGAGGCTTGCGCGCGTTCCCGTTCTGCCGGTGGTGATCGGAAAGACCATCACCCAGGATGCACGGGAAGCGGCTAGGGGCCGCAAGATCTGGAGCGTAATCGGAGACGATCGGGAAACCACGCCCGAAGGCCGTTGAGCCCTCGCAGGGCGGGACGGCCGACCGCTCCCTCGGCGGCTCGCTTGGCTTGATTGTCGGCAGGGACTCTTTTGGCATGTATGTTGCTTGATCCGCTGGATAAATGCGTAGGAAAGGAGTGCGGTCCCCCCAGCCGGATGGAACGCCTTGACGGTGGCGGGCATGTCTAGCGACCATTGCTCACAAGCTTTCTCCTACGGCTGGCAAAACCGGCTCGTCTGCTTTGTAGGGCTTGGTTTTCCCTCCTCGGCAGTATGTCTTCCGACAGCTCCGGTGGAAAACCTGCGCCCGCCTCGCACCCAAGCCCATTTGCGGCGCCTCGGCTAGGAAATTCGTGAGAAATGGCCGCTAGTCCCACCGTTTGTGGGAAGAAGCCCTTTGCCGTTCCGCCGCTTTCGCGGATGACCCGCGCGCTCGCGCTGGTCGCTTCGGGCCGGCGGCCTCCCGATCTGATCGTGCGCGGCGCCCGGCTCCTTTGCCCCTATACGGAAGCGATCCTTCCGAATCGGGAAATCTGGATCTACGGCGGGCGGATCGCCGCGGTGCGCCCACAGGGATCGGCCCCGCCCCGTTGGGGCAAGCGGGAATATGACGTTCGCGGAGGGATCGTGGCCCCCGGCCTGATCGATCCCCACGTCCACATCGAGAGCAGCATGGTCGGGGCCTGCGCCTATGCCGAGGCGGCCCTGCGCAACGGGACCACCACGGTCTTCTGCGACAGCCACGAGATTGCCAACGTGCTCGGCCGAAAGGGAATCGAATGGATGCTCGAGGATGCCCGCCGCTCGCCCCTTTCGATCTTTCTCACGATCCCGAGCACGGTTCCCGCGACCGAGGACCGGCTCGAGACCGCCGGCGGCCGGATCGCTCCCGAGGATGTGGCTCGCCTCTTCGAGCGCTTTCCGGAAGCGGTGGCCCTGGGGGAAAAAATGGACTTCGTCGCGGTCGCCGCGGGCCATTCGCGCACCCATGCGATCTTGCGGGAAGCGCTCCGCCGGGGGCGGCCCGTCTGCGGCCATGTCTACGGAGAGGGGTTCGTGGCGGCTTACGCTGCCAGCGGGGTGACCGACACGCACGAAGCGTCGGACGGAGAGATTGCGCTGCAGATGCTCCAGTCGGGCATGTGGATCTTCCTGCGCGGAGGTCCTCCGCTCACCCCATGGCACAGCCTCCCCAAGGCGATCGAGGCGGTGACTCGGCTGGGAGCCGCTCCCAAACGCCTCTGCGTGTGCACCGACGACCGCGATCCCGACGATCTGCTTCTCTTCGGGCTGGACTGGGTGGTCCGGGAGGCTTGGCGTCACGGGCTCGGCCTTCCTCTCAGCTGGAGCTTGGGCTCGCTTCATCCGGCCCTCCGCTTCGGGCTGGACCACGAAGCGGGAGGGCTCGCTCCCGCGCGGCGCGCCGATCTGGTGTTGCTCGACGACCAGGGGCGGGTGCGGAACACCTGGCTCGGCGGGGAGCTCCTAGTCGAGGATGGAGAGATCACCCCGCAGCTCGAGGAAGTCCTTGGCGCGCCCTACCGCTATCCGCCCCGGGCCTACCGGACGGTCCGCTTGCCCGAGCGCAAGCTCTCCTCTCCTCCATTGCCGGAAGAACCGAGCCGCTTCCACCTGCTCGGGATCGACCCGCCGGGCATCCTCGTCCGCCACCGGACCGTCGTGGCTCCGGGGCGCGAGATCCTCCGGCGGGTGAGGGAGGAGGACCTCTGTTGGCTTGCGGTTCTCGAGCGGCACGGGAAAACCGGCGAGATCGCTTGGGGCTTGGTCGAAGGATTCGGCCTGCGGCAGGGGGCCGTGGCCTCGACCGTCGGCCACGATGCGCACAACCTCCTGGTCGCCGGGAAGCGGGTGGAGGAGATGGAATTTGCCGCCCGCACTTTGGAGAGCGTCCAGGGCGGAGTCTGCGTGGTCGCCGAAGAGCGGGTCATCGCGCTGGTCGAGCTGCCCGTCGCAGGGCTCCTCTCCGACCGGAGGATCGGCGAGGTCGCCGAGGCGATGCGGGCGCTGAAGGCCGCTTGGGACAAGGCGGGCTGCCGGCTCCCCTTCATGGGCTTCAACCTGCTCCCGCTCTCGGTGATTCCCGAGATCCGGCTGACCAACAAGGGGCTGGTGTTGGTCCCCGAAATGCGGCTGGTCCCCCTGTGGGAGAAGGCCCGCGGGAAACGTCGGAACGGTCAGCCGGTACCGAAGCCGACGCCCAGCTCGGCGAGCCAGCGCCGGTAGGCGATGGCCAGGCGATCGGAAGGAAGATGGAGCTCCGCCTGGAGGTCGAGCGGCAGAAGCTCGGGCCGCTGCGATTCGACGATCGGCCGGTCCTGCGCGAAGATCCGCTCCTGGTGCGCCCGGACCTCCTCGGGCCGGACTCCTTGCTGCGGATCCCAAAAGTTCCACATCCAGAAAGCGCTTTCGCGCGGGCTGATCGGGTGGACCGCGGCGAGGATGCCGTACCGCTTCCCCTCCCCGGTCTTCCGGAAGCGGGCCACCAGAGGCCGCAGGATCTCATAGGTGTAAGAGACCGTCTGCGCCCGGCCGCTTCCATCGGGATCGGGCTGCCAGATGGCGATGCCGGCGGCGACCCATCCGCCATCCGGCCTCCGCTCGACGCGGTACGCGGGGATCTCCGGCCGGCTCGGGTCGCCCAGGATGCCCGCGTGGGCGATCGGCAGGTGGGCCACGTCGAGAAAATTTTCCAGGAGGCGAGGGGCGGACGCGTTCACCCGGTAGGGGCCGCACCGGGTTTTGGCCAGAGAGCCCTCTTCCCACTCCGGAAAGGGCGGAGGATTTCCGGAAGGAGAGCCTAAGGAAACCCAAACCACCCCGTAGCACTCCCGAGCCGGGAAGGGGAGGAGGTGAGCTCGCCGCGGCGGGCGGACTCCCGGGTGGGCCGGGATCGCGACGCAGCGGCCCTCTTCGGAGTAGGTCCAGCCGTGGTAGGGGCAGCGGAGGCAGTTCCGCGCGACCTTCCCCAGCGAAAGACGCGCACCCCGGTGGAGGCAGAGATCGGGCCAGGCATGGACGCCACGCTCTCCGCGCCAGAGCACGATCTGCTGTCCCAGCAGGGTTGCACCAAAAACCCCTCCCGCGGGCAGCTCCTCCGAGGCCGCGATCGGGTGCCACTCGTCCAGAAGAGGATCTCGCATCGCACCCTCCGAAAGCAGCTCGCGTGCCACGGAGCGAGGCTCCGCTCGAGAGGTTATTCCGCCGTTCTCCGCTCGGAGGGCGTCTGGGAAATGCGCTCCCGGAAGAAGCGATAGAAGCGCTTGGGGTCGATCTGCCGGATCACCTCGACCCGCTGCTGCCCGAGTCCAGGCTCGCTCCCCGGCTTCCAGGTCAAGGTGTTCCCGTAGCCCGGGCCGTGGGAGACGTCGACGTCCAGGAAGAGGGTCTCCTTTTGGAGAATCAGGGAAGGATCGAGCCAGCCTGCGACCGCGACCTCATCCCACATCGGCAGCCCGATCCAGGCATATTGATTGAGGTAGCGGCCGACCGCCGAATTCCCTTCGCTCACCGCGGAGAGAAGCTCCCGGCGCATGACCGCTTGGATCCCGGCATCGACCGGATAGGCTTCCAGCCGCTTCCAGGGTGAGGTCAAGACGATGTGGGCGCCTTCGGGATCCCAGAAGAAGTTGAACTCGAACCGAGGATTGGTGCTCCATTCGGGATCGCTCGTCCGCGGATCGATGCTTGCGCCCATGAGCACGAGCTTCTTGATCCGTTGCGAAAATTCGGGATCGAGCCGACAGGCGAGCGCGATGTCGGTCAAGGGCCCCAGTGCCAGAAGGGTCACTTCTCCCGGGTGGTTTCGCGCCGTCTCGATGAGGAAGTCGGCTGCGAACCGGGGACTGGGCCGAAGCGCCGGCTCTCCTTCCACCGGCGCGGGAGGGCGGAAGGGATCCTCGGGAAACGAGAGGGGCGGGTGAAGCTCCTTGCCGAGGTAGGCCTTGTTCCAGGCTCCCTTGTAGAAGAGCTTCCCGAAGAGCTCTTCCCAGATCTCGGTCTCCTTGCGGGTCCGCAAGAGAGGATAGACGGCCCCTCCGACGACCGGAACCTCCCGCCGTCCGGCGATTTCCAAGAGCCGGAGCGTGTGCGCGATCCCCTCCTCCCGCCAGCAGTCCCCGCTGACCACGGTGATGCCCAAGAGCTCGACCTCCGGGGAGTGGAGAGCCAACAGGAGCGACTGCATGTCGCTCCCTCCCGGGCCCGCTCCGTCCTGGTCGATGACGACGAGCTCCTTGGCCTTCCCCTCCGCGCACGGGAAAAGCCAAGAGATCAGGAGAAGGAGAGGCAAGCCGGGAAAGAAGAGGAATCGATCCATCGCGGGGCGGCTGAAGAGTTGTTCAGGAAAGCAATCCGTCGATGACCGAGAAAAAGCGGGCGCCTAGCGCGATAGGCCCGGACCTTTCGGCGGGCTCCCCGGCGCCTTTGGCATTCTCGGCATTTCCCTGGTCGAAGGAAAGAGCATTCGGGCCGCCGGAGCGGGGATCGCCCCTTTTCGGGCGTCGGCTTTCCAATCGACATTGGCGAACTCGCCCTTCGGGAGGGAGCAGAGACCGGGCACTGCTCCCTTCCGCTCGCCGTCCGCCAATGCGGGAAAGCGGAAGGCGATGCCGGAGGAGCCTTCCCGAAGAAAGCGCGCTTGCTCGACCTCGATTTCCCGGGCCGACCCGCTATTCGCGAAGCTTTCCTCCGTTATGGCGGGATTCCCGTGGATGCGCTCCCGATGTTCCTCCTCGGGGGTCGGGAGCCGATCCGCTCCCGTGCACGGACCGAGGGCGGTCGCGGGCATGGGAAGCTCCTTACCTCGATTTCGAAGTTACGCCGGAGCCTGGAGCAAGGCAACAACCGGCGTGGGCCGTCGGATCAGCAAGGGAACCGATTCCCTCGCGAGCCTTCCCGAAAGGCGGGGAGCAGCCGTCCGGGGCCGGAGAACAAGGACTCCTGGAACCGGGCGGCCACCGGGAACCTCGGATCTTACCCTGCCGGATAGCGGTTCCCGCCGGCCGGAGGCAAGAGCAATTGGCTTTCCTCGGCTGCCACCCCCGCGACAGCCGCTCGCCCCGCCTCCCGAGCGAACTCCTCCGGAGCATCGAGGTCGAGGAGGACGCCATCATCCGGCATCGGCACCTCCCGGATCCAGGGGCCGAGCCGGGGGGCCAGCGCGCTGCCCCCGCAGTCTCCGACGAGGGCCGCCAGGGCCGCAAAGAGGCGCCGGCTCCATACCCAAGGGTTCCCCCGCCGCCCGCGATAGGTCGGGATCAGGATTCCGGCATCCCCGCCCGCGGCGAAGGCGCGGGCGAGCCGCCGCAGGTGGCCCGCGTCCACCCGCGGCATGTCGGCCAAGAGGATCGCCGTCGCCGGGCAGCCGTCCGGCAGCGCCGCAAGGCCGGCGCGGATCGAGGAGGCGATGCCTGTTCCCCACTCCGGATTCGGCCGGCAGGCGGCCCCGAGGTCGGCCACCGCCGCCGCGACTTCCTCCCCGCGGTATCCGGTCACGACGACGATCGGAAAGAGCCCGGCTTCGAGCGCCGCGCGTACCGGCCGGCGGACCATCGCTTCCCCGATGGGCAGCAGCAGCTTGTGCGCGGGCCGCATCCGCCTCGATCCGCCCGCGGCCAGCATGAGGGCGGCGATCCCCGCGTCCGTCCCCGCTTCTACCTTGGGCATGCCAAGAGGCGCCTCTTAGGTCGAGGCGCCGGCCAGCTCCTGGATCGCGCGGAGGATCCGGGGATAGGTTCCGCACCGGCAGAGGTTGCCGTTCATCGCGGCGAGGATCTCCTCGGTGCCCGGATGAGGCCGGGCCGAGAGCAGCGCGGCCGCCTGCATGATCTGGCCCGGCTGGCAGTAGCCGCACTGCGGCACCTGGTGGCGGATCCAGGCGCGCTTGACCGGGTGATCTTCCGGCAACCCCTCGATCGTCGTGATCTTGCCTTGGACCGAGCCCAGGGGGATCTGGCAGGAGCGGACGGCCTTCCCATCGAGGTGGACGGTGCAGGCGCCGCAGGCCCCGATCCCGCACCCGAACTTGGTGCCGGTCAGATGGAGATGCTCCCGGAGGACCCAGACCAGCTTGAGATCCTCGGGCGCGTCGACCGAATAACTCTTTTCGTTGATGACCAGGTGCATCGGATGGCTCGACCGTCCGGCTCCCATCTCCTAGGACAACCGCAAGGGGAGGCTCTCCGCCCGCCGCCCGGTCGCGGCGAAGAGCGCGTTGGCCAGCGCGGGCGCGGCCGGGGGAGTTCCCGGCTCCCCGACCCCTCCCAGCTCCTTCTGCCCTTGGATGAGAAAGACGTCGATCCGCCGCGGGGCCTCCCCCATCCGCAGGATCGGGTAGCTGTCGAAATTGTTCGAGACGACCCTCCCTTCCTCCAGGAGGATCCGCTCCTTGAGCGCGGCCGAAAGGCCCATCACGATCCCCGACTCCATCTGCGCCTTGACCGTGTCGGGGTTGACGAGCGGGCCGCAGTCGACGGCGCAGACGACCCGGTGGAGGATCAGCCCCTTGGGCTCGACGGAGATCTCGACGCATTGGGCGACATGCGATCCGAAGCAGCGGTGGTAGGCGAATCCGAGCTGCCTTCCGGGTCGAGGGCGGCCCCAGCCGGCCTTCTCGGCCGCGGCCGCCACGACCCGCTTGGCGTCGGGGTCGGAGAGCAGGGCGAGCCGGTAGTCGACCGGGTCCTTTCCGGCCAGCCGGGCCAGCTCGTCCAGGAAGGTTGCGACGGTGAAGGCGTTGTGGGTCGATCCGACCGACCGCCAGAACCAGACGGGGACCGCGAAGTCCTTCCGGATCCATTCGACCCGCAGGTTGGGGACCGCATACGGCAGGTTGACCAGCCGTTCCTAAAACCATAGACAACCATTCCCCTACCAGGGAAGATCGTCCACGACGTCGGCCGAACAGTGCTGCCGACGATTCGCGTGCCGGGGTTTCGCCGGCAAAGCCCGGGTAGCGCCCAATGCCCGCGATTTCGGGAGCAGAGGCGCGGGAGGCAAGCGGTTGCCTCCCGACCGGGCATGCGCTGCATGCGCCGCTTTGAGTCTCTTCCGAACGCCCGCCCAGAACGACCATACATGCCTCGTCCGATTCCTCGCGGGTAGGACGAAGGTGACATAGCCGCCATTGCGGGTCGGCACGACCGCCTCCCGCACGGACGGGCGTTCGGATAGACCCAATCCTCTCCGGGCGATGGCGTAGGCCGCGCCCTGGTGAGAGCTGATGCCATGACGGCGCGCGTGGTTGACCGCGCCGATCACGGAAGTGTAGGCCGGGTCGACTTCGATCCGTTCGACTCCGGCACGAAAGGAAGCCGCCTTGAGCATCGCGATCGTCTTGGCGTAGGCGAAGGAAGAGAGCGAGCGAGCCCGGACGCAATCGACCGCCTCCAGCTCGGCCCTCCGCTTGCGAAGATCCAATCGCTCGATCACGAGCGGCTTGCCCGATTCGGCGCAGGCCCGGGCGATCTGCCGGCACGCATCGCCGATCGCGGCTTTCGCTTGCTCCTCGCTCTTCCCATAGAGATGCAATCCGATCCTGCGGATTTCCACGAGATTCCCGAAGCGATCCGTTTCGGCCAAGGCAAGATGATCCGGGTTGCTGTCAACGCCGATCGCTCCGGCAAGGCGGCGTGTCACCAGGGCAACCGGTTGCGCCTCGACGCTTGCGAATACCCGCCACCCCTTCCGGTCCCGCACGAAGCGGTAGCTTACGGCAGCTCCCTCCCGCTTGCGGACGAGCTTCCCCGTCTTGGTTTGTGCGATCACGACCCGGCCGGCGGAGAGGGCCTGGAGGATTTCCTCCTGGCCGTAGGCCAAGCGCACGCCCTCGAGCACCAGGTGTTTGCTCGTGCTTCCCAATCCGTTCGGCAGCCGCAACCGCAGCCGCAGGCCGCCGTCCGGAGCGACCGTGGCTTGGCAGGACTGGTTGCCCGATGTCTCGTCCTTCGATCCGAGCACAAAGAACTGGCTGCTCCGCTCCGCCTGCCAATCCTTCTTCCATGCGGCATGGTCCGCATAGCCGTTCTCTTCCCGGGAAAACTGCTTGCGGAAGAGGCGTCGGGAACCGAAACAGAGCCGGACCCGGCCGGACTCCTGATCGGCCAGAAGCGCCTCGAGCTTCGCCCGCAGGACGGCAAGCCGCCGCTTTTTCTGGTGCACGACATTCGATCCCGGATGCTTCTCCTCCAGCCGGCCGACCGCCTCTTCCGCTTTCCGGATCCGCCATTTGGCTTCCTCGATCAACTCGGGCCGCCTTTCCCGGATCGAGGCGATCTTGCCTTCGAGCTCGACCCGAATGGCGTTGAACTTCCGGGAGGTGAGGCCGAATCGGCGCAGGAACGACCGCTTGAGCTCGTTCAGGGGAACGCCCGCCCGCATCCTGGCCAAAAGAGTCCGCTGCGCCCGCCCGTAGAGCGCCGCATAGGCGTCAAGACACGAAGTCTGCTCATGCGTCAACCTCAACCGGGTCTGGTAGGTGAAAACAGGAAGCTTACTCATGGATCGCTTTGAGCGCCTTCTCGGCGCGGTTCCGGGCGGATCGCTTTCCGTAAAGCCTGGCACACATCGAAACGATGACCTCATGCAGGTCGCGCACGATATCGTCGGTCATCTCGTCCGGATCGACCACTAGAACCGATCGGCTCTGCGCGGCCAATGCCGCTTCCACGTACTCCAAGCCGAAGCGCATCAGCCGGTCGCGATGCTCGACCAGGATGACGCCGATATTGGGATCACGGAGCAGCTCGATCATGCCCTTCCGATGGCCGTTCATTCCGGAGCCGACCTCCTTGACGGCCTTGATGATCGGCAACCGTTTGCTTGAGCGCAAATTCGGTCAGCCGAGCCAATTGCCGGTCCAGATCCGCTTTCTGATCGGAGCTGGATACCCGTGCGTAAAGGGCGACCCCATTGGGTTGCGAGGGCTCCGCATGCACGATCACCGTTCCGGTCGGCAACTGCTCGGCCGGGACGGGCAAACGCCCTTCCTTCCACATCCGCCAAGCTGTCTTGTAGCAAATGCCCTGCCGCTTGGCCCAGACACTCAACTTCACTTGAACAACATGCCATATTCAGCCACTTATGTCTAGAGTTTATTTAGCTGTTGTCAACCCTTCGACCGCCGCCGGATCGATGCCGTTCTTCATCCGCGCCGGGAAGGACTTGGCGAAGACGGAGGGAACCGCGATCCGGTGGATCCAGGCCGAGGGCATCCCCCGCTCGTCGAGGACCGCCTGCACCCGGCTCGCGTTCGCCGGCCGGTAGAACCCGGCAGCGAAGTCCTCTTCCCGCGAATAGAGCACCTTGACCGGGCGCCCGACCGCTTTCGCGGCCTCGACCGCGTCGACGACGAAATCGAGGGCCGACCGCCTTCCGAACCCTCCTCCCAGATATTGGGTATGGACGGCTACACGCGACTCGGGAAGGCCGCAGATCCGGGCGGCCGCCTGAGCCGCCCCCGTGGGGAACTGCGTCCCGGTCCATATCTCGCACCCCCCGTCTTTCACCCAGGCCGTGGCGTTCATCGGCTCGAGGGTCCCGTGGGCCAAAAAGGGGAGCCGGTAGGTCCGCTCGAGCCTTCGGGATCCCGACGCCCAGAGCTCTCGGGGGCGTCCCTCCTCGCGGGCCACGATCCCTTCGCCTTGGAGAGCGTCCACCAGCGCGGCCTCGGCCGAGGCGCTGCTCAGCTTCTCCTCGCCCCCCTCCCACTCGACCCGGAGCGCCTCCCTACCCCGGAAGGCCGCGCCGATCGTTTCGGCGATCACCGCGACCCCTTGGGAGAGGGTCGGGACGGCGATCACCCCGGGAAGCGCCTTGGCGGCCCGCGTGTCGACCGCCTTCGGCCGCGCCCCGAAGCGGGGCGGACGGAGGAACACGGCGTAGGCCAGCCCCGGCAAGCAGACGTCGATCCCGAATTGCGCCTTGCCGGCGACCTTTTCGGGGATGTCGAGCCGCGGGACCGGAGTGCCGATGTAGACGAACTCCCGCGGATCCTTGAGAGCCGGGCGGGCCGGGGGCCGTTCCCTCCGGGCGTGCCGCGCCATCTCGCCGAAGGAGACCGCATGGCCTCGGCCTTCGACTCTCCCCTCCCGGCACCGGATCCCGGCGGCGGGCTCCTTCCAGAGCTTGGCCGCCGCGGCGACCAGCATCTCCCGGGCGGCCGCTCCGGCCGTCCGCAGGCAAGCGTACATATGCCGGACGCTCGTGCTCCCGCCGGTCAGCAGCATCCCCCCCCATTTCGGGATCCCCGTAGCCGGGAAGGGCCGGCGCCGGCCGGACCTCGACTTGGCGGAGCGAGGCTCCCAGCTCATCGGCCAGAATCATCGGCAGGGAGGTGTAGACCCCTTGGCCCATTTCCGACTTGTTGATCCAGCAGAGCACCCGATCCCCGGGGGTGATCGTCAGCCAGAGATTCGGTCGGAAGTCGGCCGCCGGCTCCGCGGCGCGGAGCGCGATCGCCCCCAGCGGGGTGAGACCGACCGCCCGGCTGAGCCCGCAGCCTTTGAGGAATTCCCTCCGGTTCATGAGCCTCTTTCCCGCGCGGGCCCGCAGCCCGCTTCCCGGCGCCTCCGGAACGCAAAAGACTACGCCGGATCGGGACAAACGCCAAGCTCGCGTGCAGCCGCCCGGGAAGGAGTTCGGTGGGTGCCGTTCCCCGAAAGCCGCCCGTTCTTGACCGCGATCAGCTCCGCCAGAATCGCCGCCGCGATCTCCCCCGGCTGGCGGCCGCCGAGGTCGAGCCCGACCGGGCTTGAAAGCCGATCGAGCTCCCCGGGCAAAAAGTAAGGGGCGAGCCGTCGCCTCCGCCTTTCGGCATGCGCGCGGGAGCCGAGCGCCCCGACGTAGAACGCTGCCGAGGGAAGGGCGGCCAAGAGCGCCATGTCGTCGAGGGCCGGGTCGTGGCTCAAGGCGACGACGGCGGTCCGCGGATCGGGCCGCACCGCCGCCACGGCCTCGTCGGGAAGGCCGGGAAGGCGGCGGACGCCCGGCAGCAGGGAGGCCGAAGGCGCCAGCGCCTCCCGGGGCTCGCAGAGGAGCACCTCGTAGCCGAGTGGCTGCGCCATCGCGGCCAGGCAGCGGGCGATCTCCCCCGCCCCGATCAGCAGCAGCCGCAATGGAGGGCCGAAGATCGTGACGAGCCGTCCTTCCTCCAGGCGGGTCGTTTCGGCGGGACCCGCCTCCCGCCATCCGACGGCACCGTCGGCCAGCTCGAGGGAGCGCGCTACCGGCCGCCGGTCGGCCGTCCGGGCCAGGACCTCCTCGATCCAATCGCCGGAGCCGATCCGCTCGAAGACGACGCGGAGCGTCCCTCCGCAGGGCAGGCGAGGGGATCCGGCTTCCGCGGATCCCGGGCCGAACTCGACGACCGCCGGACGGGGGAGCGCTTCTCCGGCGCGGACCCGCCCGATCCATTCCTCCTCCACGCAGCCGCCGCCGACCGAGCCGGCCGAGAGGCCGTCGGAGCGGACCGCCCAAAGAGCCCCGGGCGGCCGCGGAGCCGGACCCGCGCTGTGCGCAATGGTGGCGAGGACCACCCCGAAGCCGGCCCGATGCCACTCAAGAGCCTGCCGCAACACCGCCAAGTTGGCCGAGTCCACGGAAGCGTTCCCTTTTCCTCACCTTTTATTAACGGAACTCCGTCCGCCCCCGCAAGCCGGGCGCCCGGCTACGCCAGATCGGCCGCATACCAGGCGCCGCGCCGCCGGACGCGGACCGGCATGCCGAAGGCCGCGCTGAGCGCGGGGCCGGTGAGCGTCCGCTCCTTCGCCCCCTCCGCGAGCGGCCGGCCGTCCCGGAGCAGGAGGACGTGCCCGATTTCAGGCAGGATCTCCTCGACGTGGTGGGTGACGAGCAGGAGGGTCGTGCCCGATTGCGCCAGGGCCCGGAGGCTTTCGAGGAAGCGGCGGCGGCTAGCCAGGTCGAGGCCTTCGCAGGGCTCGTCGAGCAGCAGGGCCCGGGGGCGGTGCACCAGGGCGCGGGCGATCACCACCTTTCTGGCCTCTCCGCCCGAGAGGCTGTCCATCTCCCGGCCGGCCAGGTGGGCCGCGCCGAGCCGCTCGAGCGCTTCCCTCGCCCGCCGGCGCATCTCCGCGGTCGCCCGGTGGCCCGGGCCCAAGCCCCGGGACGCGAAAAAGCCCGAGACCACCGCTTCGAAGGCTTCCAGCGGCGGCTCGCCCAGCAGCTCGCGCTCTTGCGCGGGCGAGACGATGCCCAGCAGGCTCCGGAGCTCGGAAAGCTGCCAATGGTTCCGGCCGAAGATCCGGACCTCGCCGGCGCTCTCCGCCCCCACCGAGGGATAGAGCTCGCGCGCGATCAGCTTCACCAGGGTCGATTTGCCCGAGCCGTTAGGCCCGAGGATCGCCGTGTGCCGGCCGGCCGGCAGCCGGAGGCTGAGCCGGTCGAGGATCCAGCGCCCGCCGCGCCGGACGCCGGCCCGGTCGATCTCGAGCAGCGGGCTCTCGGAGGCCGCGCCGCGGGAGGGGAATGGGTGCTCATGCCGAGGATCCTCCCGGCGGAAGGGAAGGCTGGCAAGCCTGGGAGCGCGGTCCGGGCGCCGCCCTTCCCGGCAGCCGGGCCGACCCTCCGGAGGAGCGATCAGCCGCCGGCGGGGGGCCGGGGGACCGCCTCCCGGGCCTTGGCGACCACGAAGCCCGCCTCGCGCAGCGCTTGGGCGGCGTCCTCCCGGCTGTAGCTCTCGGTCGGAATGAAGTCGATATCCCCGTAGAAGGAAAGCTCCCGCTCCTTCCGCAGCCGGGCGGAGATCCGGGCGAGCTCCTCGACGTGCGCGCGGACGGGCGGGGCCAGCAAGTCCCGGTGCGCCCGCAGGAGTGCCGAGACATCGTGGACGTGGGGCGGCTCGATCCCCGCCTGGCGGAGGACCGCCTTCAAGGCGAGCTCGACGGCTTCCTGCGCCTCCCGGATCACATCGGAGTAATCCCCGCCCTCGAGGAGGTGGGCGAGGAAGCCCAGTCGCGCCTCGGCCTTCCGCAGGTAGCTCTGCGCCAACGATTCGGCCGTCATCGCCTTGCGCCCCGGCTCCGTTAGATCTCGATCGGTTCCCCCGGGAGGCGGCCGGGCCGGAGCACCCAGTACCAGGCGTTCCCGCTCCAGATCCGCCGCGCCCCGTGGCGGGCCAGCCGCTCGCGCATCCGCCGCAGGGCCTCCGCGAGCACCCCCTGCGGATCCCAGAGGATCCGGGCGTCCTCGGTCATGTCGAAGAGGATCGGGCTTCCGGCCGCCAGCTCCGCCGGCGTCTTGAAGAGCGGCGACCATTCGGTGGAGATTCCCAAGGCCCGCGCCTCCTCAAGCGCGGGGGCGAGCTCCCGTTCGACCGGCTCCCATTCGGCGACCCGGGCCATCCTTCCGCGGGGGAGGGGATCGGCGACCAGCAGGAAATCGATGTCCGAATCGGGCCGCATCCTGCCCCGGCCGACCGATCCATAGACCGCCAGAGCCGAGAGCCGCGGTCCGTAGGCGCGCCGGACGGCCGCCGTCAGCCGCCGCAGGAGCTCCTCGAAGCCTTGCGGGAAGCGGGGATCGAAGTTCCCCTCCATGGCTCCGATCCTCGCACAGCCGCTCCGGGTTGGCGAGGAGATCCGGTCCGGGCGCCTTCCGGCCGGAGAGCGGGCGGATCCCCGGGCTCGACAACGAGTTGAGGAAAGGCCAAGATCGGAAGCTTCCCGCCGATGAATGCCTCCGACGCGACGATGGCCGTCTTCCTCGACCTGGAAAACATCGCGCTGGGCGCCCGGGAAGCGGCCTATCCCCGGTTCGACATCCGGAAGGTGCTCGAGCGGCTCCTCCTCAAGGGGCACATCGTCGTCAAGAAGGCCTACTGCGACTTCGAGCGCTACAAGGAGTTCAAGCGCGACCTCCACGAGGCGGCCTTCGAGCTGATCGAGATCCCGCACCTGAGCCAAGCGGGCAAGAACTCGGCCGACATCCGGATGGTCGTCGACGCGCTCGACCTCTGCTACACCAAGGGCCACGTCGACACCTTCGTGATCATCAGCGGGGATTCCGACTTCTCCCCCCTGGTCAGCAAGCTGCGGGAAAACGCCAAGACCGTGATCGGGGTCGGCGTCAAGAACTCGACCTCCGACCTCTTCCTCAACAACTGCGACGAGTTCCTCTACTACGACGACCTGGTCCGCGACGCGAAGGAAGCGCAGGAGGTCGCCGAGCCCCGGGGGAAGAAGCCGAAGGGGAAGACCGCCAAGCTCTCGGCCGACAAGGCGCTGCGGATGGTCGTCGAAACCCTCGAGGCCCTGGTCCAGGAGAGGGGCGAGGACGAGCGGATCTGGGGTTCGATGATCAAGCAGGCGCTCAAGCGGCGCAATCCGGGGTTCAACGAGCGGGCCTTCGGCTACCGCTCCTTCAACGATCTTCTGCTCGAGGCCCAAAAGAAGGGGCTCCTTCACCTTGAGCCCGATGAAAAATCGGGAGGCTATCTGGTCTCCCCCTCCGGGGCCGCTTAACGCGGCCCGCGCCGTCGCGGAGGAAAAGAGCGGGCGTTTTCCGGGCCGCGATTGACGGGCAGGGGCCGCGCGCGCTGATGCGACCATTTCTCACAAATTTCGTAGCCGAGGCGCCGCAAATGGGCTTGGGTGCGAGGCGGGCGCAGGTTTTCCACCGGAGCTGTATGAAGACATACTGCGAGCATGGAAAACCAAGCGGGAGCGAAGCAGACGAGCCCGTTTTGCCAGCCGTAGGAGAAAGCTTGCGAGAAATGGCCGCTAGTGTTGGCCGACTAGCTCCTTGATCGATTGGAGCATCTGGGCGAGGACCTCCTGGGCGTCCCCGTAGATCATCCGGCAGTTGTCGGCGGTAAAGAGGGCGTTCTCGATGCCCGCGTAGCCCTTTCCCTGGCCGCGCTTGATCACGTAGACCTGGCGGGCCTTGTCGACGTCGAGGATCGGCATCCCGTAGATCGGAGAGCCCTTGCTCGTCCGGGCCGCCGGATTGACGATGTCGTTGGCCCCGACCACCAGCGCGACGTCGGTCGACGGGAACTCTGCGTTGATCTCGTCGAGGCCGACGATCATCTCGTAGGGGACCCCCGCCTCGGCCAGCAGCACGTCCATATGCCCCGGCATCCGGCCGGCGACCGGGTGGATCGCGAACTTGACCTCCACCCCCTCCTCCTGCAGCCGCTTGGCCAGCTCGTAGAGCTTCTGCTGGGCGCGGGCCGCGGCCAGGCCGTAGCCCGGAACGAAGATCACCTTGCGGGCGTAGCAGAGCGTGGCCGCCGCGTCCTCGGGGCTGATCGGCTTGAGCTGGCCGGTCACCTGGACCTCCTCCTTGCCTCCCTCGCCGAAGTTGCTGAAGAGGATGTTCCCGAGCGAGCGGTTCATCGCGCGCGCCATCAGCAGGGTGAGCAGGCTGCCCGCGGCGCCCACGACCGTTCCGGCGATCATGAGGGCCGGATGGTTGAGGACGTACCCCTCGAACCCGACGGCGATCCCCGTGCACGCGTTGCAGAGCGAGATCACCACGGGCATGTCGGCCCCGCCGATGGGGAGCGTGATCAGGGCCCCGAAGGCCAGCGAGCAGAGGAAGAAGAGAGAGAGAAGGCTCCCGTTGGGGAGGAGGGCGGGCAGGGCCGTGGCCGAGGCGACCGCCGTCAGGAGCACGAGCCCGTTTCCGATCTGGAGGAAGGGCGGTCGCCAGGGCTTCGGCAGCTTCCCGTCGAGCTTCGCCCAGGCGATGAGCGATCCCGAGAACGAGAAGGAGCCGATGAAGCCGCCGGCGATGGCGACGGCCAGCCGGAAGTTGCTCGCTTCGGGGTGGGCCAGCAGCTCGATCGCCGAGATCGCCGCGGCCGCCGCCCCGCCCATCCCGTTGTAGAGGGCGACCATCTGCGGCATTGCGGTCAGCGGGACCCGCTCCCCCTGCCACCACGACCAGCCGACCCCCAGGGCGAGGGCCAGCGCGCCCAGCAGCAGGTTGACCGGCAGGCGGGGCCGGGCCTCCGCGCCCACGCCGAAGACGTAGAGGAAGCTCGCCAGCACCACCACCAGCATGCCGATCCCGGCGAGGACGATCCCCGAGCGGGCCGTGGCCGGCGAGGACATCCGCTTGAGGCCGTAGATGAGCAGGAAGGCCGTGGCCAGATCGCAGGATTGGAGGAGCCAGTCCATCGCTACCTCCGCCGCTCCGCCGCCTTGGACGGCTTTTCCGAGCGGAACATCCGGAGCATCCGGACCGTCACCACGTATCCGCCGGCGGCGTTGGCCGCGCCGAAGAGCACGCCGAGGAAGCCGATCGCCTGCTGGGTCACCGTCGTCGCGTGGAGCAGCGTGTAGAGCGCGCCGACGACCACGATGCCGTGGATGAAGTTGGAGCCCGACATGAGCGGGGTGTGGAGGATCGCGGGCACCCGCGAGATCACCTCGTAGCCCGTGAAGGCCGCCAGGAGGAAGAGATAGATGGCCAGGAAGCCGGTGAGGGTGGTTTGTCCTTCCATTGGAAAATTCTCCGGTCGAAGCTTGCGATCCTCAACCCACGCGGAGCAGATATCCGCGCGGATTCCAGGTGATGCCGAAGCTCTCCCGGCTCCGATCCGCCACGAAGCGGCGGTCTTCGGCCAGGAAGTCCGCCACCGCCTCGTAGGGGCCCGGGAAGGGGCCGTCGGCGATCCCGTGGTGGCAGTTGGTATCCTCGACGATCAGGTAGCTCCCCGGGCTGACCAGGTCGGCGTAGGCGCGGAGGACCCCGAGGGTGTTCTCGCGGGTGTGGTCGCTGTCCTCGATGAGGAGAACCGGCCCGGATGCTCCGATCCGGGCGGCGACCTCTCCGGCCAGCCGCTTGGCGTCCCCTTGGATCCAGGCGATTCGCGGATGCCGGCGGGCGCGCGGGTCGATCTTGCGCTGGTCGATGTCGATGGCGAGGATCCGCCCTTTGCCGAGCGCGTCCAGGACGTGGGCAAGGGCGAGCGTGCTCCCGCCGCGGTAGTTGCCGATCTCGACGACGACCTCCGGCTGGATCTCGTAGAGGAGCTCCTGGTAGACCCAGAAATCGAGCGGGCATTTGAAGGTGTGGACGCCGAAGTAGGTCGTTCCGACCAGGATCCGTGCCTGCATCCGCTCGAGGACCCTCCGGAGCGGCTCCTCGAGCCGTTCCTCCATGGGCGGCCACGAGAGTGGTGGCGTTGGCGTCATGCGCGCGAGTCTAGTGGAAGCGGCTTCCTTTCGCCAATGGCAAAGAGCGGGTCGGGATCCGGCCGCGAAATTCCCTCAGGCCGGCTCGCCCGGCTTCTCGGCCTCGATCCACTTCACGATATCAAGGTAGACGTTCTCCTCGCCGGCGATCCGGAACCCCGCCGCCTTCACGTTGCCGACCGTCTCCCGGTTGAGGGCGGGGCCGATCCGCCGCGAGAGCGGGGTCATCACGTCGAGGAGGACGCCCACCGGGCCGATCCGGCTCCGGACGTGCTCGAAGAGGAAGAAGCGGCCGCCGGGCCGGAGCACCCGGTAGACCTCCCGGAGCCCCCGCAGCGGATCGGGGACCGAGCAGAAGGTGCAGACCGAGAGCGCCTGGTCGAAGGAGCCGTCGGGGAAGGGGAGCCGCTGGACGTCGGCCTGGCGAAGCTCGATGCCCGCGGGGTGGCCGGCGGCCTTGGCGGCCGCCCGGGCCAGCATCTCCGGGCTTAGATCGATCGCCGTCATCGCCAGGTCGGGCGGGAGGTAGCGGAAGTCGTTTCCGGTCCCCGCCCCGATGAAGAGGAGCTTGCCCCGGCCCCGGAGCCGGCCGAAGAGCCTCCGCTTCTCCGGGCCGAAGCGCCGGTCGTCGGCCCAGGTGAGCCGGTCGAAGAACCGGCTGGCCGCGTCCCATTTCCGGCGGGCCGAGCCGGCGGCCTCGGCCGGCTCTTCGCCCGGCCCGTTGACCGGCCCGCGCAGGATCCGGTCGTAGAGGCGGAAGCCGGCCACCGAGGCCGCCCCGAAGAGGGCGCCGACGCCCAGGGCCTTCGCCCAGCCGGGAGAGCCCGCGCCCATCGAGTCGCGCATGGCGAAGAGCATGCCCCCGTACATGCCGATCCAGGCTCCGGGAACCATCGTCTGGAACATGCCCAGGAGGGGGCCGAGCAGGGCGCCGAGCAGCAGGTGGATCCCCATGCCCAGGGCCATGCCCAGGAGCATCGCAAGCACCATGTCGAACCCGGGGGAGATCAGGCTGCGCACCGCGCCGGCGACCAGGACCCCGGTCGCCATCCCCGCCAGGTAGTCGCCCAGCGTGAAGAGCGGGGAAGGGACGGGAGGGGTTTCCATCGGCCTGCCGGCCGGCCGCGCGCCGGTCGCCGGACCATTCTCTCTCCGGGGCCCGCTCCCCTCAAGGCCGAAAAAGGCGGATCGCCGGCGGCGCGGCCGGCGAGAGGATCTGCTTGTCTCGGCCGCGCCTTCCCCGGCATGATGGCGGCTCCGCACCGGAAACACCCGCGCAAGGAGCTATCCATGAACCCGTTTTCCGGCATTCTTTCGACGCGGCGCTCGATCGGCCCCTTCTTCCTGCGGCTGGGCCTGGCCGTCGTCTTCTTCCCCCACGGGGCCCAGAACGTCCTCGGCTGGTTCGGCGGCAAGGGATTAGCCGGCGCCACGGGCTTCCTCCATGGCTCGCTCCACATTCCGGTCGTGCTGGCCCAAGCCGCCCTCTGGACCGAGCTGCTCGCCCCGCTGGCGCTCCTGGTCGGGCTCTTCACACGCCCGGCCGCCTTCGCGCTAGGCATGACCATGGCGGTGGCCGCGGTCCTGGTCCACCTCCGCTACGGGCTCTTCATGAACTGGTACGGCACCCAGGCCGGGGAGGGCGTCGAGTTCCACATCCTGGCGGTCGCCGGCTGCCTCTGCCTGCTCTTCACCGGGGGAGGCTCCTTCTCCCTCGATCACCGGATCTCGGGGGAGATCTGAAGGCCCCGGGGGCCGGCTCTCCTCGACCGGCTCGACGTGAACCGTGACCGAGGCCTCGGGCACCGCCCGCCGGACCGCCTCCTCCATCCGGTCGCAGAGCCTGTGCGCTTCCCGGACGGCCAGCGATCCGGGAAGGCCCAAGGTAAGGTCGACGAAGACCGCCCGGCCCGCCCTCCGGCTGCGCAGCCGCAGCACGCGGGCGAACGCGGGCCCCTCCCGGGCGAGGTTCTCCTCGATCGCGGCCACCGTCGCGGGGGCCAGCCCCTCGTCGATCAGCCCGCCGAGCGCGTCGCGGACGATCCGGTAGCCGGTCCAGAGAATGTTCCCCGCCAGGAGCAGCCCGAGCAGCGGATCGAGCAGCCAGAGGCCGGTCAGCTGGGCCGCGGCCAGGCCCGCGGCCATCCCGAGCGAGGTGATCCCGTCGGTCCGGAGGTGGAGCCCGTCTGCCGAAAGAGCGGGGGAGCTCTCCTTCCGCGCCCGGGCCAGCAGGTAGGATCCCAGCAGCCCGTTGACCAGCGTCGAGGAGACCGAAAGGACGATCCCCTCGGCCAGCCGGGGGAGCGGCTCGGGCGCAAAGAGGTGGCGGAGCGCGGCGGCCAGGATCAGCACCGCCGCCACCGCGATCAGCCCTCCCTCGAAGCCTGCGGAGAGGTACTCGGCCTTCGTGTGGCCGTAAGGGTGGTTGCGGTCCGGAGGGGCAGCGGAGACCCGGAGGGCGAGCAGGGCCGCCGCCGCTCCCGCGACGTTGACGACCGACTCGAGGGCGTCGGAGTAGAGGGCGACCGAGCCCGTCAGCCGGTAGGCCAGGAACTTGGCGGCGAGGACGAGCAGCCCGATCCCCAGGCTGAGGGCGCCGGCTCCCGTTGCCGTCATGATTCGGAGGCTAGCCCTCCCCGGGCGATCCGGCAAGCCGGGCGGAGGCCGGTCAGGCGGCGGCGGCGCAGAGGCCCTGCTTCTCGGCCAGCCGCCGGAAGGGGCCCTCCCTTTCCAGGAGCTCGGCGTAGGTCCCGGTCTGGACGATCCGGCCGTGCTCGAGCACCAGGATCCAGTCCGAGGAGGCCAGGGTCGAGAGCCGGTGGGCGATCAGGATGACGGTCCGCCCCTTCTCCAGCGATTCGATCGAGCTTTGGATCTGGGTCTCGCTGTGGGAGTCGAGGTTCGAGGTCGCCTCGTCGAGGATCAGGATGGGCGCGTTGCGGATGAAGGCGCGGGCGATGGAAAGGCGCTGGCGCTGGCCGCCGGAGAGCCGGACCCCCCGCTCGCCGATCTTGGTCTGGTAGCCGTTGGGCAGCTGCAGGATAAAGTCGTGCGCGCCCGCCATCCGGGCCGCGGCCTCGACGTCCGCCGCGGTGGCGTGGGGGTTGCCGATCGCGATGTTCTCGGCCGCGGTCAGGTTGAAGATCACGACGTCCTGGCTCACCAGGGAAAAGAGCCCCCGGGCGTCCTGGAGCTTGAGCTGCCGCAGGTCGTGGCCGTCGATCCGGATCGCCCCCGCGACCGGATCGTAGAACCGGAGCAGGAGGCTTGTGATCGTCGACTTCCCCGCTCCGCTCGGCCCCGCGATCCCCACCTTGGCCCCCCGCGGGACGGTGAAGGAGATGTCGTCGAGCACCAGCCGGTTGCCGTAGTGGAAGCTGACGTGGTCGAAGACGATCCCCTCCCGGAACTCCCGGATCGGAACCGGATGGTCCGCCTCCCGGACGGTCGCCGGGGTCTCCAGGAGCTCCGTCAGCCGCTGGGCGCTCATCGCCCCTTCCTGGATCTTCACGTTGGCGTCGGCCAGCCGCCGGATCGGGGCGAAGAAGAGGAGGGCTCCGTTGGCGACCACCGCCATGTTGGCGATGCTCACGTGCTGCCAGACGACCACCAGGATGAGCAGGGAGAGGGCGAAGCTGGCGATCACGTCGATCGAAGGGCTCACCAGTGAGCTCGAGGTGTTCATCTTGGCACTCTGCCGTGCCAGGTCGTTCGCCTGCTTCCGGAACCGGTCGGCGTTCCGCCGCTCGAGCGAAAAGGCCTTGATCACGTGGACCCCCGCCACCGACTCCAAGAGCAGGTTGTTCTGCTCGACCGCGGTGGAGACGATCTTGGCCGCGCTCCGGCGGATCTTCCCCGAGAGCATGACTGCGGGGATGATGCAGACCGGGATCAGCAGGCCCGCGACCAGGGTGAGCCGCCAGTCGATCGCCGCGCAGGAGACGAGGATGGCCAGCAGGGTGAAGGGATCCTTGGTGACGTCGGTGAAGAGGATGCTGATCGACTGGTAGAAGCCCTGGGTGTCGTTGAGGATCCGCACCGAGAGGTCCCCCGTCGTCGAGCGGTGGTAGAAATCCATCGAGAGCTCGTGGAGCTTCTCGAGCACCGCCGTCTGGAGATCGGCGACGATCCGGCCGGCGGCCAGGTTCATGAAGTAGGCGTTGGCCAGCCGGAAGCAGCCGCGGACGAGCGCGACCGCCGGAAGGAGCAGGAGCCCTCCGACAACCCGCTTGGCGTCGAGCGGGGCGCCCATCATCGGCATCCACTGCCGGAGCGCCTCGAGCATCGTGGCCCGGGAATGGTGGGAGGAGCCGGCCGCCGGGACGGGGTTGCCGAGGAAGTTGTCGATCGCCGCCTTGAGCACGAAGAGGTAGGTCCCGTTGATCGAGGCGAAGATCAGGCCGGTGAGCACCCCCGCCGCCAGGATCTTCCAGTGCCGGCGCAGGAAGGGCGTGGAGAATCGCAAGACCTTCCAGAGCTCCCGCATTTCCTTCCTTTATCAAGTCCCGCCCATGGCGAAGCAAGCGGGATTTCTCCGGGGGGGCCCGCCCCCCTCACGCCCGGCCGTAGCGGTCCTCGAACCGGACGATGTCGTCCTCGCCCACGTAGTCCCCGCACTGGACCTCGATGATCACCAGGTCGATCAATCCGGGGTTCTCCAGCCGGTGGACGATGCCCGCCGGGATGTAGGTCGACTCGTTGGGCCGGACCAGCCGCTCGCTCTCCCCTTGGGTCACCTTGGCCGTGCCCGACACGACGACCCAGTGCTCGCTCCGGTGGTGGTGCATCTGGAGCGAGAGCGCCCTCCCCGGCCGGACGACGATCCGCTTGATCGCGAAGCGCGGGCCCTCTTCGAGGACGGTATACGTCCCCCAGGGCCGGTGGACCGTCCGGTGGAGCAGGTGAGCCGGGTGTCCCTCTTTCCGCAGCTCGGCCACCACGGCTTCGACCTCCTGGTCCCGCTCCTTGTTGGCGATCAAGAGGGCATCGGGCGTATCGACCACCAGCAGATCCCGCACCCCCAGCAGGGCGGTCAGCCGGTCCGGCGCATGGACCACGCAGCCTTCGGCATCCCGAAGACGAGCCTCCCCCGCCACCCGATTCCCCCGGCCGTCGGCCGGCAAAAGCTCGGCATAGCTCGACCAGGAGCCGACGTCGCTCCAGGAAAACGGAGCGGGAACGACCGCCACCTTCCGGGCCTTTTCCAGCACCGCGTAGTCCAAGGAGACCGCTGGCAGGGAGCCGAACTCGGGCGGCAGCTCGCCGACCCCGTCCCTTTCCCGGATCCCCGCCACGCACCGCTCGACCCCCCGGTCGATCTCGGGCGCCCATTCGGCCAGGGCCGCCATGAGCGCATCGGCCCGGAAGCAGAAGATCCCCGCATTCCAGAAGTGGCGGCCGGAAGCCGCGAAGGCTTCCGCCCGCCCCCGGTCCGGCTTCTCGATGAAGCGGGCGACCGCGTGGCCCAAAAAAGTCTCCTCCCCGATCGCCTCCCCCCGCTCGATGTAGCCGTATCCGGTATGGGCGCTTCGGGGCACGATCCCGAAAGTGACCAGATACCCCCGCCGCGCCAGCTCGACCGCCTGGCCCACCGCCCGGCCGAAGGCGGGTCCTTCCTCGATCCGGTGATCGGCGGGAAGGACCAGGAGAACGGTTTGGGGGCCGGCCCGCTCGCGCAGCCAGCAAGCCGCCGCGCCGATGGCCGGGGCCGTGTTCCGCGCGATCGGCTCCAAAAGATAGCGGAGCGCCCCCTCCCCGGCCGCGTCCCGGGCCTGGAAGAGGTAGTCCCGGTGGAGGACCGCCACGGGCGCGGCCGCCCCGGGCAGCGACCGGGCCTGGGCGAGCGCCCGTGCAAAGAGGGAGCGGCCGTCGGGCAGCTCGAGAAAAGGCTTGGGCCTCCCCCTCCGGGAAAGGGGCCAGAGGCGGGTTCCCGCTCCCCCCGCCAGGATGACCGGAACCAGAGAGTCGGTGTCCATGAAATTGCTGCTTTCCGGCTACCCGAAGGCCGAGCCTTCCGGCCACCCGCGGCGACTCCTTGTAAGAGATTTCCCAAGCAAAGGCAATCCGGATCCCCGGACGGCCTTGCCGGTTGGGCCGCGCGGGATCTATCGTCCCACCGGAAAGGATGCCCACCGACGCCATAGAGACGCGGATGGCCCGTTTGGAAGGGGCCTATGAGCACATCGACAAGCGGCTGGGGACGGTCGAGCAGCGGTTGACCCTGGTGGAGACCAAGCTCGACGGCCTCCGCCGGGACATCGACCAGCGCTTCGAGCGCGTCGACCAGCGCTTCGAACGGATGGAAGGTCGCTTCGAACGGATGGAAGGTCGCTTCGAGCGGCTGGAGCAGTCGCTGCGGACGCAGTTTTACTGGGTGATGGGGTTGATGCTTTCCCTTTTGGCGCTGGGGCTCTTTCGGCATTAGGGCGGCCCTCTGGGCCGTCTGTTCTCCAGGAGCGTAGTTGCCGGTTGCGCGGGGCTGATCTATCGTCCCACGGGAAGGCATGCCCACCGATACCATAGAGACGCGGATGGCCCACTTGGAAGGGGCCTACGAACAGATCGATAAGCGGCTGGGGACGGTCGAGCAGCGGCTCACCCTGGTGGAGACCAAGCTCGACGGGCTGCGCCGCGATATCGACCAGCGCTTCGAGCGCGTCGACCAGCGCTTCGAACGGGTGGAAGCTCGCTTCGAGCGGCTGGAGCAGTCGCTGCGGACGCAGTTTTATTGGATTGTGGGGCTCATGGTATCGCTCCTGGCGGTCGGCCTCTTCCGGCACTAGCAGCCTGTCGTTCCGTGAACTCCGCCGGACCTTCGAGGAAGGGCGAAGACCGCTTCCCGGCGCGCGCGTTGTGTCCGTAATGGAGGCAAAGCCGCATCGTGCCAGCCTCTTCGGCAACCGCTGGGCTACTCCTCGAGCATGTCGCGGGCCGGATGCCGGACCTGCGGGCTTGCGCCTTCCTGGCCAAGACCGCGCGGGATGCGCTGCTTAGCGGCTATCAACGAATCGGCCTTGGAAAGGAAATCCCGGAAGTGATCAGCGGCCATGCCGCAGACGGGAATCCCACGCGCGCGCCGCATCTGGCCATCATTCCCTTATCCTTCACGGGCTTTCCTTATGCGGATGGCCACGTGCTGGGCCTTGCGTTCGTCCCGCCGCGCCACAGCGCAATCCTGGAGGAGGAGAGCTTCCGCAAGGTGCTGAGAACGCTTGCGCCGATGGATGAAACGCGCGGGCGGCGGGTCTTGACGCTCAGGACCAAAGAAGGGACGCCCTCCGGCCGGGCCTTTTCCATCGGCCTTTCTCCGACCTTCGAGCCGCCCGCAGGCAAACGCTCCCTCGACCCGGCGTGGTACACCCGCCCGTCGCAAACGTTCGCCACGGTCACGCCGATTGCGGCGGACCGGCATCTCAAGGAAGAAGGAAAGGCGCGCCCGGAGGAACTCGCGGCGCAGATCGCCAGCGCCTGCCGCAACATCAATCTGCCCGAGCCGGAAGCGATCGTCACCGACAACCATTCGGCCATAGAGGGGGCGCCTCCGGCCTATCCATCGGGGAAATCGCCGGCCTGGATGCGATGGGGTCTGCCCCGATCGCTGGCCAGTCGTCCACTCACCCATGCGGTCATCCGCTTCGCTCAGCCCATCGAAGGTCCGGTGATTCTCGGAGCGGGACGTTTCCTGGGACTGGGGCTCTTCCGTCCTCTCGATCCGGAGGAATGATCGTGGCATCGCCGGACGATTTTGCGGCCTTCTTTGAAGAGGTTCACGGCTACCGGCCTTTCCCTTGGCAAACGCGCCTCCAGCGTCTGGTGGCCGAAAGCGGCCGATGGCCGAGGGTACTCGATTTGCCGACCGGCTCGGGCAAGACGGCGGCGATCGATATCGCCATCTATCATCTTTCGCTCGAAGCGGATCGCGGGAAGGGGCGGCGTGCTCCCGTCTGCATCGCCTTCGTGGTGGACCGGAGGCTGGTGGTGGACGACGCCTTCCTACGCGCGCAGAAGCTGCAAAAAGCACTCGCCGCTCCGCAAGGTCCCGTCACCGCGCGCGTGGCGCAACGCCTGAAAACCCTCTCCGGTGAGGGCCCGCCTCTGATCGCACGCCGCCTGCGCGGCGGCATCCCGCGCGAGGACAATTGGGCGCGTACCCCTTCCCAACCGACGATACTCTGCTCGACCGTCGACCAGATCGGCTCGCCCCTGCTCTTTCGCGGCTATGGGGTTTCCGATTCCATGAAGCCGGTTCATGCCGGCCTCATCGGGTCGGACTGTCTGATCCTGCTCGATGAGGCGCATCTGGCCGAGCCCTTTCGGCAAACGCTGGAATGGGTGCACGGATATCGGGGGAAAAACTGGCGGGAGGCGGAATACGCCGCACCCTGGGGAGTCGCCCTTCTTACCGCAACGGCCGGCCAGACACCGCAAGAGGTCTTCCCGCTTGAGGATGAGGACAGGGTGCACCCGGTTTTGGGGAGGCGTTTGAATGTTTCCAAGCCTGCGCGTCTTGTGGAAGCGGCAAAGGGAACAGCAAAGGGGGAAGAAGCTGCTAGCCCCGCGGGTGACGAGGCGGAAGAAGGCGACAGTGACCTTGGCCGCCGCATCGCGGCCATCCTCAAAGAAGTTCATGCCTCCATCGATCGCTTCCGCGGCGCTCCTCCCCCCGCCATCGGCGTGGTGGTCAATCGCGTCGTCCGTGCGCGGGAGGTCTTTCGGCAATTGCGGGAAGAGATTGGCGCGGAAGAAGCGGATTGCCTCCTGTTGATCGGTCCGAGCCGTCCGGTGGATCGGGACAACGTTGCCGATCAGCTTGCGTCGATCCGGACCGGCGCCGAACGCACGCTCCAAAAGCCGCTTGTCGTCGTTGCTACGCAATGCATCGAAGCGGGCGTGGATATTGATCTCGATGCGCTCATCACCGAAGCCGCCCCGTTGGACGCACTACGCCAGCGCTTCGGCCGTCTCAACCGTGCGGGAAGAGATATCCGGCCGTATGCCGTCATCCTTGCCGCGAAATCCGATCTTTCCGCGCGAACCGACGATCCGGTCTACGGCAAGGCGATCCGGCAGGCATGGGATTGCCTACAGGAGGCGGCGGCTGCGAACGGCAGCGATCCGATCGTGGAGTTCGGTCTGCGCGATTTCGCTGTCCGCATGGAAAAGGACGCCCTTTCTAGGAAAGACGACGCGCCTGTTCTCCTGCCCGCCCACCTTGACCTGTTGAGCCAGACATCGCCCATCCCGGCGGCCGATCCGGAGGTTGCCCTCTACCTCCATGGAACATCCCGCCAGCCGGACGCGATCACCATCCTTTGGCGCGGCGACATCGATCCGAAGAACCAGAACGACGAGCAGGTCCGCCGCCTTCTGCTGCTCGTTCCGCCCCGCTCAGCCGAAGCGATTGCCTTGCCGCTCTGGGCGGTGCGCCGTTGGTTGGAGGAACGCGGGCAAGCCCTGGCCCATGTTTGGGGGAAGGTCTTGTAAGTCGTTGCGAGACAGTACCCGTCATTTCCAATTGGCACTACAGGGGCTATTTTTGCCCTTTGCGGTCGGCTACGGCTCCCGGGCAGAGATGCGTAAGGCGGAGAGGATTTGCCGGGCCTGATGATTCGCGGCGGTGACCCCGCGACGTTTTTCGCTTCCGAAGGAGAAATCCACCAGATGGATGGTTCGGAGGGCAACCCAAGCTTGCTCGCTGGAGAAGGGCAGATTGGCCGCCTTGAGCTTCTTCTCCAGGAGCCGGTCGAGCAGGAAGGCCAAGGCGGCGACGAAGACGTGCGCCCGCACCCGTTTGGGATTGTGGTGGTAGATCGGACGAAGCTCGAGCACGTCCTTGAGCTTCCGGAAGGCTCTTTCCACCTCGGAGAGCTCCTTGTAGGCCCGGACCGCCTCGAGCGGGGAGAGATCCTTTTCCTCGGTGAGGATCACGTACTTCCCCTCCAGAAGCTTTTCGGTCTCCACCGGCTCTTCGGACACTTGGAGCTTGCCTGCCCGCAGACTCCAGCGGAAGTAGCGGTGGCCGCGATGGAGAGAGAGGATTCGGGCGACGGAGCTGCCGATCTCTTCCCGATTCCGAAGCTCTCCTTTTTCGATACGCTTGGCGAGTTTGCCCAACTCTTCCCGGGTCTTCGTGACATCCCTCTCCCGCATGGCCTGCTCGTAGGCCCGCCGCTCAGCGCTTTCGACCACGACGATCCGCTGCCCGGGAAGCGCTCCCTCGACTTCGCAGACCCGATCCTTTTCCTCCGGAGAGCAGGGCTGCCAGGAACCGCTCTAGGCCTTGCGGACATACTCCAAGACCTCCGGGCTCCTTCGTCGGCGTAAGCCGACCAAAAACCCATGCCCCTGGCTCCACAGGAAGCCCAAGTTGGCCATGCTCACCATCCCCCGGTCCCCGACGAAGACGATCCGACGCAACCCGAAGCGTTTCTCCAAATCGGCGACGATCGGCAGAACTGTTTCCGAATCGTGCCGATTGCCCCGGAAGACATGGTGGGCAATCGGCCAGCCATTGGCCATGACGACTCCCAAGAGGATCTGCCGGTTTCCCTCCCGCTGATCCCGGCTGTAGCCGTATTGAGCCAAACCCTCGGGGCCTTCCCCTTCGAAATAGGAGGAAGTCAAATCATAGAAGACCATCTCGGGCTTAAGAGAAAAGAGATCCCGCAGCCGGGCAAAGAGCCCTTCCTAGGGTCCGCTCCTTCCGCCCTATGAGCTCGTCAAGGGTCCGGTACCACGGCCAAAGGAAGCGGTGGTCGACCCGAACTCGGCCATTCTGCTTCCAGACCGGCCGGATCCGCTCTCCTCTCCCGTCGGGAACGTAGCCGGTCTCCAGCCACTGGGCCAAGGCGTGTTCGCTCCCCGGGGACAAGAGCCGGTTGGCCACAAGGACGAACGCCCGTTCGCCAAGCGAGAGCCCTTTACCCCTCCCGCGCTTCTCCCCCAAGAGCTCTTCCATACCCAGCTCCTTCCAGAGATGTCTGGCGACAAGCGTTGGACCCCAAACTGTGGATTCCTGAGGCTCAAGCGCTCTCCGAGAAGCCGGCGCGCTCCGCCCGAGCAACTCCGCGAGCCGATCCAAGTGGGGTGCCAAGAGATCCTTGCGGCCAAGAGTCGCGACAATCCGCTGCTTGACCTGTCCCTTTTCCCGGTAGCTTTCCACCAAGCGGACATACTCCGCCTCGCTCCCGTCCTTCCGACGCAACCGCAGGGTGCGCAGAAACATGAAATAGCATTACCGGTCGTCACCGTGAATCGCAAGCACAAAAGGCCACTTTCATGCGGCCAAGTTGTTCACAGTGTGGCACTACATTTTTGCAAAATGTCCTTCCCCAACCCTGGAGCCGTCGTCAAAAAGGCCGCTTTTCACCAAACATGGGCCGGTAGGCGCGGGGTGAACGTCGTCGGCGACCGGAACCTCTTCGAGATCTTTTGTGCCGCTCGGCCCAGCGACGTCGCTCTTCTGGCCATGTTTGCCGCTGAACCGCGGGATGGGCTCTGCGCGGAGGGCCTGATCTTGGAGGGAAACGGGGGCTCGCTCTACACTTTGGGTGCCCTGGCGGACGAAAGCCCGTCCGGAGAGATTCACTTCTTGAAGGCGGCGGGCAGTGGATGGCCGGGCCGTCTTCTTCGCCGCTTTCCTTTTTCCCGGGCGAAACCCTGGATCGTACTCCTGGAAAGGAGCGGGGACCCGGGGGAGGAGCAGAAGGCCATCGGGGAGGAGTTTCTTCTCTCTCGGGGGTATGCTCTCATCCGCTCGGACGGCCACAGCCGCTTCTATCTCGCGCGGGAGCGGTCGGAGAAGAGGGCGTGGCTGGAGGAGGGCGTCGGCGCGGGCGACGATTTCATTCCCTTCCGTCATGCGGAGGAGATCAAAGGGCTCCGGAGGGAGCGGGCGGAGCTGCTCCGGCTGACGCAGCGGCTTTCCCAAGAAAACGAGCGATTCCACCGGGCGCGGAGCGCGAGCCCCCTGCGGCGGCTGGAGCGGAGGATGCGCGGCATGTTTCGCCGGAAGCCCCACGGCGAGAAGGAAGAGCCGTTGCCGCCGATTCCCCGGGAGGCTACGGCGGTGGGGGCATTGGAGGTGCGCCGTCTTTCGGGAGTAGGGAGGTATGGGGACCGGTTGCCCGGGAAGCCGCGCATCCTGGTCCTGCAGCTCGACCATATCGGGGATTTCGTGTCAAGGCTGCCGGCATTCGGCCTTTTGCGCTCGCTCTGGCCGGAAGGGGAAATCGACCTGATCTGCGGTCCCTGGAACCTCCCCCTGGCCAAGCGGTGCGGCCATTTCCAGCGGATCCTCTCCTTTTGCTTCTTTCCGGCGGAATCGGGCGATTGGAGGCCGAGTCCGCCCAAGCTGCGGCGGATCGGGTCGGATTTCGCCGCGATCGCCCGCGGCCTGGGCGAGTACGATCTCGCGATCGACCTGCGGATGGGAACCGAGACGAGATTTCTCCTGGGGTTCGTCCGGGCGAGGCTCCGGGCGGGATTCTCGGCTCCCGAGGCCGATGTCTTTCTGGACATTGCCCTGCCGGATCCCCGGGTCTTTGCTCCCGGGGAGAAGAACCGGCATGGGCTCAACTGGGAGATTTCGGCCCTCCTGCTCGTCCGCGCGGTGGAAGCGGCCGTGGTGCCGGCGGCGGCTCCTCCGCGGGAGAGGCCGCGAGGAGCACCAAGGCCCGAGCGCTTGGTCGCGGTCGCCCCGGGGGCGGGAAGCACGGCCCGGCAGTGGAGCGTCGGCCGCTTCTCGGAAGTCTGCCGGAAATTGGCGGAGGAGCACCAATGCTCGATCCTGCTACTGGGCGGCGCGGGCGACCGAAGGGATGCCGAGCGGATCGCGCAGGGCATCCCCTCGGAGCGCTGCCGCAACCTCGTCGGCGAGGTCGGCCTTGAGGAGCTTCCCCGGTATCTCGCCGAGGCGCGGGTGCTGGTCGGCAACAATTCAGGCGTGAGTCATATCGCGGCTTCCCTCGCCGGCATTCCCGTGGTGATCCCCTATTCGGGCACGGTCGACTTCCGGGTCTTCCATCCGGTGGGGGAAAGGGTGAGCGTGCTCCGCGTTCCCACCTCCTGCTCCCCCTGCTCTCTCTTGCGGGCGGAGGAGTGCCCCTATGCGATGGCCTGCCTGGAGAGCATCCCCCCCGATGCGGTGATCCGGGAAGTGCTCTTTTGGCTCGGGGAAGAGGCCGGCTCGGATGAAGAGCCGTCGCGAGGCCGATGAGGGGAAAGCTCGAAGGGAGCGCATGGGTTTGGGATTGACGGGAACGCCGGAGCGCCTTAGTCAGCGAGTCGTCCCTCTTTTTCCCAGCGAAGAAAGTTGATCATGCCTACCGCGTCGCCGAAAGTCCGGCCGGGAATCTGTTTACTGCTTCCCGCTTCGCTGGCTCCGTCCGCCCAGAACGGGGCTGGTTATCTCGATCTGGCGCGGCGGCTCGCCTCCTCCGGCCGGAGCGTCACGCTCCTTCAAGCGGGCGATCCGGCCCAATCCCTTCTCCCGGTCCCCAAAGGCGCCGAAGCACTTCCCATTCGGTGGGCAGCGCTCGATGAGCCCAAGGTTCCCTTCCTCGAAGGCCACTGGGGTCCCCGAGCCCGCGAGTCCTATCTCGCTTTCCTCTGGTTGCGGGGGCGGGAGGAGGAATTTGACCTCGTTTATTTCCCGGTGCGTTCCGGGATCGGGTATTTCGCTTCGGTCGCCAAGCGGCAAGGGCTGGCCTTTGCGCGGACCAGACTCGTGGCCGGAGGGGACCCAGGCGAGGAAGAGCCCGAAGACCTCGACGCGCTGGAGACGACCTTTCTGGAACGGGAAACCGCCCTTCGGGCCGATGCGGTTCTTCCCGCTGGCGAGGAGGGGCTTTTTGGCTGGCTGGAGTCCATGCGCGAAGACCCAGTGGAGGCGCTGCCGGCGGAGCCTCCTCCCCTGGTCAGCATCTGCCTCGTCCATCACGACCGCCCGCAGCTCCTGGCGCAGGCGCTCGATTCCCTGCGTGCGCAGGACTATCCGCATTTCGAGGTTGTCTTAGCCGATAGCGGGAGCGAACGGCCGGAATCCGCCCTTTTCCTCGAAAACCTGGACGCCGAGTTCTCCCAAAGAGGCTGGCGGATCCTGTGGCTGGAGAACCGGGGACCCGGCGCCGCCCGAAATCTCGCCGCAAAGGCGGCGCGGGGGGAATTCCTGCTCTTCATGGACGATGACAACGTCGCCCGACCGGAGGAACTCTCGACCTTCGTCCGAGTGGCCCAGCGAACCGGCGCGGATATCGTAACCTGCGCTCAGGCTGTCTTCCAGGGAGAGGAGCCTCCAGCGCTCAAAACCCCGCCGGATCGCGTCTGTGTCTTTCCCGGTTCCTTTCTTCCCATGGCGCTCTTTCGGAATTGCTTTGGCGACACCAACGCGTTGATTCGGCGGCGGGTATTTGCCACTCTGGGCGGTTTCCACGAGGATGCTTGCGTCGAGGATTGGGAGTTCTTCATTCGAGCGTGCCTTTCCGGGTTCCGGCTGGAGGCGATCCCACTCCCCCTCTTTTTCTACCGGGTCCAGCCTCGGAGCCGTTTCCGTTCGCTCTCCCCGCGTACGATCCGTCAGACAGTCCGGCGTCCTTACCGGGAAACTCTCCCACCGGCCTTATCCGGCCTCTTTTCGCTGGCCCAGGGACAGGCCCTGCGGATCGAGGCGCTGGAAGCCGAGGTGCGCAGCCTCTCCGAGGCGCTCCGCCTCCCTCCCTCTCTTCCCGGTCCGACGAAGCGGCCGGGGGCCTTGCGGGAGATCGAGCGCACGGTACGGAATGCGCGCAAGGCCCTCCTTCGCTTCCTGGCGGGCGCAAAGCCCTCTCCGCCGCCCGCTTGACCCAGTGATCGAGGGCCGGGTAAACTCCGCCCTGTCATGGCCGGCGCGCCAACCCAAGAGACCGATCCTCGAGACGTATTTTTGGCGAAGGTGGTGGGCGGCCGTTCGTTCGCGGAGGTCGGCGGCCTTTGGGGAACGGTCAACGAGAGGATTTCGGTGGCACACCGCCTTGGAGCGGGATCTCTGACGATGATTGACGCGGCCCCGGCGGGAGATCTCGGTTGGACGGCTTTCGAAGAACGAATGCGGAAGTTCGGGGTGCCGGTGGTCACCTGCATGAGCTCCGACGTCATTCGGCTCGCCGAGGCGCCCGATCCACCGCTCTTCGATGTGGTCCACTGCTCCGGGGTCTTGTATCATGTCCCGGAGCCGCTGCGGCTCTTGCTCGCGCTCAAGCGGCTCACTCGGGAGCATCTCGTCCTGACTTCTGTGGTTGCTCGCAGTGAATACCCCCATGCGGCGGGGCTCCTTCGCGTGCCGGAGGCGGCGTGTCTTTTCCTGCCTGCTCTGGAAGGGGCCGAAAAGGAGGCGGTTGGCGGCCACTGGAAAGGACTTGTCGGGGACGGGGCGGTGGGGTTGACGAAGGAGAATCGGACTTGGCGAGTCGAAGACTTTGGCCCCTGGTGGTGGCTTCCGACGCCCCAGGCACTGCGGGCGCTCTGTCAAAGCGCGGGTTTTCATCTGGTCGAGGAGGGCGAGTTCTGGGAAGGAAATGCCTGGACCCTGTTGCTCTCGGCTCGGCCCACGGTGCCATAGGCCGAACGGTCGTGTTGCTCGGGACGGGCTGGAAAGCAATTGATTCCGCTTGCTTCGGCCGTTACGGGACGGGAACCTCGGGAACGGGGACCGGTCTGCTTGGCGCGGAATCTCCTCTTGGTGCAGTTCGGCTCTGGATCTCGATGGATGCCGGCCGCAGCAGCCGCTCGAGCGCACGCAGGTTTTCCGCATACATCGCAAAGCTTCGCTCGTTGATCCATGCATTGAGGCGGATCTTTCGGTGATCTCCCTGGAGCCACTCCTGGTAAATCGCCTGGAGATGGGGAACAGCCTCCTCCCAAAGGGGCTCCGCCCAGAGAGCTCCCTTGCGATAGACACGGAAGTCGCGAGCAATAGGGACAATCCGGTAGCCGACGAGCCGCGCGTTCTCGGGAGTACAATAGTCCATGTTCCCGCCGTAGGCGGTGGCTACGACAGGCTTTCCCAAAGAAAGCATCTCGGCGATCGGCAAGCCGAAACCCTCGCTGGAATGAAGCGAAATGAGCGCCGTCGAAGAGAGCAGCAGGCCGAACATCTTGGCCCTTGGGATCCGGGAGGGGTAGATCCGCACGTCGGGTCGTCGCTCCGTTTCGGCACGGAGCCGCGCGAAGTAGTCGGCGTCTCCTTCGACATCGGTAAGTTTCAGGCAAAGCAGCCGGTCTTCCGCCGGTTCAGGAAAGGCTCGTGTGTAGGCCTGGAGGGCCAAAAGCGGATTCTTCCGCTCCGGATCGGAAAGGAAATCGGCGGCGGTCAGGAAGACACATTTCCCCGTAAGGCCGAGTTCTTCCCCGAGCGACGGGTCCGCCTGCCGGATCATCGACTCCAAGTCGAGGTTGTGCCAAGCAACCCGCGTCGTCTTGCCGGTCGCTTGGCGGAAGACCGCCGCATTGAATTCGGACGGACACCAGATCTCGTCCACGTGAGCCGATGCTTCCACGGCGCCCGGCGGGGCTTCGAGAAGCTCCCAGGCCCAGAAGGCGACGCGGGGCTTTGGCCGATGGAGGATTTCCGGATGCCATCGGAGCAGGTCCCCCATCAGGTACCATTGGGCATGGAGGATGTCGATCTGCGCTCGATTCGTGGGAAGGCTAAATCGGATAGCTGACGTTTCTTCACCAGCCCAGTGGCCCGCCTGCGCGCAGATTACACGATGGGGATAGCCGAGGCGCTGCAGCGCCCGGACCGTGCCGCGAGCCGCCTCGGCGAGGCCGAGCGGCTTGAGAAAGTGGCCATACACATGGATTAGGGGCTTTTCATCGACGGAAATCCGAGGTCGGCGCTCGTCCCGGCTCCGCCCGAGGAGCCAGTTGCGCAGGCTCCGCGCGAGTCGGAAGCGGGATCGCCGTCGGATGAGGCCCCGCCTGTGTCGGAGCCATCGTTCCACCGCCCGCCGCAGATGTTTTTCCCATCCTTGCTCTTGGGTCCACCAGCCGTGCGAAGGGAAAAGCGAACCGAATCCGGCACCGGTCCGCCCCACGCTCTCGAACCAAGTGGCCAGATCCTGGAGGAAGAAGCCCGATTCGCACGGAAAAGTCTGCCGTAGCGCTGGGATCGAGTCCAGAGAGCGGCCCAGAAAGATCGGCAGCCAGGGGTAGGTCCGGTCCGGGAGCTGAAGGAACTCCAAGACAGCTTCCTCGATGGAGCCACCTTGCCAGCCCGCTCGCGCGACAGCCTGGAATGCCGGCTCTTGACGCAGCCAATCGCGGAGAAAGCTGGGGATCGCATAGCCGCCGCTCAGCCCGAGGCGGGAGCCGGCTTGGCTCCATTGCTCCACCCTTTCGGATCGCAAAGAGCAAACATAATCCTCGAGGAGCGCCAAGACGGCGGGAGGGATCCCCCGGGTTCGGAATCGGGTGTCCCATCGGGAGAGGATGTCCGGCTTCCGCCAGTCGAAGCCGCTGAAATGAAAGAAGCGGACGGGTAGCCCTCCTGCGCACCGGGGAACCTCCCCTGGCTCCCAGGAAAGGGGGTGATGGGGAAGGTTCCAATAAGCGAGGTTGTATCCCGGATGACGCAAGATCGAGCTCTGGGCAACAAAACAGGGGGCGTAGTTGAGCCACGCTTGGTCGTGGCAACTGGGCGGGAGGCAGTCGTGGGCGAGCGTCCGCTCCCACCATTCGAGGAAAGAACGGGTCTCTTGTGTATCCCGCATGGCGAGAAAGCCCCCGTTAAAGCTGCCGGAATGACGAATGATCGCGTCGGTCGGCAGAAGACCGTCTTGAGGTAGAGGGTGCGTGAGATGCGGGGTTAGCACAAGGGCGTGCCGGGAGAGAGCCTCCTCGACCTCCCGAAATTCCGAATAGACCTTAATGTCGGCATCAAGGTAGAGGACGACATCGAAACCGTCGGCGAACAACCGGCGGAAGCCGAAGGGCTTGATCGAGTTGGTTGCCTCGAAAATCTCGTACCATACGAAGCGGCTGGACAAGTCGGGGAGGCCGAGCTCCTCGATCGATCTTTGCACGGCAAGCCCGTCGGTGAAGGCCGGAGGCCCGCCGTCTCGATCGACGACGAAGACGTGCCGCACCCATCCGGGGTTGTGCCGAGCGAGGCTTGCCAACATCACCCGGGCGTGGGCGATTCGGTCGGGAGTTGCTAACGTAAAGACGGCAACGCGGTCTAAGTGTGGATGGAAGCCCACAGAACGGTTATGACCTCCTGCTCGTTGCCAGCCAGCGTCATCGAAAAAACTCTACTCTGGCTACCCGATCGACCGACCAGCGCCAAGAAAAAAGCGACGCAATCCTTCCGCGTTCCAGCATCAAGCCGATTTCTCCGAGCGATGGAACAGGGTCCTGCGCGCATTCCGCAGCTTCTGCTCCCATCGCCGCAGTCGAACCCCCAGGCGCCAGATCCGAGACCGGTGAATGCGGGAAAGCTCGTCTCTCGCTTCCCAAAGCTCTTGCTCCTTCTGATTCAATATGTTCCGAACGCGATCCCGTTGTTCGCGCGTGGCTTCCAGATCCAGGCGCGTGGCCTCCAGTTCATGGCGCGCAGCATCCAGATCCAGGCGCGTGGCCTCCAGTTCATGGCGCGCAGCATCCAGATCCTGGCGCGTGGCCTCCAGTTCATGGCGCGCAGCATCCAGATCCTGGCGCGTGGCCTCCAGTTCATGGCGCGCAGCATCCAGATCCTGGCGAGCCGCGTCTCCTTCCCGCCAGAAGGCCTCGGCTTGGGCAAACTTGCCCTGGGCCAGCAAGAGGGCTCCAGAAAGGGAGGGGAAGACTTCCCGATACGGGCGCAGGGCGCGCAGCATTCCTGCCGCCAGACTGGTGCTCCCGAGCATCCCATCCGCGCTTCTCCGATACCAAAACAGGGGTTCCGGGATCATTTCCAACCGGAAGCCGGCAAGAGCGGCGCGAGCGAAAAACTCCCAATCGTCGCAAGGGACCGAGCGCTCCTCGGTGAAGCCGCCGAGCGCCTCGAAGGCATCCCGACGGACGAAGGCGTTGGCGTCCCCAAAGAGGTTCCAGAGGACTCCAAGGGAGAGAGAGGGACCCAAGGGGGCGAAGATAGAGTGGTTCCTCCCCTCGCCGCCAAAGGGCTCCTTCCCCTCAAAATCTCTCTGGGCCGTGGTCAGGATCGCCGCGCCGGTCCGCAGCGCGACCCGGACGAAGGTCGAGATTTCGTGGGGCTCGGCAAGGTTGTCGTCGTCCATGAAGAGGAGAAACTTGCCCTTGGCCTCCCGGGCAGCCCGGTTCCGGGCGGCTCCCAGGTAGAGATTGGGCTGGCGGATGATCCGCCAGCCGCGCTTCGCAAACTCGGGCTCGATCCTGTCGAGGAAGTCCCTCGCCTCGGAGGTCGTGCTCCCATCGTCGACGAGGACGATCTCGAAGTTGGGGTAGTCCTGGGCGCGGAGCGAGTCTAACGCCTGGGCAAGCAGCACCGGCCGATCATGATGGACGAGGCAGACGGTGACGCTGGGGAGATCGGCTTTTTCGGGGTTTTGATCCGAAGCGTCCCGCGACGAAAGCCCTTCTAGCCAGCGGGCCCACGTATCCCGAACCGGGAACGGGTCGGGATGCGCCTGGGGAGCCACCGTGCCCAAATCTAGCGCCTCCCGGAGCCTCGCGGCAAGAGCGTTCGGGTCCGCGGAAACGATCCGTTTCCGCTCCGTTTCCGGCAAAGTTTCCGCTAGTCCCTCTCCTCCCACGCAGAGAAAGGGGATGCCCAGGGAAGCACACTCCCAGGCGGCCAAGGGAAGGCCTTGGGCCGTCGAGCCGACGATGACAAGGCACTTCCCCCGCCGGAGGTAGCCGAGCGCCTCCGTGCGCTCCCGTTCGTCCAGCCATTCCCAGGCGAAGGCCCAGCGGGCCGCCCTCCGGGCAACATAGTCCCTGCCCGGCTGGCTCTCGATTCGGCCGCACCGGCCGAGGAAGACGATCCGGGGCCTGCCCTTCCCGGAAGGCTCGAGCCGATCGACGGCGTCGCAAAAGAGTCGCAACCTCTTTCGTGACTCGAGGGGACCGAAGAAAACGATCTCCTCCGGCACGAACGTTTCCTTGTTCTCGTTCCCCAAAGGGAGGAGAGATGCGGGGAGAGGGGGGGCCAAGGAGCGGCAGGCTTCGGGGAAGCTCCAGCCCTCAGCCTTGAGTGTTTGGAGCAGCGCGGCGCTCGAAGCGACCACTCCATCGGCGAGCCGCACGCTCTCCCTTTCCAGAAAATCGGCGGCGAGGAGATCGTGGTCTTCCACGAGCTCGTCGTTCTCGAGGGTGCGGCGCAAGGTCGGGCTGTGAACCAGGACTCCGAGCGGAAGCTTTTCGAACGCCAACCCCTGGTGCTTTGCCAAGAGGGAGTAATAGCCCAAGCCGCCCCGATCGCAAAAGAGGACCCGGTCGAAGCCGGCTGCCTGCTCCCGGAGCCATCGATAGGTCTTGTAGGCCCGGGAGGAAGAGCGAGGCCAGACGAGACAGCGCTCGGCGGGTTCCGGCAAGGGAGTCAACCGAATCCCTCGGCGGGCGTAGGCCTCCACCAGCGGAGCGAGCGGGAGTGAGTCGACCGGTTGTTCGGCGGCGAGCACTACCGTGGCTTCCCAACCCGCCTCCGCCAGGGTTTCGGCCAGGGAGGAGACCAAGGAACCGAGGCCGCTGCTCGGGCCGAATCCCGCAAGCTCGAGGGTCGCCAAGCAGATTCGCGGGCGAGCCCTACCGGGAGCGGAGGAGCCGGAAGCGGGGAGCGAGTCCATCAGGGCGAAAGAGAACGAGCGAAGACATAGAGCATAACGCGGCAGATGCCCTCCGCGCACGCAGTTTTCAAAGGGAACCGGAGGGAAAAGCCTCGCGTACGAACGCCTGCACCGGAGATCCTAGGCGCGAAAGACCATCATCCGCTGGTTGCGCGGATGGTTCCATTCCCCGATATACCGAGGATTCCAGCCATGCCGGGAGCCGAACTCCTCCATCTCTTGCCGGGTATAGGCGCGAAGTAGCCCAGGGAGTGGCTGGCGCGAGGGTTTTGGCTGGGACTCGCTGCTTCGAAAAAGGTCGCGTAGAAGACCCCACCGGGAAGGATGACCCGGCGGAGTCGGGCGAGGCAGCGCTCGAGGTCACGCCGGCAGAGGTGGGTAAAGACCGATTGCGCCAGCGCCCATTGCGGCCGGCGCGAAAAGCGGCGGAAAGCGAAGGAGCCCGAAGCGAGAAGCTCGGGCCGCTTCTCCTGGAGAAGATCGGCTCCCAGCTCCCGCTTGCTCGCTTCCAGGAGCAAGGGTTCCTTGTCCATACCGAGATAATGGCCGGGCTCCAGGTAGCGGATGAAGCGGTTGCCACCCCGGAGGCAGCCGCAGCCGATGTCGAGGAGCACGTGCTCCGGCCTGAGTCCCTGATCGACCAGGAAGCGGAACTGGAGTTCGCCGATCTCCTCCCACAGGCCGCCAACATATCCCTTGGGCCCGAGAGCCCGGATCCCCTCCGTCCCTTCGGGGAGAAGATCCTGAGGAAGCCCGGTTGCCCGGTACCAGAGGTTTCGCAGGGATGAAGTCACCCGTTCGGCGAATCGCATGAAGGGTTCTATATCTAAGGGGGAAGAGAGAACAAGAGGATTCCCGGGTCGCCCTCGCGGCCTCGCGCCGGGCGGGCACGGAAGGACGTCGTGGAATTTGGGCTTGCTACCCCAGGACAAGCGTAGGAGCATCCCCTTTTCTCCGATGGAATCCCATGCGGTCCTCGTCCTCGGTATGCACCGCTGCGGCACCAGCGCCCTGACCCGGTGCCTCGGTTTTCTGGGCGCGGACCTCGGCTCGGAACTCGTCGAGCCGGCCGGAGACAATCCGACCGGCTTTTGGGAGGACATTAGGTTTCTCGCCATCAATCAACGGTTGACCGATCTGCTGGGAGAGGAGGGGGATCGCTGGTGGGAGCATTCGGTGCCGCCGGAAATCCCGTTGTCTTCCCCGGGAGTGCGCTCCCTGATGTCCGAGGCTGTCGAGGAGATCCGGGGGAGGTTTGCCGCCTCCGCGTGGTGGTCCTTCAAGGATCCCCGGACCCTGCGGGCATTTCCCTTTTGGGAGGAAGCCTTGGTTCAAGCCGGCGTGCAGATCATGGAAGTGATCGTCGTCCGCCATCCGCTCGCCTGCGCGCAGTCGCTTCTGCGGCGTAACGACATTCCGGAGGAGAGGTCCGTCCTTCTCTGGGCCGGCCAATATCTTGCCCATTGGCCCCGAGTCGCCGCCAGACCCTTTGTCGCGGTCGATTACGACCGCGTCCTGGAAGAACCGAAGCGGGAGCTGCGGCGCCTAAGCGATCGGCTGGGGCTGCCCTGGCGCGAGGCGGCGGCGGAGGAGGCGCGCCGCTTCCTGCGGGCCGACCTGCGGCACACCCGTTTTGCGGCCGAGGATCTGAAACATCGGCCCGACATTTCCCCCCTGGTCGTAGAGACCTTCGAAGCGCTCGAGGATCTTTGTGTGGACCGTGACTTACAATCGGCTTCTGCCCGGATGGTATCCCTTCACGCGGAGTTCTCTCGGGCCATTCCGGTGCTGCGCGCTCTGGATTCCGAGATAGCGCGCACTGTGCGGCGTTCGCACGAATTGTCGGCCTTGCAGCGAGAGGTGTCCGCGTTACGGAAGCGGATGGAAGCGTCGCGCACCTGGCAGTTTCTCCTCCGTTTGCAGGGCATGGAGAGAGCCGCCAGAGGGTTGCGGAAGCGACTGCTCGGATCGCGGGCCGACGGGTCGGAGTAAGGTGCGGAGGAAAGAGGGAAAAGGTCTAGCGGCGGAGCTTCTTCGCCGCTATCCTCGGGCCACGCTCGTAAGGGATTAACGCGATGACGGCCACTCGGCCGAATCAAACCATCGAGGATCTATCTGGGCAGGCGGAGTGGACGTCGGGCAGCGGCCTCTTACGCCTCATCCCCTGGTTTCCGATCGCAGCCGAGCGGCCGATCTTCCTTTCCGGTTCTTCCCGTTGGGCCGGCCACATTCCCTTCGCCTTCTGGTCGGTCGCGGCTCTTCGGCCGAGGGTCTTGGTCGAGTTGGGGACGATGGCGGGGCATTCGTATCTGGCTTTCTGCCAGGCGATCGAGGCCCTTTCCCTTTCGACGCGCGCCCATGCCGTGGATCACTGGAAGGGAGACGCGCAGGCGGGTTTTTACAAGGAGGAAGTCTACGAAGGTCTGAAGCGATACCATGACGAGCGCTACGGCCGGTTCTCGCGCCTCCACCGGATGAATTTCGAGGAGGCGCTCGCCCTTTTCCCCGAGGGGAGCATCGACCTGCTTCACATCGACGGCTGCCCCCGGTACGAGGCGGTGCGCCGCGATTTCTTCGATTGGTTGCCCAAGCTGAGCCCGCGTGCGGTAGTCCTGCTCCATGACGTGACCGAATGGCAGAGCGGCTTCGGGGTCTGGCGGCTTTGGAACGAGCTCAAGATCGCCTATCCTTCCTTTCTCTTTCCCCACGCCCACGGATTGGGGGTGCTCCGGATCGGCCCCGAGGCGCCGGAGGCGCTTCAGCAGCTTGTCAACCTTTCCGGCACCGGGGCGGCGCGAGTGCGCCGCTGGTTTGCCCGCCTGGGGGAACGGGTTGCCGCCGACTCGGCGGAAGCGAAGTCAAAGGATGGGGTTGCCTCGGATCCGGGAATCCAGGAAGAGGGCATCTTGGCCGAGCCCGGGTTTCTCCTCGAACGGATCGGGCGCGATCCGGCCTGGAGGCTTCTCGGGGGGATGCAGATCCTCTCCCGGCGGTCGAGGAAGCAGCTGTTCGCGGCGCGGGCGTTCGCCCGGGAATTGGCCGACGGGGGGCTGCCCCCCGCGAGCCGGTGGCAAGCGCTGGCGGCCCTGCGGCGGGAGGTGGATCACCTGCTGGCCTCCCGGAGCTTTCGCTGGTTCTCCTCGCTGGCGACGACCTCCCGGCGTTTCGTCCGGGCGGATGCGGAAGGGGCCGGCGCCGGATTGCGGGAGGCCTTGCGCAAGAGCTTCGCGCTTCTCTTGGCCGCGGCCGGAGCCGAGGAAGCCCTCCCCTGGCGCGACTGCTTCTCGCTGCCGCTCGGAAAAACCGTGGATCGGCAAGCCCGGCGGGAACACTATCGGAAGAGCTTGGAGGAGTTTCTCCGGGGGGACGATCGGCTGGGTCTCCCTTCGGCCTCCGAGCCCGAGATCTCGATCGTCATCGTCCTCTTCAACCAGGCGGAGTTCACCTATGCCTGCCTCCGCTCGCTGGCGATCCACCTTGCACTTCCCTCCGAGGTGATCCTGGTGGACAATGCCTCGACCGACCGGACCGGGGAGCTGCTTGCGCGGGTAGACGGGGCCCGCGTTCTCCGCAACGCCGAAAACCTCCATTTCCTGCGGGCAGCCAACCAGGGAGCCGCGGCGGCCCGGGGCCGGCTGCTGCTTTTTCTGAATAATGATGCTCAGGTTGTTTCGGGGACCGTCGAGGCCGCGCGGGAGGCGCTCGAGAGCGATCCTTCGGTCGGAGCAGTGGGAGGGCGGATCGTCAACCTCGACGGTCGGCTCCAGGAAGCGGGATCGTTTTTCCGGGGGGATGGAAGCCCTCAGGGTTACGGGCGGGGCGATAGCCCGCTGCGCAGGGAGTATCTCTTTCGCCGGGACACCGACTACTGCTCGGGGGCGTTTCTGCTGACTCCTGCCGCGCTCTTCCGCGAGATGGGCGGATTCGACGAGGTCTTCGCGCCCGCCTACTTCGAGGAGTCCGACTATTGCCTTCGGCTTTGGGAAAGCGGGAAGCGGGTGCTCTACGAGCCCGAAGCGGTGGTGCTCCATTGGGAGTTCGGCAGCTCCGACGCGCGTCAGGCCACGGAATGGATGGTGCGCAATCAGAAGATCTTCCGGGAGCGCCACCGGGCTTTCCTGCGGGAGCGGGAAGCGCGAGAGTCCGGCAAGGAACCGGCGCCGATCTCCCCGCGCCCGAGGGTGCGCATCCTCTACATCGACGACCGGGTTCCCCGACCGGAGCTCGGGGCGGGCTATCCTCGGGCCAATTCCGTCGTCCGGGCGCTGGTCGGTTGGGGCGCGCAGGTGACCTTTTTCCCGATGAGTGGAGCCTGGGAGGAGTGGGAGGAGATCTACTGGAACCTGCCTCGGGAGGTCGAGGTGCTCCGAGGGATGGACTCCTCCGTCCTCAAATCCTACCTGGAAGCTCGTGGCGGCGGGTACGATCTGGTCTGGATCTCCCGGCCCCACAATATGGCCCACCTCTTAGCAATCGAGGGCTGGAAGAAGCTCCTGCCGGGGGCGCGGCTCGTCTACGATGCCGAGGCCCTTTTCGCGCTGCGCGAGATCCGGGGCGCGGAACTGTTGCAGGGTGCCGCGCTCCCGGAGGGGGAGGCGGCGCGGCGGATCGCGCGGGAGGTTGGATGGGCCCGCGCTGCCGACCGGGTCGTGGCGGTCTCCGGGGAAGAGGCCCGGGAATTCCAAGCCCGCGGAATCGAGGATGTTCGGGTGATTGGCCATGCGATCTTGCCCTCGCCGACCGCGGCCTCCTTCGCGGAGCGGAAGGATTTCCTCCTGGTGGGGGGAGTGCGCGATTGGCAGAGCCCCAACGGCGACGCCCTCTTCTGGTTCGCGCAAAAGGTCTTCCCGAGGATTCGCGACGGATGGACAGGCGATCCTCCCCGGATCGTCGCCGTCGGCGAGGGGACCGATTCTTCGGAACTGCTGGATCGCCTCGGCCCGGGGGTGGTGGGGATCGGGCCGGTGGCGGACTTGACCCCCTACTACGAGCGGGCCCGGGTCTTCGTGGCGCCGACCCGGTTTGCCGCGGGGATTCCGATGAAGGCGCATGAGGCGGCCGCGCGGGGCGTGCCTATGGTCGCGAGCAGCTTGATCGCCCGCCAGCTGGGTTGGGATGGGGAGGCGCTCTTAAGCGCCCCGGTGGAGGACGCGGAGTCCTTTGCCGAAGCCTGCCGGGCCCTCTACGCCGATCCGGCGCTCTGGGAGCGGATGCGGGCCGGAGCCTTGGCGGCGGTCGCCCGCGACTGCGATCCCAAGCGCTTCAAGGATGCCGTTCGCGGGCTGGTCGACGAGTTGGTCCGACCGAAGCAGGGGAGGTGAGGAGGAGGCGGCCGAACGGCTTTTGGTGGGAAGATCCACCTCTTTTCGGAAGACGCCATCAGGCGTGGGAGCGAGGAAGCCCGCGATCGGCTGTTCTTGACCCATTGGCACCGGCCGGATCCCCGTTGCCCGTTTCTGGCGGGTGATCCTCCGTTCCGGCTGCTTCTTGCTGCTCGAGGTAGAAGAGCACTTCTTGGGCCACGGCCTCGGGGGCGATTTCGGTCAAGCAGGCCTTTGCGTGGGGACAGCGGTTGGAATAGCAGGGAGAACAGGAAATCGGGATGCGAAGCAGGCTCACGCGGTGGCCTGCCGGATGGGCCATCCTCCAATCGACGACACCGGAAAAAACGGTCACCGTCGGAACCCCGAGCGTAGCGGCAATGTGGCTCAAGCCCGAGTCGTTGCCGACGAAGACCTGAGCCGAGGCGAGGAGGCCCGGGACCTCTGCCAAGGGAACCTGCCCCACGAGGTTTCGGCAGCGCTCGGGCGGGAGGTCGCGAAGAATGGCTTCCGCCGTCTCCCGTTCCGCGGGGCCGCCGACGAGGAGCACGGTGCAATTGTGCTGGCCGGTCAAGAGGGCGCAGAGGCGGGCAAAATGCTCAACCGGCCACGCCCGGACCGGATCGCCGCAGCCGGGAGCGACGGCGATGAGCCTAGGCAGGGGGCTCTCGGTCGTGGCGATCCCTTGCAGGAAGGAGGGCAGGCAAGAAGAGGGGTCCTGGAGGGCGGCGCGGATCGCTTCGACGAGGAGCAGGGCCGAGGAGCGCCGGTGGGTCGGGGCGTAAAGATCCCCGGAGAGTTCTCCGTTGGGCAGTGCGACGTCGAGGACGACGTCGACCTCGGGGGCCGCGAAGCCCGCGCGAAGCTCGGCCTGAAAATGGCAGAGAAGGAAGCGGGTGTCCGGGTCGGTGCGCAGGTCGACGGCCAAGTCGAACCGGCCCAGCGAGCGCGCGATGGCGGCAACCCGCTCCGCCTCGAGGTTGCTCACTCCCCGCCATTCTCCGGAGCGCTCCGGGAAGAACTCGAATGGGATGATCTGCTGGAAGCAGCCGGTCCGCTCCGCCAGGGGAACGTTCCATGGACCGCAGAGCAGGGTGATCTCCGCTTCGGGCCAGGACCGGCGCAGGAGATCGTGCGCCGGCAACCGGTAGATAAAGTCGCCGATGTGGTCGAGCTGGAGCACCAGGATGCGTCGGATTGCGCCGACACGTCCGCGAAGTCCTTGAATGCCCGATAGGCGGAGGATCTGGAGCGGGCCGCGGACCGGTTCCGCTCTCTCTCCCGCTTCGTCGATAGCGGTTCGGATGGCTGGTTCCTCCGACGGCTTTTCCTCCGACGGCTTTCCCCGACGTGCGAAGGACGTGCGGAGTGCCCGCTCGATCCGGCGCAAGGGCTGGCTCTCCCGCTTCCGGTGCAACCGGTCGACCTCGCGCCGGAGCTGCTCGTTGTGCTCGTTGTAATCCTGAATGTAATCCTGAAGCTGCGCGATCTGCACGCGGAGCGTGCGGATCTCTTTCGGTAGTGCATGTATTATGAACCTGTCGAAGACATTGGGAGGAAGGGCGAACCGCTCCCGGAGCGCCATCCGCTCCTTCGCCAGGTAAAACCGGTTGAGGCCGTCGAAGTAGACAAAGAGATAATCCTTGGCCAGAAGCAGAGGCTCCCAAGCCTCGTGCGAAGGTTCCTGGCCGTTCGTTGTCGTTGCTTTCACGAGGACGATCCAGGGACGAACGGCCTGGAAGGAAAACCCCCGCAAGGCGTCCGCCTCCGACCCTTGGCAGTCGACCTTGAGGAAGTGGATCAGGTCGACCCGGTTCTCCGCGACGACCTCGTCGAGAGTTCGGACGGAGACGCTTACGGGCCGGGCGACGAAGCCGGCTTTGTTTCGGGGATCCAGCGCATACGCCTGGCGGAAGGTGCGCAAGCCCGATCCGGGGGAGAGGCTGAGGGTCCTTTCCCCGTTTTGGCTGCCGGCCGCCACCGGAAGGTTGCGGTCGCGCGGCCTTCCGGCCGCAAGCCTCGGAAACAAATCCGGGTCGGGCTCGAGGTTGATTCCCCTCCACCCATGGTCATAGAAGTGCTTGGTGACCGAGCCCCTGACCGGATCTCCGGCTCCGACGTCGACGTAACACCCGATCGGGACTTCGGCCAGGGCCCTGCGGAGGATCACGTCTTCGAAGTTCTCCGCGTAGGAAATCCAGGGCATTCCCCCTTCCCGGTTTGCCGGTCCGCAGCATTCCCCAGCCAGAAGCCGGCCTCCAAGAGGAGGCGCGAACCCGCGCGGTTCTATCCGTTTTCCCGTAGGAAAAGGCAAGTTTATTTTTTTCTCTGCATCGCCATGGTGCGCCGAGCGCCTCGGCGCCCCCGCGGGACTACGAGCCATCCGCGGGCGAGCGAGGATCCAGGGCCCCCTTCCGCGCGCGGCGCACGGCTTGGCCGCAGGAGCGAACGAGGCGACGGACGCGGCACGCCCGGCGGAAGCCGAGAAAGCGGACGAGCCAGCGGACATGCGGCTCGGCCGCTTCGGCGAGCGCCCGCTCGCTCCAGAGATCGGAAAGTCGGGCCTCGCGGGAGAGCGGCTCGACCGACTGCGGGGCCAACCGGTCGAGCACTCGGAGGATCCGGGCGTATTCGGCCTGGGCCGCCTCGCGGCGCGGACGCGTCCATTGGTCCATAGCCTGGAGTTCCTTGGCGGCCTCCCGGACCATCGAAGCGCGCCAGCGGAGGGCTTCGGGGATGTTGGAGGAGGTGAGGCTCGGCTCGTGGCAGACCCGGTAGACTGCCCCGGGGGTGGGGGTGTAGCGGAAGCGTAAGCCCGCTCGGATGGCCCGCCAGTAGATCTGGTAGTCGTCGTAATAGTCGACGGGAAGATCCTTCCAGCCGCCCAAGGCCAGGAGCTTCTCCCGGCGCCAGAGGAGGGCGCCGTTTTGGGGAAACTGCGAGGAGAGCCAGGTCCGGGGGAGATCCCGGGGATCGTCGAGCGGCTGGCGCTCGCAGGATTGGACGCTTCCGTTGCTCCATCGCTCGAGAAGAAAGGGGGAAAAGAGGACGTCGGCCTCGGCGAGGCTGCCGGCCTCGGCGATCTGGGTGGCGATCTTTTCGGGTAGGAGGTAGTCGTCGTGGTCGAGCCACTGGACCCACTCGCCGGAGGAGGCTTCGAGGAGGAGCTGACGGGCGAGGCTACTCCGGCCCGTGCGGGCCTGGAGAAGCCGGAGGCGGTCGCCGAAGGCGGCAAGGCGTTGGACGGTCCGGTCGCTTGAGCCGTCGTCGAGGACCAGCACCTCCTTGTTCGGCCAGCTCTGCCCTAGGGCGCTCTCGATGGCGGGGACGATCCACGGGCCCGAGTTGTAGGCGGGGATCCCGATGGTGACCAGGGGGAAGGAGTTGCTCATCGGCGGAACGGAAAAGGGTAGCGCCGAGCCCAGGATCCCGGCAATAACTCCCTCGTCTATGGAGCCCCTGGTCACCATCGCCGTCGTCTCGCCGGCGAGCGGGGAGGAAGAGGAGAGGCTCGTCGCGGAGGCCCGCGGGCAGAGCTGGGCGAGGAAGGAGATCCTGGTCGCCGGGCCGGGGAGGGCCCGGAGGAGCCCGGAAGCGCGGGCTGGCGGCGGATTCCGGTGGGCGGCGGGGAGGATCCCCGGGCGGCGCTGGTCCGGGCGGCCCGGGGGAGTGGATCCAGTGGCTGCGGGCGGGAGAGCGGCTCTCCCCCTCCAAGATCGAGGAGCAGCTCCGGGAAGGGGCGAAGCTTAGGGGAAGGGATCTTCTCTGCTCCCCCTATCGGCTCGGGGCGGGGGAGGACGCTCCGGTCGTCGATCCCGGGAAGGAGCCGCTGAGCTATGTCGCTCGTCTGGGGAGCCACTTTCCCTTGGTCGCTCCCGTTCTCTGGTCCGCCAAGGCGCTGCGCTCTTTCCTGCGCGATCCCAAGACAGGATTCGTGCGACGGAGAATCGGGCTTGGGGCAGAAGCGGGCGTCGGCTGCCCGGAGTCGGAGGGAGAGCCGGCGCAGGCCGAGTGGGCGGCGGCTTTGGCCTGGGCGTTTCTCTTGGCGTCCGCAACACCGGCCGTGTCCGCGGAGCGAGAGCGTCTTTATCGTCTCTTGCGGGAGATGTCCCCGGATCTGGCGCAAGGGATCGCGGTGAGGCTGCGTGCTTGGGATCTCCTGGAAAAGATGGCCCCCAAAAAGGGCTTGGCGGCTGCCGTGGGCCGGGTAGGCGGTCCGAAGGCCGCCCTTCGCATGGAGGCGGCGATGCAGCAGTTGCGCCGGGCCGAGAGCGCTTTCCGGCGAAGGCGGAGGCATATCCTCTATCGGATGGGGTTGCGGAAGCAACCGATCCCGGCGTGCCGGGAAGATACCGAATGGCGAGCCTTTGGGACCATGGCATCGGAAGCCTACGCGAGCTGGATCGCGGCCTACCAGCAACTCGACGGGGCGGATCGGGAGGCGATTCGCAGGGAGATCGAGCGGTTTCCCCGAAGGCCGCTGCTTTCGATCGTCATGCCGGTGTTCAATAGCCCGGCGAAGTGGCTCCAGCGGGCCATCGACTCGGTGCGGGAGCAGCTCTATCCGGATTGGGAGCTCTGCATCGCCGACGATGGATCGACGGCTGCCCACATCCGGCCCTTGTTAGAAAGGAATCGGGAGAAGGACCCCCGGATCCGGGTCGTTTTCCGCGGGGAAAATGGGGGGATTTCCGCCGCCTCCAACAGCGCGCTCGAACTGGCGCGGGGGGAGTGGATCGTCCTCTTGGATCATGACGACGAGTTGCCCGAGGAGGCGCTTTATATGGTGGTGCGGGAGATCCTGCGCCATCCGGAGGCTGCGCTGATCTACTCGGACGAAGACAAGATCGACGAGGAGGGCCGCCGCTTCGAGCCCTATTTCAAGCCCGACTTCTGCTACGACCTGCTGCTTTCCCAAAACTGCATCAACCACTTGGGAGTCTATCGGTCGGACCTTTTACGCTCCCTGGGAGGGTTTCGGGAAGGGTTCGACGGGAGCCAGGATTACGACTTGGCGCTGCGCTTCGTGGAGCGCTTGGAGCCCCGGCAGATCCGCCACATCCCCCGGGTGCTCTACCACTGGCGGGCGATCGCCTCCTCGGGCGCGGCCCGGCAGGAGGCGAAGCCCTACGCCTATGAGGCGGCGCGGCGGGCGATCGGGGATCATCTTCAGAGAGTCGGCGAACGGGCGGAAGTCCTCTTTACGCCGATTCGCTGGGCCTATCGGGTGCGCAGGAGTCTCCCGGAGAATGTCCGCGTCAGCCTCTTGCTCAGGGCGGGAACGACGGCGGAAGCTCTGGGACGATCGATCGAGAGGATTCGGAAGCAGGCGGATTGCCCGGAATTGGAATTGCTCGTGGTTGCCGGCAGCCCGAGTTGCCCGAATGAGGACGATGAGGGCAAAGAAGGGGTGCGCTTCTTGGCTCCGCCGGCGGGACTGGCCGGCCCCTCCCTTTGGAACTGGGCGGCGCGGCAGGCGAAGGGGGAGATCCTGGTCTTCCTGGAGGCTCCGGCGGAGCCCAAGGGGGAGGATTGGCTTGCGGAGCTTGTGAGCCAGGCGGTCCGGCCCGAGGTGGGGGCGGTGGGAGCGCGGATCCTGGCCCCGACGGCACGGTGGCCGAGGCGGGGGTCGTGATCGGGCCGGGTGGAGCGGCCGCAGCCGCATTCCGGGGGTGGAGCGGGGGTCGACCGGCTATGTGGGGCAAGCGGTCCTGATCCGGAATCCGTCGGCGGTGAGCGCGGCCTGCCTGACGACGCGGCGGGCGGTTTGGGAGGAGTGCGGGGGATTCGACCAAGGGTATGGCCGGGATCTGTGGGACATCGACTACTGCCTGCGGCTGCGGGAAAAGGGCTACCGGATCGTGTATACTCCTTATGCCGAACTCGTGCGCCTCGAGGATTCCCCTGAGGAATCTACGGAGGATCGGGAGCGCTTTCGATTGAAGTGGCCAGAGTGGATCGAATGGGATCCGGCCTACAACCCGAACTTGAGCCTGGAAGAGGGGTACGCCCTGGCCTGGCCGCCGCGGGTCGGGCGGCCGTGGAGGGGGTGAGCGGCGGGGATGCGAAGCAGCTCGGATTCCCCCCGGAGGGAGCGTGCAGGGGTCCCGGCCGATCAGCAGGGAAACCCCAACGATGCTACTGGAACCCATGAGTTCGACGCGATCCGTCAAGCACTGTCGAGCATGGCCTGGCCAGCCGAAAACGCCCGGCACCAGTAGCATGGTGGATCGTTTCAATGGAAGACCGGCGCAGATCCTCCGTGCTCATCGCTTCGAGGCTCCCCTGGACCTAATCGACCGCCTGCTTGCCTTGAGTATGGAGGCGGCGGCCTTCCGGGCTGGCCAGCTTCTCAACCCGCTTGCGCCTCCACGGGCTTCTCCCGTCGACGATCGGCGGGCGGGAACTCGTACCGCCGGCGGCATTCCCGAGCTTCGGCCCGCAAGGGACAGTAGACTTCGATTCCCTTCGCCTGCAGAGCCTCGACCTCTTCGCCATGGCCATATCCCGCCTGTCCACCAGCACCGCACGGACCCGAGCGGCTTCCGTAGGAATAGCCCGCGGGCCGGCTTCCCGCTCGCCGGTATCGTTGGCGCACACACTGACCCGAGCCGAAAGCACCAAGGCACTCCCTTCCGCATCCACGGCCGCCTGCGCATGAATAGCTCTGCGCAAAGGCTTCGTTTCCGGCTCGTGCGCATCCGCCGGCTCAAGGGCTCGGTCAGGTTGCCTTGCTCCTCCGCCCCGGGCTTCTCCTCCGGAGGCTCGATATGCCGCCCTTTGGCACTCCCCTTGCGGGCTGCTCCCTCTTTTCCCTTCCGCTCGGAATCGGCATGCTCCTGCTCCGCTTGCTCCTTGGCGCCTTCCTCCAGGCGGCGTTGCGCTTCCTCTCGCTTTTGCCGGGAGCCGCTGCCACCGACCGATCTCCGCAGGCAGCTTGGCCGGATCCGCTTCCTCCGCTTTTTCCAAGATTCTCCCGCCGAAACCGGCAGATCGCCTCGGGATCCGGATGGGTTGTTCGCACAAAGATCACGCACCGCCACACCTCGCCGCGGCCGCCGCCTCGACCCTCCGGCTCGGAAAAGATTCCGTTGGCGTAGCAATATCAAAAGCGAGAGCGGCATCGACGGCGGATACTGCCGGTCCCCCGTCCGGCGTGCGTCGACCCGAAAGAATGCACCAAGTCGTCCTCGTCCACCCAATCCCGCAGGCCTCGGGCAAAACCGTCAGCGCGATCCGATCCACCGTCGCAAATCGCTCAGCCATGCGCTCTTCTACCCTATTCCAGAGGGAAAAGGAAAGTCCGACAGGCTGCCGGGAAGCCCAAACCGGGGAGATCGGCCGGAGTTGGCAAGGAGCTTTCAGGAGCTCTCAGAGGCCCTGCGCCGCGAAACGGCGGGGGGCATCGGCTGCTCGGGAAGAAGGCAGAAGGCCAAGGGCGGCGGGGGCTTGACTTGCCGGCTCCCTTCGGGTATGCGGGTGCACAAGCATCTCCTGCGGGGGCTTGCGCTCGGGCGCAAGGCGTCGCGGGAGGGGGAGAAAAAGGAGGAAGCGAGAAAGATGAAGAGGAAGGCAAACGGCTATCGGTGGGCCCTGCTGCTGGCGGCGGGCTGGGGAGGGCTGGCTCTCGGATCGGCCCGGGCGACGGTCGTCGGGCCCATGCAGCTTCCCGGGCATGGAACGGTCGTTTCCGGAGGGGCGGTCGCGACCGGGAGCTACGGGGCGGGAGGCAGCGGGCATATCCGGGTGACCGCGGCCGACACCGTCATCAACTGGGGGACAACCGGGGGGACGATCGGAACCCATCAGCCCGGAGGCTTCAACATCGGCAGCGACGCTCATCTGGCGATCACGGGGGGAGCCGGGGCTTCCCTGCTCAACGTCGACGTGAGCGGCAATCCCTCCCAGATCCTCGGCATGATGGCGACCAACATCCCGACTTTCGTGGCCAATGCGAACGGGATCACGGTAGGACCCGGCGCCAGGATCGTGGCACCCGCCGGGCTGGGTCTGGTGGCCGCCACGGTCAACGAGAAGGCCTTCGCTGCCGACGGGCGGCTGCCGGTGAGCTTCGCCGCCTCCGGTCCCTTGCAGGTGGCGGGCGACCTGGTGGCCGCCGGGGGACCCGGACGCTCGATCTTCCTGGCCGGCTCGGGCGCGGTCAACGTGGCGCCGGTTCCCAACGGGGCTGCGCACTACTTCAAGCCCGGGACCAACGTGACGGTCGACGGCGGGGTCGGCGGGGTCTTTGCGGCCGGCCGCTTTGTTCCGCAGGACGGCATCGGCTCCGCGACGCCTTCGGCGGCCGGCTTGACGACGGTGACCCTCCGCCTCGGCACCGAGGCGCACCCGTATAACCTGAGCCTGAGCGGTCCCAACGGGGCGAAGCCCTCGGTGGGGACCGTGGTCTTGGCCAACGGGAACCTGGTCAACGACGGGGTCCTGACCAGCAGCACCGGGAACCTGGTCCCCTACCTGCAGTGGACCGGGACGCTCACCAACAACGGGACGATCTTGGGGGTCCTGGACACGAGCGTAACGGGCGGCAAGGTGAGCTTCCAGGGGAACACCGCGGGCTTGCTGGCTTACGGCGGAGTCGTCAACAACGGGACGATCCTCTCCGTCTCCCCGCCGGTCCATCCGAGGGGCCACGGCCGGTAGGCCGGGCGTGAGCCGGAGAGAAGGGCCGCGTCACGGCCGGGAGGCGGGCCGGGGAGGCCCCAGCCGGGCGCTGACGCGGGCGAGGTTCTCGAGGATCGTGGGGTTGTGGGGCTGGAAGAGGAAGGCCTTGCTGTAGGCCTCGCGCGCCTCGCGGAGCCGGCCGAGCTTTTCGTAGGCGACTCCTAGGTTGTTCCAGGCCTCGGCATTGCCCGGCCGGTCCGCGAGCGCCTTCCGGTAGGCCGCTGCGGCTTCCGCGAACCGGTCGAGCTCCCCATAGACGACCCCGAGGCGGAACCAGGAGGAGCTTTCCGGGGCGAGCCGGCAGGCGGTTTCGAAGGCGGGGAGGGCCTCGGCGTGGCGGCCCAGGTGCTCCTCCTCGGCGCCGAGCGCGAGCCAGGCCGCCGGGTCGGCCGGGCTCAGCCGCGTCGCGCGCTGGTAGGCCGCCAGGGCCAGCTTCCGGTAGCCGGCTGCGGCGTAGGCGCGGCCGAGGCGCAGCCAAGCCTCGCCGCGGCGGGGGCGAGGGCGGCGGCCTTGCGGAAGGCCGGAATCGCCTCGGCCGGCCTGCCGGCCTCGAGGAGGGCCTCGCCGAGCGAGCTCCAGGCTTCGACCGACCGGGGCATCGCCTGCGCCCGCTCCCGGAGGCGGGCGAGGCTTGACTGCGGAGCGGGCGCGGCGGACGGGTCGGCGGCCGCCGGCGGGAGGCAGAACGCGAGGAAGGCCAGCAGCAGGAGGAGGCGGTCCACGGCTAGGGAGGCTACTCGGAGTTCCTTTGGGCTTGCCAGGGAAAAACGAGGGTGGCCAATAGTCGGAGCTTCGCGGCCATGATCCTCCTCCTTCCGCTTCTCCTGGCGGTATTGCCGGAGACCGCTCCCATCGAGGGGGTTGCCGAGAGGCAGGAGGTCGTTCCGGTCGATCCCGCTTCGCTGGCCGCGAAGCCGATCGTCGTGGAGAGCGGGGGGATCCGGTACGTGGTCACGGGGAACACGCTCTTCTCGGCCGGCAGGATCGCCGAGGTCCTCCGGGGCGTCAAGGGTGCCGAGGACGCGGTCGCCCGGCTCAAGGAGGCCTACCAGAGAGCGGGCTACTTCCTGGTTTCGGTCCGGGCGGCGGCCGGCCGGGGGCGGGTGGATCTCGAGGTGATCCAAGGGAAGATCACCGAAGCGCGGGTCGTCCCCTCCCTGCGGTGGTTCTACGGAGGGCTCACGAACCGGCCCTCGGTGAAGACCAGCGACGTCATCCGCCGGACGGTCGACGCGGAAGCCTACGCCGCCCGCCAGCAGGAGCGGCCGAAGGTGAGCTTCAGCCCGGGGCCGGATTTCGCCAGCTCGGTGATGGAGGTGGAGACCCGGCCGATCGATGCCTTCGCCCCCAACCCGCTCAATCGGCCCAACCCCTGGAACGCCTCGGTGGGCTTCGGCGACTACGGGAACCGGTTTTCGGCGCGCTACCTCAGCGATGCGGCGGTCGCCTACCGGCCGGGCTACGGCCTGGAGATCACCGGCGGGTTCACCAACGGCTGGGACGGCCTCAACCCGTATACCGAGGGAGGCCAGTTCCAGATGGAAAACGGAGGCCTTTCCTGGGCAACCCCCTGGGGCGTCTACGGGGTGAACTTCACCAACATGCAGTCGGCCTTCGGGGAGGTGACCGCTCCGCTCTATCCGGAGGTGAACCTCCAGAGCTGGCAGGTCAGCGGGCAGCAGACGGTCTACGCCAGCGAGAGCTTCCGGTGGACGATGAACGAGCGGCTGACCTCGACCCGCTTCACCGAGGACGTCTTCCAGGGCGCCATCCGGCTGCTCACCCAGGATTACGGCACGGCTCAGCTCGGAACGACCGTCAGCCAGAGCTTCCGCGCCTTCGGGCTCCCCGGGCAGGTCGGGGGCACCGTCTACGGGGTGCGGGGGACGCGGCTCGGCGGCTTTTCCGGGCTGGAGGGAGCCCCGCTCGAAGGGCCGGGGGTGCCGACCCCCTACTTCACCTACTACCGGGGGAGCTTCCAGTACACCCAGAGCCTCCCCGAAGGGATGCAGCTGGCCTTTAGCACCTACGGGCAGATCGCCCAAAACACGCTGCCGATCATGGAATACTTCGTGCTGGGGGGCATGGGGAACCTCGCGGCCTGGTATCCCGGGGTCCTCTACGGCGACACCGGCTACATTAGCCGCGCGGCCCTCATCGCTCCTCCGGCCGAGGCCTGGGGGCTTCGGATCACCGCGCAGCTCTTCGCGGAAACCGGCGGGGCCCGCTTCAGCTCGGATGCGGCTCCCGGGCCGGCTTGGCACTTTTTGAGCGACGTCGGGCTGGGGCTCGACATGGTCCACCGGTACGGAACGACGGTCAGCGCGATGGCGGCCCTGCCGATCGACGCGCCGATGATCGGCCCGACCGACAACCCACACGGTTACTTTCGGGGAGGGCGGGTCGCGGTGCTTTTTGTCTTGCGGCAGAACTTCTAGCTGCTGCAATGGGCCGCATGGCGAGCGAGCCCTCGATTGCGCGGAGGATCCGCTCCCGCGCCTGTGCCTGGGCGCTCTTCCTGGCGGCGGGGCCGGGCTTGCTGCTCGCCGCGGAGGAGCCCGCGGCCGACCCGGTCGTCGCCTCGGTCAACGGGGTCGAGATCCGGCGCTCGGAGGTCGAAAAGGCCCTAGCGGGCCTGGGGCCCGGGAGCGGCGGCCCCGAGGCGGAGCGGAACGTTCTCAACGCCCTGGTCCAAGAAGAGCTCCTGGTCCAGGAGGCCTACCGCCAAGAGCTGGAGAAGTCGGCCGAGGTCAAGGCGGCCGTCGCGGAGGCGACCCGGAAGATCCTGGTGAACGCCGCGCTCAAGCACCACCTGGAGCGCAGGAAGTGGACCGAGGAGGAGCTGCGCCGCCGCTACGCCCAGGCGGCGGCCCTGGTTCCGCCGAGGGAGTACCGGCTCCGCCACATCGTGGTAGGGACGCGGAGGGAGGCGGCGATGCTGCTCGACTGGCTGCGGCAAGGGGCCAACTTCTCGATTCTGGCGCGGGGATCCCTGGAGAAGGCGACGGCCGAGCGGGGAGGGGAGATCGGCTGGCAGAACGCGCGGACCCTTTCGAGCTCCCTGCTCGCCCTGGTGGAGCGGCTCAAGCCGGGGCAGATCGGGGGGCCGATCCTCTCGAGCGGCGGCTGGGAGGTGATCCAGCTGCTGGAGGCCCGCCCGGCGAAGGTGCCGACCTTCGAGGAAGCCAAGGCCTCGCTGGAGCAGCAGCTCCAGCAGGAGTCGGCCCAGCAGCTGGTGCAGCAGCTGGCCGCCGGCGCCCGGATCGAGGTCTTTCTGCCGCCCGTGCAAGCGGAGCCCGTGGCGGCGGCCCGGTGAGTCGGCCGCTTCTCCTCCCATGGGTGCAGCAAAGGGAAAGTATCGGGGCCGGGGCCTGCTGGTCCTGCTCCTCTGCCTCGGCGGCTGCGTCCACCAGGACGTGGTCGCGGTGCGCCGCCTGACGGCCGCCCGGTACGTGCCGACCCGCTACGTCCAGATCTACCGGAAGGCTCCCGAGGGCCGGTACGAGAAGATCGCGGTCCTGGAGGCCGGCGGGACCCCGGAGACGCCCCGGACCCAGCTCTGGGAGGCCATGGTGGAAAAGGCGCGGGAGCTCGGGGCGGAGGCGATCATCGTGGAGGACCGGAGCCAGCCGATCGGGAACCCCCTGGTCATGAACCCGGGCGGCGGGATGTACACGGTCAATCCCGGCATGCAGATGATCCCCCGGTTCCGGGCCACGGCGATCCGGTTTTCCCCCGGGGCGCGCTAGGCCGCGCAGGCCGGGAGCTCACCCGGCGGCTTTTTGGGCCCGCTCGATTCCGGAGCGGATCAGGTCGACCGCCTCGGCGGGCTCCGCCCAGCGGAGGAGCTTCACCCACTTCTGCTTTTCGAGGTCCTTGTAGTGCTCGAAGAAGTGGGCGACGGTCTCGAGGAAGATCCCCGGCAGGTCCCGGTAGCTGGTCACCCGCGTGTAGAAGGGATGGAGCTTGTCGATCGGGACCGCGATGATCTTCTCGTCGATGCCGTGCTCGTCCTCCATGAGGAGGGCGCCGATCGGCCGGGCGGGAATGACCACGCCGGGCCAGACCGGCGTCTGGGAAACCACCAGGCAGTCGACCGGATCCCCGTCCTCCGATAGGGTGTGGGGGATGAAGCCGTAGTTGGCCGGGTAGTACATGGCCGTGTGGAGGAAGCGGTCGACGAACATCGCACCCGACTTCTTGTCGATCTCGTACTTGACCGGCACTCCCCCCTGCGGGATCTCGATGATCGCGTTGATCTCGTGGGGCGGATTGGCACCGACCGGAATGCGGGAAATATCCATCAAAAACCTTCTGTGTGGGCTGGTTCCGGGAAGCATCGAACCGACTTCGATTCGAGACCGGTCGGCCATTGTCCATGGATCGGCCGCGGTGTCGAGCTCGGGGTACGGAAATCGGACGGGAGGCGGAAGGGAAGGGGGCGGAAGGAGGTGCCCGTTGCCCGAGGAGAGGACGAGAGCGGGGTTGCCAGGATCGCCGCCTCGGCGCTAATCTGATCCACGCATCATTCCACCAAGGAGAACCCGATGGCCACAGCGACGCAAGAGACGGTGCCGAATGCAAAGACGAACCTGGTCCCGATCCACCCGCGGGTAGAGGAGTTTTTGCGGAGTCCCAAGCGGCTCCTCATCGGAGGAAAATGGGTCGATGCGGCTTCCGGCAAGACCTTCGCCACCGTCAACCCGGCGACCGAGGAGACGCTCGCCCGGGTGGCCGAGGCGGATGCCGAGGACGTCGACCGGGCGGTCCGGGCGGCACGGGCGGCCTTCAGCTCGGGCCCCTGGGCCCGGATGGCGCCCGCGGAGCGGGGGAAGCTGCTCTGGAAGCTCGCGGACCGGGTCGAAGAGCACCTGGAGGAGCTGGCGCAGCTGGAGACCCTCGACAACGGAAAGCCGCTGGCCGTCGCCCGGGCGGCGGACCTGCCGCTGGCGATCGATCTCTTCCGCTACATGGCTGGCTGGGCGACCAAGATCGAGGGGAACACGATTCCCTTGGGGCTGGCGCAGCCGGAAAGCTTCCTGGCCTACACGGTGCGGGAGCCGGTCGGGGTCGTCGGGCAGATCATCCCCTGGAACTTCCCGCTGTTGATGGCGGCCTGGAAGCTCGGCCCCGCGCTCGCCTGCGGCTGCACAGTCGTGCTCAAGCCGGCGGAGCAGACCCCTCTTTCGGCCTTGCGGCTGGGGGAGCTGATCCAGGAGGTCGGCTTCCCCGACGGGGTGGTCAACATCCTGCCCGGCTTCGGGGAGACGGCAGGGGCGGCCCTGGCTGCGCATCCCGACGTCGACAAGGTGGCCTTCACCGGGTCGACGGAGGTGGGCAAGCTCATCGTGCGGGCGGCGGCGGGAAACCTCAAGAAGGTGACGCTGGAGCTCGGCGGCAAGTCGCCCAACATCATCTTCGCCGACGCCGACCTCGAGGAGGCGGCGGCCGGGGCGGCGATGGCGATCTTTTTCAACCACGGCCAGTGCTGCTGCGCGGGCAGCCGGCTCTTCGTGGAGGCGCCGGTGGCCGAAGAGCTGACCGAGCGGATCGCCAAGGAAGCCGAGAAGATCCGGCTGGGGCCGGGGATGGCGCTCGACACGGAGATGGGGCCGCTGGTCTCCCGGGAGCAGTACGACCGGGTCCGGGGATACATCCGGATCGGAGCCGAAGAGGGCGCCCGGGCGCGCTCGGCCCCCTTGCAAGGCCTGGAGCGGGGCTACTTCGTGCCGCCGACCCTCTTCACCGACGTCCGGCCCGAGATGCGGATCGTCCGGGAGGAGATCTTCGGGCCGGTGGTCTGCGCAAGCTCCTTCCGGACGGAGGAGGAGATCCCGGCAGCGGCCAACGACTCGATCTACGGCTTGGCCGCGGGGATCTGGACCCGGGACATACGCAAGGCCCACCGGCTGGCGGGCCGGCTGCGGGCGGGCACGGTCTGGATCAACTGCTACAACGTCTTCGACGCCGCCTTGCCCTTCGGGGGCTACAAGCAGTCGGGCTGGGGGCGGGAGATGGGCCACGCGGTGCTGGAGAACTACACCGAGCTCAAGTCGGTCTGCGTGCGCATCTAGCCCCCATTTCTCACCAGTACGAGCTTTCGCGCGAGAGAGGTGCCGGTTGAGTCGCTTGCGAGCAGTTCCGGCCGCGCAGAGCTCTTCGTGAGGCAGGATCGAGCAAGATTTTCATTCGATTTGCCTTAACGCGAGCGCTGCAAAGCGCAAAAAGCCGGTTGTGGAGCAAGGCTCCGCCCGATCGTAGGCTTTGCGGAAGGAGAAGAGGTGGGGTTTTGATACCTGCTCAGCAACGCAGCACTCGGAAGACGTGGGTAAAGAGGCTCTTCCAAGGATAGGCGCTGCTCATCGAGAGGAAGACGCGGCGGACGCTGACTCGGACCAGCGTGCCGATCTTAAAGAGCTTGAGCCGTAGGGTGTCGACCTGGGCCTCGGCCCAGTCCGTTCCTCGCAGACCGAGCCGTCGCAGCGCTTCGACCAGGGTGTAAGCAAGAGCCGAGAAGTAGAGGCGAAGTTGGTTGCTGGCCATTTGCGCGGTCGAGAGCCGGTCGGCAAAGAGGTGGAGTTGTTCCTTGATCCGATTCTCCATGTCGCCACGAGCACAGTAGAGCTTCTCGTAAAGGTTTTGGGCGGGCCACTCCTCGGTGGAGAGAGAGGTCACGACAAAGCGCGGATTCTCCCCTCTTTCCAGGTACTCGGCTTTGGCGACCACCCGGCGCTCCCTCGACCAGCTGCTCAAGGTGCGGTAGGCAAACTCGGTAAAGAAGCGGGCCGGCTTGCCACTCGACTCGTGCAGACGACGGGCTTGCTCCATCGACCCCTGAATGGTCCGGCACAAGCGCTCGTTGCGCGCCAAGCCGAAGAGGTAGTCGACTTGATTGGCTTCGCACCAAGCCATGATCTCTTCCCGGCAGAAGCCCGAATCGGCCCGGAGCACGATCCGGACTCCGGGCCAACGGGTACGGAGTTGTTCCACGATCCGGCTCACCTCCGTAAGGGAGCCCGCCGACGCATCCTGGTTCGATGGCCGAAGCCGGACGCCAAGGAGTTGATCGCCAGCAAAGATGTAGAGCGGCAAATAGCAGTAGGAGTCGTAGTAACCATGGAAGAAGCGCTCCGGCTGATGTCCGTAAAGGGGGATGTCGGTCGCATCCAGATCGAGCACCACCTCCTCAGGGGGCTGGGGATGCGATTGGAGGTAGAGATCGACCAGAAGACGGTCGATCGCTTCGGCCGAGTAGTCGATCTTGTGGTAGCGCTCGCTTCGACCCACCAGTTCCAGCCGGTTGAGCGTGCTCTTGCCCGCCAGATCCTCTTCCAGATCGCTTTTCCCGCTCAGGAGAGCAACCAACGGATCGGTCCGCAACTGCTCATGGTCGTTGAGGTCTTCGTAGCCCATCGCAATCCCGAAAATGCGCTGGGCAAGCATCTCCCGTACCCGATGCACAATGCGTTTCGGATGGCGTCGATCCACGAAGCAACCCTCTAACCGTCTTAACAAACCGATCTTCCGATCCGCTTCCCGCAACAGAATTGCGCCCCCATCGCTGGAGATCCGACCCGCGGTAAATCCCGCTTCCACCCGTCGCGAAAAATGATCTGTAAACGCAAAAGTCTCTTGGCTACACTCTGTCATGGAAGGCCGTTTCTTTTTCCTGGTTGTAGTAACGTCTTCTTAACGCACTTATACCAGGGAAAGACGGCCTTTCCTATGCCCTTTTGCCGGATTTTTTGCCTTCCGCTATGCCTGCCATTGGTGAGAAATCGGGGCTAGCGGCCATTTCTCACAAGCTTTCTCCTACGGCTTGCAAAACGGGCTCGTCTGCTTCGCTCCCGCTTGGTTTTCCATCCTCGCAGTATGTCTTCATACAGCTCCGGTGGAAAACCTGCACCCGCCTCGCACCCAAGCCCATTTGCGGCGCCTCGGCTACGGAATTTGTGAGAAATGGCGGCTAGGGCTCGACCGGGGGCTTTTCGCGGGCAAGGACCGTGAAGTGGATCTCGACCTGGTCCTTGAGCCGCATCGCGCCCCCCGCGAAGCGGATCGGCACGATGCCGAAGTCGCTCTGGCGCACTTTGACCGTGCCGGTCGCCTCGAGCTCCCCGGGGGAAGGGGCCAGCCGGACCGGGAAGGAGATGCGCCGGGAGGCGCCGTGCAGGGTGAGGTCGCCGCTGACCAGGATCCGGGAAGGCACGGGGGCCGGAGCGGCCCCGGTCGAGCTGAAGCGGATTTCGGGGTAGCGGGCGGCGTCGAGCACCCGCGGGCCGCGCATGATCGCCTGGACTTCCTTCCGATCCCGGGGGATGGCCTCCGGATCGACGACCGTCAAGGAGGCGGCGGGAAGGCGGATCTCGGCCCCCAGCAAGCGGTGCGACGGGGCGTCGTAGGAGATCGTCCCGCTAAGCTTCCGGGAGAGAATCTCGTGGTCATGGCCGAAGACGCCGAAGAGCCCGCCGGGGATCACGAGGACCTCGATCTTGCTGCCGGCGGGGTCGACCTGGTAGAGGGCGGCGGAGAGCGGGAGAGGGGGGAGCAACAGGAGCCCGAGGAAAAGGAGGGAGATCGGCCGGCGGAAACGCATGCGGGAGAGTCAAGGGCTAGCGGGTAGAGCATGCGGCTTTTCCGCGGGTTTGGAAAGCGAGTTTTCCGTCGCCGGTCTCTTGGGCTTCAGCGGAGGGAGCCGGCGGGGCCGGCTTCCGGCGCAAGGAGCGGAAGAAGCCTTCCAGCCGGGCCATCCAGGGCTTGCCGAGGCGCTTGATCCGGGCGGCCTGGGCGTAGGAGAGGCCGAGTCGGAGAAGCCGCCGGTCCCGGGAGGGGAGGACCGGCCAGATCCACTCGCCGTAGCGGGCCAGCTGCCGGTCGGCCTCGGCCGGATCGAACTGCTTGTAGGCCCCCAGCCGCTGGAAGAAGCCGATGCCGGCCGCCTCGGCGAGCTTGGGCGTCAGCCGCCCCTGGTTGACGAGCCAGGCGAGCATCGCCTCGGTCGCGCGGTTATGGGCGTCCAGGAACTCGCGGAGCTTGGAGGAGGTCAGCGAGGAGCTCCGGCCCATCCGGTAGACGGCGCCGGCGGACGGCGTGAACCGGAAGCGAAGCCCCTTCTGCAGGGCGCGGGCGTAGAGCTCGTAGTCTTCGGCCAGGTGGAGCGGGCTCCACCCTCCGATGCGGATCAGGGCCTCCCGGCGCCAGAGTTGGGCTCCGATTTGGGGAAACCAGAAGGCGAGCCAGAGGTAGAAGGGGTCCGGGTGATCGGGGAGGCGGGCGGTCCAAGGCGGAGCCGGGCCGTCGCGCCCCCATTGCTCGATCAGGGAAGGGGAGACCAGCACGTCGGCGGGCTCCCCTCGGCCCTCGCGGAGCTGGGTCTCGATCTTCTCGGGCAGGAGGTAGTCGTCGCTGTCCAGCCACTGGATCCACTCCCCGCGGGCGGCCGCGAGGATCGCGTTGCGGGCGCCGGATGGGCCCGAATTGCCCGGGAGGGAGATCACGGTAATCCGGTCGCCGAAGCCCGCGAGGACCTCCCGGGTCCGGTCGGTCGAGCCGTCGTCGGCCACGAGGACTTCCTTGTGCGGCCAGCTCTGGGCAAGAGCGCTTTCGACCGCCTGGGCGATCCACTCCTCCCGGTTGTAGGCGGGAATCCCGATCGTGACGAGGGGGGCGGTCATGCGGGGGAGAGCCGGCGGAGGGCCGCCGAAAAACGTTCGGCCCGGGAGAAGCCGAGCCCGCCCAGGAGGATGCGGTAGAGGGGGCTGCGCGGCGGGCGCATCCAGCCGCGGGCGGAAGCCTCGGCGAAGAAGCGCTCGGCTTGTCCGGGGGCTCCGCCGCGGGCCAGCCAGCGGGCGGCGAGGAAAAACGCCTCGCCGGCCGCGGCCCGGAGGCGGGGAGTCCAGCCTCCGGATTGGTCGAGCCAGCGGGCCATCTCTTCTAATACGGCCGCCTTTTGGCGGGCGAAGTCCCGGGTCCGTTCCGCGGAGGCGGGCCCGCGCCGGATCCGCCAAACGGCCCCCAGGGAAGGGGCGAGACGGAAGCGGAGGCCGCGGCGGAGAGCGCGGCCGACAAGCTCGTAGTCGTCGAAAAGAGGGGCGAGGTCGCTCCAGCCGCCGAGGCGGCGGACGGCCTCGCGCCGCCAGAGGTAGCCGCCGGTCTGCGGCAGCTCTCCCGCAAACCAGCTGCGGAGCAGGTCCCTTTCCGGGCAAGGGGCTTGGGCGCGGAGCTCTCCGGTGCCTTCGTCGAGGAGGCAGGGGCTGTAGAGGACCTCGGCACCGGCTCCGCCGCCGGTCTCGGAGAGCTGGGTGGCGATCTTCGCCGGAAGGAGGAGGTCGTCCTGGTCAAGCCACTGGATCCACTCGCCCCGGGCGGCTTCCAGGAGCGCATTGCGTGCGGCGGCCCGCCCCCGGTTGGTCTGGGCCAGGAGCCGGATCCGGGGCAGAAAGGGCTCGAGGACCTCCCGGGTCCGGTCGGTCGATCCGTCGTCGACGACCAGGACTTCCTTCTCGGGGTGGGATTGGGCGAGGGCGCTCGCGACGGCGGCCGCCGCCGTGCCGGCGCCGTTATGCGCGGGGATGCCGATGGAGACGAGAGGAGGAGCCACCGCAACGAAGCCTGCCGGATCGGGGGGAAAAGAGTCAAGAAAGGAGGAGGGCCGCTCCGGCGGCGCCTCCCGCGGCCGGAAAGGACCGCGGGCTGTCGACAAGCGGGATCCGGCCCTTCTATCATCGGTAACGGCCATGGGATTCGACCTGCTCGACCACCCGATCGTCTTCGCGCAGCCCGCCCGCTGGAGCCGGGTGGCCGCCTGGCACCTCCATGTTCCCTTCGCCTTTCTGCTGGTCGACCTGCTTCGGCCCCGACGGGTGGTCGAGCTGGGCGTCCATTACGGGGACTCCTACTGCGCCTTTCTGCCAGGCGGTCGCCGCGCTCGGGCTGGCCGGCGAATGCTGGGGTTGCCAGCAGCTAAAAAATATATGGACACATAGCAAGTTTAATGGCAGTATGTCCGAGTGAAGTTGAGTGTCTGGGCCAAGCGGCAGGGCGTCTGCTACAAGACGGCTTGGCGGATGTGGAAGGAGGGGCGTTTGCCCGTCCCGGTCGAGCAGTTGCCGACAGGAAACGAGAGGACCGATGACATCGTGCGCGACCTGCACGAGGTCATCGTTTCGATGTGTGCCAGGCTTTACGGGAAGCGATCCGCCCGGAACCGCGCCGAGAAGGCGCTCAAAGCGATCCATGAGTAAGCTTCCTGTTTTCACCTACCAGACCCGGTTGAGGTTGACGCATGAGCAGACTTCGTGTCTTGACGCCTATGCGGCGCTCTACGGGCGGGCGCAGCGGACTCTTTTCGCCAGGATGCGGGCGGGCGTTCCCCTGAACGAGCTCAAGCGGTCGTTTCTGCGCCGATTCGGCCTCACCGCCCGGCAGTTCAACGCCATTCGGGTCGAGCTTGAGGGCAAGATCGCCTCGATCCGGGAAAGGCGGCCCGAGTTGATCGAGGAAGCCAAATGGCGGATCCGGAAAGCGGAAGAGGCGGTCGGCCGGCTGGAGGAGAAGAAGCCGGGATCGAATGTCGTGCACCAGAAAAAGCGGCGGCTTGCCGTCCTGCGGGCGAAGCTCGAGGCGCTTCTGGCCGATCAGGAGTCCGGCCGGGTCCGGCTCTGTTTCGGTTCCCGACGCCTCTTCCGCAAGCAGTTTGCCCTGGAAGAGAACGGCTATGCGGACCATGCCGCATGGAAGAAGGATTGGCAGTCGGAGCGGAGCAGCCAGTTCTTCGTGCTCGGATCGAAGGACGAGACATCGGGCAACCAGTCCTGCCAAGCCGCAGTCGCTCCGGACGGCAGCCTGCGGCTGCGGTTGCGGCTGCCGAACGGATTGGGAAGCACGAGCAAACACCTGGTGCTCGAGGGCGTGCGCTTGGCCTACGGCCAGGAGGAAATCCTCCAGGCCCTCTCCGCCGGCCGGGTCGTGACCGCACAAACCAAGACGGGGAAGCTCTTCCGCAAGCGGGAGGGAGCTGCCGTGAGCTACCGCTTCGTGCGGGACCGGAAGGGGTGGCGGGTATTCGCAAGCGTCGAGGCGCAACCGGTTGCCCTGGTGACACGCCGCCTTGCCGGAGCGATCGGCGTTGACATCAACCCGGATCATCTTGCCTTGGCCGAAACGGATCGCTTCGGGAATCTCGTGGGAATCCGCCGGATCGGATTGCATCTCTATGGGAAGAGCGAGGAGCAAGCGAAAGCCAGAATCGGCGATGCGTGCCGGCAGATCGCCCGGGCCTGCGCCGAATCGGGCAAGCCGCTCGTGATCGAGCGATTGGATCTTCGCAAGCGGAGGGCCGAGCTGGAGGCGGTCGATGGCGTCCGGGCTCGCTCGCTCTCTTCCTTCGCCTACGCCAAGACGATCTCCATGCTCAAGGCGGCTTCCTTTCGCGCCGGAGTCGAGGTGATCGAAGTCGACCCGGCCTACACTTCCGTGATCGGCGCGGTCAACCACGCGCGCCGTCATGGCATCGGTTCTCACCAGGGCGCGGCCTACGCCGTCGCCCGGAGAGGATTGGGCCTATCCGAGCGCCCGTCCGTGCGGGAGGCGGTCGTGCCGACCCGCAATGGCGGCCATGTCACCTTCGCCCTACCCGCGAGGAATCGGGCGAAGCATGTATGGTCGTTCTGGGCGGACGTTCGGAAGGGGCTCAAAGCGGCGCATGCAGCGCATGCCCGGTCGGGAGGCAATCGCTTGCCTCCCGCGCCTCTGTCCCCGAAATCGCGGGCATTGGGCGCTACCCGGGCTTTGCCGGCGAAACCCCGGCACGCGAACCGTCGGCAACACTGTTCGGCCGACGTCCTGGACGATCTCCCCTGGCAGGGGAATGGTTGTCTATGGTTTTAGGAACGGCATCGACCATTGGCGCGGAGACGAGCAGGCGGGGGAGTACGGGAGCGAAGTGCTCGAGGATCTGCGACGGCACCACGACCCCCGATACGGCGGCTTTTCCCGGCTGCTGCGGGAGAGCTTCGAAGAGGCCCTCCCGCGCTTTGCCAAGGGATCGATCGACCTTTTGCACATCGACGGCCTCCACTCCTACCAAGCGGTCCGCCGGGACTTCTGCTCGTGGCTCCCCCGCGTCAGCGTCCGGGGGGTGGTCCTGCTCCACGACGTCGCCGTCCGGCGGGAGGGTTTCGGCGTCTGGAGGCTCTGGGAGGAGGTCTCCAAGAGAGTATCCCTCCCGTGTCGTGCGCAACGGGTTCGGCTTGGGAGTGGTGGCCGTGGGGCAAAATCCCGAGCCGTCGGTGCGCGACCTGCTCGCTCTCCCCTGAGTCCCGGTGGCAGGCCTTGGAACGGCTCTGGGAGGCATTGGGCCAGGCGAACGAGCACCGTTGCTCCGGATCCGGGGAACCGAAGGGCCTCCGGTTTTGGTTGACGCGGAGGTTCTTCCGGAAAGGAGGCGGGTAGCTGCGGGGGGCGGGCCGGCCGCCCTCCGGCCGGGGCCTAAGAAAGCAGAAGGGCGGACCGGGAGTCCGCCCTTCACGGGATATGGCACAACCCAAATTTTAGGCGCGCTCGGCCTCGTCCCGGTCGCGCCCCTCCGCGATCCACGGCGGGATCGCGAAGAGGAGAGCTATGGCCGGAGCCGCCGCTGCGGTCTTCAGGGCCAGAACCGGGGTGAGCGCGGGATGCCCCGGAGTGGCCAGCACGACGGCAAGCTGCCCGATCCACGCCAGGCCGACGAAGGCCGGAAGGAGAAGATAGGGCCAGCGGATCGCGCGCCGGGCGAGGAGCACGTAGGCAAAGCTCGCCTCGACCAACACCGCCAGGACCGCCAGGCTGCGGGGATAGCCCTCGGTGACCCACCGCTGCACGAAGGTCCCGTCCGCGCCGGGCCAGCGGAAGAGATCGTAGAAGAAGGCGGCCGCGGCCGGCAGCGAAACCAGCAGCAGGGTCAAGGCCGCCAGCCAGAGCCACTGCGTCAGCCGTACGGCCGGTCCGCCGGGCCGAAGGTCCCGCCGGGGCTTCGGCAGAGCCGTGGCGGCTTCGGTTGTCGTTTTGGTCGTGTCGTATTGGGCAATCATCGTTACTCCTTTATAAGCGAACCGCATACAGGGTTAATTATGTGCCATACATTATGATAGCTTTTGCTATAGGCAAGAAAAAAAAGTATGCGCATAGCTTATGATAAGAGCAAAGCCGCCGTCTTTTCGGGTGCGCCCGGGGGCAGCGGAGGACGGGCTCGAGCGGCTTTGCTTGGGAATCCGGTAAGAAAAAACCCGAAAAGCCGTTGACAGAAGGCGGCGATTCGTGTAACGACTCCGCTTGGTGAGAAAAACGGGGATCCTGCTCGCCTTCCTGGCGGCCTGCCACCTCGCCGGGGGCCACTGGCTCTTCTGGCAGGGGGCCGCCTGGGCCGGGATGCTCCTCCGCTATGCGCACAGCTACGGGGTGGAGACCGGCTTTGCGATGACCTTCGACGGGAAGCATCCCTGCCCGATCTGCAAGAAGGTCGTCAAAGAAAAGAGCAAGGAGCATCAGAGCTCGCGGACCGAGCGGTCCCGGGACGAGCTCGGGTTCTTTTGCCTCTCCGCGGCTTCCGTTCTTCCCCCGCTGCTTCTCTCTCCGGAGAGGCCGCCGCTCGACCGCTTTTGTCCGGCGAGCCGCGCGGACCGTCCCCATTCCCCCCCTCCCCGGCGTCTGGCGTAGCTAGGGCGCCGGCCGCGGCCGGCCTGCGCCGGGACGATTCCGGGCTCGCGTAGGCCTTGGGCCGCTCCGGGTTCCGGCGCTAGGAACGCGAACGTCAACTTTTCAACCCTGGGGAGGGAGTGTGCACAAGAAATTGCTGCGGCCTGATGAGGCTGCGCGGATGCTGAGTGTAAGCCGCTGGACGGTCTACCGCTGGGTGGGCGAGGGGCGGCTGGAAGGAACAAGGGTAGGACCCGGATCGCTGCGGGTCTTCGCGGAGTCGGTCGATCGGCTGATCGACGGCAACCGGGTAGGGGAGTCGGCCGGTCGACCGCCGGGCCGGAGGGGCTCCAAGGGCGGGCGGTGTCTTGCCGCGGTCCTGGGCTTCTGGCTGCTCGTCCACGGTCCGCTTTGGGCGCAGCTCCCGCCCGAGGTCGATCCGCCCGCCGACGTTTCGGGTGCTTCCGGAGGGTCCGGGACAAAGGCGGCCGCGGCCTTGCCGGAGCGGGCGCCCGAGTCGACCATGGCGCCGGTCACGGTGAAAGCGGCCTACGACGTCCCCCAGATGCTGCCGACCGCGGCACCCACCGACTCGGTCTACGGGATGCCGATGGATGTGATGGACATCCCCCGGCAGGTCACGCCGATCAACAAGACCCTCATGGAGGAGGCGGGGATCAACGCGCAGGGCGGCTACGTGAACCCGATCAGCTTTGCGATGATCAACCCGACGGCCTTCGGCGGAGTCGATGCCTGGATCTCCCCGTCCCCGTATATCCGTGGAGATGCCGCCCTGCCGTTCATCAACGGGATGGCGATGAGCGTGATGAACGTCGAGATGGTCAACTCGGGGCTCCCGTGGAACTGGAACATGGTCGAGTCGGTCGACATGGTCGAGGGGCCCGGAAACGCGGTCTTCGGCGCCGGGCAGGAATCCTCGGGCTATGTCAACTACGTCACCAAGCAGCCCTACTTCGACAAGTTCCGGGGCAACGCCTGGGGCTCGATGGGCATGTACCAGCAATACATGTGGGGCGGGGAGATGGGCGGGCCGATCGACAAGGAGCACAAGCTCGCCTACCGGCTGAGCTACATGGGGATCGAGAGCGGGAGCTGGTACCAGACGGTCCACAACGACCAGCAGAACGTCTACCTAGCCCTCGGCTGGAAGCCGGTCGACAACTACTCGGCCGACCTCTACGTCGATGCCGACTTCGCCTCCTTCTCCCCGATCGGCTACGCGGGCTTCAACCGGCCGACCAACGCCCTCTTCCAGAGCGGAGGCTCGCTCGACTATCTCGGCGCGCTCCCGCCTTCCCAGTGGGGAAGCGTTCCCTACTTTCAAAACTACTGGGCGGCGAACCCGGGGGCGCCGGTGGCACCCTCCCCCGTGGGGTTCGGCACCTACGGGGTCGGCTTGGGCCCGGTCAACCGGCGGCAGCTTTTGATGAGCCCCTATGCGCAGCAGACGGGCTATCAGGGGATGACCCAGCTCATCCAGAAGGTCCACGTCGACGAGGGGTTCGATCTGGTCAACAACACGCTGGTCTGGTATACCCGCCACGATGCGTTGAACCCCTCCTACCTTTACGACGAGGCGGTGATGGGCGACTACGAGGTGGACAACCGGACCGAGTGCCGGCTTGCCTTCGACACCCCCGTCGGCGGGAGCGGGTCCGGGCAGGGAGAAAAGGCTCCTTTTGCGATCTCGCACAACGTCGATACCGGCTTCGAATGGGTCTACCAGCGGAACCAGGACTACGTTTCGACCATGCTGATCAATGCGCCCAACATGTTCAGCCTGGCTCAGAACCCGATGCTCTGGGATGTCCGGAACACTCCCTATTTCCAGGCGGCGATCATGAATCCGAATGCGCCGGGAGGCGGAGAGTGGCCGATTCCCAACGGTCCGGCCGGCTACTACTTCGAGCCGCTCAACGGGACCACCGGCACGACCGACTCGCAGTACTGGGCGCTGGCCCCGTTCTGGCAGCATGTCATCAACTTCGGCGAGAAGCTGAGCCTCCAGTACGGGCTTCGGGCGACGACCTACCTCATCAATGCCCAGACGCCTCCGGGAACGCCGCCGATGCTCTCCACCCAGCTCCAGACCTCGATGATCGACCCGCTCTTCTCGATCGGGCCGGTCTACAAGCCCTTTCCGTGGCTGAGCCTCTACGGGAACTTCAACTACGAGTATGTGACCGCGGCGGCCGACATGGGGGGCTTCGTTCCGACGCAGACTTCGCAGGAGATGCATCTGCTCAACGAGCTCGGGGAGGTGGGTGCCAAGTTAAGCCTCCTCCACGACAAGCTCTATCTGTCGTTTGCCTTCTTCCACCAGAACCTCTACATGGACCAGATCGGCTTCCCCCCGAATCCTGGGCTGCTCCAGGGCTTCGAGTACAACATGACCTACCAGCCCGATCGTCACTGGTGGTTCCGGGCGGGCTACGCCTATATGCATGGCACCTGGAACTTTTCCTCGCTTCCCTATGGTCCGAGCCAGACCCAGAGCTATTCGACCGGCTACGCGTTCCGGCACAACCTGCCGCTCGACGACAACGGGACGGCCGTCGCTCCGGTCAACGTGTCGGGGATCCCCGGGATCTACGACTGGATCGGCCTGCCCAACCAGACCGCCAACGCGATGGTCACCTACCGGACCGACTTCGGCCTTTCGCTGACCGCCTCGGCCCTGGTGATGAGCAGCTACCCGCTCTTCTACAACTATACCGCAGTGGTGCCGACCCAGTACGTCACCAACCTGAGTGTTACCTACCAGAAGAACAATTGGAGCCTGACCGTCTATCTTTGGAATACCCTCAACTCGGTCTACTGGCTGCCGTACGCCAGCGGGCTGGCCTCCGACGTCGCCTCCAACTCGGACTATGTCGCGGCCGGCTGGCCGTTCTGGATCCAGGGGACGCTGAGCTACCAGTTCTAAGCTCCGGAGCTTCCCGCGGATTGCTTACAAAAAAATGCTTTACTTCCGGCTCGGCGGCAGTCCTTTACTACAGGACATAGCGTTCGAGTGTGAAAGCGGGCTCGATGCGGTGCCTCCTGGCGGGGCTGGCGGCGGCGGCCGGGTGCCTGATTCCCGCCGGCGGCTTTTCGGCACCGGTGCGGCAGTTTTCCACGGTGCTGCTCGACCCGGGCCACGGGGGCACGGATAACGGGGGCATGAGCCGGCCGCTTCCGGGCGGACGGCTCTTGGAAAAGGATCTGGCGCTTGACACGGCGAGTCGGGTGGCCCGGATCCTGCGGGCGGAGGGCTTCCGGGTCGTGATGACCCGGACCGATGACCGATTCGTCGATCTCGACGAGCGGGTGAAGATGGCCAACCGGCTCGGCCGCGGGGCGGTGGCGGTCAGCATCCATTACAACGCCACCGGGGATCGGAGCATCCGAGGGGCGGAAACCTACTTCTGGCATGCGGACAGCCATGGGTTGGCCACCCGCATCGAGCGCCGTCTTGCCGCAGTGAGCGGGGAGAGCCGGCGGGGAGCGGTCATCCGCCGGAGGCTGCGGCTCACCCGCAATCCGACGATTCCCGCCGTTCTTGTCGAATGCGCCTATCTGACCAACGCCGGCCAGGCGCGGCTGGTGGCGCAACCGGAGGTGCGCGAGCGGATCGCCCGGGCGATCGCCGAGGGGATCGCGGAGGAGGCGCGCTTCGGGGACGAAGGGATCGCGGCCGTGCCGGAAATCTGGGCGCCGCTCTCCCGCGCCTCGGATGCGCGGTCGCGGACCGCCGCGAAGCATTCCCATCGGAAGCGGCACGGGAAGCGGCGGGCGAAGGTCGCCGGCGGCGGGGAGTGCGGCCCAGGCGAGCCGCTTCAGATCATCCGGCCGGGGGCGGCCGGCGCTCCGCCGGGGCCTCCGGTGCCGGCGTCGAAGGCGGAGAGGGCTTGAGGCCGGAGACGCCTCCCGCCTTTTCGGCGGACGCAGGCGCGGATTCGTCGGCGGTCCGGACATACTGGACCAGGAGAGGTCCGGCTTCGGCGAGGATCTGCTGGAGGCCCGCGTTCCAACCCTGCATGAGGGCCGAAGGGCTCCGCTCCCGGATGGGGACGCGGCGGACGATGGTCTGCTCCCAGAGAGGAGTCCCCGGGGGAACTTGGGTGACCAGGAAGCGCAGAGCGATCACCGCCTCCGGCTGCCGGCCGGGCCGGAAGTCCCCGTAGAGCTGCCGGACGGAGACGTCCGCAAAGGAGCGGGTCATGACCGCGCTCCCCGCGCCGACGACCGCCCGGAAGAGCCCCGAGGCCTGGAGCCGGTCGCTGATCGCGGTGCGGATCAGCAGGTCCGGGGCGGAGAGGAAGTGGGCGTAGGGGTCCCGCTCGTAGCGGTAGTCCGCGGCCCGGTAGACGAAATCCTCGCCCGAGAATGCGGGTGCGACGCGGACCGAGCGGAGGACGAGGACCGGCCGGGAAGCATCCTGCTTCGCGGGAAAGCCGGTGGCCGGGGAGAAGGCGAAGGATTCGGATGGGAGGCGGGCCGGGCGGCTCATGCAGCCGAAAAGGGGAAGGCAGAGCCAGAGGAGGAAAAGGGGCCGGGCGGCCGCGGTGCGGCCTCTCATCGCTTCGACCCCTGTAGGCTCTCGGGACGCGGGGGGGGTTGGCCGAAGAAGAAACCCGCCGGATACCGCCGAATGTCCCCGATCATCTCGTTGAGGCTCGCCGACGCATCCCGGATCTGCGCGAGTGTCCGGTCGGTGGTCTCCAAAAGCTCCGGGAGGTTGCCCGAAGCCAGCGTCGTGGTCGTCTGGTCGAGGAGGGTTTTAAGCTGGCCGTTGGTGCGGCGCAGCTCTCCCAGCAGCCCGTTGGCGCTGGCTCCCAGGGCCGGGAAGTCGACCGCGCTCAGCTTTTCGAGCAGCGTCTCGACCTCTTGGACGATGTCCTTGAACTGCCCGGGAGCCGAAGGAATGTAGTAGTGCCTCGGCTTCCAGGGGACCGAGAGCGGCGGAAAGCGCTTCGGATTCACGTATTCGAGGGCGACCACGCTGGTGCCCGTGATGCCTTGCGATTGGATCCGCGCGCGCAGCCCGTGGTCGATCGCCTCTTGCAGCTGCTGCTCCCGCTCCTGCCGGGTCTCTCCCTGCGCGATTCCGGTGCTCACCTCGCCGACGACGACGACGAAATGGCGGCGATGGGGGGGATAGGCGAGCCAGCTGAAGGTGATTTGGGTGACCTTGCCGATCGGCACGCCGTCCAGCAGCACCGGCGAGCCGACCGACAAACCCGCCACCCCCCCGGACACGTAGGTCTCGAAGTAGTCGTGCGGCACGAAGAGGTCGCGCAGCCCGAAGGCGAGCAGGCCGGCGACGAGGAGCGCCAAAGCGGCCAGCACGAAGAGGCCGATCTTGACGTCCTTGATCTTGCGGTTCATCGGTGCTCGCGGAGATCGGGGGATTTGCCCTCCCGCCGGAAGAAGTGCTGGACTAAGGGATCGCGCGAGGTGTCCCGCAGGGTCCTGGGATCCCCCTCGGCGAGGATGCCCTTGGTCCGGCCGTCGATGAGGATGACCCGGTCGGCGATGCCGAAGATGCTCTCCAGCTCATGGGTGACCATTACAAAGGTAATGGTGAACTCCTTGGCAAGCCTTTTGATCAGATTGTCCAAGTCGGCCGAGCTGACCGGATCGAGGCCCGCCGAAGGCTCGTCGAGGAAGACGATCGCCGGATCGAGCGCCATGGCCCGGGCGATGGCGGCGCGCTTGCGCATGCCCCCGCTCAGTTCCGCAGGCAGCTTTTCGGCCGCGGCCAGAAGGTCGACCTGCGCCAGCTTGGCGTCGACGATCGCGTTCCGGATCTTGAGCGGAAGATCGGTGAAGACATCCAAGGGGACGCGGACGTTTTCCCGAACGGTCATCGATCCGAAGAGGGCGCCGTTCTGGTACATCACGCCGAATCGCTGCAGGAGCCGGGTCCGCTCGCGGCCCTCGAGCGCCACCAGGTTCCTGCCCTCGATGAGCACCTCCCCGTCCAGGGGCGGGTAGAGCCCGATCATGTGCTTGAGCAGCGTGCTCTTTCCGGAGCCGGAGCCGCCGAGGATGGCGAAGATCTCTCCCCGGCGGACCGAAAAGGAGATCCGATCGAGGATGACGGTCTGGCCATAGCCCGCGCGCAGGTTGCGGACTTGGATGACCGGACCGGGGGAGGCGCTCATCATAGATTGAGCAGGTAGGTGAGGATCGCGAAGATGCTGTCGGCGATGATGATCAGGAGAATGCCGCTGACCACCGCTCCGGTCGCCGAGGCGCCGACCGCGGCCGGTCCTTGCTGCGTGCGCAGGCCGAGGAAGCAGCCGCTGGTCGAGATCAGCAGGCCGAAGACGGCCGCCTTCGCGACGCCCACGAAGAGGTCGTGGATGCGGACGGCGGTGTTCATCTGGTGGTAGACCGCCTCCAGCGGATATCCGAGGCCGATCATCACCAGAACCCCTCCCAGGATGCCGACGAAGATCGAGTAGATGGTCAAAAGGGGGCTTACGATCGCCCCGGCGATCACCCGTTGGACGACCAGGAACCGGATCGGATCGATGCCCATGGTCCGGAGGGCGTCGATCTCTTCGTTGACCTTCATGGTGCCCAATTCGGCGGCGAAGGCCGAGCCGGAGCGGCCGGCCAGGAGAATGCCGGTCATGATCGGGCCCATCTCCCGGACCATGAGCAGGCCGATCATGTTCGCGATGAAGATCTGGGCTCCGAAGGTGGCCAGGGGCCGGGCCGATTCGAAGGCGATGACCAGGCCGATCAGAAAGCTGATCAGGGAGACGATCGGCAGCGCGTCGACTCCGGCGGCCTCGAAGATCCGCAGGAATTCCCGCGGCCGGAAGAGGCGCGGACGGCAGGCGGCCTCGAGCCCCTTCGCCAGCCGGCCGAGAAAGGCCACGGCATCGACCAGAACGGTCGCTTCCTCCACCGCGGTATGCCCGAGGGTCCCGATCAGGCCCTCTTCTTCCCGCGCCGGTTTCTCCCCGGCGGCCGAAGCCGGCGGCTCTAGAGAACGCTCCCACTCGGGGGGGAGACCTTCGATGCGGGCCTCGGCGCCGAGGCTTGCCTCGGCTTCCCGGCGGAGGAGATGGACGAAGGCGACCCCGGCGCTGTCCCACCGGCTGACCTCGCCCGCCTCGATGCGGAGCCGGCGGAACCTAAGCTTCCGCAAGCGGCGTTCGATCGGCCGCCAGCATCGGGAGACGGCAGCGGCGTCCAGCGGGCCCCGGAACCGCAGCCGCACCGCGTCGGACCCCTCGGGGAGGATCTCGAACCGGGAGGCTTCTCCCGGGTGCAGGAACGTCTGCTCCGCCATGGGGCATGACCATATATCAGGCATCCGGGGCGAAAAAGGAGAGAAACGCGGGGCGCAGCCCCCTCAGGCGCGGAGGCCTCTCCGGAGGCCGCGAGGGGAAGGGGCGGCGGAAAAGAGCTTGCCGCCGGGGGAGAGGCCGTTTATCTGGAGCGGTAAGGAAGGAGGAAAGAATGGCCGGGAAGCTGCTCGAGGAGTTTGCGCAGTTCGCCCTCAAAGGGAATGCGATCGATATGGCCGTCGGCGTGGTGGTCGGGACCGCGTTCAACAAGATCGTCGACTCGGTGGTCAATGACTTGGTCATGCCGCCGCTGGGAATCGCGATCGGCGGTGTGGATTTCCAGGACCTGCTCTGGGTGCTCAAGCCCGCGGTCACCGCCGGGGGGAAGGTGGTGAGCCCCGAGGTGGCGATCCGGTATGGGCGGTTCCTCAACACGCTCGTCCAGTTCCTGATCATCTCCGGGAGCGTCTTCGTGGCGGTCAAGGTTATGGCCAAGCTCGCCGCGCTCCGCAGGAGTCCGCCGCCTCCGGCGGAGGCGCCGCCCGCCGCCGGTTCCTGAGGTCCGCCTCCTACGCGTACCAGAGGATCTGATTTGCCTCGAGCGGGGTGAGGAGGTCCGGATGGAAGGGGCGGACGCGCGGGGTGTAGTGCTGTGCCGGCCGGTCCGCCGGGACGGCGGCTTGGAAAAGAAAGGCGTTGATGGCTCCCGCCAGCGATTCGACCCTCTCCATCGGAACCACGACGGGCTTTTGGTCCTCGCCGTCCGGCGGATCGGCATAGACCTCGACCCGGACCCATTCGGGCGAGATCTCGTCGAGGTAGACCGGCAGCGAGAACCGGTGGCCGGACTCGTCGGTCGTCACCGAAAGCGGGCCGAAGCGGATCTTTTTCCAATGGAGGGCGAGCTCGTGCAGCCGCTCCTCGATCTCTAGGGCTCGCGCCCCGTTCTTGGCCGAACGCTTAAGGTAGGCGGCGTCCAGCGGCCGGTAGTAGTCGATGGTGTATTGGCGGACCATTCGGTTGGTGGAGAAGTAGCCGGTCAGAAGCGCGGTGCTCTCCCGGATCTTGGCGATCCACCGGGTGGGAACGCCATGGGGGTCTCGTTCGTAGAAGGCGGGGGCGACCTCCTGCTCCAGAATCCGGTAGAGCTGGTCCGCCTCGGCGGCATCCCACGCGGGATCCTCGCCGTGCTCCCGGCCGTCTCCGAGGGCCCAGCCGACTTCGGGCCGATAGGCCTCGACCCACCAGCCGTCGAGCTCCGAAAGGTTGAGGCCGCCGTTGGCCAGCAGCTTCATGCCGCTGGTTCCGCTCGCCTCCCAAGGCCGTCGCGGGTTGTTGATCCAGAGATCGACGCCGGAGACAAGCTCCTTGGCCATCCGCATGTCGTAGTCTTCCAGGAAGACGATGCGGCCTTGGGTCTCTGGGCGCCCGGCGAAGGTGTTCCAGCGCCGGATCATCTCCTTGCCGAACTGGTCCGCCGGATGGGCTTTTCCGGCGATGACCAGCTGCATGGGCGCGGAGGGGTTGGTGAGGATGCGGAGGAGCCGGCCCGGATCGTGCAGGAGGAGGTCGGGCCGCTTGTAGGTGGCGAACCGCCGGGCGAAACCCAAGGTCAGGGTGTTCGGGTCGAAGATGCAGGCGCAGCTCTCCATCTGGCGATCCTCCTTGCCGAGGAAAGTGCAGTGGCATCTCCGCCGCCTGCGGATCGCAAGGATGAGCTTCATCCGGCTCCGCATCCGGAACTCCCAGAGCTCGCGTTCGCTCGCCTGCCGGTAGCGTTCCTCGAGGACCTCGGTGGGCTGCCGCCAGCGGTTCGGTCCGCAAAAGCGGGTCCAGAACTCGTCGGATTCGGGCGAATGCCACGTCGGCACGTGGATCCCGTTGGTGACATGGCCGACGGGGACCTCGTTCTGCGGCCACCGGGGGAAGAGAGGCTGGAAGAGCTTTCGGCTGACCGCTCCGTGAAGGCGGCTGACCCCGTTGACCGCGGCCGATCCGCGGATCGCCAGGTAGGCCATGTTCAGCGGCTCGTCGGCTCCGTCGCCGAGGCGGCCCAGGCGGAGGATCTCCTCGACCGGGATCCCGCACTCGGCGGCGAAACCGGAGAGGTAGTGACGGACCAAGCCGGCGGGGAAGGAATCGAAGCCCGCCGGGACCGGGGTGTGGGTGGTGAAGAGGTTTCCGGCCCGGGTCGCCCGGAGGGAGACCGCGAACGGCTGGCCGGTCTGCTCTCCGAAGGCGCGGGCCCGCTCGAGGACCGCAAAGGCGGCGTGCCCTTCGTTGAGGTGGCAGACAGTGTAACGGTCGCCGAGCTCCTGGAGGGCGCGCCAGCCTCCGATCCCGAGGGCCATCTCCTGGAGGAGCCGCAGCTCGGTTCCCCCGCCGTAGAGGGCTCCGGTGATCGTCCGATCGGGGGCGCTGTTCACCGGGTCGTTGCTGTCGAGCAGGTAGAGGGGGACGCGGCCGACGGTCGCCTCCCAGACGCGCAGGATGAGATCGCGTCCGGGCAGAGCGACCTTGACGCGCAGCCACTCCCCGCTGGCCGTTCGGACCGGGATGACCGGGAGGAGGGTCGGGTCGTTGTAGGGAAAATACTCCACTTGCCGGCCGTCCTCCGCGATGACCTGGCGGAAATACCCTTGCTGGTAGAGGAGGCCGACGCCGACCATGGGCACGCCGAGGTCGCTGGCCGCCTTGAGGCAATCCCCCGCCAGGATCCCCAAGCCGCCCGAATAGATGGGCAGAGCCTCGCTGAGGCCGAACTCCATGCTGAAGTAGGCGATGCGCCCGAGGCCGTGGAGGCTCTCGGTCGTCTCGAACCAGGTCGGGTGCTCGAGGTAGGCCTTCCGCTTCGCCAGCTGGCTCTGGAGCTCCTCGAGGAAGACCGGGCTGCCGCGCAGCTGCTCGAGCCGGCTCTCCGAAACGCTTTCGAGCAGGAACCAGGGGTTGGTGGTCTCCTCCCAGAGCTTGGCATCCATCATCTGCCAGATCTTGTGGGATCCGGTCTGCGAGAGCCAGAGCAGGTCGGCGGCGAGCTCCTCCAATCCGGCGAGCTCGGACGGCAGTTCGCGGGCGAGGTAGTGGTGGATACAGGGCATAGCGCCAATATAAAGGTTTCGTGCAGGCGAAGGCGACCAAAATGGCGCTCTCTTCCCTTTTTCCTTGGTTTTGCGAAGATCGGTCGGAGGAAAGTCCGTGAGCGAGGTCGTCGTCGCCGTCGAAGGGTTGCGGAAGGAGTTTGCGCCCGGCCGCCCGGTCGTCGCCAATCTCTCGTTTTGCCTGCACCGGGGAGAGGCGCTCGGACTCTTGGGCCCCAACGGGGCGGGCAAGACGACCGTGGTCCACCTCCTGTTGGGCCTGACCACGCCGACCGGGGGGCGGATCACGATCTTCGGGCTCCCCATGCCGAGGATGCGGGTCCCGGTGCTCCAGCGGGCCAACTTCGCCTCGGCGTACGCCCTTCTGCCCTCGAACCTGACCGTCCGCCAGAACCTGACAGTCTTCGCCCGGATCTACGGGATCGACCGGGAGCAGGAAAAGATCGCCGGGCTCTTGTCCGACTTGGAGATCGAAGGACTGGCCGATCAGGTCGCCGGTCGGCTCTCCGCCGGCGAGGCGGCGCGGGTGAGCCTTTGCAAGGCGCTGCTCAACGACCCGGAGCTCCTCCTGCTCGATGAGCCGACGGCCGGGCTCGACCCCGACATCGCCGACAAGGTCCGACGCCTGCTCCGCCGCCTCCAAGTGGAGCGCGGGATCGCCATGCTCTACACCTCCCACAACATGCGCGATGTGGAAGAGATCTGCGACCGGGTCCTCTTTTTGCGCCGGGGGCGCTTGCTCGCGGAGGGCAGCCCGGCCGAAGTGCTCCGGCGCTTCCGCTGCGAGGATTTGGAAACCCTTTTCATTCAGCTGGCGCGGGAGGGAGCCGGCGCTCCCCTTGCCGAGCCCGGCGGGCGATCCCGGGAAGCGCAAACCGAGGAGGCCGGCTGAAATGCGGCCCAGCCTGCCGCCCAACCGATGGGGGGCCGGATGAATCTCCGGCGGGTCGGGGCCCTGGTCCTCCGCTACACCTACGTCTACCGGCGGAGCCTGCTGCGGCTCCTCGAGGTCTTCTTCTGGCCGGCCATCGATCTGCTCGTCTGGGGCTTCCTCACCCTCTACCTCGAGCAGGAGGGACGGATGCTTCCCGCGGGGATCGCCTTCCTGGTGGGAGCCGTGATCTTCTGGGATATCATCTACCGGGCCCAGCAGGGAATCACCCTCTCGTTCCTCGAAGACATCTGGTCGCGCAACCTCCTTAACCTCTTTTCGGCTCCGGTTCGGGTCACGGAGTTCGTGGCCGCGACTTGCCTGGTGGGGATTCTCAAGACGGTCGTCGTGGGGGGATACCTCGCCGTGGTCGCCTTCCTGCTCTACCGATTCAACCTGCTCTCTGTCGGGCCGGCCCTCCTCCCCCTCTTCGCCAACCTGCTCTTGATGGGTTGGTCTCTCGGAATCACGACGACGGGGCTTTTGCTCCGCTGGGGTCAGGCGGCCGAAGCGCTCGCCTGGGCGATTCCCTTCGCCATTCAGCCCTTTTCGGCCGTCTTCTACCCGGTCAGCGCCCTTCCTTCCTGGTTGCGGCCTCTCGCCGGGGCGATCCCGGCGACCCATGTCTTCGAGGGGATGCGGTCGTCCCTCCGCGGAGGGTCCGCTTGGCGGGAGCTTCTCTGCGCGACGCTCATCAACCTGGTCTACCTGGCTGTGGCCTGCGGGTGGTTCGCTTACTGCTTTGCGGTGGCGAGGCGGAAAGGGCTGCTGGTCAAGATTGGCACCCAGTAACGGGCGGCCTGCACCGTTCCTAAAACCATAGACAACCATTCCCCTACCAGGGGAGATCGTCCAGGACGTCGGCCGAACAGTGTTGCCGACGGTTCGCGTGCCGGGGTTTCGCCGGCAAAGCCCGGGTAGCGCCCAATGCCCGCGATTTCGGGAGCAGAGGCGCGGGAGGCAAGTGATTGCCTCCCGACCGGGCATGCGCTGCATGCGCCGCTTTGAGCCCCTTCCGAACGACCGCCCAGAACGACCATACATGCTTCGCCCGATTCCTCGCGGGTAGGGCGAAGGTGAGATGGCCGCCATTGCGGGTCGGCACGACCGCCTCCCGCACGGACGGGCGCTCGGATAGGCCCAATCCTCTCCGGGCGACGGCGTAGGCCGCGCCCTGGTGAGAACCGATGCCATGACGGCGCGCGTGGTTGACCGCGCCGATCACGGAAGTGTAGGCCGGGTCGACTTCGATCCGTTCGACTCCGGCACGAAAGGAAGCCGCCTTGAGCATGGAGATCGTCTTGGCGTAGGCGAAGGAAGAGAGCGAGCGAGCCCGGACGCAATCGACCGCCTCCAGCTCGGCCCTCCGCTTGCGAAGATCCAATCGCTCGATCACGAGCGGCTTGCCCGATTCGGCGCAGGCCCGGGCGATCTGCCGGCACGCATCGCCGATCGCGGCTTTCGCCTGCTCCTCGCTCTTCCCATAGAGATGCAATCCGATCCGGCGGATTTCCACGAGATTCCCGAAGCGATCCGTTTCGGCCAAGGCAAGATGATCCGGGTTGCTGTCAACGCCGATCGCTCCGGCAAGGCGGCGTGTCACCAGGGCAACCGGTTGCGCCTCGACGCTTGCGAATACCCGCCACCCCTTCCGGTCCCGCACGAAGCGGTAGCTTACGGCAGCTCCCTCCCGCTTGCGGAAGAGCTTCCCCGTCTTGGTTTGTGCGGTCACGACCCGGCCGGCGGAGAGGGCCTGGAGGATTTCCTCCTGGCCGTAGGCCAAGCGCACGCCCTCGAGCACCGGGTGTTTGCTCGTGCTTCCCCATCCGTTCGGCAGCCGCAACCGCAGCCGCAGGCTGCCGTCCGGAGCGACTGCGGCTTGGCAGGACTGGTTGCCCGAGGCCTCGTCCTTCGATCCGAGCACGAAGAACTGGCTGCTCCGCTCCGCCTGCCAATCCTTCTTCCATGCGGCATGGTCCGCATAGCCGTTCTCTTCCCGGGCAAACTGCTTGCGGAAGAGGCGTCGGGAACCGAAACAGAGCCGGACCCGGCCGGACTCCTGATCGGCCAGAAGCGCCTCGAGCTTCGGCCGCAGGACGGCAAGCCGCCGCTTTTTTTTGGTGCACGACATTCGATCCCGGATGCTTCTTCTCCAGCCGGCCGACCGCCTCTTCCGCTTTCCGGATCCGCCATTTGGCTTCCTCGATCAACTCGGGCCGCCTTTCCCGGATCGAGGCGATCTTGCCTTCGAGCTCGACCCGAATGGCGTTGAACTGCCGGGCGGTGAGGCCGAACCGGCGCAGAAACGACCGCTTGAGCTCGTTTATGGGAACGCCCGCCCGCATCCTGGCCAAAAGAGTCCGCTGCGCCCGCCCGTAGAGCGCCGCATAGGCGTCAAGACACGAAGTCTGCTCATGCGTCAACCTCAACCGGGTCTGGTAGGTGAAAACAGGGCGCTTACTCATGGATCGCTTCGAGCGCCTTCTCGGCGCGGTTCCGGGCGGATCGCTTCCCGTAAAGCCTGGCACACATCGAAACGATGACCTCATGCAGGTCGCCCACGATGTCATCAGTCCTGTCGTCCGACTCCACCACCAGGACCGATCGGCTCTGCGCGGCCAATGCCGCTTCCACGTACTCCAAGCCGAAGCGCATCAGCCGGTCGCGATGCTCGACCAGGATGACGCCGACATTGGGATCACGGAGCAGCCCGATCAGGCCCTTCCGATGGCCGTTCATTCCGGAGCCGACCTCCTTGACGGCCTTGACGATCGGCAACCGTTTGCTTGAGCGCAAATTCGGTCAGCCGAGCCAATTGCCGGTCCAGATCCCCGCTTTTTGATCGGAGCTCGATACCCGTGCGTAAAGGGCGACCCCATTGGGTTGTGAGGGCCCCGCATGCACGATCACCGTTCCGGTCGGCAACTGCTCGGCCGGGACGGGCAAACGCCCTTCCTTTCTACATCCGCCAAGCCGTCTTGTAGCAAATGCCCTGCCGCTTGGCCCAGACACTCAACTTCACTCGGACATACTGCCATTAAACTTGCTATGTGTCCATATATTGTTTAGCCGCTGGCAAACCCTGGGGGTTCCGACGGCCGGCGGCTCGGGCCCGGCCGGAACAGCTATTCGGGCAGCTCCGGAGACTCCGGACGGTCGCCCTGCAGCCAACTAAAGGCGGCGGCGGCACCGAGAGCGACGATCCAGCCCCCGAACAGGAGGAAGAGGAGCAAAAGACCGCAGGCGGTCGCTACGCCGGTCGCCAAAGCGGTAATGATATTAATAAGCATAATAGCCTACCTTTCCGGAAGATGCATTTCGCAAAAGTAATGTCTGCATCTTGTGTGCGATCGTATAAGCAGAGAGAATAGCTCTGTCTAGAAAAAAAAGAGGTTTCCGTTAGCTGCTTCGGGCCCCCCTAGGCGGCAAGCCGGTGGCCTCCCGCCGGAGTGTTTCCTATGCTCGGGATGGCCTTCGGCGGCTTGCGGACGGCACCGGTTCGCGGTAGCGAGGGAGTCGATGGACGACGAGCTGTTGCGGGATCAGACGCGGGAGATCGTGGACGACGCGCTCCGGGAGGCGCAGAGGGCGGAGCGGTGGCTCCTCTATCTCTCCTTTTCGGTCATCCTGATGGCGATCTTGGCCACGATCGCGGGGACGATGGCGGAGGAGGAAGTGACCAAAGTGATTCTCTTGCGCAACGAAGCCGTTCTTTTGCAGAACAAGGCGACCGACGCCTGGGGGCATTTTCAGGCGAAGGCGGTTCGCGGCAGCCTGTACCGGGTCGCCGACCGGCTGAAGCCGGATCCCTTCTTTGCCGGCGAAGCGTCGCGTTACGAGCGGGAGAAAGCGCAGATTCAGCGGGAGGCGCAGGAATGGGAGCGGCAGGTGGAAGATCGGCTGGCGGCGAGCGAACGGGCGTTCGACCGGCACCATCGGCTCCGGCTCTCGACGGTCGTCCTCCAGCTGGCCACCGCCCTCGGGTCGGTGGCCGCCCTAGTCAAGCGGAAGAGCGCTTGGTTTCTCTCGCTGGCGATCGCACTGGGAGGGGCTCTGATCTTTCTTTGGGGTTCGTGGTAGGGGGCCGGATGCGCGAGCAGGGAAGAGAGGGGGGGATTGCTCCCCGCCGGCTGGCGGGCGTCCTCCTTTGCTTCTGGCTGGCGAGTCTCCCGCGCGCGCTCGGAGCCGTCGATGCCGCGGAGGTGCGCAGCTTTCCGGAAGGCGGGCGGTGGGTCTACCTGCACGCCTCTCCGGCCGTCGTCGGCTACCAGGACCCGTCCTTGGCGAAGAGCGAGGAAGAGGGGGAACGGGATATCTCCTGCCTGCTGGTGCTGCCGTCGGCGGCCGAAGGGCTCCGGCCGCGGGAAGCACTCGACCGGCTCTTGCAGGATATCTTTCTCTTCTATTACAACGAGATGGTCGGCGCGCGCGCCCCCTACTTCCGCCGGCAGAAGCTCTCCTTCTTCCTCATCCGTCCCGGCTCCCGCCCGGACGGAGCGGGCCGTTTCGCGGCGAGCCAGGTGACCGGGGCGGGAACCGTGGGGCTGGCCGAGATGGCCGCGGCGGTCTTCCCGCGGGCGATTGCGCGACGGCAGGTGCGGATCATCTGGGGGCGGGCGGAAGGGGAAGTCAGTGGTTTGGCCGAGGCATGGGAGCCCGCGTTGGGCGGGAGCGAGCAGGAAGAGGGCGGGCCGCGCCGAACGCTGCGGGCGCTCGACGAGGCGATCGCAGCCCATTCCCGCGAGAGCCTGGAGAAGATCCTGGCTTCCGCGCCGAGCTATCCCATCGACTACGGGGATCCGGAATCGGCGCTGGTGGAAGCGACGCGGAGGGATCCGGGGCTGGCGCAGCTTCTGGTCGAGCGCTACGGAGCCGATCCGACCCGCCAAGCCTCTGCCCTGATCGCGGCTCTTCCCGCCGGCGCGGACGAGCCGGCGATTCTCTCCCTGCTCCAGAGCTTCCTCAAGCGCGGCCTGGGCATCAACGCGGCTACGGACACCGGCCAGACGCTCCTGCACCGGGCGGTCGCGCTCCACTATCCGGCGGTCCTCGCCTTCCTGCTGGTGCAGGGAGCCAACCCGAACGCCCAGGACCAGCAGGACCGAACCCCCTTGATGCTCGCGGTGGAACAGCGGGATCCGGAGGCGGTCAAGCTGCTGCTTGCGCACGGCGCCGATGCGCATCGGGTGCGCAACAACCGGGGGGTGACCGCCGCCGAGATGGCCCGCGCCCTGCAGGATCCGGGCCTAGTGCGACTGCTCGAAGAGAGCCCCTGAGCGGGACGGCTCCCGCTCGGCGGGCTACCTCCGGCCGTGGTGACGGCTTGCGCGCCACGCCGACCGGTGGTGGAGGATCCAGTCGAGAAGCGCCCTCTCGAAGCCGATGTCATGGCCCTGCTTCTCGCTCTCGAGCCATTTGTGCTTGAGGATCTCTTCCCGCTCCTCGAGATACTCCCGATAGAGGGTCGAGTTCTGGAACAGGGATTCCCCTTCCGCCGGGGACAAAGGTTCCTCGGAAGATCGATCCATGATCGTTGCTGCTGCCCCTCCTCCCAGCGGCGCGCCGGCCGGCCTCTTTGCTCTCACCTTAAGGCCTCCCCACGCGGCGGGAAACAACGACGGATCCGACCGCCTCCGGCTACCGGGAGGGTTTTCCCAGGGGATCGCCCATCCGATAGCCTCCGGAAACCCGGCGACCGCCGGACCGCTTCCCGGCGCTTCAAGCCAGGCCATTCCCCCGTCCCGGGGGTGACGGCTGCCTCCGCGGCGGAAGCAATCGGCCGAGCCGGTTCAGGGCTTCCGATACCGATCTCCACAAAACCAATTCCTCGATCTCCTCGTTTTCCCGATGCGAGGGAAGGAGGCCGGCCTTCCCCGCGCCACACCTGGTGCACGAGATCACAACTATGAGGAGGATAGGCTGTCAAGGATTTTCTTGGCGGCGGCCCGGAAGGCCCGGCTCGACGGGCGATCCGGCTCGGTGAGGACGATGGGGGCGCCCAAGTCGCCCGCCTCGCGGATCGCGATCTCCAAGGGAATCTCGCCCAGGAAGGGAACGCCGATCCGCTCGGCTTCCCGGCGGCCGCCGCCGGCTCCGAAGATCTCGTAGCGGCGTTGATCGTTCGGACAGAGAAAGTAGCTCATGTTTTCGAGGATGCCGAGGAGGGGGACGTTGACCTTCTGGAACATGCCGACCGCCTTCCGGGCGTCGATCAAGGCGACTTCCTGAGGGGTCGTCACCACCACCGCACCCGCGAGGCGGACGGTCTGCACGATGGTCAGCTGGATGTCTCCGGTTCCGGGCGGCAGGTCGAGGAGGAGAACGTCGAGGTCGCCCCATTCGACGTTCCGGAGAAACTCCTGGGTGTAGCGGGTGACGAGCGGCCCGCGGAGGACGGCCGGTTGATTCTCGTCGAGCAGCAGCCCCATGCTCATCATCCGCAGGCCGAAGCGCTCGACCGGCACCAGGCGCTGCTCGGCCGTGACCCGGGGCGGCTCGTGGGTGCCGAGCATCAGGGGGATGCTCGGGCCGTAGATGTCGCAGTCGCAGAGGCCGACGGCGCCCGCCCCTTCCTTTTGGAGCGCGATCGCCAGGTTGGCGGCGACGGTCGACTTGCCGACCCCGCCCTTCCCGCTGGCGACGGCGATGATATGGCGGGCCGAGGGGCCGGCGGTCTCCTTGGCGCGCGCGGGTCCGGGACCGGAGGTGGAGACGGCTACCTCCACGTGCGTCACGCCGGGAAGCCCGGAAAGGCGCTCCCGCACCTGCTCCTCGAGCTGCGCGCGGATGCGGGGGTCGGTCGTCGTGAGCTCCATCCGGACGGAGATCGCACCGTTGTCGACCGCGACTTCCTTGACGAGGCCGAAGGAGACGATGTCTCGGCTGAAGCCGGGGTATTTGACCTGTCGGAGCTGCTGGCGGATGACTTCGGCTGTAATCGGTTCTGCCATAAAACCTTCTGTGGGCTCCGGGTGCCGCGGCGAAAGGGAGCATGCGCCGGGGGCGGCTCGGGGACGCTCTTGGCCGCGGCGCGGGCCGCGGTTTCCCTGAGGCCGGCTCCCGCTTCAGGGAAAATGGGCTTGTCCGGCTCGGTCTCCTTGGCGTTTTATCATTGCCGTATGTCTTTGGACTCCTCCGGTCGAACTCCTACGGGGTCGCCAGTAGCCAAGCCCATTTCCGGCGGCTCGGCGACAAAAAAATAACGAGAGCCTCCACCGAACTCTTACCGGGGCGCGGCTTCCCGCGCGCATCTATGGAGCGATTCGTCCTCTTTTCGATCGGCTTCCTCCTCCTACTATCGGCTCTGCCCTGCGCCTTGCAAGCCGCGGCTGTCGTCGACCTGGGGGTCGACGTATTGGCCAGGCATCAGTTCGGCGAGCTCCAGGGGAAGCGGGTCGGGCTGATCACCAACGCTTCGGGAGTCAACAAGAACGGGGTCTCGACCCTCGATCTGCTGCTCCATGCTCCGGGAGTGCGCTTGACGGCGATCTTCGCCCCGGAGCACGGGCTCTATGGAACGGCCTGGGCGGGAGAAAAGGTCGATTCTCTGCGTGAGCCGCGGAGCGGCCTGCCGATCTACTCCCTCTACGGGGAGACCTGGAAGCCGACGCCGGAGATGCTGCGGGAGGTCGATATCCTGGTCTACGACGTGCAGGATATCGGCTGCCGGAGCTACACCTACATCAGCACGCTCGGGCTTGCCATGGAGGCGGCCGCGGAAAACGACAAGGACTTTTGCGTCCTCGACCGCCCGAACCCGCTCGGAGGCCTCCGGAGCGAAGGCATGCCCCTGGATTCCCGCTTCCGCTCCTTTGTCGGCGAGTGGGACGTTCCGTATGTGTACGGGCTGACCGCCGGTGAGCTGGCGAGGATGATCGCCGGGGAGGAATGGATCAGCAAGCGGCCGCGGTTGACGGTCGTGGCCATGAACGGCTGGCGTCGCGATATGCTCTGGGAGGATACGGGCCTTCTCTGGGTTCCCCCCTCCCCCAACATTCCCGAGCCGCAGAGCGCCTTCCACTACGTCCTCACGGGGCTGCTGGGCGAACTGAGCGGGGTCAACAACGGGGTCGGCACGCCGCTGCCGTTCGCCTTGGCCGGCTCACCGGCTCTCGATCCCTACGCTTTCGCGCGAGCCCTGGCGCAGTGTCGGATCCAAGGCCTCGTCTTCCTCCCCTGCCGGTACCGGCTGTTCGGAAGGGAGACGCGGAACACGGTCTATGCCGGGGTGCAGATCCATCTCCGGGATCCGCGGCGGGTGCCGCTGATCCCGGCGGCGCTGACGCTGCTGGAGGAGATCAACAAGGCGCTCAACGGCTCTCCGATCGCCGGCATGCGGGCGGAGGAATCCGCAATGTTCGACAAGCTCTGCGGCGGGGATGCGGTGCGCCTGGCCTTGCAGCAGGGCCGGTCGATCCGGGAGCTGTGGGAAAGCTGGGACTCCTATCTTGAGGAATATCGGATCCGCCGGCAAAAATATCTTCTCTATCCGGAACCGGCCGCCGAGGTCCCGGCGGCGGCCCCGGTCGTCCGGCCGCGGCGGCGGCCGCCGGCGAGCCGGTGGTGCCGAAGGCGCAGCCGGTGCCCGGATATCGAAAAGAGCCGTGAGCCAACCCTTCCAGGTCGTGTTCAGCAAGCCGAGCTTGGCCGAGCTCGCCGCCCTTCCCAAGGAAATCCAGCTGCAGGTGCTCGCCGAGTTCGAGGTGCTTCCGAGCGAATTGCGGGGAGGAGCCTCGGAAAAGCTTGGAACGCTCGAGCGGGAGGGCCGGAGGCTCCACCGCTTCCGGTGCCGGGATTACCGGATCTACTTTGCAGTCACCGACGCCGGGGTGCAGGTCTACCGGATCCTGCACAAGAACACGCTCGCCGACTTTCTCTTCCGCAGCAATCTCCCCTTGGCGGAAGACGAAGAGCTGCAAAAGAGCGCGGCCTTCTGGCGGTGGATCGACGACCGGGAGAGCTGACCTCCGCCCCCGCCTATCCCCCGATCCGCAGCCGGGCGACCCGGGCGGCCACACGCGCGCTGCTTGTCTGCAGCTCCCTCATCTCGTCCGCGTTGAGCGGCAGCTCGACGATCTTCTCGACTCCCCTTCGACCGAGAACGACGGGCACGCCCACGAACTGCCCGGTGATGCCGTATTGGCCGCTGCACCAGGCCGAGCAGGGGAGAAGCCGCTTCTGATCGCGGACGATGCTTTCGACCATCTGGGCGACGGCGGCCGACGGGGCGTAGTAGGCGCTCCCCTTCTTCAGGTAGCCGACGATCTCGGCTCCGCCGCTCCGCGTCCGCTCCACGAGCTTTTGAATCCGCTCCTTGGGGAGCAGGGCTTCGATCGACACCCCGTTGACCGTGGCGAACCGGGGCAGGGGGACCATGTCGTCGCCGTGGCCTCCGAGCACCATGGCGTCGACGTCGGCTTGGGCGACGCCCAGCTCGGTGGCGAGGAAATAGCGGAAGCGGCCCGAATCGAGGATGCCGCCCATCCCGAGGATGCGCTCCTTGGGGGTGCCGACCTTCGCCGCCGTCAGATGGGTCAGGACATCGACCGGGTTGGTCACAACGATAATGATCGCCTGGGGCGCATGCTCGAGCAGGTGATCCGCGACGGAGGCAACGATGGCCGCGTTCCGCTCCAGGAGATCGTCCCGGCTCATTCCCGGCTGCCGGACGATGCCGCTGGTGATGACGGCGATGTCGGCTCCGGCGAGGTCCTCCGGATCGTTCGTCCCGGAGACGGAGGATTCGAAGCCCCAGATCGGGGCGGATTCCATCATGTCGAGAGCCTTTCCCTGCGGAAGCCCTTCGACGATGTCGTAGAGGACGACGTCGGCCAAGTTCCGCTCGACGATCCGCTGGGCTGTGGTGGCCCCGACAAATCCCGCTCCGATGATGGCAACCTTCATGACAGCTCTTTTGGCTCCCTGACGGCCTTTTGGAAAGAACTTCCGTGCGTCTCCGGGCCCGGCTTCGGGGCGGGACGAGCCGATCCGCCTTTTCCGGCGGGCGCATTTCCGTTTGGCACGAGTCGTGCTTCCCCTCCCTTAGCCATTGCCTGTTCTCCTGGCCGGCGGGAGGGCGGCCCGGCAGGCCGTCCTCCCCTCGGCGCCGGGGCCGGGGAACCGGCCCGGCTCGGCCCGGCCGCGCAGCTTCTCCTTGCCATCCGGTGCCGAAGCGGGAAGAAAAGGGAGCGCCGGAGGCATCGATGAGCGGCGGCCGATGGATCGACCTTTCCTACCCGTTTGACGATCGGACGATCTATTGGCCGACCGAGACCGGATTCCGTCACTGGTACGAGCAGCACGGGCGGGCGGCCGGGGCGCCCTACTTTTACGCGGCGGGGAAGTTTTCGGCGCCGGAGCATGGCGGGACGCACATGGACGCGCCACTCCACTTTTCGGAGGGGGGTGCCTCCGCCGACCGGGTGCCGCTTGCCTCCTGCATCGGGCCCGCTTGCGTGGTCGACTTCCGCGACCGGGCGGCGAAGGACCCCGATGCCGCGCTCTCGGTGGCCGACATCAAGCGGCACGAAGCGCGCCACGGTCCGCTTCCTGCCGGGGCGATCGTCGTCGCCCTCTCGGGCTGGGGAATCTACTGGCCGGAGAAGAAACGCTACCTCGGGAACGACCGTTGGGGCGAGGTGGCGGATCTCCATTTCCCGGGATTCTCCCCCGAGGCCGTCTCCTTCCTGCTGCGGGAACGGAATGTGGCGGCGCTGGCGATCGATACGGCGAGCCTCGATCCGGGCCGCGCGACCGATTTTCCCGCCCACCGGATCTGGCTGGGAGCCGGGAAGCCTGGATTCGAAAACCTCGCCCGCCTCGAGGCCCTTCCGCCGCGGGGGGCGACCCTCTATGCCATCCCGATGAAGATCGCCGGTGGGACCGGAGCCCCCGCCCGGGTCTTCGCCGCCCTGCCTTGAGCACACAGGAGAGGCTCCCGGCACGCGTGTCCCCGGCGGATCGTGCGCTCCTTAAGGCCGCTCCGGTTCGGCGAGGGGAAAGCCTTCCTTTCGCGCCGCCTCGAGGAGCCGGTCCTTCAGCGGCCATTTCTCACAAGCTTTCTCCTACGGCTTGCAAAACGGGCTCGTCTGCTTCGCTCCCGCTTGGTTTTCCATCCTCGCAGTATGTCTTCATACAGCTCCGGTGGAAAACCTGCGCCCGCCTCGCACCCAAGCTCATTTGCGGCGCCTCGGCTACGAAATTTGTGAGTTGTGAAAAATGGCCGTTAGGGAGACCAACGGGAGCGATCGCGGGCGGCCGGCCGGCCCCGATCGGCGATCAGCGCGGGGCGGCCCCTGGTGCGGCTGTCGATCGGGGCGCTCGGATTGTTCTTGGCTTCCGTAAGGCTCGCCGTCCTCATTCGGAAAGAATGGAGGGAAGGAAAAAGCAATTTCCGCTGCCGGCATGGCTGGAAACGGGACGCGCAGGCATTGGCATTTGGTCTGCCTCCGCACGAGCGGGACGAGCGGGGCGGACGGATTCCTTCTGCCCGCGCGATCCGCGTCCAACCGGACCGAATTCGGCCGGGCCGAATTTACTCCCAGCCGAAGGAGAGGTATTGGGGCTCGAGGTATTCGGCCAGCCCCCACTTGCCGCCCTCCCGGCCGATGCCCGACTCGCGAAAGCCGCCGAAGGGAGCCTGGTGGGTCGAGGGGAGGCCGTCGTTGAGGCCGACGATTCCGTAGGGGATCTCTTCGGCGAAGCGGAGGGCGCGCCCGAGGTCTTGTGTCCACAGATAGGCGGCCAGCCCGGCCCGGCCGCGCCGGGCGGCGGCCAGCGCCTCTTCCTCGGTCTCGAAGAGGCAGAGCGGGGCCAGCGGCCCGAAGATCTCTTCTTCCAGGATCCGCGCATCCGAAGGGACTTCGGCCAGCAGGGTCGGGGAAAAGAAGAGGTCGCGGCACGGCCCGCCCAGGATGGTCTTCGCCCCCCGGCTCCGGGCGTCCGCCGCGAGCTCCTGGACCTTGGCCAGGCCCTGGGCGTTGACGAGCGGACCCACCTGGGTCGTTTCGTCGAGGGGATCGCCTAGCCGGAGGGAGGCGACCTTCTCGGCGAAAAGCCGCGTGAACGCGCCGGCGATCTCCTTCTGAAGGTAAAACGCGTTGGCCGCCACGCAGCTCTGTCCGCCGTTGCGGAACTTGGCGACGAGGGCGCCCGCCGCCGCCTTTTCGAGGTCGGCCTCGGCGAAGACCAGGAAGGGCGCTCCGCCCCCGAGCTCGAGGCTTATCCGCTTGAGGGTCGGAGCGCTCCGCTCGTAGAGCCGCTTCCCCACGGGGGTGCTCCCGGTGAAGGTGAGCTTGCGGATGCGCGGATCGTCGAGGAACGGGCCGGAGAGGGCGGCCGGATCGGAGCCGGGGAGGACCTGGAAGACGGCGGGCCATCCGCCCGACTCCTCCCAGAGCTTGGCCAGGAGGAGGGCGGTCAGCGGGCTCTCCTCGGCGGGCTTGAGCACGAAGGGGCAGCCGGCGGCGAGGGCCGGAGCCACCTTCCGCGTGACCATCGCGGCCGGGAAGTTCCACGGGGTGATCCCGTACACGGGCCCGACCGGTACGGAGCGGACCAGGATCCGCTTGCGGGGATCCCGGCTGGGGACCGTCTCTCCATAGATCCTCTTGGCCTCCTCGGCGTACCAGTCGACGAAGGCGGCCGCGTAGAGAACCTCCCGCCGAGCCTCCACGAGCGGCTTGCCCATCTCCTGCGCCATCGTCCGGGCCAGAGTTTCCGCGTGGGCGAGGATCGAGTCGTGCCACTTCCGGAGGAGATCGGACCGGAGATAAGGGGTTGTCGATCGCCACTCGGGAAAGATCTGCGCCGCCGCCTCGATGGCGGTCCGCGCTTGGCCAGGCCCGCAGTCGGCGACCTCGGCCAGCACGGCGCCCGTCGCCGGGCTCCGCACCGGGAAGGTGCGCGGGGTCTCGATCCACGAGCCGGCAAGGAAGGCCTTGGAAAGAAAAGAAGAGGGGTAGTCCATGGTCGTCTCCGAGCGAGCGAGGCGGAAGCCGCCGCTCCGCTCCCATTCTAGCAGGCCAAGGGCTCAGGGGCCAGAGCGATGCCCCCCTCCGGGTTTCCGCTAGCCGGGGGAGCGGGCGAGGTGGGCGTAGGCCGGACGGCTCTGCAGCCGGCGATCGGGGACTCCCCGGCCGACGGCGAAGTGGTAGAGGCTCTGCCAGGGGAGCCCGCGAATGCCGGCCAGATCGTGAAGGGCGTCGTCGAAGTAGCAGCCGATGCCGGTTCCCTGGAGCCCGGCCGCCTCGGCCCCGAGGTAGAGGAGTTGGCCCAGGAGCCCGCATTCCCAAAAGAGGCGGGGATAGAACCAGGGCTGCTCTCCGACGCCGGAAAGATCGGCGAGCATGGCAAGGGCGAAGCAGCCGCCGGAGGCGATGGTCTGGTAGCAGCTGATCTTGGCAGCCGCCTCGCGGAAGTCTCCCAGCGCGAGCCGGCGGAAGGGGAGAGCCTCCGGAAAGCCGGGTGGGGCCTGCCATGCGAATTCCGGGCGCAGCTCCCGGCGGAGGGGGGCTTCGTGGGCCGGGGAGCGGAGGAGGAGGTAGAGTCCGGGAGCGAGGCCGCCGACCCGATGGACGAAGAAGAGGACCGAGACCCGCGGCCTCCACGGCAGGAGGGCGAAGGGGAAGCCGTCACCCCGGGGCAGGAGTTGGGAGAGGAGCCGGAGGAAGGATTCCCGGGGGATCGGGGTCTTGCCGTCCATCGCTAGCGCGCTGCGGCGCCGGCGGAGGAGAAGGCTCGCCCCTTCCGAGGGTTGCGGGCGCACCACGGGCGGGACGGGGAGAGGCGGCGGCGCGGGCTCGCCCGGCCACCCGCCGGGATAGGCGGCTGACGCGATCGCCCGTTCGAGGAGCGGCCAACGGACATGATCCGGAGAGAGGCGGTTGGGTTTCCCCAGGGGAGGCAGGCCCCGCAGGGCGGCGAGAAGGGTCGAGGGGAGCCGGAAGCTCCGGACGGCCTCCTCCGGCGGGCGGCACCGGTCGGGAAAGATGCCCAGCAGGCAGTCGGCATGCTCGGCTTCCGGTCCCCGCTGGTCTTCCAGGGCCAGGAGGGAAGCCAGCTCGGCCTCGCCCACTGCGGGCAGGAGCAGCGCGCGCCAGCCGCGGATCCGTGCGGAAAAGGCGAGGGTGCCGAGCGCATGCCCGAGGTCATGGTGGCAATACCGGAAGGCCCGCTCTCCGTACTTCCACGCTTCGCGCCAATAGATCGTGCTCAGGCCGACAAAAAAGGCTCCCGGAGGGAGGCCGGCGGCCAGCTCCTCCCACTGGTCCGCCCGGAGCAAACGGCGGGCCTCCAGGCTGTGCCGGAGGGGGGAATAGTGGAAGACCCCGGCGCTTTCGATCCCGGGAAGGGGGGGAAGGAGGAGGTAGCCTTCGGTCGGGTGGAGGTTTCCGCTCGAAGGATTGACGCGCAGCGACCAGGGCGGGGCGTGGGGCGCCTGCTTCCAGGCCGAAAGGGCGAGGCTCTCGTAGAGGAAGCGGCTCAGGGAGAGACGGGAGAGGGGTGCGGGATCCGGAGGCCGATCCCAAAGACGCTCGTAGCCGGGTCCCGGTTCGTCCGGCGGGAGGGCGAGCGGGATCTCGGGACTGCCTTCGTAACGGCGGAAGGGATCGGGCTGGGTCTCCCAGTCGAGGAATCCGGGGCCGTCCGCGTAGCGGGAGAAGGAGTGCTTGGAAGCGGCGTGGTAAGCGAGGATCGAAAAGGCCATCGGATGCCTTTCCAACGTTGCGAGGAACGGCCCGGAAAGCAATCCTCCAGGGCCCTGTCGGGGCCGTCCCGCCCTCGCGTTCTTGGCGGTCGGAGAAAGCCGCCGCGGTCTTTTCTCTTGGGCCCGCTTTACGTGCTTGCGCCGGCCGCCGCAGCCTCGGACGCTTTCCGGCCGGGTGCCTCTACCGGGCGACCCGCCGCCAATGGAGCCGTTCGAGGAGGGCTGTGGGAATCAGGCTCTTGAGCCGGCTGGAGCGGATGTGCCGCCCGAGCTCGTGATCGAGGTCCTCTTGGCTGGTCAACCAGTTGAGCATCAAGACCCGCCTCTCTCCTTCGAAGAGCCGGTGGCCGTGAAAGGAGCGATCGGAGCGGCGGAAGACCAGCAGGGTGCCCCAGTCGGGAGGCAGCTCGACGGCGACATCCTCGATGTCGTGGCTGCGGAGGAGCCGGAGCCGGCCGCCGTCGGCTTCCCACCGGCTGTTCAGATACAGCAGGACGGTGATGATCTTGTTCTCCGAATCGGTGTGCACCTGGCCGTCGCGGGGCCCGCAGCGGCCGCGGACCGTGATCATGATGGGCTTGCCGTCCAGGGGAACGGAAAACTTTTGGGAGACCGCGTCGCGGAAGGGAGCGGATCGGAGCTCTTCGAGGAGCGCGGCAAAAAGCGGGCCGTAGCGAAGGACCTGGACGGGAAAGACGCCCGGCTTGTCGATCGCGGGAAACTCCTTCTCGAGAGCGGGGCGAATCTCCGCGGGCAGGAAATCCCGCACGATGACATATTCAAAGGGATCGGTGGCCAAGGGGGCCCCGGACAAGGCATTCAACCGCAGCAGGCTAGCCATGGCTTCCCTCCGTTTTCCCGCAGGATCGGAGATCCTCAAAGCCGCGACCGGAGTGTAACTCCGGTCCGGCAAGGCAACAAAACGAGTTTGTCTTCATTATTGACCACCGGCGGGCCGGGGGAAGAGTGCCGGCCGATCCCGCCTCCTTGGCCCGCGACGGCCGAGCAGCTGATCGCCCGGCAGGAGAGCCTGCGCCGGGAAGGAACGGAGCCCTGGACGCCGCCCGGCGGCCCGATCCGGATCGCCGGCTGCTTCGCCTGCTTCTCCCGGGGAGGGCGGGCGCGGGCTATGCCGGGGAAGCGGGCTGGGCCGCCGCTGCCCTCCTCCACTGGGCGAGCTCGTCGGTGCCGCCGTGGCGCGCGGGGTGGCGGGCGCTCGGTACGAGCCGGGGCTTTGGCTCTTCGGGAGGGGCCGCTCTTGGAGGAGGCGATCGCGAAGCTGCGGGCGCGGCCCGAGCTGCTGCTGGTCGACGCGACCGGCCGCGACCACCCGCGCGGAGCCGGCCTGGCGCTCCACTTGGGCGCCCGGCTCGGCCTGCCTTCGGTCGGGGTGACCCGCCGCCCGCTCCTGGCTTCCGGAGCCCCCAGGACCCGCCCGAGGATCGCTTTCCCCGCTTACCCTGGACGGAGTCGTCGTCGCCTATTGGGTGCGGACGAAAGCGGGCAAGGCGCCGCTGGTCGCTCATGCCGGCTGGCGGACGACGGCCGAGACGGCCGCCGGAATCCTGCTGGCCTTGACTCCCCGGTACCGCACTCCCGAGCCCTTGCGCCAGGCCCGCCGGCTCGCCCGCGAAGCCCGGTCGGCGGAGGCAAGCGGAAGCTGAGAAGCGGGGCGACGGAGCGAAGCCCGGTTAGACCAAGCCTATTTCGGCAAGCAGCCGGCGGAGGCAGGGATGCCTCTCCGCCGCTCGTCGGACTCCGTCCCAACCGATGCGCTTCGCAAGGCTTTTGCGATCCATCGGCTTTTGATATTCTGGCCACTTTTGTCGTAACCGGCGCTCCGCATCGGCAGCCGTGGAGGGGTTTTCATTTTCGCAGCCGGGGAGATGGTGCAGGAGGAATCCTTCGTGGTTCGGGATTTGCCAGAGAAGAAAGATCCCCTCCTTTTGGGCGAGTTTTTGGGCGCGTTGCCGGATGCTTTCGGCTTTCTTGCGGATCCTGCTGACCGCGGTCGTCTCGATCCAGGAGGATGATTCTACCTTTCGGGTAGTCGTGTTGGTGAATCCGTTGAATGGCTTTTCGCACCAGTGCTTCCGGATCCCCGGCTCCCGGGTTGAGGACGTCGGCCCTCAGGGTCACCGCGAGCCCACGCTCATTAATCAGGTCCTGGAGCAGGGCGACGTAGGCCTGTTCGCTGTCGCCCTCGCATCCCACGTAAATTACCTTCCTTCGCGGTCGCGGAGGCGCGCGTCGATTCCGCCGGCCCTTCTTCATCCAATGTTCGGGAGCGCTCCGTAGCTGCCCCTGTGGTAAGCGCGGAAGAAGTTTTCGCCGCGGCGCACATTCTTGACGTCCGCCAGAGGGAAGACTTTCGTAAAGCCGGAAGCATCCTTTTCACACAGAACGATCTCTTCCTTTTGCAGCTCTTCCAGAAGGGCCGTGTTTTGACAGGTGAAGAAAAGCTGCCCGTTTTTCGGATTGCGTTCCGGATGGCGGAACCAGCGGAGGATTTCCTTTAGGACATCCGGATGGATCGAGGCATCGAGCTCATCGATGAGGGCGCAGCCCCCGGTGCGGAGTGTCCACCAGATAAGCGGGAACCAGCGGAGGAACGATTGCGTCCCATGGCTTTCCCACTGCCACGGCAGGAAGTCCTCGAGGCCGTCGTGGCGGAACTGAAAGAAAAGGGGTCCTTCCGCCAACCGGATTTCATTAAAGCCCAGGTCCAGGCGTCGCGCTTCCCGGTTACAGGCATCGAGAAGCTCTTTCGACTGGCGGAATTGGCCCGCGATCCGGTCGGGGGAGGGATCTTCCTTGAAGATTAAGAGATTGGAAAACACTGTTCGGAGCGCTTGTTGCAGGGCGAGCGCTACCTTGTGGCCGAATTGCGCGTAGGTCGAGAGGACGCTGACATCGGGGCGAAGCGTTTCGGCGAGCTTCCCGAGGCCGCGTAAAGGAAAAAACCGGCTCCCTTTGACGCCTTCCTTTTCGGTCCGCTCAAAAACGCGAAACCGCTTGCGGGCGCGATGCGGCCGGAAGAAAAGGTTTTCCTGCACCACGGCATCAGAGTTCCGGCGCCGCGCGATCTGGAGCTCATAGCGGTAGACCCCGGAACCGACGTCTCCGTGGGCGGATGGTGGAAAGCGCGGCATCCCGCCGATCTCGATCGCCAGCCGTGCCGGTTTCCCGAGCCAGTCTCGGCTCTGAAACAGAGCGAAAGGAAGATGCTGGCCGGGAATTAGCTGAAAACTATCCCTGGCGAACCAAACCAAAAAGGCGATCGCCCGTAAAAAGGTGGTCTTCCCTGAGGCGTTCGGCCCGAAAACGGCGACTAGCTTCGGCGCGCGCTCCTCGGAGCCGGGATAGATCGGAGCGACGGAGGCGTCGTCCACTCCGGCCCTCGCATGCAGATCGATGGTCAGGACCGGCCCGATGGAATAAAAATTCTCGATTTCCAGCCGGAATATCATGGTTCAGCGCGTGGTGTGAAGCCGATTTCGGCAACTTTACGTCGATTCGGCGGATATACAAGAAGCATTCGCAAATAAACGCCGAGGTACAGCCGTGGGGAAGCTGCCGGAGGCGGAGGCGAAGGGCGGAAGGATCCGGGCGAGCTTCGGTGTCTGCGCTCGTCGAGGGGCTTCCCGACCGACGGCGTTCCGCGACCTTCCCGATTGCCCGGATCGCAGCCTGCCTGGGACCGTTCCTAAAACCATAGACAATCATTCCCCTACCAGGGGAGATCGTCCAGGACGTCGGCCGAACAGTGCTGCCGGCGGTTCGCGTGCCGGGGTTTCGCCGGCAAAGTCCGGGTAGCGCCCGATGCCCGCGATTTCGGGAGCAGAGGCGCGGGAGGCAGATGGTTGCCTCCCGACCGGGCATGCGCTGCATGCGCCGCTTTGAGCCTCTTCCGAACGTCCGCCTAGAACGACCATACATGCTTCGCCCGATTCCTCGCGGGTAGGGCGAAGGTGAGATGGCCGCCATTGCGGGTCGGCACGACCGCCTCCCGCACGGACGGGCGCTCGGATAGGCCCAATCCTCTCCGGGCGACGGCGTAGGCCGCGCCCTGGTGAGAACCGATGCCATGACGGCGCGCGTGGTTGACCGCGCCGATCACGGAAGTGTAGGCCGGGTCGACTTCGATCCGTTAGACTCCGGCACGAAAGGAAGCCGCCTTGAGCATGGAGATCGTCTTGGCGTAGGCGAAGGATGAGAGCGAGCGAGCCCGGACGCCATCGACCGCCTCGAGCTCGGCCCTCCGCTTGCGAAGATCCAATCGCTCGATCACGAGCGGCTTGCCCGATTCGGCGCAGGCCCGGGCGATCTGCCGGCACGCATCGCCGATCGCGGCTTTCGCCTGCTCCTCGCTCTTCCCATAGAGATGCAATCCGATCCGGCGGATTTCCACGAGATTCCCGAAGCGATCCGTTTCGGCCAAGGCAAGATGATCCGGGTTGCTGTCAACGCCGATCGCTCCGGCAAGGCGGCGTGTCACCAGGGCAACCGGTTGCGCCTCGACGCTTGCGAACACCCGCCACCCCTTCCGGTCCCGCACGAAGCGGTAGCTTACGGCAGCTCCCTCCGGCTTGCGGACGAGCTTCCCGGTCTTGGTTGTTCCGGTCACGACCCGGCCGACGGAGAGGGCCTGGAGGATTTCCTCCTGGCCGTAGGCCAAGCGCACGCCTTCGAGCACCAGGTGTTTGCTCGTGCTTCCCCATCCGTTCGGCAGCCGCAACCGCAGCCGCAGGCTGCCGTCCGGAGCGACTGCGGCTTGGCAGGACTGGTTGCCCGAGGCCTCGTCCTTCGATCCGAGCACGAAGAACTGGCTGCTCCGCTCCGCCTGCCAATCCTTCTTCCATGCGGCATGGTCCGCATAGCCGTTCTCTTCCCGGGCAAACTGCTTGCGGAAGAGGCGTCGGGAACCGAAACAGAGCCGGACCCGGCCGGACTCCTGATCGGCCAGAAGCGCCTCGAGCTTCGCCCGCAGGACGGCAAGCCGCCGCTTTTTCTGGTGCACGACATTCGATCCCGGATGCTTCTTCTCCAGCCGGCCGACCGCCTCTTCCGCTTTCCGGATCCGCCCCATTTGGCTTCCTCGATCAACTCGGGCCGCCTTTCCCGGATCGAGGCGATCTTGCCTTCGAGCTCGACCCGAATGGCGTTGAACTGCCGGGCGGTGAGGCCGAACCGGCGCAGAAACGACCGCTTGAGCTCGTTCAGGGGAACGCCCGCCCGCATCCTGGCGAAAAGAGTCCGCTGCGCCCGCCCGTAAAGCGCCGCATAGGCGTCAAGACACGAAGTCTGCTCATGCGTCAACCTCAACCGGGTCTAGCCGCCATATCTCACCGATAGCGGGCATAGCGGAGGGCAAAAAAGTTGGCAAAAGGGCATAGGAAAGGCCGTCTTTCCCTGGTATAAGTGCGTTAGCAAGACGTTACTACAACCAGAAAAAAGAAACGGCCTTCCATGACAGAGTGTAGCCAAGAGACTTTTGCGTTTACAGCGCATTTTTTGCGACGGGTGGAAGCGGGATTTACCGCGGGTCGGATCTCCAGCGATGGGGGCGCAATTCTGTTGCGGGAAGCGGATCGGAAGATCGGTTTGTTAAGACGGTTAGAGGGTTGCTTCGTGGATCGACGCCATCCGAAACGCATTGTGCATCGGGTACGGGAGATGCTTGCCCAGCGCATTTTCGGGATTGCGATGGGCTACGAAGACCTCGACGACCATGAGCAGTTGCGGACCGATCCGCTGGTTGCTCTCCTGAGCGGGAAAAGCGATCTGGAAGAGGATCTGGCGGGCAAGAGCACGCTCAACCGGCTGGAACTGGTGGGTCGAAGCGAGCGCTACCACAAGATCGACTACTCGGCCGAAGCGATCGACCGTCTTCTGGTCGATCTCTACCTCCAATCGCATCCCCAGCCCCCTGAGGAGGTGGTGCTCGATCTGGATGCGACCGACATCCCCCTTTACGGACATCAGCCGGAGCGCTTCTTCCATGGTTACTACGACTCCTACTGCTATTTGCCGCTCTACATCTTTGCTGGCGATCAACTCCTTGGCGTCCGGCTTCGGCCATCGAACCAGGATGCGTCGGCGGGCTCCCTTACGGAGGTGAGCCGGATCGTGGAACAACTCCGTACCCGTTGGCCCGGAGTCCGGATCGTGCTCCGGGCCGATTCGGGCTTCTGCCGGGAAGAGATCATGGCTTGGTGCGAAGCCAATCAAGTCGACTACCTCTTCGGCTTGGCGCGCAACGAGCGCTTGTGCCGGACCATTCAGGGGTCGATGGAGCAAGCCCGTCGTCTGCACGAGTCGAGTGGCAAGCCGGCCCGCTTCTTTACCGAGTTTGCCTACCGCACCTTGAGCAGCTGGTCGAGGGAGCGCCGGGTGGTCGCCAAAGCCGAGTACCTGGAAAGAGGGGAGAATCCGCGCTTTGTCGTGACCTCTCTCTCCACCGAGGAGTGGCCCGCCCAAAACCTTTACGAGAAGCTCTACTGTGCTCGTGGCGACATGGAGAATCGGATCAAGGAACAACTCCACCTCTTTGCCGACCGGCTCTCGACCGCGCAAATGGCCAGCAACCAACTTCGCCTCTACTTCTCGGCTCTCGCTTACACCCTGGTCGAAGCGCTGCGACGGCTCGGTCTGCGAGGAACGGACTGGGCCGAGGCCCAGGTCGACACCCTCCGGATCAAGCTCTTTAAGATCGGCACGCTGGTCCGAGTCAGCGTCCGCCGCGTCTTCCTCTCGATGAGTAGCGCCTATCCTTGGAAGAGCCTCTTTACTCACGTCTTCCGAGTGCTGCGTTGTTGAGCAGGTATCAAAACCCCACCTCTTCTCCTTCCGCAAAGCCTACGATCGGGCGGAGCCTTGCTCCACAACCGGCTTTTTGCGCTTTGCAGCGCTCGCCTTAAGGCAAATCGAATGAAAATCTTGCTCGATCCTGCCTCATGAAGAGCTCTGCGCGGCCGGAACTGCTCGCAAGCGACTCAACCGGCACCTCTCTCCCGCGAAAGCTCGCACTGGTGAGAAATGGCCGCTAGCTCCCGAGCAATCCGCTTGGTCCCCCAACCCAGATCCTGTAAGGCCACCATCCGACCCACTTCCTCCGGCTCCAGCATCTCCTCCCTCCTGCTGAATGGCAGAAGATGCTGCCCTTCTTCCTTTCCCAGGAACACCTCCTGTTGTCGTCAGGGGGTCAATTCCCGATGTCGTCAGGGGGTCATTTTTGGCTGTCGGCTGACAAGCTCAGGCTTCGGCTTGCCTTGGTTGACATGCCAGAAGTCATGCTCGCATCGGCCAAGGCCTCTCGATCGCGCGCGGCACATTTCCCGTGACCCCTGGACGGCGAATACCATCGCAGCAGCAGTTTCGATGGCAAGAAAGGGTTGCAACAGGGACGTAACGGCTGCCGCTGTCAGCGAAAGGCAAAGCGACTTACGCTACGATAACCAGAGGACAGTATTTCTGTGAGTCGAAAAAGCTCTGGGAGCCGGCTGTGGGGATCGAACCCACGACCCGCAGTTTACAAAACTGCCGCTCTGCCGCTGAGCTAAGCCGGCGGAAGGAAAGCCGATCGATCGTAGGTCGGCGGAGAAGCGATGTCAAACGGCTGCGGGTGTTTCGATCGCCCGCCGGGCAATCAGGGAAAGACCGAATGATGATCGGGGAGAAAGACCTACCGCGGATAGCTGTTGACTGTCCCTCGCCGGGTTTTGACAAGTCCAACGAGCTTTCGCTAAAGTTCATCATTCTTGCAATCGTATCGACTCGGGAGATGAGGAAAAAAAACGGCGGAAGAAAAAAGAATCCGAAACCGAAGCAGGATCAGGCGCTCCCTCCGGAAAACTCTGCTCCGCCTCCTCCGGAGCTACGGACTTGGGGCTCCGGGCTCTTCTCGAGCTTGGCCCAGCGTCTCCCCTGTCGCCGGATCCATGAGTAAGGATCCAGCGTGTTCGGCCCCGCCCGGAGGGTTTCTCGGGATCCCCGGCCGCGGCTTCGTGGAGAAGCCGATTTGCTCTTGCCTCGGAGGGGAGGTCCGATTTGGGATGTGGGCATGATCGGCCTTTCCCTTCCGGAGAAGGAGGAGCAGAGACGGCTGCTTCGGCGGCTGCTGGCCGCAGCGGGCGAAGAAGAGCGAGCGGCCGCCAGCCGGCGGATAGCAGAGCGCTTGCTGGCGCTACCGGAGTGGCAGGCGGCTCGGGTCGTGGCGCTGTACGCGTCGTTTCCCAGCGAGCCGGACACCGACTTTCTTTTCGAGCGGGCCCGGGCCGGCGGCAAGCGGGTTCTCTATCCGTTCCATCGCGGCGCCGGCCGCAGCCTCGGCTTTGCGGAGGTGGAAGCGATCGCATCGCTGCGGTCCGGGCCGCTCGGTTTCCGGGAGCCCCCTCCGCGGGCGGAGCTCCGGAAGCCGGAGGCCGGGCTGGTGCTCGTTCCCGGGCTGGGATTCGACCGGCGGGGAACCAGGCTGGGAAGGGGCGGCGGTTATTACGACCGGACGCTGGCGGAGCTCGGTCCGGGGGCGCTCCGGGTCGGGCTCTTCTTTTCCTGCCAGGAGCTTCCGCAGGTGGCGTCCGACGGGCACGACCAGCGGTTGGATCTCATCGTGACGGAAGAAGAGACGATTCGTAGCCGGAGAGGCTGAACCGGAAAGGGGGAAGGGGAGATGGCCAGCGGCTTTCTTGCCGGTCGGGTGGCGATCGTGACCGGGGGGAACAGCGGAATCGGGAGGGCCGTGGCGCTGGCGCTGGCGGGCAGCGGCGCCTCGGTCGCGGTGGCCGCCCGGCGGGTGCAGGCGTGCGAAGAGGTGGCGCGCCTGTGCGGAAAAAAGGGAGGGGAGGGGATCGCGATCCCGACCGATGTCCGGCGGGAAGCGGAATGCGAGCGGTTGGTCGAGCGGGCCGCGGGCTGGAAGGGGAGGCTCGACATCCTGGTCAACAATGCGGGTATCGGACGGTTCGCCCCGGTGGCCTCGCTGTCGACGGCCGATCTGCGGCAGATGGTGGAGACTAATCTCTACGGCACGTTCTGGTGCAGCCGGGCGGCTTTCCCGCGAATCGCGTCCACGGGCGGGGGATTGATCTGCAACGTCGCCTCGCTCGCCGGGGTGGATGCCTGGGCGGAAACCGGCGGGTACAGCGCCACCAAGTTCGGGATCGTCGGCTTGACGCGCGCCCTGGCCGACGAGGGGAGAAAGTGCGGGGTGAAAGCGGTTGCGATCTGCCCGGCGCTGGTCGCCACTCCGATGACGGGGGTCTCGGGTGCCGATTACCTCCAGCCGGAGGATATCGCGGAAACCGTGCTCTACCTGCTCCGCCTCTCGCCGGCCGCTTGGCCCGGCGAGATCGTCCTGCGCCGGCGGGGCGCCGAGTAAGAAGCAGAGACCTGGTCTCGGCAAAAAGCGGTAGCACTTTTGGCTAGGAGAGGTAATCTCTGGCGTTAGATGCCCTCTTCCAAGTTGGATCCGCTGACCGATGAGCCGAGTGACGAACAGGGCAGCGCCTTTCAGGCGAACACGCGGCTGGTCCTGGCTCTCTGCCTGGCGGCGCTGGGCATCTGGACGATCCGCAGCTTTCTGGTCTCGATGTCCTGGGCGCTGGTGATCGCCGTCGCCTCGTGGCCGCTCTACCGCTGGCTCTGGTCGCGCGCGCCCCGATGGATGCGCGGAATCGTCCTGCCGCTGGCCTTCACCTTGGTCGTCGGGGTGGCGCTGATCGCACCGCTGACCTACGCGGCGATCAAGCTCGGCGAAGAGGCGCGGGTCCTGGCCCGCTGGCTGGCGGCGATCCAGAAATCGGGTCTCCCGGCACCGGAGTGGCTGAACCGGATCCCGGCGTTCGGAACCTGGCTCTACTCCACGTGGAACTCCTCCTTGGGCAGTCCCGGGGCAGCGCAGATGACCCTCGGGCACTTGGATCCGGCTTTCATTCTCCGTTGGACCCGGACGGTGGGTGTCCAGATGCTGCGTAGGGCGGAGGTGCTCGGCTTCACCCTGCTCACCCTCTTTTTCCTCTACCGCGACGGCGAATCCTTGGGGAAGCAGGCGCTCCGGTTCGCCCGCAGGCTCGTGGGAAGCCTCGGGGTCGAATACGCGCGCCACTGCGTCTTGGCGATCCGGGCCACCGTGAACGGTCTGGTGCTGGTGAGCATCGGGGAGGGCATCCTCTTGGGGATCGCCTACGCGATCATGGGGATCAGCGATCCGGTCACCCTCGGTGGCCTGACCGGCATCCTGGCGATGGTTCCCTTCCTGGCCCCTTTGGTTTTCGGAGGGGTGAGCATCATGCTCTACGCCAAGGGGAGCGCGCTCGCCGCGGTGGGGCTCTTTCTCTTCGGCTCTCTTGTCCTCTTCGTCGCGGATCACTTCATCCGACCGGGGTTGATCGGCGGGGCCGCGCACCTTCCCTTTTTCTGGGTGCTCCTCGGCACGTTGGGCGGCATCACGAGCTTCGGCCTGCTGGGGCTTTTCCTCGGGCCCACGGTGATCGCGGCCCTTCTGGCCGCCTGGCACGATTTCATCGGCCGGACGGCGGACCCCTACGAGGCGGGCTCTTCGGCAAGGACGGGCTCTGCGTAGAAGGTATGCCCCGTGGTCTCCACCAAGCGCACCGGAAGGAGCTCTCCTCGCCAGCGCTCCTCGGCCCGGACGAGAACTAGGTGGTTGCCGCGGGTCCTCCCTTGGAAGCGGTGGGGCGACTTCCGGCTTTCGCCTTCGACGAGGATCTCCACCTCCCGCCCGAGAAGCCGCTTGGCTTTCCGGAGAGCGATTTCGTCTTGGAGCGCGAGCAGTTCCTGGTTGCGGCGCCGCTTCTCCTCTTCGCCCACCTGGGCGCCGAGCGCAGCGGCGCTCGTTCCGGGACGGGGCGAGTAGCGGAAGATGAAGGCCTGGTCGAATTGGACCTCTTCGACGAGCGCCCTTGTCTGGGCGAAGTCTCGCTCTTCCTCTCCCGGGAAGCCGACGATGATGTCGGTGGTCAACGTGGCCTCGGGAACGGCGGCCCGGATCCGGTCGACGAGGCCGAGGTAGCGGGAGCGGGTATAGCCCCGGCCCATCGCCCGCAGGATCCGGTCGCTGCCCGACTGCACCGGCAGGTGGACGTGCTCGCAGAGGGCGGGCAGGTCGCGGAGCGCGGCGATCAGATCGTCGCGGAAACCGATCGGGTGCGGCGAAGTGAAGCGGACGCGGGCGATGCCTGGAACCGAGCAGATCCGCTCGAGAAGCTGGACGAAGGGGGAACGGCCGCGGACCGTGGGGAACTCCCGGCGGCCATAGAGGTTGACGATCTGGCCCAGGAGCGTGACCTCACGGACGCCCTGGTCGGCGAGCGCGCGCACCTCGCGCTCGATCTCCTCCATCGGCCGGGCCCGCTCGGGCCCACGGGTCACCGGGACGATGCAGAAGGCGCAGCGCATGTTGCAGCCCTGCATGATCGAGACGAAGGCGGAGGCTTTGCGGGAGAAGGGGAGATGATCGCGGATCTGGTTCTGCGAGCCGGCCTCGGCCTCCACGTCGAGGATCCGGAGGGGCTCCCCCGAGGACCGCGCCGCGGAGGCGGTCCGGGAGGCGCGGATCCGCTCGACGAGGTTCGGGGCCTCATGAAACTTCTGGGTCCCCAGGACCAGATCGGCTTCGGGGAACTGCCGCAGGAGCTCCGCGCCCCGGCGCTGGGCCATGCAGCCGAGGAAGCCCAGGATCAGGCCCGGGTGGAGGCGCTTGCGCGCGCGCAGCGCGGCCATCTTCCCGCAGGCCTTTTCCTCGGCCATGTCCCGCACCGAGCAGGTGTTGAGCAGGATCACGTCGGCTTCTTCCTCGGAGCGGGCGATCCGGTAGCCGCGGAGAAGGAAGCGGTGGAGCACGGCTTCCGAGTCGCGCACGTTCATCTGGCAGCCGTAGGTCTTGACGAAGACGGCGGGAGCCGCCGGGTCTTGTGGCCTTCCCTCGTTCATCGGGTGTGTCCGCTCGGCGCCCGCCCGGGGATCCTCCGCTCCTTCCGGCCGGGTTGCCAATCCCAATGCGCAAGCATACAAGATTGAGAGCAAGGTGTCGCATCCGGAGACTATTGTCGAGGCCCGGCATTATCGAAGCGGGGAAGTGATTTCGGTGGAGCTGGATCCGCCCCTCTACCGGAGGATCGCGCCCGCCGCCCGCCGCGATCGGCGGAAGCTCCCGTGGATTGCCCCCGGATTGGTCGACGTCCAGGTCAACGGGTTCGGGGGAGTCGATCTCAACGGCCCTCCGATCGGCCGGGAGGAGTGGCGGCGGCTCTGCCGGAGCCTGCTGGCGAACGGCTGCACCCATTTTCTCGCGACGGTGATCACCCGCCCGTCCGACTCCTACCGGGAGCTGCTGCCGGCGCTGCGCCGGCTGCGGGAGGAAGAACCCGCCAACTGCGCCGGATTCCATCTGGAAGGACCGTTCCTCCGCCCGGAAGCGGGGTATGCCGGGGTCCATAACCCGCGCTGGATGCGGCCCGCCGACCCCGACTGGGTTTGCCGGGCGCAGGAGGAATGCGGCGGCGGCTGCCGGGTGATCACGGTGGCTCCCGAGGCTTCGGAGCGGGGGATCGATCTGGTGCGCGCGGCCGTGGGCGAGGGCATGCGGGTGGCCATCGGCCATTCCGCCGCCATGGGTTCGGCGCTCGAGCGGGCGATCGAGGCGGGGGCCTCCCTTTGGACGCATCTGGGCAACGGGTTGCCGCACCTGCTGCCGAAGTGGGAGAACCCGCTCCTGCACGCCCTTGGATCGGCCCTCCCGTACGCGAGCGTCATCGCCGACGGGATCCATCTGCCGCCGCACGCCTTCCGGGCGGTGGCGCTGAGCTTGGGGAGCGGCTGATCCTGATCACCGACGCCATCGCGGCGGCGGGGAGGGGGCGGGCACCTACCGGCTGGGGATCGGCTGGTCGAGGTGGATGAGAGCGGAAGGGCGGTCGACCGCGCCTCCGGCCGGCTCGCCGGGTCGACGTTAACGCCATGGGCCGGCGTGTTTCGCGCGGCGGGTTACCTCGGCCGTCCTTGGGCGGAAGTTTGGGAGGCGTTCTCGGTCCGGCCCGCGCGCTGGCTTTCGCTCCGGCATGGGCTGGAGGAAGGGGCGGAAGCGAGTTTCTGTTTGCTCGCAGACGAGCCGGAGCCGCGTCTTTTGGCGACCTTTCTCCGGGGGGAAAAGGTGTTTGCGGAGGAGGAGGGGAAATGACGAGCGAAGCGCAGAGGCGGAGCCTCGCGGAGAAGACCGGGCTGCTGCCCGAAGAGATCCAGCGGATCGAGGAGGCTCTCGGGCGCTCGCCCAACGCCGTGGAGCTGGCCCTCTTCTCGGTCCTCTGGAGCGAGCACTGCTGCTACAAGAACTCGAAACGGGAGCTCCGGAAGTTTCCCACGGAAGGGCCGGGGGTTCTCATCCGGGCGGGCGAGGAGAACGCGGGAGCCCTCGACATCGGGGACGGCTGGGCGGTCGTCTTCAAGATCGAGTCCCACAACCATCCGAGCGCCGTAGAACCCTTCCAGGGCGCGGCCACCGGAGTCGGCGGGATCTTGCGGGATATCTACACCATGGGAGCCCGGCCGATCTGCTTCCTCGATTCGCTGCGGCTGGGCGAGATCCGCAGCCGGGATCCGGCGGCGCGGAACAACCGGCGGCTTCTCCGGGGCATCGTCGGCGGGATCGCCCATTACGGGAACTGCGTGGGGATCCCGACGGTCGGCGGCGAGCTGGTCTTCGATCCCGCCTACAACGGAAATCCCCTGGTCAACGTCTTTTGCGCGGGCGTCGTGCGGCACGACCGGATCCAGAAGGGAGCCGCCTCCGGCGTCGGGAACCCGGTCTACGTCGCGGGCTCGCGCACCGGCCGAGACGGGCTTAAAGGGGCGGCCTTCGCCTCGCGGCTGCTCGGGGCCGACGCCCGCGAGGACCGCCCGGCGGTCCAGGTCGGCGATCCCTTCATGGGCAAGATTCTCATGGAGGCTTGCCTCGAGCTCTTCGCCCGTCCGGGCGTGGTCGTCGGCGTGCAGGATATGGGAGCGGCCGGAATCGGCTGCTCGACAAGCGAAACGGCGGCCCGCGGGGGCGTGGGCATGGAGATCGACCTCGATCAGGTGCCTCTCCGGGAGGCCGAGATGGATGCGGCGGAGATCCTCCTCTCGGAGTCGCAGGAGCGGATGCTGCTGATCCTCCGGAAAGGGAGAGAGGAGGAGGCCGAGGCGGTCTTCGCCAAATGGGGCGTGCCGTTGCGCCGGATCGGGACGGTGACCGGCGACGGCCTGCTCCGTTACCGGCGGAACGGCGCGGTGGCCGCGGAGCTGCCGGCCCGGCTGCTGACCGAGGACGCTCCCGTCTACGAGCGGCAGGCGAAGCTCCCGGTCCGCTCCTCGTCTCCGGTCCCTCCCCGGCCGTCTCTTTCTCTGGCGGAGTGCCGCTCGGCCTGGCTGGCGCTGGCGGCTCTGCCCTCCCTGGCTTCCAAGGAGTGGGTCTGGCGGCAATATGACTGGATGGTCGGGATCCGCACCGTGGTGGGGCCCGGGCGGGCGGATGCGGCGGTCCTCCGTCTTGTCCTGGACGGCAGGAACAAGTTTTTGGCCTTCACCGTGGACGGGAACGCCCGGTTTGCCGCGCTCGATCCCTACACCGGCGGGCGGGCGGCGGTCGCCGAGGCGGTCCGGAACCTCGCGGTCACGGGGGCCCGGCCGCTGGGAATTACCGACAACCTCAACTTTGGCGATCCCTACCGGCCGGAAGCTTTCGGAGAGTTGCGGGGTGCGGTCGAGGGGATGGCGGAAGCCTGCCGGGCCTTCGGCCTTCCGGTGACCGGAGGCAACGTGAGCCTCTACAACGAGTCCCCCGCAGGGGCGATTCTGCCCACCCCGGTGGTCGCCGCCGTCGGGCTGATCGGTCGACAGGAAGAGATCATTCCAATGGGTTTTCAACGGGAAGGGGAGCTGCTCTATCTCCTCGGAGGATGGGGGAGCGGGATTGCGGGGTCGGCCTACGCCTGGGAGCTGCTGGGTTGGCGGGAGGGGGCCGCCCCGGAGGTCTGCTTGCCCGCGGAAATCGCGCTAGCTTCCGCGCTCCGGTCGCTCGGAGCCCGGGGGATCGTCGCGAGCGCGCACGATCTCTCCGACGGAGGGTTGGCGATCGCCCTCTTGGAATGCGCCTTGGCTGGAGAAGGGCGCTTGGGCGCCGAAATCAGCCTGCCGTCCTCGCCGAGCGCGGAAGAGCTTCTCTTCGGGGAGAGCCCGGGTAGGGTGCTGCTGACCGTAGCCGCCGAGGCGGGGCCGGCAGTCGAAGAGGAGTGCATGCGCCGGGGGGTCGAGGCGCGCCGGATCGGACGGGTGGCGGGATCCGGCTTCCGGATCGATCGCGGTCCGGAGCGGATGGAGATCGAGGTCAAGGAGCTGGAGCGGATCTGGCGGGGTGCCCTTCCTGCGCTCATGGATCCCCAGGCCGAGTTTGCCTAGCGGGGCGGCCGGAAGCCTACTCGGCCCGGCTCCTCCCGCGGGCCGGCTCCTCCCGGCGGACGGAAGCCGGGGCCAGGTAGTCGAGGAAGGAGGAGATCACGGCGCGGAGGCGGTGCCGGTGGACGATCTGATCGATGAGCCCCTTCTCATACAGGAACTCCGCGGTTTGAAACCCTTTGGGGAGCTCCTGGTGGGTCGTTTCCCGGATGACGCGGGCTCCGGCAAAGCCGATCATCGCGCGGGGTTCGGCCAGGATGATATCCCCGAGGGAAGCAAAGCTCGCCGTGACACCGGCCATCGTCGGATTGGTCAAAACGGAGAGAAAGGGCATCCGGGCCCGCTTGAGCCGGCCGAGGGCGGCGCTGGTCTTGGCCATTTGCAGAAGGCTCAACATCCCCTCGTACATCCGGGCGCCGCCCGAGGCCGAAACGATGATTACGGGCATCTTCTCCCCGGCGCCGCGCTCGATGGCCCGGGTGATCTTTTCCCCCACGACCGAGCCCATGCTCCCGCCCAAGAACCGGAAGTCCATCACCGCAAGGGAGACCGGTTTTCCTGCGATGCGCCCTACCCCTGAGATCACCGCATCGGAGAGCCCGCTCTGCTTCCGGTAATGGGCCAGACGGTCGGCATAGCTGCGCACGCCTTGGAAACGGAGGGCGTCGACCGAGAGGAGGCCGGCGTCGGCCTCTTGGAAGCTTCCGGGATCGACCAGGAGGGCGATCCGCTCCCGGGCGGAAAGGGGGAAATGGTGGTGGCAGTGCTTGCAGACGCGTTGATTCTGATCCAACTCCTTGGTGTAGAGCATCTGCTCGCAGTCCGGGCACTTCACCCAGAGCCCTTCGGGAATGTCGCGCTTGGGGCCGGAGGGGATACGCGGCGCGGGGTGGGGATTATGGCTCTTGTTCATGGGAAGCGGGGGATCGGCCGCGGGCGCTAGGATCGTGCGACAGCCAGGACGCAGACCGTCCTCGCTCCGTTCTCCCGGAGCCGCGCCGCCGATTCGCGCACCGTCGCCCCCGTCGTGATCACGTCATCGATCAATAGCAGGTTTTTGCCGGCGGGGTCAAAATTCCTTTTCGGCTGGAACGCCCCGGAGAGGTTGTGCTCTCGCCGGGGAGAGGGCAGTCCCGCTTGCGGCGGGGTCGGACGGACCCGGCGCAACGCGTTGCGGACGGGAATACCCTGCCGCTTCCCGAGGAGGCGGGCGAGCTCCTCGGCTTGGTTGAATCCGCGCGACCGCTCCCGAACCGGATGGAGGGGAACCGGAACCAGGGCGTCCCACGGCAGGGTGGCCGCGTAGGTGCGGAAGCCGATTTCGAGGAGGTCGGAGAGCCAGGGGAGCCGATCGATCTGCTTCCGGTACTTAAGCCCCAGGATCGCCTCCTGCACCGCGCCGCCGTAGCGGCAAGCCGCGCGCGCCCAGAGAAAATCGGGGGGGCTCTCCCGGCAGCGGGCGCAGAGTACAACTCCGGGTGCGGCGCAGCGCCGGCAGAATGGGGGCAGCTGCTCCGGGACCGGCCCTTCCTCCGAGCGCGGGGGAAAGACCAAGTCGAGCAGGTCTTCGGCTAGGCGGCCCGTCCAGGCTGCCGCTGTCCATAGCCGATCCATAGGAGGAGTCCGAAGGTCGCCAGGATCGAGGGGGCCCACCACCCGCCGGGAGGGCCCTCGGAACGGGCCGCCAAGCCGTAGAGGAGGGCGACCCAGGCCGCGTGGATGCCCGCCGGCATCCAAAGGGTCCCGGTGACCAGATAGGCCGTCGCGAGAGCCGCCCCGACCGAGAAGAGAAGAAGGCCGTGGGCGTCGGCCCAGGACAGGGAGAGGATGGGAGCCAGGTGCGCGCGGAGGAGCTCCCAGCCGGAGAGGAGGGTCGGCGGGCTTTCCGGAGCCGGCGGGGAGGAGCGCAGGTAGTGGGCCAGGCAGAAGAGGAGGGAGCTAGCCAGGATCGCGGGCAGACGGCCGAGGCCGCGCAGCAGGACGGAAAAGAAGATCCCGCGGAAGAGAATCTCCTCGGTGAGGCCGATCAAGAGCCCGCGTCCGGTCCAGATCCCAAAGGCGTCCGGGCTCCAGTGGAGTGTCGGCGGGTGTCCGGAAAGAGCCGGGAGGAGCAGGGGCAAGAGGCAGGCCAGCCCCGAGGCGAGGCCGAGCAGCCACCCCCGGAGGAACGGACCGAGGACCGGCCGGGCGAAGCCGATGTCGCTCCAGGAGCGGATGCCCATCGGCTTCCGGAAGGGGAAAAGAAGAAGAAGGGCGGAAAACTCGAGCAGGCGCCGGAAGTACCGCCCGGGGTGGGCGGGATAGACAGGGCTCAGGAGGGCATAGGCGGCCGGGGTCAGCAGCGCGGCCGCCAGGAAGATCGTGACCAGGTAGGCGAGGAAGGCGGGAAGGGCAGAGACGGATCGCTCGCGGGGAGGCATGGACGGCTGTGAGCATTCGGGGAACGGGGGACGGTCGCAAGCAGAATGGGGGAAATTCGAAAGCGGCGGGGCCGGCCGGAGGAAAAAAGGGGAGGCCGCCGAGCGGGCGTCCTCCCTTTTGCATTTTTTCTGATGCGCGTGTCGCCCCCGCCACCTATGCTTCAAGGGAAGGTGACGACGACACCCCTGGAATTCGAGAAGACCATTTGGGAGATGGAGCGCGCGCTGGAAGCCATGAAGGCCCGGGCCAAGGAGGATCCGGCCGCTTTGGCCGAAGAGGTCGCCAAGCTCGAGAAGGAGCTGGGGGAGGCGCGTCAGGCCGTCTACACCCGCTTGACGGCCTGGCAGCGGGTCCAGATCGCCCGCCATCCCCAGCGGCCGTACACGCTCGATTTCCTGGAGCGGCTGGCCCCGGGCTTCCTCGAGCTCGGCGGCGACCGTGCCTTCGGCAACGACGCCGCGATGGTCGCCGGCCTCGCGACCTTCGGCGGCCGGAAGGCGGCCTTCGTAGGCCAGCAGAAAGGGAGAAACCTCAAGGAGAACCTGCGGCGCAACTTCGGCTGTCCCCATCCGGAGGGCTATCGCAAGGCGCTGCGGGTGATGCGGCTGGCCGCCACGTTCGGATTGCCGATCGTGGCGTTCATCGACACGCCCGGCGCCTATCCGGGGGTGGGAGCAGAGGAGAGGCACATCGGCCAGGCGATCGCCCAAAATCTGCTCGAGATGTCGGAGCTGCCGGTGCCGATCGTCGCGGTCGTCTTGGGAGAAGGGGGCAGCGGGGGGGCGCTCGGGATCGGAGTCGCCGACCGGATCCTCATGTTGGAAAACGCCTATTACTCGGTCATTTCCCCGGAGGGGTGCGCCGCGATCCTTTGGGAAAGCCGAATCCACGCGCCGGAGGCGGCCGAGGCGCTGCGGCTGACCGCCCAGGATCTCCACCAGATGGGGCTGATCGACGAGATCGTTCCCGAGCCGGAAGGAGGAAGCCACCGGGATTGGGACAAGTCCGCGCAACTGCTGGAGGGCGTTCTCCTTCGCACCCTCGAGGAGGTCTGCGCCCTGGATCCGGGGACGCTGGTGCGCCGGCGGTACGAGAAGATCCGCCGGTACGGCGTCTGGGAAGAAAAGGGCGATTAGGCATGGGGCGGTGCCGAAGGTTGCGGGGCTTCCCGCCTGCGTCCCTGGGAGCCTCCGCCGGGAAAATATCATGTTGTACTGCTTATGCGTTTTGCCATCGTAGCCAGCACCTACCATTCCGAATTCTGCGATGCCCTGGTGGCGGAGGCCGAAGCGGAGCTAAAGGGCCATGAGCTGATCCTCTGCCGGGTGCCGGGGAGCTTCGAGATCCCGCTCCAAGTCCAGCGGTTGGCCCGGACCGGGGAATACGACGCGATTCTTGCCTTCGGCGTGGTCTGGCAGGGGGAGACCGCGCACGCGCAGGAGATCCTGCGCGCGGTGACCGACGCTCTAATGCGGATTTCTCTGGCGGAGGACGTGCCGGTCATTCATGAGGTTCTCTCGGTAAAGAGCGAAGCCGAGGCGCGGGAGAGAACGAGCGGCGCGCTCTCCCGAGGCCGGGAGGGAGCCCGTGCCGCCCTGGCGGCGGCTTCCCTGGGCCGGCGAATCTGAGCGGGTTGCGGAATGGGATGGGGAATGGCGGAAAAAAAAAGGAAGATGTCGCCGCGGAGGACGGCCCGGGTGCGGGCGGTCCAATTCTTGTATCAATGGGGGATCCAGCACCAGCCCGCCCCTTCGCGGAAAAGCCTGGAAGAGTTTTGGACGCTCTGTCCCGCCGGCGAATCGGTGCGCCGGTTCGCCGAGGATCTGATCCTGGGCACGATCGACCATATCGCTTTCCTCGATGAGCGAATCGCGGAATATCTGGAGAACTGGCAGCTCGACCGGCTGGCCGCCGTCGACCGGAGCATTCTCCGGGTGGCTCTCTACGAGCTTTTTTATCGGAGCGGGATTCCTCCGGTGGTCTCGGTGAACGAAGCGATCGAGGTCGCCAAGCAACTGGGCTGCGAGGAATCGGGGAAGTTCATCAACGGGGTCCTCGATCGGGCGTTGCGCGACCTCAATCGCCCGCTTCGGGCGGCCGGGGACGCAGGGGGAGAGGGATGAAGAGCTTTTGGCGAAAGCTGGTCGAAAAATTCTCGCCGGCGGGAGGGGAACGGGTCGACTGGGAGGCGTTGCTGCTCGAGGCCGATCTCGGTTTAAAACTGACCGGTCGGTTGATCCGGCTCTTGGAGGAAGAAGGGTTGGCGCGCAAGCCGCGGGAAGGGGAAGAGCGAATCCGCCGGGAGTTGCGGCGCGTCCTGTCGGCCGAAGCGCCGCCGAGCGTCCCGGCCGGGGAGAGACCCGAGGTCATCCTGCTTGTCGGCGTCAACGGCGGAGGGAAGACCACCACGGCGGCAAAGCTCGCGCACCGCTACGGGCAGGAAGGGAAGCGGGTGGTTCTGGCGGCTGCGGATACGTTCCGGGCGGCGGCGGTCGAGCAGCTTGAAGCGTGGGCGCGGAGAACCGGTGCTCTTTTCGTGGCCGGAAGCCCGGGAGCGGACCCGGCGAGCGTCGCCTACCGGGCGCACGCGGAGGCCGAGGAGAAAAAAGCCCATCTGCTCATCGTCGATACGGCGGGCCGGCTGGCCACCAAGAACAACTTGATGCTGGAGGCGGGCAAGATCCGGCGGACCCTCGCCAAGCGCGATCCGGCAGCCCCGCATCATGTCTGGCTCGTGGTCGACGCCACGGTCGGAACCAACGCGCTCTCGCAGGCGGCGGAATTTCATCGCGCGGTCGGCCTTTCCGGCCTCGTCGTGACCAAGCTCGACAGCTCGGCAAAAGGGGGGATGATCGCGGCGGTCAAGGAAGAGCTGGGGATCCCCACGGTTTTCGTCGGAACCGGCGAGCGGCCCGAGGACCTCGCGCCCTTCGATCCCGACCGGTATGTCGAAGCCTTTTTCGGAGGCTGACCTGGGCTGGATGCGGAGGGCTCTGGCGCTCGCGCGGCGTGGACTGGGCGCGACCAGCCCCAATCCCGCGGTGGGGGCGGTCCTCGTGCGGGAGGGGAGGGTCCTGGGCGAGGGCTTTCATCGCCGGGCCGGCTCGCCGCATGCGGAGGTCGAGGCGATCGAGGATGCCCGCCGGCGCGGCCAGAGCCCGAGCGGCGCCACTCTCTATGTGACGCTGGAGCCCTGCAGCACGACCGGAAGAACTCCTCCCTGCGTCGATCGGATCGTGCGGGAAGGGATTGTTCGGGTCGTGGCCGCGATGGTCGATCCCAATCCGCGCCACCAAGGCCGCGGATTCGCCCTCCTCGCCGGCCGGGGAATCGAGGTTGTCCAAGGTGTGCTGGAGGAGGAGGCCCGGGAGCTCAACCGGGGCTTCGTTCGCTGGATCACCAGCGGCAGGCCGTGGGTCGTGCAGAAATGCGCGCTTTCGCTCGACGGCCGGATCGGCACGCGCCCCGGCGACAGCCGGTGGCTGAGCGGGCCGGAGGCGCTGCGGATGGCCCACCGGCTCCGGCTGGAGGCCGATGCGATCCTGATCGGGGCAGAAACCGCCCGCCGGGACGATCCCGCGCTCACCGTCCGGCTGCTCCGTCGCAAGGTCGAGCGGCAGCCGTGGCGCGTGATCGTGACGCGGAGCGGCCGGCTGCCCGATCATCTCCGCCTGCTGACCGACCCGGCCCGGGAGAAAACCCTCGTCTTCCGAAACTTTCCCCTGCCCATGATCTTGGAAGAGCTCGGCCGCCGAGGGGTCTTGCAGGTGCTGGTCGAGGGAGGCGGCAAGCTGGCCGGGAGCCTGCTCGCCGAACAGCTGGTCGATGAGGTCGCCCTCTTCCTCTGCCCGCTGATCCTCGGAGAGGGGCCGCTCGCGGTGGATGCTCCGGCCCGGTTCTTGGGAGCGCAATTCCGTTTGCGGGAGTGCCGCCGGTTGGGAGAGGATCTCTTCCTCCGAGCGATCCGGAGGGATGGCCGGGAGGTCGATGCGGCAAGGGGAGAAGCGGGACCGGAAAGAATCGGGAAAGGGAAGCGGTGAGGGAGAAGCTCGAATCGGAGATCGGCGATCTGCTCCTTTCCGAAGGAGTGATTCGCGAGCGGGTGCGAGCGCTCGGAGCCGAGATCCGGAATGCGTACGCCCCCGGCTCGTTTGTTCTGCTGGGCCTCCTCAACGGAAGCCTGCTTTTTACCGCCGACCTCTTGCGGGAAGTTCCCCCGGAGACCGAGGTGGTGTTCTGGCGGGTCAAGAGCTACCGGGGAACCAATTCCACGGGGGTCTGCGAAGGGTTGGAAGCCGAAGGCGGGGATTTCACGGGGCGCGCCGTGCTTGTGGTCGACGATATCCTTGATAGCGGCTGCACCTTGCAGGCGGTCGACAAGCGGCTGCGCATCCTGGGCGCCTCCTCGGTCGAGCATTGCGTGCTGCTCGCCAAGCGGAGACCGCGGCTACCGGGAAGCCCGCTCCCTCGCTGGATCGGCTTCGAGATTCCCGACCGGTTCGTCGTCGGCTACGGGCTCGATTACAACGGGCGCTACCGCGGCCTGCGATCGATCCGGGTGCTTGCGGAAGGGAGAATGGCTGCTGGGCTCGGAAATCGAAGGACGGAGTCTTGATGGTAGGATTCTGTTTCGGTAGGCTCGGGAGCGATTTCACGCAAGCGATGGCGTCGTTCGGGTCGAGCAAGCGGCTTTGGATGGTCGCGGCTCTTGCTATTCCGGCGTTCGTCGTGGCGGTGACGGGGTCGGGAGTGCTCTGGAGCAGGAAGATGATCACCGATGCCCGCGTTCGCGAGATCTTCGCCGGCAAGGGAGCGCCGATGACTGCCGACGAGTTCTTTTCCTGGGTGGATTGGATCCGCCAAAAGCGGCCGATGACCCTGGCGGAGACCGAAGCCCTTTTGGGAATCCGCTTTCGGAGGCTGACGCCCAAGGAAGAGTTCCTGTTAGAAAACGGTCCGGAGGATATCAAGTTGCAGGGACCTGAGTACGAAAAGGGCCTGGAAGAGCGGGCGCAGAAAGAGGAGATCGGTGTCGTGGAATTTGCCTCGGGTCCATGGTACTTCTTAGACTTCCATCGAGGGAAGCGGCCGGACTCCTACGCTGTCCTTGGATTCGGGGTGAGGCCGGAGGTGATCCGGATTTCCAAGGGAGCCGTGGTCCGCCATTTGGGCGTGCCGGCCATGCAGTGGGACCCTCCGGTGGAGAACCCGAATGCCACGGGTGCCGACCGCTTTCCGCAGGGCATTGTCCCCAAGAACTTCCAGTGGGTATACGAGAGGAAAAGGGATCAAGTCGTCCTCAATTTTAATGATCAGAGTGCCCGGGACCTCTTGCATGACCAACTTCCCCTTCAAGGAGGCATCATCGAATTGCGGCCCAAGCCAAAGGAGAAAACCTGGTGAAGAGGCCGCAAGCCCAGCCTACGGATCGGAACAATGTCTCTTCCGGGTTAGGAGATCCCGAGGTAGACCGGCTTTTGAACCTTTCTCCCTGCGCCCGGACGATGCTCCAAGAAGCAATCAGCAAAGGATACGAAATCAAGTGGGGAGAAGTCGGCAAAGGGACGTATTGCATTCCCGGAGCCGAACTGGGACGGTTCCGTCGACGCGGCAAGATCGTCATCGATTCGAGTTTGAAGGGAGATCCGGCTCTTGTGGCAAGTGCCCTTTGCCACGAGTTGGGGCATCCGACAGATAATCCTTTCTTGCTCAATCCGGTAGCTGTGAAGATGGCGGAATGGGTGGAGGAGAATCTGGTCCCGTTGGCTGGTCAGGCGGCGTTGGGACCCTTGGGAGGGGCGATCGGCCGGCGGGCCGGCCGGGCCGCCGAAGCATGGATCGAGGATGCCTCCGTCGCCTTCAATACCCGCCAGTGCTTGACCGACGAAGGGCACGCCGACATGAAATTAGCGGCTTGCGTCGCGCAAGCATGGGCTGCTGTCCGGAATTCCGGAGATCGTCGGCTCCAGCAGGAGGTCTCCCGGATGTGGAATGACGGCGACGTAGGGCTGCGGGCCAAGGAAATGGCGCTCTGGAACGCGATGCAAGAGGGGAAAATTACCGCGAAGAAAGCGGAGGAGCAGGTCGGAGAGTACTTCGCGGACCACGAGCATCCGAGCACTGACCTGAAGAAGACGTACCGGAAGCACTATGAGGAGGCTTGGCGCAAGGAGATGGCTCTTCATCCCGAAGCCAATCAGCCGAGGCGGCAACCGGCTCCCGAGGAGTTGGACCGGCTCTTGGCGAATAGCAGGGCGCTTGCTCCGCAGCGGACTTGGGAAGGCCGAGGAACGTGGCGCAGGGATAGCAGTCGATCGGAAGCGCAGGGTCGCGATCGGTAAGGGGCCTCTCGAAAGGCCGCAGCCGCCGGCTGCCGATTACGCCGGATCGGAGTCCGGCGCCCTTCGGCGCTTCGGTAAGCGGGAAGCAAGGCCCGGAAGAAGGAAAGCCGCCGAAAGCCAGACGATCCAGTCGCCGGCGGTCCGGTAGAGGGTCGGGCGCGGGCGATGCCATGCCGCGATGCCGAGCAGGATGCCTTCGCCTCCCTGGGTCTTCCCGCCGGCTTCCGGAAGAGAGGCGACGACCGCCCCGTTCTGGTTGACGAAGGCGCTGATCCCGGTGTTGCCGCAGCGGAGGAGGGGCAGATCGAGCTCGATCGCCCGCAAAACGGCGTTGGCCAGATGCTGGCGGGCTCCCGGAGTCCCGGGGAACCATCCGTCGTTGGTGATGTTCACAAGCAGGTCGGGCTTCCCTCGGGCCGCCTGGCGTACGTAATCGGAGAAGGTGTCCTCGAAGCAGATTAGGGGAGCGATGCGCACCGGCGGATTCTCCAGAACGAAGATGACGGGGGAGGCACCCGGGGAGAACTCGAGATCGAAGGGGACCAGCTTCCGGAGGATCGGGAAGCGGTCGCCCAGCGGCACGAACTCGCCGAAGGGGACGAGCCGGTTCTTGGCATAGATCTGGAGCGACCGGCCCCCGGGGGAAAAGAGGAGGGCATCGTTGAAGAGCCGCCCGTCCTGGATGCGGGGGGTGCCCAAGAGGAGCCAAGAATCGGAGGAGGCCACCCAGGAGAGGAGCGGAACGCGGAGGGAGGGGGTCGAAAGGAGATCGGCTCCGATCGGGCTTTCCGGCCAGACGATGAGCCGGGGGCGCGCCTGGCCGGCTCTTTCGGTGAGGGTGATTTCGCGGGTGATCGCTTCTTGGGGATCGAACGGGGTCTCCACGCTTTGGGGGATCGCGGGTTGGATCAGGGCGTAGGGGAGGCTTTGCGCGACTTCGGTCGGCGTCGTAAGCAGCACGGAAATGCCGTAGGCGGCGACCGCGGCCAGCAGGAGCAGGCCGGCTGCCAGATCGAGATGGAGGCTGCGCTTCTGCCGGCCGAGAATCTCCGCGCGGAGGCGGAGTCCTGCAAAAAAGAGAAGCCCGTTGCCGAAGGCCAGGAGCCAGGAAAGGAGGAGTCCGCCGCCCAGGCGAGCCGCCTGCGCGAAGACAAGGGTCGCCGACTGGGAGACACCGAGGGAGTTCCACGGAAATCCCCCGAAGAGCGAACCCCGAATCCATTCGAGCACGACCCAGGCCGAGGCCAACGAGGCCGAGGCGAGGAGGTTTTTTTGGGGAAAGAAAGGCGCGGGTCCGGAGGTCCAAGGACCGGCCAAGGCGAGCCAGAGGGCGGGATAGAGGGAGAGGTAGAGGACGAGCCCGATCGTCCCGGCCACCGTGACCTTTCCGATCCACCAGAACGTGGTCCCGAAGAAGAGCAGCCCAAGCAGGTAGCCCCCTAGCGCCCGTTCCCCCCATCGTCCCTGGAGGCGGGAAGCGGCCATCGCGGGGATCAGCGCAACCCAGGCGAGCCCCGACCATGCGCACGGAGGGTAACAGAGAAAGAGAAAGAGGCCCGAGAGAAGGCAGAGCGCGAGCGCGGAGCCCGAACGAAGCGGGGATCGGCCTCCTTGGGTTCGGGCCGGCGGAGAGGAGGAGGAAAGGGGCAGAGGGGGGAGCGGATCCACGGACGGAAGCGGGGGCTCCTCGATCTTTTATCGCCTTTGCCCATCCGAAGAAAATGGATTTTCGGGCGGGCAGCCGCGGGGCTGCCAGCAGCTAAAAAATATATGGACACATAGCAAGTTTAATGGCAGTATGTCCGAGTGAAGTTGAGTGTCTGGGCCAAGCGGCAGGGCGTCTGCTACAAGACGGCTTGGCGGATGTGGAAGGAAGGGCGTTTGCCCGTCCCGGCCGAGCAGTTGCCGACCGGAACGGTGATCGTGCATGCGGAGCCCTCGCAACCTAATGGGGTCGTCCTTTACGCACGGGTATCCAGCTCCGATCAGAAAGCGGATCTGGACCGGCAATTGGCTCGGCTGACCGAGTTTGCGCTCAAGCAAACGGTTGCCGATCGTCAAGGCCGTCAAGGAAGTTGCCTCCGGTTTGAACGGCCATCGGAAAGGCATGATCGGGCTCTTGCGTGATCCGAAGGTTGGCGTCATTCTGGTGGAGCATCGGGACCGGCTGATGCGCTTCGGCTTGGAGTACGTGGAAGCGGCTTCTGTACGCGCAGAGCCGATCGGTTCTAGTGGTCGATCCGGACGAGATGACCGACGATATCGTGCGCGACCTGCACGAGGTCATCGTTTCGATGTGTGCCAGGCTTTACGGGAAGCGATCCGCCCAGAACCGCGCCAAGAAGGCACTGAAAGCGATCCATGAGTAAGCTCCCGGTTTTCACGTACCAGACCCGTGTGAGGCTCACACCCGAGCAGTCGGCGTCGCTTGATGTCTATGCGGAACTCTACGGGCGGGCGCAGCGGAGCCTCTTTGCCAAGATGCGGGCGGGCGCATCCATGAACGAGCTCAAGCGGTCGTTCCTGCGCCGATTCGGCCTCACCTCCCGGCAGTTCAACGCCATTCGGGTCGAGCTTGAGGGCAAGATCGCCTTGATCCGGGAAAGGCGGCCCGAGTTGATCGAGGAAGCCAAATGGCGGATCAAGAGAGCGGAAGAGGCGATCGGTCGACTGGAGAAGAAGCATCCGGGATCGAATGTCTTACACCAGAAAAAGCGGCGGCTTGCCGTCCTGCGGGCGAAGCTCGATGCGCTTCTGGCCGATCAGGAGTCCGGCCGGGTCCGGCTCTGTTTCGGTTCCCGCCGCCTCTTCCGCAAGCAGTTTGCCCTGGAAGAGAACGGATACGCCAGCCACGCCGATTGGAAGAAGGATTGGCAGGCGGAACGGAGCAGCCAGTTCTTTCTGCTCGGATCGAAGGACGAGGCCTCGGGCAACCAGTCCTGCCAAGCCACGGTCGCTCCGGACGGCGGCCTGCGGCTACGGTTGCGGCTGCCGGACGGATTGGGAAGCACGAGCAAACACCTGGTGCTCGAGGGCGTGCGCTTCGCCTACGGCCAGGATGCGATCCTCCAGGCCCTCTCCGCCAGCCGGATCGTTACCGCACAAACCAAGACGGGGAAGCTCGTCCGCAAGCGGGAGGAATCCGCCGTGAGCTACCGCTTCGTGCGGGATCGGAAGGGCTGGCGGGTGTTCGTGAGCGTCGAGGCGCAACCGGTTGCCCTGGCGACACGCCGCCTTGCCGGAGCGATCGGCGTTGACATCAACCCGGATCATCTTGCCTTGGCCGAAACCGACCGCTTCGGCAACCTCGTGGAAATCCGCCGGATCGGATTGCATCTCTATGGGAAGAGCGAGGAGCAGGCGAAAGCCAGAATCGGCGATGCGTGCCGACAGATCGCCCGGGCCTGCGCCGAATCGGGCAAGCCGCTCGTGATCGAGCGATTGGATCTTTGCAAAAGGAAGGCCGAACTCGAGTCGGTCGATCCCGTCCGGGCTCGCTCGCTCTCATCCTTCGCCTACGCCAAGACGATCTCCATGCTCAAGGCGGCTTCTTTTCGTGCTGGAGTCGAGGTGATCGAAGTCGACCCGGCCTACACTTCCGTGATTGGCGCGGTCAACCACGCGCGCCGTCATGGCATCGGTTCTCACCAGGGCGCGGCCTACGCCATCGCCCGGAGAGGATTGGGCCTATCCGAGCGCCCGTCCGTGCGGGAGGCCGTCGTGCCGACCCGCAATGGCGGCCACGTCACCTTCGCCCTACCCGCGAGGAATCGAGCGAAGCATGTATGGTCGTTCTGGGCGGACGTTCGGAAGGGGCTCAAAGCGGCGCATGCAGCGCATGCCCGGTCGGGAGGCCACCGCTTGCCTCCCGCGCCTCTGCTCCCGAAATCGCGGGCATTGGGCGCTACCCGGGCCTTGCCGGCGAAACCCCGGCACGCGAATCGTCGGCAACACTGTTCGGCCGACGTCATGGACGATCTTCCCTGGTAGGGGAACGGTTGTCTATGGTTTTAGGAACGGCGTCGACCTTGATCAGTTCGTTGTTTTGTGCGCGACTCCGCTCGAGGAACGGTCCGGCGGAAAGCCGGGAAACTCGCGATGGAAGCTTTTTTTTCCCGGAGCGCTATGCTATCGGCGATTGCCGAAAGGGAACCCGCGCCGTTGCTTTCTCACTATGCTCAAACTTTTCCGCTCCCACTCGGGCTTGCTCGTGCTCATCCTTGCTCTAATCGGGCTTTCCTTTCTTCTGTTTTACAACGTTCCCGCTCTGAGCCGATTGCGCGGGAGGGCGGTAGGAAAGATCGCGGGAAAAGAGGTGACCCTCGAAACCTTCCGCCTCTCGCGGCAGGCGGCGGAAATGGAGCTGGCGCTTTTTTCCGGCGGCCGGGGGCCGCGCCGGGAGGGATTGGACCGGCTGCTCAATGAAATCGCCTGGGGGAGGCTGGTGTTCCTGGAGGAGGCCAAGCGGCTCCACTGCCTGGTGCCCGACGAGGCGGTGATCCAGGCGATCGAGGGGCTTCCCTTTCTCCAGAAGGACGGCAAATACAGCGAGGAGCTCTACAACCAGTTCGTCAACGGGTTTCTGGGCACGCGGGGAATCAAGGGGGAGCGGTTCGTGGAGATCGTCCGGGAGAACCTGCTCATCGATCAAGTCAAGCTCTCCCTCGTCGCCGGCATCCAGGTCGGTCCGGAAGAGGTCGATCGGCTCTACCGGTCGGAGTTCGGGCCCGCCCGGCTGACCGTGGTTCGGCTTTCCCTGGAGCAGTTCCTGCCGTCGATCACGGTGACGCCGGAGCAGCTCGATGCGGAGATGCAGCAGCATGGGTCGGATCCCTCCCTTCGGATTCCCGAGCAGAGGAAGATCGCCTATGTCGAGTTCGCACTTTCTCCGGAAGAGAGGAAGCTCCCGGAGAAGGAACGGAAGGAAGCCGAGGAGAAGCTCTTGCAGCGGGCGGAGGATTTCGCGGTGGCGCTGAGCCGGGAGGAGGTCAAAAAGAAGGCCTTTTTCGAAAAGGCGCAACAGCTGGGGCTCACCGTCCGGGAAATCGGATCGATTTCCGAGGAACAGCCGCCGGACCTTCCCGGAGGCGACGGCCCCGCCCTTGCCGAAGCCGCCTTCGCTCTTTCGGAGGAGAATCCGATTAGTGATCCGATCCGGTCGGCGGAAGGCTTCCGGGTGGTGTTGCTCAAGGAAGTAGAGCCGAGCCGGCTGCGGCCGCCGGCGGAGGTCCGCGAGATCCTCCGCCGGAGGCTGGCCGAGCGGCTCGCTTTCGAGAAGCTTCTCGCGCAGGGAAAGGAGATGGCGCAGGGCCTCCGGAAGGAGCTTTCCGCAGGCAAGCCGTTCGCCGATCTGGTCCGGGAGCGGAAGCTTGCGGCGGAAACCTTGACACACTTCGTGCCCGCCGAGCCGCCGAAGGAGGTCAAGGACGGAGCGGAGATTGCGCTCGTGAGCCGCCTCCTCGAGCCCGGGCAACTTAGCGGGTTTGCTCCGGTTCCGGGAGGGGGCATCCTCGTCTACCTCGAGTCCCGGGAGGCTCCTGCCATGCCGGAAAGCGCGGAGCTGCGGCGGCAGATCGCCGATGGACTGCGGGAAAGCCGCGAGCAGGAATTTTTGGAAGAGTGGCTCATGGAGGAGAACCGGAAGCCGGGATACCAACTGCCCAGGAGCTTGGCGAGCCTGGGGCCGGAGGAGCCCTGAGCAGCGGCCTCGGGGCATGCTTTTCTTTTTTCCGGGAGGATATCCCCCGGTGCGGCGCGCTCCCCCGCCCGAGCATGGGGAAATTCTCGGGAAGGTTATGGCAACGGCACGGCGGGAAAAGGAGAAAATGGCGGACGGAACGCGCGGGAATTCGGGGGACAGGGCGGCGGAGCGGATCTTGCGCCGGCTCTTTCTCGTGGGATCCCTAGGCGGGGCGGTGTTGACCGCGTATCTGACCGGGCTGTCCTGGTGGGGGAAGCTCCCCGCGGGTTGCCCCGCCGACGGGGGCTGCGGGACGGTCCTCACGAGCGCCTGGGCGAAGCTTTTCGGACAGCCGGTGAGCCTCTACGGGTTGGGCCTCTACGGCGCGCTCGCGACCCTCTCCCTTTCGGGTTGGACGGCCTTCCGGCGGAGCGTGGGCTTTGCCCTCCTCCTCTTCGGACTCGTGTGGAGCGGCCTCTTTGTCTATGTCTCGGTCTTTGTGCTCGGGGCGACCTGCCCCTACTGCCTCACCTCGGCGGGACTTCTTTGCCTTCTCTTCGTGTTGCTTTTGCTGACACCGGGGGAGAAACCGGCAAGACGTTCCTGGGTTCTGCTGCTGCCTGTGGTTCTGGCGGCCGCGGGGGGGTCCGCGGTCCTCTTCCACGCCGCGTCGCTCCGGAGAGACCGGGCGCTCCGGGCTGCGGCGGCGGTTCCGCAGAAGGGGGAGGATCTGGTTTGGCTGGAAGAGCTGGCCGCTCATCTAACCAAGAGCGGGGTGAAGTTCTACGGGGCTACCTGGTGCAGCCATTGCCGGCTCCAGCGCGCGCTCTTCGGAGAGGCCGAGGCGCTGCTCCCCTTCGTCGATTGCGCCCCCGAGGGACGCGGGGGCCCGATGGCCGCGCCCTGCCGGGAGATCGGTGTGCGGATCTTTCCGACCTGGACCATAGGCAATCGCAAATACGAGGGCATCTTGACGCCGGAAACCTTGGCGGAGCTGACCGGCTTCCGTCCCCGGCCCGGCGGACGGAGGAACCCGCCGATCGGACCGTGAGCAAGGCGGGGTAGCCTGCCGGCTAGCGGCCATTTCTCACAAGCTTTCTCCTACGGCTTGCAAAACGGGCTCGTCTGCTTCGCTCCCGCTTGGTTTTCCATCCTCGCAGTATGTCTTCATACAGCTCCGGTGGAAAACCTGCGCCCGCCTCGCACCCAAGCCCATTTGCGGCGCCTCGGCTACGAAATTTGTGAGAAATGGCCGCTAGAACTTCCAGGCGAAGGTGGCCTGGACCCAGAAGGGCAGCCCCGCGACGATGCCGCCATAGTCGTTGGTGCGATCGGGCATCGTGCCGATGGCGTAGGGAAGCCAGTAGGGCTCGTTGGTCAGATTGTAGATCCAGAGGGAGACTTCCCACTTCGGCTGGGCGTAGAAGATCCGGGCGTTGAGGAGATATTGCCAGGGGATCGCCGTCGCGTAGTTGTAGCCGAGGAACTGCTGGCTCATCACGAGCGCGCTTACGGTCGCTCCGAAGCCCGAATCGGCCTGGTAGGTGACCATCGCGTTGATGACCTGCTGGGGCCAGCCGATGAAGGGATAGGCGCCGGGCGGGTAACTGGCGTTATTGTTGAGCGGAAGGTCGGCCCGGAGGGCGTAGGCGGTGGAGTAGGTCTGCGACATGGGTGGGCCCGAGGGCAAGCCGGACCAGTCTTCGACGCCGCGCGCAAAGAAGTAACCCGTGCGCATCCACCAGTGACGATCGGGTTGGTAGGTGAGGTTGGCTTCGAGCCCGGTGACGGTGGCCGGGGTGGGGGAGACGTCGACGAAGTTGAAGAGGGGGATTTCCTGCGAGAAGCCGGCGAGGGAGGCGTAGAGCTTATTATGGAGGAGGCTCCACTTGAATCCTCCTTCGAAGAGCTGTTCTTGCAGGTCGAAGAGGCTATTGGGGAGGCCGGTGGGGTAGACGTTGAATCCGCCGACGGCTCCGACGTTGGCGACATACATCCAGTTGTAGCTGAAGTAGGCGGTCCACCAGGGGTAGATCTTGTAAACCGCACTCGCGTTCACCATGGGAAGCTCTTGGATGGTTTGCGCTTGCACGAAGAGTTGGGGCGGGGTTCCGGGTGGCGTCTGGCTTGAGACGAAATAGGTGGTGGCGCGGGCGCCGAAGAGGACGGAGAACTTGTCGGTGACCTGGAGATTATGCTGATAGAAGGGTGCGAGGGTCCAGTAGTTGGAATCGGTCGTTCCAGCGCTTCCGTTGAGCGGCTCGAAGTAGGCGCCGGGCTTTCCCGGAATCGGCCACTCGCCGCCTCCCGGAGCGGAGGGATTACGGATCAGGGATTGGAAGAATGCGGTCTGGGTGAGATTCCAACTCGTCGGGTTGGTGCGGAGGATGTCCCAGGCGTTGGCGCTGCCGAAGTAGAGTTCCGATTCGTAATCGAGGTTGTGCTCGAAGCCCCATTCGACTCCCGCGTCGATCTGGTGTTGGAGGAGGAGCCCGCCGAGCAGCCCGCCTTCTTGGGTTGAGCTTTCCTTCGATTGGCCGATCGGGGTGGCGAACTGGGCGAGGAGTTCGGTGCGGTTGTCGATCTCGTAATCCCCCATGGCGACTTCGGTATAGTAGGCGGCCGGAGCCACCACCGAATTGCGTCCATAGTAGGCGAAGGTGTTGTTGCGGAGCTGGAGGCTCTCGTCGATCTGGAGCCGCTGGACGAGCTGGACGAATCCCGTGTAGCCGAGTCCTTGGGATTCGGGGTTATTGGCGATCATTCTGCGGCTGATCGGCTCCAGAGGCCCCGCGTAGCTGGCGAATCCGGGATTGTTGACCGTTCCGATCTGGACTTGGGAGACGGGCAAGGAGCCGGTGTTGTAGAGGCCGTCCTCGATGAGAGAGCTGGTCGGCCGGTTCATCCACTCCATCGTCGGGGTGAAATCGTAGGTGCCGAAGTCGGAGTAGAAGTCGACCGAGTAGTTGTCGGTGGGGCGGGCGCCGAGGGCGAGGTAGACGTTCTGCTGGTCGTTGTGGACGTCGGGCTGGTAGTAGCTTCCGTTCTCGATGCCCATGTAGCTCAAGCGATAGGCGACCTTGTGCTGCTGATCGACCGGGCCGCCGATGTCGGCGCCCCACATGTAGTTTTGGTACATGCCGGTGGTGTCCCAGACCTGGCCGCGGAAGCGGTCGAAATAGGGCTGCTTGGTGATGTAGTTGACCGTGCCGCCGGCTGCCTGCTGCTGGCCGAAGACGGCGTTGGCCGGCCCCTCGGTGATGTCCTCGGACTCAACCATGTTCCAGTTGAAGGGGGTCAGCGGCATGCCCGCTTGGAGAGCCGTGAACTGGATTCCATTGATGTAGGGCTGTGCCGCCATGCCCCGGACGGAGGGGGCGGCCATCATCCCACCGCTGTTTTCGCTGATGGCGCCTGGGATCAGGAAGGCGGTGCTCAGGGGGTCGATGTAGCCTTGGGCGGTCATGCCCGCCGAGCGCATCAGGGTCTGGTTGACCGGGGTCACCTGCCGCGGGGTGTCGAGGACCGAGAGGTCGAGCCCGTAGACCGAGGAGGTGTCGGCCGGCAGGACGTCCGATGCGGGGGGAGCCGCCGCCGTCACGGACACTTCGGGCAGCACGGCCGGCGATTGCGGGGCGGCGGCCGACGGTGCAAAGGCCGGCTCCTGTCCGCCGGCACCGGAAGGAAGCAGGAAGCAGAGAAAAAGGAGCGCCGCGAAGGGCAAGCCAGGGGAAATCCGCCGCCATGGCTTCATGCGAGTGGAGAGTAGAGCAAAAAGATGAGAAGCCGCTATCGCTCCCTTGCCAATTTTTAGCGGCGGATTGCGCTAAAGGATGACCCGTCGGGAGGCGCGATGCGGCGGCCGGATCGCTCGGCAGCCCTCTTCCCTTCGGGGAAAAGATGCCTTCCTCCCCCGGTGAAGCTGCGTTTAGCGATCGGTCAAGTGAAAGGCGATCGGAACCACCGCATAGGAGGCGACGGGAGCTCCGCCGGCGGTCGCCGGCCGGAATCGCCAGCGGCGCACCGCCTCCAAGGCCGCCTGGTCGAGGGCAGGAAACCCCGAGCTCCGGTAGAGGGAGACGGCCTGAGGAGTGCCCAGGGGCGAGACAAAGACCTTGACCAGCACCGTCCCCTCTTCTCTCCTCCGCCGGCTCTCCTCGGGATAGGCGGGAGGGGGATTCCGCAGGTAGTCGGGGCGAGCGGAGCTGCTGCCCGCGGTCCGCTGGAAGGTGGCCGTATCCGGGCCGGCGCCCCTGAGTCCCCGGCTCGTTGCGGCCGCCGGGCGTAGCCGGGGCGGCCGCTTCGGAGCGGGCCGAGCGGCGGGTGCGGGCGGTAGCTCGGGCTTTCGCACGATGGCGGGAGCCATCTCGTCGGGATGCGACCGGGGGAAAGCTTCGGGAGAAGGGCTCTCGATTTTCGTTTCGGCCGCGGGAGCCGCACCCTCGACAAGCTCGACGGCGACCGAGCTCCGGCCGGGGGCGACGCCGTACTCGACCTTTTGCGTTACCAGGCGGCCGGTTCTAAAAAGGAAGGCCGCATGAACCACGACCGAGAGGATCCAGCCGATCCAGCGCGCGCGATCCATCGCCTTCTTCGGCCTGCGAGATCCGAAGCGTGATCCGCCCGGCCGATGCATCGGATTAGTTTTAGTCGAGCCTAAATTATGAGTCAACTCTCCTGGCCGGCGGAGTAGGAGGGATGCCGACTCCGCTTTTTGCGGCCATGGGAAGAGTACGGTCCAGAACCGGCCGCCGCTGATGGCCGCTTGCCGATGGTCTGCTTTCCGTTGCGGTCTTTGCTCCCGAAGGGCGTCGAATCGGGAAGATCATGTCCCATTGCCGGTATGTGGCTGCCGGTATCCCTGTCCCGGGCAGAAGAGCTTGCTCGGACTCGGCGGCTTTGGTCCGGCCCGGCGGGCGGGGCGTTAGAATTTCCAGGCGACGGTGCCTTGGATCCAGAAGGGGAGGCCGGCGACGATGCCGCCGTAGTCGTTGGTGCGGTCGGGCATCGAGCCGATGGCATAGGGGAGCCAGTAGTGCTCGTTGGTTAGGTTGTAGATCCAGAGGGAGAGCTCCCATTGGGGTTGGGAGTAGAAGATTCGGGCGTTGAGGAGGTATTCCCAGGGGATGGCGGTGGCGTAGTTGTAGCCGAGGAACTGCTGGCTCATGAGGAGGGCGCTCAAGGTTGCTCCGAAGCCCGAATCGGCCTGGTAGGTGACCATGGCGTTGATGACTTGCTGGGGCCAGCCGATGAAGGGGTAGTCGCCCGGGGGGTAGCTGGCGTAGTTGTTGAGGGGGAGGTCGGCCCGGAGGGCGAAGGCGGTGGAGTAGGTTTGGGACATGGGCGGGCCATAGGGGAGGCCGGACCAGTCTTCGACGCCGCGGGCGAAGAAGTAGCCGGTGCGCATCCACCAGTGGCGATCGGGTTGGTAGGTGAGGTTGGCTTCGAGCCCGGTGACGGTGGCCGGGGTGGGGGAGACGTCGACGAAGTTGAAGAGGGGGATTTCCTGCGAGAAGCCGGCGAGGGAGGCGTAGAGCTTATTATGGAGGAGGCTCCACTTGAATCCTCCTTCGAAGAGCTGTTCTTGCAGGTCGAAGAGGCTATTGGGGAGGCCGGTGGGGTAGACGTTGAATCCGCCGACGGCTCCGACGTTGGCGACATACATCCAGTTGTAGCTGAAGTAGGCGGTCCACCAGGGGTAGATTTTGTAGACCGCACTCGCGTTGACCATAGGGAGCTCCTGGACGGTTTGGGCTTGGACGAAGAGCTCGGGCGGGGTGCCTGGGGGGGTCTGGCTGGAGACGAAGTAGGTGGTGGCCCGGGCGCCGAAGAGGAGGGAGAGCTTGTCGGTGATCTGGATGTTGTGCTGGTAGAAGGGGGCGAGGGTCCAGTAGTTGGAGTCGGTGGTTCCGGCGCTTCCGTTGAGGGGCTCGAAGTAGACGCCGGGCATTCCGGGGATCGGCCACTCTCCGCCGCCCGGGGCGGAGGGGTTGCGGATGAGGGATCGGAAGAAGGCAGTCTGGGTGAAGTTCCAGGTTGTGGGGTTGGTGCGGAGGATGTCCCAGGCGTTGGCGCTGCCGAAGTAGAGTTCCGATTCGTAGTCGAGGTTGTGCTCGAAGCCCCATTCGACTCCCGCGTCGATCTGGTGTTGGAGGAGGAGCCCGCCGAGGAGCCCGCTTTCCGTGGATGAGCTATCCTTGGCGGAGCCGATCGGGGTGGCGAACTGGGCGAGGATCTCGGTCCGGTTGTCGATTTCGTAATCCCCCATGGCGACTTCGGTGTAGTAGGAGGCGGGAGCGACCACTGCGTTGCGTCCGTAGTAGGCGAAGGTGTTGTTGCGGAGCTGGAGGCTCTCGTCGATCTGGAGGCGCTGGACGAGCTGGACGAAGCCGGTGTAGGCGAGTCCTTCGGACTCGGGGTTGTTGGCGATCATCCGGCGGCTGATCGGCTCCAAGGGGCCGGCGTAGGCGGCGAAGCCGGGGTTGTCGACCGTCCCGATCTGGACTTGGGAGACGGGGAGGGAGCCGGTGTTGTAGAGGCCGTTTTGGATAAGGGCCGTCGTCGGCCGGTTCATCCATTCGAACATGGGGGTGAAATCGTAGGTGCCGAAGTCGGAGTAGAAGTCGACCGAGTAGTTGTCGGTGGGGCGGGCGCCGAGGGCGAGGTAGACGTTCTGCTGGTCGTTGTGGACGTCGGGCTGGTAGTAGCTTCCGTTCTCGATGCCCATGTAGCTCAAGCGATAGGCGACCTTGTGCTGCTGATCGACCGGGCCGCCGATGTCGGCGCCCCACATGTAGTTTTGGTACATGCCGGTGGTGTCCCAGACCTGGCCGCGGAAGCGGTCGAAGTAGGGCTGCTTGGTGATGTAGTTGACCGTTCCGCCGGCCGCCTGCTGCTGGCCGAAGACGGCGTTGGCCGGCCCCTCGGTGATGTCCTCCGACTCGACCATGTTCCAGTTGAAGGGAGTGAGCACCCCGCCCGCATAGAGGGCTGTCCACTGGATGCCGTTGATGTAGGGCTGCGCGGCCATGCCCCGGACGGAGGGGGCGGCCATGGTGGCACCGGCGTTTTCGCTGATCGCTCCCGGGACCAGGAAGGCGGTGCTCAGGGGGTCGATGTAGCCTTGGGCGGTCATGCCCGCCGAGCGCATCAGGGTCTGGTTGACCGGGGTCACCTGCCGCGGGGTGTCGAGGACCGAGAGGTCGAGCCCGTAGACCGAGGAGGTGTCGGCCGGCAGGACGTCCGATGCGGGGGGAGCCGCCGCCGTCACGGACACTTCGGGCAGCACGGCCGGCGATTGCGGGGCGGCGGCCGACGGTGCAAAGGCCGGCTCCTGTCCGTCGGCCCCGGAGGGAAGCAGGAAGCAGAGAAAAAGGAGCGCCGCGAAGGGCAAGTCAGGGGAAATCCGCCGCCGGGGCCTCATAAAAGCGAAAAGCGAAATGGATCGGTTGGCCGGCCTATCTCCGAAACGGGCGCGGGAGATCGATGCCGAAGAGGGGCGCTAAGCGGAGGAGACCGAAGATCAAGAAGCCGGCGAGCGGCAGGCTCACGGCCAAAGGGGCGGGGAGGCGGGAGCCCTGGCCTAGGATGAGGAAGAAGCGGTAAACCAGGAAAAAGGCGATCAGGATGAAGATCGCGTGGAAGACCCCGGCCGTCGGGTGGCGCCGGTTGAGCCGGGCTCCCTCCGAGAGTCCGAGCAGGAGGAGGACGAAGGCGGAGCACGGCTCGGCGAAGAGGTTGTAGAACTGGATCTTGTAAGGGGCCAGCGTGCGCGGAGAAAGTTGTCCCGGGTTGGCGATCAGCTTCCAGAGCTCTCGGGCATCGAGATCCCTGGGCTTGGTCTCGAGGGCGACCATACGCTGCGGCGGGGTGTCCCACGCGGGCAGGGCGAGTTCGGGGAAGAGGGTGGAGCTGCGGAAGTTGCCGGCGGCGTCGTAGTCGACTCGATTCACGTCGATCAGGGTCCAGTGGCCGTCCTTCCACCGCCCGAGGCGCGCGAAGTATTTTTTTTGATCCGCTCCGAGCACGTTCTGCACGATCACCTCGAGGTTACGGGCTTCTTTGGCCCCGAGATCGAGCTCCTGGAAGTACCAGATCCGATGCCGGCCCGCCTCCCGGAAGATCATCCCCCGGACCGAGGTCACGGCGGAGCGGTTGCCCTTGATCTGCTCCATGATCTGGTCCCGCCTGGCTTGGGAGTTGCCGCCGGGACCGAGCTGGATGGCGAGGAGAGCGACGGTCAGGCCGACGCCCACGACCAGGAACGGGAGAAAAATGCGGCTCAAGGGGACGCAGCAGCTCTGCATAGCGATGAACTCGCTGTGCCGCTGGAACTGCATCAGGCAATAAAGGGCGGCGAAGAGCGTGGCCGGGGGTGCTACGATGATCAGCGCGGCCGGCAGGAAGGCGGTGTAGTAGGAGACCACGATCGCCGTCGGGGTCTTGTTGGTGATAAAGTCCTCGAGCGAGCCGAAGAGATCGGCCAAAACCAGGAGCGAAAGGAAGCCGACGATCGAGAAGAGAAGGGGCTTCAGAAAGGAGGCATACAAGTAGCGCGAGAGGATCTTCACGGGCTGGCGAGGTCGCGCATGCAGGATAGGGGAACGGGGTTCAAGGCAGGTTCACGCCGACGACTACGAGGCCGCGGAAGTCTCCGTCTTTGTATCCGGTCGCCCGATCCTCCGGGTAGCTTGCGCGGAGCGCGGCTTTGAGGTCCGGCGAAAAGGAGGCCGGATCTCCGTGGCAGGAGAGGCAGAGGCCGGTGATCCGGATCGGCTGGTAGTAGCGGTAGGTCGTCTTGCCCTCCGCCACCACCTTCTGCAGCAGATCGGGGGGGAGCGGTTCGTGCCGCGACTCCGCTTCTAGATAAATCCGGAGAGCTTGCTGTTCGACCGGATCAGGCGCATCCGCAGGATTGCGCACGCGGTTGGAGGTGCGCTTGAGCAGAAAAATCGCCCCGGGGGGGCGCGCCCGTTCGCGCACCTCGGTAGTAAGCGCCGGCGCTTGGATCCGGCAGACCGAAATCGCGCCGACCGGTCCTCCCTTTGCCAAGGCTCGGGTGAGCTCCTCGCGGATCGTCGTCAGGAGCGTCTGCGCGACCGGTTTTGCGATCGCCCGGATCCGTTCGCTCTCCGCAAGCGTCGGCTGCTCGACGATCGGCTGGGTGGTTTGGGCGGAAGACCTCTCGACCCCGAAAAGGAGGAGGGCGAGGAAGGTCGGAAGAAGTAGGTTCATGCGCGACCTCGCGGGGTGCCCGATTGAAGTGTGCCTTGCTTCCGGCCGCAGGAAAAGAAAAACGAAGCGCCGCGGCGCCTGGAAGCCGACGGAGGTCGGCACTTGCCTTCCGCGCTCCGCGGGCCGATAACGGTGCTGCGCCGGCAAGCCGAGGATCGTCCGGGCGACAAGAAGAGGAGGAAGGGGAGGATCGTGGGGGCGAAAAGAGAGGCAACCGGAATCCTGGCGGTCGTCATGCTCTGGATCGCCCTCGGGACGGGCCGCTCCTGGGCGTGGGATCTTCAGAATAGCGTGGTGCAAGCGGCCGAAATCATCCGCAGCTTCCGGTCGCTGCCCGAGGAGGAGATCCCGCCGGCAGTCTTCCGCAATGCCAAGGGCTTCGCCATCCTCACGGTGATCAAGGCGGGCTTTCTGGTCAGCGCCCGCGGAGGCCGGGGCTTGGTGATCGCGCGGACAGACGGCGGCTGGTCCGGGCCTTCCGCGATCGCTACCGGCGGCCTCGGGTTCGGCTTCCAGGTGGGTGCCAACCTGACCGACTTCGTGCTCGTCCTGAATACCCGGGAGGCCATCCTGGCCTTCGCGCACGGCGGCAACGTGACCCTGGGCGGCAGCATCAGCGCGGCGGCAGGCCCGGTGGGCCGGACCGCCGAGGGATCGGTGACCCCATTTGCCGCGGTGTATACCTATAGCCGCAGCCAGGGAATCTTCGGAGGGCTGTCGCTCGAAGGGACGGTGATCGCCGAGGCTCCGGAGACCAATCGGCAGTACTACGGGCGGGAGGTGAGCCCCGAGGAAATCCTGACGGGGAAGGTTCGGCCCCCTGCGAAGGCGAGGGTTCTTATCCAAGAGCTCGAGAAGCCCTATAGCGGTGGTCCGGCCGAGAAGAGCGGCAAAAAGAGCCGCACGGAGTCGGACGAGCCGCTGCCGAGCGATTAGGAGCGGTGGGAGCGGGCCGCCGGAAGAAAGATCCCCGGGCGGACCGGGAGGGCCGGCGCATTGGAGAAAAGCGGGAGCTGCGGGCGAAGGACCGAAGAGAGGGGGAACCCGCCGGTGAGGAGACGGTTTCCGGCGCATGGAGGAGGTTGCGGCCGAAGCGGTTCGGCCGCGAAGGCCGGTGAAGTTGCCGCGGGGCTCCTGCGGGTTTGCCGGGTTCTTGTCCTGCTCGGCTTCTTGACTCCAGCCCCGGGCCATGCCGAGGACCTGCTCGAGGTCTTTCGGCAGGCGGCGAGAACCGATCCCCTCCTGGCACGGGAGAAAGACCTCCTGAACGCAAACTCGGCGGGGATTTCGGCGGCCCGCTGGGCGCTCGGACCGAAGATGCAGGCTTACGGCGGAGCGGGGGTCGCAAGCCTCAATCTCTCCTTTGGGAACGCTTTCAGCCTCGCGACCGGCACGACCGCCGAATACTACACCGTGCTGCTGACGCAACCACTTCTCGACGGGCAGAGCATCGCGGCATTGCGGGTCGCGAAGTCGCAAGCACAGGCGCAGCATGCGATGGTTCTTTACCAGGAACAGCAGATGATCCTCCGGGTCGTCCAGGCCTATCTGACCGTGCTTCAGGCCGAAGCCAACCAGCGGGTGGCCGCCGAGCAGCGGGAGCTTTTTCAGAGCGTCTGGAAGCAGGCGACCGCCTTTCTCGCCGTCGGGCGGGGCGATGTCATCGCCGCTTCGGAAGCGAAGGCTCGCTTCGACGCGGCGGAATCGAACTTGACGACGGCGACCAATGCGGTCGGAATTGCCCGAAAGGTCTTGGAACGGATCACGCACGGCCCGGTCGGAAAGCTCGCGGACGTGGGGGAGATCCAGCCGCTCGGACCGCAACCGGATCAGATCGATATTTGGACCAAAACCGCGGTCGACAATCAGCCGCTTCTCCATCAAGCCCGCTCCCTTCTGGCGGCGGCGGTCCAGCAGATCGAGCAGAACCGGCGCGCGCAATGGCCCGTGCTCTCCGTGGTGGGGTCGTCGGCGGCGCTCGGGGTGAACGCGGTGCCGCTCAACATCCAGTCCGAAGCGGGCTTCCTTACGCTTTCGGTTCCGTTCTTCGACGGCCAAATCGGCGCTCGGGTCAAGCAGGCGAAGGCCCAGGCGCGGGCGAGCCAGCGGTATCTCGATAACGCCATCGATCAGGTCAAGCTCGACACCGAGGAGGCCTTTTTAAACTTGCAGAGCAGTGTTTCGCAGCTGCAAAGCGCGGCAACCGCCGTGGAGTCGGCGAAAACGAGCTTGGACGGGACCCGGAAGGGTTACGAGATCGGAACCCGTTCCGTCGTCGACCTGCTCACCGTGATCACCGACTACGGCAGCGCGCGGAGGGACTATTACGTCGCCCTCTACAACCATCTGCTCGATCGAGTGCAATTGAAGGGAGCGGCAGGGGTGCTCACGGTGGAGGACATCCGTGCCCTGAACGATCTGCTCCGGAAGCGGTGAAGGGGGATGATGGCGGACCATCCGGTGACGAAAAAGGCAGAGTTCCCGAGTCGCAAGCGGATGTTCCTGAGGCTGGCTCTGCTCGCGGTCGCCGTCCTGGCCGCCGCCGTCTTCTTCTGGTGGCGTGCCGGGCTGGAAGCCAAGGAATGGCTTGTCTTCTACGGGAACATCGACATTCGCGAAATCCAATTGGCGTTCTACGACGAAGGCCGCATCGAGCGGATGTTCGTCCGGGAAGGCGACCGGATCCGGAAAGGCCAGGTCCTGGCCGAATTAGATCTCTCGCGCCTGGAGGATGCCGTGCGCAAGGCCGAGGCGACCGTGCGCGTGGATCAGGCGGCTCTGGAGAACGCCGAAATCACCTATCGGCGCACCGAGGCGTTGGCCAAGGACCGATACGTCTCCCTCCAGGAACGGGACAACGCGGTTGCCGCACTGAAGGAGGCCCGGGATCGACTAAAAGCCGACGAAGCGGCGCTCGTCCTCGCTCGGAGGCAGCTTCAGGACGGGAAGCTCGTGGCGCCCAAGGACGGGGTGATCGAAGTGCGGATTTTGGAGCCCGGGGACATGGTGACGCCGCAGGCCCCGGTCTTCACGGTAGCTCTCGACAATCCGGTTTGGGCCCGCGTCTACGTGCCCGAGCCGGACCTGGGCAAGATCTTTCCGGGAATGCGGGCCGAGATTTACACCGACAGCTATCCGGGACAGGCCTTTTCCGGATGGATCGGGTATATTTCCCCCACGGCGGAATTTACGCCCAAGAACGTCGAAACTCCGCAGCTGCGGACGCGGCTCGTCTACGAGGTGCGCGTCTATGCCTGCAATCCGGATCACCGGCTCCGCCTGGGAATGCCGACGACGGTGAAGATTCGCCGAAGCCAGCCCTATCCGCCGCCCCCGCCTCCATGCGGCTTGGATTGACCCGAAATGAGCGGATCGCCCTGCATTTCCCTGGAGGGAATTGCCAAGCGCTTCGGAAAAGGAGCGAAGAGCGTCGTGGCGCTCGAGGGAATCTCGGTGGAGATCGCTTCCGGCCGGATCACGGGATTGGTCGGACCGGACGGTGCCGGGAAGACCACACTTTTGCGGATCGTCACGGGCCTGCTCCGGCCCGACGCAGGGCGGGTCACGGTCCTGGGGCTGGATCCCGGCCGGCAGCAGCAGGAGCTGGCCTCATGGCTCGGGTACATGCCTCAGCGGTTCGGTCTCTACGAGGATCTGACCGTCGCCGAAAATCTTGAACTTTATGCCGATCTGCAAGGCGCGCCGAAATCGGCGCGGGCGGCTCGCTTCTCCGAGCTTTTGCACATGGCCGGCTTGGCTTCCTTCACCGACCGGTTGGCGGGCCGCCTTTCCGGAGGGATGAAGCAGAAGCTGGGACTGGTCTGCACGCTCTTGGGGCGGCCGAGGCTTCTGCTTTTGGACGAGCCGACGGTAGGCGTCGATCCCCTTTCCCGGCGGGAGCTCTGGGCCATTCTCTTCCGGCTGCGGGAGGAGATGGGCCTCTCGATCTTCGTGAGCACCTCCTACCTCGAAGAAGCCGAGCTTTGCCAGCAGGTGATCCTATTGTCCAAGGGAAAGCTCTTGAGCGTGGGGGAGCCCGCGGCGATCGCCGCCCGCGCCGCCGGAAGGACGTTCCGCGTCGAGTCGAACGGGCTCGGGCCGCGGCCCCTCCATTCCCGGCTTGCGCGGATTCCCGGCATCTTGAGCTCCTCGATCGAAGGGAGCGGGGTCCGGGTCCTCATGGCGGACGGTTCGCTTGTGGGACGGCTGGAGGCAAGCGGGTTGGGCGGCTATCGGGCGGAGCCGGCCGCGCCCCGGTTTTCGGACGGATTCCTGGCCGCCCTCGGCGAGAAGCAGGAGGGCCGGAACAAGTCGCGCGCGCCCGGGACGGCTTCGATGGACCATCCCGCCCGAGCGGGGGAGGAGATGATCGTCGTGCGGGATCTTTCCCGGTTCTTCGGCACGTTTGAGGCGGTGAAGAAGATCAGCTTTCAGGTGCGGGCCGGAGAGGTCTTCGGGCTTCTCGGACCCAACGGCGCCGGGAAGTCGACGACCTTTCGCATGCTCTGCGGGCTGCTTCCCCCTTCGTCCGGCGTCGCCCGGGTGGCCGGCGTCGACCTCCGAACCGGAGCGGCCTCGGCACGGGCCCGGATCGGGTATGTGGCGCAAAAATTCTCGCTCTACGGCTCTCTGACGGTCCGGCAGAACATGCAATTTTTTGCCAGGGCCTACGGTCTGTCGCCGAAGGCGCAGACCGAACGGATCGGCTGGGCGGAAGAGGAGTTCGAGCTGGCGCCGTACCGCGACGCGAGCGCGGAAGAGCTTCCCCTGGGCTTCAAGCAGAGGCTGGCTCTCGCCTGCGCGCTCTTGCACGAGCCCGACGTGCTTTTCCTGGACGAGCCGACGTCGGGTATGGACCCGTTCGCTCGCGAGGAGCTCTGGCTGAGGATCGGGGAAATGGCGCAGAAAGGGGTCACGGTGCTGATCACGACCCATCATCTGGAAGAAGCGGAGTTTTGCGATCGGCTGATCATTATCGCCGAAGGGCGCATCCTCGCCGAAGGAACTCCCGGCGATATCAAGGCGCCGTTTCGCACGGCGCAAACACCGGAGCCTTCGATGGAAGAGGCTTTTGTCCGCCTGATCGAACGGAGCAGGGGGGAGGGATGAGCTTCGCGCCGATGCGCTTGGGCGCGCTCTGGCGGAAGGAGTGGATGCAGATCCGCCGGGATCCGGCCAGCATCGGAATCGGAGTCGTTCTACCCGCCATCCTGCTCCTCCTCTTCGGCTACGGAATTTCTCTGGACGCCCTGCGACTCCCCATCGGAGTCGTCGTTGATAGGCCGAACCCGCTTACGGCAAGCTTCGTGGCGGGCCTCGAGCAGTCGCGCTACTTCGCTCCCCATCCGTACGCCACCATCGAGGCCGCCGAGGAGGCGATGAACCGGACCAAGGTGGAGGCAATTCTCTGGCTCTGGGGCGATTTCACCAGGCGCGGACTGCGCGAGGGAAATGCACCGATCTCCCTGATCGTCAACGGAGTCGATGCGAATACGGCGCGGCTTTTGGAAGGATATTTTCAAGGAGTCTGGGGTCAATGGCTCGACCGGGAGGCGAAGACCTCGGGAGAGCCGATCCTCACCCCCGTCGATGTCGAAAGCCGCATCTGGTTCAATCCGGCGCTCGAAAGCCGGCGCTATCTGGCCCCGGGGGTGATCGTGATCAACATGACCTTGGTCGGCGCACTGTTGACCGCGCTGGTGATCGCGCGGGAGTGGGAGCGGGGGACCATGGAAGCCCTCCTCTCGACTCCTGTGTCGGTGTCCGAGATCCTCTGGAGCAAGATCGGTCCCTACTTTGTTCTCGGCATGGGAGGAATGGCGGTCTCCGTGGGGATGGCGGTCGGTCTTTTCGGGGTGCCGCTCGTCGGCTCGCCCTGGGTGCTTTTCCTGGCCGCGGCGCTCTTCCTGCTTTCTTCGCTGGGGATGGGTCTTGTCATCTCCACCGCGTTTCGAAGCACCTTCCTGGCAAGCATGGTGGCGGTCGTCGCGACCTTTCTGCCCGCCTTCATCCTCTCGGGTTTTATTTTCGACATCGGCTCGATGCCCGGGCCGATCCGCCTCTTCACCTATCTCTTTGCCGCCCGGTATTTCGTGGCCCTGCTCCAGACGATCTTTCTTGCCGGGAACGTCTGGAGCGTGATCGTGCCGAATCTGGCGGCGCTCTCCCTGATGGCCTCTCTCTTCCTCGGGATCGCTTGGAGGATCTCCCGGCGCAGCTTGGAATGAACCGGCACCAACCATGCGGCGTATCTTCGGCCTGATCGTCAAGGAGCTCCTGGCGCTCTTCCGCGACAAGCGGAGCCGGTTCGTCGTGATCGGCCCGCCGCTGATCCAGCTGATTGTTTTCGGCTACGGCGCCACCTTCGACGTCAACCGGATTGCCTACGTCGTCTTTGACGAGGAAAACAGCGGCGCCTCGCGCGACCTGCTCGCCCGGTTCGAGGGCTCCCGGGTCTTCCGCTGCGTGGGCCGCGTGCATTCGGACGAGGAGATCGTGAAGGCAATCGACCGGAAGAAGGCGCTCCTGGTTCTCCATGTTCGGCGGAACTTCAGCCGAGACCTCTTCGTCTCCCCTCCGGCTCGAATGCAGGCGATCGTCGACGGGAGGAACTCGAACACGGCCGGAATCCTGCTCGGCTACGTCAACCAGATCGTGCTCGACTTCAACGCGGACTGGCTCCGGTCGCACGGGATGCGGCCGCCGCCGGCCGTCCTTCAGCCGCGCGCCTGGTTCAACCCGAACCTCGAGTCCCGCTGGTTTATCGTTCCCGGGTTGCTGGGCACCCTGACCCTGGTGGTGTCGATCATGACCGTCGGCCTATCGGTTGCCAGGGAACGCGAAGCGGGCACGCTCGACCAGCTGCTGGTGACCCCGATGACCCCGTTGGAAATCGTCCTGGGGAAGGTGATTCCCGGATTCTTGGTGGCCATGGGGGAGCTTACCCTCATCCTGCTGACCGCGATCCTCTGGTTTCGCATTCCGTTCGTCGGCAACCTGCTTGCGCTCTACGTAGGGCTGGCCTTCTACAGCTTGGCGACCATCGGGGTGGGGCTGATCATTTCCTCGATCTCGATGACTCAGCAGCAGGCCCTTCTCGGCAGCTTCTTCTTCCTGAGCCCGGCCATCGTGCTGTCCGGTTTTTCCACCCCGATCCGGAACATGCCGGAGCTGGTCCAGTGGCTGACGCTTCTGAACCCCTTGCGTTATGCCCTGGTGGTGACCCGCCGCGTGTTCCTGGAGGGAGCGGGCTTCGGCGAGGTCTGGCCGCAATTCCTTCCCATGGTGCTGATTGCAGCAGCCACGCTGCTCGGAGCTTGGTGGGTGTTCCGACGGCGGGTAGGGTAGAGGACGACCTTTTCCAAACGGCTCAATATTCGGGCGCCGGCGCCTCCGTGTAGATCTTGGCGAGGAGGTCCGAGCAGAGATTCTCGAGCTCGACGCCGAAGGCCTCCACTCGGCGGGTGTAGATGCTGTGCGCGATGAGGCAGGGGACCGCGATCGCCAGGCCGGCGAGGGTCGTGTGGAGCGCTTCGGAGATGCCGTGAGCGATCGCCGCCCCCTGCGTGGCCATTCCGTGAGTCCCTACGTTGCCGAAGATCGTGATCAATCCGGATAGGGTGCCCAAAAGGCCGAGCAGCGGCCCGATCCCGGTGATGATTTCCAGGATCACTAGGCCCCTTTCGAGCTGCGCGATCTCCGCGCGCGCCTTTACCTGCAGGGCTTCGCTGTTCTCGAACTTCGACCAGGTGATGTTTTGCAGGCAGGAGCGGGCCAGCCGGCTGAGCACCGTTTTCTGGTTCTGACAGAGCTTTTCTACGCGCTCGGGGCTCTCCCCCCATCCCAACTCCTGAATGGCTCGGGCGAGCGGAGCGGGGATGATCCGCGAGCGACGAAGGGCGAAGCCTCGCTCCAGGATCACCGCCAACCCGATGACGGAGCAGCCGACGACCGGGTAGATGAAGATTCCGGCGGCTTCGATAAAGCGGCTTACGGAGCCGAATGCATCAGCGAAGTTCGCGTGCGTGAGCATTTCTCTTGCCTCAGTGGTGGAAGTGAACCGACGCTCAGTCTGCGAAGACCGGTAGGCTTCGGATGCGGCATGCGCCTAACTCCGATAGCATGGGCCTGCCCGGAAAGCCAGCCGAAAATCGCCAGGGGCCCGGAGCAAGCGCGGAAGCAGTCACTGTTAGTAGATCGTAAAGGTGATCTCCTCCCAGAACCCCTGGCCCAGCTGGGTCTTCATTCCTTCGGAGAAGGGCTCGAAAGGAGCGGAAAGCCGCACTGCGTCGTTCGAGATCGTCCGGAGAACCTCGGTGCGCCCTTCCTCGGAGACGATCTGCAGGTTGCGGATGGTGCCGTCGGCCTGGACATAAAAACGCACCTGGACCGATCCGAGGGCGAGGAGAGCCATGTTCTGCTCGACTTCCAGGTACCAGCGCGAGCCGATGGCCCGGTACATTCGGGCCTTGTAACGGCCTAGCTCTGTTTCCCGGGAAGCGGGAGAGGCCGGGCCGATCTCGGCGGTGCGCCCGCCGGAGAGCTGCATCCGATGCCTCGGCATCGAAGCCGGGGAAGGAGGGGGAGCGGGAGGGGGGGTAGCCTCGGGCTCCGGCTTCTGTTCGGGGCGCTGCCGGCTCTCTTCGTTCGGATCCTGGTTGTGCGGGCGTTTGGCTTCGGGCCGGGAGGACTCCTCGGCGATCTTCTCTCCCTGTTTCCGGCTTGCGGCCTCATCGGGCTCTTTCGGCTTCTCCGGAGAAAAGGGGAGCAGCGGCTTGGCGTCCGGGATATCCCGCGGGAAAACGTCGGGGCGGCGCGGGTCGGCGACTTTCGGAGCCTCCGCTTCCTCCTTGACGATTTTCTTCTCTTCCTGTCTCGGGCTCTCCGTGGGCGGCTTCTCCGTCGCCGTCTTGGCTTGCTCTGCGGACTTTTGCGCCGGGTTGGGCTGCGACGGAGAAGACTGCTGCGAGGGCCGGCTCTGCGGGCTCGGGCGGGTGGGTTGCGAGGGGCCGGAAGGGTGCTGCGGAGAGGGGCGGCTCGCCGGCTGATCCTGGTAGGTCATCGAGGCGCGCGGATTCCCCTGCATCTGAGGAAGGGGGGAATCCTTCAGCGCGCCGGATTGCTCGCTGCGTAAAGCGGTGTTCCGTTCCGATTGCAAGGGAGTTCGCGGGTCGACCTTATCGCTCTTCTGCCATTCCTCGGTGGGTATGAAGGTGTCGGGCGAGACTATTTGGAGCATGGTTAGGCTGGGCGGGGAGGGTTGGGGGCGGTGTCGACGGGAAGAGCCGCGATCCGATCCCCGAGGTGACGAGATAGGTGAGAAGAAGATGCAACAAGAGGGAGAGGATCAGGAACCCGCCGATTCGCGATCGTGCCTGCGTCCGCATCAAGCGCCACTCTATCATGCGGCATGGTCGTTGCCTATGAGAGAAGGGGCATGCCGCAGTCCGGCTTTTCCGGCAAAGGCATGGGCGACCCGCGTGCAAAGAGCTGTTTTGAGGCAGGCTTGTCGCTATATTAATAAATTGTGGCGGTGCGCCTCCTGCCTGCTCAAGAAGCGGCTCCTCCCGGTTTGACAGAAGAAAATTCGGATGCGTATGGTGGTCGGCGCTTTTTCATCGCGAAGAATCCCCGGTAGGAAACGGAGACCGTTTTGAAGCTGAGTGACCAAAAGTGGCAAGAGCACGTAGCGGATCGGCTTGGCGTGGTGGCGGGGTTCCAGGACACCTTGGAGCAGATCGACCGGGAGATCTCCCGCCAGGCGGAAGAGATCGACTCCTGGATCCGCCCGCACTTCCGCTCCCTTCTCGCGAGTCGCGGCAAGCGGCTGCGGCCTCTTTTGGTCGTGCTCTCCGCGGGAGTGAGCGGAGGAATCCGTGCCGATCACGTCGCGTTGGCCGTGGTCGTTGAGATGATTCATGTGGCCACGCTGGTTCACGACGACATCCTCGACGGAGCCGCCATCCGGCGAGGGGAGCCGACAGCGACGTCGCGCTGGGGGAACGAGGTGTCGGTCTTGCTGGGCGACACCCTCTTTGCGCACGCCCTACGGATTTGCGCCAAGCTGCCGGCAGGTTCGGTGGAGCGCGTGGCGACTGCGGTATGCACCGTCTGCTCCGGCGAGATCCTGCAGACGCAACGGCGCTTCGATTGGAGTCTCCGGGAGGAAGATTACTTCGAGATCATCGAGCGGAAAACCGGAGAGCTTTTTCGGATGCCTTGCGAGGTCAGCGCTTGGCTCAACGGGGTGCCGGAAGAAGCCGGTCGTGCCTTGGGGCGCTACGGCATGGCCCTGGGAATCGCGTATCAGATTTACGACGATTGCCTCGACCTCTTGGGAAAGGAGGAACTCACGGGAAAGACTCTGGGCACCGATTGGGGAGGCGGAAAGCCGACTCTTCCGATTCTCTACCTGCTTGCTTCGAGGAGCGGACCCGAGCGGGAGGAGTTGATCGATGCCTTCCATCGCGGGCGATTTGCCAGCCGGGAGGATCTATTGCCGCTTCTTGCCGAAAACGGAGTGCTGCCGAAGACTCGCAGCAAGGTGGAGGCCATTCTTTCCTGTGCGCGGAACGAGCTGGCGGGGTTTTCGCCCGGTGAGCCGAGGCGGGCGATGGAAGAGGTCATCGATCTTCTCGGCAATCAGGTCGACCGCTTGATCGAAGGGATGTCGGCGGGGCGCCGAGCCGAGAACATGCTCCCGGGGGGAGCGTAGGGAAGAGACCGAGGGAAAGTGAGGGAAGACGAATGAAGCGAACCTATCAACCATCGAAACGGTGCCGGCTGCGGCAGCATGGGTTTCTCGAGCGGACCCGCTCGCGTACCGGGCGGATCGTGCTCCGGCGACGCCGGGCGAAAGGCCGGTATCGCCTTGTGCCGAAGGGTGTTGAGCGCAAGTTCGCCCGCCATACGGGTGCCTAGCCGGACTCGGCGACCTCCGTCCACGAAGACGATACGAAAGCGCCGCGCCATCCAACTCTTCTTTGCGGCGGGGAAGCCCTTCCATGATAGCGCCCTGCTCCTGCTCGTCCTGCCGCGTGAGACGGCGATCGAAGGAGACGTGTTCTTCGCCACGCCGCGGAAGATCGGCAACGCGGTGGTTCGCAATCGGGTTCGACGCCGGATGCGCGAGGTGTTCCGGCGCTGGATCTGGCGGCCCGACGATCCCTTCATCTACGGATGGATCGCTCGGCGGCAGGCGGCTTTGCTCGACTTCTGGCGTTTGAAAGAGAAAATGACGAGGTTGTCAGCGCGGGCGCACGGAAAGGGAAACTAGGGATGCGTTGGATTGTGGCGGTGTATCGCTTGGTATTGACGCCGCTGCGGCAGACCTTCGGGCTCTACGGATGCTGCCGGCATCTGCCTACCTGCTCGGAATACTGCCTCCAGGCTGTGGATCGCTTCGGGTACCGGCGCGGGCTAGCTCTCTGCCTGCGCCGCCTTGTCCGGTGCCATCCGTGGGGGACCTCCGGGTGGGATCCCGTCCCCGCGAGCGCAGAGGGCGTCCATGGAGCAGACGGTTGCGGCACGGGCGCGGAGAAGATTCCCGGCCGGTCCGATCGAGAGGGCGGCCCGCTTGCCATGGCGCCGGACGCTTTTTGCGCGCTCTGCGAACGAGGCGGGAGGAAGACGGGGGAGGATCGGTAGGTGGTAGGCGAAGGACGGGGAAAGGAGACGATGGATCGAAAGGGATGGATCGGGCTGATCCTATGCGTGATCGGCCTCTTCGCGTGGCAGTGGTATGTGATCACGCACTACGGGCCGCGCCCCACGCAGAGCGCGCGGAAGCCGGGACAAGCGGCGCAAGGCCCGGCGGGGATCCAGTTGCCGCACACAGGGTCCGAAGGGGCGGCGAACGGAGCGGCCGGGGTGATCGGCTCTCGAGAATCCTTCTCGGCCCCGGAAGCTCTCCCTCCGGAGCAGAGGGCCGTCCTCGAGAATGCGAAGATCAAGGTACTTTTCACATCCTGGGGAGGGGCCATCCGCTCGGTCGAGCTCAAAAATCACCGCGCGCACGGGGACGAGCCGCTGGTCCTCAACCGCTTCGGCCGGGAACCGGTGATGAATTTGGCGGGCGAGGAGGGGGATTCTCTGGCCGCCTATCAATTCCGGGCGGAAGGCCGCGACGTAGTCTTCTCTCGAACGCTGCCGAGCGGTGTCGAGCTGCGGCGCCGCTATTGGCTGGGCGAAGGATACGAGATTCGGCTGGAGCAGCAGTGGGTCAATCCCGCCACTCGGGAAACCGTCTTCCCTCGGTGGAAGCTCTGCCTCGGCCTGGCCGAGCCGATCCACCGGCAGGACCCTCCGGCCACCATTGCGGCGAACTGGTTTTCGGCTCAGGGGAAGCTCGGTCGGATCAGCCTTCCGGATTTCGGGCCCGCAGGGATCCTCGGGATACAATGGAGAGGTCCTCGCTCGCTGATCGACAGCCCGAAGGAACCGATGCGTTGGGTTGCGGTAAAGAGCCAGTTCTTCACGACCGTGCTCCTCCCGCCCGGAACCCTGCTTCCCGACCGCCTCGTCTGCGTTCGCGAACCGCTGCCCGACTTCCCCGGGAGCGGGAGCGGACAGCCCGCCGCCGGGCTGAAGGCGTGGGCGTACTTTCCGGAAGTCGTTCTGCCGCCCGGTTCCGCGTTGGCGACGACGTTTACGGTCTATGCCGGCCCCAAGGAGTACTCGTTGCTCAAGAACCTAGGGTCGGGGAGCGACCGGATCCTGGATTACGGTTTTTGGGGCTGGGTCGTGAAGCCTCTGGTCTGGTGCATGGTGCACCTCCATCGGATCATCCCGAACTACGGCCTCGTGATCATCGTGTTCACGCTCTGCATCAAGGCGGTCTTCTGGCCCCTCCAATCGGCGGCGAACCGACACATGAAAGAAATGCAGGCGCTCAGCCCCCGGATGAAGGAATTGCAGGCCAAGTACAAGGATCAGCCCGACAAGATGCAGGCGGAGATGATGAAGCTCTATCGCGAATTCGGGGTGAATCCCCTCGGCGGGTGCCTGCCGGTCGCTGTACAGGTCCCCATTTTCATCGGCTTTTACACCATGCTGCAGAGCGCGGTGGAACTGCGCCATCAATCTTTCTTATGGATCCACGACCTTACCCGGCCGGACACAGTGGCGACCGTGCCGGTTCTCGGGTTGGACATCAACCCGCTGCCGCTCATCATGGTGGGAACGCAGATCATTCTCGCTCGGATGACCTCGCCCGCGGCCGAAAACCCGCAGACCCGCATGATGCAGTGGATGCCGGTCTTCTTCCTTGTCTTCTTTTACAACTTCGCGGCCGCCCTCCCTCTCTACTGGACGGTGAACAACCTCGTCTCGATTGCGCAGACCTATTGGAATCTGAAGAAGCCCGTGCCTACGCTGCATCGGGTCAAGAAGCCGAAGGCCTCCGGGCTTTCCCTGAGGAAATGAGCGTGTAAGGCCGGCGTGGAATCTCCGAAGCAGTTCGACTTTTTGGTCATCGGCAGCGGGCTGGCGGGACTCTTCTATGCGCTCGAGGCTTCGAAAGCGGGGACGGTCGCGATCCTGACCAAGAGGTCCGCGCAGGAGTCGAATACCCTTCACGCGCAAGGAGGGGTGGCCTGCGTCGCGTCGAGCGCCGATAGCTTCGAACTGCATATTCAGGACACACTCGATACCGGGGCCGGGCTCTGCAAGGAAGGGGTCGTGCGCACCATCATCGAGGAAGGACCGGAACGGATACGCGATCTGGCCCGGCTGGGCGTCCGGTTTTCGACGCGGCCCGGGGAGGGAGGCGAAATCTGGGATCTCGGCAAGGAAGGAGGGCATAGCCGTCGCCGGATCTTCCATGTAGACGATGCCACGGGTAGGGAAATCGAGCAGGTCCTGCTGCGCGCGGTTCGGGCCAACCCGCGGATCACGGTTCTGGAGGACCATCAAGCGGTCGACCTGATCACCCTCGCCAAGCTCGGGTATGCCTCCGAGAACCGGTGCGTCGGCTGCTACGTCCTCGACCGGGCTTCGGGCCGCGTCGAAGCCTTCTGCGCGCACCATACCCTGCTGGCGACGGGCGGCTGCGGAAAGGTCTACCTCTACACCTCCAATCCCGACGTGGCGACCGGGGATGGGGTCGCGATGGCCTTCCGGGCCGGGGTGCCGGTGGCCAACATGGAGTTCATTCAGTTTCATCCTACCTGTCTCTACCATCCCCAGGCGAAGAGCTTCCTGATCAGCGAAGCCTTGCGCGGCGAAGGGGCTCTGCTGCTCAACCACGAGGGGCATCGGTTTTTGCTGGACGCCGATCCGAGAGGCGAGCTGGCGCCACGGGACATCGTGGCGCGGGCGATCGACGCGGAAATCAAGCGGAGCGGGCATCCTTGCGTCTATCTTGATATTCGGCGCAAGGGGAAGGAGTTCCTCCGGGAGAGGTTCCCGACGATCTACGCCGCCTGCCTGAGGTACGGCATCGACATGGCGGAGGATCGCATCCCCGTGGTGCCGGCGGCCCATTACCAGTGCGGCGGTGTTGTCACGGATGTCGACGGAAGGACCGAGTTGCCGGGCCTATGGGCGGCAGGAGAAGTGGCGTGCACGGGCTTGCATGGCGCCAACCGGCTCGCGAGCAACAGCCTCTTGGAGGCCATGGTTGTCTCCTACCGGGCGGCCCGCGCGAGCATCGCGGCGGGACCGGTTTCGCGTAAGGTCGCCATTCCCTCGTGGGATGAGGGCTCGGCGGCTGATCCGGACGAGCTGGTGGTCGTGGCGCACAACTGGCGGGAGATCCGGGAGCTCATGTGGGATTACGTGGGCATCGTGCGGACAAGGAAGCGGCTGCACCGTGCTGGCGTGCGCCTCCAGAATCTGGCGAGGGAGATTCGTGAGTTTTACTGGAGCTACCGCCTCAATGCGGATTTGATCGAGCTGCGCAACCTGGTGCTCGTCGCGTCCTTGGTAGTCGACTCCGCTTTGGAGCGCCGGGAGAGTCGCGGACTCCATTATGTCCTCGACTTCCCAGGGCCCGATGATTCCCGGCCGCCGGCCGATACGATCCTCCGGTTGTCGGAGCCTTCGATCCGGGCATGAGCTCCGCTCCCGGAATCCTTCCGGAGGCGGAGTCGGCAGGTCATTGCGGACCGGCGGAAGAAGCCTTCGGAGCCGGCCGGAAGCGGACTTCCAAATCGACCCAGGAAAAGCGAGCCGAGTCGAAACCCTCGATGCGGATCGCCTCGGTTCCGGCCCCGCCGGAAGGAGCGGAAAGCGGAGGATCCGGAGGGGAAGACGCCGTAGAGGTGCGTCCGGAAAAGAGCCACCGGAGAGCTTCGGAAAGTGTGCGTTCCTGCAGGAGGCGCACGGAAAAGGAGGGGATTGTCTCCGGCGGCAGCGGTCGATCGGCTTCCGCTTCTATGATCCACCTCCGGCCCGAGTAGAACACAAGGCTCGGCTCCGTGTAGCCGCTCGCCCGGAAAACGGTTTCCCGTGGAAGAGCCTGCCAGAGCGGGCGGAGTGCCAGCGCCGGCTCCACCCTTCTCAGGGAGGCTCCCAGCAGCCGGAAGCCGCCGGCGAGAACCAGGAGGGCAACGATTCCTATGGCGGCAAGAAAGAGCCGGGGACTGCGGGTCGGGCGGGAGGCCGGCGGCTCCCGGAAGAAGGCTTCTTTTGCGGCGAGGGCCAGAACGCAGAGCGAGAAAAGGATGGCGGCGACCGCCCAAAGAGAATACCGCAGGGGCTCGTAACGGGATTCCCACGGCCGCGCAAGCGTCGCGAAGAGGGCGAAGGAGCCGCCGAGGAACCCGACGCTCCAGACGGACCAGAATAGAGTCGCGGATGCCGGGCCGAGGCGTCCGTGCGTTGTCGCAGCCCGGCCTAGCAGAAGGAAGAAGGCGGGGAACCCGGGCAGCAGATAGTGGGGCAACTGCGTTGCGTACGGCGTGAAGAGGAGGAAAGGAGTCAGAAACCAGGACGCCAGAAAGGCGGAACGGGCGGAGCGGTCTTCCCGAAGCGAGGCAAGAACAGGGCCTAGGAACGCCGACCAGGGGAAAAGGCTCAGGGGGAAGGAAAGAAGATAGTAGCCCCAGAAATGGGGCCGGCCGTCGAAGGATTCGAGTCCGCGGTGGAAAACGTGCTCGCCCATTCCCTGAGACCAGAAGGCCCCGTGCGTCCGGAGGATGGCCGGGATGCCCCAGAGAGCCACGATCCCTGTCGCGACCAGCACGCCCGGGAGGAGATCAAGTCGGGTCCAGGCAACGGGCCTCCTCCAGAGGAGGAGTCGCCAGAGAAGGAGGGTTCCAAGGGGGACGGCCCAGGCAACGGGACCCTTGGCGAGAAAGCCAAGGCCGAGAGCGACCCAAAGCAGCCAGAACCAGTGGCGGTCCCCTCCTCCCAGGAGACGGAGAATCGCCCACTGGGCCACGACGACCGAGACGATCATGGGCATGTCGGCCACGGCGAGCCGGCCGTGGATCAAAACCTGAAGAGAGGTGGCGCTCGCCAGGGCGGCCACCACGCCTCCGCGAAGGCCGAAGAAGAATCTTCCCATCAGAAACATCAAAAGGGAGAGAAGAGCGCTGAAGAAGATCGACGGCATCCGGGCTCCGAGCTCGTTTTCTCCGAATGTGCGGAAGCTGATTCCTATCAGCCAGTAAATCAAGGGAGGCTTATCGAAGCGGTAGGCACCGTTGAAGTAGGGCAGGCACCATTCGTGTCGCTCGCTCATTTCGCGTGCCGCTTCGGCGAACCGCGGCTCGTCGCGATCGATCAGGGGCAGGAGGGAGGAGCCGGCGAGGGAAAGCAGGAGCGAAAGCAGGGCGAAAAGCAATGGGAGCCTCCAGGAGCATGCACCGCTCGGCGGAGATCGGAAGGGCACGGGAGGTTGCGGGGCGGCCTGGGGGACGGAAGGGTCGCTCACGAGCGAAGTATCCCATGGATCGAGGATCGGATCTTGTCAAATCTCCGGGTAGGTGTTTATTCCCCGGCAGCCGGAATGGCGCGGCGTCCGGCAGGCACTTTTTTTGAGGAAAAGGGCTTGCCAACCGAAGCGCCTTTCGGCAAAGTTATTCTTCCTCGCCGGAAATACGGCGGCTCCATGCGGGAAGGCGTGGAGGACGATCTTTGAAAATGGTTTCGCCAAGGCGAAACAGAATTGAATTGTGCGGGACGCCCATAGCAAAAGAGCTTTGTGACGCGCCCGACCTTCGGAAACGGAGGAAGGGCGGAAACCCGGCTTAGGCCGGGACGTCAGCATCATCTCTTCATTACGGAGAGTTTGATTCTGGCTCAGAGCGAACGCTGGCGGCGTGGATAAGACATGCAAGTCGCACGAAGCCTGTCTTCTAGCAATAGGAGGCAGGTTCAGTGGCGAACGGGTGAGTAACGCGTGGGAATCTACTCGGAAGTGGGGAATAGCCCGGCGAAAGCCGGGGTAATTCCGCATGTGGTCCGGTTTCGCCGGATTAAAGCGGGGGACCCGAAAGGGCCTCGCGCTTCCGAATGAGCCCGCGTCCTATCAGCTAGTTGGCGGGGTAATGGCCCACCAAGGCGATGACGGGTAGCTGGTCTGAGAGGATGGCCAGCCACACTGGGACTGAGACACGGCCCAGACACCTACGGGTGGCAGCAGTCGAGAATTTTTCACAATGGGCGAAAGCCTGATGGAGCGACGCCGCGTGGAGGAGGAAGGCCTTCGGGTTGTAAACTCCTGTCACCGCAGAACAAGGTCTTCCGGCCGAATAAGTCGGGAGGCTTGATAGTATGCGGAGAGGAAGGGACGGCTAACTCTGTGCCAGCAGCCGCGGTAATACAGAGGTCCCAAGCGTTGCTCGGATTTACTGGGCGTAAAGGGTGTGTAGGAGGCTAGGAAAGTCGAATGTGAAATCCCTCTGCCTAACGGAGGAACTGCGTTCGAAACTACCTAGCTAGAGGTTCGGAGGGGGAAGCGGAACTCTCGGTGTAGCAGTGAAATGCGTAGATATCGAGAGGAACACCGGTGGCGAAGGCGGCTTCCTGGACGAAACCTGACTCTGAAACACGAAAGCTAGGGGAGCAAACGGGATTAGATACCCCGGTAGTCCTAGCCCTAAACGGTGTGCGTTAGGTGCTGGCGGATTCGACCCCGTCGGTGCCGAAGCTAACGCATTAAACGCACCGCCTGAGGAGTACGGTCGCAAGGCTAAAACTCAAAGAAATTGACGGGGGCCCGCACAAGCGGTGGAGCATGTGGCTTAATTCGATGCAACGCGAAGAACCTTACCTGGCCTTGACATGCAGCGTTCAGTCCCGGAAACGGGATGGCCCGCAAGGGCGAGCTGCACAGGTGCTGCATGGCTGTCGTCAGCTCGTGTCGTGAGATGTTGGGTTAAGTCCCCCAACGAGCGCAACCCCTGTGTCTTGTTGCCGAAAGGCTCTCTGGACAGACTGCCCCCTTCAAGGGGGAGGAAGGTGGGGATGACGTCAAGTCAGGATGGCCCTTATGGCCAGGGCTGCACACGTGCTACAATGCCCGGCACAGTGGGACGCAAGACCGCGAGGTGTAGCAAATCCCCAAAACCGGGCCCAGTTCAGATTGAAGGCTGCAACTCGCCTTCATGAAGCCGGAATCGCTAGTAATGGCGCATCAGCTACGGCGCCGTGAATACGTTCCCGGGCCTTGTACACACCGCCCGTCACATCCTGAAAGCTGGTTGCACCCGAAGCCGCTCTCTCGGGCGTCGAAGGTGTGGCTGGTAATTGGGATGAAGTCGTAACAAGGTAGCCGTAGGGGAACCTGCGGCTGGATCACCTCCTTTCTAAGGAGCAAGTCCGGGTCGGAGAAGGACCCAGATCCTTCCACGACCGTCAGGACTAGGTCGACTTCCCTTGCGAGGAAGCTCGTCAAGGGAAGCGGGAGTCCGCAAGGGCTTCCACGGGCGTCACGCACAATTCAATTCTGCTTCGTAGGAAGTCGTCAGCGTCTGGGCGGGTGCAAAAGATGCACCCCCGCAGAAATCGGGGGCATAGCTCAGATGGTAGAGCGGCAGCTTTGCAAGCTGTAGGTCAGGGGTTCGAATCCCCTTGCCTCCAATTCGTGGCGACACTCGGTATTGCCTTCCCAGGGGCCTGTAGCTCAGTTGGTTAGAGCATGCGCTTGATAAGCGCAGGGTCACTGGTTCGAGCCCAGTCAGGCCCAGGAGTCGAAGGGCAGCGGCATGGAGGCCGGAATCCGCGGGGAACGCGGGAGGTTCTGGCCTTCATTCCCTTGCCGTCGTGGCGAAGCCGTTCTTTGAAAACTGCAGGCAACAGAAGAGAAGCCATTATAGCTTCTGCCGATGTCTTGAAGGGATCCGCGCATGAGCGTGGATGCTCGAGAGACGGCAAAAAAGCTACTAAGGGCGCATGGTGGATGCCTTGGCGCTGAACGGCGATGAAGGACGTGGCTACCTGCGATAAGCCTCGGGGAGCGGGAAGCACGCTGTGATCCGAGGATTTCCGAATGGGGTAACCCGGCGCGAGTAATGTCGCGTCACTTCCGGTTGAATCCATAGGCCGGAAGAGCGAACCCGCTGAAGTGAAACATCTCAGTAAGCGGAGGAAAAGAAAGCGAACGCGATTCCGTAAGTAGTGGCGAGCGAAAGCGGAACAGCCCAAACCGGACGGCTTGCCGTCCGGGGTTGTAGGACCGCCGTATGGGCAGTTGTGCGGTTAGGCGAAGCGGATGGAAAGTCGCCCCAGAGAAGGTGAGAGGCCTGTAGCCGAAAACCAAGCAACGCCCGGCGGAATCCTGAGTAACGCGATGCACGTGAAACTTCGCGTGAAGCAACGCCGACCACGGCGTAAGGCTAAATACGTGTCAGCGACCGATAGTGAACCAGTACCGTGAGGGAAAGGTGAAAAGAACCCCGGCGAGGGGAGTGAAATAGATCTGAAACCATGTGCCTACAAGGTGTCAGAGCCCGAAAGGGTGATGGCGTGCCTTTTGCTTAATGAGTCTGCGAGTTACTGTTTGTGGCGAGTCTAAGTCCTAATGGGATGGAGGCGAAGCGAAAGCGAGTCCGAATAGGGCGTTTAGCCGCAAGCAGTAGACCCGAAGGGGAGGTGATCTACCCATGGTCAGGATGAAGTCACTCTAACCGGTGATGGAGGTCCGAACGGGTGACGGTTGAAAACGTCTCCGATGAACTGTGGGTAGGAGCGAAAGACTAATCAAACCCCCTGATAGCTGGTTCTCCCCGAAATAGATTTAGGTCTAGCCTCGTGCGCTGACTTGTGGAGGTAAAGCACTGGATGGACTAGGGCCCACACCAGGGTACCGAATCTAACCAAACTCTGAATGCCACAGGGCGAAGCACGGGAGTAAGTCGGTGAGGGATAAGCTTCATCGACGAGAGGGAAACAGCCCAGATCGCCGGCTAAGGTGCCTAAATGCAGCTAAGTGGAAAGGATGTTGGGTTTCACAGACAGTGAGGATGTTGGCTTAGAGGCAGCCACCATTTAAACAGTGCGTAATAGCTGACTCACCGAGAGATCCAGCGCCGAAAATGATTGGCGATAAGCTGCATACCGAAGCCGCGGACTTCCGCGGGTTTCGACCGGCGGGAGTGGTAGGGGAGCGTTCCCAGTGCTGTGAAGCGGAAGGGGAACCGACCGTGGAGCGCTGGGAAGTGAGGATGCAGACATGAGTAGCGATAAGATCGGTGAAAATCCGATCCGCCGTAAACCCAAGGTTTCCTGGGGAAGGTTCGTCCGCCCAGGGTTAGTCGGGAACTAAGCTGAGGCCGAAGGGCGTAAGCGATGTCCAGCTGGTTAATATTCCAGCACCGCCGACATTTAAGCGCGGGGGACGCATCGTCGGAGAAGAGCGAGGTGATGAACTACCTTGTCTCGCAAGGGGACCGGAGGGAGCAATCCTGACGGGATTCTTCAAAGACGGTGCCAAGAAAAGCCCGCGTGTATACTAAGGCGCCCGTACCGCAAACCGACACAGGTGGGTGGGTAGAGTATACTCAGGCGCGTGAGTTAAATCTCTTTAAGGAACTCGGCAAATTAGCCCCGTAACTTCGGAAGAAGGGGCGCCCCGCAAGGGGCCGCAGTGAACAGCGTCAACCGACTGTTTAACAAAAACACAGCACTCTGCCAAGTCGTGAAGACGACGTATAGGGTGTGACACGTGACCAATGCTGGAAGATTACGGCAAGGGGTCAGCCGGGCTTCGGCCCGGTGAAGCTCCGAACCCAAGTCCCAGCGAATGTCGGCCGTAACTATAACGGTCCTAAGGTAGCGAAATTCCTTGTCGGGTAAGTTCCGACCTGCACGAATCGTGTAACGAGTTGACGACTGTCTCAAAGAGAGGCTCAGCGAAGTTGTAGTGGCGGTGAAGATGCCGCCTACCCGCAGTAGGACGGAAAGACCCCGTGCACCTTTACTGTAAGCTGTTACTGGATCTTTGCTATGGATGCTCAGCGTAAGTGGGAGACTGCGAAGCCTTCCTTTCGGGGAAGGTGGAGTCGCCAATGAGACACCACCCTTCCATGGTGGGGATTCTAACCAAGCGCCCGGAAGCGGGCCTTGGGACAATGGCAGCGGGTCAGTTTGACTGGGGCGGTCTCCTCCTAAAGGGTAACGGAGGAGTTCTCAAGGTTCCCTCAGCACGGTTGGCAATCGTGCGTCGAGCGCATGGGTAGAAGGGAGCTTGACTGCGAGACCGACGGGTCGAGCAGGTACGAAAGTAGGACCAAGTGATCCGGTGGTTGAATGTGGAATTGCCATCGCTCATCGGACAAAAGGTACGCCGGGGATAACAGGCTGATCGGGCCCAAGAGTCCATATCGACGGCCCGGTTTGGCACCTCGATGTCGGCTCATCGCATCCTGGGGCTGGAGAAGGTCCCAAGGGTCCGGCTGTTCGCCGGTTAAAGCGGTACGCGAGCTGGGTTCAGAACGTCGTGAGACAGTTCGGTCCTTATCCACTGTGGGCGCAGGAGACTTGAGGGATTCACTCCCTAGTACGAGAGGACCGGGAGTGACGGACCGCTGGTGTTCCGGTTGTGTCGTCAGATGCAGCGCCGGGTAGCTATGTCCGGAAAGGATAAGCGCTGAAAGCATCTAAGCGCCAAGCCTTCCCCAAGATTAGGTCTCCCCATCAAGGTCGTGGTAGACCACCACGTTGATAGGCCGCACGTCGAAGCGCAGCAATGCGTGCAGCGAAGCGGTACTAATTACCTGATCGGCTTTTTGGCACGGCAGGCTATGCGGCCGATCTTCTGTTTGCCTGTAGTTTTCAAGGAACGGCTTCGGCCAGGCGTCTGCGGCACGGCAACGACCGGCAGAGGCCTGGTGACCATAGAGACGTGGAACCACCCGTTCCCATCCCGAACACGGAAGTGAAACGCGTCATCGCCGATGGTAGTGCGCCGATAGGGCGTGCGAGAGTAGGTCGTTGCCAGGGTTGGCTCCCCTTCCGCTCCTCGGAGCGGAAGGGGGCTTTTTTTGCGTTGCAGCTGTTGCGGGGAAAGGAGGCCGCGGGTAGCGGCCTCGCTTGTCGGCAAGACCGGTTGACGGGTCGCCGCCGCACGGACGAATTGCGAACCCGCCGGCAAGTTTCGGGCGGCGTAATTCCGAAATTCGCGGGGAATAGCCTCTCGGCCGGATGGGGGAAGGTTGCGAAAGGCGGGAGTTCCGAGGACGCCGTTATGGGGTGCTCGCTTCCGGAGCCGGGCCGGCAGGCCGAGGCTGCGAGGAAGCTGCCGTGGAAGGGGTTCCCGGGTTCGGAGCGGCGGCGGGCGTTTCGGAGGGGGCGGCCGTGGGTTTAGGCTCTTCCGGAAGATATTTGGCGGCCCACCAGCGGGAAGTCCCGCCTTGGGCCGCGCCGAGGGCGATGACGGCGGGTCCGGCGACGAGGAAGCCCGGGCCGGTCGCCGCGACGACGGATCCGACCCAGATCATATTGCCGGCGGCGGCACCGGCCGCCGCGGTGGCTCCTCCCATCTGCAGGGCATAATCGTGGTATTCGAGGATCGCATCCGCCCCCATCTTCTTGGCGACCTTGGCCAAATCGCGGGGTAAGGTGCTCTTCCGCAGGCCGCTGCGGCTATCGTGGATGACTCCGACGATCTTGTACGGGCGCGGAGGCAGGCCGTCGGTCCAAAAGTCGATCCCGTCCACCTTGTGGAGGCTTGCTCCTTTGCCGACGGTCCGCGCTCCCCCTTTGTACGGAATGTAGGTCGTGTTGGCGCAGGAGCAGAAGCAGAAGAAAAGGGGCAGGACCAGCAAGCCGCGAGGCAGGAGGATGCGGACATTCATGAGGAATCGGCCGCTCCTTGGCGGTGATTCTTTTCCGACCGTGCTTTCGACGCAGGCGCCGCTCGGGAATCCAGATAACGAAAGACCCACCAGCGCGAGCTGCCCGCCATTCCCCCGCTAAGACCCGCCGAGGCGGGGCCGGCGAAAGCGAGCCAGGAGGAAGCCGTCGGTCCGTAGGCTTGAGGCAGCTGGTCCGCGTTGGCGCCGAAGCCGCTTGCCGAGGCGGCGAACGAACTCATGGCGGTCGCGTAGGCTTGGTATTCGATGACGCCTTGAGCCCCCATCTTTTTCGCTCGCTTGGCGACATCCTTGAGCAGGGTGGCATGCAGGATCCCGCTCCGATGGTCGTGGATCACGCCGATGATCGTGTAGCGGCGAGTCGGAAGGCCGTCGCTCCAGACTTCGATCCCGTCGATGATCCGCTCCCCGCCCCCTCCCTTGCCCAGCTGCGTGTTCGCTCCGACATAGGGATAGTAATGCGTTTGGGCGCAGCTCCCCAGCAACGTGAGGGCCGCGACCGGCAGGAGGCCGTGCAATCGAAAACGCCTCGAGGAGCGGCTGCTGGGCATAGAGCTGTCGGGTCCGGCCGGTGCCTCCGGTCGCCGTCTTGATTTTCCGCTCGGCGAACAATGCGAGCAAAGGCCTTACAATGTTTAAAATGTGTAAAGAATGGCCCTGTCTCCTGTCAACCGCTTCCCGTCGGCGCCCGAAAATAAGGGACGCCGTCAAAGAATCTTTTTGCCATGGCGCTCCGGGAAGAGTGAAGTGCTCGGATGCATCGGAGAGAAAGGAGAAGAGATGAGTAAAGTTCCCGTCACGGTGGCGTATGGGGATGGCATCGGCCCGGAGATCATGGCGGCGACGCTTGCGGTCCTCGAGGCGGCGGGTGCCGAGCTGGAGGTCGAGACGATCGAGATCGGAAGAGAGGTTTACCTGCGGGGGAACGCGAGCGGGATCGAGCCGGAAGCCTGGGAAAGCCTGCGGAGGACAAAAGTTTTTCTGAAAGCGCCCATCACCACGCCTCAGGGCGGAGGGTACAAGAGCCTCAACGTCACGGTGCGGAAGGCGCTGGGACTCTACGCGAATATCCGTCCTTGCGTTTCCTATGTGCCCTTTGTGGAAAGCAAGCATCCTGATCTGGACGTCGTGATTGTTCGGGAGAACGAGGAGGATCTCTACGGAGGGATCGAGTACCGGCAGACCGGCGACTCCTATCAGTGTCTCAAGATCATGACAAGGCCCGGAACCGAGCGGCTGATCCGCTACGGTTTCGAGTACGCCCGCTCCTACCGAAGGAAAAAGGTCACCTGCTTCACCAAGGACAACATCATGAAGCTGACCGACGGCATGTTCCATAGGGTCTTCGAGGAAGTCGGAGCGGAGTATCCGGAGATCGAGAAGGAGCACTGGATCGTCGACATCGGGGCGGCCAAGCTCGCGGATACTCCGCAGGCCTTCGATGTCGTCGTGCTCCCCAATCTCTACGGGGACATCCTATCGGACGTCGTCGCCCAGCTCGCCGGTTCCGTCGGCCTGGCGGGGTCCTCGAACATCGGCGCCGAATACGCCATGTTCGAGGCGATCCACGGCTCGGCTCCGCGCCGTGCCGGGCAAAACTTGGCGAACCCATCCGGGCTGCTTCTCGCTGCGGTGCAAATGCTCCTTCACATTCGGCAGCGGGGGGTGGCCGAGCGGGTGCACAACGCCTGGTTGCGTACTCTCGAGGAGGGCATCCATACCTACGACATCTTCCGCGAGGGCAAGAGCCGGCAAAAGGTGGGGACCAAGGAGTTCGGACAGGCGGTGATCGCAAATCTCGGAAAAACGCCGCAGACTCTCAAGCCGGTCCATTATGGGGAGGAGACGGAGAATCCACGCTCGAGCTTTCCCTATCGCCCGCCCGAGGAACGGAAGGTCCTGGTCGGCGTCGACGTCTTTGTCGAGTTCCCGGGAAGAATCGACGATCTGGTCGCCCGGCTCCGGCAAATCGGTGCCGAGCGACTCGATCTACAATCCATCGCGAACCGCGGAATGAGCGTCTGGCCTTTCGGATTAGGCGAAACCCTGCTCGCGGGACCTTTCCAGTGCCGGTTTCTCGCGAAGGATGCGTCCTTGGGGCTTTCGCAGCGAGCGATCGTCGAGCTGCTCGGCGCGGTCGAGGCTGCGGGAATTGAGTTCACAAAGACCGAGCTGCTGTATACGTTTAACGGCGTGGAAGGCTTCTCCCGAAGCCAGGGAGCTTAAAACCTCACAGCTCCACGAAGCCTGCATTTTGCCCGGTGGTGTAACGGTAGCACAGAGGTCTTTGGAGCCTTTAGTCATGGTTCGAATCCATGCCGGGCAGCCAGGCCGGATGCGCCGGCGGAAAGGCGCGATCCTGACCGACTCAAGTTCTCCCCCAGCTTGGCGGAGCCCGATTACTCGATCACGAGACTTTCGTCGATGCCGTTCCTAAAACCATAGACAACCGTTCCCCTACCAGGGAAGATCGTCCACGACGTCGGCCGAACAGTGCTGCCGACGATTCGCGTGCCGGGGTTTCGCCGGCAAAGTCCGGGTAGCGCCCAATGCTCGCGCTTTCGGGAGCAGAGGCGCGGGAGGCAAGCGGTTGCCTCCCGACCGGGCATGCGCTGCATGCGCCGCTTTGAGTCTCTTCCGAACGCCCGCCCAGAACGACCACACATGCTTCGCTCGATTCCTCGCGGGTAGGACGAAGGTGACATAGCCGCCATTGCGGGTCGGCACGACGGCCTCCCGCACGGACGGGCGTTCGGATAGACCCAATCCTCTCCGGGCGATGGCGTAGGCCGCGCCCTGGTGAGAACCGATGCCGTGACGGCGCGCGTGGTTGACCGCGCCAATCACGGAAGTGTAGGCCGGGTTGACTTCGATCACCTCGACTCCGGCACGAAAGGAAGCCGCCTTGAGCATCGCGATCGTCTTGGCGTAGGCGAAAGAAGAGAGCGAGCGAGCCCGGACGGGATCGACCGACTCCGGCTCGGCCCTCCGCTTGCGAAGATCCAATCGCTCGATCACGAGCGGCTTGCCCGATTCGGCGCAGGCCCGGGCGATCTGCCGGCACGCATCGCCGATCGCGGCTTTCGCCTGCTCCTCGCTCTTCCCATAGAGATGCAATCCGATCCGGCGGATTTCCACGAGATTCCCGAAGCGATCCGTTTCGGCCAAGGCAAGATGATCCGGGTTGATGTCAACGCCGATCGCTCCGGCAAGGCGGCGTGTCGCCAGGGCAACCGGTTGCGCCTCGACGCTTGCGAATACCCGCCACCCCTTCCGGTCCCGCACGAAGCGGTAGCTCACGGCGGATCCCTCCCGCTTCCGTGCCAGCTTCCCTGTCTTAGTTGTCCCGGTAACGATGCGGCTCGCGGCCAGCGCCTGGAGGATCGCATCCTGGCCGTAGGCGAAGCGCACGCCCTCGAGCACCAGGTGTTTGCTCGTGCTTCCCAATCCGTTCGGCAGCCGCAACCGCAGCCGCAGGCCGCCGTCCGGAGCGACCGTGGCTTGGCAGGACTGGTTGCCCGATGTCTCGTCCTTCGATCCGAGCAGGAAGAACTGGCTGCTCCGCTCCGCCTGCCAATCCTTCTTCCATGCGGCATGGTCCGCATAGCCGTTCTCTTCCCGGGAAAACTGCTTGCGGAAGAGGCGTCGGGAACCGAAACAGAGCCGGACCCGGCCGGACTCCTGATCGGCCAGAAGCGCCTCGAGCTTCGCCCGCAGGACGGCAAGCCGCCGCTTTTTTTGGTGCACGACATTCGATCCCGGATGCTTCTCCTCCAGCCGGCCGACCGCCTCTTCCGCTTTCCGGATCCGCCATTTGGCTTCCTCGATCAACTCGGGCCGCCTTTCCCGGATCGAGGCGATCTTGCCTTCGAGCTCGACCCGAATGGCGTTGAACTTCCGGGAGGTGAGGCCGAATCGGCGCAGGAACGACCGCTTGAGCTCGTTTATGGAAACGCCCGCCCGCATCTTGGCAAAGAGGCTCCGCTGCGCCCGCCCGTAGAGTTCCGCATAGGCGTCAAGACACGAAGTCTGCTCATGCGTCAACCTCAACCGGGTCTGGTAGGTGAAAACAGGAAGCTTACTCATGGATCGCTTTGAGCGCCTTCTCGGCGCGGTTCCGGGCGGATCGCTTCCCGTAAAGCCTGGCACACATCGAAACGATGACCTCATGCAGGTCGCGCACGATATCGTCGGTCATCTCGTCCGGATCGACCACTAGAACCGATCGGCTCTGCGCGTACAGGAGCCGCTTCCACGTACTCCAAGCCGAAGCGCATCAGCCGGTCGCGATGCTCGACCAGGATGACGCCGATATTGGGATCACGGAGCAGCTCGATCAGGCCCTTCCGATGGCCGTTCATTCCGGAGCCGACCTCCTTGACGGCCTTGACGATCGGCAACCGTTTGCTTGAGCGCAAATTCGGTCAGCCGAGCCAATTGCCGGTCCAGATCCGCTTTCTGATCGGAGCTCGATACCCGTGCGTAAAGGGCGACCCCATTGGGTTGTGAGGGCTCCGCATGCACGATCACCGTTCCGGTCGGCAACTGCTCGGCCGGGACGGGCAAACGCCCTTCCTTCCACATCCGCCAAGCTGTCTTGTAGCAAATGCCCTGCCGCTTGGCCCAGACACTCAACTTCACTCGGACATACTGCCATTAAACTTGCTATGTGTCCATATATTTTTTAGCTGCTGGCAACCCTTCGCGCAGCTTGCGCACAAAGCGTTCGTCAACTGCCGCAACTCGGCTGCCGGTTTGTCGGAGGGAGGCTCCTCCTCGCTCCTCAGCGCTTGGCGGAGAATTTCTCGGTGCTCGGCCTCGGCGGAGCGGCCGTGGCGGGCAGCTCGGCGCTTCAATCGAGCGATCAGCTCCTCATCCGGATTGCGCACATGCAGGTTTCCAGGCATCCAGCCCTCCGTTCCGTGAGAGCAGCGATCTTATTTTAAGGCCTTTGCGTCGAGCACAGGGCTCATGCGGATCGCATGCCAGGGAAGCGGCCGTCGCGATCCGCTCTGCCCTTGCCCGTGCCGACGGCGCTCTCCGGCGGCTTGCGCGATCGAACTGTCGGAACCGGCCAAGGAACGGTGCCGATTCCGAGCGGAAGGGAAAAGAGCGGGAAGGTCGCCGGGGAAGCGCCGAAGGCCGGCAGATTCCTTCGCCGGAGGAGAAGGCTGGGGCGCCGGAGCAAAGCAAGCTGACCGATCCCGAGAGCCGGCTGATGCGCAGGCGGCCGTGGATGATGCGGGCGGGACTGGCTCGGTGCTTTCGGAAGCTCGACGGCGATACGAGTTCGGGCTCGCCGATCGTCGCCGGGAGAAGCCCGTGGAATCTACCGACCCGTGGAGACACAAGATGCGGGAAAAGCTCGCCGGCCCGGAAGGCCGCCGCCTCCACGCGCGACGCAAGCAGACGGTCGAGCCGGTCTTCGGGATCCGCAAATCGGCCATGGGCTTCCGGGCGTTTCGGCTCCGCAGGCAAGCCAAAGTCCGGGGCGAACGGTCGCCGGTCTGCTTGGCGTACGACTTCCAGCGCCTTTGGAAGCTAGCGGCCATTTCTCACAAGCTTTCTCCTACGGCTTGCAAAACGGGCTCCTCTGCTTCGCTCCCGCTTGGTTTTCCATCCTCGCAGTATGTCTTCATACAGCTCCGGTGGAAAACCTGCGCCCGCCTCGCACCCAAGCCCATTTGCGGCGCCTCGGCTACGAAATTTGTGAGAAATGGCCGCTAGTGAGCCCTCGCATTACTAGCTGGATCGAAGGCCGTCCTTCGCTTTCCTCGTGCTGCCACTGCCATGCAGGCGCTTGCGGAAACAGAGAAAGCGATTTGCCGTGCCTGGGCGGCGCCGGGGAACGTAATTAAGCATTTGTCCTGACCGTCGCGCCCGCCAAGGCGCGGCGTGCCGACTCGTTGGAGTCTCGTGCGCGTAGAAGCGATGGGAGATGTAAGGGAGAAAGGATGCCCACCCGGATGCCGCATGGGACGCATGTTCAGGCTCTGCTTCGTCTTCTTCCTCCTGCTCTGGATGGAACCCTGCGCCATTCTCGCAGATCCGGCCTTCTACCCCGGGGAAGAGATCGCCGCGCAAGACCTTGTGGAGACGATGAATGCGCAGGAAGTCGGGAAGGATTGGCTCGGAAGGTGGCGCAGGATGACCATCGAGACCCGCGCGAGGCAGACGCGCTGGCTGACCCCGCTCGTCACGGAAACGCCCCGCTTGGAGCAGCGCATCCGGTACGACATCTACGACGAAACGCTCCCCGACGGGAAGAAAAGGTGGAACTTCGGCAACCAGAAAGGTGTGAACGTGATCGTGGCTCCCACCCTGGAAGTGGCCGCCGCGCTCCCGAACTACCTCTACTATCCGGGAGCGGGCCAGAAAGATGGGTTCGGAGGCCAGGTTTTCATGGTGAAAAACCGGATCATGGCCTCTCCGGAGGCGCAGAAGAACTACGTGCTCAGCGTCATGCTCATCGCACTCACCCCGACGGGCACGCAGCCCGGAGTAGCGGAACACTGGGTTTGGACCCCTTTCGTCACCTTCGGCAAGGGGTGGGGCCGCTTCGACTTCATGGTGAATTTGGGAACTTCGTGGGCCGACGGGGACAACAAGCAGCTCGGGAGCCCGATCATCTGGAACGTGGCGCTCCAATATCGGTTCGGAGTCATCTGCCCGACGATCGAGCTCAACTCGCATCCGTCGATGAGCGAATTTTACTTTTTCGGCCAGCCGGGTCTCTTCGTCACTCCGGAAGTGTTGATCGGCCGTTTCCACTTCCGGGACGACTACAGCCTCTATTTCGGGATCGGTTACCAGATGGCGCTCGATGCGGCGACAGTGCAGGCCGACTACGCGAACGCGTTCGTTGTGAAATTCCACCTTCTTTTTTGAGGCCGTTCGGGGTGCGGCGGGCCCGAAAGGGCAGACTTGTGATTACCGGTACCGGAACGTAAGCTCGACCCAAGTCGGCGGATACTCCAAAAAGCTGTGGTCGAGCCTTCTCCTTCTACCTGCGGCAACAACCGGGAAGGCTCCGAACGGAAGCTCGCGCAGGCATTAAGGCTCCGCTAAGTTTACGGCCCCATGAAGTGGCGAACCCTAATTCATCGCTACGTCGTGGGTTCCCGGGGATATCCTTCCCGACAATCCCTCGATCCCGCAGCCGCGCTTCGGGCTTGCGAGGGACGGCGCCGTCGCCGTCGCGGCCGCCTCCGGAAAGGGGTGCGGGATCAGCCCGGAGTCGGAGGACGCGGAGCGCGGGGCGGGACAGGAGCATCCCGCAAAGCGGGCGGGGCTGCGCGTTCGCCGGCGCGATCCAGGAAACGCCGCCGAGTCCGGCTTGGGGCCTCCCGGGGCTCTATTCGCTGGGTTCTCTTTTTCCTCTTTTTTTTCCCGATCTTCGAAGGAAGCACCGCGCTGCGGGCGGACCCGGTCTTCTACCCGGGCGTGGAAGTCGCGGCCCAGGATCTTGTCGAAGCGATGAACGACCAGAGCCCCGGGAAGGATTGGCTCGGTCGCTGGCGCCGGATGACGATCGAGACGCGCGAAAAGCAGACGCATTGGCTGACGCCGATCGTCACCGAAACCCCCCGCCTGGAGCAGCGGATCCGGTATGATGTCTACGACGAGACATTGCCGACCGGAAACAAGAAGTGGAACATCGGGGCGGGGAAAGGAGTGAACGTAATCATCGCTCCTACGATGGAGGCTGCTATCTCGCTTCCGCAGTATCTCTACTTCCCCGGGCATGGGGCGAACGACGGGTTCCGCGGCGAAAGCTTCATGGTCAAGAACCGCATCATGGCTTCGCCGGAGACGGAGAAGAACTACGTCTTTTCCGTCATGCTCGAGGCTCTTTCGCCGACCGGAACGCAGCCGGGGATCGCCGAGCACTGGATCTGGACGCCGATAGTCACGTTCGGTAAGGGATGGGGAAAGTTCGACTTCATGGTGAACCTCGGGACGTCCTGGGCCGACGGCGATAACCGGCAGCTGGGGAGTCCCATCATTTGGAACCTGGCGCTTCAGTATCGCTTCGGCGTCATCTGCCCGACCATCGAGCTCAATTCGCATCCGTCGGTAACCGAGTTTTATTTTTTCGGCCAGCCGGGCCTCTTCGTGACCCCGGAGGTCTTGATCGGACGCTTCCATTTCCGCGATCACTACAGCCTCTATTTCGGGATCGGCTATCAGATAGCGCTGGACGCGGCGACCGTGCAGTCACAGTATGCCAATGCGGTCGTCGCCAAGTTCCATCTTCTTTTTTGATCTTCGCTCTCGCTCCGCCGCGATCCGAAAAACGCGTGCAACCGTCGATCGGTTCGCGTGTTCATAGCGGCCATGCATGTGCGCAGAGATAATAAAAGCCCGGACTCCTTTCCTGAGTCTCGCTTGCCGGAGCGGTAATCGTTGGAGCGAGGACTCTTGTTCTTCCACCGCTCCCCATCTCCTCCGCACGCGCGGAGGCTCCTCCGGGAAGCTCCCGGGTTGGGGGGGTAGGACTGGCGGCCGCTTGCTTCAGGGTCGTCATTGCATTCCTGTTTTTTGTTTGCTCCCCGCAGGGTCGAGCGGATTCGGTCTTTTATCCGGGCGAGGAGATCGCGGCCCAGGACCTTGTGGAGTCGTTGAACGATCGGGGGCCCGGCGCAAGCGGGTACGACAGCTGACAGCTGGCATCGGATGACCGCGGAGACCGAGGAGCGCCAGCCGAGCTGGATGAACCCGATCGTGACGACCCCATCCCGGATCGGGAACGCCGTCCGGTACGACGTCTACGACCAGACGGTGAGCAACGGGCGTAAGAAGTACGACTTCGGCGCGGGAAAAGGAGTGAGCCTGATCGTAATGCCGACGGATCAATTCAGCTTTCCCTTGCCGAACTATATCTACGAACCGGGAACGGCAGCCGGAACCGGCTGGCGGGGTGCGGCGCTTCAGTGGAGGCACCGGATCATGGCCTCGGCGGAAAATCAGAAGAATTATGTCTTCTCGGTCCAGCTGGCCGCGCTTTCGCCGACCGGCGACATCCCGAGCGTGGAGAACCATTGGGTCTGGACCCCCATGTTGCTCTTCGGAAAGGGGTGGGGAAACTTCGACTTCCTTGTAAACCTCCGGACCCAATGGGCGGATGGGGACGACCGCAAGCTGTCGTCCCCCATTATTTGGAATGCGGCCTTCGAATACCGGATCGGCTGTATCCCCCCCCTGCATCGAGTTCAGTTCCGAGGCCGCCGTGAGCGCATTCGAGGTCTTCGGGCCTCCCGGATTTTTTGTTCTGCCCGAGCTCCTCGTCGGGCTCTTCGACCTCCGGGAGGACCTGTCTTGCTCCTTTGGGCTCGGTTACCAAGTCGGATTGAATAAATCGACAATCGATACCAAGTACGGCAACGCCCTCATCGTTAAATGGAGCCTGTTGTTTTGATTGCCGGCGGGCTCCCTGCGCGCCGATCGAGGACACAGCCCCCGGCGGGCGCCTCTCGCAAAGCGGGAGAGCCGAGCTTATTTGAGCCGGTCGCGCCTCTTCGCCCCAGGAGGCCCGGATCGGGCGCTTTCGCTTCGGCGATCAGCAGAGTCCCTATTCCGGGAGCCACTATCCGATGGCGCCGGACGCCCGGCCGTGGAGGCAGAGCATCCCGATGCGATAGGGGCCGAGTCCCCCTTCTTTTTTACGATCCGCCCTCTCGCGCCGGACCGACCCGGAGAAAATGCATGCAACCATCGATCGGTTCCCGGGTTTATCCCGGAAATACATCCAGCAAACGGGAAAGGGACCCGCATCGTGTCGGAGGGTTCCGGACGAGAAGGCCGTAGCTCCCCGATGCCGCAGGGTGGGGAGACAGGCTGCGGACGGGAAAGCGAAAGACGGTTCGCCGCGATAAGACCCCTCTTGGTCTGGTTCCTGCTTTCCCAGCCGAAATCCTCCGAACAAGGATCCTTCCCGTTGACCTTTCCCGCACGCAACCCCTCTCCGTGGGGCCTTCCCTGGAACCCTGAGGGCCTAAAGGCGGGATTCGGGGTCGCTTTTCTCTGGGCCACGGCGATTGCGTTTTTTGCGTGTCCATGCCGGAGCCGAGCGGACCCGGTTTTCTACCCGGGGGAGGAGATCGCTGCTCAAGACCTTGTGGAGTCGATGAACGATCAGGAGCCCGGCACAAGCTGGTTCGACAAGTGGCACCGGATGACCGCGGAGACCAAGGAGCGTCAGACGAATTGGATGACCCCGCTGGTCACGACGACCTCCCGGCTGGAGCAGCGTATTCGCTATGACGTCTATGACGAGACACTGGGGAACGGCAATAAGAAGTATGACTTCGGCGCGGGAAAAGGGGTGAGCCTGATCGTGATGCCGACCGACCAATTTACTTTTTCCCTGCCGAACTATATCTACGAGCCAGGAGTCGCTGCTTCCACTGGATGGCGCGGCGAGGTCCTTCAGTGGAGGCACCGGATCATGGCCTCGCCGGAAAACCAGAAGAATTACGTCTTCTCGGTTCAGCTGGCCGCGCTTTCGCCTACCGGCGACATCCCGAGCGTGGAAAACCATTGGGTGTGGACCCCCATGCTGCTCTTCGGAAAGGGTTGGGGGAACTTCAACTTCATCGTGAACCTAGGGACCCAGTGGGCGGATGGAGACAACAGCAAGCTGTCGTCACCTATCATTTGGAATGCGGCCTTCGAATACCGGATCGGTCGTTTTACGCCTTGCGTCGAGTTTAATTCCCAGTCTTCCGTTACCCCTTACTTGGTCTTTGGACCGCCGGGGCTCTTCGTGACGCCCGAGCTTTTGATCGGCCGGTTCACCCTCAAGGAGGATCTTCGCTACTACTTCGGGATCGGCTACCAGATCGCCCTGGAGCATTCGACGATCGAGGAGAAATACGCCAATGCGCTCATCGCCAAATTTCACCTGCTTTTCTAGACGAAACCTCTAAGAAAGAAGGATCATGTCTGCGCGGTTGGCAGCGGCGGGGATCGGACTCGCGCTTTTCCTCCTGCCCTGGACGACCCCGGGCGGCGCGGCCGATCGCGCCGCCTTCGACCGCTGCTTGCGCGAGGGCGATCTCCTGGGAGCCTCCCAGGAGGCCCGGAACTTGCCTAAGCGCGATCCGAACGATGCTTTTGCCTGGAAAAAGCTGGGATGGTTCGAGCTCATGGAAAACCGGCTCCCGGAAGCCCGTGTCCACTTGCGGCGCGCGCTTACGCTCGATCCGTCGGACCGGGAGAGCAAAGCGCTCCTCTCGCTTGCCTGGTATCGGACGGGGGAGCTGAGCCAGTCCGCGGCGATTCAGGATGACCTCGGGTTCGCCGCTCTGGCCGAGCTGGTGGCGACGCTCGAGCCGGAAGCCTATGCGCTGGAAGGGTCGACTTCGGTCCGGCTCGGCCTGCTTCCCAACTCGCGGCGGCCGAAGTTCCCGGTGCGCGTCAACGGGAAGGAGGCCCAGTTCTTCCTTGATACGCGGGGAGGCATGAGCGCGGTCAATGACACCGTCGCGCGGGCGGCGAAGGTCGAACGGCTGCGGAACAATTTTCTCCAGTTTTGGTTTTGGGCCGCCGGAAAGTGGTCGGTCAAGAATCGTTTCGGACGGATCGATACGCTGGACTTGGGATCGATGCAGGTCCGCCGGGTCCCCGTGCTTCTGCCCAACTGGAAGGGGTTGGTGGACGGCCTGCTCGGAACCGATTTCCTCTCGCATTTCCAAACGACGATCGACTACCCCCGAAGGGAACTCTTTCTCCGTAGGGCCGACCGGGGACGGGCGGAAGCCCGGCGCGCGGAGGACAACCCGGGAACGCGACGTGTCGTGCTCCCGTTCTTTTGGACTCCCGGGGGGCAGATCGTGCTGCAAGGACGCGTCGACGGCACGGATGCGATCTTCCTGTTGGACACCCTTGCCGTGGGGCGGCCGGTTACCCTCTCACGCCGGCTGATCCACCGAGCGCATCTTCCCGCGCACGGCGGCTACATCATCAGCTTGCGGCGAGCGGGCCTCTTTCCGCGGGTCTACACGGAAGTCCGGGAGCTGCGGATCGGCCCCATCGTCCAAAGCGAGCAGAAGGCGGATATCGGCACGATGTACGATTTCCCCCCTGCCATCGACCATATGCAGGGGTTCCCGATCGACGGCATCCTGGGAGTCGCCTTCTTTCAAGGGTATCGGGTAACCTTGGATTTCCAGCACATGCGTGTCATTCTCGAGCCCTCGGAGAGCAAAGGCGCGACGGAAGGACCGGCGTGCGCTGCGAAGCCCGTCGCGGAGCGGTAGCTCGGAAGCCGAAAGTGGAGGAGGATGGCAGGCGAGGAAGCGGCCGAAACCCGGAATGTCCCATCGCGGGCGGACGCCTGGAAGTGGACGGCGCGAGCGGCGGTTTCCGCGATTCTCCTGGGATGGATCGCCACCCGGGTGGATTGGCGCCAGATCGGCAAGCTGGCGGCGGCCGTGAGGCCCTTCTGGCTCGGGATGTCCATCCTCTTTGCCGGGCTCTCGACTCCGATCACCTCCGTTCGCTGGCGCATCCTGCTTCAGGTGTTGGATCTTCCTCTGTCCTATTCGCAGGCTCTGGCCTTGGGCTTTATCGGGAAATTCTTCAATGCGATTCTGCCGGGCTCCACAAGCGGCGATCTTGTCCGGATCTACTATGCGACGCGGATGTTCCCCGGCAAGGGGGCGATGGCCGGCTTCTCGGTCCTCTACGACCGCTTTCTCGAAGGAGTCGTTCTTCTGGTTCTGGGTTCGTTGCTTGCGGCGGCCTTCTACCCGCAGCTGATGGCGCACGCCGTGCTTCGCAATGCGGCGGTGGCGCTCTTTCTCTTGACGCTTGCCACCCTGGCGGCGATCCCGATGCTCTTGCACGGCTTCGAGCGCGGGCATCTCCGGCTGCCGGGGCATTGGAAGATGGCCGCGCGCGCCCGAAAGGCCTTGGAAGAGATCCTCACGGCCGCCCGCCTCTATCGGATGGCCTCGCGGGCAAATTGGATCGCCGTCGGTCTCTCGGTCCTCTCTCACGGGAGCTCCGCCGCCTTGCTTTGGGCGCTCATGCAAGCGCTGCGCCTGGAGTTGCCTTTCTGGCTCCTGGTGACGACGATGGTGGTCGTGAACGTGGCGGTCGCCTTGCCGGTGAGTATTTCGGGCCTTGGGATCCGGGAGGGGGCGCTACTCTACCTTTTCGGCTCCTTCGGAGTGAGCCGGGAAGAGGCCGTGGCCTTCTCCCTCCTCCTGTTCGCCGTCGGCCTCGTCTGGAGCCTGGTCGGCGGAATCGTTTATCTCTATTATCGGGCGGGCCCTGTGGGCGCGGAATGCAGGAGATTGCACAATCGCTAAGCTTTTTTGGGCGCTAGGGTTGGCGATGGTCCTAGCCGGTTGTTCTTCGAAGGAGCCGCGGAGCGAGCCCGTGATCGGGTTGATCACCGACTTCGGGCTGCGCGATCCCTACGTGGCGGAAGTAAAAGGGGTGATCTATTCGATCCATCCCGGCGCCCGGGTCGTCGATCTGCTCCATCAGATCGAGCCGTTCCAAATCCAGCAGGCCGCCTATCTGGTCGAGGAGGCGGCGCGGGAGTTTCCCAAAGGATCGATCTTCGTCGCCGTCGTCGATCCGGGAGTGGGAACGCCGCGGGCGCCGATCCTGCTCGAGACCCGCTCGGGCAAGTTCTTCTTTGCGCCGGATAACGGACTGCTCTCGCTCGTGACCGAGCGCGAAGGCATGCGACGGGCTTGGAAGCTCGATAAGCCCACATTCCATCGAGCGGGAACGCCTTCCCGCACCTTTCACGGCCGGGATATCTTCGGCCCGGCAGCGGCCCATTTGGCGGCCGGGATCGATCCGGAGCAGCTCGGCTCCCGGATCGAGAAGGTGGAGTCGCTCAATTTGACCCCGGCCAGCGTCCTCGGGCAGGCGGTGCAAGGACAGGTCATCTCGATCGACCACTTCGGAAATGTGATCACCAATATCCCGAGGGATCTCACTCCCCGCCTGCAGGAAGGAATCCTGCTGAGGATCTCCATCGGGGAGCAGACCATTTCGGCGCCGCTCGTCGGCACCTACGCGGACATCCCTTCCGGGAAGATCGGAGCTCTCTTCAACAGCTCGGACTATCTGGAGCTCGGCATGAACAAGGCTTCGGCAGCCCGCCAGCTCAAGATCTCGGAAGGGGCCCGGATCCTCGTGAGGCCATAGCCGGCCGGGGGCGGAGGCGGCGGAACTTGTGCGGGGCGGGAGGCGCTGCTATCTTCCCTCTGCTCATGGCTCTGATAAGAAACATCGCGATCATCGCGCACGTCGATCACGGGAAGACGACTCTCGTCGACCAGCTCCTCCGCCAGTCCGGCACGTTCCGAACCAATCAAGCGGTCGCGGAGCGGGTCATGGACTCGATGGACCTGGAAAGGGAGAAGGGAATTACGATTCGGGCGAAGAACGCCTCCTTCCATTATAAGGGCTGCAAGATCAACTTGGTCGATACGCCCGGCCACGCCGACTTCGGCGGCGAGGTGGAGCGCAGCCTGCGCATGGTGGACGGAGTCCTCTTGCTCGTCGATGCGGTGGAAGGACCGCAGGCGCAGACGAAGTTCGTCCTGAAGAAGGCGCTGGCCGCCGGCCTGGCGCCGATCGTCCTGCTCAACAAGGTCGACCGGGAGAATGCCCGGCCCCACGAGGTCCTCGACCAAGTGTTCGAGCTTTTCCTCGAGCTCGAAGCGACCGACGAGCAGCTCGATTTCCCCGCTCTCTACGCCTCGGGCAAAGTCGGCTTCGCTACCCGCGAATGGCGCGGGATCGAGGAGGCGCAAAAGCACGGAATGGAGCCGCTCTTCGAAACGATCGTCGAAAAGGTTCCTCCGCCCAAAGCCGATGCCGGCGCCCACTTCTCGCTCCTGGTTGCCAATCTCGATTACAGCGATTATCTGGGCCAGCTGGCCATCGGGAAGATCTACGGAGGACGAATCCGGGTAGGGGATCCCGTCGTCTGCCTGTCGCGGGACGCCGGACCGCGGAAAGGACGCGTGACCCGGCTTCTGGGCTATCATGGCCTGGAACGCCGGGAGCTTCCCGAAGCCGCCGCCGGGGATATCGTGGCGGTGGCCGGGATCGAAGAGGTGGACATCGGGGATACCCTCTGCGACCAGGAGGATCGGCAACCGTTGCCGCGGATCGAGGTGGACCCGCCGACGGTGCGGATGCGCCTCCTCGTCAACAATTCCCCCTTGTCGGGCCGCGAGGGAAAGTTCCTTACGGCCCGCCATCTTCGGGAGCGCCTCTTCCGGGAAATCCGTACGAACGTGGGACTCCGGGTGGCGGACAACGGCACGGGCTCCTTTGAAGTGAGCGGCCGGGGACAGATGCAGATCGCCGTTCTGGTGGAGCAGATGCGCCGGGAAGGCTTCGAGCTCATGGTCTCGCGGCCCGAGGTGATCTACCGCAAGGACGAAAGCGGCCGCGTGCTCGAACCGCTGGAGACCTTGTATGTCGATCTCCCGCAGGCGTGCTTGGGCGCCCTCCTGGAGTCTCTGGCCCGGCGGGGTGCCGAGGTCCAAAACATGCGCCATCTGCGGGACACGGTTTTCGTGGAGGCGGTCATTCCCACCCGCGGACTGCTCGGCTTCGAGACGGAGCTGGTCAACCTGACCCGGGGGGAGGGGGTCGCCAGCCATCTTTTTTGCGGGTACGGTCCCAAGAAAGGGGAGATCGTCCTTCGCGGCAACGGGGTCCTGGTCTCCATGGAGAAAGGGACGACGACCGCGTTCGCCCTGGAAAACCTGCAGGAACGGGGCGTGCTTTTCGTGGGCCCCGGGGAAGAGGTCTATGAGGGGATGATCGTCGGCGAGAACGCGCGTCCGGGCGATCTACCCGTGAATCCCTGCAAAGCCAAGCATCTGACGAACATGCGCTCGCAGGGCGAGGGCAAGGGGATCCTTTTGGAGACGCCGAGGAAGCTGACCTTGGAGCAGGCGATCGAATTCATCGGTCCGGACGAGTATGTCGAAGTGACCCCGAGGAAGCTTCGCTTGCGGAAGAAGATCTTGAACGCCACCGAAAGACGGAGAGCCGAGGCGGTCGCTGGCGCATAGCCGCCGGCCTTCGGAGGGAAGTATGGAGGCCGTGATCGTGGTCGACATGCTCGTCGACTTCGTTCACGGAAAGCTGGCCGCCGCCCGGGCGGCCGCCCTGATCGATCCGTTGGCGCGCCTCTTGGGCGCGGCACGGGCGGCGGCCAAGCCCGTGATCTACGTGGGCGACGCCCATCTTCCCCACGATTTCGAGCTGCGGCTCTGGGGCGAGCACGCGATGCGCGGGAGCGACGGAGCCCGCGTCATCCCGGAACTGACGCCCCACAAGGACGACTATCTTTTCGAGAAGCGAAGCTACAGCGCCTTCTTCGAAACCGGGCTCGATTCGCTGCTCCGCTCCCGCAGCGTGGACACGCTTGTGCTTACCGGCCTCCACACGCATATCTGCGTCCGGCACACCGCCGCCGACGCGTTTTTCCGGGGTTACCGGATCGTCGTGCCCACCGATTGCGTTACCGCTTTTGCGGAGGCCGAACACGAATCGGGCTTGGAGTATCTGCATCGGATCTACGGGGCGGAATTGACCACGGGAAGGGACTTGGCGGACCGCTGGAGCCGGCGGATCTGAATCCGCCCGCCGGCGTGCCCCGCCCGACAATCCCGCTATTTCCCTACTTCCAGCAGAGAACGAGAAGCCCCAGGATCAGTGGCAGATAGGCGATCGAGGCGAAGAAGAGGGCGCGGGCCGTGGATCGATCGGGACGGTTATGGAACCGTATCGCTGCCCAGATGAAGAGGGCTCCGAGCCCCGCCGCTCCCGGACCGTAGGCAAGCGCAGCCGTTCCTGCCGCCGACGGCCAGAGGCTGACGAGAAGGAGCGCGATAGTGAAGAAAACCGTCTGCGAGGTCAGTTTCCGCCCGGTTGCATCGACTACGACCAGCATTCGGAAGCCGGCGCGTTCGTAATCGTTGCGGTAGAGCCAGGCGATGGCGAAAAAATGGGGCATCTGCCACAAAAAGAGCAGGGCCAGGAGAAAGAGGGCGGTTTGATCCACTTCGTTCCTGGCGCCCACATATCCGATGACGGGAGGCAGAGCCCCGGAGACCGCCCCTACCCAGGTGTTCCAGGGGCTGATCCGCTTGAGCGGAGTATAAATGCTAACATAGATGCCCAGAGTCACGGCGGCGACCAGCGCGGCGAGGACGTTCGCGAAGAACCCGAGATACGCGACTCCGGCCATGGCGGCGGCGACCGCGGCCGCCGCAGCCTGCGGTCCGGCCACGCGGCCTGCGGCAATCGGTCGGTTTTGCGTGCGGGTCATCCGGGCGTCCTGCTGCCGTTCGATCACCTCGTTGAGGATCGCAGCGGCGGCCGCCACGAGTGCGGTTCCTAGGACGGTGTGCAGAGCCTGTAGGCCGTCGATCGGACGGGCGGAGCCGAGGCAGAAGCCGACCAGGGTGGTCAGGAGAACGAGGAGGGTCAGCCGGAACTTGATGAGTTCCGAAAGCTCTTGCCACCAGCGAATAGGCGCCGGCGACCGCCGCAGCCCCGATGCGACGGCCGCGGACCGACCGCCGGTCGGGAGCCGGGAAGCGGAGGAATCGCGGAAGACGTGCTTCATCGGGTTGGAAACGCAATTCGCTTACCCGTGACATTCCCTTTCCGCGTCGCCCATGGGAGTCCTTCCGGGAGCCGGAGCCTCCCTGCCGGCAAGCCAGCGGTATCGGTAGGCGAACCCGGTGCTCAGGACCGCCAGGAGGAAGAGGATGGCGCCCAGCAGAACATGGAGCGACGTCGGGACGACGGATTTTCCGCTCCAGATTACAAACGCGCCTAATACAATCTGCGCACCGGTCAGAAGCAAGAACCAGACCGTCATGCGGCGCAGGGGAGCCGGCTTATCCTCGCCCCAGAGGCGGGAAGCGAGTACCAGGGCGAAGAAGAAGATCAGAAGCGCCAACCCACGATGGATGAGCTGCAAGTGGATTTGGAAGAGGGAAGTAGGCGCGATGCTCCGGGCCGCCCGCTGCGCATTGATTTGCGCGAGATCGGATTCGGTGAGGCGCGGCCACAATTGGCCGTAGGCCGTCGGGAAGTCGGGGATGGAGAGCCAGGCATGGGCGTGGCGCATGGCGGCGGCGACGAGAAGCTGCATATAGAGAATTAGGCAGAGGGTCAGAAAGGCGCCCGGAATCCAGGAAGGCAGGGTCGAGGAGCCGACGCTTCTCCCCGAGAAGCCCCCGCCGGCAGGAAGCCACAAGCGAGCCGAGGTGCCCAGCCAGACGATCGCGACCAGGGCGAGAAAGCCTTGGGCCAGAGCGGCATGGAGAATGCCCAGCCGATCGGCCACCCAGATGACGCGCAGCCCGCCGACCACTCCTTGGAGAATAACGAGAAGCAGAGCCGCAGCCGCGGCCCACCGCATCCAGGACCTGCGCTCCCGCAACCAGACCCAAACCGCCAACGCGATGGTCAGAAAGCCGACCGCGGACGCGGCCAAGCGGTGGCTGTGCTCGTAAAGCACCCCTCCCGCCCACCGGGCGAAGGGAAGAGAGAACATGTTGTAGCCGAAGCTCGTCGGCCAATCGGGAACGGACATGCCCGACTCGGTGCTTGTTACGAGCGCACCGACCCCGATCAGCACAAGGGTAGCCGCGACCAGAACGCCGGCAAACCGGTGCAGGGCCTTCGAGGGGAGAAGACGTGGCGTTTCCAAGGAAAGCGGTCCCAACCGGACAAACTAGCCTCATTTCCGGGGGCTGTCACGTCGCATTTCCTCGAGCGCTACCTTGCGGGAATGCCCGAAGCGGGAGACGGACATTCCCCGAAAGAGCAAACGCCCCGGGACGCCGGATGGGGATGGTTTCCGTGCCCCGGCTCTTAAAAAGAGCCTCGCGTTGGCGAAGGGGCTGCTGGCTATACTGACGGAGGTACGGATCATGATCGACGGACCGGAGTGGAGGCGCCGCATTTTCGAGGAAGTGCACAAGACCGTGCTCGGCCAGGATAGGATCATCGAGAGGCTCCTGATCGCTCTTCTTTGCGGTGGACATGTCCTGATCGAGGGCATGCCGGGATTGGCCAAGACGCTACTGGTCAAGAGCCTCTCGGCGGCGGTGGGGGTGCAGTTCGAGCGGATCCAGTTTACTCCGGATCTTCTCCCCAGCGACGTGGTCGGCACGATGGTTTTCCACCCGCAGGAGAGCCGGTTCTATCCTCATCTCGGCCCGATTTTCGCCAACATCGTCCTGGCCGACGAAATCAATCGCGCTCCGGCCAAGGTCCAGAGCGCGCTGCTGGAGGCGATGCAGGAAAGGCAGGTGACGCTGGGGGGCACCGCCCATCGACTCCCCGATCCGTTTCTTGTGCTGGCGACGCAGAACCCGATCGAGCAAGAGGGAACCTACCCGCTGCCGGAGGCGCAGGCGGACCGGTTCCTCTTCAAGGTCCTGGTGGATTATCCGTCGGAGGAGGAAGAGCGCTCGATGTTGCGCCTGTGGGGCAGGCTGACCGAAACGCCGCAGATTTCCGGAGTCTCCTCCGCGGAGGAGATCCGCCGGCTCCGTTCCCAGATCGATCAAGTCTACGTGAGCCCGGCGATCGAGCGCTACATCCTCGAGCTCGTGCGGGCGAGCCGCAGGGAGAAATTCCTCGGAGGACCGAAGCTGCTGGCCTATGGCGCTTCGCCGCGCGCGTCCTTGGCGCTCCTTCTGGCAGGCCGCACGCTGGCTTGGCTGCGGGGCTTGGATTACGTAACCCCCGCGCTCATCCGGGAAATCGTTCCCGATGTCCTCCGCCATCGGGTTGGATTGAGCTACGAAGCGGAGGCGCAGGGAATCGAGATCGGCCGGGTCCTGGAACAACTGGTGGAATCCACCGCGGTCCCTGAGCCCGATCAGGCGGGCGCGTAATGGGAGGAGCTTTCGCCGTGGATCCCAAGGATCTTTCCCGAATCGTCGCCGGCTGCGCGCTCTTGCGCGGCCTGCAGTGGCGGGTGCGCCGATCCTCGCGATCCCTCCGCGAAGGAGGCTACCGTTCGACCTTTCGCGGAAAGGGGATGGAGTTCGAGCAGACCGTTCGTTACGAGTTCGGCGATGACGTGCGGGACATCGATTGGAACGTCACGGCCCGCAAGGGGGAGCCATATCGCAAAAAGTACGTCGAAGAGCGGGAACTTTCTCTTCTCCTCCTGGTGGAGGACAGCCCCTCGCTCTGTTTCGGTTCCCAGGGCAGAACCAAGCGGGAGACGGCCTTGGAAGCAGCGGGCTTCCTGGCGGTCCTCTCCGCCGAGAATCGTGATCGCGTGGCGATCCTGCACGTCTATCCGGGCGGTTACAGGCTCTACCCCTCGAAGCGGCATCGCCGCGGAATCCTTGGTTCGCTCTTGCAGCTTTTGACGAGCCGCCCGCCGGACCGCTGGCCGCTGCCCCCCCTGGAGATTCCCTGGCGGGTGGTGCATTCGGCGCTGGTGCGCGGCGGGGTTCTGGTCTGGCTCGGAGACTTCGCCGGCGAGACCAAGCCGGCGGACTGGGAGCGATTGCGGTCGAGATTCGAATTGGTGGGGATTCGGATCGACGATCCTTGGGAGCAGCGGTTGCCGGAGATAGGCGTGATCGATGTTTTGGATCCTACCTCCGGAGAATTTCTCACCCTGGACACGTCGTCTCCGGGCGTCCGCCGGCGCCAGGAGGAGTGGGTCCGCGACCGCGAGCGGAGATGGAAGGAGCTCTTCCCATCTTCTCGATCGGCATGCGTGCTGAGGACCGACCTGCCGGTTGCCTCAGGACTCGCGCAATTCCTGCTTGCGCGCCGGCGGCAAATGTCCGTTGCTTAGCCTGGGCGTCTCGGACTCCGGCGGCGGTCGGAAACCTCCTCGCCCCAATGGACCATGGGTCATCTGCGACTAGGGCACCCTTTCTTCCTATTTCTCCTCGCTCTGGTCCCGCTCTTGATTTGGGCCAGACGCCGAAAGAAGCCCTCCGCTTGGCTGCTCCCCTTCGCCGGGCGATGGCAAAGCAAGGGCGGGAACCAGTGGGAGAAGATGGCGGTCGCTTGCGCGTACGGGGGACTCCTGCTGGCGATTCTTGCCTTGGCGCGGCCGCTCAGGGAGGCGGGATTCTTCCGGATTCCGCGCGAGGGCTACGACATCATGCTCGTTCTCGATCTCTCCGGAAGCATGCTGGCCGAGGATTATGAGCAGGGCGGCCGGACGGTGAGCCGGTTCGAAGCGGTGCAGAGCGTGGTGAAGTCGTTTTTGGAGAAGCGCGCCGGCGATCGGATCGGCTTGGTGGCTTTTTCCGGGAGGGCCTATACCGTGAGTCCCTTGACCTTCGACCACCGGTGGCTCGGTCGGCAGATCGATCGCTTAGAGGTGGGAATGATCGAGGATGGGACCGCGATCGGCGATGCGATCGGGCTGGCCTTGGTGCGCCTGACCGGAAAAGCCGCGGACGAAACGGGGAAAAGAAAGGGAAAATTTCTCATTCTGCTGACCGACGGAGGGAACAACTGCGGTACCCTCTCTCCGGACGAGGCGATCGAACTGGCGGCCAGGAAGAAGATTCCGATTTTCACGATCGGGGCCGGACGCCAGGCCGACGCCGCCTCTCTCCTAGGCGAAACGAGGCCGGGCGCGGGGGCGGAAACGGCGCCGTCGGATCTCGACGAAGCCCTGCTGCGCCGCATGGCGGAGCAGACCGGGGGACGCTACTTCCGGGCGATGGATGAGGGAACGATTCGGGAGGCCTTCGCGGCGATCGATGCCGAAAAGAAGATCTCCTTCTCCGATCGGCCCGGTCTGCTGACCGAAGACCTTTATCCCTATTTCCTGGCCCCCGCCGTCCTCTTGTGCGGCATGGCGCTCTTCCTGGCCCGCCGCCGCCTGCTGGCGTGACCGCGCCGCGCCGGGCTCTTCGGGCTACCGGACTGCGCCGGGAACTTCGGCGACGACCGGCCGCACCGCCGCCTTGGCGACCGCTCCTTCCGGGAGATAACCGCTCCAAACGACCCCCGGATGGACGAGGGATCCTCGGCCGAGGATGGATCCCGGATTGAGCACCGCGTTGCAGCCGACTTGGACGCCGTCGCCCAGGATCGCGCCGAACTTGCGCAGGCCGGTGGGAAAGACGGTCTGCCCGAAGCGGACGCGCACCTCGTCGCCGCGGAGACGGAGGTTCGAAAGGATCGCGCCGGCGCCCAAGTGGGCATGAGCTCCCAGGATGGAATCGCCTACGTAATTGAAATGGGGCACCTGGGCGGAATCGAAGAGGAGAGCGTTCTTGAACTCGCAGCAGTGGCCGAGGACACAGCCTCTTCCGGCGATGACGTTCTGCCGCAGATAGGCTCCCGGCCGAATCATGGAGTTTTCCCCGATCCAGGCCGGACCGAGGATGACCGCACCCGCTTCGACGACACAACCCTTTTCGATCCGGACGCGGGGACCTACCGTGGCCAGCGGAGAGACTTCCCCCAGGACAACCGGCTCCAGCCGCTCCTCGAGATAGCGGGCGAGACGCGGCAGCACTTCCCAAACGCGAGAGATCCCCTGAAACAAGGAGGCGTGGCTCGTCCGCGCAAGGTCGAGAAGCTTTTCAGGGGAAAAGGGGGAGATCTGCTCGGGCATGATCGCTCCCTTAAAAAAGATTCCTCCATCGGCTCGCAAGAAGATTCGCCCGGAACTTGCGCGGATCTCGGAAGCTCCCCGACAAAAAAAAACAGGGTGAAAATGGATTGACGGGTGGTAAGGAGTGGAGAAAAGTGGTGCAGAACGGGGGGGCGGATGCCCCGATGAACGCGACCTACACCGATGCCTTCGAGCACGCCTTCGATGACAAGGGGCGGATAACCATCCCCTCGGAGTGGAGGCAGGAGGGCTATGAGAGTCGGCTCTTCGCCTTCCCGTCCCGTTCGAAGTGCCTCAAGGTCTATCCGGAGAGCTGGCTGGGACGGCTCCGGGAGCGGGTTGCCGGCCTTTCCTTCCAAGACCCGTTGCGGCGGCAGCTCGAGGCGTTGGCCCGCATCGCCCAGATGGTGAGCTGGGACCAGCAGGGAAGGATCGGGATCAAAGAGCGCTTGCGCCGCCAGGCCGGCCTCCGCCGCGATGCGGTGCTGGCCGGCTGCTTCGATCATTTTGAGATTTGGAGCACGGAAGCGTGGCGGGCGTTGCAGCTCGGGCCGACGACCTTGGAAGATGTGTTGGAGAAGACGGGGTTTTAAATCAATGGCCGGCGGATCCTGGCTGGGAAGGACGGGAAGTCATGAGAGAGCTTCAGTCGGCGAAGGGAGTGACGGACCGGCGACAGCATGAGCCGGTCCTGCTGCGCGAGCTGCTGGCGGCGGCCGAGCCCGCAGAAGGGGAGCGTTGGATCGACGGCACCTTCGGGTTCGGCGGTCATGCCGCCGCCTTGCTGGAGCGCGGCTGCGTCGTCTTGGCGATTGATCGCGATCCCTCGGCGGCACCGAGGGCGGCGCTCCTTCAAGAGACCTGGAGGGATCGGCTCCGCTTCGTCCCCGGCAATTTCGCGGACATGGCGGAAGCCGCCCGCGCTGCGGGCTGGCAGTCGGTGGATGGCGTGCTCCTCGATCTGGGAATTTCGTCGGGGCAGCTGGACGACCCATCCCGGGGGTTCAGCTTCCGCTGGGACGCCCCGCTCGACATGCGCATGGACCCCTCGGACCCGCGGACCGCCGTCGACCTCCTGCACGAGCTCGACGAGTTGGATCTGGCGCGTCTCTTTGCGGTGACGACCCGCCCGGCCGAGAGCCGCCGCTTGGCCCGCGCCGTGGTGCGGGCCCGTGAACGGGGCCGGCTGCGGACGACCGGAGACCTGGTCGCGGCAATCGGAGCGGCTCGGCCTTCCCGGAGGCGCGTCCATCCGGCGACGAGGGCTTTTCTGGCTCTCCGGATCGCGGTCAACGACGAGCTGGGCTCGCTGGAGCGGGCCTTGCCGGCGGCCCTGCGTTTGTTGGCTCCCGGCGGGAGGCTTGCCGTGATCAGCTTCCAGTCGGAGGAGGACCGCCGCGTCAAACATTTCCTTCGGGAGCATCGGCAGCGGGGGTCCGGAGCCGAAAAGATCTCCGGGGCGCCGGGGGGGTTCGCGCGGGAGGCCCGGTTTCTCCCGTCCGGCGAGGAGATTGCGCGGAATCCGCGCTCGCGGAGCGCCCGCCTGCGCATCGGTTGGAAGGAAAGGACGGAGGAATTATGAGAGGAAGAAATCAAATGCGGCATCTCGAGCCGTTCCCGTTGACTACGCTGGGCGGGTGGCTGCTCGCGCTTCTGTTTCTAGCGGGAGTGGGCATCTGCTTTCTTTCTGTCAAGAATCGTGTCGCGCGGCTCTCCCTGGAAGTGGCGCGCGCCGAAAAGGATCTCAACCAGTGGAAAAAGCGGAACATGCGCGTGGCGGTGGGGATTGCGCGGGCGAGCTCCGCCGCGGAGCTGGAACGGAGGATCGCTGCCTGGCATCTGGGTCTGATCAAGACGAGCGAGCTCGAAGTGGTTCGCATGGAAGAAAACAAGCGCCCTGACGCCCTTGCGGAAACAACAGGGAAGGCGAGCCCGCCATTACCATGAAAACCCGTCAGCGCTCGCTTTGGGTCCTGGTCCTGCTCGCCTTCGGATTCACGGTGGTCTCGCACCGGCTCATCCAGCTCCAGCTCGTCGAGCACCCGAAGTACGCGCGCCTGGCGATGCTTAACCACTGCGCCCGTGTCGAACTGCCGGCGCATCGGGGGATGATCGTCGACGTTCATGGCACCCCGCTCGCCCAGAGTCAGGCTGTTTACGAGGTGCGGCTCGACGGAAAGAACCTTCTCGATCCGGAACGGGTCCTTCCGAGGCTCGAAAGCTTGCTCGGCCTGGAGCTGGGCACGCTTTCCCGCTCTTTCCGGCCGAGCGAGAGATATCGGCTGCTTGCCAAGCGGGTGGGCGAGGATGTCGTTCAGAAGCTGAACAGCTTCGAGCAAGAAAAGCTGCGGGAGTGGCGGGCGCAGGGCAAGAATCCGGAGCCCTTCCTCCTTTTCCACGAGGATTTTATCCGCGTTTATCCCAACGGGCGGGAGGCCGCGGCCGTCGTCGGACTGGTGGACGCGGAAGGAAAGGGAGTATCGGGTGTGGAGCGCGCCTTCGACCGGCAGCTTCGCGGCTCTCCGGGGGAGCGCTGGATCGAAAAGGATGTCCTCGGTAGGGAAATTCCGGTGTATCGTCGCTTCAACGTCAATCCCGTCGACGGTGCGACGGTTCGGCTGACCATCGATTTGACGATCCAGCACATTCTGGAACAAGGATTGGACGAGCTGGATCGCGAATACCGGCCCAAGGCGATCTGCTCGGTCGTGATGCGGCCGTCGACGGGCGAAGTGCTGGCCATGGGTGTCCGGCCGACCTTCGACCCGAACGACGGAGAGCACGTGCGGCCCGAGCTTTTGCGCAACCGGTGCTTGACCGACCCGGTGGAGCCCGGGTCGATCTTCAAGATCGTCACGCTCGCCGGGGTCCTCGAGGAAAAGCAGGTGACCCTCAACACGCTGATCGACTGCGAGAACGGAGCCTTTTCCTATGCCGGCTACCTCCTGCATGACAGCCATCCCTGCGGGACGCTCACCGTCCGTGAGGTGACAGCCAAGTCGAGCAACATCGGTTTCGCCAAGTTGGGAATCGCCCTGGGCCCGGCTCGGCTCTACCGCTTCGCGCGCGCCTTCGGAATCGGCTCCCCGACGGGGATATTGCCGTTGCAGGGCGAGTCGGCGGGCCTGCTCCGTCCTCCGTGGCAGTGGTCGAAGCTCTCGATCAGCCGCATCCCCATGGGACAGGAGGTGATGGTCACCCCGATCCAGATGGCGCAAGCGATGTCGGTGATCGCCAACGGCGGGATCTTCATGAAACCGATGCTCGTCCGCGGGTGGATTTCTCCCGAGGGAAAGCCGATCTCCTACGTCGCCCCCCAGCAGGTGCGGCGCGTCATCTCGGAAAGGACGGCGCGCTGGGTGTCGCTGGCGCTGGCCAGCGTGGTAGCAAAAGGGGGTACCGGAACGAAGGCGGCCGTGCCCGGATACACGGTGGCGGGAAAGACGGGGACCGCGCAGAAGGCGGTCGGCGGGAGCTACGGGCACAACCGGTACGTCTCTTCCTTCGTCGGCTACATGCCGGAGGAGGATCCCCAGTTCGTGCTGCTGATCATGGTAGATGAACCCAAAGGGAGCCACTACTATGGCGGCGAGGTCGCCGCGCCGGCGTTCCGTTCGATGGCCTCGCAAATCGCCGAAGCCTTGGGCATGGTGCCGAGGAGCGCCCCGGCAAGGGCGGCACACGGAGGATCGTTGTGAAGCTCTGGAATCTGCTGGCCGCCGTCGAGGCCCGTGAGGTGTCGGGGGAAGGAGACCCCTTGGTGCTCGGGCTCTGCTACGATTCGCGGCTTGTAAAGCCGGGGGATCTCTTCTTCGCCTGGCACGGCGCCAAAGTCGACGGGCATCGGTTCGTGCCGGAGGCCGTCGGCAAGGGAGCCGTCGCGGTCGTAGGCGAGAAGGAACCAAAGCGGGTCTCGGCCCCGGTCCCTTATGTCCGCGTGGATAACGCCCGCGCGGCGCTGGCTAGGATGGCCGACCGGTTCTTCGACCACCCGAGCGGCTCGATGGACATCGTCGGGGTCACGGGGACCAATGGGAAGACGACGACCTCTTTCCTCCTCCACCACATTCTCGAGCGGTCGGGCCGGAAGTGCGGCCTCGTCGGCACGGTGCGCTATTCGCTCGGGGGGCGGACACTTCCCGCGTCCCGCACGACCCCCGAGGGGAGCGATCTGCAAAAGCTGCTCTCCGAAATGCGGGAAGGCGGCTGCCGCGCCGCCGTCCTGGAGGTCTCTTCGCACGCGCTGGCTCAGGGGAGAGTGGAGGGAATCGATTTCACGGTCGGAGTCTTCACCAACTTGACCTCGGATCATCTCGATTTCCATGGAAGCCGGGAACGTTATGCGGCCGCCAAGGCGTTGCTTTTCGAGCGCGTCGCCTCTTCGGAGAAGCGCGAGGGCGGGGCCGCGGTGCTCAATGCGGACGACTCCGCCTGGCGGGCTCTCGACGCGGTTCCACGACGGCCGAAGACGGTCCTCCTCTACAGCGCGCAGGGAGTGCCCGGCGCCGATTTTCGAGCCGAGGAAGTCCGCAAGGACGCTTCCGGAAGCTCGTTCCGCTTGCGGTATCCCGGCGGATCCCTGCCTGTCCGCGTCCCTCTGCTGGGATCCTTCAACGTGGAAAACGTGCTGGCCGCCTTCGCCGCCGCCTCCGCTCTCGGCATCTCCCCTCCGGAGACCGCCGGGGCCCTTGCGGACTTTCCCGGGGTGCCGGGTAGGATGGAACGCTTCGGCTCCCGCGACGGGGTTATCGCGGTGGTCGACTACGCCCACACGGAGGATGCTCTGCGGAAGACACTGGAGGCCCTGCGGGAGCTGGCGCCGAAAAGGCTCGCTGTGGTCGTCGGCTGCGGAGGGGACCGCGACCGGACTAAGAGGCCGAAGATGGCCGCGGCGGCCTGCGAGCTGGCCGACCGGGTCGTTTTCACCTCCGACAATCCCCGAAGCGAATCGATCGAACGGATCTTCGCGGACATGGCCGAAGGCGTGCCTGCGGACCGGCGGCCCGCGTGGATTCCGGATCGCCGGCTCGCGATCGAGCTGGCTTTGCGGGATGCCCAGCCGGGGGAGCTGATCTGCATCGCCGGGAAGGGACATGAAACGACGCAGGAAGTCCATGGCGTCTTTCACCCCTTCGACGACCGAACCATCGTAAGCCGGATCCTGGCGGAGAGGCACTAGAAGAATATGGAGCCGTGTTCTCTCGAGAGAATCGAGGAGTGGAGCGGAGGACGTCGCGAGCGCGGAGACCCCGGAATCCGGATTTCCCGGGTCCATACCGATTCACGGACCGTCCAGCCCGGCGACTGCTTCTGGGCCCTTTCGGGACCGAACTTCGACGGCCACGATTTCCTCGAGGAGGCGTTCCGGCGCGGCGCCCGGGCGGCGGTCGTCGCCCGGTCCCCGGACCGGCTTTCCTTGCCCGCTGACGCGGGTATGGTGGTCGTCGCCGACACGCTCGCCGCCCTGCAGGAATTCGCCCGTCACTACCGCCGCACGCTTCCTGCAAAAATCGTGGCGGTGACGGGGAGCAGCGGAAAGACGACGACCAAGGAGTTGATCCTGGCGGTCCTGCGGAGCCGCTTTCCGGTTCTCGGGAATGCGGGCAATCGGAACAATCAGATCGGATTGCCTCTGGCGATTCTGGATTTCTCCGCGGGGATCGCCTTCGGAGTCCTCGAGATGGGAACCAACCATCCCGGCGAGATCGCGCGTCTTGCCGCCGTCGCCTCTCCCGATATCGGTGTCCTCACCAATATCGGGCTAGCCCATGTCGGTTACTTCGGAAGCCAAAAAGCGATCGCCGAGGAAAAGGCGGCCCTTTTGGCCGCGCTCCCCCCGGACGGTTGGGCCGTTCTTCCGGACGAGGACGAATGGATTCGTCGGGTGGCCGATCGCTGCCGGGGTAGAATAGCCTGGGTCGGCTCCGGTTCCGAAGCGCTCTGGCGGGCACGGCGGATCGAGATGCGGGAAGGCGGGATCCACTTTCTGCTCCAAGGGGAAGAGGGAGAGCTGCCGGTCCAGCTGCGGACGGCCTCGCGAGCGGTCGTCACCGACGCCTTGCTGGCCGCGGGAGTGGGCAAGCTTGCCGGAGTGCCCGCGCGGGAGATTGTTGCGGCGCTGGAGCGGGCCGCCTATCCGGCGCACCGGATGGAGATCCACTCCCTGGCGGACGGATGGGTCATCGACGACAGCTACAACGCCAACCCGGATTCGGCGCTGGCGGCGCTGCGTGCCCTTCTCGAGTTCCCCAAGGGCGGAAGGAGAGGGGTCGTGCTCGGTTCGATGGGGGAGCTCGGGGAACAATCTCAGGCCCTGCATGAACGCTTGGGACGGAGCGCCGGTGCGTTGCCGATCGGCTTTTTGATCGTCGTAGGTCCGGAAGCGGATAGCTTGGCCCGGGGAGCGGCGGCCGGCGGCCTTCCGGAGGAAAGGATACGCCGGTGCGCCACCGCCGACGAGGCGATGCGCGCGTTGGACGGCTTGCGGCGATCCGGAGATGTGATCCTGGTAAAAGGCTCCCGATTTCTCGGGCTGGACCGCTTGGTGCGCGCTCTGAGGTAGCGGCGGCGAGCAAAACGATGGCGAGGCGCAGGGAGAAGGCCGGGAAGAGGTGAAAGGAGTTGCACGGTGCTCTACTACCTACATTGGCTCTCAGGAAGCTTTATCGGATTTAACGTATTCCGCTACATCACGTTCCGATCGACGGCGGCGGCGCTGACCGCTCTCTTCATCTCTTGGATCTTCGGGCCGCCCATGATCGCCATGCTGCGGCGCCTGAAGATGGGCCAGCCGATTCGCGGCAAGGAAGAGGTGAGACATCTGGCCGACCTCCACGGGGGCAAGGCCGGCACGCCCACGATGGGGGGGCTGTTGATTCTTTCGGCCCTCGTCGGCAGTTGCCTGCTGTGGGCGGTGCCGACGAACCGGTTTCTCTGGATCTGCCTGGGCGGGACCCTGGCGCTCGGAGCCCTCGGCTTCTGGGATGATTATCTCAAGGTTGTGCAGAAAAAATCGGCGGGCATTCCGGGGCGCATCAAACTGCTGGTCCAGGCCGCGGTCGCCCTGATCGCCGGAGTGCTTCTCCTCGGAAATTCCGAAAGCGGAAGGGAAGCGAGCAAGGTGGCGGTGCCGTTTTTAAAATCGATCTCCCGGATCGAGCTCGGATGGGCGGCCCTTCCGTTCTTTCTGCTGGTGGTGATGGGCTCGTCGAACGCGGTCAACCTCACCGACGGCCTCGACGGATTGGCGATCGGCTGCTCGATCGGCGTGGCGCTGGTTTTCGCGATTTTCGCGTACGTGGCGGGCCGTCCCGATTGGAGCGCCTATCTGTACGTGCCGCACGTGCGGGGCGCGGACGAACTGGCCGTCTTTTGCGCGGCGCTTCTTGGGGCCAGCATCGGCTTTCTCTGGTACAATTGCCATCCGGCCGAAGTGTTCATGGGAGATACCGGATCCTTGGCCCTCGGGGGGGCTTTCGGCCTGGTCTCGATTTCCATCGGTCAGGAGCTCCTCCTGGTCGTCGCGGGAGGCATCTTCGTCGTCGAAGCCCTTTCGGTCATGATCCAAGTCGCCTCGTTTCGGCTGACGGGAAAGAGGGTGTTCGCCATGGCGCCCCTGCACCACCATTTCGAGCTGAAGGGCTGGGGGGAATCGAGAGTGACGGTCCGTTTCTGGATCTTGAGCCTGCTTTGCGGCCTCTTGGCTCTTTCGAGCCTCAAGCTCCGATGAGGACGTGCGAAGAAAAAAAGGGCAGCGGATGAGAAGAAAAATACGGTCGTCGGCGAAAGTGCTGCGCTGGAAGCCATCCGGTGCCCCTGTCCCGAGCGGAGCGACGGATTCCTCTCCGAGTTCTACGGACCTCGTGCAGCAAGAGCTCCCGCTGAAGGAAGGAACGGCCGGGCTGCGGGTGATCACGGTCATCCTGGCCGTAATGCTCCTTCACGTGCTCTTCATCGGCGGCGTCGCGCTCTATCACCTTTTGCGCGGCGAAGGGAAACTGGCTGCGGGCGGGAGCGCGGCAGCCAAGGCCCCGGCGGCGGTCGCCGCCGATGCCTCCCGGGCTCGCCCGGGAGGGAGGCCGGAAGAAGGATCGCCGAAAGCGGCCTCGGCCGCGCCCGCTTCAGCTTTGGCCCGGGAAGCGGCGAAGGGGCAGACCGATGCCCCGGCGCTGTCGATTGCCCGGGATTCGGAAAGAAAAAAGGGGGGCGGGAAGCGGCTTCGGCGGGCCTCCTTCCAAGGAAACGGAGAGGCCGATACTTCGGCGGCGGCTTCCGCCAACGGGCTGCGGGCCGAAGCGGCCGCGCCCCGGGTCTATCGGGTTGTGCGGGGTGACAGCCTCTGGCGGATCGCTCGTCGATTCCACGTCGGACTCGACGACCTGATGAAGGCGAATCAACTGACTCCGGCGAGCAAGCTGCAGATCGGACAGGAGCTTCGGATTCCTGCGGAGAAGGCAAATCGCGGCCGCCGGAGCGGCGGCCTGGCCGGGGGATAAGCCGGATCGGGAAGCGAAGGAAAGGGTTGCAAGGGTGAGGGAAAGGCAGCTTCACCGCTGGGCCGCTTACGCGCTCGTTTTCATCGCGTTCGCGCTCATAGGGTTGGGATTGATCGCGCTCTACAGCGTGGCCGGCCGGTTCGTGGGCGAGAAGGATGCTTCTCTTCTTCCGCTGGTCGAGCGGCAGCTCTGCTGGATCGGGATCGGCATCGGAGCGGGTGTGGCTCTGGCGCGCATCGACTATCACTGGTTCCTGCGGCGTTCCACGGCGCTGCTCGGCTTGGGACTCTTCCTGCTCCTGCTCTGCTTCCTTCCCGGAATCGGCCACCGGGTGCACGGTTCTGCGCGCTGGATCGGCCTCGGGCCGTTGGTTTTGCAACCCTCGGAGCCCCTCAAGTGGTGCCTCTGCCTCTTCGCCGCATCCCAGTTGGGAAGCCCGCCAACCCGGCGGGCGGAGCAATGGCGGCGGTACGCGACGGTTCTCGCCGTGACGCTCGTCCTCGCCGGCATTCTGGTTTTTGCTCGCGATCTCGGAAGCGCCGCCCTCTACCTGACCCTGGCCGCCGTCATCCTGGTGATCGCCGGAGTGCCGCTCTGGCTGATCGGACCGGGCTGCTTGGCGGCCGCCGGCGGTATTCTCGGAGTGGCTCTGAGCATTCCCGAGCGTAGGGCCAGGTTGCTCGCCTTTTGGGACATGGAAAGCGATAAGCAGGGCAAGGCCTATCAGGTCTGGCAGGCTCTTGTCGCCCTCGGTTCCGGAGGAGTCACCGGCCTGGGATTGGGGAACAGCCGGCAGAAGATGTACTATCTGCCTGAAGCCACGACCGATTTCATCTTTCCCATCCTTGGGGAGGAGCTCGGTCTTTGGGTGACCTTGGGCGTGGTGTTGGCCTATCTGGCGTTCACCCTATGCGGCGGCTGGATCGCGCTTTTCGCTCCCGACGCAGAGGGATTGCTGCTCGGCATGGCACTGATCGTCCTCATCTCGATCCAGGCCATCGCCAACCTGGGAGTGGTCACGGGTCTCCTGCCGAACAAAGGATTGCCTTTGCCTTTCATCAGCTATGGAGGCTCGAATATGTTGTTCTGCCTGATGGCCCTAGGCACTCTTCTCAACATCCATCGGCAGGGAGGCAAGGGGTCGGCGTTTTCTGTCGAGTCCCGCGGCGCGCAGCGCAGCGTGCGGCTATGAGCGAGCGGAGCGTCGTCATCGCCTGCGGAGGCACGGGCGGGCATTTGCTGCCCGGAATCGCCGTCGCCGAGGAGCTGCGGCGGAGAGGCAAAGAGATTCTCCTGCTCCTTTCCGAGAAGCAGATCGACCGGACGGCATTGGAGGGAGAGGAGAAGTTCCCGTGGGAAACCCTCCCCGCCATCGGCTGGCCTGGGGGCCTTTCCGGGAAGACCCCGGCATTTTTCTGGAGGCTCGGATCCAGCTGGCGGAAGTGCGGGAGCCTCTTCCGCCGCTTGGCTCCCGGGGCGGTTCTCGGGATGGGGGGGTTTATCAGCGCCGCACCGCTTCTCGTCGCCAAGAGACGGCAAATTCCGACGCTGCTTCACGAGTCGAATGCCGTCCCCGGCCTGGTGACGCGCATCCTGAGCCACAAGGTCGATCGCGTCCTTCTCGGCTTCCCGGAATGCAAGAAGCGTCTGCCGGGAATTCCGTCGATCGTGACAGGGACTCCGCTCCGCGCCCGGCTTCGGAGGGTCCCGCGCGACGAGGCGGCCAAGGCGCTCGGTGCGGCCCCCGATCGCTCGACGATACTGGTCCTGGGCGGCAGCCAGGGGGCGCATGCCTTGAACCGGCTTTTAGGGGACGCCGCGCCCGCGCTCGCGCGAGGGGGGAGCCCGGTCCAAGTGCTCCATCTATCCGGTCCGGCGGATCGGGAGGCTTGCGCGGCCGCCTATCGGGCGCAGGGAATTCCCGCCGTGGTCGAGAGCTTTTCCCATAGGATGGATCTCTTCTACAGCCTGGCCGATGTGGCGGTCGCCCGCGCCGGGGCCGCCACCCTGGCGGAAGTCGCCTTCTATGCATTGCCGGCTATCCTGGTCCCTTTTCCGTTTGCCGCCGACGACCATCAGCGTATCAATGCGAAAGCTTTCGTGGCGGCGGGAGCGGGCCTGGCCTACGATCAGGCTGCCTTGTCCGGAGAAATCCTGGCGGAAAGGCTTCTGGAAATCCTGCGCGACGAGAGGCGGCGGCGGGCGATGGCTGCAGCGGCGGCCGGCTTGGCTCGGCCGGAGGCGGCGAAGGCGGTCGCGGATGAGGTGGAAAAATGCATGCAACATTGACCGGTTCCTGGAACGGCCTTCTCAGTCGGCCCTGTCGCATCCACCTTGTCGGAGTAGCAGGCTCCGGTGTCGGTCCCCTCGCCCGCCTCCTGCTGCTCCAAGGGCATCAGGTATCCGGATCGGACCTGCGCCGGACACCCGCCGTCGCCGAGCTCGAGCGGATGGGGCTGCGCTTCTTTCTCGGACACGACGGCGATCTGCCCGAAGGGGTGGAGCTTCTGGTCTATTCGTCAGCCGTCCGCGAGGACAACCCGGAGCGCCGGATCGCCGCGGCACGGGGGATTCCGAGCGTGCGGAGGGCCGACTTGCTCCGGGAGCTTTGCCGGACCAAGAAGTCGGTCGTCGTCGCGGGGATGCACGGAAAGACGACGACGACGGCCCTCCTCGCCCATATCCTCCGGCGGAGCGGTTGGGAGCCTTCCTACTACGTCGGTGGGGATGCGCCGGTGCTCGGCGCGAGCGCGGACTGGGGCAAAGGGGACTACATGGTTGTCGAAGGCGACGAGAGCGACGGCACGCTGGCTTTGTTTGAACCCTCCCACGCGGTCCTCTTGAACGTGGAGGAGGAGCATCTGGATTTCTATCCGGGCATGGAGGCGATCCTCGAGGTCTTTGCCGCCTTTCTGGACCGGTGCACGGGCAAGATCGTCTATTGCGCGGATGATCGGCATGCCTCGCTGCTCAATGCGGGGCGAAGCAATGCGGTAGGCTATGGATTTGGCCCGGCGGGCCGGTACCGAGCCGAGCGGGTCGAGCTGGGGCCGTTCGAGAGCACGTTTCTGCTGGTTGCCGGGGGAGAGCCCCTCGGGAAGGTTCGAGTACCGCTGCCCGGAAGGCAAAACGTCCAGAATGCCTTGGCCGGAATCGCCATGAGCCTGGAGCTGGGGCTGCCTTTCGCCGATGTCGCTCCGGCCACGGCGAGCTTCCGGGCGGTCAAGCGACGCTTCGAGGTACTCTTTTCCGGGCCGTCTTTCCTGATCATCGACGACTACGCGCATCATCCCACCGAGATTCGGGCGACCTTGGCCACCGCCGCGATAGCGCGCCGGGAGCGGGTTGTGGCACTTTTCCAGCCGCATCGCTATTCGCGCGCCCGCGGGCTGGAAAAGGACTTCGCAACGGCCTTCGGCGAAGCGGATCTGGTGTTGGTGACGGACATCTACGGAGCGGGTGAGTGTCCCATCGAGGGCGTGAGCCCGGAACGGCTGGCGCAAAAGATCGCCGAAGGGAGCGGGGTCAAAACCCTTTTCGCCCGCAGCATCGCGGAAGCGAAGAAGCTGGCGGCTGCCAACTTGCGGCCGGGAGATCTTTTGCTGGCGCTGGGGGCCGGAGACGTGCACCGTGTCGCCCGGGCGCTGGCTGCGCAATGCGCCCTCTACGAGGAGCTGCGCCGATCTCTGTCGTCCTCGGCGGTTCTCTCCCTTGAGGAAAACCTGGGGTCCCATACCTCGTCCGGCCTGGGGGGCGCGGCGGAATTCTGGTGCGAGCCCGCCTGCCGGGAGGACCTCCGCCGGCTGATCGAAATCGCCGCTCGCGAGAAGCTGCCTCTGACGGTTCTCGGCAGCGGCGCGGGCAGCTTGATCCGGGACGGAGGCGTCCGCGGCGTCTGTGTGAGCCTCCGCCATCCCGCCTTTTGCCGGGTGGAGTCGGACGGCGGTCGAATCGCCGCCGGCGGCGGAGTGCTTCTTGACCGGCTGGCCGCAGAAACCGCCCGCTGCGGAATCGACGGGTTTTCTTTCCTTTCCGGTCTTCCCGGCACGCTCGGTGCATGGCTGGCGGCCGGCACGGGAGCCGGGAGGCGGCGGCTCGTCAACAGGCTGGAAGAGGTGGTCCTGATCGATCGAACCGGCAGGTGGCACACCCTCGACCGGGCGGAGATCGAATCCTGGCCGGATGAGGGGCCCGGGTGCCCGCCCGGCATCATTGTCGGCGTACGCTTGCGGAGCACTCCCTTCCGGGCGGACGAAGCTTTTTGGTCGCCGGCGGCGGATGGCGCCGGGGACGGAGGCTCCCCGCGGAACGGTCGGCGGCTCGACGGGGTTTTGCGGTTTCCGCCGGGGGCGGACGTCCGGCGGCTTTGGAAAGGATTGGGCCCGGATTCCCTTGCCGTCGGGGGAGCTTGGATCGATCCCCGGTTCCCGAATCGGATCTGGTTGCGGGAGGGAGCTAGATCGGCGGACGTGGTCGCGCTCCTGGAAACAATCCGGAAGCGGCTGGGTGAGGAAATGGGTGTCGAGCCGGCTTTCGGCCTCGTCCTTGTCGGAGAAGAGGAGAGTTCGTGAACGGGAAGCTACGGGTGGTTGTTCTTGCGGGAGGCCCTTCGCGGGAAAGGGACGTTTCGGTGCAAACGGGACGGGCGGTGACGGCGGCTCTGCGGGGATTGGGCTATCCGGTCGAAGAGGTCGATCCGAAAGACGGCGACGTCTCGATTCCCGACGGAACCGACATCGTGTTTCTCTGCCTGCATGGAACCTTCGGGGAGGACGGGCAGATCCAGAGGCTGCTTCTGCGGAGGGGAGTCCCGTTCACGGGGAGCGGAGCCGACGCGAGCGAGCGGGCTTTCGACAAGTCGTGGAGCAAGGAGATTTTCCGTAAAGCGGGCGTGCCGACCCCGAGCTGGACGCTGGTACGGTCCGCCGAGAAGCTCCCGCTTCCGCTTCCCTTCGTGCTCAAGCCCGCGCGGCAGGGCTCGAGCATCGGAATCAGCTGCGTCTTCGACGAGAAGGACTTTCCGGAAGCCTTCGCCCGGGCGGCGAGGGAAGATCATCTCGTCGTGGCGGAAGCCTATGTCGAAGGAAGAGAGCTGACCGTGGGGATCTTGGGGGAAGACATCCTGCCGATCGTGGAGATCCGCCCGAAGGCCGGCTTTTATGACTACCGCAACAAATACACCGCGGGGGCCAGCGAATATCTCTGCCCGGCGCCGCTTCCGGCCGGCCTGTCCGCATCGGTTGCCGCCGTCGCCCGCTCCGCGTATCGATCGCTCGGTTGCACGGTCTACGGGAGAGTCGATTTGCTTCTGGATCGTTCCGGGAATCCCTGGGTTCTGGAGGTGAACACGATTCCGGGCATGACGGAAACAAGCCTACTCCCGAAAGCTGCTCAGGCGGCCGGGATCGCCTTCCCGCAGCTCTGCGAACAGATCCTCCTGCTTTCGTGGAACGGCTGGAATCGGGAGTGAGATGAACCGCATCCGCAAGCCCAACCGGAGAAAGCGCCGACCGGCCCGAACCGTGCTCCAGGCCCGATTGGGGCCGAAGCAGCGGAAGCGGCTCATCCTGCGGCGGATCGCTTCCGTTCTGCTGATCCTCGCGGGCATTGGCGCGGTGGGAGGCGCGGGCTACTATGCAGGGACGCGGCTGGCTCTCCCGTTTTTGTCTGCGGATTCGCGCTATGCGTTGCGGGACATTGTGGTCGATGGAACCGGGCGCCTTCCTCGCAAGGAGATCATAACGGCCTCCGGACTACGCGTGGGTCAAAACCTACTGGGGGTCTCGCTTCCGGAGGTCTACAAGGCGGTTTCGTCGTTGCCTTATGTGCAGCGGGCTTCGGTCCGCCGCGTGCTTCCCGATCGCATCGAGATCCGCGTGGAGGAGCGGGTTCCGCTCGCCAGGGTCGTGACCAAGGCGAAACGGTTTTCCGGCCGGAACTTGTGCGTCGACTACCAGGGAGTCGTCTTCGTGGCGCGCAAGGGTGAAGTCCTCTCCCTTCTGCCGGAGCTCGAGGGGGTGCCGTCCGATGATCTGGAGATCGGGAACCGGTTAGCCACCCCGGAATGCCGGGCGGCCCTCCGGCTGCTCGGCTTGCTGCAGGAGAACCCTTCCATGCGCAATCTCTTGGATCCGGCGGTCGTCGACGTGTCCGGCCGCTTATGCCTCAAGGTCGTCAGCCGCGACGGGGTAGGCATCGTCTTGCGCCTGGACCACTTGGAGAGGCAAATGAGGAGGCTGCAGAAGATCTACGCTTTTTCCCAGAGCCGGGGCCGCAAGGTCGCCTCCGTGGATCTGACCCCGGAACAGAACGTGCCGGTGATCTTCGAATACTAGGGAATGCCAGGGGACACAAGGTGAACTTCGATGTTCGGCAGCAAATCTAGGACGATCCTTGTCGGGTTGGAGGCGGGAACCAGCAAGATCAAAGTAGCCGTTGCCGAGCTCGACGCCCAAGGATCGCTGATCCTTCTCGGAGTAGCCGAGAGCCCTTCGACGCATATCCGCAAATGCGAGATCACCGACTTCGAGATGGCCCAGAAGGCGATTCATCAAGCGATCCTGGACGCGGAAGCGAAAATGGACGTTTCGATCGGGGAGGTCTACCTGGCCATTTCGGGCGCGCACATTCGATCGTTCCATAGCCGTCTCGCTCTCGACCTGGGAGAGGAAGGGGCGATGATCGAGGAGGGCCACCTGCGGGAGCTGCGGAATCTGGTCCGGCAGCAGGCCCTACCGCCGGGCCAGATCCTCCTTCACGATCTTCTGCAAACCTATATTCTCGATGACGGAACGGCGACTGCAAATCCCGTCGGGCTCTTCTCCCGCCGGCTCACGGCCGATTATCACTTGATTTCCGGGATCGCCACACGTCTCCAGACCACCGTTCACTGCGTGAAGGAGCTCTCTCTGCAAGTGAAGGGATACGCCTTGTCGAGCTATGCGACCGCCCAGGCTGTCCTCACTCCGGAGCAGAAGAGCTTCGGAGCGGTCGTCATCAATTGCGGAGCCGGGATCACCGATTATATCGTCTACCGGAGCGGCTTCGTAGCCCATTCGGGGACCCTCGGGGTCGGGGGGGACCACCTTACGAACGATTTGGCCTTCGCCGTGAAGATTCCCTTCCCCAGGGCGGAGGATCTCAAGAAGACCTATGGCGCGGTGGACTCGCGGAAAGAGGCGGCATACCGCCGCGTGGAATTGGCGGCCGAGGGGACTTACGAGCCGCGGTTCATTCCGATGTCGTTAATCGTGGAGGTGCTCCAAGCGCGGCAGGCGGAGATTTTCGAGATCATCCGGGAACAGTTGGAGGAGCAGCCGTTCTGGAGCGAGTTTTCCGGCACGATTTTTTTGACGGGCGGAGGGTCCCGGCTCGAGGGCATCCAGAAACTGGCGGAGAAGATTTTTGATCGGCCGGTGGAACCGGCCAGGCTGATCCCCTTCGACGGAGAGGTGTCCTGCGAGGGGAGGCAGGATTGGATGACCGTATTGGGGCTGCTCCGGTATGCGCGGATCCTGGAGATGCAGGAGCACGGAAGAGGGCGCTGGGACCGCGTGGGCCGGTCGCTGCGGCGCTTCTTTTCCGGGTTCCGGTTCGTTTGTTAGCCGAGAGGCCTCGCACGGGAAACCAGACAGGCGGCATGAGCATTCGCATCGTGGGGGCGGGAGGAGCAGGAATTCAGGTCCTCGACGAATGGATCCTTCTCTCGGATCGCCAGCAGGGGAGCGTCGCCTGCGACGGAGAGGCCTGTGCGGTCGAAGGGTCGCTGGCGTCCGAAAAGCTCCTCCTCGCCCCCGACCTCGCCGGAGGCCTCGGCTGCTTCGGCAGCCGCGACCTCGCGTGGCGGATGGTAGGACAGGAGAACCGGCGGCTGGATGCGCTTCTGAAGGATTGCTCCGGTTTGTTGATCGTGATCGGGCTTGCGGGCGCGACGGGCGCGACCGTCGCGGAAGCTCTTTCCCTCAAGGCGGTGGAACGCGAGATTCCGACCACCGTTTTTGCTTTTCCTCCCTTTCCTTTCGAGCCGGCGCAGCGGCGGGAGTCGGCGGAAGCGACCCGTGCTGCTCTTCCGGCCGAAGTCTCTCTCTTTCTTTTTCCGCCCCCGGCCTTTTTTGAAGATCCGCTTCCGGGTGTAGCCGCGGTTCGCCGCGGGTTGCGCGAGTTCCACGGCGCTCTCGCACAATGGATCGGAGTCTGGGAGGGCGTGGCGAACGGTGCGGTCCGCCCAATCCTTCGTGGCGGCGGAGCGGAAGATTCCCCGTTTGCCCGGGGCGGAAGGATCGACGGTTGCCGCCTCTTCGGAGTGGCGGCTGCGCACCTCGACTTCGCGTCGCCTGGGTTGCTGGACGGGGCCGAGTTCCGGGAAGCGGCCGAGAAAGCCGATCGATGCCTCGCCTACGTGGAGGGTGGCGACGGCCTTTCCGGGTCGTGCGGGGAGCTGGGGCGGAAGCTGCAGGAGCAGCTCGCCCAGGGAACGGACCTCTGGCTTCTGCAGCGGACGGAGGAAGCTCCGGCGGAAAACCGGCTCTTGCTTCTCGTAGGTCGGGCCGCCTCCCGGCATCATCGCGTATCGGAATGCCCGGAGGAGGGCCGGGGCAAGCCGGAGGAGCCGGCCGCCCCCGCCCGCGCCGCTCCGGAACCGGAAGGGGTGGCCGCCTTTCCTGCTTTGGAGGCCACCCCGTTTGCGAAAACCGCAGCTACCATGTACAAAGGGGTCAATCTCGATATTCCGGCCTTTCGGCGGAGGAGAGGAAGCCGGTTTGCAAAGGAGAGGCCGGCCGAGCCGGGAGAAGCCTAAAGGGAGTCGCGGGCCGCCGGGGACGCGGCTTGCCGCGGATCGGATATGGCGAGCGATCGTCGGCAGGAGGAAGGGAGGCAAGCGCGAATGCCGGCCTGGGATAGGCCCGTCCGCCGGAGGCGGATCGAGAAGGGTCTCTCGCAAAAGGAAGTGGCCAGCCGGGTGGGAATCACCCGACAGGCTCTCCATGCCATAGAGACCGGGCGGTACATTCCGAACACTCTGGTTGCGATCCGCCTTGCCCGGGCGCTCGGCAGCCGTGTCGAAGAGCTCTTCCCCTGTTGGGAAGAAGTCGATCCTCCTCTGTCGCCCGGTCCGTTCCCCTGGGTGCGAGGCAGCAGGCGCCTGATCTTGGCGGACGTGCGCGGCCGCCTGATCCCCTACCCGGTGGAGCGGTTGGAAGAGGGCTCCGGCGTCTTCGCGGCAGCCGACGCCCTCCTCCCGGCCGGCGATCGGCGCGGAGAGTGGACCCTCCTCTCCTCGGCGGCCGTCATTCAACGCAGCGCGTTCTTTCTCGGCTGCGATCCGGGCATCGGCCTGCTGGTCGAAAGAATCGCGGCCTTAAGCCCGAACCGGCTCCGTTGGATCTCCTGCTCGAGCGAAAAGGCGGCGGCTGCGCTCCGCGCAGGCCAGACACACCTGGCCGGCTGTCATCTGCCGACCGGGGAGCCGCGCAACAACCGCGTGCTCGCCCGAGAGGCGTTGCAGGGAGTCGGTGGAGCCTTGATCCGCTTCGCGCAGTGGGAGGAGGGAGTGGCCGTCGCGCGGGGAAATCCGTTCGGCATCCGCTCGGTGGAAGATCTGGCCAATCCGGGCCTCCGGTTCCTGAATCGGGACCCGGGATCCGGAAGCCGTGCGCTTCTCGACGAGCTGCTTCGCAGGCAAGGGATTCCGGCAGAACGGATCCCGGGGTACGAGAGAACGGCGGGCAGCCCGGTTGCCGCCGCACGGGCCGTGGCTTTCGGGATAGCCGACGCCGCATGGACGAACCGCCCTTGCGCGCAGGCGCAGGACGTCGAGTTCCTCCCCTTGGGCGTCAGTGAGTTCGATTGGATCGTTCCCCGAGACCTCCTCGATCATCCAACCGTCGCCCTCGTGCTCGATCTCCTCTCCGATGCGCGGATGCGGGCCGAATTCGACGCGCTTCCCGGATATGAGGTCAGCCGGATGGGAACGGTCGCGGCGAGATTCGGCCCGAAGGGCGAGATCTCCGGCTAGAGATCCCCCCCGCCCTCTTGCGCTCTCCAAAGCATCCAGTAGATCCCTTTGCGGGCCAGGAGATCGCCGTGCCGGCCGGATTCGCAAATGCGCCCTTGCCGCAATACGTAGATCCAATCCATCCGGCTGGCTAAACGAAGCCTATGGGTGACCAGCAGAGTCGTCCGGCGGGCGGAGAGAAGCAGCAGGCTCTTGAGGATTTCCTCCTCGGCCGAGGGGTCGAGGGATCCGGTCGGCTCGTCGAGCAGGAGAATCGGGGCCTGCCGCAGGAACGCGCGGGCGATGCCGATGCGTTGCCGCTGCCCGCCGCTCAAGCTCAGTCCATGCTCTCCGACGAGCGTCTGATACTGCTGCGGCAGCCGCTCGATGAACTCGTGGGCTTGCGCCGCCCGCGCTGCGTTCTGGATTTCCGCAAACGAGGCGGATGGCCGCCCCAAGGCGATGTTTTCCAGAATCGTGCCTTGGAAGAGAGCGGTATCCTGGAGGACGATCGCAAGATTATCCCGGAGAGACTTCTTCTTTACCGTCCGGATGTCGATGCCGTCGATCCGGATCGTGCCGCTGGAAGGCTCGAAGAAGCGCGGGATCAGGGCGAGTACGGTGCTTTTGCCGCTGCCGGTCGGACCGACGATGGCGACGCGCCGGCCCGGAGCGATGTGGAAGGAGAGGTCTTGGAGGACGGGCGAGCCGCGCTCATACGAAAAACAGACCTGTTGGAAGACGATCTCTCCTCGCAGGCGCGGGAGGTCGACGGCCTGCGGCGGGTCCGGGATCGGGTCGCCCGTTTGGAGCACCTCGAAGACACGGGCCAGGCGCGCCGCGGCGTCCTCCAGAGCCCACGCCGTGTACGAGAGCTGTTCGAGCGGTTGGTAGAGAAGGGCGAGATAGCTCAGGAAAATCCAGAGCTCGCCCACCGTCAGGCGGCCCAGAGGGACTTGCTGCGCGCCGACGAAGAGAACCAGCGCGGCTCCGAGGGCGGTGATCACGGTCGCCACCAAGGCGGAGAGGCTGTTGGTCCAAAGAAACCGGAGGTTTGCTTCGCAGCTTGCCTCGACATGCCGGCGGAAGGTCGCCAGGGCGTTCTCTTCGCTGCCGTAGGCTTGGAGCAGCTGAATGTTCGCCAGGCCCTCCGACACCTGGCCGAGGACCCGGCTCTCCCTGTCTTGGAGCTCTCCGCTTTGCCGGCGGATCTGCTCCGCGAAACGGCCGACGACGAGCCAGAGGAAGGGAAGGACCCCGAGAGAGCAGGATGCCAAGAGAGGGTTCATCCGGAAGAGGACGACCGCGGCGCCGATCAGCGTGGCGCTCGATCCGAGGATGGTGCCGATCCCCCTTTGGAAGAGGGTCTGAATCGCCTGGGCGTCATAGGCGACCCGGTAGGCCAAGTCCGCTTGGACGCGGCTCCGGTGGTAGGGAAGAGGAAGGCTTTGCAGGTAGCCAAAAAGATCGGTGCGCAGAAGCGCCAGGGCACGGAGTCCGCAACGGTGCAAGAGGAAGTTGGCCCAGAGGTTGAGCCCTCCGTGAAGGAAGGCGAATCCGACGAGGGCCGCGGCGGCGCCGAGCGCGGCTTCCGGCGGCGAAACCGTCCTTCCGAGGAGACGGCTCCCCCCGGGCCGGGGAAGGAGGACGTGGTCGATGAGCCACTGCACGGGCCAAGGCCGCAGGAGGCTTGCCGCGACGGTAAGAAGAACCAGGCAGGAAGCGAGCAGGGCCTGTCCGGTGACTCCGGAGAAGTAGGGGAGGCAGCTGCGGTAGGTCGACCAACGTCCCTTCTTTTTCTCTTGGGGTCGGCTGGGGATCTCCGGATCCTGTGAGGACGAGCCCGGGTCGGCCGGAATAGGGATCATGAGCTATTCGTCCCGGGGTGGAAGGATAGAGGAGGAGGGGATTCGCGAGCCGAAGGGCCTCCAGGAAACCGGATGGAGGTCGAGCCGCCGGCCCGCATCGGCCACGAGCTCGGCGAGCCTGCGCTGCAGGCAAAGGCCGTGTCGGGCCCAGGCGACGCCCGCCGCCGCTCCGGCGGCCGGCAGCACCAGAGCCGACGGGCCGAAGGCGGCGCAAGCCGCCGCCAAGGCGAGGCAGCTGCCGATCGCGCAAAGAACGGCAAGCGGGCTCGGACAGAGCAAAACGGCGGTCCGGATCAGCCTCCTTTGTTGCGGGTAGACCTCCGTCAAGGTGCGAAGCCGTACATTCCACCAGGCTCCCGCGAAGACGTGGATATCCCAGCGGCTCCAGCCGGTGTCGAGGGCATACGAGAAGCCGTTCTCCGTCAGGACGGACTGGATCCGGCCGAGCAGCTCCATGCGTTCGACCCCGGAATCGCTCCAGAGCGCGACCCCCTCCCGGCAGAAGGTCGTGCCGAGCGCAGATGGGGCATGCGAGGAGCGGGGGGAACGGGGAATCGGCTTCCCCCGCAGCCAGACCAGCCACCGGGGAATGCCGCGGGCGAGCGGTTGGAGGAAGGCCAGGACGGAGACAAGGAGCCGATTGGTACAGGTGGCGAAAGGTCGTGGGATCTCCCTGTGCAGCCCGTAGGCTGCGGCGGGGACCAGGCTGGCCGAAAACAGGAGAGCCGGGAGGAGAAACGCGGGCCAGGTGTGGCAGAAAGGCAGCGTGGAAAGCACCAGAACCATCCATTCGACGCTGGAGACGACGGCCGCCCAAGAAGGCTCCGCACGGGGATAGAGGCACTGGAAGAGCCCGCCGGCGAAGGGGCCGCGATAAATCGGCGGGGAGGAAAGGGCAAGGGATGGTGCTCCCGGAGAATAGATCCGCCCCCGCCAGGATGCGGCGCCGCCGGAGCGGAAGCGGTCGAGGTGGCGGAAGCGCAGGAGGGCTTCGGCCTTTCCGTAGCCGGCCTGCTGCCGCAGGTAGTCCGAGAAGGTCGAGCGCCGGTGGTGCCAGACGAGGGCGCCGGGCGCAAAGCCCAGACGGTCTCCGCGGTCGAGGAGCCTCCAGCAGAGGTCGACGTCATCGCCGGCCACACGGAATTCCGGAAGAAACCCTCCCACTGCTTCCAAGGCGGCCCGCCGAAAGGCCATGTTGCATCCGGGAAGATGCTCGGCGAGCTTGTCCGCGAGCAGGACATGGGTCGGGGCACCGGGGGCCGCCGCGACGGCGGCTTCGATCGCCGCGGTCGGCGGAGGGGCGACGTTGGGGCCTCCGACACCGGCCAACTCGCCGCATTGAAAGGCGGCGGCCAGAAAGTAGAGCCAGTCCTGGTCGGCGACGCAGTCCGCGTCGGTGAAGGCGACGATCTCTCCATCGGCGGCGGCGATGCCCCGGTTTCGGGCGGCCGCCAAGCCGAGATTCTCCTGGTAAAGGATGCGGATCCTTCCCTGAAAGGATTCGAGCACCCGGCGGGAGCCGTCGGTGGAGCCGTCGTCAACCACGATGATCTCGAAGGCCGGATAGTGGAGCCGCTGGAGCGAGCGGAGGCAGCTGCCGAGGAATCGCCCGCCGTTGAAGTTGCAGACCACGACGGAGAACTTAGGGGCGTAGGGAAGCGGAAAGCGCCGGAACAAGGGCTCTTTCCGGGACTGGAAGAGAGCCTGCACTCGGTGGAAGCTCAGCTTCGGGCTCCGGTCCCTCCGGACCAATCCGAACGCCCAGTCGCTGATCTCCGAGCCTCCCGTGAACCACTCATCGGTCCAGGAGAAGAGGACGGTTCCGGCCGCGCCGGACCGGAAAACCGTTTCCACGTGGGCGGCGAGAAGATCGGCCTGCTCGGTCTCCGAATGTCGTAGGGTATCCATGCCGAACTCGGTGATCAGCAGCGGCTTCTCGCCTGAAAGATTCTGGAGGCGCGCCAGATAGGAGCTCAGATCCGCGGGCCGGTGAAGATACAGGTTGAAGGCGAGGAAGTCGACGGAAGGCGGGTGGAGATATTCGGTCGGGGGATAGTTCGCATAGCTGACCAGAACTCCAGGGTCCTCCTCCCGGACGATCTCGATCAAGCTGCCGATATGACGCTCGATCCTCCCGGTCCCGGCCCACCGGACGAGATCCGGAGGGATCTCGTTGTCGACCAGATAGGCGAAGATTGCCGGATGCCGGGCTCTCTCCCGAACCGAGCGGCGGACATGGTCGCGGATTTTCCGGAGAAGCCGCCGGTCTTTCCAGAAAAGCGTGCGCTCGACCCACGGGATCGTGATCAGAACCCGCAGCCCGTGATCGAGGGCGGCGTCGAGCAGGTCGAGAGGAGGAATATGGTAGACCCGGAGAAGATTGCAGCCGCACTCCTTCATCCGTGCGAGGTCGTCCCGGATCCCCGCCGGGTCGGGAAAAGGGGCTCCATCGAGCGGACGCGGAGAGAACGGGCCGTAGGTCACCCCTTGGATGGGAAATTTCTCTTCCTCTTCGAAAAAAAACTTCCCACGGATCTGGATACGGGCGACCCCCATACGAGGCAGGAACGGCGCACCATGAATGCGCAGGGCCGGAAGCCGGCTCCGGCGCGGATCCTAGCGGTTCGGCGGGAAGCTTGGCAAGGCCGCGGAGCTCCGCCCGGGAACGATGCCCCTCCTTTACGAGAGGAATCCCGACAGAGTAAACAGGGAGGATGCCGAACGAAAGCGACATGGCCCGGTTGGGGCTCCGGCTCGTACACCGAGGCAAGGTGCGGGATCTCTATTCCTGGCGGGACGAGCTTTGGCTCGTCGCCTCGGACCGGATCTCGGCCTTCGACTGCATCTTGCCCACGCCGATACCCGGCAAGGGGAGGATCCTTACCCAGATGAGCCGCGGCTGGTTTTCTCTCCTGGCCTCTCTTTGCCCTCATCATGTCTTGGGGTACGACCTCCCGCCGGAAATTCCCTTTCGGGAATGGCGGGGACGCCTGACCCGGGCCAAGCCCTGCCGCCCGCTTCCGATCGAGTGCATCGTCCGCGGCTACCTGGCGGGCTCCGCCTGGAAGGAGTACGCAAGTACCGGAAAGGTAGCCGGCTGTCCGCTTCCTCCAGGGCTGCGCGAGGGGGATCCCCTTCCGGAAGTGCTCTTTACGCCGACCACGAAGGCGGAGGCCGGCCATGATCTGCCGCTATCTCCTTCCGAAGCGGAGCAGCGGATCGGAGCGGAGCTTTACGCCCGGGTCTCCCGGCTCTCCCTTTCGCTCTACGAGGCGGGTAGGAAATATGCGGCGGAGCGGGGGATCCTCGTCGCCGACACGAAGTTCGAGTTCGGGATGCGAGGAGAAGAGCTTCTCTTGATCGATGAGGTGCTGACCCCCGACAGCTCGCGGTTTTGGCCCCTTTCGGAATACCGCCCCGGAGGGAAGCAGCCCAGCTTCGACAAGCAGTTTGTCCGCGACTACCTCGACTCCCTGCCTTGGGATCGCCGCCCGCCCGCCCCGCCGCTGCCGGAAGCGATCGTCGCCCGGACCCAGGAGAAGTACCGGGAAGCGCTGCGGCGGCTTTTCCCGGAGATCGAAAAGGAGCTCGATGCGACGTGCGCGGATCTTGGATAGGGCGGCCGGGAAGCCGGTCGGTTGCGCACCGCCGGCCCCGGCGTGCCGGAAACGGATCCATTCCTTCCGAATCCCGACGAGCCCTGCTGCGCTTTCGTTGACACCGGGTGGCGCATCGAGAGAATAGCGGCCGGAGCGCAACAATTCGGCAGCCGGCCGGTTGAATCCATTGACCGGCTTCCTGGGGCGAAGTGCCGGCTGTGACGGGCGGGAATCCTTCCGGGCGGTCTAGAGAGAGTGAAAAACATCAAGGCGGCTTCCAGACGGTCGCGCCGGGGTGCCGCGGCGCTCGCCGGGATGGTGCTTTTTGCGATTCCGGCGGCCGGGGCGGTGCGCGCGCAGATCGAGCCGAAGGCGGAAAAGGCGGATTCCGCTCACCCCTCCCGGGCGCTGCCGCCCTATGAGCAGCCCGTGCAGGGGCGTCCGGCGCCGAGCAATGCCCCTGCACTCGAAACGCTTTTGGCGGCGGTATCGCCGATCGCCGCGAAACGATCCGATCCGACAGCCCTCGATCTGGCCGCCTGCTACCGGATGGCCGCCATCCGCTGGGATCAGCTCAAGATCGACTACCAGACCCTCCGTGCCCAACAGGCGGTCGTGACACAAACCTTGTCGGCCTTCTTTCCGCAATTTTCCTGGGAAAATTTTCAGAGCTTTCAGAACACGACGGGGGTCATCCCCACCGTAAGTGGCGTGGCTGTGGGGACCTCCAGCGGCTACTTCTCGTTCAACTCGATCAACACCACCTGGCTTCTCTTCGACAGCCTCCGACAGCAGAACCGCGTCGCCGCGGCCCGGGCGGACGCCGCTGCCCAGTCCTATCGGCTCCAGCGGGATTACCAGCTGCTCTACCTCAACGTGGCGCAGGCGTTTTACCAGGAGCTCAACTATGAAGGGAGTGTCTCGATCCTCGAAGATCAGATCGCCGCTCTCCAAGGGCTCGTGAGCGAGCTCGAATATCGCCTTAAGATCGGGAGATCCCGCCCGGCCGACGTCTTCCAAGGGCAGGCGAATCTCGCTGCGGCCGTCGCGCAGCGGGAAGGGTATATCGGCCTGATGAATCAGTACAAGGCGACGCTCAACTACTACCTGGGCATCGGTCCAGAGAGGATCAACCTGAAGGAGACGCAGCCTTTTCCCGGTTCCCAGGCCCTGGAAGACTACCTGGTTCACGTCGGCACTCGGCCGGATATCCTGGCGCAGCTCCAGCTCCTGCGCGCGCAGAAGGCGCAGCTGGCCGTCGCCATCGGGAATTTCGGTCCGCGCGCGGGAATTTCGGGTAGCTACTTCCTGAGCCACCAGCCGGATTCGCCGATCTTCTGGACCGTCAACATCGTCACTACGATGCCCCTCTTCACCGGGGGCCTTCTCACCGCGACGGTCCGGGAGGAGCAAGCGCTTGTCCACGTCGCCGAACTCCAAGTGGAGAACTTGAAGCGCACGGCCGACCAGACCCTGCGCATCGCCTTCGCCCTCTTCAATGCCGCCGTGGCCCAGGTCCTCCAGTACCGGGAGCAGGTCGAGGTTTCGGCGCTCTACTACGCAGCGCAGCGGGACGACTTCCAGCGCGGGGTCGCCCAGCTCCTCGACGTCCTGGTGGCCCTGAACACCTACCAGCAGGCGCGCCTCGCGCTGCATCAGAATGAGATGAACGCCCGCTACCAGCTGGTTAATCTTTTCGTCCAGGCAGGCTTGACCCCCACGAATATCGAGGCCACGGGCCTTCCCGTGTCGAACGTCCTTCGCGCCGGTCCCCCGGTCGGGCCGGGCAATCCGCCGGCGCTCAAGGCTTTGATTCCGTAACGGTGTGCCGAGGGGAGGGAGGATGGACCTTAGGAAGCGCCGGAGGAGGAAGCGGCAGGGTGGGGCCCGCCGGCGGGCGGCTTTCGCGGTCGGAGCCCTTTGCCTGCTGGCTCTCTCTCCCCGGCCGGGTGCGGCTCAGCCGCCGGGAAAGGCCGAAGAGCCTCATGCCTCGCGGCCCCTGCGCGCCCTGCCGGCCCAGGCGCAACCGGTGCCCGCCCGCCCCGCTCCGTCGAGCCTGCCTTCCTTGGACGCTCTGCTGCAAACGGCTTCACCGATCGCCGTCAAGCGATCGGATCCCCAGGCGATCGACCTGGCGGAATGCTACCGGTTGGCGGCGATCCGTTGGGATCAGCTGAAAATCGATTATCAGACCGTGCGGGCGCAGCAGGCGGTGGTGGCGCAAGCGCAATCCGCGTTCCTGCCGCAATTTTCCTGGGAGAACATGCAGAGCTTTCAGAACACGACGGGAGTCATTCCGACCGTCGGCGGCGTCGCGGTGGGAACTTCCGCTCCCAACGGCTACTTTTCCTTCAACGCGATCAACTCGACCTGGCTCCTCTTCGACAGCCTGCGGCAACAGAACCGGATCGCAGCGGCCAGGGCGACTGCGGGCGCGCAGGCCTACACCATGGCATGGGATTATCAGAATCTCTATTTGAACGTCGCCCAGGCCTTCTATCAGGTGCTCAACTACGAGGGCAGCGTCTTCATCCTCGATGACCAGATCGCGGCCCTCCGAGGCCTGGTGAACGAGCTGCAGTATCGGTGGAAGGTCGGCCGATCCCGGCCGGCCGACGTCTATCAAGGGCAGGCGAACCTTGCGGCCGCCGTTGCCGCGCGGGAAGGCTACATCGGCTTGATGAACCAGTACAAGGCGACGCTCAATTACTACTTGGGCATCGGCCCGGAGAACATCGATCTTAAGGAGACCCAACCGTTTCCGGGCCCCCAAGCCCTGGAAGAGTACCTGGTGCACGTCGGAAGCCGGCCCGACGTGCTTGCCCAGGTGCAGCTCTTGCGCGCCCAGAAAGCGTCGCTTGCAGTCGCCATCGGGGAGTTCGGCCCGCGCACGGCGCTCACCGGCACCTATTTTCTCAGCCATCAACCGGATTCCCCTGTTCTTTGGAACACCAATATCGTCACCACCATGCCGCTCTTTACCGGCGGCCTCAACACCGGGTACGTCCGCCAGGAGCAGGCGCTGGTGCATTCGGCCGAGCTCCAGGTGGAAAATCTGAAGCGCACCGCAGACCAGAACCTGCGCATCGCCTTTGCGCTCTTCAACGCCGCCGTGGGACAGGTTCTCCAGTATCGCGAGCAGGTCGAGGTTTCGGCGCTCTACTATGAGGCGCAGCGAAACGATTTTCAGCGCGGGGTGGCGCAGCTCCTCGATGTGCTCACCGCGTTAAACGTCTACCAGCAGGCGAGGCTTTCGCTCCATCAGACCGAGATGAACGCCCGCTATCAACTGGTGAATCTCTTCGTCCAGGCGGGCCTGGCCGACGGAAACTTGAAACACACGGGCCTTCCGCTTCAGGATATGCTGCAAACCAGTTCACCCTCCGGCCCGGGGACTCCTCCGGCGATGCCGGTCTCGGCTCGGCCGTGAGCGTCTTCCCTGTTTGGGGAAGACGGAAGAACCAGCGGATGCCGCTGTTTTGCGGGGCGGCCTGAGCCGCTGCCGATCCAGGAAGGGAGTCCGAAACGAAACGTGGCGGCGGAAGAATCGGAAGATGCCGAGCTCATGGCGCAGATCGCCAGGGGCGACGATAATGCCTTCCGGCGATTGATCGAGCGGCATCAGCTCGCGGTTTTCGGCACGGCGGTCAAGATGCTGCAGGACCGCTTCGTCGCGGAAGAGATCACGCAAAAGGCATTCCTACGCGTGTATTGGGCGGCCAAGCGGTACCGGCCGACGGCGAAGTTCCGCACTTGGCTCTTCACGATCCTGCGGCGGCTGGTCTTGAACGAGCTGCGCCGCCGGTCTTCTGCCGACGCATTCGTTCCCGCCGGCGACGATCCTTGGGAGGGGACCCCGTCGGCTTCCGCCCGTTCTCCGGCGGATTCGCTGATCGACAAGGAACGGCTCGAGCTGGTTGAGCGCGCCCTCGCCTCGCTTCCTCCGAACCAGAGGCTCGCGGTGGTGCTCAAGAGCTACGACGACCTCTCCTACGAGGAGATCGCGCGGGTCCTCGGCCTCTCGCTCAGCGCCACCCGCGCCCTGCTCTTTCGCGCGCGCGAAAGCTTGCGCAAGAGCTTGTCGTCTCTCAAGGACATCCGATGATCGAGCGAAGGCCGGGAGCGGATCGGTCTTTTCCCTCCTTTCCGTCGGGGGAGGAACCGAGTAGATTCCTTTCCATGCTGGCCGAACGACGCTTTCGTCCCTTCCCGATTCTCTTCGCCGTCTTTTGCTTCAGCCTCTCTCCGTCTTTCTCGAACGCACACGCTGCGAGCCGGCCGGAGGTTCTTTCGGGGGATGCTCCGCCGGGGGTGGTCCTATGGAAGAGATTTCCCGAGGGAGGCGGCTATTTCCAGCAGCGAGCGGATGCGCCGATCATCGTCATTCCGGCCCCTCCTCGGCTACCGGTTCCTTCGGCTCTCGAGGGTGGGATGAGAGCCGCACATGGGAGAATACCGCAACAGAAGATCGTGCCTTCCTTCCTGCCGGACGAAGCGGTCGAGGTCGGGGCCTTTTCGGGCGGCCTGTAGCCGGCGGGGGAAGCCGGTCGGCCTTCCGCAGGAGCCTCGCGACATTCGGCGGTCCGGGTGGTTTAATTATTGGAGAGCCCCGGGTAAACGGCCGTGGGCTCGCTGGAACGGCCCTTCCCGGGAAGCGGCAAGGGAAAGGGCGGCCCGATGACACTCTCCGATCTCTCGATCCGCCGGCCGGTCTTCGCCTGGATGCTGATGGCCGGGCTTATCCTCTTCGGAGCGATCTCTCTGGGCAGGCTGGGGGTCAGCGACCTACCGGAAATCGACTTTCCGGTATTGACCATCAACCTCCAGTGGGCGGGCGCCGCGCCCGAAATCCTGGAGACGTCGATCGTCGATCCGATCGAGGAAGCGGTGATCTCCGCGCAGGGGCTGCGGAACATCACCTCTTTTATCGAGCAGGGGCAAGCGTCGATCATCCTCGAGTTCGAGCTCGGGCGGCCGATCGACGCGGCCTTGACCGAGGTCCAGTCGAAGGTCAGCTCGGTCAAGCTCCCCTACGACACGACGACTCAGGTGGCGACGCAGACCGTGCAGCCGGTCGCGCAGCCGATTCTCACCAAGGATAACCCGGAAGAACAGCCGATCCTGATTCTTGCGCTTTCGGGGAAGGACAAGACCCTCCACGACCTGGTTACCTACGTCGACCTGGTGCTCCACGATGAGTTCCAGATCGTCCCCGGCGTCGGCCAGATCGTATTGGCCGGCTACAACGTCCGCAACCTGCGCGTCTGGGTCGACAACGAGAAGCTCAAGCCGCTGCAGCTCACCGTGCTCGACGTGCAGACCGCCCTCCAGCAGGAGCAGGTCGAAGTGGCGGCCGGCTATCTCGAAAACGCGAAACGGGAGATGAACGTCCGGGCGATGGGAGAAGGGCTGACTCCGGAGCAAGTGGGCAACATCCAGATCAAGAGGCGAGGGACCGAGCTCATCTATCGGTCTCCGATTCACATCAAGGACGTCGCCCGTGTCGAGGACGGGCTCGACGACATCCGGCGGATCGCGGTCCGGGGCGGACATCCGGTGATCGGCTTAGGGATCAAGAAGCAGCCGGGAGCCAACTCGGTAGCGGTCGCCCGGTCGGTCAAGCAAAAGCTGGAGGAGGTCAAGCGCCACTTGCCTCCCGGCTTCGACCTCCAAGTGGTGTATGACCGGACGCAGCATATCGAAGAGGCGATCCAGGAAACGCTCTTCACCCTGCTGCTCTCGGCCCTGGTGACCGCTGTCGTCTGCTATCTTTTCCTCGGAACTTGGAGCTCTACCGTCAACGTTCTCCTCTCGATTCCTACATCGGTGCTCGGAACCTTCATCATCCTCTACTTTTTAGGCTTCACGCTCAACTTCTTCACCCTCCTCGGACTGTCCCTGGCGATCGGCATCATCGTCGATGACGCAATCATGGTGCTGGAGAACATCGTCCGGCATCGAGAGATGGGCCAGGGAAGGGTGCTGGCCGCCCAGATCGGAGCGCGGGAAATCACCTTTGCGGCCGTGGCGGCCACGGTCGCAATCCTGGCGATCTTCCTCCCGGTCGCCTTCATGCGCGGGATTGTCGGCAAGTATTTCTACCAGTTCGGCACGACGATCACGGCGGCCGTCGCGCTTTCGCTCCTCGAGGCGATCACCTTGACCCCCATGCGCTGCTCCCAGCTTCTCGAGGATCCGAAACGGCGCCGAGGGCTGGCGTGGCTCATGGACCGGCTCTTCCGCGAGCTTTCGCGGGCCTACCGGCTCATCCTGCGCCTCTGCGTCGACCACCCCTGGCTGATCCTCTTCACGGCTGCGATCCTCTTCGCGTTCTCGCTGCGCTTCTTGGCGCTCCTTCCCAAGGAGCTGATCCCCGCGCAAGACGAGTCTTCCTTCTTGGTGCGCATCCAAACACCGGTCGGCTCCTCCATTCACTTGACCCGGAGGAAGCTGGAGGAGTGCGAGGCGATCATCGCGACCCACCCGGAGGTCGCGCGCCTCTTTGGCGAGGTCGGAGGCTTCATTCAGCGGACGGGGGCCAGCGACGGCAACTTGATCGACGCCCAGGTCAACATGGGCACGATTTACGTGACGCTCAAGCCCAAGAAGGAGCGGAAGCTTACCCAGCAGGAGCTGGGAGACCGGCTCCGATCCGAGCTCGCCAAGATCGGGGGAGTCCAGGTGGGCCTGCAAGACTTGTCGATCCGGGGATTTACCACCGGGCGCGGATTCCCGATCGAATTTTCGGTGCGCGGCCGGGACTACAAGGTGCTCCGGGAGCAGGTCGCCAAGATCACGGGCGAGATGAAGCGATCCGGCTACTTCGTCGACCTTGACACCGACTTCCGGGATGGGATGCCCGAGGTCCGCGTCTTCCCCGACCGGTTCGCCGCCAATGCCTGCGCGATGCCGATCCAAAATATCGCCAACACGGTGGCGGTCGCCATCGGCGGCGTGGCCCAGAGCCAGTTCACCAACGGGGATCGGCGCTACGATATTCGGATTCGGCTCGAGGGGGGAGAGCGGGTCAAGCCCGAGGATATCCAGAAGCTCTTCGTCCGGACCAACTCCAACGAATACATGCCGATCACCTCGGTCGCCCATTTTGAAACCGTACCGACCTTCCAGACGATCGGCCGGCGGATGCGGGAGCGGGCGATCACGGTCTTCGCCAACGTCGCCCCGGGAAAATCCCAGGCAGCGGCGCTGGCCGTTGCCCGGAAGATCGCCGAACGGAACGTCCTCCATGGTTACCGGGTCTACTGGAGCGGCGGTGCCGCCGCCTTCGAAGAGACCTTCGGCAGCCTCGAATTCGCTCTTTGGGTGGGAGTCGTCGTCGCCTACATGGTGCTCGCCTCCCAGTTCAACAGCTTCGTCCATCCCTTCACCGTCCTGCTGGCTCTTCCGTTCAGCTTGAGCGGAGCTCTTTTCGCTCTCTGGCTGACGCATCAGTCGATCAACCTCTACAGCATGATCGGCCTGGTGCTCCTCATGGGAATCGCCAAGAAGAATTCGATCCTGCTCGTCGAGTTCGCCAACCAGAAGCGGCAGCTCGACGGGCTGCCCGTCCGCGAAGCGCTGCTGGAAGCGGGGCCGATCCGGCTCCGCCCGATTCTGATGACCTCGGTTGCGACGCTGGCGGCGGCACTTCCGCCGGCCCTGGCGATCGGCCCCGGCTCCGAGAGCCGGATTCCGATGGCGATCACGATTCTCGGAGGCGTGACGGTTTCCACCTTCTTCACTCTCCTTGTCGTGCCGGCGGCCTACCGCGTGCTCGCCCGGCTGGAGAGAAAGCCGCGTTCCCCTGCCGCTCCGGCCGGCCGGGCGCCGGCTTCGATGGTTTGGGAGCATGCGGAGGCCCGGCAGAGCCCGGACGGAATCCCGTGAACCTGCCCGAGCTGGCCATCCGAAGACCCGTCGCCGCGTGGATGCTCATGGCAGCCCTGGTCTTTTTCGGCATCCTCTGCCTTTTTTCCCTCGGGATCAGCCGGCTTCCGGATGTGACCTACCCGGTGTTGACCGTCGTCGCCCAGTGGCCCGGCGCCTCGCCCGAGGTGATGGAGGCGGAGGTCGTCGATCCGTTGGAAGAGGTGCTCATGTCGGTCCAGGGGATCCGGGACGTGACGAGCACGATCATGCAGGGCGTGGCGCGGATCCAGCTCGACTTCCGCTTGGACCGGGACATCGACGCGGCCCTACAGGAGACCAATGCCAAGATCCGGTCGGTGCGGCTCCCCTACAATGTCGATCCCCCCGTCATCTACAAGGTGAACCAGAACGACTCCCCGATCCTCTGGCTCGCGGTTACCTGGGACCGGCCCTTGAAGGACATCATCCGGTACGTCGACACGCGGATCCGCGACAAGTTCTCCCTGGTGCGGGGCGTCGGCGACATCCAGCTCGGCGGATGGACGGATCGGAACTTTCGCGTCTGGCTCGACCGGAACAAGCTGGCGCAATATCAAGTCGCTCCCAACGACGTGCTCAATCTTTTCCGGGCCGAATACCAGGAGACCGCTTCCGGCTACCTGGAAAGCGCCGATAACGAGATCAACGTTAGGGTGATGGGTGAAGTCGGGTCTCCCGAGGAGATGGGCGGCTTGGCGCTCAACCATCGGGGGGGGGCGGGCGGCGCCAATCTTCCGCCGTTGACCGGCATCGCTTCCGCGCAAGGGGGGATGGCCGGAACCGCGGGGGCGACCAGCTTTGCGACAAACACGCTTAGCAACGTGCGGGGCCCGGCGGACTCCTTTACACCTCTGGCCCAGATCGCACGGCCGGAGGACGGAATCATGGACCCGCGCCGCTTCGCCCGGAGCGACGGAGTTCCCTCGGTCGGCTTGGGCCTGCAAAAGCTGCGCGGATACAACGAGATCGAGGTGGCCAAATCCGCGAAGCGGATCATGGCGGAGCTTGAGCCCGACTTGCCGCCCGGGATGCACATCGGCACTCGCTACGATTCTTCGGTATTCACGGAGGAGGCGATTCGGGAGACCGCCTTTACACTCCTCTTCTCGATCGGGGTCACCACCCTGGTCTGCCTCGTATTCCTGGGCTCCTTCCGCACTACGGTGAACGTCCTCTTCTCGATCCCGATCTCGATCCTGGGAAGCTTCATCTTCTGCAAGGCGATGGGCTTTACGCTCAACTTCTTCACACTTCTGGCCCTCTCCATGGCGGTCGGCATCGTGATCGACGATTCGATCATGGTCCTGGAGAACATCACCCGCCACCACCGCATGGGGAAGAGCCCGGAGCGATCCGCGCTCGAGGGAACCCGCGAGATCTTTTTTGCGGCCGCCGCGGCCACACTGACCATCGTTTCGGTCTTCGCCCCGATCGCCTTCTTGGGGGGTGTCGTAGGGAAGTTCCTCTTCCAGTTCGGGGCGATGATCTCCTGCGCGGTCCTCATCTCTCTCTTGGAGGCGCTCACGCTCGCCCCGATGCGCTGCGCCGAGTTCGTGAGCGGCTCCCGCGGCCCGGGACCGGTGGAAGACCGGCTCGAGCTTCTCTACCAGGAAATGAGCGCGCGCTATCGGAGCTTCCTCGGCGTCGCTCTCCGCCACCGGTGGCTTGTCGTCCTTGCTTCCCTCGGCCTCTTCTTGCTCTCGCTCCGCGTTTTCCCCCAGCTCCACCGGGAGCTTTCCCCTTCCGAAGATCTCGGCATGGCCCTGCTCCGGATCGAGACGCCGGTGGGGAGCTCGCTCGAGTACACCAGCAATCGGGTCCAGGAGCTGGAGACTTTTCTCCAGAGCCAGCCGACGGTCGCCCACTTCTTCACCACCGTGGGCGGGTATTCGGGAGGCGAGGTGAACCGCGGAGCGATCTTTGTGACCCTCAAGCCGCGGAAAGAGAGGAAGGAGCGGCTTCAGGAGATTATCCGCGTGTGGCGGAAGGAGTTCCGGAAGCCTGTCTACAGCGACCTGCACATCAAGGTGATCGACATCAGCCAGAGCGCCTTCAGCAGCAAGCGCGGCACCAACATCGAGCTTTCGCTGCGCGGTTCGGATTTCGGCGTGTTGCAAGCGAAGGCGGACGCCATCGTCCATCAGATGGAGGCGACGGGGTATTACACGGACCTGGACACCGACTACCGGGCGGGGATGCCCGAGCTTGAGGTGGTGCCGGACCGGCAAAAAGCGGCCGATTCCAACGTCAGCATGCAGACGTTGGCCGATGTTATCGCCAGCTCGATCGGCGGAATGCGCCAGGGGCAGTATACCAACAGGGAGGACAACCGCCGCTACGATGTCCGGATCCGCCTCGAGCCCCACCAGTGGCGGGAGCCGGAGGACGTGGCCGACGTGCCCCTCTGGTCCGGCTACGGAGGGGAGATGATCCGGATCAAGGATATCGCGGAGTTGCGGGTCGTGCCGAAGCTGCTCGATATCACCCGGGAAAATCGGCGGCGGGCGATCACGCTCTTCGCCAACGTGAAGCCCGAGGTCTCCCAGGCGAAGGCGCTGGATGCCGCCCTGGCAATCTGCCGCAAGGAGCTCCCGCCCGGCTATGACGTGGAACCAACCGGCAGCAGCCAGACCGCCAAGGAGACCTTCGCTTCTTTCCCGGTCTCCTTCGCCCTGGGAATCCTGCTGGCCTACATGCTCCTGGGCGCCCAGTTCAACAGCTTCCTCTATCCCCTCGTGGTGCTGGTGGCGATCCCCTTTTCCCTGACGGGGGCCCTTCAGGGCCTCTACCTCACCGGGATGTCCCTGAATATCTACAGCGGGATCGGGATCATCCTCCTGATGGGCCTGGCGATGAAGAACTCGATCCTCCTGGTCGAGTTCTTCAACAAGAAGCGCTTTGAGGAGGCGCTGCCCCTCCCGGAGGCGCTTCTGGATGCGGCTGCGATCCGGCTCCGGCCCATCTTGATGACCTCCTTAGCCACCATTGCGGCGGCACTACCCGCCGCCTTGGGCGTCGGCCCGGGAGCCGAGGTCCGAAAGCCGCTTGCGATCGCCGTGATCGGCGGGATTCTCGTTTCGACGCTTTTCACTCTCTTCGTCGTGCCCTGCGTCTATTCGCTCCTGGCTCCCTTAAGCCGGCGCAAGCGTCTCGAAGAAGTCGAGGCCGAGCTGGCGAAGTCGGGCGATCTAGCGTAGGGACCGCCGCGGCCCATAGGAGCGATCCGCCGCCTGCAACGGGCGTGCGCGATTCCGCTTACACAAGAAGTCTATTTATCACAGTGTTCGTAAACGACATGCACGATGTCGATACAAGCAGGAGTTAATAAAAGCATGCCTATTTGCTATAAAAATGTCACAAACTTGTCACAATGTTTTTTCGCGTGACCGTGCTACAAATAGTCTGTTCCGAAATCTTCTCTTCCGGAGGGCAAAAGCGGGCGGTCCCGGCAGTCGCCGTCCTTTCGCAGCCAAGAGGAAGAGCGGAGGAAGGTCCGTGGAGCCGAGTCCGGAAAGGGATGGGAGGAATGGAATCCATGCTGGCACTTTCGTCGCTGACCGTGAGACAGGCACTTGGATGGCGACCGGCAGGAACCCGTTTTTTCCCGGCACCGAAGTTTTTCTAAGAAATGGGTGACCGGATTCGTTCCTTTCATTGGGCCTTGGGCCACTTTTTTTCGAAGCGATCCTCGATCAAAAGAAAGGAAATCAGCAAAACACGGAGCATGCGATGAAACAGCGGAATCGATGGAACCGGAACCGGTGGCTGATCACCGGGCTCTCTTGGCTCTGCGCAACTCCTCTTGCGGTTCTTCATGCGGAGGGAACAGCGGCGGACGCCGCCGCGGGCCAGGCGCAGAGCGCGTCCCGGCTGAGGGAACAAGCGCAGGTTTTGCAGGATCAAGCCAGCGGCAATCAAGGCCTCGCTCAAGGCTACGAAACGGCGGCCGCCCTGGAAAAGGCGGAGGGTCATCCGCAACAGGCCGAAATCGATCGGATGCGGGCCGCCCACCTGGAAAACAAGGCGAAGGCCGAGGATGCCCAGGCGCTGAAGGATATGCGGGAGGCTAACAACAAGCGGGAAACCAAGGAGTCCAAGGATCACCGGGCAACGGGTAGCCAAGGGAGCGCGCCGGGAGGAAAAGCAACGAGCGCGAGCGAAAGCGGCAGGGTCGGGAGCGGCGCCGGCGGCGGAAAGGGCTCCGTGGCGTCCGGAAGGGGTCAGACCGCAGCCCAGCTGAGGAGCCAGGCTGCGGCTTTGCAGCAACAGGCGGCAGGCCTCGAGAAGCGGGCGCAATACTGGCAACAAAGAGGATGGCTAGAGGGAGTATTTTATTATCATGGCGACGTCTCGGACAATCCCGCCGACAAGTGGGCTGCCCACCTGGAGAAGAAGGCGAAAGCCGATGAGGCTCAGGCGCAGAAGGACATGCGGGAAGCCGAGGCCTCCCAAGGTCGTTCGGCGGCTGGCGGCCGGGGCGGCGCCGGCGGCGGAAAGGGCTCCGTGGCGTCCGGAAGCGGGCAAGCCGGAAGCGGCACGGAACGTGGGAAGTCCGGAGGGAACACCGGACACGCGGGCGGAGCGGGAAGCGGCGGCGGCCGGGGAGGTAGTGCGCCGAGCTGGGCGCTGCGGGACCGTGCCGAAGGGTTGCAGCAGGAGGCGCAGATTCGCGAGGCGCGGGCGCAGTGGGACAACGCGATGGCCCGGTACGAGGCGTCCCAGGGGCACATGAACCAGGCGGAGCTCTACCGGGATGAAGCCCGGCGGCAGGATCAGCTGGCGCACCGGGAGGACCGGCAGGCGCTTCGGGACTGGAACCGGTCGGAAGGCGAGGGGAGCCGTGGTGGTATCACCGGGAGCGGAGCGGGAAGCGGCGGCGGCCGGGGAGGTAGTGCGCCGAGCTGGGCGCTGCGGGACCGTGCCGAAGGGTTGCAGCAGGAGGCGCAGATTCGCGAGGCGCGGGCGCAGTGGGACAACGCGATGGCCCGGTACGAGGCGTCCCAGGGGCACATGAACCAGGCGGAGCTCTACCGGGATGAAGCCCGGCGGCAGGATCAGCTGGCGCACCGGGAGGACCGGCAGGCGCTTCGGGACTGGAACCGGTCGGAAGGCGAGGGGAGCCGTGGTGGTATCACCGGGAGCGGAGCGGGAAGCGGCGGCGGCCGGGGAGGTAGTGCGCCGAGCTGGGCGCTGCGGGACCGTGCCGAAGGGTTGCAGCAGGAGGCGCAGATTCGCGAGGCGCGGGCGCAGTGGGACAACGCGATGGCCCGGTACGAGGCGTCCCAGGGGCACATGAACCAGGCGGAGCTCTACCGGGATGAAGCCCGGCGGCAGGATCAGCTGGCGCACCGGGAGGACCGGCAGGCGCTTCAGGACTGGAACCGGTCGGAGCATCCCCACTTGGGGAGCGAGAGCCGAGGCGGTGAGCTAGGGTCGGAGTCCGGTCACCCCCATCTTTCGCGGGTTGCGGCGGAGCATCCCCATTTGGGCTCGGCAGCCGGATCGAGCGGACATCCTCATCTTCATGCCGCCGGCGGCAGGGGGATGGAGCGGCATATGCATGCGTCTCGCGTGCATGCGGCGCATGTGCATGCTTCCCACGTCCATGCCGCGCACTTTCATGGCGGAGGCAGGAGATAATCGGCGGAAGGAGAGGGCAAGGTTACGGCGACAGCATGTGTAGGAAAGGAGGTAATCATGAGCATGAGGAATCGCCTGGCGGGTGTTTCCAAAATTTGGAGTCCAAATCCCCGCAGGGTCGTTTTGCTGGATCCGGAGAACTCATCGGCGACGGCTCCGCACGGGGAGGCGGCCGGAGCTGACGGCGGCCGGCAAGCCGCTAAAAACGGTGTTAGGGCGAATGGAGAGGGGGCATCCCCGTCCGAATCGTTGGTCCCGTACGGCTCGGGTTCGGTCGAGCCGGCATCGGCTCCGGAACCGCGAGCAAGAAGGGGTCGCGGGCTCCTGCTTCTCTCCCTCGGCGGGGGGATTCTTCTGGCTGGCGGCTTGGCGACCGTCGGCTTCACCAGCTGGGTGAACCATCTGCAGGTCCCGGGGTCGCTCGCGGACGAGGAGTATCATGCCTACGATCGAACGGTCGCCCAGTACGAGAAATGGAGAAAGGAAATTCTCGACCGGATCAACGGAGGCGGTGACGGCGCGGGGGCGGCGAAAAAGCTCGGCAGGATCGAGGCGAAAGTGCATTTCCCGCCGGAAGAAGCGGTCCATGCGTGCTTGCGGAGGCACCTTCCCGGTGATGTGTCGATTATCTCGATCGAGCCGGTCGCTTACCGATCCGTCGGGAACGCCGAAGAATTGGACTATCGGGTGACGGTCGAGTCGGCGGTCGATCTTTATGTCGTTCCGGCTCTGGCCGCGCCGGGACCGCCGGAAAATGCGCCCGGGCTAGTCAAGGAAGTCTGGCCCGATCTGCTGTGGGACGCGACGCTGCCTCCGGGGATGGAGTTTAAAGCCGGCGAGAAAGACCGCTACTTGCTCGCGAAGGCGGATCAGAAGGTATCGTTTCTTTGGAAGATCGAGAAGGCGCAGGTCGTCGACGGGAAATGGCGGATTCAGCGCGTTGCGCCCCCTCTCCTGGAGTGGAGCAACGGCTTTTTTGCCGCCGGGTTGGACAATGCGCTGCGGGGAGGCGGAGCCATTCCCCCCTTATTCCTCTGCCGGAGCAAGGATCTTGAAGAGTATTCCGCTTCCTTCGAACGGTGCCTGGCGGACCTGCACAGCAGGTATGACGCCATGGAGGCGGACGTCGCCCAGGCAAGAAAGGAGCTCGGAGGGGAGGTGACCAAGGCTCCGAAAGGCATCCGGAAAGGAATCGACCTGGCGGCAGTGCGGCGAGCCCGTTCCGAAGGCTTTCAGCAGGGAATGGAGGAGGGCGGGTATGCGAGCGACGCCCTTTCCAATTTGGAAGGCACCACCCGCACAGGAGTCATCCCATGGCTCGAAACGGTGACTCCCTTCGTTGGTGGTCTGGTTCATAGCAAGAAGGCGGAAAAAGAGGAGATCGCCAGGCAGCGCGCGGCGGCAAGAGCGGAATATCGAGCGCAGTGGGCGAGGCATATCCGGGAGCTCAAGGAAGCCGAGCAAAAGGGCAATCAATATCAAGCACAGCAGGAGTCCCGGTTCGTTCAGTACTATCGGGATCTTGCTGACCAGAGGGTGTCGGATATTCGCCGATTCATCCAGAAGACCGCCGTTGCCGAAGATGCAGCGGGCGGAGCGAGGAACCATCGTTCTCTGAGCAACTGAGCCTTTTTCGGCACCGGGACTGTAGAGCAGAACGCCGCCTCATCCGAGGCGGCGTTCCTTTTTTGGTGCGCTGCAGCCTACCGGCGGCCGGCGTCAAGGCATGATTTCAAGCCGTGTCGCCGATGGGATTTCGAATCACGATGCCGGCCGCCCGCGAGGAGCCGCGGGCGTGTGGGATGTCACACATCTGCCACGGGTTCGTAATAAAGTCGTCACGGAAATGGCAATGAACCGTCACAGAAATGTAACGACATTGTAACAACCGGTTCCATTCCGGCCGTGCTATAGAATATCGGCCGCCTACGACGGCAGCTGCGGTCCGGTTCCGGCTGCTTGGGACTCGGCGAGACGTGAAAACCGGCGGCCGGAGAAGTTTGGGCAAGAGCGAGTCCGGGAGGGTGGATCTGTGAGGAGGGATAGCGGCATCATAGGTTCGATTCGGAGTGTCTATATCCGACGGTTTCTGTGCTTTGTGCTGGGAATGCTCCTCGCGAGCCTTTCTATGCCGCTGCGGGCGGCCGACCCCTCGGTGGAGCCCGCTTCCCCCCTGGGCAGCGGGGATGCGGATACGGGGGGCAGCGGTCTCACCGGAGGCCCCGGATCCTGGGACCGGAATCCGGTGGAGGGGAACGGGTCGGGAAGCGGGGACGCACTCGGCGATGGCTCCTCGCACAAGCCGCTGGAGGATATCTTGCGCAATCAGCCTCTTTTGGCCGACGCTTCCAATGCCCTGAAGGAGGGGAGCGCCGCAGCCGATCCGGCACCCGATTCGTCCTCTTCCCCATCTTCTTCCTCTTCGCCGGCGCTGGTCAATCCCGGCACCGGAAAGGTCGTGATGCCGGAAACGCTCGTGACCGCCAACGAGCAGTCGGTTCTCCCCGGGGACTACGACATCAGCTCGGTTTACGGCACACCGGTCAATATCGTCGACACGCCTAGGAGCGTCCAGGTCATCACCCAGCAGGAAATCCAGTCCTCCGCGTTCATTTCCCAAAACGTCATGTCAATGATGTACATGGCGCCCGGCCTCTACATGGGGACGACCTTCGGCGAGTTCTCGGTGCCGAACATCCGAGGCATGCCGGCCAACAAGTACATCAACGGGATGCTCTCTTTCTTGCCTGGCACCGGCTACGAAGGGGGGCCGATGAACATGAACGACTTCGACCAGATCAACATCGTCCAGGGGCCGACGATGCCGAGCCTGCTCTCGATCCGCGCGGCGGGCGGGTATCTGGACATCCAGACCAAGCGCCCCTACTGGGACGGCTTCCACGGGACGGCGACGGTCATGGAAGGGATGTACGACCAGAATCTCTGGCAGGCCGACGTGGGCGGCCCGATCAACGACAAGCTCGCGTTCCGGTTCAGCTACCTGGGGAACTACTCGGGGAACTATTACGACAACGACTACCTGCATAACCAATCCTTCTACACAGCCCTCTCCTTCAAGCCGTACGACAACTACGAGCTCTTCTTCAACAATTCGTTCTACACCGAAGGCTACAACGAGATCGGCGGGATCAACCGGCCGACCCAGGAGCTGGTTTCGGATCATGAGTATCTTTCCGGCTATATACCGAATATTTATTTAGGTCCGCCGCGCTACGTCGATCACCATAAAGTCAACTACAATATCGGTCCGGAATTGTACAATTACGGGGTGTCGGTGCTGCCGCAATATTATGATACGCTGCGCTATGTCCCGCTCTCGGCGATCGGCGGATATCGGGCCAATTTGCTCAACCCGGGTTCGGGGGGCTACGTCGAAAGCGAGCGGGCCCAGGTCATCCAGCGGGTGAACGTAGACGACGGCTTCCAGATCGTCAACAATACCAACTTCGAGTATTTTTCCTACAACTACCAGAATTTTACGCCCTATAATATCTACACTCCGGGCTCCTGGGTAGCCCAGAACAACACCTCGTTCATCCTGAACTTCGACACCCCGATCGGCGGGGCTGCCGAAGGCGGACAACAGGAGAACCCGAGCCTGGCCGACCGGAAGAATCCTCCCTTGAAGGACGAGGCTTTTCCTATCCATCACACGGTCAATGTCGGGTTCGAGACCGACTATGCCAACATGATCGTCTACGAGGGCGACTTCGAGCAGGTGTTCAACGTCTGGAACATGGGGCCGCTGGCCAATGCGGTCTATCCCTCGTATTTTCAATACAACCTGCCGGGCATGCCGTGGTTCAGCAAGTATCTGTATCAAGACGTGCCGATTCCGGGCCGACCCGGGCAGGTGTTCAACCCGGGCAACTTCAGCTCGACCGATTCCGAGACCTGGTACTTGCGGCCCTACTGGCAGCACCAGATTGACTTCGGCAAGCACTTCTCGATTTTCATGGGCGCCAGCGCGCTGGCCTTGATGGCGACCGCGCAGAATCCCGTAGGCACGCCCGGCACCTACTTCGACTTCGGCGAGGCACTCCATCCGGGGGGACAGTACTTTTCCACCGTCATCCCGAACTTCGACTTCAGTCCGCGCTGGAAGCCGAACGAGTGGACGACGGTCTATTTCGATTTTCAGCAGGCGTGGCTAGCCGAAACGGGAGCTTTTTACGGCGTCTCCCCCTTGACGAGCAACTACAACCTTCACCTCCATCAGCGACTCTACAGCGGGGGGATCAACTTCAGCTTGCTCAATGGCAAGCTCAATATCTTGACCGCCGCCTTTGACCAGGAGTTCCAGGAATTGGAAAGCTACAAAAAAGTGCTTCTGGTCCCGGTTCCGATCGACGTGGTGGGGGGCACCCTACAGGTGAGCTATCAGCCGGATCGGCATCTCTGGCTCGTCGCCAACGCTTCCTACATCTTGGGCACGTTCGACTATGCTTCTCCGCTCACCACAGGCCCCAGCATGGACCAGCCATACCCGAGCAACTACGTTTTGAACAATCCGGGAAAGTACGCCTTCGACAACTTCGGCTACTTCCCCCAGGGTACATACAACTACGTGGGCTGGCCCAACTTCCAGACCTCCTTCATGGCGACCTACACGCTCGATTGGGGATTGGGCTTCTTCGCCTCCTTCAACGCGACGAGCCCGCAATATCTTGCCTACGATTACCTCGTCCGGATTCCCTGGCAGTACACCCTCAATTTGGGCATAAGCTACACGAGCCCGGATAAGCATTGGGTAGGGAGGCTCTGGGTCTGGAACGTGACCGACCAGCACAACTGGATGACGAGCGGCAGCGGATACGCGACATCGTTCAACAATTACGACGAGCTCATGGTCTCCTGGCCTTTCTGGATACAGGGACAGATCAGCTATCAATTTTAGTCGATTTTAGGAAAGGAGATTCTATGATCCGAGCCATGCGGACGGCGTCAGGCTCTATCCGGCTCTTCCTGGCGGTGGGCTCGGTCATTATGGGTGGAAGCGTCCCGGAGGGCTCGGCGGCTGCCCAAGCCGCCGGGGCGGGCCAAGTGGCCGTGGCCCCGCAGATGATTCTGGGTGCCAACGGCGAGGGCAGGAAGGCGCAAGAGCTTTTGCAGGCGGGCCGCCCGGCCGAGGCGCGGGCCGCAGCGGAAAAGGATCTCCAAACCTCGATCGCGCGATCCGGCTTCAGCGCCTTCGGCAACATGGTGCCCTACAACAACCTCGGCGTCGTCTACACGGCCGAGGGCAGGTATGCGGAGGCGCACAAGATGTTTTCCCGGGCGATCGGGCTGGGGAAGGCGGCGCTCAGCCAAGCACAGATGGCCGCCGGCTACAGCGGAGGATCGACCTACACGCAGGCGGGGGCGGGTGCCGGCACAGGGGTGGCGGTGCAGAAGAAGATCCTGGCCCTCTGTCTCTTCAACAATAGCATCGCCTACCGGAAGGAAGGCGACCTCGCGAAGGCCGCACGTTTTCAGGCGGATGCGCGGAAGCTCGATCCCGCCTTGCCCGAGTGGAAATGATCCGCTCCCATGGGATGCCGGTGTCCGGGAAATGTTTTCCCTCGCGGGGAAAAGGGTTGCGGAGGCTGCGGCTCGCGGTCGTCGCGGGGGCTGCCTGTCTGGCCGCTGCGGTTTCCGCAAGAGCCCGTCCGCCGGAGGGCGCTCCCGAGGGCGCCTTCCTTCCGACCGGGGTGCGGATCGATCTTTCGCCGATTCCTGGCCTGCGCCTAGATCCGCTCTACCTGGCGAAGGGAAAGACGAAGGTCCCGGTTTCCGGGTCGTTTGCCATGGCGGCGAGCCCGGCGGGCGGTGCGCTGGCGGTGGTGAGCTCGGGCTACAACCTCTGGTTCGGCTTCGACGGAAAGCCGGTTCCGGAGCTCTCCCACGAGTCCGTCTTTGTCTTCGACATTTCCCAGGGGGCGCCCAAGCCGGTGGCTGTTCTCCCGCTCCCGAACTCCTTTTGCGGGATCGACTGGAATCCGGACGGGAAGGAGTTCTACGTCTCGGGCGGGGGAGAGGATCGGATCTATGCCTTCGCAAGAAAAGGAGATACGTGGGCGCCCTCCCGTCCGCCGATCGCGCTGGGGCACGAAAAAGGCAACGGGATCGAGACGAAGCCCGTGGCTGCCGGACTTCGCGTCGATCCGGAGGGGAAGCTCCTGCTCGTCGCTAACTACGCCAACGACTCGGTCAGCCTCGTCCGGTTGACCGATGGAAAGAAGGTAGCCGAGCTCGACCTGCGTCCCGGGAAGATCGATCCCAAGGACAGGGGACTCCCCGGGGGCGAGTATCCAATGGATGTCGCTTGGGTGGGAAAGGGGAAGGCCTATGTCGCCAGCCTCCGGGATCGGGAGATCGTGGTCGTCGGCATGGAAGCCGAAACATTACGTTGCTTGGGCCGGATTCCGCTCCAGGGGCAGCCGAACCGGATCGCCGTCGATCGGGATCGACGCCGAGCCTATGTGACCGAGGATAACTCGGACCGGATCGCGGTGATCGAGACGGAGGCCGACCGGCTTCTGGAGGCGATTCCTTCTGTTTCCGAGCCGGGTTCGGGCCGGCCGGGGAAGTCCCGCAAGGGGGCCTCTCCGAACAACCTCTGGCTCGATCCCTCGGGGCGGCTCCTCTATGTCACCAACGGCGGAATGAACTGCGTCTCGGTGATCGAGCTGGGCCCTAAGGCGCGGGGGGTCGCAGGGGAGGTGCCGGAAGATGGAGCGGAGGCGAGCAGCAGGGTCGTGGCCCTGATCCCGACCGGATGGTATCCGACGGCCGTGGCCTGCGATGGACGCGGAAGCCGGCTCTATGTGGCGACCGGGAAGAGTGTGACGGGACCGAACGACCGGGGATTCGGCCGGCCGCTCCCGCCTCCGGAGGAGCTCGTCAAGGTCTGGAGGTCGAAGAACGAATATATCCTCCAAAAAACGGCCGGAACTCTGCAGAGCTTCCCGCGGCCCGATCCGGCGGACTACGCGCGCTTGACCGAGACCGTATGGAGGAACAACCGGCGAATCGGCGCCGCAGCGGGGGATAAGGCCATTCTGCAGATGCTGCGCCGCCGGATTCATCACATCCTGTACGTGATCAAGGAGAACCGTGGATACGACCAGCTCTTCGGCGATTTGCGGCGCGGGGACGGCGATCCCGACCTGGCGATCCTGGCTCCTTACTGCCCCAACGAGCGGCGGCTGGCCGAGCGGTTCGTCCTGTTGGATCATTTCTTCTGCAGCGGGGAGGTGAGCGGGGACGGCTGGAACTGGAGCACGGAGGCCCGGGCGACCGATATCATCGAAAAGACCGTTCCCCTCCATTATGCCCATCGTGGGCCTACCTACGATTTCGAGGGCGACAACCGGAACATCGCGGTGGGAATCGGGACCATGGCCCAGAGGAAGGAAGCGGACCCCGGGCTTCCCGACGATCCCGACCTCTTGCCGGGAACCCGGAGCGTGGCCGCACCCGACGGCTCCGAGGGAGAGGTCGGCCTCGGCTATCTCTGGGATGCGGCGCTGCGGAAGGGCATCACCGTGCGGAATTACGGGTTTTTCGGCGATCTCACCCGCTACCATCTGCCCAAGGAGGATCCTGCCTTCCTCCCCTTATCGCGGCATCCTTTTGCGGAGAGGATGATCCAGTTCTTTCCCGCCAACCCCACGCTGGCCAAGGTGAGCGACCTCTACTACCGCGGCTTCGACATGAAGTACGCCGACTACTGGCGGTACAAGGAGTGGGAACGCGAGTTCGACGACTATGCGCGGAAGGGGAATCTTCCCGCCTTGGAGCTGATCCGCCTTCCCCATGACCACTTCGGCTCCTTCCGGGAGGCTGCCGACAAGGTCGACACGGTCGAAGCGCAGATGGCCGACAACGACTATGCGGTGGGGCTGCTGGTGGAAAAGGTTGCGCGCAGCCGGTACAAGGATGACACCCTGATCTTCGTGATCGAGGACGACGCGCAGGCCGCGGCGGACCATGTCGACGCCCACCGGAGCATCGCCCTTGTGGCGGGCCCCTTCGTCAAGCAGGGAGCCGTCATCCGCCGGAGGTTCACCACGGTGAGCGTGCTGAAGACGATCGAGGAGATCCTCGGCTTCGGGCCTCTCTGCTTCTACGACGAGGGAGCCGAGCCGATGACCGACCTCTTCGATCCGGCAGCGTCGAGCTGGAGCTACCGGGCGGTCGTTCCCGCCGCCCTGCTTCAGACCGACCTTCCGGTCGGCGGGAAGAAAGGCGCGGGGGCCGGCGCCCGCCACGATTCCGCGTTTTGGGAGAAGCTCTTGGGCGGCCAGGACTTTTCGGACGCGGACCGGCTCGATTCGGAGCAGTTCAATCGCGCCTTGCGGTTCGGCTTGTCCGGACGGCGGAGCTCCCGGCCGACCTTCCGCGAAGCGGGGGAGTAAGGCCCGGCGGCCGCTTCGGCGGCGCCTCGGCAACGAGCTTTGCGGCAAGCCGTGGCCGGGAAGGACGAGGTTCCGAGCCGCCCGCCTCTGTATCCGGATTCACGATCTCCGTCCGGCAAGATCGGCTGCAGAGAGAGAAGCGCAATGAGCTGCGGATTGTAGATCAATGGGTTGCGACTTTCGGAAAATGGCACCGTTTTGTCACAGAAATGTCACATGTTTTTCACAACCGTTTCGTTGGCGCTTACGGTATAGAACTACGGGCGATCTTCGGATCGCTCGCCGGGCAAAGGGGGTTGATGAACCCGCACCGGCGTCGGACCGCGGCGAAGTTTTTTATCGAGGAGGAAGAGGAATGAAACGCGAGGTGTCAGTGACCAAACGACGAGGTTTTCGGCCGGCCGGGCTGTGGATTATCGCTTCGGCACTCGTGATCGGAACGGTCCGCGCGGACGAGGCAAATCCCGCCGCAGCCCCGACGGGCAGCAGCTCGGGGACGGGCGAAACGGCGGAGAGCGGCCAGGCACCCGTCAGCGGGAGCGGAAAGGCGAAGCAGTCGGGATGGGAGGGGATCGTCCAGCAGACCGAACCGGAAAAGAAGCAGAAAAAATCGCCGACCGGCGACGTGCAGATGCAGGAGGTGACCGTATCGGGGGAAGCCGAGTGGACTTCCCCTGACCTGACCTCGGGCGAGCCCAACGCCCCGATCCTGCCGACGACGGCCCCGGTGGTCTCGACCTTCGGGACGCCGATCAACGTGATGGATGCGCCGCGGCAGATCACCCCGGTCAATCAGACGCTGCTGCGGACGTCGGGAGCACTCTACCAGGGGTATATGGATCCGCTCTCGATCTCCTCCATCCTGCCCACGGCCTATACGGAGCTCAACTGGGGCATGGGCAACTCGGTGACGATCCGCGGCCGCCAGGCGCTCCCCTACATCAACGGCATCGAGATGACCCTCCAGAATGACGCCATGCAAGGCGTGCCCTTTAGCTGGAACATGGTCGAAAACATGGACATCCAGGAAGGCCCGGCGAACGCGGTCTTCGGGGCCACTCAGGCGTCGACCGGCAGCGTCAACTACATCACCAAGCAGCCCTACTTCGACAAGTTCCGAGGACGGGTCTGGGACACGACCGGCATGTACCAGCAGTACCTCTGGGGGGCGGACATCGGCGGCCCGGTCGACAAGGAGGGCAAGCTGGCATGGCGCTTCTCGTACATGGGCCAGGAGCAGGGGAGCTACTACCAGTACATGTACAACGATCAGCAGAACTTCTACTTCACCGTCGGGTGGAAGCCTACCGATAACTATTCGGCCAACTTCTACGGCGACTATGGGATGTACGATTTCTATCCCGAGCTGGCCGACTTGATGAACCGGCCGACCAACCAGCTCATCCAAAACGGGTTGTATCTCCCCGGCACAGTGCCCGGATTTCCTTTCACGGTGGCCCAGGGTGGACCGGCGACCGGCTCGGCGATCAATCCCCCGTTCAACACCTACGCGCAGTCGCCCGTCGGGATCAATCGGCGGGCTACCATCTGGAGCCCGTACGGAGGCGGGAACGCCAACAACGGTTTTGCCCAGCTCGTGCAGACGGTGCAAGTCAACGACGACCTCCAGATCGTGAACAATTCTTTCCTCTGGTACACCAAGACGGAATGGCTCGAGCCGCAGCTCTATGCCATGCAGTATACTCCGGGAGACTATGAGTTCGATAACCGGACCGAGGTTCGGTGGACCTTCGATCCGCTCGCCAGCGAGCCCGAGAAGCCCAAGACGAAGGAGGAACAGGGGCTGGAGAACGTCTTCGGCAAGCTTCTGCTCAAGAGTTCGGTCGACACAGGTGTCGAATGGCACTACGAGTACCATGACGACTATTTCTCGGAGAGTGCTTGGGCCTACGGCAACTCTTGGAGCCTCGTCGATCCTTTGAATCCCGCGTTTGCCAACCCGGCGCTCTTCTATTTACCCGGCACCAAGCAGTTCAACAGCTTCATCAATAACCCGAAGGCCGCCTTCGGAGGCCTTTGGCATGTGCCCGGCGCTCCGGCGAACTACTTTTACGAGCCGCTGAACGGAGCCTCGGGAAGCACCTTCGGTCACTACTGGTCGGTCGCGCCCTTCTGGCAGCACAACCTCCAGATCACCGACAAGTTCGCGCTCTACTTCGGCGTCCGGGCAACCGCGTACTTCTGGGACTTCACGACTCCGGAAGGACCGGCCGGCATGCCGCAGATTCCCGGAGTGACGACCGCGAGCCTGCAGCAAGCTTCGCTGGCCCCGCTTATCAACATCAGCCCTACCTATAAGCCGTTCGATTGGATGACCGCCTACTTCAACTACAACTGGTCCTACGTGAACAACGTGGCGGTGATCGGCGGGGCGGCACCAACGTTCGATGCCGCCTCGTTCCGGCTGCTGAACCAGTTGATCGAGGGAGGCCTCAAGTTTAACCTGCTCAACGACAAGCTCTTTATTACCGCTGCGGGCTTCACTCAGGATCAGCAGCTGAACAACCTGGGATTGCCGCCGACTCCCGCCACCATCACCGGATACGAGGTCAACCTCGCATACCAGCCGGATAAGCACTGGTGGGTGCGCGCCGGCTACATCGACATGCACGGTGTCGAAAACTGGACGGCGCTCACGCACGGCCCCAGCATGCGCCAGGACTACTCCACCGCATTCGCGCTGCAGCAGGCGTTGGCGCTCAACACCAACTTAGGCCTTCCTCCGGGGATCTACAATATGATCGGCTTCCCGGAGCAGTATGCGAGTGCGACGATCACCTACACCTCGGATATCGGTTTAGGCGGGACGATCCAAGGGATCGTGATGAGCGATCAGTATCTGGACTACTTGGGCAGCGCCAAGATCCCGACACAGTACATCTTGAACGCCCAGATCTTCTACGTGCAGCCGAAGTGGGAGGCGCGGCTCTACCTCTATAACTTCACGAACAATAACTACTGGCTGCCCTTCGGCTTGGGTTCGGCCGGAAGCCGCGCGTTTAACGAAAGCTCGATCGTCGCGGGATGGCCCTTTTGGATCGAAGGGAACGTAGTCTTCAAGTTCTAGCGCGCTTCGGTCGGTTTTCGTTCGTCGCTCATCGCAGGAAGGCGGAAGCCACAGGCCTCCGCCTTCCTGCCGGCACGGAGGCTGCTTTTCCGTTTGCGGCGAAGCCGCTCTTGCCGGGAGCGCGGGATCGGCATAGTCAGCTTGTTTCGAGGGGAGCAGGGGTGAAGGATCGGAAAAGGGAAGGGCGCGGCGGGAAAATCCGCCGGGTCGCGCTCGCCTTGGTCGCCGCCGGGGCCGTGGCGTGGGGCGGGTGCTTCCGAGTTCATGCGGGCTCCGAAGTGTGGGAGGGGAGCCTCGTCGATTTGCGGGTGACGGCGAAGGCGGGAGGAGAGCGGATGCTGCGCGGGATCGTCGTTTCGGTCGACGGCCGGCTGCTCACGGTGATGTCGGGCCTCGAGGACGCCTCCCGGATCGCGGCCAAGCGCTGGAATTTCCGCCCGGTGCGTTGCACGGGATGGCTGGCCGCCGATCCCGGCACGGGCCTGGTTCTCTTGCAGTTGGAAGGTTCGGACCTCTCGGCGGCCCGGATCGTGGCCCCCGACAACCTGCCGCCCGAAGGCGGGGAGACCTTCACCGTTCCCCGGCCCGGCCCGGAGGATCCCAAGAAGGAGGCGGCCTTTCTCCGGGTGTCGGGGCCGGCTCCTCCGGCCGGGGAGGACGGCCTACTCTGGTTGGGGGGCAGGGTGGAGGAGATCCTGCCGGGGAGCCCCGTCTTCAACGAACGCGATCAGTTCGTCGGCCTTGTGCGGGTGGTCGACGCGGACAACCATCGGCTGGGAGTGGTGCGCGTTTGCGCGCCGCTGGAGCTGCTCGACCGGGCGGACTTGGCGGCGGAAGCCGCCGCCCTGCGGCAGAGCATGGAAAAGCTGGCGGTGCGGAGCCAGGACCCGGCCGTGATGAACAATCCGGCATGGCGGGATTTGCAGGCCGCGGTCGGGCCGAAAGAAGCGGAAGCGGCGGCCGATCGACTGGTGGCGGCGGCTCCCCGGTCTCCTTCGGCCTGGACGGCGGCGGCGTTCGCCTACTTGCGGGCGCGGGCACTGGAAAAGGCCGAGTTCGCCGCCAAGAAGGTGGTCACATTCTTTCCTCAGGAGCCGTCGGCGCTGGTGCTCCTCGGCCAGGCCGAAGCGGCTCAAGGCCGATACGGCCCCGCGATCGACGCATTCTTGGAGGCCAAGGAACGGGGAGCCTCGGCGGCCGAAGCTTCCCTGCTCTTGGGAAGATGCTTCCTGGCCGAGCGGCAGTGGGAGAAGGCATCCGACGAATTCCGCGCCTATCTCCGGTTCCGGCCCAGGCACACCTCCGTTTGGCTGCTCTTGGGAGAGGCGCTGCTCAAGGCTCATGACTATGAAGAAGCCGCCAAGGCCTACACGCGGGCGGCGCGCCTGAACCCCCAGTCGGTTCGGGCTTGGGCGGGCATGGCGGAGAGCTTCCGAGAGGCCAAGCGGTGGGAGGATGCGGCGTCGGCGTACACCGAGCTGACGCTGCTCGAGCCCAAGAACGGCGGCGCCTGGTTCAACCTCGGGCTTGCCCTCCTGCACACCGAGCAGCTCGCCTTCGCGCGCGCATCTTTCCTGCGCGTGGTTCAGCTCAATCCGAAGGATCGGGACGGCTGGTTCAACCTGGCCGTGCTGAGCCAAAAAGCCCGGGACGCCCGCACCGCGGTCGAGGCCTACCGAAAGGCGCTGGAGATCGACCCGTCGTTCGGCGCCGCATGGTTCAATCTCGGCGCCGTCTTCCTGGAGATCCGCCGCTACGAGGCCGCATCGTTGGCGTGGAAGAAGGCCGAGGCGCTCCTCCCCGGCGACGTGCGTCCCGTCGCGAATCTCGCGCTGCTCGAGGAAGCTCTCCACCGGCCTTCCGAACGCGATCGGGAGCTGCAAAAGCTCGACGCGATGGACGCCCGGATCGCCCAGCAGATCCGTTCCCAGATCGCTCTGGGCGCGCGGCAAGTTCGGCAGCCGTAAAGGGGGCCGTGGCGGAGGAGGCCGCGTTTTCGCTTGTCGGGCGGCCGGGGAAAAGAGCAGGATGCGGCCTCATGAGGCGTCTGGTTTTTCTGCTGGCTCTTCTTGTCGTTTTCCTGGCAGCCGGGAGCGTTCGTGCCCAGGATCAGCCGATGTCCGCGTCCGAAGACGGGGAAAGCGGGACGGAGGAGAAGGTCGTGACGACCCCCTCGGGCCTCAAGTATGTGGATATTGTGGTAGGCCGCGGCAATCCGGTCGCGCCCGGAAAGCGGGTCACGGTGGACTACGTGGGAAAGCTCGAGGACGGCAAGGTCTTCGACAGCTCGCAGTCTCATGGGAAGCCCTTTACCTTCGTGATGGGCCAGCGGGGGGTCATCGCCGGATGGACCGAAGGAATCGCCACGATGCGCGAGGGCGGGAAGCGCAAGCTCATCATCCCTCCGCAGCTCGGCTATGGGGTCGACGGAGCGGGCGATGTGATTCCTCCCAACGCGGTCCTTCTCTTCGATATCGAAGTGCTCAAGGTGGAGTAGGGGCGATGAGCGTGCGGGCGCGCCACCGAAGAATCGCACCTTTTGTCTTGCGCAAGGGCCTTGCTGCCCGCAGCCTAAGGATGGAGAGATGAAGACCACGCTTATCAGCGCCAAGATCATCCCGGAGTTTCACCGGCAGATCGGCAGCGAGCTCGAGGCGTTCCTGCAATACTTGGCCATCGCCGCCTACTTCGAAAAGGCGGCCCTGCCGCGGCTGGCGGCTCACTTCGCCCGCCAAGCCGAGGAGGAGCGGGGGCATGCCATGCGCTTCCTGCAGCTGCTGATCGACAACGATGCCGACGTGGTGATTCCGGCGATTCCGGCCCCCGAAGGGCAATTCCGCGATGCCGAGCATGCGGTGACGCTTTCTCTGGAACGGGAGCTGAGGGTTACCGAGGAGATCCATTCTCTGTTGCGGCTGGCGCGGCAGGAGAACGACTTCACTTCCGAGACCTTTCTCCATTGGTTTGTGAAGGAGCAGCTCGAAGAAGTATCGACAGCCGATCAGCTCTTGAAAATGATTCAACGGGCGGGCAGCCAGCGGCTGCTCCTGGTCGAAGAGTTTTTGGCTCGATCCGGACCGATGCGCTTGGGTAAGCCCGCGGAGGAGGAAGGCGGGTAAAAGGAATCGGTCGACGTATCCCTTCGGCCTGTTTGCTTGCGTCCGCAAAGCGAATAGGGTTATCCGTTCCGTACGGCTCTTTCCGCAGGAGCGTCCTCAAGCACCCGTAGCTCAATTGGATAGAGCGTTGGCCTCCGGAGCCAGAGGTTGCAGGTTCGACCCCTGCCGGGTGCACGCGGAGCGGCAAAGGCGGCGTCGCTCGCCTGGTTGGTCGGGCAGGTCCCCTTCCCTGTCGCCGGCCGATCTCCTTTCTTGACAGGCAGAGGAGCATTCCTTTCGCTCACGGGAGATTCACGCAGGATCCGGGCATCGGCTTTGCCCGGCAAAAGTCGGATAGGAAAGGAGGAAAGGAATGAGCTGGGAACAGGTAGGCGCCTTGATCGGGGCGGTGGTAGCGACCGTTTTGATCGGTATCGGCTGGATCGCCCTTCGGTTGAAGCGTCTCTATCGCCGCCTCGAGGATATGGCGCACGATCTCTCCGAAACGCGGTCGGACCTCGGGAATTGGGAAAAGGAGCTCCGCACCGTCCGCACGGAAGCGCAGGTCATGCGCGGGGAGCTGCAGAGCACCCGCGGGGAGCTGCAGAGCACTCGCGGGGAGCTGCAAAACCTCCGGTCGGAGATGCACGACCATTGGTCGACGATGGCCAATGTCAAGCAGGTGCTCCACCGGGAGCTTCTGGATCGCTCGAACTCCGGCGGGGCTCCGACCGCCGTCGCTCCCGCTCCGGATACGTCGTCCGCAGCCGAGCCGTCGCGGATACCGGCTGCGGATTTGCCGACGGGCCAGGGGAAGCCGACGGCGAGCGATTGGCTCTGGCAGGAGACGCTCCGGAGGCTAAGCGGATAGCCGAGCGAGAAATTCCGAGCAAAAATGGCGGTAGCTCGCGGCCCCCACGCTCGAGGGGTCGTAGGCGGTGATCGGCTTTCCGTGGCTAGGCGCTTCGGCAAGCCGGACGGAACGGGGGATGATCGTCCGGAAGAGGAGGTCCGGAACGTGGCGGCGGACATCCTCGAGAACCTGCTGGCTCAAGTTGGTGCGAACGTCGAACATGGTCATGAGAATGCCGAGAATGCGCCTTCCGTTCTTCCCGCCCATGGCGTCCAACTTTCCGAGGAGCTCGAGTATCTTCGAGAGCCCTTCCAAGGCGTAGTATTCGCACTGAAGCGGGATGAGGACGAGATCGGCGGCGGCGAGGGCGTTGGCCATGAGCAAGCCGAGGGAGGGAGGGGTGTCGAGCAAGACGATCTCGTAGCCCTCTCCGGCTCGAAGCGGCTCCAGGGCGTCCCGCAAGTGAAAGAGGGGGGAGTCCGATCCCGCAAAGGCGGTTTCGATCGTGGCCAGCTCTAATTCGGAGGGAATTAAGTCCAGATGCGGGAAGGGCGTCGGCGCGATCTGCTCCCGGATCGACTTCTCCCCTAAGAGAACCGGGAGCAGGCTTCCGCCGGGGGCGACCGCGACCCCCAGCCCGCTCGTAGCGTTCGCCTGCGGATCGGTGTCGATCAAGAGGACCCTTTTGCCTATCTCCGCCAGGCACGCGGCGAGGTTGATGGCGGTCGTCGTCTTGCCGACGCCCCCTTTTTGGTTAGCGACCGCAATGACTTTCATCCGGGGGGGACAGTGCGACAAACTTGACAAGTCGGCAAAATGTTTCTTATGTGCCTGCACTCTTTCTCACGATGATCTCGGTCGAAAACCTGACCAAAGAATATGCGGGATCCCGTGCGGTGCAAGGGATCTCCTTCGCCGTGCAAAAAGGAGAGATCGTTGGGTTCCTGGGACCTAACGGCGCCGGCAAGACGACGACGATGCGCATCCTGGCCGGATACCTGCCCCCGACGAGCGGCAAGGTCGTTGTCGCCGGCCATGACGTCGTGGCGGAGTCCCTGGAAGCGCGCCGGCACATCGGCTACATGCCGGAAAACGTCCCCCTCTACACCGATCTCCGGGTCAACGAATACCTCGCCTACCGCGCCCGCCTCAAAGGAGTCAAAGGAAAAAAAGTGAGAGAGAGGCTGGAGGCGGTCAACCGTCTTTGCCATCTAGAGGACGTAAAGAATAAAATCATCGGCAAGCTGTCGAAGGGCTACCGGCAACGTGTCGGGCTGGCCGACGCCCTGGTCCACGAGCCCGATCTCTTGATCTTGGACGAACCGACGATCGGCTTGGACCCGCACCAGATCCGGGCCGTCCGTGACTTGATTCGATCCTTAGGCGATCGTCACACCATTTTGCTTTCCAGCCATATTCTGAGCGAGGTGGAGGCGGTTTGCACCCGGGTGCTCATCCTCCATCGCGGGAGGATCGAAGCCTCGGACACGGCCGAAAATCTCGCTCGGATGGTGCGCGGAGGCGGACTGGGAGCAATTCGGGTCGAGGTTCTTTGTCCTTCGGAGGCGGGCCGGCGGGAGTTTTCGCGGCTGCCCAACGTCGAGGCGGTCCACTGCCGGGAAGAGCGGGAGGGGTGGTCGGTCCTGGAGATCGCTCCGAAGGCCGGCAAGGACATTCGGGACGAGGTGTTTTCGGTCGTTCAGAAGCAAGGCTGGCGTCTTCGGGAAATGTCTCGTTTACGGGCTTCCCTGGAGGATATCTTCGTGGAGTTGACGCAGGATTGATCCCGCGGCGTCGCGCCACGAAGGAGGGGCGCAGCCGCCCGTCCTTCCGGAAAAAGCGGAATACGATGGATATCATTGGCGCGGCGGAGCCGTCGCGAGAACAGGAGCAAAAGGAAAGCTGATCATGGCACTTTGGGTTCTCACCCGGCACGAGATCCGGAGCTTTTTCATCTCCCCGACCGCGTACATCGTCCTATTCGCGTGCGCGGTGATTCACGGGCTCAACTTCGCCTTCTGGCTCGAGTACATAACAAGCAATAACATCAAGGACTTCACCCTGCTGCAGGCGACGGTGAACTCTTTTTTCTTCTGGTTCCTCCTCCTTATTCAGGCGCCGGTGCTCACCATGCGGAGCTTCGCGGAGGAGAACCGGTCCGGCACCATCGAGATGGTCTTGACCGCACCCGTGCGGGAGTGGGAGCTGGTTCTGGCCAAATTCATCGGCGCCATGAGCTTCTTTTGCGTGCTCTGGCTTCCGCTGGCCCTCGACTTCCTCGGGTTGCGTATCCTTTGGGGGCATCCGTTGGGAAGCAGCGGCAGCATGGAGCTGCTCTCCGTGCTCATGCTGCTCCTTCTGGGCAGCCTCTTCCTGGCCATCGGAATTTTCGCCTCCTGCTTGACGCGGAGCCAGATGGTCGCAGCGATCCTGGCCTTCGGCTTCATCTTCGCGGTCTTCTCTCTCTCTTTCGTCGTCTACCTGGGATTGATCGGCCAAACACGGGATCTGGTCACCTATTTTTCCTTCTTGGATCAGATGGATACGTTTTCCCGCGGCATCTTCGATTCTCGGCCTCTGGTCTTGACCATTTCGAGCACGATCTTCTTTCTCTTTCTCACCGAACGCGTCCTCCAGTGGCGACGGCTTCGTTCTTGAGCGCCCGTTCATGAAGACTCCTTCCGCTCCTCATCCGCTGCGCCTGCAGCTCCGGCTCAACAATGCTCTGACGATCGTCTTGTCCATCGCCATCCTCGTGATGGTGAATTACTTAGGGTATAAGTACTACTACCGGCAGGACTTTTCGAAGAGCGGCTACTACCAGCTTTCCGAGAAGACGGTGCATATTCTCCGCTCGCTGCCCGAGCCCGTGCGGGTGACCGTTTGCCTTGTCAACAACTCCCCGCTCCGGACGGAGATCGATAATCTTCTCCGACAGTACAAGTACGTGGCCGGCGATAAGCTCCAGCTGGAATACGTCGATCCGGCCCTTCACCTGGATCGAGCGGAAGCTCTGGCGAAGCGGCTCAAGTTCGACCTGCGGGAAAATGTGGTGATCTTCGAATATCGCGATCGGCATAAGTTCATCAACGATAAGGATATAGTGGACTATGACATGAGCGGGGCCATGTTCGGGCAAGCCCCCCGGATCAAGGCCTTCAAGGGAGAGCAGCAATTCACGGCCGCCATCCTATCCTTAATCGAAGGAAAGCTTCTCAAAGTCTACGTGACCACGGGCCACGGCGAACGGGAATTCGGCAACATGAGCGCCCCCGGCGGATACGGCGAGATCGACCTGCGCATCCGCCGGGAGAACGTGGAAACGATCCCGCTTGACCTCGGAGAATTTCCGTCGGTTCCGGCCGATGCGGACGCGGTGATCGTCGCCGGTCCAAAGGTTCCTTTCCGGCCTGCGGAAGCCGAAGCGATTGCGAAATATGTCGAAGGGAAGGGGAAGCTCATTCTCCTGCAAGGTGCGGAGAGCGTTTCCGGACTCGAGCCGCTGCTGGCCAAATACGGAATGCGCCTGGATAATGATCGGGTGATCGCGCTCGGGAAGCTCGGAGGGATGACGGGGGAAGTGCTCATTACCACCGCGCTCGGCACCCGCTATGCGGATCATCCGTCGGTCCGCGGGCTCCAGGGGTTGAGCCTGCAGATGCCGGATGCCCGCTCTCTGAGCCTCGTCCCGGGAAATGCCAACGCCTCGAAGGTGGTTTCCTTGGTGCAAACGCCCGAAGCTTTTTGGGGAGAGACCGATCCGAAGGAAATCGCCGAGCAGAATCCGAAGCGGGATGCCGGCGCCGACGTTCCCGGGCCGCTCACTCTCGCGATGCTCTATGACGGAGGGGAGGTCCCGGGCCAGGGGATTCACGTCATCGGAACCCGGATCGTTGCGATCGGATCTTCGGCGTTCCTGGTCAATCAATATATCGACGGGGTGGGTGTCGACTTCTTCTTGAACGTCCTCAACTGGATGCTGAAGAGAGAGATGGCCTTGGGAATCTCCCCCAAGGCGCCTCAGGAGTTCTCGCTTGCGATTCCTCAATTTCAGAGGCAGGCGGCGAACAGCTTTGCCTTAGGGCTCATTCCCTTGGCTTGCGCCCTGATCGGGGTCGGCGTCTTCTTCGCGCGAAGGAAATAGGCACGGCTCGTGAAAGCGTTTCGTTCCGGTCTCTTCCTGTTGCTGATCGCGCTAGGCTTGTTCGGCTACATCGCGCTCTTCGACCGAGGCAAGCAGTCCACCGAAGAGCGCCTCCGCACCGAGAAGCAGATTTTTCGCTTCAAGAGCCAAGACGTGAGCTGGCTCCGCATCGCAGGCCCCGATCATTCCGTCACTCTCGAGAAGAAGGATAACCACTGGAAGATCATCGCTCCGATCCAGGCGGAGGCTGACGATGCCGCCGTGGACCGGGTCCTGACCGAGCTGGAGTTTCTGGAATCGGAGCGGACCATCCCCGCGAAGGAAGCAGGGGGCTCCGATGCCCGCAAGCAGTGGGGCCTGGCTTCCCCGAGCCTGACCGTCGAGTTTCGAGCCGGCAAGGAGTCGCAGGGAATTTGTGTCGGGCGCCCGACCGCCGTCCACGATCTGCTCTACGCCCGCTCCGAGCAGGATCCGAACGGACCGGTCTATCTCGTCAACGCTGCCGTCGTGGATCGGTTGCGCAAGACGGTCGACGACCTGCGCAACCGGGTGGTCTTCGGCTTCGACAGCCTTTTTGTGGAAAGATGCGGGGTCGTGCAGCAGGCCGGAAACGCTCCGCTCAGCGTCGAGGTGGTGCGGCACGGGACCAAGTGGCAGCTGGTAAAGCCGTTGACGGCGCGGGCCGATCCCACCAAGGTCGACGAATGGCTCTCCTCGCTTACGACCCTTCGGGTGCGGAAGTTTATTTCCGACGATGGCGCGGCATTGAATGCCTATGGACTCGCGAGCCCGAGCGATCAGATATGGATCGAGGAAAAGAGGGAGACGCCCAAGGAAGAAAGATTGCTCATCGGCTCGCCCGTCCCCGGCGACCCCGGAGAAGTCTACGCCAAGAAGGTATCCCGGAGCACGGTCTTCACGCTGCCGGCCGAGACGGTCAAGCAGCTCTCCCGCGGCTTTCTCGGGAGCGTGCGGGACCGCCACGTCTTGCCTTCCTTTTCCGTGGCCGAAGTGAGTCGTTTCCAGGTTGAGCAGAATGGGAAGAACCTGAATTTCACCAAGCGGGGCCAGGACTGGACTGTCGACGGAGCAGGCTACAAAGGAATCGTGGACCGGGAACGGGTCGAGGCGTTCCTGCGGTCGCTACGCTCTCTGGAGACCAAGAGCTTCGTCCAGGATGTGCCTTCGGATCTCCATTCTCTCGGGTTAGATCATCCGCAGGGAGAGGTGGACCTGGAAACGGTCGAAGCCGGAGGCAATGCCGCCGGACCCGTCCGGCTCTTCCTGGGAAGAAGCGAGAAGGACGGCACGTATGTAAAGAACTCTCTTGAGCCCTTCGTCTATCAGGTCGACTCCGCATGGCTGCAGGATCTGCCCCGGGATGCATGGCAGTGGAAGGGCTTGGAAGTCGTCCAGATCGAGCCCAAAGACGTGCGGGAAGTGAAGCTCTCGTTCTCTACCGGGTCCGTCACGATCCGAACCGGTCCCGATGGAAGGGTCTTGCTCAACGGAGCGGAGCCGGAAGGTGCCGCCGCCCCGCAGGTCAAAGCTGCGATTGACCGGGTATGCCGGCTTCGGGCGGTCCGCTGGCTCGGCCCGGTCCGCCCGGAGTTCGGCTTGAGCAAGCCCGAGGCGATCTTCACGATCCAAGCCGCACGACCGGCGGTCATCCGTGTCGGTGCGGTGCTGCCCGATGGAAGCCGGGCAGCGCAGGTCGAGGGGGAGACGCTCGCCTTCGCGTTGGGCGCCGCCGAATTCCAGGGACTCAGCGAGCTCTTGCCCGCAGCGACGAAGCCGGCGGCTCCGGGTCACAATTGACCGGAGGCGCCTCGCCCTTTTCGGCGGGGAGCATCGGCGTTGCGCCTCCGGTTCCGCCACCGAGCGGCGCGCTGTTTTGCCGATACCGCCGCAATGCCCGGTGAACGAGGAAGAAGGCGGCTCCGGCCGCCGGCAGTCCGATGACAAGCGAGCCGACCGTCATCGGCCATCCCCATTGCTGTAATCCTTGCCAGCTGATCACCGCGCGGAAGTCCATCTGCTGGAGGCGCAGGCCGGAAGCATGGCCGCCGTGGCCGAGCAGGAAGGCTCCGATCTCATACTCGATCCAGAGAAGACCCGGCACGAAAGGCAGCGCGATGTCGTGGGCGGCTACCCCCAGCGCGGCCGCGATCAGATTCGCCCGCAGCGGCCAGGCGGTGGCCAGGGCGAGGACGGTCTTGAATCCGAAAAAAGGGGTGAATCCGTAGAAGACGCCGATGGCGAAGCCCAGCGCGATCGGAAGCGGATCGGCGCGGAGCTGAAAAAGCTTTTTGTGGGAATGGTGGGCATGCTCCCGCAGGAAGGTCCGAAACTGTTGAAAGCGCCGTTTCATGATGCTCGGGCCGCGACCGGAGATGGGCAGCTTCCGCCCGACTCCCCTCCTTCTCCCCGAAACCAAGCATGGAGACGGTCGTCTGTAAATTCTTCGCTTATTCGGCAAAAGGCAAGCGCGCGGGCCCGGACTCAGTCCGGTCGCCGTCGGGGTGACGGAGGATTCCCTGCACGAAGATGTCGACGAAGGTGTCGATCGCCTGCTCCCGATCCGCGAAACGCCCGGCCTCGGGAAAGATCGTCTGCACGACCAAGTGGTGGAGGACGATGCCGGCAAAGGCCCGGGCCGCGAGGTTTGGATCGATAGGACGGAAGACTCCTTCCCGAATCCGGGAAAGGATGTAGCCGCTTAGGTTCCGGTAAAAAGTTTCGGAATACGCCTCGAAAAACATGCGGGATAGGCTGTGGCCCTCTAAGCCGCTGAAATAGAAGAGCCGCAGGAATTGGGGGTCCTCGTCCACCGAGGCGAACATCTGGCGGGCGATCTCCCGGAGAACCACCTGCGGTCTCTCTCCGGTTTCTGCGGCGCAGCGGAGCCGGTCGAGGAGAGGCGCCAGCTTCGCGATCTTCTTTTCAATGATGGCGGCGTACAGCGCTTCCTTGCTCGGGAAGTGGCGGTAGATGAGCGCTTCGTTGACCCGGGCCAGGACGGCGATCCTCCGCGTCGTGGTCCCTTTAAAGCCGCGTGCCGCAAAGAGAGCGGTTGCGGCGGCGATGATCTTGTCCCGGGTGCTCGAGGCACGAGCCGGCTGAAGAGAGGTTGACATTGAGGACCGAAGCTAGATAAGTAACCATTTACTTTTTCGTCGCGTCAAGATCCTTCCGCGCCGTCTCTTGTCAGGTATGCCACCCGCTCGCAATGAAACCGAACCGGCCGCGCCGCCGACGAAGACCGATGTGCGTCCGGGGCGCGAAGATTCGGCGGGCCGGCACCTGGCCCGCGGTCCCGGAGCCGGCAGGCTGGCGGCCTTCCTCCTGTGGGCGGTAGCCGGCGGAATCGGGGGTGTGATGACGCTCCGGTTTCTTGTCGCCTTTTTCGCAACGGAGACGACCGATGACGCCTTCATCGCCGGTCATATCATCCGGATTGCCCCCAAGGTGGCGGGGCATGTGGTGGGCTACCATATCGACGATAATATGGACGTGAAAAAGGGGCAGCTGCTCATCGAGCTCGACCCGCGGGATTACCAGGCGCGGGTCGCTTTAGCCCAGGCAAACCGGGATTGGGCCGACACGGAGTGGAAGCGGATGGCGCAGCTCGTGCGCAGCGCCGCGGTCTCGCAGCTGCAGCTCGACGGGGCCTGGGCGGCGAAACTTTCGACCGAGGCCTATCTCCGCCTGACCGAGCTCCAGTTGGGCTACACGCGCATCTTTGCGCCCGAGGACGGCCGGATTACGCAGAGGACCGTCGAAAAAGGGCAGTATGTGCAGGCGGGCCAGACCCTCTTCTCGATCGTGCCCGCCGACGTCTGGGTGGTGGCCAACTATAAGGAGACGCAGTTGACGCACATGCGCCCGGGGCAGCCGGTCCGCTTCCGGATCGATGCCTATCCCGATCATGAGTACAAAGGCCATGTGGATAGCCTGCAGCGGGGCAGCGGAGCGCAGTTCAGCCTGCTGCCTCCCGAGAACGCCACGGGAAACTACGTCAAGGTAGTGCAGCGGGTCCCGGTCAAGATCCTCTTCGACGAGCCGATCCGGCCGGGGGAGACCGTAGGTCCCGGAATGTCGGTCGTCCCGTCGGTGCAGATTCATCCGATTGCGGTGACTCCGCTATGGGAGGTGTCGGCGGCGATCGCGGGGACTTTCATGGGCATAGGCATCGCCTTCCTGCTGTCCCGCCGGAAGGGAAAGAGTTCGCAGGGCGCCTGAAAGCGGTTACACTCTTCGACGCATAAAAGGCCGGCGGGAAGCGGCGTGCGGAGACCGCAGCGAGCACCGAGGCTGAGCAGGAAAAGAGGGGTTTGCACCGGTTTCGTCCGTTCTCGCATGGTCTTGGGCTGCGGCGTGCCGCTTTGCCGGGCGCATGGACCGAGCTACTTGGGCCGGTCGTCCTACTTGCCCTGGGAGTTCTCTATATCGTCGAGAGCGCGGGGCCGGTCATCTTCGACGACAACGAAGGGCTCTATGCGGGGGCGGCCCGCGAAATGCGGACCCGGCGGGACTGGATCGTTCCCACGCTCGAAGGGATTCCCCGGTGCCAGAAGCCGCCGCTTGTCTACTGGTCGATCCTGCTTAGCACGGGCCTGTTCGGGGAGAACGAGTTCGGTGTGCGGCTGCCCCAGGCGCTGGCCGTCCTGGCCTGGATGGCGGCTACCTATCGGCTCGGCGCCACCCTCGGGGATCGGCGGCTGGGATGGTCGGCCGCTCTGATCCTGGGCACGGCGTTCGGCTCCTTCATTTTCGGCCACGTCATCATGCCGGAGGTCTTTCTCTCGGCCTCGGTCGCGTGGAGCTTCTGGTTTCTCTGGAAGGCGCTCACGGAGCCCGAGAAAGAGCGATATAGGCTCGGCCTCTGGGTTTCGATGGCCTTCGGGGCGCTGGCCAAGGGTCTTCATGCGCTCTTCTACCCGTTGGCCGTCGCCGGGCTGCTGGCGCTTTTTTCCCGGACGATCCGGAAGCGGGTTCCGGCTCTTTTCCGCTGGGAGGGAATCGGTCTCTTTCTTCTTCTTGTGGTCCCATGGTATCTGGCTATGGAAATCCGGCTGCCCGGATTTGCTTGGGAACATTTCGGAAACGAGCAGCTCGGCCATGCGGTCAACCATCGGATCCCTCCGGACGCGGGAACGGTCCGCCTACCGATCTTCTTGGCCGAGCAGTGGATCTTTCTCCTTCCCTGGAGCCTCTTCGGGGCGGCTCTTCTCTTGCCCGCGCGAAAGCCGGCTCTCCCGGGCCCGGAAACGCAGCCGAAAGGGCTTTTCCTCGGACTTTGGATTCTTGTCACGTTTTTCTCGGTGCTGCCCTCCTCGCTGCAGGACTACTACGCCTTGAGCTGCTTTCCCGCGTTCGCCCTTCTGCTGGCCCGTCCGTTTTGCGAGGCCGGCGAGGGCCGGCCTCATTGGACGTTCTGGGTTCCGTTCGCCGTGATCTCGGGGCTGGCGGTTGCGGCCGCGGCGGCGGGTATCGCCTTCGGGTCGAGCTTGGGTGCGACCGCTTTCCCGATCGCGGCGGCGCCGGTCGATCAGCGGGATACTTTTCTTGCAGCGATCTACGGATTTCCCTTCAGCACTTGGCGGGCGTTCCTTCCGCTCTTGCTGCCGTCGAGCGCCAGCCTCTTTCTGGGCGGGGCGGTCGGGCTCCGGCTCGCCTGGCGCGGAAAGCGGCTGGCCGCCGGGATCTGCCTCGCCCTCGCCATGTTTGCGCCGCTGGCGGAAGCCGGCAAGGGCCTACGGCTGATCGCCGACTACTTTTCCTCGGAAAAAATCGGCCGCTACCTCAACGGCCTGCCGGCGGGGGAGGGGTGGATCGTGGCGGACGGAGAACCCCATTTCTACTCGAGCCTCTTTTTCTATCTCCGGAGAGATCGGATATACTGGGTCCACTCCTCGTCTACCTCCGCATTTTCGTTGCGGAGCGCTCCGGAAGCCAAGAGGCTCTTCCTCTCCGAGGCCGGATTTCTCGCGCTTTGGAAGGAAAAGCAACCTGTCTATTGGATCGGCGAGGAGTCCGCGTTGCAGCATTGGAAGCCGATCTTCGACCAAGCAACCCCCGGGTGGCGAGTCGTTCTTCGTTGCGGAACGAGGGTCTTGGCCGTAAATCATTAGCAGGAAGGGGTGCCAAGCCATGATCAGACGTGAGGAGATGGAGGAGGCGATTCGCCTTTTCCAGGAAGAGGATGAGCGGTGGAAAGGCATCGTCGAGCGGATGTCCAAGGAAGAGCAGACCCAATTCTACGTGGCCGTCGAAGGGGCTTCCGGCCGTTGGATCGGATCGGATTCCTTGCTCGAGGACGAGCCGGAAGACTGAAGCTCTCTCCGAAACTTTTTTCCGCAAGCCGCTAGGCGGCCGTTCCGGTGATCCGGTCCTGCGCCCATTCGAGGATCGGCCGAAGCCGCGGCGGCAGGAGGCGGCGCGCCTCTTCGGCGCTCACCCAGCGAAACTCCTGGTGCTCCGGTTTGCCGATCTCCGGGTTGATGCCGAGAACCACCTTGTCGCCGCGGGCTTCGGCCAGATAGTAACGGGCGATCTTCCCCCGGCCGTATGGCGCTGTCTGCCGGAACTCTTCCTTCCAAGGGAAAGAGAGGTTTCGGATTCCCGTCTCCTCCAAGATCTCACGGCGGGCGGCTGCAAACGGGTCCTCGCCCGGCTCCACGAGTCCCTTGGGGAAGTCCCAGTTGCGAAAGGCGCGCAGGAGCAGGTAGCGGGGTTCTTGCCCTTCCCGGCGGAAAACGACCGCTCCGGCGGAGAGACGGGGCGAGGAGGAGCTCACGGCTGTCGCTAGGGAAGGCGGAGGGCTTCGACCAGATTGGCGGCCGCTGCGTCGCGTTCCGCGAGCGGAGGCAGCCCGAAGCGCCATTCCAGGAACCGGAGAAAGGAGGTGGTGTCGTAAGTACGGTGGTCGACACCGCCTTTCTTCGCATACGGGGAGATCAGAACCGCAGGAATTCGGGTCCCCGGACCCCAGCGGTCGCCCCGCGGAGGCGGCACATGATCCCAGAAGCCTCCGTATTCGTCGTAGGTGAGCAAGACGACACAGTGGGGCCAGTAGCGGGAGGCCTGGATGGCGCGGATGAGGGCGACGGCATGCTTCTGCCCTTCTTCCAAATCGGCATAACCGGGGTGCTCGCTCCAGGCGCCGAGCGGCTTCACGAAGCAGACGGAGGGAAGGCGACCGCTTTGCAGATCCGCGAGAAAGTCGGTTTCGTCCTTGAGATGGAGCGCCCGCTCCGGGCTGCCGGGACCGTAGCGGGCAAAGTAGGCGAAGGGCTGGTGGTGAAACTGGAAGGTAGGCGGCGCTCGTCCCGCAAGCGCCTCGTTCCATCCGCCGGAATACCAAGCCCAGCTGACCCCCGCCTCGGTCAAACGGTCGCCGATCGTAGGCATGGCAAGAGGCGGAAGAAGCCGATCGGGCGGAGTGGACGGGCGATGGGGGGCGCTCGCCCCTTCGACGGTGCCCACAACATAGCCGTCCGGAGTGACCGCCCCGTCGCGTCTCAAGCCGATCAGGCGGCCCTCCTCGTCGAACACGGGTTCGGCGACCCAATCCGCCGGCGGATGGGCCCAGGAAGGCGTTCGAGCGGCGACGAGCCAGATGTGGTTGAGGAACGAGCCCCCGAAGGCGGCCTGGAAGAAATGATCGAGGACGGTGTACTGCCGGGCGATCGGATAGAGCGGCAGCCGATCGGTCGCGTAATAGCCCATGGGCAGGGCGCCGGTGGTCCCCCAGGCGACGTATCCGCTGTTTACGCCGCCAGCGATTTGCAGCTGGTTCCGGTAGAAGGAATGGACCGGATCGGGAATCGCGTCGTGCAGCGAAACATAGGAAAGCAAGGGGAAGGGACGATTGGGGAGGTGCGCCGGAAATCTCGGGTCGGGAACCTGGTGGTCCTGGACCGGCGGGAGAGTTTTGTACGGAAGTCCGGCGCGATCGACTTGCACCCCCGCCTCCCCTCCTTTGGGAATCCCTTCCGCACCCGGATACTCGCCGAAAAGATTATCGAAGCTGTGGTTTTCTTGGTAGAGGAGGATGATATGATCGATCGGCGGCGCGGGAAAGGGCGCTGGACCCGCTGCCGGGGCCCTTTGCGCGAGCGCGCCGAAGGCGACGGCGGCGAGGAGCGGGATGCGCCCAAGCATGCGGGATGAGAATGGAGAAGCGGCTCCGGAAAAGCAAGCGTGCAGGCCGACGTGCTTGGTTCCGGCGGCTGTCCTGGGGGGCCGCCGCAGGGATCGCCTTCGCGGCGCCCGGATCGATCTCTGCCTGGGGGCAAGCGGCGCCGTCTCCGCAGGTGCGGGATCTCCCTCCCCTCCGCATGCACGGGGAGCCGAATAGGCAGGCGCCGCTTCCCGAGATTCGGGCGCTCGTCGAGCGTTTCTTCAAGGATCTGATCGCCGGAGAGATTCAAAAAGCATTCCAGGACCTGCTGGTGACCAGCCGGCTGAGCAGCCGGCACGAGAACCTGTCCGTGCTCATGGACAAGACCGCGCAAGCCTTCACCTACTACGGGAAAGCGACGGGTTTCGAACCGTACGACACCCGGGCGGTCGGCTCCCGCCTCCTGGTCGTCACTTATCTCTTGGACTTGGATCTTCAACCGCTGCGCTGGCGGTTCGTCTACTATCGTCCCGAAGAGGCTTGGAAGCTCATCGACATTCGGGTCGACGACGCCTTGGAAGACCTGATCAGCCGCTGACCCGCATCGCATGCGCCCGGCGAAGAGCTTCCTCGACCGGTTTCGGAACGAAGCAGGAGACCGGTCCGCCGAGCCGGGAGATCTCCTTGACGAGCGAGGAGCTCAGGTAGATGAACGAATCTCTGGGCACCAGGAAAACGGTTTCGATTCCTGGCGCGATCTTTCGGTTCATGAGCGCGAGCTGGAATTCGAATTCGAAATCGGAGACCGCCCGGAGCCCGCGGATGATGGCCTGAATCCCTAGTTCCTTGGCGAAGTCGACCGTTAGGGCGTGGAACGGAAGGACACGCACCGGTCGGGGGAGTCCGGCGACCACCTCTTCGGCCAGCCGCACCCGCTCCGCCAGCGGGAAAACGGGCGTTTTGGTGGATTGCGCCGCCACGCCGACGATGACTTCATCAAAGAGACCCTGTGCCCGCTCGATGATGTCGAGGTGGCCGAAGGTGATCGGATCGAAGGTTCCTGGATAGAGCGCCTTGCGGGATGGCATGGAGGGTTCGGGTTACGGCCGCCGTTCGATATTGGCGCCGACGGCGCGCAGCTTGGCGTCGATCCGTTCGTATCCGCGGTCGATATGATAGACGCGGCTGACAGTCGTGGTGTTTTCGGCTTGCAGTCCGGCGAGAACGAGAGCGGCCGAAGCGCGGAGATCCGAGGCCATGACGGGAGCCCCGCTCAGGCGGGGGATTCCGTCGATGACCGCGACGTTGCCGCGGAGATCGATATGGGCACCCATCCGCTTGAGCTCGCTGATATGCATGAAGCGATTCGGAAAGACCTCATCGGCGATCTCGCTCCGCCCGGGAACCGTCACGGCCAGAGCGCAAAACTGGGCTTGCATGTCGGTCGGAAAGCCGGGATAGGTGCCCGTCCGCAACCGGAACGGCCGCAACGGATCGCCGGCTTGCACGCGTAGCCCGTTTTTTTCCTCCTCAACCGAGGCGCCCGCCTGCCGCAACGCCTCGATGATGCTTCCCATGTGCTCGGATGGGGCGTTTTCAAGGAGGATCTCGCCTCGGACGATCGCCGCCGCCACCGCGAAAGTTCCCGCCTCGATCCGATCGGAGATGACCGTGTGCTCCGCCCCATGAAGTTCTTCGACTCCTTCGATTTCCAGACAGCCCGTGCCCTCCCCGTGTATCCTGGCTCCCATCGCGCGGAGGAAGCGCGCAAGGTCGGCTACCTCGGGCTCTAAAGCGGCATCCTCGATGATCGTCGTTCCCCGGGCGAGGCAAGCGGCCATCATGACGTTGTCCGTTCCCAGCACCGTCGATCCGTGAGGGCCCCGGAGGGAGAGCCGGGTGCCGGTGAGGGCGGAGGTTTCGGCGACGACATATCCCTTGGATAGGGTGATCCGGGTTCCCAGCGCTTCGAGGCCGCGAAGATGGAGGTCGATCGGCCGGTCCCCGATCACGCAGCCTCCGGGGAGAGAAACCTTGGAGCGGCCGCACCGAGCGAGAATGGGCCCGAGGACGCAGACCGAGGCCCGCATCCGGCGGACGAGGTCGTACGGCGCTTCCCACCCGACTTTCCTCGCCTCCACCGTCACCGTGCCGGCGGAAAACGACACATCCGCGCCCAAGTAGCGCAGAATCTCGAGCATGTAGCGGATGTCGCTCAGATCGGGCACCCGATGAATGACGCACCGCTCCCGCGTAAGCAGAGTCGCGGCGAGAATGGGGAGGGAGGAGTTCTTCGAGCCGCTGATCGAAACGGTGCCCCGAAGGTGGGCGCCTCCGTGAATGAAGAATTTATCCACGTGCCTCCCCGATCACGACGCGCGCCATTCCCGTGAGGTCTTTTAGCGATCTCGAAGCGAAAAGGCCAGCGCGCTCCAGGAGCTCGACGACTTTTTCCGCCTGCCCGTCCCCCACTTCCAGCGCGATCGCACGGGTGCGCCCGGCTGCCTGGTCGATCAGGGAACGAATGAGCTGCAATCCGTCCGGGCCTCCGTCCAGCGCTTTCCGGGGCTCGAATTGGACGGTTCTCGGCAGTCGGGGCAGGCAGCCTGTCGGAATATAGGGAAGGTTGGCGACGATCAAGGCGAAGGCCGGCTCCGGAGCCCCCTCGAGCAGGTCGGCTTGATAGAACCGCAGATTCGGCACTCCCCGCGCATTTTCCTCGGCCACGGCGAGAGCGGAGGGATCCACGTCGCAGGCGTAGACGCGGCGGTCCGCCGCGCGGCATGCCAGCGAGATGGCTAGGACCCCCGAGCCCGTGCCGACATCGAGGACGGGTCCCGGGGGAAGGATTTCCAAGAGGTCGGCGGCGGCTTCGAACAAGAGCTCGGTCTCCGGCCGGGGGATCAGCGTCGCCGGTGTGACCCGGAAGCGCCGTCCGGCGAACTCGGCGCTCTCCAGGACGTAGGCCAGGGGCTCTCCCTGCGCGCAGCGATCGGTCCAAGCTTCCACGCGGTGGAGGCAATGGGGAGGGACAGGCAGCTGCGGCTCGACATAGAGCGAGAGCGGGGGAATGCCCAGCGCCTCGGCCACAAGCCATTGCGCCGTGCTCCGAGAAGATTCGACGGACGCCCGGGCCAGCCGGTCGATCGTCCGCCGCAGCAGGCCGATCCGCGTCACGGCGTAAAACGTGGGGATGAGCCCGCCGCCTCCGCCGCGGACAGCCGCTCTTCCATCTCCTTTTCGGCCAAGGCTTCGAGCAGGGGCTCGATGTTCCCTTCCAAAACGGAAGCAAGCCCGTGAAGGGTGACCGGAACCCGGTGGTCGGTGACGCGGTCTTGCGGAAAGTTGTACGTGCGAATCTTCTCGTGCCGATCCCCGCTGCCGATGAGGCTCCGCCGCTCGGAAGAGAGCCTGGCCCTCTCTTCCTGCTGTTTTTGGGCGAGAAGCCGGGTGCGGAGAATCGTGATCGCCTTTTCGCGATTCTTGATTTGGGATCGCCCCTCCTGGCAGCGCACGATCAGCCCGGTAGGAATATGGAGCACCTGGACGGCCGAGTCAGTCGTGTTGACACCCTGGCCTCCGGGGCCTCCCGCGCGGCAGACCTCGATGCGCAGGTCTTCGGGCTTGAGGACGACGTCGACTTCCTCTGCTTCGGGCAACACGGCCACCGTGGCGGTCGAGGTGTGGACGCGCCCTTGCGACTCGGTCGCGGGCACCCGCTGCACCCGGTGCACTCCGCTCTCGAAACGGAGCTGGCGGTAGACACCTTCGCCCGAGATTTCGACGATGATCTCTTTCAGTCCGCCGAGATCGCTCGGGACCAGAGCCATCGGGCTGATCCGCCAACCGCGCTTTTCCGCATAGCGGCTGTACATGCGGTAGAGGTCGGCCGCGAAAAGAGCGGCTTCCTCTCCGCCGGTACCCGCCCGAATTTCGAGCATGGTGTTTCGCGGTTCGTTTTCCTCTCCCGGGAGGAGCGCCACCATGAGCCGGCGATGCGCCGCCGTCTCCTCTCCGCGTGCCTCGGCCAGCTCCTCCTCGGCCAAGGCCCGTAGATCGGGGTCTTCCTCCTTTTGAAGCAGAGTCTCCAGAGAGCGGACCTTTTCCTGCGCGGAGAGCCAAAGCCTATGCCGCTCGAAGATTTCCTTCAGGTGAGCATGCTCCCGGGTCAGCTCGGCCGCCCGCGAAGGCTGGGCATACACCTCTGCGCGGGAGAGGATCTCCTCGAGCTCTTCGTACCGTTGACGAAGACGGGAGACATAGGCGGTCAGTTCCATAGAGCCACCTGGAGTAGGAAAAGGGCGTGCGTCGGCCCCGGCCCAAGGCTCGGCGGGCCGCGGGCCCGCGGGAGCCGCCGGACGCTAGGTTTTGGACTTCCGGGGGGATTTGGCGGCCGTCCCGGTCATCTCGGGCATCTTCGTGCCGAAGCGGCGCAGGAACTTTTCCACCCGTCCGGCCGTGTCCACGAGCTTCTGCTGTCCTGTGAAGAGGGGATGGCAAGAGGAACAGATTCCTAACCGCAGCCGATTCTTGGTCGAGCGGGTGTGGTAGACGGCCCCGCAGGCGCAGGTGATCGTGGTCTCCCCATACTCGGGGTGAATGTTTGCCTTCATCGTGACGATTTCTTCCTTCTATTCGAACTTGGCCACAATCAGGGATGCGTTGTGTCCCCCGAACCCGAAGGAGTTGCTCATCACCGTCCGCAGCTTGCTCTCTCTGGCCTGATGAGGGACGTGGAGAAGATCGCACGCGGGGTCGGGATTGTCGAGGTTGATTGTGGGAGGAATGAGCTGGGCCTCCAAGGCCTGCAAACAGAGGATGAGCTCCACCGCTCCGGCCGCCCCCAGGCAGTGGCCGGTCATCGACTTGGTGGCGCTGACCGGGACCTTCTTCGTATGCGCGCCGAATACGCGATGGATCGCGAGGGCTTCGCAGATGTCGCCTTGCTGGGTCGAGGTGGCATGGGCGTTGATGTAGTCGATCTGCTCGGGGCTCTTTCCTGCCCGCTGGAGGGCCGAGAGCATGGCCCGGGCGGCGCAGCGGCCTTGGGGATCCGGGGCCGTGATGTGAGAGGCGTCGGCGGAAAGCCCGTATCCGATGATCTCGCCCAGAATGGGAGCGCCTCGCTTCTTGGCGTGCTCGAGCTCTTCGAGCACCACGATGCCGGCTCCCTCGCTCAAGACAAAGCCGTCGCGATCCCGATCGAAGGGCCGGGATGCCTTTTGGGGCTCGTCGTTGCGCAGGCTCAGCGCCTTCATGTTGGCGAAGCCCGACAGCCCTAGAGGCACGACAGCGGCCTCGCTCCCCCCGGCCAAGATGACTTCCGCTTCGTGATCGCGGATCAGGCGCCAAGCTTCCCCGATGCAATGCGCAGCCGTCGCACAGGCGGTCACTACGCAGAAATTCGGGCCCTCGAAGCCGAGCTCGATCGCAATCAGCCCGGAGGCGATGTTGGTGATCATCATCGGGATCATGAGCGGAGAAGTCCGCCTCGGCCCCTTTTGCAGGAGGACGCTGTGCTGGTCCTCGAGGGTTTTCAACCCGCCGATGCCCGAGCCGACGATCACTCCCACGCGGGTGGGATCCACCGCCGCGGAGAGCAAGCCGGAGTGGCGTACGGCCTCCTTGGCGGCCGTCATCGCCAGCTGGGAGAACCGATCGGCGCGCCGAGCTTCTTTCGGATTGCGGAAGGATTCGCTCAGGTCGATGCCGCGCACCTCTCCGGCGATCAGACAATCATACCCGGTGGTATCGAACGCGGTGACGCGGCCGATCCCGCTTCGGCCGTTCCGCACGCTCTCCCAGAGAGCGCCGGCGTCGTTTCCGTTCGGGGTCACCGCCCCGAAGCCGGTTACCACGACACGCCGTGTCATGAGGAAAAGGGGGAGTCGCCGTCCCCCGGGAGGAGAAGAATCGGACGAGGAAGAATCACGGCGTCAGCTTTCTTCCTCTACGTGCTCTTCGATGTATCGGATGACGTCACCGACCGTTTGCAGCTTTTCCGCCTCTTCGTCCGGAACTTCCACGTTGAACTCTTCCTCAAACGCCATGACCAGCTCGACCGTATCGAGGGAGTCCGCTCCGAGATCCTCGATAAACTTGGCCTTGGGTGTCACCTGCTCGGGATTCACGCCGAGCTGTTCGACTATCATTTCTTTTACGCGTTCTTCGATCGATTTCTTCTCTGCCATAAAGTCCAGTCTCCTTCGAGTTCGAGGCTAGTTAGAATCGGAGCCCGGATTTGGCAACCAAAAAGTCGCCGAATCCTGGTACAGCCCCCTGTGTCTCTCCACACCCCACCCGCCGGGGGACAGCGAGAGGATCGTCGATCGTCGCCGATTCGGTTATCATTGCGTGCCCTTCTCTCGTCGCTATTTCCGGAGACCGGGTCAAGCCAGAAGGCCGCCGTCGACGACAAAAACCTGACCGGTAATGTAATCGGAATCAGGCCCGCAAAGAAAAGCGACCATTCCCGCCACCTCCTCTGCGCGGCCGAAGCGCCGCAGCGGGATCTCTTCGAGAAGCCGGACGCGGACCTTCTCGGAGAGGTCCTTAGTCATGTCGGTCTCGATGAACCCCGGACAGACGGCGTTCGCGGTGATGCCGCGGGACGCGAGCTCGCGCGCGATCGACTTGGTCAACCCGATCAAGCCGGCCTTCGACGAGGAATAATTCGCTTGTCCAGGATTGCCCATAAGGCCCGATACCGATGATATATTTACGATTTTTCCGGACCGCCGTTCGAGAAAGTGGCGGCCCAACGCGCGGATCCACAGAAAGGCGCCCTTGAGGTTGGTATCGAGCACCAGATCCCAGTCCTCTTCGGTCATGCGGGCCGCCAGGCCGTCCCGGGTGACCCCCGCGTTGTTCACCAGGAAATCGACCCGGCCGAAATCGCGAAGGATGCTCCGGCTCGTGTCGTCCACCTCCTGCTTGATGCGGACGTCGGTAGCGTAGCCTTTGGCCTTCCCTCCGAAGCTGAGGATCTCCGCCGCGGTGGCCTCGGCATCCGGCGCCTTTCGGCTGACGCAGGCGACGGCCGCGCCCATGCGGGCCAGACGAAGGGCAATCGCCCTGCCGATGCCGCGGCTGGCGCCGGTCACCACGGCGACCTTATCGCTCAGCGAGTCGGTCTTCATGCAATTTGAGATCTTCTAGCGTCGCCAGGGAGACTCCTTCGGCACCGGGTTCGATGCGCCGCAGCAGGCCCACGAGGATCGGGCGGGGGCCGATCTCGACAAACCGCCGGATCCCGCCGGCGAGCATCCCCCGGATGCAATCTTCCCATTTCACGGAGCCCTCAATTTGTTCGGCCAGGCTTCGGCGGATCTCGCCGGGTTGGTGAACGGGCCGGCCCAGGAAGTTCGAATAGACCGGAACACGCGGGATTTCCAGGGGAAAGTCTTCGAGAAAGGCCTCCAGCTCCTCGGCGGCTGTGCGCATGAGGCGCGAGTGGAAGGCGCCGGAGACCTCCAAGGGGATAGCCTTCCGTACGTTCCGAGCCCTGGCCAGCGCGGGAACCAGGGCCAGCCCCCGAGGCGAACCGGAAAGAACGATCTGATCGGGCGCGTTGTAGTTCGCGACGTCCACACCGGCCTCGCGGGCGATCTCCTCCGCGGCTTTCCGGTCGATGCCGACCAGCGCCATCATGGATCCGGGGGATTCCTCGGCCGCTCTCTGAATGGCCGATGCCCTTTTTTTCACCAGGCGGAGGCCGTCGGAATACGAAAAGGTGCCGGCGGCGGCGTGAGCCGTCAGCTCCCCCAGGGAGAGGCCGGCAACCGCCGAGAAGCGGAAAGCCGGGAGGCGCTTTTGCAGCAGCGTGAAGAGGGCGTAACCATGAACGAAGAGAGCGGGCTGGGCGGCGATGGTTTCCGTTAGAGCTTCCGCCGGCCCAAAAAAGCAGAGAGAGCGGAGCGGCATCTCGAGCACCCGCTCCGCCTCTTCGTAGAGGCGGCGCACATCGGGATCGGCCTCGTAAAGGTCTTGCCCCATGCCTACCTCCTGAGCGCCCTGACCGCCGAAGAGAAGTGCGCGATTCGCTTCCACCGAGGGTTCGCCTGCTTCTGGCGAGAGCGGCCAACATGGCCTTCCCGGTTCCTCACGCCAAGCTTTTTTTTTTGCATCCTCTATCCCGCACGGTTCGTAGCCCGCGCCCGTGGTCAACCGCCGTGGGCCGTCTCCATGCTGTCTAAAAGGGCGAGGAGTCCCGCCAGGAGTTCCCGCGGCCGGGGAGGGCATCCGGGAATCGCCAAGTCGACCGGGACCACGGCTGCCGCTGCCCCCACGCAGGCGTATCCCGGGGAAAAGAGGCCGCCCGTGGCTGCGCAATCTCCCACCGCCACGACCCATTTGGGATCGGGAATGGCTCGGTAGGTCCTTTCGAGCGCCTCCCGCATGTTCCGGGTCACCACACCGGTCACGAGCAGCACGTCCGCATGCCGGGGGGAAGCGACGAAGCGCAGGCCGAAGCGCTCGAGATCGTAAAAAGGATTCTGGAGGGCGTGAAGCTCGAGCTCGCACCCGTTGCACGAGCCCGCGTCGACCAAGCGGAGGGCTAAGCTGCGCCCCAGCCGTCTTCTCGCTCCCTCCTCCACCCGGCGGCCGAGCTGCCGAAGCAGAGCTTCGTCCACCGGCGGAGGAGGCTCGGGAAGGCCGCAGGAGACCATCCCGAAAGAGAGGGACGGCGGGGGCGGGGTGCGCGGGGAGGGGGTCAGAGGTCATGGCCGGCGTACGAGCAGTTGAAGGACTTATTGCAGAGGGGAAAGTCGGCGATGATGTTCCCGGAAATCGCCGCTTCCAGCAGCGGCCATTGGAACCAGGACGGGTCCCGAAGGTGGCAGCGGGCGACCCGGCCGCGCTCGTCGATCCGGACCCAGGCGAAGATGTCTCCGCGGAATCCTTCCACGAGGGCTGTTCCTTCGGCGGGCGCCGTCGGCTCCGAGGGCGGGGGCGTGAAGCAGGGGCCGGGCGGCAGTCCGTCGAGGATCTGCCGGATGAGGCCGAGGCTCTGCTCGATTTCGCGGATCCGGACGCCCACGCGGGCATCGACATCTCCCTCCTCCCGTACCGGAACCGAGAAGCGGAGTTCCGGGTAGGGAGGATAGGCGAGATGGCGGCGGGCGTCGAAGAGTCGGCCGGAGGCTCGGCCGATGACGCCCCCGCAACCGTACCGGACGGCCAGAGTGCGGGAAAGCATTCCGGTTCCGACCGTCCGATCCTGGAGGGAGGGAGTGGTCTCGTAGACCTCCTGGATTCCGGGAAGAGCGGCCGCGATCTCTTCGCAAACTTCCCGGAGCCTCCGGAGCGCCTCTCCCGACGGCATGGCGCGCATTCCGCCGGGAACAATCCGGTCCATCATGAGCCGATGGCCGAAGCAGAGGTCCGCAGCGCGCACAATCTTCTCCCGGAGCACGGTGCAGAAGGCGTGCATGCGCGCGAAAGCCGCATCGTTGCAGATCGCTCCGATGTCTCCAAGGTGGTTGGCCACCCGTTCGACTTCGACGCAGAGAGCCCGAAGCCAATGAGCCGCGGCCGGGGCTTCGAACTCGAGGGCTGCTTCGACGGCTCGGGCGAAAGCCGCAGAGTAGGCGGCCGTCGTGTCGCCGGAGACGCGCGCCGCCCACCGAGCCGCCTGTTCCAGCTCCGCTCCGGTCAGCAAAGCATCGAGACCTCGGTGGACGTACCCTAGGCGCTCCTCCAGGCGCACCACGGTTTCCCCTGCCGCCGTGAAGCGGAAGTGGCCCGGTTCGATGATGCCGGCATGGACCGGACCGACCGGAACTTGGTGGAGCTCCTCTCCTTCCGCGGGAAGAAAAGGATAGTCGGCCCGTCCGTCTGCGGGAGATGCCTTCCCCAGGGGGAAGCGGACTCCCCAGGCCCCGTGATCGAGCCAGGGTCTCGGATCGGGGCTCTCTTCGGGCAGAAGCCCGAAGAGATCGTAGATGGTCCTCTCCGGGCGCAGAGCGGGAGGATGGAGCCGGCCCAGCGAAGGGAACCGCCCTTCCGGGCAAGGTAGGCTCAACACGCCCGCCTCCCCGGAATCCGCGTCCCAAAAAGAGAGATGAACGCAGCCGGGCTCGCCCCAAAGCCCGAGGAGGGAAGCGTTTCCGGCGGCCAGCGTTTCTCCGGCGATGCGCCAGAGGGAGGTGTCGATAATCGATCGAGGCCAAGGTCGATGGCGTTCGACGAGGTCGCCCCGCCGGAGGAGCTCCGGAAGCGAGGGATGGCGGCCCGCGGGCGGAGAAGAACCCGGGGCGGAACCGGAAGGACCGGATGGAGAAGAATTAGGCATGAGCGCGAGGGGAACTACCGGAGAAGCTGCGCCGTCTGGCGGAACCAGCCGACGACGGCGTGCGGGAGAAATATTCCCGCGGTCAACACGGCGAGCATATGGATCAGAAACGGCAGCGGCATCACGCGGATCGGCTCTCGGCGCCCGCTCGGCCTGCCGAAAGCCATGCCGGAGATGCGGAGCGTGAGCGCCCAAAAGGCGATAAGAAGGCCGAGAAGAAGCAGCAGGATCACCCACGGATGGCTGGAAAAGCCGCTGCTGACGATCAGGAATTCGCTCAGGAAGATGCCGAAGGGAGGCAGGCCGATGATCGCCATCGTTCCGGCCAGCAGTCCCCATCCGAGAAACGGGTGGCTCTCGGTAAGCCCCCGGATGTCCGCGATCTTCTGTGAGCCCTTGGCTTGGGAAATGTGACCGACCATGAAGAAGATCCCGGACTTGGTGAGGCTATGGAGCGCCATATGGAGAAGTCCGGCGAAGTTGGCCAGAGGATTCCCCAGCCCGAAGGCGAAGGTGATGATGCCCATATGCTCGATCGACGAATAGCCGAAGAGCCTCTTGATGTCGCGGCGCCGGTAGAGCATGAACGCCGCAAAGAGAACCGTGGCCAAGCCCATGGTGATCAGGATCGGACCCGGGGAGAGGACATGAGGGTTGCCCGCGAGGAGCATTTTGAATCGGATCACAGAGTAGAGGGCGACGTTGAGCAGCAGTCCCGAAAGCACCGCGGAAATCGGGGTCGGTCCTTCCGCGTGCGCGTCGGGCAGCCACGCATGGAGCGGAAAGAGTCCTACCTTGGTTCCGTATCCTAAGAGCACGAAGAGAAAGGCGAGATTGAGCAGCGACGGGTCGAGTGTCGCGGCATGCGCAAGAAGCGAGCTCCAGCGCATCGCCTCCGCTCCTTCTCCGACCGCCTGCCGGGCCGCCACGTAGGTCAGTGTGGTCCCGAAAAGCGCCAGGGCGATGGCGACGCTGCTCAACATCATGTACTTCCAAGACGCCTCGATCGCTTCGTGCGTGCGGTAGATCCCCACCATCAGAACCGTGGTAAGGGTAGCCAGCTCCACCGAAGCCCAAAGAACCCCGATGTTGTTGGCAAGGAGGGCCAGCGTCATCCCGAAGAGGAGAAGCTGGTACATGGCGTGGTAAAAGCGGAGGAGTCGCGGCGTGAGGCGGCCGATCTCGATTTCGTGCTGGATGTATCCCGCGCTGAAGAGGCTCGTGGTAAAGCCCACGAAGGCGTTGAGGATCAGAAAGACGATGTTGAGATCGTCGACCAGGAGGTAGCGGCCCGGCGCCTCTCTCGGAACCGCGAGAAGGGAAAGGGCGACGCAGAACGAGAGAAAGGATGCGAGGATGTTGATCCGCGCTGCGAGCCGCCAGTCCCGGAGGAACGCCAGCAAGAGAGCGGACGCTGCGGGAATCACGAGCGCCCAGGCCGTCGGGTTCCAGGAAGAATAGTTCATCGTCTTTCTCCGCGGAAGCGGTCGACGACCAAGATATCGACCGTGTCAAAACGCTCCCGGATGCGGAAAAGGAAGATGCCGATGACGATGAAGGCGATCAGCACCGCGAACGCCACGCTGATTTCCACGACCAGCGGCATCCCTTTGGCTCCGGCAGCGGCCAAGATGAGCCCGTTCTCCAGAGACATAAAACCGATGACCTGGCTGATGGCATTGCGTCGGGTGACGATCATGAGCATGCCGAGGAGGATCACCGCCAGGGCGAAGGCGAGATCTTCGCGGGAAAGCCGGTCGCCCGGAGGAGTGGTGCGCAGGGTGACGACCAGCGAAAGTGCCACCAGAGAGATGCCTACCAGCATCGTGGGACCGATGCCGCCCACCGTCTCCAAAACCTGGTGGATCCGCAGCTGGGCGACGATTCGACGGAGCGCGACCGGGATAAGGACGGCCTTGAACACCAAGGCGACGGCTGCGGTGATGTAGAGATGGGGGGCGTTTTGCGCGAATGCCTGCCAGGCGACGGAAAGGGTCAAGAGCAGGGCGTGGAACGTGAACACGTGCAGGAGGGCATAGACCCGGTCCTGGTAGAGGAGCATGAAGCTGGCCAGCACAAGGCTCCCGGAAAGCAAATGGGCGACGTCGAAGTCGAATGTGCTCATGCCGATGGGGATGGGTTTATAGGCTGCTGGAAACGAAACGGAGGAGGGAGGCGAGGAGGCCGAGCATGAGCGCAGCCCCGAGAAAGTCCGGGACGCGGAAGAGGCGCATTTTGGCCAACGTGGTCTCGAAAATGCCCAGCGCGACGCCTGCCGTCGCCAGCTTCAGCACGTAGAAGAGCCCTCCGGCGAGGTAGGAAGCGAGGGAAGCACCCGGCGCCGCTACGCCCCAGGGGAGGAAGATCGTGCCGATCAGAGAGAAGTAGAGCAGCAGCTTGAGGAAGGCGCTCAATTCGAGGAGGGCCAGGTGCCGGCCCGAGTACTCGAGGATCATCGCCTCGTGGACCATGGTCAGTTCGAGGTGCGTGGCGGGGTTGTCGACCGGCAGGCGGCAGTTTTCGGCCAGCGCGATCAGGAGGAGAGCGGCGAAGGCCAGGACCATCGAGACCCGAAGGCCTACGGCGGGCGAGAGCACGTAAGCGGTGATCGCGGAGAGCTCGGTGGAGCCCGCGATCAGGGCCAACGTGAAAACCACCAGGAGCATGGCGGGCTCCGCCAGCGAAGCGATCATCATCTCCCGGCTCGCGCCTATGCCTCCGAAGCTCGTGCCGACGTCCAGAGCGGAGAGAGCCAGGAAGAATCGAGCGCTGCCGATCAGGGCGGTGACGGCGATGAGATCGGCCCAAGGACCGAAGGGAAGACCCAGGCAGAAGGTGGGAACGAGGGCGGTCGCCAGCCAGGTGAAGGCGAAAATGAGATAGGGGGAGGCGCGGAAGAGCCAGGAAGCGTTCGGCGCCAGCGCGGGGCTCTTGCGGAAAAGGCGGAGGAGATCCCGGTAGGGCTGGAGAATCGAAGGGCCTTGGCGGCCGAGCATGCGCGCCTTCACCTTGCGCACCAAGCCGGTGAGGCCCGGCGCCAAGAGGAGCACCAAGAGCATCTGAAAGGCTTGGACCAGAAACGATCGGACTAGACCCATACGCTCAGCAGAAGCAGCAGGAGGACCAGAAGGAGAAAGACGAGAAGGAGATAACGCCGGATCGTGAGAAACTGCATCGGATTGAGCTTGTCGGCGAGCAACCAGACGAGCCGGATGATCGGCGCGTAGATCCCCCGCCAGGCCGGATCGTGAATCTTGACCGTGATCCGGGCGGGGCGGATTTCTCCGGGCAGGGGCATGTCGACCGCCTCGCGGGCTCCGAAGATGCTGGAGGCGTAGACGCGGCGGATCGGCTGAGCAAAGCTCGCGGCGGTATACTGCGTCGACGGGCTCGGATCCGGAAAGCCGCAATCCCAAGCGGGTGAGCGGCGGATCGGGCGAAACCCGAACCATCGCACAAGCCCGGTAACGGCCAGACCGGTGAGGACGATGAGGACGAAAAGGAGGAAAGCGTCGTAGGAGCTCCGGTGCTGAGCGATCGGGACCATCGGAGCCCAGAAGGGCCGGCTCTGTTGCGGCATCGCCTGTCCCACCAGCTCCATGACCGCCGGACCCAGGGCATTGACGACGGGCCCCGGGAAGATCCCGGCCAGGAGGCAGAGGAGGGCGTTGAGGAAGAGGACGGAGAGAGACCATCGATCGGTTTCCCGGGCCTCGGCAGCGCTCGGCGATCGAGGCCGTCCGAGAAAGCTCATGCCGAAGGCCTTGACAAAACAGGCCGCCGCCAGCGCCGCCGACAAGGCCAGGAGAGCTCCCACGACGACGATCAGGAACTTGAGCGCCCACTGGGGAAGATCGGGGCTCACCAGAATAGCCTGGAAGGTGAGCCATTCCGAGGCGAAGCCGTTGAGGGGTGGAAGCGCCGAGATCGCGACCGAACCGAGCAGGAAGGCAAACGACGTTCCCGGCATCCGGTGGATAAGCCCCCCCATCTTCCCCATATCGCGCTCGCCCGTCGCGGCCAGCACCGCCCCGGAGCCGAGAAAGAGAAGGCTCTTGAACAAGGAGTGGTTGATCGTGTGGAAGAGGGAAGCGGTCAGGGAAAGCGCGGCGGCCCACGGAATCCGATTCGTCGCGAAGGCCAGTGCGAGTCCGAGGCCGATGAAGATGATCCCGATGTTTTCCACCGTGTGGTAAGCAAGCAGCCGCTTGAGATCATGCTGCATCAGGGCGTAGAGGACGCCCAGAACGGCGGTTACCCCTCCCAGGAAGAGCAGCGGTAGGCTGCTTTCCCAAGACTGGGGGCGAAGGAGATCGAAGACGACCCGGATGAAGCCGTAGACGGCCACCTTGGTCATCACTCCGCTCATCAACGCCGAGACATGGCTCGGAGCGGCCGGATGGGCCTGCGGAAGCCAGACGTGGAGGGGAAAAAGGCCGGCCTTGGAGCCGGCGCCGATCGTCGTCAACAGGAGTACGAGCCCCGCAGTCCAGGACGGGAACGCGGCGGCGCGCATCCCGGAAAATGCATAGCCCCCGGCGGAGTTCGCCAGCAATCCGAAAGCCAGAAGGAGCGTCAAGCCCCCGAAAACCGCCATGATAAGGTAGAGCTGGCCGGCCCGGGCGTTCTCTTCCTCACGGTGGTGGGAGACGACGAGCGCCCAGGAAGCCAGCGACATGAACTCCCAAGCGAACAGAAAGACATACGCGTCATCGGCCAGGACGACCCAAATCATTCCTGCAAGGAAGAGCGGAAAGAAGGGAAGGACGCGCTCGGGCGCCGATTCATGGCGGCCGTAGCCGATGCCGAAGAGAGAGGTCGAGGCGCCGCCCCAGCCGATGATCGCCAGGAACAGGGAGGAGAGGGCGTCCATTCGGAAATGGGCTCCGAGCCAGGGCAGGCCGATGGGAAGGGTCAACGCAGGCGTGTCGCCGGAAAGGAAGAGAAGCTGCGATAGGCCGACAGCCAAGGAAACTAAGCTGACGGCAATGGTCCCGGCATAGACAAGCGGGCTCCGACGGGACGCAGGGCGCGTCCCCAAGCCAGCGATGCTCAGCAGGAGGAGAGCGGCCGAGCAGCCGAGCGCGATAACCAAGGTCATTCGGTTCTACGGCTTGCCCGAGGAGGAAAGCCTCTTTTGCGCACCGAGAGCCGGAGCACGGGTCGCGAATCGCGTACTCTCCAGCACGGCCATCGCCTCGGAGGACAAACAAACGTTCAAGCTCCTGCTTGTACGCAGGCCGCCGGCAGCGCACAAGGCAAATTTGGCCCGTCCTCCGGACGCCGGCGACACGGCGTCAAGGCTCCCGGAGGAGAGATTCCAACAGCTCGTGGATTTTCTGGGGGTTGGCCTGCCCCCGGGTCCTTTTCATGACGAATCCCTTGAGCGCATTGATCGCCGCCGTCTTTCCCGCTTTGTAGTCGGCTACGCTCTTCGGATTGGCGGAGATCGCCTCTCGGCAGAACCCCTCCAAGGCCTGGGTATCCGAAATCTGGGCCAGACCGCGTTCGGCGACGATCTCCTTGGGCGGCCGGGGTCTTTCGATCAGGATCGCCAACACTTCCTTTCCTTGCCGGGAATTGAGCCGTCCTTCGGAGATAAGATCCGCCAGCTCCCCGAAATATTCGGGGGGGATCGATAGGGGGGCTGGCGAATCCTCGCGGAGCGCTAGGTAGTCGTTGATGGTAAGATTGGCTAATGTAACCGGGTTCCGGGTCGAGCGGGCCGCCTTCTCGAAGTAGTCGGCAAGAGGAGGATCGGACGCGAGGACGCTCGCCTGATATTCCGAGAGGCCGTAGGTCTGGCGCAGGCGGCTCTTTTTTCTTTCGGGAAGCTCGGGCATGCGCCGCTTGGCCTCCTCGCGCAGGCGGCCTTCGGTATGGATCGGCAACAGGTCGGGATCGGGAAAGTAGCGGTAGTCATGGGCCTGCTCCTTCGTGCGCATGGGAATTGTCTCCCCGCGCGCGTCATCCCAACGCAGGGTCTGCTGGATCACCGTGCCTCCCGAGGCGATGAGCGCGATCTGAGACTGGATCTCATGCTTGAGGGCCCTCCGGACGGCGCTGATGCTGTTCAGGTTTTTGATTTCCCGCTTGGTGCCGAATCCTTCGGTGCCGGCAGGCCGGACGCTGATGTTCACGTCGCAGCGGAGCTGCCCCTTTTCCATATCGACGTCGCTCACCTTCCCGTAGCGGAGGATTTCGCGGAGCGTGGTGAGCAGGGCGAAGGCTTCCTCGGGCGTGCTCAGGTCGGCGGCCGTGACGATCTCCATGAGCGGGGTCCCCGCCCGGTTGAAGTCGATCCCGCTGCAGTTCTCCAGGTGGAAGGACTTCCCCACGTCCTCTTCCAAATGGATCCGGACGAGCCGGACTTTCTTGCCCGCCAAAGCCTGCGGCTCCTTCTGCGCGTCCTTGGGGAAGGCGAGCATGGGGAGGGTCACCTCTCCTCCCAGGCAAAGAGGCTGGTCGTACTGGGAGATCTGATAGTTTTTCGGGATGTCCGGATAAAAGTAGTTCTTCCGGTCGAACTTGGCCCGCGGAGGAATCGATGATCCCAGCATGAGTCCGGTGAGGATCGTCTGGATGACGGCTTCCTCGTTGGGGACCGGGAGTGCGCCGGGAAGACCTAGGCAAACCGGGCAGACGTGGCTGTTCGGCTCGGCGCCGAATTCGTTCCGGCATCCGCAAAAGAGCTTGGTCTCCGTCTTCAGTTGGACGTGGACCTCAAGGCCGATGACCGCTTCGTACGTCATGAGCGCTTCCTTGCTCTACTCCAGCGGGGGCCGCCGGGCATGCCAGCCGGTGCTCTGCTCGTAGGCATAGCCCACCTGAAGAACCGTTTTTTCCTTCCACATCGGGCCGATGATTTGCAGCCCGATGGGCAGGCCCGCCGCGGTGAAGCCGCACGGGATGGAAACGGCGCAAAGCCCGGCGAGGTTTACCGCGATCGTGAAGATGTCTGCGAGGTACATCTTGAGAGGATCATCCGTCCGCTCGCCGAGGCGGAAGGCCGGCGTGGGCGAGGTCGGGGTTACGATCGCCTGGCACTCCCGGAACGCCGCCAGAAAATCCTCCCGGATCCGCATCCGCACCTTTTGCGCCCGCAGGTAGTAGGCGTCGTAATAGCCGGAGCTGAGCGCATAGGTGCCTAGGAGGATTCGGCGCTTGACCTCGCGGCCGAAGCCTTCCCCGCGCGTGCGGCTATAGGTTTCGAAGAGATCGTCGCATCCTTTGGCCCGCCTTCCGTAGCGCATCCCGTCGAATCGGGCCAGGTTGGCCGATGCTTCCGCCGTGGCGACGAGGTAGTAGGCGGCGATCGAATAGGGGGTGTGGGGAAGGGAGATTTCCCGAAGGGTCGCCCCGAGTCCTTCCAGATGGGCGATCGCCCGTTTCGTTGCCGCCTCGACTTCCGGATCGATGCCGCTCACAAAATATTCCTTGGGAATCCCGAGGATCATTCCGCGGATGTCCTTGCCGAGCTCGGCGGAAATCGAAGGCGGCGGTTCGGGGCTGCAGGTGTTGTCCCGGGGATCCGCCCCCGCGATGACTTCCAGCAGCAGCGCCGCATCCGCGACCGTTTTTGTCATCGGCCCGATCTGATCGAGGCTGGAAGCAAAGGCGGTTAGTCCGTAGCGGGAGACGCGTCCGTAGGTCGGCTTCAGGCCGACGCAGCCGCAGAAGGCGGCGGGCTGGCGGATCGATCCACCCGTGTCGCTGCCCAGGGCTGCGATCGCCTCGTGGGCTGCAACGGCGGCCGCCGAGCCTCCGCTGCTGCCTCCCGGCACGCGCGAAAGATCCCAAGGATTGCGAGTAACGCCCCATGCGGAATTCTCGGTGGAGGAGCCCATGGCGAACTCGTCCATGTTCGTTCTCCCTAAGAGGATGGCCCCGGCCGCGCGCAGCCGCTCGATCACGGTCGCGTCGTAGGGCGCGATATACCCTTCGAGGAGGCGGGAGCCGCAGGTGCAGGGTTCGCCGCGGACATGGATCAAATCCTTGACGGCGATCGGGATCCCGCCCAAGGGGAGGGATATGTCCGCCTTCTGCGCCGCTTCGAGGGCGCGCTCGGGATGGAGATAATTGTATGCCCTGAGCTTGGGATCGACCATGGAGATGCGATCGAGGAGCGACTCGACCAGCTCCTTTGGATGAATCTCCTTGGCAAGGAGCTTGCGTCGAAGCTCCTGAATCGTAGCGAAAGCTAGGCTCACTCGAGGATCCGTGGGACGAGGAAGAGGCCGCCCCCTTGCTGCGGGGCGTTCGACAGCGCCTCGCTCGGCGCGAGCCCCGGCGAGGGGCGATCCGGGCGGAGGCGGTTCCGGGCTCCCTCTTCGTCACCGGCGAGGACGACTTCCCGTACATCGACCTCCTCGAGCTTCTTCACATAGGCGAGGACCTGCTCCAGCTGCTTTCCGAAGGTCTCGATCTCTTCCGGAGAGAGTCGAAGACGCGCCAGATCCGCTACGTAGGCAACATCGATCGCAACGCCGGCCACGTCCTATCCATACCGAAACCCGCGGGTGTCTGGCAAGATGCGGAAAGCTCGGTCCTCCATTGCGCTTGTCCCCAAAGAAGCGAGTGCGCTAGGAAGAGGAGGAAGCGGAGGATACTATACATGACGGAACGGCCGGCTATCTCCCCTACACGCCAGGAAGATTTCGCCGAGTGGTACCAGCAGGTCATCGCCGCGGCGGAGCTGGCCGAAAATTCGGAGGTCCGGGGCTGCATGATCATCAAGCCCTGGGGATACGCGATCTGGGAAAGGATGCAGGGGGAGCTCGATCGGCGAATCAAGGCCGCCGGACACCGGAACGCCTACTTCCCGCTCTTCATTCCTTTGAGCTTCCTCGAAAAGGAGGCGGAGCACGTCGAAGGCTTTGCCAAGGAGTGCGCGGTGGTGACGCACCACCGGCTCGAGGCGAAGGAGGGGCGTCTGGTTCCCGGAGCGCCGCTGACCGAGCCCCTTGTCGTTCGCCCTACCTCCGAGACCATCATCGGGGCGGCTTTCGCCCGCTGGATTCAATCCTATCGCGATCTGCCCCTGCGCATCAACCAATGGGCCAACGTCGTGCGCTGGGAGATGCGGCCCAGGCTCTTCCTGCGGACGAGCGAATTCCTCTGGCAAGAGGGGCATACGGCGCATCAGACGGCCGAGGAGGCCGAGGCCGAAGCGCGCACCATGCTCCGGCTTTACGAAGGATTCCTCAAGGAGATGCTCGCTCTGCCCGCGGTGGCGGGGGAGAAGACGCCTCGCGAGCGGTTTCCGGGAGCCGTGAGGACCTTGACCCTCGAGGTGCTGGTCCAGGACCGGAAGGCGATCCAAGCAGGCACATCGCACTTCTTGGGACAGAATTTCGCCCGGGCCAACGGAATCGTCTTTCTTTCGCCGGAGGGCAGCCGGCAGCATGCCTGGACGACGAGCTGGGGGGTGAGCACCCGGCTCGTGGGCACGCTGATCATGGCGCATGCCGACGACAACGGCTTGGTCCTTCCCCCGCGCGTCGCTCCCACGCAGATCGTCCTCCTCCCGCTTATTCGGAAGGAGGAGGAACGGGCGCAGGTGGAGGAAGCGTGCGCGCGCCTGGCGGCCGAGCTCGCCGACAAGAGCTATGCTGGGGAACCGATCCGCGTCGAGGTCGATACCCGACCTCTTGCCGGAGGCGGCAGGAATTGGGAATGGATCAAGAAAGGGGTGCCGCTTCGCGTCGAGCTCGGCCCGCGGGAGATGGCTGCGGGAACCGTCTCGGTCGGCCGGCGGGATCGTCCTCCCCGGGAAAGGTTCTCCCTCCCCGTGCGGGAGTTCGTCGCGCAGGCGGAGCGAATCTTGGCGGAGATGCAGAATGGCTTCTGGGAACGGGCGCTGGCCTTTCGGAAGAGCCATACCCGGCAGATCGAATCCCGGCGGGAGTTCTTCGAGTTCTTTACGCCGAAGAATCCGCAAAAGCCGGAGATTCACGGGGGATTCGCCGATGTCTCTTGGTCCGAGGATACGGCACTCGAAGAGCGCCTCCAGGAAGAGCTGAAGGTGACGATCCGCTGCGTGCCGCTCGACCAGGAGGAGTCGGCGGCGGGGATCTGTCCCTTTTCCGGCAAGCCCGGGAATCGCCGGGTGCTCTTCGGGAAGGCATATTGACACGATCGCTGCCGCCCGCAGGCCGGCTTGGGAGGGGGACCTACGCAAGCCCGCTTGCGGCGTGCTCTTTGTCCGCGACCGAATGAAGACATTCCCCATCGGGGTTCTCCTCCTATCGGCCATGGTCGGCCGGAGCCTCTTCGGCGCCTCTCCCGCTCCGTCCCCCGCGCAAGAGCCGGCCGAGCGTGCCGCCCGGTACGAGGCGGTCAGCACGCCGCAATTCGTCCAAGGGAAGAGGCTCGTCTCCCTGCTGGGAATCCGGCGCGGGGATTCGGTCCTCGATCTCGGTTGCGGGACGGGGAGGCTCGCCGAGTACGTGGCTCGGACGGTCGGCCCCGCGGGAAAGGTGGTCGGGATCGACCCTTCTCCCCAGCGCATCGCTATTGCGCAGAGGAGGCGGCGGGAGGGGCTGTCGTTCGCGGTGGGCGGCTCGGACGATCTCTCATCCTTCCCGGACGCCTCCTTTGATCGGGTCTATCTCAACTACGTCTTCCACTGGATCGAAAATAAGGCCGAAACCCTCCGGCAGATCCATCGGATCTTGAAGCCCGGCGGCAGGCTGGGGATCAGCACCGGGTACAGGGATCGGCCTTCCCGGATCCGGAGCCTAATCCGGGAATCGGTGCGGGAAGCGCTGGGGGAGGTGCCTCCCGACCTCTTTCTCTCGCCGTTTCGCTTGAGCGCGCGGGATCTCCGGTCTCTAGCCGAGCGGGCGGGCTTCCGGGTCGTCCGCTTGCAGATCCTCTCCTTCCGGGCTTACGCGAAGGACCCGGAAGCCGTCATCGCCTTCCTCGACGCGAGCAGCTCCGGGCGCTTCCTTTCCGGGGTCGGAGAGCAGGAGCGTTCCCGGATCCTCGCGGTCCTCCGGAGGAAGCTGGCCAAAATCCGGACGGCCCGAGGCATCGAGATGGAGCACCCAGCGATCTTTCTGGTTGCCGAGAAGCCGCGGTGAACGATGCGGGCTGCGAGCGGGCCCTCGCCGGACTCAGCCCAGCTCCGCCAGGCACTCGTCGAGCCATCCGAGAAGTTGCCGCATCGATTCGGGCGTCTCGTCTCCCATGTGGGAGATGCGGAAGGTCTGCCCCTTGAGCTTTCCGTATCCGCCGTCGATCACGCACTGAAAGCGGTCCCGTAGCCGTCCGATCCATTTCGCCACATCGATTTTCCGCGTGTTGGAGGCGCAGGTGAGCGACAGAGAGGCGAACTCCTCCTTGGGGAAGAGGGAGAAGCCCCTCTCCTTCACCCAGGAGCGGACGATCCGCGCGTTTTCGCGGTGGCGGGCGTATCGGTTTTCGATCCCCTCCGCCTCGATTTCCGCCAGTTTCTGCCGGAGGGCGTACAGGTGGCCGATCGAAGGGGTGCTCGGCGTCATGTTCTTCTCGTGGTTCTTTTGAAACTCGATGAAGTCGAAGTAGTAGCCACGTCCGGGCACGGTCGCCGCCTTTGCCAGCGCCCGCTCGGAAACCGCGAAAAGGGATGCTCCCGGGGGAAGTGCCAGCGCCTTCTGGGTGCCGGTCAACATCACGTCGATCCCCAACTCCCGGAAGGGGATCTTGAGCACGCTGAAGGAGGAGACGGTGTCGACGATGAAGGAGACATCCGGAAACTCCCGCATCACTGCGGCGATGTCCCAAAGCGGATTCATGAGGCCGGTGGAAGTTTCGTTGTGGATGAGGGTGAGGGCATCGAACCGGCCGGTCGCCAGCTTCTGCCGGACCGCCTCCGGGTCGATTGCCGTGCCCCAGGGGACAGCGAGCATCTCCGCGTCTTTCCCGCTGCGGAGGGCGACGTCATACCATTTATCGGAGAAGGCTCCGTTGGCGCAGCAAAGCACCTTCTTCTTCACGAGGTTGCGGATGGCTCCCTCCATGACGCCCCAGGCGGAGCTCGTGCTGAAATAGACGGGCCCCTCCGTGTAGAAGAGCGCTTGCAGCCTGGGTTGGAGATCCGCGTAGAGCTCTTGGAAGGTCTTGCTTCGGTGCCCGATCATCGGCGAGGCGAACGCCTGGAGCGTGGCGCGGGAAACTTCGGTCGGGCCCGGGATAAAAAGTTTTACGTGCGATATCATTCTGAGGAGGATAGGGGCCTCATGCGCAAAAGGCAATGGCTTCTCCTTGGCACGCTTTGCCTGGCCGCCGTTCGCGCCTTCGCCGATCCTGGAATCGAGGAGATTCTGCGCGAGATGGTCGCCCGGGACGACGAGGCGAAGCAGCTCCTGCTCCGGCTGGAGTATTGGCAGGAGATCCGCACCGATCAGCTCGACGCCCGGGGAAATTTAAAGAAAACGGATCTGATTCGGATGGTGGTCAAGCCCGGAGAAGGGCTGCTGCTCGTGCCGAATTCGTCCTCGGGAACGATCTCGGTCCAAAAATTGAGCAGCCAGCAGCTCCGGGAAGCCCGCGCTGCGCACCAGGTGAGCGATTTGCTGGCCATGCGGAATCTCGTTCCCCGTTACACCATCACCCTCGAGGGCGAAGGCGTCTGGAACGGACAGCGGGCCTATCTGCTCCGTTTCGAGCCCAAGCCGGATGCGCCCTGCCGCTCTCGTGCCGACCGGGTAATCAACGCTCTCCAAGGAATGCTCTGGGTACGAAAGAAAGATTGCTCGATCCTTCATGTCGAGGCCAACCTGACGCATCCGGTTCCGATCGCCTGGATTTTTGCTTCGGTCGACCAATTGGATGTCTGGTATGAGGCGACGACGGTCACGCCCGAGCTGGGCGTTCTTCCGGCGAGCGGGACGGTGGAGTATCGGGTCAGCACCTGGTTCGGCACCAACCACGCAAAGCAGCAGGTCGTCATGCGGAACTATCGTCGCGGAGACCTGACGGCGGGAGTGGGATCCGGGCCGTGATCGGCGATGGTGCTCTCGGGCCAAGCCCCGGAGAAAAAAATCCTCGACAAAAGCTTGCCGGCGCCGTGCGGTCCGGATACAGAAAAGCAAGAGGTTCCGCGCCCTGAGAAGCCAGAGGAAACGCTTATCCTCGGAAAATCGGCCTCCAGATGGGAACCCATTTTGCGCCCCTCGGCGGGAAGACCGCCGAGGGGGTGCCTGAGTCGAGGAGGCGGGAAAGCCGAACTCTCGGCGGGGCGGTCCCCTCCGATCGCCGAGGAGAAAAGAGCGAACCTAAAAGGCCCGGCCTGACGTCGCGCGCGCTGCGGCCACGGCGTTCAACAGGCGCTCGACGTTGGCGGCGGTCTTGCCTTTGAACACGGCCGATCCGGCGACCAGGACGGTTGCGCCCGCACGAACGATTTCCGCCGCGTTCTCGGCTTTCACCCCTCCATCGACCTCAAGCCACGCTTCGGAGCCGATCTCATCGAGCATTCCGCGCAGCCGGCGGATCTTGTCGGTGCTGGCGGGGATGTATTCCTGGCCGCCGAAGCCCGGGTTGACCGACATGACGAGCACTAAGTCGACGTAACGGAGGATCTCCTCGAGAGCGACCAACGGGGTGGCCGGGTTGAGCGTCACCCCGGCCCTGACTCCCGACTCTTTGATCGCCTGCACGGTGCGATGGAGATGGGGGCAAGTTTCTACATGCACCGTGAGGATGTCGGCCCCTGCGCGAGCGAAGTCGGCTAGGTACCGTTCCGGCTTCTCGATCATCAGATGGACGTCCAAAAGCACTCCGGTCTCGGAGCGGAGGGGGCGGAGGGCCTCGACGATCAGCGGGCCGATCGTGATGTTCGGAACGAAGTGCCCATCCATGACATCGATGTGAAGCCAATCGGCACCCGCTTCGATCGCCTCCCGGGCATGAGCTTCCAAGCGGGCAAAATCGGCGGATAAGATCGACGGAGCCAGCTTCACGGGATGGTCTCCATCGCCCCGCCGTCCCGCTTCCCCTGATGGTATCATCTCGTTTCTCCTTGGTCCTACGGTCGAATGCGTGAAATACGATAGACTAGCCCATATCCGATGCCGGAGAACATCTCTTTCTTCTTCTTCCGCCGGAGGGTGAGAAATAGGAAGAAAAAAGCTACGGCTCGAAAGGCATCGCACAGCTTTCCGCTCCCCGTTACCCATGGAATGACCCCATGCGGAAAAAAGGCTGGTGACCCGCCGCGCGAACGGGAAGATTGGAAGCAAAAGACCAGTGAAGCCCGTGGGATGGATGGAAGAAGCTCGGATGAGCAGCGATCCGCCGGTGCGGGTCGAGGAACGGCGCGTCTCCGGAGGAGTCCGTCTCGGCTACCTTGCCCTGAATCAGCCCGCATCGCTCAACGCCCTATCCCTGGAAGGCGCTGAGCTTCTCGATGCGGCGCTTTCCCGGTGGGCTGAAGATACGGGGGTGGCGTGCGTCGTCCTCTCCGGGGTCGGAGGTCGTGCGTTCTGCGCCGGAGCGGATCTTCGGAGAATCTACCGGGCGATCCGTTCGGGGGACGGCGGTTATGCCGGCCGGTTCTTCTCCAGCGAGTACCGGGTTGTTGCGAAGATCCATCGATACCCCAAGCCCATTTTCTGTTGGGGCGATGGGATCGCGTACGGCGCCGGCCTTGGCCTGCTCGCGGGGGCGAGCCACCGCGTGGTCACCGAGAGGAGCCGGCTGGCGATGCCGGAAATTTCGATCGGGTTCTTCCCCGACGTGGGCGGAAGCTGGTTCCTGGGGCGGATGCCCGGACGGATCGGCCTCTTCCTGGGGCTCACGGGGCTCCCCTTTGGGGCCGGGGACGCGCTCTTCCTCAAGCTGGCCGACGCCTTTCTGCCGTCCGAGGAGCGAGCGGCGATCCTGGAGGAAAGGCTCCCGAGTCTTCCCTGGACCGGCCGGGCGGAAGAGGATCGCCTGCTTCTCTCCCGATCGCTCCGGGAATGGGCGCGCCCGTGGCGGAGTCGGCTCGCTCCCGCTCGAACCCGGCTCGACTTCGATCGGATTCAATCGCTTACCGATGCCGACACTCTGCCGGAGATCGTGCGGAAGGTTGCCTGCGGACCGGTTTCGACCGACCCCTGGTATGCCCAAGGGGCGGAAAATCTAGCGGAAGGCTGTCCGGTTTCGTCTTGGCTCGTCTGGGAGCTGTCCCGGAGGACGACCCGGATGTCGCTCACGGAGGTGATCCGTCTGGAGACGATCGTCGCATGGCACTGTGTCCGGCGTTCCGACTTTCCGGAAGGGATTCGCGCCCGGTTGATCGATAAGGACCGGAAGCCTCGCTGGAGCGATGGAAGTATCGAAGAGGTTTCGCCTCGAAAGATAGGCGAGCACTTCCAGGCCCCTTGGGCACCCGAGGACGATCCCATGCGGGATCTGTGAGGCTCGGCCGAGGAGTAATCTACAATTTGGGTTGCCGCCCGCCCGGATCGATCGCATCTAGGAAACCAAGCAAGGCTCCGCAACCTAAAAGCATGACCGGGATGAGGCTGAGGGCGTTGAAGCCCAACAGACAGACGAAGACTCCGGCAGCAGCGCCCATGAGCAGTCCGCCGAGCAGGGGCTTCGCCAGAACCATCCCGGCTCCCGCCAAGGCCGCCAGAGGCACGGCGACGCTCAGGATTTTTACCCCTGCGGCGGAGGCGGGATAGCCCGATTCGGCAAGGGAAGCCAAGCCGTAGCCGAGCAGGCCATAGGCGAGAGAGACGAGGCCCCCGAGGAGGCCGACGACCAGGGCTCCGATTCTCATGGCTTCTGCTGGATCCTAAGATGGCGCGGGACAGAGAGGGGATGGCAAGGGAAAAGAAGGCGCGGCGAGGCAGGGGGGTGCCGGGCGGGAGGCGTGCGGGTGTCGGCCTTCCGGAAGCGGCGATCCCGGTTGCCGACTTTCCGGGCGAACGGCTATTTTGTTCCCGGCGTCGGCCGGGCTCCCTTGTCGGTGGTGGAGGAAATGGAAATGCATCGTCGGCCGAAGAGACGCTTGAGGCGGAGCGGCGCCCTTTCTCGTTGCTTTGCCGCCGCGGGGCCATACCTTCGGAGACCGGGACCGGCCGGGTCGGCGGATTGTGTGATTGAAGGGAAAAAAAGGAAGCGATGAAGAGCCTATGGGTCGACCCGGCTTTGCGCTTGGTCGGCGAAATCACGGTCCCCGGGGACAAGAGCATTTCTCACCGGGCGATCATGTTGGCCTCGCTGGCTCACGGCCAGACGACGGTGACCGGTTTCCTGCCTTCGGAGGATTGCCTCTGCACCCTGCGCGCCTTTCAGGCCCTGGGCGTCGATATCGAGGTTGCGAGCCCGAGCTCTCTTTCGATCGAGAACCGCAGCCGCCGTCTCTTTCCGGCCCGGGAGGCGATCGACTGCGGGAACTCCGGGACGATGATGCGGCTGATCGCCGGGATCCTTGCCGGGCAGCCCTTCCGTTCGCGCCTCGTGGGGGACGCCTCCCTTTCCAGACGCCCTATGGGAAGGATCATCGAACCGTTGCAGCGGATGGGCGCGCGCATCCTTGCGGAGGGGGAGAAGGGAACCGCGCCCTTGGCACTGGAGCCCGCCAGGCTGCACGGGATCGAGTACGAGCTGCCGGTCGCCAGCGCCCAGGTAAAGTCCTGCCTTCTTCTGGCCGGGTTGATCGCCGAAGGGATGACGCGAATTGTAGAGCCGAGCCCGACGCGGGACCATACCGAGCGGATGCTCGCGCATTTCGGCCTTCGCCTGCTGCGGGAGGGGCGTGCGCTTCTCATACCGGGGGGGCTCTCTTTGGAAGCGCGCGATCTGGTCATCCCCGGAGATTTCTCATCCGCAGCCTTTTGGATCGCCGGAGCCGCCGCCTTTCCCGGGTCCGAGGTCCGGATCCGCGGCGTGGGCTTGAATCCCACGCGCACCGGATTGCTCAATGTGCTTTTGCGCATGGGAGCGCACATCGAGGAAAGCCTCGAGGAAGCGGAGAGCGGCGGCGAGCCGATTGGTTCGCTTTTTATTCGCGGAGGAAAGCTGCGGGGAACAAAGATCGAAAAAGAGGAGATTCCGAACCTGATCGACGAGCTGCCGGTCTTGGCGGCGATCGCCGCGCTGGCCGAAGGGGAGACGCATATCCGTGGGGCCGCGGAGCTGCGGGTCAAGGAATGCGACCGGATCCGGTGCATGGTGGAGAATCTCCGAAAGTTCGGAGTTCCGGTTGAGGAGCTGCCGGACGGAATGATCATAGAGGGCGGGCATCCCATCCGCGCGGCGCGGGTGTCCTCTTTCGGCGATCATCGGGTGGCGATGGCGTGCTCGATCTTGGCGCTCGGGGCCAAGGGACGGAGCCGCATCGATCAAGTGGGGTGCGTGGATACCTCGTATCCCGGCTTTGCTCGCGATTTGGTCAAGCTCAGCCAAGCGGCTCCGGCGGCCGCACCGGGGTGGACGAGCTACCTGCCGTGGATGCCGTCTCGGTGTGAACAGCCCGGCCTCGAGGAAGCGGCGCAGTCGCTTGCGGTTGCGATCGACGGCCCGTCCGCTTCCGGGAAGAGCACGGTAGCGAAGGCTCTCGCGCAGGCCCTGGGCATCCCGTATTGCAACAGCGGGCTGGTGTACCGGGCGATCACTTGGAGCCTGATCGACAAAGGGGTTCCGCTCGATAGCCAGTCGGCCTTCAAAACGGCGGTGAGGCAGATGAACCTCGAGTGCCGGATCGAGGGAAACGAGCTCCGTGTTCGGGTGGACGGCCGGGAACCCGGCGAGGAGGCGCGGAGCCCCGCGGTCAACGCGGCGGTCTCCCGGGTCGCCGCCTGCTCGTGGCTGCGGAGAAGGCTGCTTCCGATCTTCCGCCGCTTGGCCGAGGGTGGGCCGATCGTGATGGAGGGCCGGGACATCGGTACGGCCGTCTTCCCGAACTCCCGCTTCAAGTTTTATCTCGACGCGGATCCGCGGGTGCGCGAGCAGCGGAGGCAGAAGCAGGGAGAGGCGGATTCCATCGGGGAGCGGGACTGGGAAGACCGCTCCCGGGCCGCGGCTCCGTTGCAGCGGGCGCCGGACGCGGTGCTCATCGATTCCACCGAGATGACGGTGGACGAAGTGGTCGGCCGGATGCTCGACGAGCTGCGCAAGCGGGGATTCCCCCTGCCGAAAGACTCGTCGATCCGATGAGCGGTGGATCCTCTCGCTCATGAGGCCTTGGTATGCCGCCGCGCGGGCTCTGGTGCGAGCCTGTCTGCGCGCCTGCTTCCGGTTGCGGGGGGAAGGAGCGGATCGGGTGCCTTCCGGCGGATTTCTTATCGTCTCCAACCACGCCAGCTACCTCGATCCTCTGGCTGTGGGGTCCGTGGTGCCTCGGGAGATCCACTATCTAGCGCGCCGCTCGCTCTTCCGCGGTCCGATGGCCGTGTTGCTCGCCAGCGTGAACACGATACCCACCGCCCGAGATCAGCCGGAGCCGTCGGCATTGCGCAAGATTCTCGGTCTTCTGGCCGCCGGCCACGGCGTGCTGATCTTTCCGGAGGGAACCAGGAGCGCCGACGGAAAATTGCAGCGGGCGCAGCCGGGGGCCGGCTTCCTGGCGGCCCAAGCCCGGGTCCCGATTTTGCCCGTGCGCGTCTTCGGTTCCTTCGAGGCCTTGCCCCGCTCCGCCCGATTTCCTCGGTGTGTCCCGATTCGTGTCGTGATCGGATCCCCTTATCTACCCCGGCCGATCCGGGAGGGAGAGAGCAAAAAGGACTACTATCGCTCGCTGGCCGATGAGATGATCCGGCGAATCGGAGAGCTTCGCTAGAAGCCGGCGAAGGAGGTCTCCTTCGCGGCCGGAGGATCGGAACCGGACGCGGGAGCGGGAGTGGAATTTGACTTTGAGAAGTCAAGAGCCAGAGCATAGATTGGCAACAATGCACGTGCGCCCGGAACAGCCCATCGGCACCGCTCCGCGAGCCTTTCCTTTATCGGAAGCCTCGGTCGGGGCGCAGCTCCGGATTCATTCGGTTGCGGGCAACCCGTGCGAGTCCCATCGGCTCCACGAAATGGGCTTTTGCCGGCGGGCCGAGCTCGTGAAGCTATGCCACGGAGCGATGACCGTCTGCTTGGTTTGCGGAGCGCGCGTCGGCTTAAGCGCTTCGGTCGCGCAGCGGATCCTCGTCACCGCGTCTCCGGATGAATCGGGGAAGGAGGAAGGCCCCTCCGAGGTTGGTTCCCTTCGCTCTTTTTCCGGCGAAGGGACTTTCTTTTGCCGCATCCTGGACCGCTTTCGCCGAAACAAAGGCGGCCGAGCCGGATAGGAGATGAAGCCTGCGCCCGGGGCCCGAGAGCCTCCTCGACTCGCAGTGCCGAAGAACATCGCCCTGGTCGGCAATCCGAACAGCGGCAAGACCACGATCTTCAACGCGCTGACCGGGTTGAGGCAGAAGGTCGCCAATTATCCCGGCGTCACGATCGAGAAGAAGATCGGATTTTTCTTCGACCTGCACGGCCGGAAGTGCCAGCTGATCGACCTTCCGGGCACCTACTCCCTGCTGCCGAGCGCTCCGGACGAAGAAATCACCTGCGAAGTCCTCTTCGGAGCGCGGCCCGACACCCCGGCGCCCGACGCGGTGATCTGCGTGATCGACGCGACCCATCTGGAGAGGAGCCTTTATCTTGTCGCTCAGGTTCTCGACTTGGGCCTTCCCGCGATCGTCGCGCTCAACATGATGGACCTTCTCGAGGAGGGCGGGAGCCATGTGGACGTTGCTGCTCTCTCGGCGAGGCTGGGCTGCCCCGTGATTCCTTGCCAGGCATCCAAGCGCAAGGGATTGACCGAGCTTCGCGCCGCCCTCTCGCTCCAGACTTCCTGGGCGGGCCCGATCTGCCGGCGGTTGCCGGAGGCGGTCGAGGAAGCCCTCTCCCGCATCACGGCCGACTTTCCCGAAGCGAAGGTAGAGAGAAGGGCGCTTTGCTCGCTTGTCCTGGGGGCTCCGGATCCGCGGCGGCTGGCGGAGCTGCTGGCCGTCACGCACCTGCTGCCTTCTCTGGAAAGAGAGCAGCAAAGGCTCGAAAAAGAGCTTCCGGATTGGCGCCAGCAGACCATCGCCATGCGGCAGGGGCAGATCCGGGCGCTCCTAGCGGGCGTGTTTCGAGAGCCTCGGGTCATGACCGGGAGCGCAACAGACTGGCTCGACCGGTGGGTGACCCATCCTTTCTGGGGCTGGGTGATCTTTCTCGGGATCATGGGGGCGATGTTCCTCGCCGTCTTTCAAATGGGCGCGGGTCCGAAGGATGCGATCAACGGCCTATTCTCGGCGCTGGCGGCGAAGATCGACAAGCTGCTTCCCGCCGGCGATCTTCGGGACTTGCTGACCCATGGAGTGATCGGCGGAGCCGGGAACGTCATCGTCTTTTTGCCGCAAATTCTCGTTCTCTTCTTTTTCTTGGGGTTGTTGGAAGAAAGCGGCTACATGGCGCGGGCCGCCTTTCTCATGGACAAGCTGATGAGCCGGGTCGGGCTGCAAGGCAGGGCGTTTATCCCCCTGCTGGCCAGCCATGCGTGCGCTATCCCCGGCATCCTCTCCGCACGAACGCTTTCCGATCCGCGGGATCGGATGGTCACGATCCTGGTGGCTCCCTTCGCCAGCTGCTCCGCGCGGCTGCCCGTCTACGTGCTCATGATCGCCGCCTTCTTCGGCGGCGGCCGGAGTGCCGGAATCGCCGAGGCGGGGATCGTAATGGCCCTCTATCTGCTGGGTTTGGCGGCCGCATTCGGGTTCGCCTGGATTTTTAAGAGGAGCCTTTTCCGGGGCAGGCCGGCGCCGCTGGTGCTCGAGCTGCCTCCGTACCGGCGGCCTTCGCTCCGTGTGATCGCGACGCAGATGCTCTTCCGGGCAGGAGCCTTTCTCCGCCGGGCGGGGACCACGATTGTCGCCATCTCGGTGATCCTCTGGTGGCTGACCGCCTATCCGAAAACGACCGGCGGAGATCGGGCGGCGCAGCTGGCGGGGAGCTTCGCCGGACAAATCGGCCATTGGATCGAACCGGTCATCCGGCCGCTCGGGTTCAATTGGAAGATCGGCATAGGCTTGCTCAGCGCGCAGGCCGCGCGGGAAAACTTCGTCAGCACCATGGGGGTACTCTATGCGGGCCAGCCGGATCCCGAAGGAAAAGCCGGGCCGGTATCTCTTTCTCGGGCGCTGCTGGCCGATCGCTGGCCCGACGGGCGCCCCGTCTTCACGCCGCTTGTCTGCGTGACCATCCTCCTCTTCTTCGTCTTTTCACTGCAGTGCGTCAGCACCGTGGTCACCGTCCGCCGGGAGACCGGCTCCTGGAGGTGGGCGTTTTTTCAATTTGGCTATATGACTCTCTTTGCTTATACTATTTCGCTGGCTGTGTATCAGGCGGGCCGGGCGTTTGGCTTTTGAACGGAAGCCGCGGCGACGGCTGGTGCGCAGGAAAGAAAGATGGGCGGAAACTGGCAACAGTGGGTGGCGCTGCTCCTGGTCGGAGCCAGCCTCCTATACATCGCTCGGGATCTTGTGCGCGGCGTGCGGGGGCGGAAGAGCTGCTGCAGCGCCTGCTCTTCCCCGGTCCATCCCGCGAAGAAACCGGCTGCGGAAAAGACATAGCCCGACCGATCCCGGCTCCCCGCCGATCGGCGGCGCCGTTCGGATTCGCGGGAATCGTTTCTGAAAAGAAGGAAATTGAAAGGCATGGAGCAAGGATTGTTGGCATCCCTTCCGGTGTTTACGGAAGGCAGTCTGGTAAAGGGCCGGGTGGTCGAAAAGAACCCGAAGACGGTCCTGATCGATATCGGCTACAAATCGGAGGGGCTCGTCCCGCTGGAGGAGTTCGAGGACCCGGAGGCGGTTCAGGTCGGCGACGAAGTGGAGGTGCTGCTCGAGCAGCTCGAAGATGAAGAGGGCAACGTCGTCCTTTCCAAGCAGAAGGCAGCGCAGAAGCAGAACTGGGACAAGGTCGTCAAGATCTTCCAATCGGGTGGCACCGTCGAAGGGAAAGTTCGGGGAATCGTCAAGGGCGGCCTGATGCTCAACATCGGCGTGGAGGCCTTCCTTCCGTCCTCGCAGATCGATATCACTCCTCCGAAGAACCTGCGCGATTTCGAAGGGAAGACTTTGACGTGCAAGATCGTTAAGCTCAACGAAGAGCGGCGCAACGCCGTCCTTTCCCGGCGCGAGCTGGTGGAAGCGGAGAGGGCCGAAAAGCGCGCCCGGTTTCTCGAAACGGCGAAAAAGGGGCAGATGGTCAAGGGAATCGTCAAGAACCTCACCGACTTCGGGGCGTTCATCGACTTGGACGGGATCGACGGGCTCCTGCATATCACCGACATGAGCTGGCGGCGCCTCTCCCATCCGTCGGAGATGTTGTCCGTAGGGCAGGAAGTCGAGGTGATGGTGATCGAAGTCGATCGGGAGAAGGAAAGAATATCCTTGGGCCTCAAGCAGAAGTCCGAAAATCCCTGGGAGAGGATCGCCGAAAAGTTTCCGATTCAATCGAGGGTGAAAGGGAAGGTGACGAATTTGACGGCCTACGGAGCCTTCGTGGAGCTTGAGCCGGGAATCGAGGGGCTGGTCCACGTTTCGGAAATGTCCTGGACAAAACGGATCACCCGTCCGGCGGAGCTGCTATCCGTGGGGCAGGAGGTCGAGGTTGTCGTTCTCGACATCAATCGGGAGGAGCAGAAGATTTCCTTAAGCCTCCGGGCACTGGAGCCGAATCCCTGGGAGAAGGTCGCCGAGCAATATCCGGTCGGCTCGATCGTCAAGGGAACGGTACGCACCTTTACCGCCTACGGAATCTTCGTCGAGCTGCAAGAGGGGATCGATGGCTTTGTCCACATCAACGATCTGTCTTGGACGCGAAAGATCAGCCATCCTTCCGAGGTGTACAAGAAGGGGGACCCGGTCGAGGCGAAAGTGCTGGAGATCGACTGGCCGAATCAAAAGATCCTCCTGGGGATCAAGCAGCTTTCCGAAGACCCCTGGAAAAGCCTCGTCTCCCGATATAAGGTCGGCGAGATCGTGACCGGGAAGGTGAGCAAGATCGCCAGCTTCGGTGCCTTCGTCCAGTTGGACGGAGAGATCGACGGGCTGGTGCACATTTCGCAGATCAGCAACGATCGGGTGACGAAGGTGAAGGACGTGCTGAAGCTCGGCCAGGAGGTTCGGGCGCGGATCATCAAGATCGAGCAGGAGGAGAGGCGCATCGGCCTATCCATCAAGGCGCTGGCCTATTCGGACGAGCAGCTCGAGAAGGAGCGGGAGCGGATGGACCTCTCTTCCCATTCGGGCGAGGAGCTCGGCTCGATGGAGGACGCCTTCTCGCGCGCCGAGGAAGATTACCGCCCCGGCGACTCCCGGCGCGGCTGAAGCCTTCCGGGGCCTACATCTCGACGAAGCCGGCCTGGATCGGACGAACGGACCGCCGCAAAGGGTGGGCGCCGCTCCGGCGCGCGCGGGCTCCGTGTGCAGCTTGTGTCCGGATGGATCGAGAGCGCGGAACGGTGAGAGAATCTTTCTGCTTGTCCGCTTTTCCTAGTTGTAGCTACAATGTGGACATGAACGTGCAGCCGGTGCGCGAGGAGCAATCGGAAGGCCGGCTGCTGGGAATTTTAGCCGTTTTTTTAATCCTTACGGCGTCCGTCGTCTTCTCGGGATGGGGATATCTCAATGCCTGCCTGGAAGCCAGCGGGGGGATCGGCGACGGGATCGGCTCTCTGGTCTGCCTTGGGCTTTTTCTCTTACTGGCGCAGCTTTTCGGGCAGTTTCTTCTTCGATATGCGGAGGCTGGCGATGAATTCCGACGAAGGCAAGAAGGGTAAGGAGATGCCGGAGGCGGTTCCGCCTCCTCTGGGCACCATGTTCGTTCTTATCCTCTTTCTGTCTGTGCTCGCCGGGATGTGGGCCTACCTCTACAAGGAAATGGTGACACGCTAGCTGGGGACCGGATGGAGACGCTGGCCGAGAAGCTGGAGAAGGGATACGTCTGGCTGTCGGTGATCGTGCTTGTCGCGTTCCTCGCGGCCCTGGTCTATTCGGCCATCGTCCTGGCAATCGTGGTTCCGGGCAACGACGGGCAGATCGTCCCCAGGAAAGGCGAGACGCTTTTCGCCGCCGTCGCCCGCACCAAGCCCTTCGATCAGCCGGGCGTGCACCGGACCGGGCCGAACCGTTTCGATGTCGTAGTGCTCGGCCAGGCCTGGATGTTCAATCCGCCCGCGATCGAGCTGCCGGTGGGGGCCGAGGTCACCTTTTGGGGCACGTCGATCGATATCGACCACGGGCTGGAAATCCCCGGCACGACCGTGAACCTCATGCTGCTGCCCGGACAAATCGGGAAGCAGCAGTACCGGTTCACCCGCCCGGGCGAGTACCGGATGATCTGCCATGAGTATTGCGGAATGCTCCATCACCAGATGACCGGGACGCTCACGGTCAAGTAGGGAGGGCTCGCCATGCCGACAGCCGAGGCCAGGGTTTCGATCGTCGAGGATCCTTCCGGATTCGCCTTGCCGGAGAGCCACCGGCGCTACATCCTCTGGAGCATCCTCCTCGGGTTCGCGGCGCTCGCCGTTGGTGTCTTCCAAGGCTTCGTCCAGGGCCTGAATTACGGCGGGATCAATATCTTCAGCAACCTCCCCGGGATGCGCACCTATTATCAGGGGCTCACCCTGCATGCGGTGTTCAACGTCTTCGTCTTCCCCTTCGCGGCGGCCAACGGCTGGCTGGCCTTGACGGTGGCCCGCAGCTTGGGAAGACCTCTGAGCGGCTTCCTGCTGGCCCTCTCCTTTTGGCTGCTGGTCGGCGGAACCTTGCTGAGCGGGTATTCGATCGCCGCCGGAAAGGCGAGCGTCCTCTACACCTTCTATCCGCCGCTCCGGGCGGAATGGACCTTCTACGCGGGAGCGGTGCTGCTCGTCTTGAGCACCTGGACGATCTCGGTCGCGCAGCTGCTGGCCCTTTCGGCCTGGAAGAAGGAGCACCGCGGCGAGAGGATTCCCTTGCTGGCCTTCGTCTCGATCGCCACCTACGTGATGTGGGACATCGCCTCCATGGGGGTGGCGATCGAAGTCCTGACGCTCCTTCTTCCGTGGTCGCTCAACCTTCTGCCGGGCTCCGACCCCCTGCTGAGCCGAGTCCTCTTCTGGTACACCGGCCACCAGATCGTCTACTACTGGCTTCTCCCGATCTATGTCTCCTGGTACACGATGATTCCCCGGCAGGTGGGGGGGAAGCTCTTCAGCGACACGCTGGCGCGGATCGCCTTCATTCTCTTCATCGTGCTGATGCCGGTCGGCTTCCACCACCAGTACGTCGATCCGGGGATTTCCGGGTATTTCAAATGGAGCGCCGGAATTCTCACCTTCGCGATCTTTTTCCCGAGCCTCCTCACGGCGTTTTCGGTCATGTACGCCCTTGAGATGGGGGGGCGGGCGCGCGGAGGAAAGGGGATGCTCGGCTGGCTTTGGCGTCTGCCTTGGGGCGATCCCTCGGTAAGCGCCCAGGTGCTGGCGATGATCACCTTCCTGCCGGGAGGGATCACCGGACTCATGAACGCAAGCATCGAGATGAACCGGATCATCCACAACACGACCTTCGTCCCCGGCCATTTCCATCTAACCGTCGGGAGCGCTGTCGCTCTCTCTTATTTCGGGCTCGCCTACTGGCTCATCCCTTATCTGACGGGACGGGAGCTCTGGGGAAGGCGTTTGGCGGTCTGGCAATCTTGGCTCTATTTCGTCGGAGTGCTGATTTTCGCCCGCGGGGAGATATCCGGAGGGTTGCTGGGGATGCCGCGGCGGACCGCAATCTCCCTCATCAACTACGCGCCGTTGCCCGGCTGGAAGCTCGCGGGGGCGTTGACGGCGATCGGCGGCACGTTGATGTTCGCGGCCGCCCTGCTCTTCTTCCTGGTTCTGATCATGACCCTGCTGGCGGGCCGGAAGACCCGGCCGGTAGCCGATCTCCCTTTCTCCACCACCGTCCAAGGGGCGGCTCCGAGCGGGAATCAGCTCATTCTTGACCGGATCTCCTATTGGGTGGTTCTCTCGCTGGTTCTCGTGGGGCTCGTCTACGGGCCGTTCCTCTTGACCCATTTCCCGCCGACGCTCAGCGCGCCGCCCTTCATGGGCTATTGACCGGCGGCTCGCCGCCTCGCAGCAAGCTGGGACCAGGGAAGAAAATTGTCACCAAAATGTCACAGAGTTCCCGCTTGTCTTACTCGACGCCGGCTGGGTAAAGTCCGCTTGCTGAGCATCGGTCAGTCCGTAGCCGCGGGCAAGGGGAGGCAACAGGTGAGGCGAGGAGGTCATATGACGCAAGTGCGCGAAAACCGAACCGCGAGCGCTCCTGACGGCGCGAACCGGAACAATGCTTGGATGGCATCGCTGGCTTTATTTTGCTTTTGGGCGCTCGCGCTAAACGGGGCGACGACCGCTCGGGCGGAAGAGTCTTCATCGGCTGCTCCGGAAGCGACGCCGGCGGGGTCGCCCGGGAGCGCCACGGAGCAAGGGGAACAGGCTTCCGGCTCCTCTCCGTCGGAGGCGACCGTATCGGGATCTTCGTCCGGCGCCGAGCCCGCGGCGGCACCGTCATCCGCTGCGGCTCCGGCAGGCAGAGGAGAGGCCGCCGCCCCGTCAAGCGAGGGAACGACGGGAGCGGCGACGGCAGTCGGCGCGCAGGGGCCGAAGGAGGCCATGGCTCCGCAGGAGGCTTTCGGTCCCAAGACCGGGCTCTATTTCGGCATCTTCGGGGGCGCGGCCTTCGGCATGAGCAACGGGGTGAGCGCGCTCGACTCGCCTCCGCTTTTCTCCGCAGGCGGACGGGCGACGCCCGGAACCGCTGCGGTGGGCGGCGTGGAAGTGGGCTATAACTTTCGGAGCTTCGCCCTGGACAGCGCCAAGAGCTATTGGCTCCAGCCGGCGGCCCAGTTCGAGGCGTTCTACCTCGGACAAGCGACGGAAAGAGGTACCTTAACCGGGGGAGTGGCGGGAACACCCGCCATTGCACCCTACCAGTTCGGATCGAACTTGAACATGGGCGTCTTCCTCGTGGACGGAGTGGCGAAGTTTGTGACTCCGATCGGATTGGTCCCCTACATCGGGGGAGGGATAGGCGGAGCCTACCTTGCCTCCTCCGGAACGAGCTTCACGGGACCCACCGGCAACCTCCTCACGACCGGCGGGTATGAACAAGGAGCCTTTGCGGGCCAGGGACTGGTCGGGCTTCAGTACAACATCAGCGAACACTGGAGCATCTTTGCGGAATATAAGATCCTCTACATCAAGGAGACGCAGTTTTCCTACCTGATGACCAGCGGCAACACGATGTTGATCAAGTATCCCGAGTACTACAACATCGCGATTGCGGGGCTCCGCTTCAATTTTTAACATCCGGCCGGGGATCGGTCGGCGCCGTGCTGTGCATTGGGGGGGAAGTCCGACCCCGCCGACCGACGGCTTACGAGTCGGCATCCTTTTCATAAGTAATTCGGTAGATAACGCCGTTGGCGTCGTCGGAGAAGAGGAGGCTGCCGTCGGGGAGGAAGAGAAGGCCGACCGGCCTTCCCCAGGTCTTGGGGTGCTCGCCTTCGGTTAAAAATCCGGTAAGAAAGTCTTCGTAAAAGCCCAGCGGCCGATAATTCTGTCCGAACGGAACGAAGACGATCTTGTAGCCTGTGGGCGCGCTGCGATTCCAGGAGCCGTGCAGGGCCACGAAGGCGCCGTGAAGATATCGCTCCGGAAATTGCGCTTTGCCCGAGGGAAACGCTAAGCCGAGCGGCGCCGAGTGCGCTTGGAAGAGCACGTCCGGGGTGCGGGTGGTATCAACTAGGTTCGGCTTCTGCACGCGGTGGTGGACGAGCAGCCGGGGATCGAGGAGACGGGGGGAAAGATAGGCATAAGGCCAACCGAAAAAATCCCCTTGCCGAATCCGCGTCAAATAGTCGGGCACGAGATCATCCCCGAGTTCGTCCCGTTCGTTGACGACCGTATAGAGCGTGCCGGTGTTCGGCTCGAAAGCGAGGCCGACCGGGTTGCGCAGGCCCGAAGCGAAGAGCTCCGGCTTCCCTTTGGGCAGAGGAATCCTCATTACCGAAGCCCGTGGAGGCGGCTCCACGTCGACGTTGCTGCGAGAGCCGATGGAGACATACAGCCAACGCTCGTCCGGGGAGAGGGCGAGCGCCCGGGTCCAATGCCCGCCTCCCGGAAAGGAAGCGATGCGCTCGCCACGGCCTCCCAGCCGCCGTTGGCCCCGCCGGTAGGGGAAGGAGAGGATCGAGTCGGTGTTGGCCACGAGGAACCGGTCGCCGACGAAAACCATTCCGAACGGGAGATGCAGGCCGTTTTCCGGAGTGGCGAAAACCGAGCTGTGCTCCGCACCCCCGTCTTCCCCCGGTCCTTCGAAGAGGCGGATTCGGCCTGCGTCGGATTCGGCCACGAGGACCCCACCCTCCGGGGTGAGCGCCAGCCATCGGGGGCCCTCGAGGTCGCGGGCGAAGACGGATACCTGAAAGCCGGCCGGCAGCCGGAGGGAAGGCCGTCTGGGCGGAGGCACGATCGGAGGCTCATAGGCGGCGCTCGGCGTGGCGAAGGGCTTGGGAAGATCGGCCAGGCGGATGGAAATCGGGGTAGGCGTGAACGGTTCGGTAAAGATCTCTGCGGCGCGGGCGGAAAGGACGGCGGCGATAGGAAGGGCTAGCGCTGCCGAAAATAGCGAGCGGAAGCGACGTGGGGACCAGAGGTTCATCGGAAGGTCGGCATGCGCCCGTGAGGGAAAGGCCTGCGGCCTTCAGCTGCCGCCCGCCGCGAACGTTCCCATCAAGGAGGCTTCGTCAAGGACGTGTCCTCTCATGGCTTCTTCCAGCTCCCGGCGGCCGGCGCCCGGAGCCAGCGCGAGACGTTCGTCGAGCGCAAAGAGCCGAAAGAAGTAGCGGTGAGTTCCGCTCGGGGGGGCCGGCCCGTCGTAACGGTCGTTTCCGAAGTCGTTGCGTCCGGTGCGGGCTTCAGAAGGCAGCTTGCCCGGAAGAAGCTTGACTGTGGTCGGAGGCAGATTCCAGACGAGCCAGTGGACGAAGGTGCCGCCGGGGGCGTCGGGATCCTCCATGATAAGGGCGAGCGACCGCGTGCCGCCGGGGACACGGGAGATCCGAAGCTCGGGATTTTGATTTTCTTCCCGATAACCGCAGGCGCGGGGCAGCGGATGACCGTCGGAAAAGGAGGGAGAGCTAAGTTTCATGGCAAAAGCACCGGATGCGCAGAGGAAAACCAGCACGAAAGGGGCGATGAGAAGCCTGCCGGACATCGCACCGGCGATTGTGGGCAAAACCATCCCGGAAGGCAATGCGCGGGCGATGCCGGCCGCCGCGGTCCCGCTTCGGTCTGATTGTTTATGAGTCAATTGGAAGGGGGAAGAGCAATCGATCTTCATCCTTGCGCCGGTCCCTCCGCCGGCGATAAGCTTTTGCTCCTTCACCAAGCAGCAACATGCGATGCCGAGGGTTGGCGGTTCTTCTGATGGCTCTGGCCTGGGTGCCGGAGCTTTTCGCCGGACTGGTTCAGACGTCCAAGGGGCTCCGCTTATCCATCCTCTCTCCGCCTGAGGCTTCCGCCGCCGCGGGACGGGTGCCCGCCGATCCGGTCGCGGAGAAGGGTGGCCAGGACAAGCGGAGACCGCGTCTGGTCGCCACGAAAGGCGCTCCGAAGGGAAGGGTCAAGATTCAACCCATCGCTAGCGGCAGGGCTAGGAAAGCGCATCGGGCGGCGTCGGAGGCGAATCCGGTGGCCGCTCGGAAATAATCGGCAATCCGGTCATCGGAGCAAAAAAGCCGTTCTTCTCGTGAGAATCCGCTTACCGGAAAAGGGAGCAGGCGGGCGCAAACCTCGATTGCTTTCTTCACGGTCTATGCGTAGACTGAAATCAACGGCCGAAGAGGAAGGGAAAAATGAAAAGACAGCTTATGGCGCTTGGCCTTGCCTTGGCGATCGGGTTTCCGGCCGCCTTCGCGGAGGTGTCGGTGATGAACACCACGAAAGGCTTGCGGTTGACCATCCTTCCGGTGATGGGGGCAACGCGGGAAGAGAAGCCGGCGCCGACCGGCAGGGTGCGAGTCGCGCCGGTCGCTGTGAATAAGGCGGTTTCCGGACGACAGGTGGCGCATGGCGCCAAGCGTTCGAAGACGCGGCAGGTGTCCGCGCCGCGCAAGCCGCCTAAGCCGAACGTGCGGAATAAGGGCTGATCAGGTCCCGGATCTCGGAGATCCGATCGGCGGGGAATCCGCCTTTCTGGGCATGCTCGCGGATGGCTTGCTCGCTGGGAGCCAGGTAGACACAGTAGATCTTGTCGTCGGTGACGTAGCTGTGTAGCCACTGGATCTGCGAGCCCATCTCGTTCAGAATCGAACACGACTTGGCGGAAATTCCCGCGAGCTCCTGGGGAGAGAGTTTTCCGGCGCCGGGGATTTCTCGTTCAATAAGGTAGCGTGGCATGGTCTCCTAGTTCTCGGTTTTCGTTTCCCCTCCCTTCTTCCGACGGTCGGGCCCCTGTTATATAACGCCGCCGCGCTCCTGCTTGCCAAGCCTATTCGAGCGGGGCCGAAAGCGGCCGAGGTCCCGGCGGCCGACCGGCCCACCACTCCCTCATCGCCCGGGTCCGCCGCAGCCCTTTTCGCGCACCGCTTCCTTTCCTTTGCCTTCGAAAGGAGCGACGGACGCCCGAAGGAGGGGAGGAGCGAAAAAACGCGGCATTTCTGGCACGCCGCCTGCTTTAAAAGGAGCCGCAGGAGGAAACGCGATGAGAAATGCGAATGCTGGGGAGGGATCGGAGACTGTCTTGGCCGGATCGACCGCGGTTGCCGGCGGAGCCCCCGGGGCGGCCGAACGGGAAGGCCGAAGAGCAGTTGCCGCCGGTAAGGAGGGGATCAGGCTTCGTACGTTCCCCTACGCTCCGCGCGGGAACGGCAGGCCGGATGCGGTCGGACTCGCGGAGCCGCGTCACAGAAAGCATTGGTTCGGGAACCAAAGGAGAATCAGAATGGCGGGCGATTGGTTCCGGCGCTGCTGGCTCATGCCCGTTCTTTGCTTCCTGGCGGGCGGCGTGCTTCCGTCCCGAGCCGAAGCGGCGGGGGCATTCGGGATGGGTGACGGAATTCTTGGTCCGATAGGATGGCAGGGAATAGCCTTCTTCGCGGCGGAAGCGCCAAGCCTGGAAGCGCGGGTGAACGGGCTCGAGGCCTATATCCTCAACGCGGATCCTTCCGGGAGCAAGGTGAGCGGGGTGCCGGGACCGGGACACAACGCTTGGCTGATGACCTCTGCGGCCCTGGTGCTCTTCATGACACTGCCGGGCCTCGCTCTTTTTTACGGCGGCCTGGTCCGATCCCGGAACGTCCTGTCGGTCTTGGCGCAATGCCTGGGGATTGCGGGGCTCGTGACGATTCTCTGGTGGGCGGTGGGCTACAGCCTGGTCTTCGGGACCAACTTCAGCCAGAGCCCGATAGGCCCGTTTCTGGGCGGCACCGAGTTCTTTTTTCTCAAGGGCGTCGATTCGGTTCCCAACACCGGATACTCGATCTGGGTGTCGCAGAACGTCTTCTGCATGTTCCAGCTCATGTTCGCGATCATCACGCCGGCCCTGATCCTGGGCGCGATCGCCGAAAGGATGAACTACGGGGCATTGCTCCTCTTCATCGCCTTTTGGATGCTGGGGGTCTACTTTCCGCTCGCCCACATGGTCTGGGGAGCCACCGGCCTGATGAACGGCGCGTTCAACGCGGCGGCCCGAATTCCCGCGATCGATTTCGCCGGAGGGACCGTCGTGCACATGTCCTCGGGCTGGTCGGGACTGGTTCTCTGCCTGCTGCTCGGGCGGAGGAACGGCTATGATAAGGAGCCGATCGTGCCGCACAGCATAGTTCTCTGCATGGCGGGAGCGGCGATGCTCTGGGTCGGATGGTACGGCTTCAATGCGGGAAGCGCCGGAGCGGCGGACGTAATTGCAGCCAATGCCTTCACCACGACGACCCTGGCCACCGCGGTGGCGTCGTTCACCTGGGGAATGCTCGAATATGCCTTGAAAGGAAAGCCAAGCGTCCTCGGGTTCAGCACCGGGGCCGTGGCCGGCTTGGTCTGCATTACGCCGGCCTGCGGGTATGTCGATTCGACTGGAGCGGTGATCATCGGAGTGGCGGCCGCGGTGGTTCCCTACCTAGCTTGCGTCAAGCTCAAGAAGGCCTTGGGATATGACGATGCGCTCGATGCGTTCGGAGTGCATGGGGTGGGGGGACGCTTGGGGCATTCCTGACCGGGGTCCTGGCGACGGCCAAGGTCAACGGCAACCTGAGCAACGAAGCCGTAGCGGGGAAGAACGGGCTGGCCGCCCTCGTCAGCCATCACGCGCTTTATTGGGCGCAGCTCAAGGCGATAGTGATCACGATCGGGCTGTCGGTGGGCATGAGCTTGGTCTTGGCGCTGCTGGTGAGGCTCTTCGTAAGCCTGCGCGTGCCGGCCGAGATCGAGACGCAGGGCCTCGACATCGTGCAGCACGGCGAGCAGGGCTACGCGATGTAGAGCGTGGCGGGATCGTTTTCGGCGGATTCTTCGAGCGAGGTGCCGGGATCGGCCGGCGGTGTCGCCGCGCCGCTCCGGATTTGGCCGGCAGCCGGCTAAAAGATAGCTTTCTTCGCGGCCGCCATCCCGATAGAAAAGGGTAGCCAAAAATCCTGGAAATTACGTTATACTTCTGACTAATATTCGTTCCGCCCGTTGTAAAAAAAACGGGAAAAGAGATTGACTCGGCGGGGGTACGATCGCCTGTAATTGCCCAATATTTTGTGGTATAGGACCGACATAGGCACAATATCTTGAACATCTGGAGGCAGCCATGATTTCCCTGGAAGACCCCTGGCAGATGGAGTTGATCGGCATCGATCCTCTCCCGAAGAAGACCTTCACGGTTCGGAAGCGGAACGGCACGGTCGTCGCGTTCGAGCCCGAGCGCATCTCTTGGGCCATCGAACGAGCGTTTCGCGCCGAACAGGGAGTGCCGGCGGAAAAAGGCCTCTCGGAAGAGACAAGACAGGCGGTGGAGAAGGTGGCGCGGGCCGTGGTGCGGCGCGCCGTCGCCGCGGCCGTCGCCGGAGAGACGCTCGAAGTCGAATTGATCCAAGATTGGGTGGAGGCGGCTCTCATGGAAGCGGGCTACCACTCGGTGGCCCGGCGCTACATCCTTTACCGGGCGGAACGCCGGAGGGCCCGCACGTTGCGCGCGGCGACCCTATCCGGCACGGCTCCGCTTACCTTCGTGCTGCGATGCGGCGAACGGGTTCCCTTGGATCCGGAAGGCCTCAGGAGGGAGCTCGAGGATGCCTGTCGGGGCCTAGAGGATCGCTGCTCGTGGGAGAGCTTGGCCGAAGAAACGCTGCGGAGCCTGTACGATGGAGTAACCGAAGAAGAGATCGACCAGGCGATGATTCTGGCCGCCCGCTCCCGAGTGGAGCGGGAGCCGGCCTATACCTATGTCGCGGCACGGCTCCTGTTGGCCAAGATCTATCGGGAAGTCTTGCCCGAGATCCGCGCACGCGAAGAGCTGGAGGCGGTGCACAGGAAGTTCTTCCCGATCTCCGTCCGCCACGGCGTCGACGTCGGCCGACTTTCGCCCGATCTATTGGGCTTCGATCTCGAAAAGTTGGCCGGTGCCCTCCGGTTCGAGCGCGACCGGAACTTTACGTACATGGGCCTGCAGACCGTATACGATCGCTACCTGCTCCACCACGAGGAGCGGAGGATCGAGACTCCGCAATACTTCTGGATGCGTGTGGCGATGGGGCTCGCCCTTGCCGAGAAGGAGAATCGCGAAGAGCGCGCTATCGAGTTCTACGAGCTGCTCTCCTCCTTTTTGTTCCTTTCTTCGACGCCGACCCTATTCAATGCGGGGACAAGGCATCCTCAGCTTTCGTCCTGCTACCTGCTCACCGTCTCCGACGATCTGGACGGAATCTTTCAAGTGATCTCCGACAACGCCCGGCTTTCGAAGTGGGCGGGAGGCTTGGGCAATGACTGGACCAATGTCCGGGCCACCGGCTCCTTGATCCGGGGGACCAATGGGCGGAGCCAGGGAGTCATTCCCTTTCTCAAGGTCGCCAACGACACCGCTGTCGCCGTCAATCAGGGAGGGAAGAGGAAGGGCGCCCTCTGCGCCTACCTGGAAACCTGGCACCTCGACATCGAGGACTTCCTCGAGCTGCGGAGGAATACGGGGGACGAGCGGCGCCGGACCCCGGACATGAATACGGCCAACTGGATTCCCGACCTCTTCATGAAGAGAGTCGCCGAAGGAGGGAATTGGACGCTCTTCAGCCCCAGCGACGTCCCGGATCTTCACGATCTCTACGGAAAGGCCTTCGAGCGGCGGTATTGCGAGTATGAGGCGATGGCGGATCGCGGGGAGATTCGCAACTTCCGGCGCGTCGCAGCCGTCGCTCTTTGGAGGAAGATGCTCACGATGCTCTTTGAGACGGGCCATCCGTGGATCACCTTCAAGGATCCGTGCAACATCCGATCTCCCCAGGATCATGTTGGGGTGATTCACAATTCCAATCTCTGCACCGAGATCACGCTGAATACTTCGGCGGACGAAACCGCGGTCTGCAACTTGGGCTCGATCAATCTGGCCGCCCATGTGAAGGACGGCGAACTCGACGAGGATCGGCTGGCCAAAACGATTCGCGTGGCGGTCCGGATGCTCGACAACGTCATCGATATCAATTTCTATCCGACCCCGGCGGCCAGGAACTCCAATCTGCGCCATCGGCCGGTGGGCCTCGGCTTGATGGGCTTCCAGGATGCGCTCTACCGCCTGAAGATCCCCTATGGGAGCCAAGAGGCGGTGGAATTTGCGGATCGGACGATGGAATCCATCGCCTACCATGCGCTTCTCGCATCGTCGGACTTGGCGAAGGAACGAGGAGCCTATGCCACCTTCCGGGGCTCGAAATGGGACCGCGGCCTCTTGCCTATTGATACGCTCTCTCTGCTGGAAGAGGAGCGCGGCGGGTATCTTGAAGTGGACCGAACGGTGCGGAAAGATTGGGAGAAGGTCCGGGCGGCGATTCGGCGGAATGGCTTGAGGAACAGCAATCTGCTCGCGATCGCGCCGACCGCGACGATTTCGAACATCTGCGGGGTCTCCCAATCGATCGAGCCGACCTATAAGAATCTTTTCGTGAAGTCGAACCTCTCCGGGGATTTCACGACGATCAACAGCTATCTCGTCGAGGAGCTGAAGCAGGCGGGGCTGTGGGATCAGGAGATGGTGGACGATCTCAAGTTTTACGACGGGTCGGTTCTGCCTATCGAACGCATTCCCCGAGAGATCAAGGAAAGGTACCTCACGGCCTTCGAGCTCGATCCCTATTGGCTGATCGAGTGTGCCAGCCGGCGCCAGAAGTGGATCGACATGGCGCAGTCGCTCAATCTCTACATCGCCGAGCCCAATGGGAAGAAGCTTTCCGACATGTACCTCCTGGCTTGGCGGAAGGGTCTCAAGACGACCTACTACTTGCGGGCTGTGGCAGCGACCTCCGTGGAAAAATCGACCCTGGATATCAATGCTCGAGGGCTGCAACCACGGTGGATGAAGAGCGTCAGCCCCTCGTCCCGTGTCCGCATCGAGCGGGCGGCGGAGGAGCGCAACGGGAGGGCCTGCTCTCTCGATAATCCCGAATGCGAGAGTTGCCAATGACCGGCAACGGGACCCGGCCCGCTCGGCGGCGCACTTGAGCCCGCTCGATCCGAGCTCGGGAAGCGGGCATCGTCAGGTGGAGGAACGAAGAGAAAAAAGAGAACGGAAGGAAAGGAAGGAAAGGAGAAACCATGTCCTGCTGCTACTCGTCGGAGAGAGGTCGGGAGCCCTACGACCTCACCAGGAGATTCAACGCGGAGGAAAAGCGGCTGATCAACTGCCGGACGGTGGACGTGAATCAGCTCATGCCCTTGAAATACAAATGGGCCTGGGAGCACTACCTGAACGGGTGCGCAAACAACTGGCTGCCCTCCGAGGTGCCGATGCAGAGGGACATCGAACTCTGGAGGTCCGATAAGCTGAGCGCGGCGGAGAGGCGTGTGATCATGAGAAACCTCGGCTTTTTCGCCACCGGCGAGAGCCTTGTCGGCAACAATATCGTGCTGGCGATCTTCAAGCACATCACCAATCCGGAAGCGCGCCAGTACCTGCTGCGCCAAGCCTTCGAGGAGGCGGTCCATACTCATGCTTTCCTCTACATCGTCGAAAGTCTCGGCCTCGACGAGCGCGAGGTGTTCAACATGTACCACGAGATCAACTCGATCCGGAACAAGGACAGCTTCGAGATGGCCTTGACGGAGGACATCCTGCGCGAAGGCTTTTCGACCGAAACCGAGGCCGGGATTCGGCAATTTCTCAAGAACCTGGTGGGATTTTACGTGATCATGGAGGGAATTTTTTTCTACAGCGGGTTTGTCATGATTCTCTCCTTCCACCGGCAAAATCGAATGACCGGAATCGGCGAGCAGTTTCAGTACATTCTCCGGGACGAGACGATCCACTTGAACTTCGGCATCGACTTGATCAACGGAATCAAGGAGGAAAACCCGGAGGTCTGGACCCCGGATTTTCAAGAGGAAATCAGCGAAATGATCGCGCAGGCGGTCGAGCTCGAGGCGCTCTATGCGCAGGACTGCCTGCCCAACGGGATTCTCGGATTGAACGCCGGCTTGTTTCGTGACTACGTCCAGTATATCGGAGATCGGCGATTGGAGCGGATCGGCTTGAAGGCCCGATACGGTTCGCGCAATCCTTTCCCGTGGATGAGCGAAGCCATGGATCTCCTTAAGGAGAAGAACTTCTTCGAGACCCGCGTCACCGAGTACCAGCACGGAGCGCTGCTTCAGTGGTGAATAGATGCATCGCTTCCGTTATCAAGGGGACGTTCTTTTCGTAGAGGAGGTCTCGACCGCCGTCCTTGCCGAGAAGTACGGCACTCCGCTCTACGTGTATTCGGCCGGCACGGTTCTCGATCACTACGACCGGCTCGTCGCCTCCCTGCGCGCGCTCGATCCGCTGGTCTGCTACGCGGTCAAGGCCAATTCCAATCTGGCGCTGCTGCGCCTGCTCGCAGCTCGCGGTTCCGGTTTCGACCTAGTCAGCGGCGGAGAACTGTACCGTGTCCTTCAGGCCGGCGGGGATCCCGCCCGGTGCACGTTCGCCGGCGTCGGCAAGACGGACCGGGAGATCGAAGAAGCTTTGGAAGCCGGCATCTACAGCTTTATCGTGGAGAGCCGGGAAGAGCTGAGCGCTATCAATAGGGCGGCCGTGCGCTTGCGGAAGAAGGCCCCGGTCGCTCTGCGGGTCAACCCCGATGTGGGCGCCAGGACTCACGCCAAGATCAAGACCGGGGTGGCGGAGAGCAAGTTCGGCATCCCGGCCGAAGAGATCGAAGAGGTCTATCGGGAACTGCCCCGTTTCTCCCATCTTCGGTTGCGCGGGATGCAAATCCATATCGGCTCGCAGATCCGCGACGTTGAGCCCTTCGCGGAGGCGGTCGGCCGAGTGATTCCCTTGGTGGCGATGGCGCGCGATCGGTTCGGCGCGGAGTTTTTCGACATCGGGGGAGGGCTCGGAATCGCTTACGAGGAGGCGCTGCAGAGCGGAGATCCCGGCTGGTGGGAAAGCAAGACCGGTTGGGCCACCCCCGCCCGCTACGCGCAGCGGCTGCTTCCCTTGCTTAGCCCGCTCGGGCTACGCACCATTGTGGAGCCGGGCAGGCTGCTTGTCGGCAACGCGGGCATTCTCCTCACGAGGGTGCTCTATCGGAAAGATGGGCCGAGCCGAAAGTTTGTGATCGTCGATGCGGGAATGAACGACCTGATCCGCCCGGCCCTGTATGGATCCTTTCACCAGATTGTACCGGTGATCCGGCGCGGGGGGGATCCGATCGAGGCCGACGTTGTGGGGCCCGTTTGCGAGTCGGGCGACCGGTTCGCCGAGTCGCGGCGGATGCCGCCGGTAACGGCGGGCGATCTTCTGGCGATATTCAGCGCGGGAGCATACGGATTCTCCATGGCTTCCCAGTACAACTCGCGGCCGAGGCCGGCCGAGGTTCTCGTGGAAGGGGCGAAGCACCGGCTGATCCGCCGGCGGGAGAGCTATGAAGATTTGGTCCGGGGCGAGCCGGGCGCAGAGGAAGAGCCCGGCGGCCCGCAAGGCGAACGGACACCAAAGGAGAGTCATGAGCTGGCGAATGGATAGCCGGAAGGCGGGAATCGTTTTGGTGGATGTGCAAGAGCGGATCATCGCCGCTGTCGCCGCCGCCGGCGGAATTCTCGGGAAAATCGATCGCCTTCTCGATATCGGGAAACTTTTCTCCATTCCGGTCCACCTCACGGAGCTAGCTCCGCAGAAGCTCGGCCCGGTCTCCGCGCCGATTCTCGAGAAGCTCGGGAGCGGCATCCCCCGCTTCACGCGGAATGTCCTCTCGGCAGGCTCCGTATTGCCGAAAGAATTGCCGCAATTTCTCCTTCTTGCGGGAATGGAAACCCATGCAGCCGTCCGGCAGGTCGCCTACGATCTCCGGGAGCGAGGGCATCTGGTGTATCTGCTGGCGGATGCCGTCGGCTCCCGCAACTCCCTGGATCACCAGGTGGCCCTGGACGAAATGCGACAAGACCGTGTTGTGGTCACGACGCTCGAGGCAGCGGCCTGCGAGCTCGGAGCCGAGGCGGAGGAGCCGATTCTCGAGAAGCTGCTTCCTCCGCTACTGTAGAGTGGGGACCGCCTCCGCTTGCTGCTCCCCGGAACGGGCCGGGCTGCTGCCCGCCGGCATCGGCATGCCGCAGGGAGCGTCGATCGCGATGACCCGAAGCACCGGGCTCAGAACGATCCGGTCGTGGCGGCCTCGGATCCGGGCTGTTCGGAGGATCGTCTGCACCACCGCGGGGACTTGGTCGACGGGAAGAATCAACTCGATCTTAGTCCGGGCCAGAAAGTCGGGGAAGTAGTCGTTGCCCAAGTAACGTTCGACGTCCTCCGGCTTTTTTTCGAGCCGTTTTACCCGACTAGCCAGGGCTCCTTCGATCCGGTAGTGTTGGGCTAGGGCCTCGCGGAGCTCGCCCAGACAAGACCGCGGAATGACCGCTTCGACTTTTTGAAAGCCTTTCAGGGAACGGAGCGGGTGGGATGTCGTCGGCTGATCCGGCATGCTTCCTTGGGAGAAGCATCTCGCGTGCCATTTTCCGCCGGCGGGAGAAGGGCCGAGTGGACCGGGGTGGTCGGCCTTGCGCAAGCAACGACTATGCGGCAGATTCCCTCCGTAACGCAAAATTCCTACCTTCCTATGATCACCTATCTTTACGAGACGGTCCCCTCCGGAAACGGGGAAGAGCCCAAGGTCTACGAAATCCGGCAGCCGATGGGCGCTCCGGCATTGACGCACCATCCGGAAAGCGGAGAGCGGCTGCGCCGCATCATTGCGGGAGGAGCCGGCATCCGGACCACTCGGAAGAGCGAATCCGCTCGGCCGTCCGGTTCCTGCGGCTGCGGCCATGGCGGTTGCGGCTGCCATTGACTGGCGGCGGCGCGAGCGATTCGACCCGCAAATCAGGAAGCCGGATCTTCCGCGAACTCGATCGAAGCCGCAAGGCTCACACCGCCCGAGAGCGAGGCGGTGATCAGACAACGTTCCTCGGCTTTACGAAGGAGTTGTTCGGCTTTTCCGGCATCCGCCCCCTTGGGTAGCTTGAGGGTGGGGCGCAGGTAGAAGCGGGTGAAGCGGCGCTTGCCGTCGGCCATTTCAAGGATGCCTTCGGCGGGGCAGACGATCTCGATCCAAGGCAGTCGGGAGAGCTCGGCGATGGTGTCGAAGGTCAGGATGAAGCAGCTGGCCACCGACGCCACCAGCAGTTCTTCCGGAGACCAGACGTTCCCCGGACCGCCGAATGGAGCCGGGGCAGCCGCCGCTAGAGTCGGCAGATTCTTCGCTGCGATCGAGAGAAGACCTGTCGGCCCTCCACGGGCGACGACATCGTATCGATGCGGGAGCGGCTGCACCGGATCCAACATAGCGGCTCGTTCTCTGTCATGACAAGCCCCATCGTGCTTCCGGGCGCCGAAAGGCTTTCCGAGACCGGTGGGTTACCTACCGATCCCCGAAGCCGACGAATACGGGTTCCGGCTCGAGCCGGACCGCGAAGATCCGCTCGACGGCGCGTTGAATCTCGCCCATGAGGGCGAGGATTTCCGCCGCCGTCGCATCCCCCCGGTTGATGATCGCCAGTGCGTGACGGCGGGAAATTCCGACCGCTCCGCGGCGGAAGCCCTTCGGAAAACCGGCGTTTTCCACGAGCCAAGCGGCCGGGATCCTTCGCCTGCCGTCGCCCTGCGGGTAGGATGGCGGGACGAGCCCCAGCGCCTCGGCGCGCCGGCGCATCTCGGCGAAGGCCGCTGGTGCCAGAACCGGATTCTTGAAGAAGGAGCCTGCGCTTCGGGAGTCTTCCTCCTCCCCCGGCGCGATCATCCCCTTGGCCCGACGAATCCCGAGCACCGCTTCGCGGATCTCGGGCGCGGTGGGCGGACCTTCCTTTCGAGAGAAAAAGGAGACCAGGTCGGGGTAGCGAAGCTCGGGCGTTTCCTCTTCCGAGAGCGAATAGCAGACGGTCAGAATCAGATAACGGTCTTTCTGCTCCGTATTGAAGATGCTTTTCCGGTACCCGAACGAGCAGGCGGAGGCGGGCAGCTCCACGAAGCGACCGTCCCGTCGATCGATCGCCCGGACCGTTCGGATCGAGGTTGCGACCTCCGCACCGTAGGCACCCACGTTCTGGATCGGCGTTCCGCCGGCCGTCCCGGGGATTCCGCTCAAGAGGACAAGACCAGCCAAGCCGGCGGCGACGGTCCGGCCGACGAACGGGTCCCAGGGCTCTCCGGCCCCGACCCAAAAAAGGCGGCGCCCGTTATCGCGTCGCTCGTCGACGCCCGCAATCGATATCTTGAGGACGAGGCCCGAGAAGCCCCGGTCAGAAATCACGACGTTGCTGCCGCCGCCGAGAACGAAGAGGGGGAGGTCGCGATCCGACGCCCACGCCAGCGCCTTGTGTGCTTCCGATTCCGACCGCGCTTCAACGAAGTACCGGGCGTTTCCTCCCACCCCGAGCGTGGTCAGTGGAGCCAAAGGGACGTTTTCCTGAACGCGCATGAGCGGCTAAAGGGAGTCAACGGGCCCCGGAAAGGACATCCGGCCTGCCGATCGGGGGCCGGAGGAGGAACGGCAGGCGAAAGCCGTCGCCGCGAGAGGCTGCGGCCCCCGGCAAGGAAAAGGTTTGCTTGTTGCCGGACCCATTGGTTTTGATGAAGGCCGTCGGCTTTGGGCTCCGCGGAGGTTCCCTGCGGCTGGTGCGATCATATCCGTGTGAACCTACTTCGGCATCTGGTGAACAGCTGGGTGGGGCTCTTCGAAGCCACCGGCGCGCTCTGCTTTTTGTTCGCCGACGTGCTCTACAGTATTTTCCGCTACCGGCTCCGTTGGGAACTGTTTTTCGAGCAGATCGTCCGCATCGGGATGCGCTCCCAGGGCATCGTCTTGATCACCGGGGCCTTCACCGGAGCGGTCTTTGCCGCCCAGACACAGTTTCGCTTCGGCAAGCTGGGGCTTTCGTCCGCCACCGGACCGGTCGTGTCGATCGCCATGCTCCGGGAGCTGGGACCCGTCCTCTGCGCGCTGATGCTTTCCGGGCGCGTGGGATCGGCGATGGCGGCCGAACTCTCGACGATGCGCGTCACCGAGCAGATCGATGCGCTCCGGGCGCTGGCGGTCTACCCGACCCAATATCTAATCGCGCCTCGATTTCTCGCCGTGCTGGTCTCGATGCCCATACTGGTCGCCCTGACGAGTGGAACGGGCATCCTTCTCGGCTACTCCGTTTCGGTCTACCTGCTGGGCGTCGATCCCACGTTCTACTGGGAGAACACGGTCAAGTTTACGAGCGCCAAGGATATCTGGATGGGGGAAATCAAGGCGCTTTTCTTTGCGGTGATCATCGCCTTGATCAGCTGTTACCGCGGCCTCAACTGCCATCTGAGCGCCGAAGGGGTGGGAATCGCAGCGACCGAAGCGATGGTCTTCTCGGCGATCACCGTGTTGATTTCGAATTTCTTTTTTAGTTTCCTCATGAACCTCATCTTGTCTTCGTGATGGTGCTCCGTCTGGTGGAAGTGACCAAGACCCTGGGGAAGCAGCGGGTGTTGGAAGGAGTGTCGCTGGAGGTCGCCCGGGGCGAACGGCTCTGCATCGTCGGGCGGAGCGGGGCGGGAAAGAGCGTCCTTCTGCGATTAATATTGGGATTGATCAAGCCCGATTCCGGGGAAATCTGGTATGGAGATACCGACATGGTGCCGCTTTCCGAGCGGGAGCTGGCTCCTCTGCGGATCGAGATGGGCATGGTCTTCCAGAATGGGGCGCTCTTCGACTTCATGAGCGTGGAGGAGAACGTGGCCTTCCCATTGCGCGAAAGGAGGCTTCCGGAAGCGGAGATCCGCCAGAGGGTCGCCCGGATTCTCGAGCGGCTTTTCCTCAAGGGCCACGAGAAAAAGATGCCGGCGGAGTTGAGCGGCGGAATGCGGAAGCGGGTGGCGCTGGCACGCGCGATCATCTCGCGGCCGAAGCTGGTCCTCTACGACGAGCCGACCACCGGGCTCGATCCTATCGGGTCGGCCGAGATCACCGAGCTGATCCGGTGCCTGAACGAGGAGTTCGGCGCCACGACGATCGTCGTCTCGCACGACATGCGGAGCGTCGAGCAGATCGCGCAGCGGGTCGCCTTTCTCCACGGGGGGCGGATTTACAAGGTTTGCTCGCCGGAGGACTTCCTCTCCTCGAAGGAGCCTGTGGTCAATGCGTTTGTTCACGGGCGGATCGAGGAGTCCGCCCTCGGAACTTGTTGAACTATGGGAACCAAACACGCGGAGTTCCAGGTCGGCTTCTTTCTGCTGACGGGGCTGGTTGTGATCGGCGTCCTGATCGTCCTGTTGGGGCGGTACGGGGAGAAGTTTCGGCCGACCTACGAGATTACCGTCGAATTTCCGAACGCTTACGGGCTGGTGAAAGGGGCACCGGTTCAGTTCGCCGGAGCGCCGGTCGGCCGGGTAGCGGCGAGTCCCTACCCGATTCGCGAGGGAAGGGCGGTGGAAGTCCGGCTCAAGCTCTATGCGGATGCCAAGATCCGGAAGGATGCCCTCTTTCAAATCGTCGACGTCGGCATGCTCGGTGATAAGTCGATCGAGATCACCCCTCGGGGGACCTCGGCGCCCTTTCTCAAAGCCGGGGATCATGTTCGTGGCAGCCGTCAAACGACGATCGTCGATCTGGCCGGAGAGTTCCGGCCGGTGGCGGAGTCGGCCGGGAAGGTCGCCGACGAGATCGGAACCCTGATGGGCCGGATCAACGAAGAGGTGCTCACCCCGGAGGTGGCCGCGGAGATCCGCGCGACGATCAAGGACCTGCACAGCGTCATCGCACGGACCGACCACATCCTCGAAGAAGCGCAATACGGCCGGGGACCGATCTCCCGCCTCCTGAACGACCCCGCCCTCGCCACCGACTTGCGGGACTTCATCTACAACCTCAGGAGAAAAGGGGTTCTTTTCTATTCCGACGTGGCGGGGCGGCAGGAGCAGGAGGGGAAGCCGCTGCCGGTGCCCGCGACCCATCCGGTAAGCGCCCAGCGGCCGGGAACTCGTCCCGCTTCCTCGGGGCACCCATGAGCATGAGCGATCCGCCAGCAAGTGGAACCGGGGCCCGGAATGTCGGAGCGATTCTCGTCGCGGCGGGCCGGAGCCGGCGGATGGGCTTTGACAAGATCTTCCGTCCGTTGACCACGCGAAGCGCCCTTGAGCTCTGTCTGGAAAGGGTTTCGGCCTTTCCGCGTCTCTCCGAGATCGCGGTCGTCGTCGCGCGCCAACGGCTGGAGGATGCCCACCGGCTCCTCTCTCCTCTGGCGCTTCCCGTGCCTATCCGGATCGTGGCAGGGGGAGAGGAACGACAGGATTCGGTCGTGGCGGGCCTCGAGACGCTTTCGCCAAGGTCGGAATTCGCGCTCGTTCACGACGCCGCTCGTCCGTTCGCGACGGTGGAGCTAATGGAAGCGATCTTCACGGTGGCTCAGCGGGAAGGTGCCGCCGCTTGCGGGAATCCGAGTTCGGACACCGTTAAGGAGGCGGACGAGCAAGGGAAGGTCGTGGCGACGCTCGACCGGCGGAGGGTCTGGAACGTGCAGACCCCGCAGGTGTTCCGACGGGAGCTGCTCCAGGAAGCCTATCGAAGACTAAGGGAGAGCGGAAAGATCGCCACGGATGATGCCGCCGCGGTGGAAGCCATCGGTCACCCGGTCCGTTTGGTTGCCTACAGCGGCTTTAACGGGAAGATGACCCGGCCGGAGGACTGGGAACTGGCTCGCCAGCTTCTCCTCGGGAAACGGGTCTTGTAAAGCAGAACCCTCCGGCCAACGAACCGGATGCGTCGCCGCTTTATTTGATCTCCCGGTGAAGCGTGTGCCGACGCAGGAAGGGGTTATACTTCCGGAACTCCAGGCGGCCTGTCTGGAGCTTCTTGTTCTTGGTGCCGAAATACCGCGACGCGGGCTTCTTTTCCGCTTTGGCCTCCGTGCACTCCAAAATGACTTGTTCCCTGGGCATCCTCGCAAGAGAATAAAAAGGGAGAGGGTGGATGTCAACGTGGTTCCCTGCCGTGGGGAGAAAGCCGGCCCTTCGGCCGGAGGAGGGCGGCGCGGGGGCGGATGACTTCCGGCAGCGCTGGATGGTGGTAGTCGGAAAAGCGACTCGCCTCGAAGAGGGCTTGTCCGAGGCTGAGGAGGTCCACCGGATCCGGGTCATCGTCAAGAGGCTCCGCGCATATCTTCGTCTCCTGCGCGGCAGTGTTCCGGAAAAGTTGCTCGTAGAAGAGGATAAGCGCATCAAGCGGATCGCGGTCGGCCTCAGCCCGGCGCGCGATGCGGTCGTCTGCCGCCAAACCGTCGAGTGGCTGGCGGCCAGGGAAAAGAAGGAGAGCCGCCGGGAACGGCTGCGGGCCGTTCTGGCGCGCTTCGCCGATCGGGCCGGAAGCGGTGTGGACCCGCGGAAGATCGCCCGCGCCCGAGCCGTGATCGAGGCGAGCCGCCGGCGGCTGCTCCACTGGATCGAGAAGCGGCCGCCGGAAGAAGAGACGGTCGAAGAACGGCTGAAGAGGGAATACGGGAAGGGCCGACGCGGGATGCGGGACGCCCTCCGGGAAGGCAGCCCGGAGGCTTTTCACCGTTGGCGCAAACGGGTGAAGCGGCTCGGCTACCAAGCGGAAATGTTCAGCGTCCCCTCCCGGCAAAGATTGTCGCGGTTGGAAAAGAGGCTCGTCCGGCTCGGCAGGCTTTTAGGCAGGCTGCAGGATCTGCAGATTCTAAAAAGCCGGATCGAAGCGCTTCCCGGACCGCCGGAGCGGGAGCTCCTCGGACGGATCGACGCCTGGACGGCTCGCTACCGGAAAGAAGCCGAGAGGGAAGGAGACCGCTGCTTTCGGATGCCGAAGAGCGAGTTCCTCTCGCTTTTGCAGTGAAAGGCGCATTTGCGCACCGGACGCAAGGACGCAAGCGGGGGGCGTTCCAAGCCGCGCAGGCTATTCCACTCGGGTCGACACGGGTATTGCGCGGGGGTAGCCCACCCCCGGTTCCCCCCGTGGGGAGTCGGGATACAGGAGGTAGGGCCGGCGTGCTTGCGCGAAGGCCTGTTCGAAACCGCGCCATTGCGCGGCGATCTCTCCCACGCTCCGGCGCCTGTTCAGCTCCGCCAGGATCGAGGAGTTCCCGTAGAGCTTGCAAAGCATCTCCTTGCCGCCGGCCGACGCCGTGCGCAACAGCGCCGGGTGGGAGGCCTGGTTGAGCCGGGAAGCTAGATAGACGCCCAGAGCGGTAAGATTGGTACTGGTCCGAGGGCTGATTTCCAGGCGCACCGCCCCGCCGCATCCTCCGTCGGGAATCGCCTGGACGCCGGCCAAGCCAAGCCGGTTGATCTCGGCGGCGAACGCAAAAGGGTCGACGCCGCGGCTACCCGCGTATTGGAATGGGTAGGCGGACGAGCCTGCCCCCGATTCGGCACCCAGGTCCCCCAGGAAGCCCGTCACCACGTAATAAACAGGGGAGGTCGGCCAAGGGATGTTCGGCGAGGTCTGCACCCAGCGCAGGCCGGTATCCTCCCACAGCATGCTCCGCCGCCATCCCTCCATGGCGATCACCCGGAGGGCGCACCGATGGGGTACCCATCCCTTTGCGTTAGCCATCCGAGCGATCTCTCCGGCGGTCATTCCGTGGACATAGGGGACCGGAATGCGCCCGACGAAGGATTGCCACTGGGGATGGACCGGCGGCCCTTCTACCCTCCGGCCCCCTAGCGGATTGGGCCGGTCGAGGACGAAGAAAGGAATGCCGAGCTCGCCGGCGGCGTCCATGGCTTCCACCATGGTGCTGATATAGGTGTAGCTACGGCAGCCGATGTCTTGCAGCTCGAAGACGAGCGCGTCGAGCCCGGCGAGCATCGATCGGGTTGGGCGGCGCGTGTCCCCATAGAGCGGAAAGACGGGCAGACCCGTCAGCCGGTCGTGAACGAAGGAGACGCGCCTTCCCGCGCGGAGGTCTCCCGAAATCCCATGCTCGGGGGCGAAGAGGCGGACGAGCCGGACTCCCGGGGCGTGCAGCAAGACGAGCCGCGTCGGCCTCCCTGCCGAGTCGACGCTTGCCTGATTGGTGATGAGGCCGACGCGTTTCCCCTGCAAAGGCGCGAAGTGCGTCCGTTCGAGCACGTCGATCCCGAGCAGGACAGGGGCGGCTTCGGCATGCGCCGTCAGGAGGTGGGTGAGGATGAGGGCTAGGAGGAAGGCGGCCTTCTTGACAATCGAGGGTAGCGGGCGACTGCCCGCTCCGGATGCCGCCGACGGGAGCGCCCCGCCAAGCGCTTCGCCCTCGCTCCGTCTCACCAAGCCCGCCTCCTATTCGTTCGAACACCCGCACTGGGCGAGCCGCCCGCGGCGGCGAATCCTCCGATCCTCTCGCCGGGATGTTCGGGGAATGCGCAGATCCTACCTCCCAAGGCCGATGGGAGGCCAGCGCAACTTCGCGGGCTTTTCCGAAGGGCCCGACCGGGTCTTGGGCCGGCATCCGGCTTTCCGGAACGCGTCCGCCGGCGCAACGTCCCTTACACCAGTAAACCAGACTCCGGCGCTCGGCGGTGATGGGGAGGGCAGGCGTCTATGCGGGCGGGAGGCGAGGGGCATGCTCTGCCGCAGGCCCTCTGGCCCGGCGTAGAGGTTGTTGCCGGAGTGCCTGCTCCCGGACTATTTTTGGTCGCAGCGGCGAATGCCCAGCCGGTTTCGGCTTGCGAAAAGCGCCAGGTTGGGGAAAGCCCGAGACCGGATGGGAGCGAAGATGCGTGCCGCCGATTTTGCCGTCAGTCCGAAGGAAGCGCATCCGCTGCGCGGGCGGAACCCCGGGGAGACGGCCGGCTTCCGATCGAAGGAGGAAGCCAGGGAAAAGCTGGAATCGGATGTCAGGAAGCTGGCGCAGCGGCAAGAGGTCTTTTTCGCCGCGCGGTCGTTCGCGCTGCTGATCATCCTTCAGGGAATGGACTCCTCGGGCAAGGACAGCCTCATCCGGCACGTGCTCACCGGGCTCAACCCGCAGGGGGTCGAGGTGTCGAGCTTCCGTCGGCCGACGGAGGAGGAGGCCGCTCACGACTACCTTTGGCGCTGCGCGAGGCGCCTCCCGGAACGGGGAAAGATCGGGATCTTCAACCGATCCTACTACGAAGAAGTGCTGGTCGTCCGGGTGCATCCGGGCCTCTTGGCCTCGGAGGGCTTGCGAAGGCGCGCGGCGAGCCCATCCTTCTGGTCGGAGCGATACGAGGATATTTTGGCCTTTGAGCGGCATCTCCTCCGGAACGAAACGATCATCGTCAAATTTTTTCTCCACCTCTCCCGGAGGGAGCAGGCCAAGCGCCTTCTCGATCGAATCGATCGACCGGAAAAGAGGTGGAAGTTTTCCCTGGCGGATATCCAAGAGCGCGAGCGGTGGTCGGACTACCAATCGGCTTATGAAGAGATGCTGGCGGCGACCAGCACCCGGGAGGCACCGTGGTATGTGCTGCCCGCCGATCATAAATGGTTTACCCAGCTGGCGGCGGCAGGCATCCTGCTCGAGCGGCTGGTGGAGCTGCCGCTCCGGTATCCGGAGCCGCGACCGGAGAGTGAGGCGGAGCTGCGCCGGGCGAAGGAGATCTTACAACGTGAACGGGACCGGTGAGAAGGCCGCGGAGGAAACCCCGACGCGCCAGGAGACAGACAGCTTGGGCTCGATCCCGGTCCCGGCCCATCGATACTACGGGGCCCAGACCGCGAGATCGCTGATTCATTTTGCGATCGGCACCGAGCGGATGCCGATCGAGGTGATTCGCGCGCTGGCGCTGCTGAAGAAAGCAGCGGCGCTGGTCAATCGAGACTTGGGAATCCTTTCCGAGGAGAAGGCCAAGTGGATCGTGGCGGCCGCCGAGGAGGTCGTGGCGGGAAAATTCGACGAGGAGTTCCCGTTGCGGGTCTGGCAGACGGGGAGCGGAACGCAATCCAATATGAATTGTAACGAGGTGATCGCCGGCCGTGCCAACGAGTTAGCGGTGGGGAGGAGGGGAGGAAAGTTTCCGATCCATCCCAACGACGATGTTAATCGCTCGCACTCCTCGAACGACGCGTTCCCTTCAGCTATGCATCTGGCTGTCGGGCTCGCCCTCCGCGACGGTCTCCTTCCGGAATTGGAAAGGATGCTCGATTGCCTGCGGCGACGGAGCCGGGAGTTCTCGGGAATCATCAAGATCGGCCGGACCCACTTGATGGATGCCGTGCCGCTCACCCTCGGGCAGGAGTTCGGCGGGTACGCAGGCCAGCTCGAGCTGGTCTTGGCCGACCTCCGCGGTCGGATGCCCGCTCTCTACGGCCTGGCGATCGGGGGCACGGCCGTGGGGACCGGGCTCAATGCGCCGGCCGGGTTCGCCCAGGGAGTCTGCGCCAAGCTGGCCGAGTGGACAGGGCTGCCCCTCTACTCCGCTCCCAACAAGTTCGCCGCGCTCGCTTCCCATGAGCCCCTTTTGGGCGTCAGCGCATCCTTGCGCAACGTGGCGGCTGCGCTGTTCAAGGTGGCTAACGACATCCGCTGGATGGCCTCGGGTCCGCGATGCGGCCTGGCCGAGCTGCGCTTGCCCGAAAACGAGCCTGGGTCCTCGATTATGCCGGGAAAGGTCAATCCGACGCAATCGGAGGCGATGACGATGGTCTGCATCCAGGTCATGGCCGCGGACGCGGCGGTCGGCTGGGCCGGCTCTCAGGGGAATTTCGAGCTCAATGTGTTCAAGCCGATGATCGTGTTCAACATCCTGAACGCCATCCGGCTTTTGCGCGACAGCTGCCGATCCTTCCGTGTTTTCTGCCTGGAAGGACTCCAACCGAACCTCGAGGTGCTCCGCAGCGAAGTGGAGCGGTCGCTCATGCTGGTGACGGCGCTGGCGCCCCGGCTGGGTTACGATCGGGCGGCGAAGATCGCCCAGGAGGCCAATCGCCGGCAGAAGACCATTCGGGAGATCTGCGTAGAGGACGGCCATCTGTCCGCGGAGGAGTTCGACGCGCTGGTCCGGCCTGAAAGGATGGTCGGCAACGGAGGCGGGGCGTGAGGGCGGACCGGGCCCGAGTGGTTCCGATGGGGGAAGTTCCCCGCATTCGGAGAGAGCTGGAGGGCAAAAGGTTCGTCGCCACCAACGGCTGCTTCGACCTGCTGCACGTCGGCCATCTCCGCTGCTTGGCCTTCGCCCGGTCGTTGGGGGATCTGCTCTGGGTGGGAGTCAACGACGACGAGTCGGTGCGGGCGCAAAAAGGAGAGAACCGGCCGATCCACCCCGATGTGGAAAGGGCGGAGCTTCTGGCCGGCCTGCGCGTAGTCGATCTGGTGACCATCTTCTCGGGAAGGCGGGCGACCGCGTTTCTTCGGGCGGTCCGGCCGGCGGTTTATGTGAAAGGAGGGGATTATCGGCCGGAGACGCTCGATCCGGAGGAGCGCCAAGCCTTGGAAAGCATGGGAGTCGAGATACAATTCTTCCCGCTGGTTACGGGTAGATCGACCACCGCGGCCTGGGAAGCATGGCGGAAAGGATGAGCGAGGAGCCCAAAGCCACGCTGGGAATTCTCGGATCGGGACGAGGGAGCAACTTCGCCGCCATCCGGGATGCGATCGCCTCGGGGAGGCTTTCCGCCTCGATTGCCGTCGTCATCAGCGACCGGGAGGACGCGCGGATCCTGGAATTGGCCCGCCAAGCGAATATTCCGACGGTGGTCTTGCGCCGAGGGAAGTTCCGGACTCGGCTCGAGCCCGACATCGAGGAAGAGCTTGCCGAATGCCTCCGGCGCTTTCGGGTCGACTTGGTGATCCTGGCGGGATTCCTGCGGGTTCTCAAGGGTCCGCTCCTGGCCGCGTACGCGGGAAGAATCCTCAACATTCATCCTTCCCTCCTCCCGGCCTTCAAAGGGAAGGACGCCTGGAAGCAGGCTTTGGCGGCGGGTGTCGCCGAAGCGGGTTGCACGGTCCACTGGGTGGAGGCCGAGGTCGACAGCGGACCGATTCTCGGACAGGCGCGGGTCCCTGTTCTGCCCGGAGATACGCCGGAAAGCCTGCACGCGAGAATTCAGGAGGCCGAGCACCGCCTCTACCCGGAGGTGATCCAGCAAGTGATCGATCGGAAGCTATGGCAGCAGATCCATTCGTAGAAGAGCAGGAGCTCGACCTTTGGAGGAAGCCCGAACCCGAAACGGCGGCCGCCGGCCGGAGCGCGGAAAGACCCCTTTCGGTCAGCGAATTGAACCGGCGGGTGCGCTCCCTTCTGGAGGCGGGCTTTTCGCAAGTGTGGGTCGAAGGGGAGATATCGAACCTCCGGAGCCCGAGCTCGGGGCATGTCTATTTCACCCTCAAGGACGAGCAGGCGGTCGTCCAGGTGGTCCTCTTCCGCGCCGATGCGGCTCGGCTGTCGATCCGGTTGCGGGAGGGGGCGGCCGTTGTGGTCCGCGGGCGGCTGACCGTGTTCGAGGCCCGCGGTCAGTACCAGATCATCGCAGCGGATGTGCAGGCACTGGGGGAGGGGGCGCTGCTCGAAAGGCTAGAGGCGCTGAAAAGAAGGCTGGCCGCCGAAGGGCTCTTTGACGCCTCCCGCAAGCGGCGGCTGCCGGAATTCCCGGAAAGAGTCGGTCTGGTCACTTCCCTCAAGGGTGCTGTCATCCAGGACTTTCTCCGTATTTTGCAACGCAGGGCGCCAGGAATCGAGATTTGCGTGAGGGATGTTCCGGTGCAAGGGGCTTCGGCGGCGAAGGCGATCGCCGGGGCGATCCGCGCCTTCGGCGGGCCGCCTCCGGTCGATGTTTTGGTTGTCGCCCGCGGGGGCGGCAGCCTGGAAGATCTTTGGCCCTTCAACGAAGAGGTCGTCGCACGGGCGTTGGCCGAATGCCCCGTGCCGACCGTGTCGGCGGTAGGCCACGAAACCGACTTTACGATCGCGGATCTGGCCGCCGATCTGCGAGCGCCCACCCCCTCCGCCGCTGCGGAGCTGATCGCCCGCGATTGGAACGACTGGCGCGCGGAGGTCGCCCAACTGCGGAGAAGGGCGGAGCGGGCCATGTCGCGGGTGCTCGAGCTGGCGCGGGAAAGGCTGGCGCGGCTGGCCGGCAGCCCGTTTTTCCATGAGCCCTCCCGCCTCATCCTCCGCTGGGAGCAGCTGGTCGATGAGGAGGAGGAGGCGCTCGGCCGCGCGCTCCGGCGAGCCGTGGAGATCAAGAGGGAGAGGTGGGAATCCTTCATGCGTCATTGGAGGGCGTTGCGATTCGACGAGCAGATCCGCCGCCGCTCGGAGCAGGTAGCCCAGTGGGCGGCGCGGCTGGCCGCCTTGAGTCCGGAGGCCACCTTGCAGCGCGGGTATGCCATCGCTTTCGATCGGCAAGGCCGTATCCTTCGCAGAGCCCATCCGGAGATGGTCGGCAGCGAGGTGCGGGTGCGGGTCGCCTCCGGAGGTTTCGGCGCGCAGGTCCTCCGCCTTTGTCCGGAGGAGCCGTGGACTCAGAACGCGGCGAATCGCGTGCGGGGCCAGGAGGCACCTGAGAATAATTCCGATACGGAGTGTGGCGGGGCTTGACATTCGGGGGCTGCCTGGCGATGTTTATCGTTCTCTCACGGACGGGGTCTTGTACCAGGAAAGAAAGGGAAACGGCGAGTGCCCATGTAGCTCAGGTGGTAGAGCACGTCCTTGGTAAGGACGAGGTCACCGGTTCAAGCCCGGTCATGGGCTCGGCCGCAGCGAAGGCCGTGTAGCGAATCGGAAGGATTAAGGACAAAGAAGCGAGGAGTATTCATGGCGAAAGACACTTTCGTGCGTTCGAAGCCGCATGTGAACGTAGGCACCATCGGACATGTGGATCACGGGAAAACCACGCTGACCGCGGCGATTACCTCTGTCCTAGCCAAGCAGGGTCTTGCGGAGAAGAAGGCATACGATCAGATCGACAACGCGCCGGAAGAACGTGAGCGCGGGATCACGATCAACACGACACATGTCGAATATCAGTCCGAGCATCGGCATTATGCGCACGTGGACTGCCCGGGCCACGCCGACTACATCAAGAACATGATCACCGGTGCCGCGCAGATGGACGGAGCCATTCTCGTGGTGAGCGCTCCGGATGGTCCGATGCCGCAGACGCGCGAGCACATCCTGCTGGCCCGGCAAGTCGGGGTTCCGGCGATCGTGGTCTTCCTCAACAAGATCGACATGGTCGACGACGCGGAGTTGATCGATCTGGTCGAGCTCGAGGTCCGCGAGCTGCTCAGCAAGTATGAGTTTCCGGGCGACAAGGTTCCCATCGTCCGGGGGAGCGCGCTGAAGGCGCTGGAAGGAGATCCCGCGGAGGAGAAGAACATCCTGGCGCTCATCGCCGCGATGGACGAATATATTCCGATTCCGGAGCGCCCGAAGGACCAACCGTTCCTTATGCCGGTAGAGGACGTGTTCAACATCGAAGGTCGCGGCACGGTGGTGACCGGCCGTGTCGAGCGAGGGGTCCTCAAGCGGATGGAAGAGGTCGAAATCGTGGGGATCCGGCCTACCACGAAGACCGTGGTGACCGATATCGAAATGTTCCGCAAGCTGTTGGACTCGGCGGAGGCGGGCGACAACGTCGGCATTCTGCTCCGGGGCATCAAAAAGGAAGATGTCGAACGGGGGCAGGTCGTCGCCAAGCCCGGGACCATCACCCCGCATACGAAGTTCCGGGCGCAGGTCTACGTGTTGACCAAGGAAGAGGGTGGACGGCACACCCCCTTCTTCTCGGGATACCGGCCGCAGTTCTACTTCCGAACGACCGACGTCACTGGCAATGTAAAGCTGAAGGAAGGGGTCGAGATGGTCATGCCGGGGGATAACGTCGAGATCGATGTCGAGTTGATCACTCCGATTGCGATGGAAAAAGCGATGCGGTTTGCGATCCGAGAAGGCGGCAAGACCGTGGGAGCCGGAAGAGTCGTTGAAATCCTGGCCTAGCCAAAGAAGGGAATTCTTTCGGCAATCGGCTTGCGGGTGTAAATTTTGAACAGGTTCTCGAAAACAGGGCAGTAGCTCAATTGGTAGAGTAGCGGTCTCCAAAACCGTTGGTTGGGGGTTCGAGTCCCTCCTGCCCTGCGGCTATGCGAACCATTTCCTTAACAACGTGGGTTGCGCTGGGGCTCGCCATGGCGGGCCTCGTTGCGCTGGGATGGCTGTGGAGGCGGCACGGACAACGAGTGGTGGTCTTCCTCAACGAGGTCGTTGGAGAGCTCAAGAAGTGTTCGTGGCCATGGGAGCCGCAGGAAAAGGGAGCGCGTCGCTACCGGGAGCTGATCGATTCGACCGTGGTGGTGGCGATCTCTTCGGTCCTGCTGGCTGCTGTGGTCACGCTGGCGGACTTCTTGTTGGTGAAAGTGGTGGGATTCCTCACTAGGCTGCAGTTATAGGACGCTCGATGAAACCGCGGGAAGGGGCGCAAGGAACCGTGTTGACCGAGAAAGAGGGCCGCGAGGCGCAGCAGGCGCCCGAAGAGCAGGGGCAGTGGTATGTCCTTCATGTGCTTTCCGGCCACGAAGGGCGGGTCAAGAAGAGTATCGAAAAGCGCATTCAAACCGAGGAGATGGGGGATCTGGTCGGGCAGGTGGTGATCCCGGTGGAGCGGATCTCGGAGATCCGCAGGGGCAAGCGTGTCCAAATGGATCGGAAGATCTATCCCGGTTATGTGTTCGTCCGGATGCGGCTGCGCGACGCCCAGAACAAGCTGATCGAAAAGAGCTGGTACTTCATTCGCGAGACGCCGGGAGTGATCGGATTCGCCGGCGGCGAAAATCCGATGCCGATGCCGCCCGACCAGGTTAAAGATATCCTGCGCCAGATGGAAGAGGGGCGCGAACGCCCCACGCCCAAGACTTCCTTCGCCGTCGGCGATCGGGTGAAGGTCGGCGACGGCCCCTTCCTCAACTCGGAAGGCGTCGTGGAAGAGGTGGACCTCGAGCGCGGGAAGCTCTGGATTTCGGTCAACATGTTCGGACGCTCGACGCCGGTGGAGCTCGAATTCTGGCAAGTGGAAAAAGCGGCGTAGGCCCGGTCGTGACCATGAGCCGGCGCTGAATGCGAAACGACGGGTGAGGGAGACGAGAAGAAGATGGCCAAAGAAGTGCAGGCGATCGTCAGGCTGCAGATACCGGCCGGGCAGGCGAATCCCGCTCCGCCGGTGGGTCCGGCTCTCGGACAGCACGGCGTGAACATCATGGGGTTTTGCAAGGAGTTCAACGCGAAGACGCAGAAGGAAGCCGGGATGCTCCTTCCGGTCGTGATCACGATCTATAAGGACAAGTCCTTTACCTTCGTCACCAAATCCCCGCCGGCGGCGGTGCTTTTGAAAAAGGCGGCCAACATTGCCACGGCCTCGAAGGAACCGAACCGCGTGAAGGTCGGGAAGGTCACCAAAGCGCAGGTGATGGAAATCGTCCGCTTGAAGAGGAAAGACTTGAACGCGGGCTCCGACGAGGCGGCTTTCCGCATCATCGCCGGAACGGCGCGGAGCATGGGAATCGACATCGAGGGATAGCCCGCCTATTGCGCCGGCCTTCGGGCCGGGTTCGAGAAACGAAGGGAGAGCGAGGTGAAGACGCGACGAAGCAAGCGCTACCGCGAGGCGGCAAAGCTGCTCGAGCCGGGGAAGTTCTACGGTATCGGCGAAGCGATCCAGGTTTTAGGCAAGATGCCCAAGACCCGCTTCGATGAGACGGTCGAGCTCTCGGTGCACCTCGGCGTCGATCCGAAGCAGGGCGATCAGATGGTGCGCGGCAGCCTTCGACTGCCGCACGGCTCGGGCAAGAAGGTGCGCATCGCCGTGTTCGCCCGCGGATCGGCGGCGGAGGCGGCCAAGGCGGCGGGCGCCGATTTTGTCGGCTTCGAGGATCTAATCAAAAAGGTCTCCGAGGGATTCACCGGATTCGATGTGGCGATCGCCACCCCCGACGCCATGCAGGAGGTGCGCAAGCTCGGCCGGGTGCTCGGGCCCCGGGGCCTGATGCCCAATCCCCGCACGGGAACGGTCACGGACGACGTGGCCGGCGCAGTGGCCGAATGCCGGGCCGGGCGAGTCGAGTTTAAGATGGATAAGAGCGCGAACCTGCACATCGTCATCGGCCGTCGTTCCTTCTCCGAGGCGGCGTTGCAGGAGAACGCCGCGCAGGCGATCGATGCGGTGCAAAAGGCGAAGCCGGCTGCGGCGAAAGGTCGCTTTATTGAGTCGTTGGTGCTTTCCGCGACGATGAGCCCGGGCGTTCCGCTCGATCTTGCGGCGCTGCATCGCAAGTAAAAGGGAGAGGAGCAGATCATGAGGCCGGAAAAAGTATTTCTATCGAATGAGATCCGGGAGTGGCTGAACGGGTCCGACTACATTCTTTTCATCAACTACACGGGCCTGCGGGCGGAGGAGTTCCGGGAGCTGCGCGGACGGCTGGCCGCCGGCGGGGCGCGATGCCGGGTCGCCAAGAACCAAGCGCTGATCCGTGTCCTGCGGGAGACTCGAGAGTTGCCCGAAGAGTGGTCGATTAAGGGACAGGTTGCGGCGATCGCCCATGGCGACCCGGTGGCAGCCGCGAAAGTCCTCAAGAACTTTGCGGCCGAATTCAGCCGTCCCCAGCTCGTGGGCGGCATTCTCGATCGACGGGTGCTGGGCGCCTCCGAGGCCGCGGCGCTCGCGGACCTCCCGGGGCGGGCGGAGCTGCGGGCGAAACTGCTCGGGCTGCTGCAGGCGCCGGCCGCCCGATTGCTCAGCGTCCTGGCGGAACCCTCGCGGGCCCTGGCGCGAACCCTGGCCGCCCGGGCGGAAAAGCTGGGAGGCGGCGCGTCGGAGGGGTGAGCGGGAGGAGAGGGATCATCGGCGCATCTAGTGGAATAACAAGCTTCGGACAACGGCCGAAGAGGGCGATCCGGGATCGCCCGAAGAGAAGAAAAAAAGAAAAGATCCTGCTAGCCTCGGAGCCCTCCGGGGAGAATCGCTGACGCGGGTGCGTCGCGCTACAGGATCGGAAAGGAAATCATGGCGGACTTGAATGCGGTAGTGGAACAGTTGAGCAGCCTCACGGTTCTCGAAGTGGCCCAATTGGTCAAGCAGCTCGAAGAGAAGTGGGGCGTGAGCGCTGCGGCGCCCGTGGCGGTGGCGGCCGCCGCTCCGGCGGGCGGAGCGGGAGGCGAAGGCCAGAAGCCCGCGGCGGAAGAAAAGACGGCCTTCAACGTGATCCTCAAGCAAGTGGGCCCCAATAAGATCGCGGTCATCAAGGAGGTCCGGGCCGCCGTGTCGGGTCTCGGCCTCGCGGAAGCCAAAGCCTTGGTGGAGAGCGCTCCCAAGCCGATCAAGGAGGGGGTCACCAAGGAGGAAGCCGAAGCGATCAAGAAGAAGATCGAAGCGGTCGGCGCGCAGGTAGAGATTCAGTAGGAGAACCGGGCGGTACCGGGATGGGCATCGGAGCCCGAGGGGGAAACCGGTCGGGCTGGCCGGATCAGTCGGGACAATGCGGATAATGGCATGAGCACAAGAGGTTGGCAGCGGATAAACTTCGGTAAGATCGTGGAATCGGTGCCCCTGCCGAATTTGATCTCGCATCAAATTCGGTCCTATGAGGAATTTCTCCAGCTGGGAGTTCCTCCCGAGGAACGGAAGCCGGAAGGCCTGCATGGCGTCTTCCTGGAAGTCTTCCCCATCGAGAGCTATGACGGCAAGGTCTGTCTGGAATATGTTTCCTATGACATAGCCCCGCCCAAGTTTTCGCCTCTTTATTGCCTGCGAAACGGCGAGACGTATGCCGCGGCGCTCTACGTGACATTCCGCCTGCGAGACGAAAACGGGATCAAGCAGGAGCGGGTCTACATGGGCGAGCTGCCGTTGATGACCGAGCACGGGAGCTTCGTCATCAACGGAGCCGAACGTGTGATCGTCAGCCAGCTGCACCGTTCTCCCGGAATCTGTTTCGAATCAAGCCTCCACCTCAACGGCAAGGTTCTCTATTCCTTCCGCGTCATCCCGGATCGGGGCACCTGGCTCGAAGTCGCTTTCGACACCAGCGATCTCCTTTACGTCCACCTGGATCGCAGAAAGAAGCGGAGAAAGTTTCTCGTGACGACGCTGCTCCGGGCGCTGGGGCATGGGAGCGACGAGGAGATCCTGGGGCTGTTCTATCCGATGGAGGACCTCGATCTCGAAGCCGCCCCGCCGCGCGACGAGGATCTGCCCAATACGGTCCTCGTGGGCGAGGTGCGCGACCCCCGTGATGCGGGCAAGGTGCTGGTGCGGGGGCTCGAGCCCCTCACCAAGACGGCTGTCCGCCTGCTCCGCGAGGCCGGCGTCAAAAACATCCGAGTGGTCAACATCCGGGAGGACGATACGATCGTCAAATGCCTGCGGCGCGATACGGCTCGCGATCAGAGCGAGGCTCTCAAGGAAATCTACCGGCGCCTGCGACCCGGGGATCCGCCGACCGAGGCCAACGCGAAGCTCCTGCTCAAGAGGCTTCTCTTTGATCCCAAGCGCTACGACGTGGGAAGAGTCGGAAGATACAAGCTCAATCAAAAGCTGGGGATCGAGGCGAGCTTAGACACGCGCACGCTTACTCCGGAGGACATCGTCGCGGCCACGCGCTACTTGATCTCCCTCCAGCATGGGGAGGGGACGACCGACGACATCGACCATCTGGGCAACCGGCGCGTGCGGAGCGTCGGGGAGCTGGTGGCCAGCCAATGCCGGATCGGCTTGGCTCGGACCGAGCGGCTCGTCAAGGAGCGGATGACTCTTTTCGACGTCAACGCGGAGGGAATGACGCCGCAGAAGCTCATTAATCCCAAGGCCCTTTCGGCGACGATCCGCGATTTCTTCGCCCGCAGCCAGCTCTCCCAGCTAATGGATCAGATCAATCCGTTGTCGGAGATCACCCACAAGCGGCGCCTTTCTGCGCTCGGGCCGGGCGGTCTGTCCCGGGAACGGGCCGGTTTCGAGGTGCGCGATGTTCATCCTTCCCATTACGGGAGGATCTGCCCGATTGAGACTCCGGAGGGGCCGAATATCGGGTTGATCGCCTCGATGGCCTGCTTCAGCCGCTTCAATGAGTACGGCTTCCTGGAAACTCCCTACCGGAAGGTGGTCAACGGCAGGGTGACGAACGAGATCGTCTACTTGTCGGCCGATCAGGAGGAGAACGTGATCATCGGCATGGCGACCACTCCTGTGGACGAGAACGGGCTCATCCAGGCCAAGCGGGTCGCTGTCCGCTTTCGCGGAGAGTTCATGGAGGTCGATCGCGAAAAGGTCAACTATCTGGACGTCTCCTCCAAGCATATGGTTTCGGTCGCGGCGGCTCTCATTCCCTTTCTGGAGCACGACGACGCCAACCGGGCCCTCATGGGCTCGAACATGCAGCGGCAGGCGGTGCCGCTCTTGAATCCCGAGGCTCCGATCGTGGGGACGGGGATGGAGCGCCGCGTCGTGGAAGACGTGGGCGCTGTGCTCCTCAGCGACGTGGACGGGAAGGTGATTTCGGTCACCAGCACCGAAATCGTCATCGAGCCTTCGCCCGCCGCCGGCGAAGCCGAGAGGAAGACGAGCGAGAAGCCCGAGAACGGGCTGCGAATGTATTCCCTGCGGAAGTTCATGCGTTCGAACGCGGGCACCTGCATCAACCAGAAGCCGATCGTCCGCAAAGGGGATGTCGTCAGGCGGGGAGAGCCGCTGGCCGACGGCCCCTCCACCGCCAACGGCGAGCTGGCCCTGGGGCAGAATCTGCTGGTCGCCTTCATGCCCTGGAACGGGTACAACTTCGAGGACGCCATCGTCCTCTCCGAGCGCTTGGTCAAGGAGGACCTGTTCACCAGCGTCCACATCGACGAATTCGAGATCGTCGCGCGCGACACCAAGCTGGGATCCGAGGAGATCACCCGCGATATTCCGAACGTGGGGGACGAGGCTCTCAAGAATCTGGGGAGCGACGGCATCGTGCGGATCGGAGCCGAGGTCAAGCCGGGCGACATCCTGGTCGGCAAGATCAGTCCGGTCAGCGAGACCGAGCTGGCTCCGGAGGAGCGGCTGCTGCGCGCCATCTTCGGCGATAAGGCTGCCGACGTGAAGGACTCGTCCTTGCGGGTGCCTTCCGGCACCAGCGGGATCGTCATGGACGTCCGGGTGAGCAGCCATCAGTCGAAGGCGGACAAGGAAAAGCTGGGCCTGGGCGAGGCTAAGCAGAAGATCAAGGAGATCGAAAGCCGCTACGAGCAGAAGGAGAACGAGCTCAAGGAGGAGTTGACCCAGGCCCTCTCCAACATTCTTCTCAACGAGAAGATTCCGCTGGATGTCGTGGATGCGGAAACCGGAGAGATCCTGATTCCGGCGAACCGCAAGATCACCAAGACCCTTCTGCGGAAGATGGCGTCCTGCTGGGACCATATCGAAATCGATCCCAGCCCGATCCGCACCAAGATCTTCGAGATCATCGGCGGCTTCGAATCGAAGTTCGAGCAGCTGCGCAACGACAAGGAAACCGAGCTCGACCAGGTAGAAAGCCGGGAGGATATCGAGCCGGGAATCGTCAAGCAGGTCAAGGTCTACATCGCCAGCAAGAGAAAGATCTCGATCGGCGACAAGATGGCCGGACGTCACGGGAACAAAGGGGTCGTCTCCCGTATCGTCCCTGTCGAGGATATGCCTTTCCTGCCGGACGGAACCCCCGTTGACATCGTGCTCAATCCGCTGGGTGTGCCATCCCGGATGAATGTCGGCCAGGTGCTCGAGACGCACCTGGGCATCGCCGCCCGCAAGCTGGGCTTCGCGGTCGCCACCCCCGTTTTCGACGGCGTGAAAGAGGAGGAGATCCGGAAATTCCTTCGGGAGGCCGGCCTCGCCGAGGACGGCAAGACCTATCTTTACGACGGCCGCACCGGAGACCGTTTCGATCAGCGGGTGGTCGTAGGCGTCATCTACATGATGAAGCTCAACCACATGGTAGCCGACAAGATTCACGCCCGCGCGGTAGGTCCCTACGCGCTGGTGACCCAGCAGCCCCTAGGGGGTAAGGCGCAGTACGGCGGGCAGCGCTTCGGCGAGATGGAAGTATGGGCGATGGAGGCCTATGGCGCGGCGTATACTCTTCAGGAAATGCTCACTGTGAAATCGGATGACGTTTCCGGGAGGACGAGGATCTACGAGGCGATCGTGAAGGGGGAGAACTACCTCGAGCCCGGTCGACCGGAGTCGTTCAACGTTCTGATCAAGGAGCTGCAGGGCCTCTGCTTGGACCCGAAGATCGGGGTTGTTCGGAGCACACCCGAGCTCGGCCTGGCGGACGGCGCGGCCCCCAGGGCCGCCGCCGGTCCGGAAGCGGCTTGATCCCGGGCGGCCCGGGCCCGATGGCAGAGGAATTGCGACCGCAAAAAAGGCGGAACGCTGTGGAGGCATAGTATGGTTAGCGAAAGCATGACGGCTCGAGAAATTCTCGGGTTGGAACGGTCGAGCGATTTCAACGAAGCCTGCATTACAATCGCTTCGCCGCAGACCATCGAATCGTGGAGCAAAGGCGAGGTCAAAAACCCCGAGACGATCAATTACCGGACCTTCAAGCCCGAAAAAGGAGGCCTCTTCTGCGAGCGGATCTTCGGCCCGACGAAGGATTGGGAGTGCGCCTGCGGGAAGTACAAGCGGATCAAGTATAAGGGTGTGGTTTGCGATCGATGCGGCGTCGAGGTGACCCTTTCCCGCGTCCGGCGACAGCGGATGGGGCATATCCGGTTGGCCGTGCCTGTGGCGCACATCTGGTTCCTCAAGTGCATGCCGAGCCGGCTCGGGCTTATGATGGACATGACCGCCCGCGACCTCGAGCGGGTGATCTACTACGAGGATTATCTCGTCGTCGATCCGGGGCGGACCCAACTCCGCCACAAGCAGCTTTTGACCGAGCAGGAGCACCGGGAGGCGGTGGCCCAATACGGGGAGGGCTCCTTCGTGGCCAAGATGGGAGCCGAGGCCGTCAGGGACTGTCTCAAGCAGATCGATCTGGAGGCGCTCGCCAGAGAGCTCACCCAGGCCATGGATCAGACCCGGAGCAAGCAGCTCCGGAAGAAGATGGCGAAGCGGCTGAAGCTGATCCAGGGATTCTTGAGCGTCGGCACGCGTCCCGAGTGGATGATCCTGGAGATCCTTCCGGTGATTCCGCCGGATCTGCGCCCGCTCGTTCCCTTGGAAGGGGGGCGCTTCGCGACCTCCGATCTCAACGATCTCTACCGGAGGGTGATCAATCGGAACAACCGCCTCCGCACCCTTCTGCAGCTCAAGACTCCGGAGGTGATTATCCGGAATGAGAAGCGGATGCTGCAGGAAGCCGTCGACGCCTTGCTCGACAACGGCAGGCACGGCAGGGCCGTGACCGGGGTGGGGAACCGGCCGCTCAAGTCGCTCTCGGACATGCTGCGCGGGAAGACGGGCCGCTTCCGCATGAACCTTTTGGGCAAGCGGGTCGATTACAGCGGCCGCTCGGTGATCGTGGTCGGGCCGGAGCTGAAGCTCAACCAGTGTGGCTTGCCCAAGAAGATGGCACTGGTGCTTTTCGAACCGTTCATGATCCGGCGGCTCCGGGAGCTGGGGCATGTGCACACGGTGCGCAGCGCCAAGAAAATGATCGAAAAACAGGATCCCCTTGTCTGGGATATCCTCGATCAGGTTACCCAGGGGCATCCAGTGCTCTTGAACCGGGCTCCGACGCTACACCGCCTCTCGGTGCAAGCTTTCGAGCCGGTCCTGATCGAAGGGGACGCCATCCGGATCCATCCGCTGGTCTGTACCGCCTACAATGCGGACTTTGACGGGGATCAGATGGCCGTTCACGTCCCTCTTTCGATCGAGGCGCAGCTCGAGGCGCGCCTGCTCATGCTCTCTTCCCAAAACATCTTTTCGCCTTCGAGCGGGCGTCCGATCATGACGCCTACGCAGGACATCACGCTCGGCTGCTACTACCTCACCCAGGCGCCTCATCGGCTCCCGCCGGGCTCCCCGCCGTCCAGGCGGCCCATCTTCGCGGACGCCGACGAGGTGCTCTTTGCCTTGGCCGAGGGAGTGATCCGGACCCACGACCCCATTCTCTTTGCCAATCCCGACTTCGGGCGGGATACGCCGTTCGGAGACAAGGAGAAGAAGCTCATCGAAACGACTCCGGGAAGGGTGATCTTTAACCAGATCTGGCCGAAAGGCTTGGGGTTCTATAACAAGACGGCGGGAAAGAAGCAGCTCGGCGAGATCATCCTCCGTTGCTATCAGCTTGTGGGCCGGGAAGAGACGGCAGCGTGCCTCGACCGGTTGAAGCAGGTAGGCTTCCAGGAAGCGACGCGGGCGGGCATTTCCATCGGAATGAGCGACATGATCATTCCGGAAGAGAAGGCCCGGGTCGTGGCCAAGGCCCAGGAGCGCGTGGCCGTCGTGGAGCGCCAATACCGGTCGGGCGCGGTCACCGACGGAGAGCGCTACAACAAGATCGTCGACATTTGGACACAGGCCACCGACGAAATCTCCAACATGATCTTCCGGACCCTGGAAAGCAGCCGGGATCGAGGCGAATTCAACCCGCTTTACCTGATGGTCGATTCGGGCGCGCGGGGAAACCGCCAGCAGGTACGCCAGTTAGCGGGGATTCGGGGACTGATGGCTAAGCCCTCCGGAGAAATCATCGAGCGTCCGATCACCTCGAACTTCCGGGAAGGGCTTTCGGTCCTCGAATACTTCATCAGCACCCACGGGGCGCGGAAAGGGTTGGCGGACACCGCGCTCAAGACGGCGGACGCCGGCTACATGACGCGGAAGCTCCACGACGTGGCGCAGGACGTGGTGGTTACCGAGGAGGATTGCGGAACGACCAACGGGCTGATCGTCCAGGCGATCTATGAGGGAGACGAGGAAATCGTCAAGCTGAGCGATCGGATCTACGGTCGGATCTCGTGCGAGGACATCACCGATCCGGTTACTCGGAACAAGCTGGTGGCGAGCGGGGAGATGATCGACGACGCCAAGGCACGCGCCATCGAGCAGCTCGGTGTGGAGAAAGTCCGCATCCGCTCGGTCCTCACCTGCGAAAGCAAGTGGGGGGTATGCGCTAAGTGCTACGGGCTCAACCTGGCAACCAACCGGATGGCGAAGCTGGGCGAGTCGGTCGGGGTGATCGCCGCGCAATCGATCGGAGAGCCGGGCACGCAGTTGACGATGCGAACGTTCCACATCGGGGGGACCGCTTCGCAGATCTTCAAGCAGCCGCAGATCCGCGCCAAGAACGACGGGATTGTCCAGTACTCGGACTTGCGGGTGGTACGCTCGCTCGACGGCAATTTCGTCGTCCTGAACAAATCCGGATTCCTTTCGGTCGTCGATCGGTCCGGCCGCGAGCTCGAGCGCCATACGATCGTCATGGGCAGCCTCATCTCCGTGCCGGATGGAGGCGAGGTGAAGAAAGGCCAGGTCTTCGTGCAATGGGATCCGTACAACGTGCCGGTGTTGACCGAGAAGGCGGGCATCGTCGAGTTTCACGACATCATCGAAGGAGTGACGGTCAAGAGGGAGCTCGACGAGGCGACCAAGCAGATCGGAACGGTCGTCATCGAGCATAAGCACGACCTCCACCCGCAGATCGTAATTCGCGATCCGAAGACCGGGGAGGCCCTCGCCTTCTACGGCATTCCGGCGGGAGCCCGAATCGAGGTCAAGCCGCAGGAGGAGGTCGCCGCCGGGCAGCGAATCGCCCGGACCCCGCGCAAGCTCGTCAAGACCAAGGACATCACCGGGGGCCTGCCCCGCGTGGCCGAGCTCTTCGAAGCGCGGCGCCCGAAAGATTCGGCGGAAATCGCCCGAATCGACGGGGTCGTCGAGGACGGCGGCATCGTCCGCGGCAAGCGGCGCCTCTTGATACAGGACCCGCAAACAGGGCAGGAAGAAGAGCACCTGATCCCGCTCTCCAAGCATCTGATCGTCTTCAAGGGCGACGTGGTGCGCAAGGGGCAGCAGCTCACCGAGGGTCCTATCGTCCCGCAGGAGATTCTGGAGGTAGGCGGAGTGCAGGAGCTCCAGGAGTATCTTCTCAACGAGGTGCAGGAGGTCTATCGGCTCCAAGGTGTCGAAATCAACGACAAGCATATCGAGATCATCATCCGGCAGATGCTGCGCAAGGTGAAGATCCTCGACGCGGGGGACACCCCGTTCCTTTGGGGGGAGCAGGTCGAGCGGCTGGAGTTCGAACGGGTCAACCGGGAAGTGGAGGCCAAGGGCGGCAAGCCGGCCGAAGGGATCCCCGTGCTCCTCGGCATCACCAAAGCCTCGGTGGAGACCGAAAGCTTCATTGCGGCGGCGAGCTTCCAGGACACCACCCGTGTCCTTACCGAGGCCGCCACGCTCGGGAAGATCGACAAGCTCCGCGGCTTCAAGGAAAACATCATCATGGGCCGCTTGATTCCGGCGGGGACGGGATTCCAAAAGTACCGCCATCTCCGGCTGATCGAGCATGGCGAGCCGCCCGCGCAGCAGCCCGCGCTCGAGGAGGAGGCTTCCTCCGATCGGCCGCAGTGGAGTCAGCTTCTCCAACGGGCTTCCGCCGGCCGCTCGGGCAGCGAGTAGCGGATGGCCCGCCTCGGTTTGCCGCCGGAAGCGCGGCAGCGGCCGAGGTCCGGTTCCCGGCGGGATCAACCGGCGAGCCGCTCGGCGGCCTCGACCGTGTTGGCCAGGAGCATCGCGATGGTCATGGGGCCGACTCCTCCCGGATTCGGGGTGAGCCAGGCGGCGATCCGAACCGCTTCGGAGAAATGCACGTCGCCGACGATCCTGCTTTTTCCCGGGACCGAGGGGAGCGGCAGTCGGGTGACGCCCACGTCGACGACGACCGCCCCCGGCTTGATCATCGAACCCCGGACGAATTCGGCTTTGCCGATAGCGGCGATCAGAAAGTCCGCCCGCCGGCAGTGCTCCGCTATGTGCCGGCTCTGCGAGTGGAGCACCGTGACGGTCGCATCGCCTTGCGATCCTCTGGCCAGCAGGAGAGCCGCAAGCGGCTTTCCCACGATGTTGCTCCGCCCCAGGATCACGACTTCGGCTCCGGACGTCACGAGGCCGTAGTGCCGGAAGAGCTCGCAGATCCCCGCGGGCGTGCACGGAGCGAATCCCGACGGATCGCCGAGAAGCAGCTTCCCGGCGTTGACGGGATGAAAGCCGTCGATATCCTTCGCCGGATGGATCGCTTGGCAGACGGCCTCCGCGCGGATCTGCTGGGGAAGGGGCATTTGCACGAGGATGCCGTGGATCCCGGGATCGCGGTTCTTCTCCTCGATGCGATCGAGGAGCTCCCGTTCCGTGCTCGGTGCGGGCAGGACGACGGTTTCCGAGCGGATACCGAGTTCCCGGGCCTGCTTTTCCTTCCTGCGGACATAGAGTTCCGAGGCGGGGTCGTCGCCGACCCGGAAGAAAACAACCGCCGGTTCGATCCCTCGGGCGCGCAGCTTCCGGACTCGAGCCCGGGTCCGCTCATGAACGGCGGCCGCCGCCTGCCGGCCGTCGAGCAATTTGGCCTGATGCATCGTGCTCTCCTTTAGGATGGCTTCGGCAGGACCCGCCCGCGTACGAGGGGAAGCAGACCCTCCCGGAACGACGGGTAGAGCGGCTTCCACCCCAAAGCGTGAGCCTTGGCGTTGGACACCCGCTTGTGTGTTCGTTTCCGCTTTCGACCGGGAAAGTCGGATTCTCCTCCGGGGGGAGGTGTCGGCATCGCCAATGTGTCGGCCAACCAGCCGTAAAACTGGCTCTCCCTGACCGGGGCATCATCCACGATGTTGACCGTTTCGCCCCGAAGAGGCAAGGAGAGGAAATGCAGGATGGCGGAGACGATGTCGTCGCGGTGGACCTGGTTGATCCACCGGTCGACGGCCGAGATCGTCGCTTCCCCGCGCAAGAACCGGTCGAGAAGATGCGTCCGGCCCGGACCGTAGATCCCGGCGATCCGAAGAACGACTCCGCCGGCCTCGAGCACCATCCGCTCGGCCTGCCGGAGGATTCGGCCGGTTTCCGATTCGGGCTCGGCGACGGATCGCTCGTCGACGAGCTCGCCCGTCACCTGGCCGTAAACCGAGGTCGAGGAGAGAAAGAAAAGAGGCGATCCCGGAAAGCGTCGAAGAGCGTGGGCGAGCCCGTCGACGAAGACGTTTTGGAACTCCTTAGGTCCGCCGCGGGAGGAAGAGGGGCCGTAGATCAGGAAATCGGGAGCGGCGGCCGGCCTCTCCCACGCCGCGCGGGAGCCGACGTCTCCCGCCAGCGCCGGGATGCCCAGAGAGACCAGCCGCGCCCGGCTCTCCTCGCTTCGGACCCACGCGCGGACTCGAGCCCTTCGATCCCGGAGGCTCAGCGCGAGGCGCGTGCCCACGTAGCCGCAGCCGACCAGAAGAATTTCTGCGGGAAGCTCCGCGTCGGGCGTCATGGAGCCAATCTGCCTCGATTCGGCGGAGGAGAAAAGGGCGCTTTTCCAGGGACGCTCCTCTCAGGGAGGGAAGTGACATCCGGGCTGCACCCGGCCCGGAAGGACAAAGCCGTTGCGGGAAGGCGGGCGAGCATCCATATATGAATGATAACGATGCGTCGGATGTTCCCTGCGGGCCGTGTCCGCCCAAGGCCTGCGGTTCTCCCGAAGGAAGAACGGGAGGTAAGGAGGGCGCCCCGGGCGGCTCGCACGGCCTTCGAGCGCACGGCAGGGTGCGTATGACCGAACCGGGCGGGGAAAAGGCGCGGGCGGGACGGGTGCATCCGCGTTGGGTGGTCAAGCTCGGGACCGGGGTTCTGAGCACCCCCGAGGGCGACCTGGATTTGCCGCAGATTCGCAGGCTGGTTGAACAGGTTGTCGGGCTCAAGAAGGACGGTTGGGAGATCGTCTTGGTCAGTTCCGGCGCCATCGGCAGCGGCATGGGCCTTTTAGGCTATGGCCGCAGGCCGACGGCGATCGAGGAGCTGCAAGCCTGCGCGGCGGTCGGGCAGCCGCAGCTCATGCGCTTGTACGAAGAACTCTTCGCCGAATGCGGCTATCATGTCGCGCAGTTTTTGCTGACCTACCTCGATCTGGATAGTCGCACCCTCTACGAAAACGCGCGCAAGACGATGGAGCATCTGCTCTCGAGGAAGATTTTCATTCCGGTCATCAATGAAAACGACGTGGTTTCCTATGAGGAGATCAAATTCGGAGACAACGACCGGCTCTCGGCCCATGTTGCCTCGATGGTGAACGCGGACAAGCTGATCATCCTCTCGAACGTCCCCGGCCTGCGGGAACGCGACCAGGAAGGAGGAAAGATCATCCCGCTAGTCGAAGAGATCACAGAGGAGATCGAGGCCATGGCGGGACAGACCCGTAGCGAGCGTTCGGTGGGCGGCATGGTGACCAAGGTGGAAGCGGCCCGGATCGCCGGGAGCGCAGGAATCCCTATGCAGATCGCCGACGGACGGGCCAAGGCGGTTCTCCGGAGAATCGCCGCCGGGGAGCCCGTCGGTACGCTTTTTCTTGCGCGGGGACAGCGATGAATACCTTGGAAGCGCAGATCGAAGCGGTCTGCCGGAAGGCGAAAGAAGCCGCCCGGAAGGTTGCGCGGCTCTCCGCGGGGGAGATCGACGGGGCTCTCGCCGCGATCGGAGAGGCCCTAGAAGAGTCACGGCCGCGGATCGAAGAGGCCAATCGGCTCGATCGGGAGCTTGGGTGCACCCAGGGACTTTCCCCCGCGCTGCTCGACCGCCTGACGCTTTCGCCGAAGGCGTTTTCGACGATGCAGCGCGGGATCGAGGAGGTCCGGAGGCTGCCCAGCCCGCTCGGCCGGGTCCTCGAAGAGCGGATCCGCCCGAACGGACTTCGGATTCGGAAGGTGCGGGTTCCCATCGGCGTCATCGGGGTGATCTACGAGAGCCGTCCCAACGTCACGGTCGACGTAGCGGCGCTCTGCCTGAAAGCCGGCAACGCGGTCGTGCTCCGCGGCGGCAGCGAAGCCTTTTACTCCAACACGGCGCTCGCGCAAGCCGTGCGGAACGGCCTCGATCGGGCGGGACTCCCGCCGGAGGCGGTTCAGCTGCTCCCCACGGTCGACCGGGCTTCCATTCCCATCCTCTGCCGGCAGCGCCGCTATCTCGATCTCCTGATCCCTCGGGGGGGCCCCGGCCTCATCGAGGCGGTTGTCACGCACGCCCAAGTGCCGGTCATCAAGCATTTTCAGGGCATCTGCCATGTTTTCGTGGAAGCGGCCGCCGATTTGGAGATGGCGCGGAAGATCGTGCTCAACGCGAAATGCCAGCGCCCTGCGGTCTGCAACGCGATGGAAACCCTGCTGGTCGACCGGAGGATCGCCCGCGCGTTCCTCCCCGGAATGGTGCGGGAGCTGCGCGCGCGCGGCGTGGAGGTCCGCGGCGACGAGGAGACGCAACGCCTTGGGGGAGCCGAGGTGGTTCCGGCGTCACCGGAAGATTGGGCGACCGAATACCTCGACATGATCCTCTCCGTGCGGGTGGTGGATGGGTTGCCCGAGGCGCTCTCCCACATCGAGCAGTTCGGTTCGAGCCATTCGGACGCCATCGTGACCGAGGATCGGGACGCGGCGGAAGAGTTCCTCCGCTCGGTCGATTCGGCGGTGGTCTACTGGAACAGCTCCACTCGCTTCACCGACGGAGGAGAGTTCGGCTTGGGCGCCGAAGTCGGGATCAGCACCGACAAGATCCACGCACGAGGCCCGATGGGGGTCGAGGAGCTGACTTCGTACAAGTACGTCGTGGTCGGCTCCGGCCAGATCCGAGAGTAGCCTGCCGCCCACGGACGGGCTTGCCTATCCCCCTTCCGGCGGAGGGTCTTTCCTCTTCGATTCTTCCTCGGAGCCCGGCTCTTCCCGGAGGGACGGGTCGCAAGTCCGGTCGTCCTCTTCGGTGAAGCCTTCCTCCTCGTATTCATCGAGAATCTCGTCTTCTCGAGCCTCCCCGGGCTCCTCGTCCTCGTCGAAGAGCCCCAGCGCTTCATGTTTGAGGGCGTTGATCATCAATTCGTTGAAGTTGGAAAATTCCGCGGCCGGCTCCAGGGTGTCGGCGTCCAGGGCATAGTATTTCCGCTCCGGATAACAATAGGCGTAGCGAAAGAGGTCCGAATGGCCCAGTAGGAGATACTCGGGCGGCTTCTGAAGGCCCTGCGCCGTTAGATTTTCCGCGATCAGGCCGGGAAGAAATTGGTCCTCCTCTTCTTCTTGGTCCATCGCGTAGAAGACGACCCCGTTATGCGCAATGCCGTCGGCCAGCAGCAGAAAATCGAGATAATCCGGGGGAATCACGATTCCGTACCGTTCTTCCGCCTCTTGCGCAAAGGCCGTCACCCGGGACGCCGGGCGTCCAACGAAGGGTTGAAAGCCTGCCGCTTGCTCTTCCTCATTGATCAGGGCGACATAGGTTTTGTAGTTCATAGGGAAACTGGCGGTTTCTGTTCGTTGGTGCGTTGACCGTTGACGCTCAGCGCTGGAGGGATCGGCCGTCAGGGTTCTGGTAGGATCTGCCTGTCGAAGCGGGCGTGCTCCCGGGCTTGCCGAGAACATTGCCACGAGCGGGTAGGATCGGCAATCGGAATCTCGGCGCATGGTCGAAGGGAAGGGCCTTGCCCTCGACCCGGGCTCCGGCGGGCAGAAACCAGCGGGCGAGCACCGCCCCTTCGGCGGCCGCCTCGGTCCTGGCTCTTTGCTCTTGTTCCGGCCTCCGGTTTTCCGGCTGGTAATAGATGTTTTGATAGGTGCGCACCGCCGACCGGCACTCCTCGGGCACCTCATACGGCAGCTTGCCCGCGGCACGAGAGAAAGCGACCAGGCGCCTCTGCCAGCTCGGCGGAAGCTCGGCCTTCGGATCGAGCCTCTTCAGCTCCTGCCGGACTTCTTCCACGCTCGCGAAGGCTTTCCGAGTCGGAGGGTAAAACGGGAAGAGCGGACGGGGGATGTACGCATCGGTCACCGAGCCCGGAGGAAGATGAAGCTGTGGATGCAGAATGGCGGCGTGGAGAAAATGGTGGGCGTTCTCCCGATTGTTTCCGCTCGTGAAGGTCGAGATCACCACGAGGTTGCTCGGGTCATTCGGATTTCCCCCGTCGAGCGGGAGAGCGCTTTTTTGGACGACGTGGTGGCAATTCCACCGGTCAGCCGGTTTCTCGAGCGCGGCGGCAACGCGGCGCACGCTTCGGGGAAGGATCGCTCGAACCTGAAAGAGCGTGGTCCGGTCGCGCAAGACCCCGTCCCGGTCGACCGCCTCTCCCCACTTCCTCTTGGGCACCTGTCCGCGCTCCATCATCTCCACTCCTTCCTTGCCGACGGAGAGCAGGGCGAGCGCGCGCGTGGTCGGGTTCTTGGCCAGAGCAGCGAGGAATTCCGGCCGGATCCGGTTGTATTCCCGGACGATTCTCCTGTAGGCCTTCCCTTCCCGGTCCAGGGTCTTCACGCGCACTCGTTCTAACGCGATTCCGGGCGCCTCGGGCGGGGTTTCGAGGATCCGTTCGACGGTGCCGACCCGTTCGAGCATCTCCACCATCGCCGCGACCCGCCCTTGCATGGCCGGGGACGGACGGACGGAACGGCGGCGGGGGGTCTTGCTCATGACCGGACGTGGGCTCTTCCCGTCTCCTTGTTAGGCGATCGGGTCGTTGTTTGCACCCGGTGCGCGCTTGCGCGATCTTTGGGCTCGACTTCCCCGCCGGAAGATCGTTGATGGTCGCGGTTGGAGAAGAGGACGACGAGGGGCGGAGCCGGGAAGCGAGGACCAATAGGCTCGGAAAAGAGGAGCGATGGCGGCGGAATCGGAGGAGCGGGGGCGGATGCTCTCGGCGGGATCGGGAACGCATGCCGGGCCCGGAGCGGTCTGGCCGTGGTTGCGCGGGAAGTTTCTCGCGGGGCTTTTCGTCCTGCTCCCCGCCGTGGTGACCCTTTGGGTCATCCAGCTGGTCTACGGCATCGTCAACGGACCGGCGGACGCGTTTCTCACCCTTCTGGTCCGGGCACGCCTTCTGCCCGGGTCGAACTTCCTGCGGGAACACTTCGGAGGGCATATTCCGGGAGCCGGCTTCGTGATCAGCCTGCTTATCGTCCTCCTGGTCGGATTCGCGGCGGGGAACTTCGTCGGCTCCTCTCTTCTTCGGGCCGTCGAGCGGATCGTCCGGCGGGTTCCGTTCGTCAGCCCCATCTATCAGACGGCCAAGGAGGCTGTCGAAGCGCTCCGCAACCTGGGAAGATCGGATGCCCGGGCCTTCCAATCGAGCCCGGTCGTCTACGTTTCTCTCTCGGAGAGGGGACCGAGGGCGCTCGGCTTCGTCACCGGTCGGTTGCCGGTCGAGTCCGGCGAAGGAAGCCTCTGCACCGTGTTCATCCCCACCTCTCCCACTCCTTTCAGCGGGTTCCTGGTGGTGGTTCCGGAGGCGGAGCTGACGACCGCTCCGGGGCTCACCTACGAGAGCGTCCTCAAGCTCTGCTTTTCGTACGGTCTGCTTAGCTCTTCCAAGGAAAACCGAGCAGCGCGACCAGCGCAGAACCCAGGGCAAGCCGGTACCAGGCAAAAGGGATGAAGGTGTGGCTCTGCACGTAGCGCAGCAGCCAGCGGACCGCGGCGAAGCCGGTGATTCCGGAGACGAGGAAGCCGAGCAGCAGCGTTTCCCAGGAATCGGAGGGAAGGTCGCGGAAAAAATGGGTCTCCCGGACGAAAGAAAATGCGCTGGCGGCGAACATGGTCGGAATGCCCAGCAGGAAGGCGAACTCCGTCGCCGCCGGACGCTCGACGCCGAAGAGGAGGGCGGTGAGGATGGTGGCCCCGGAACGGGAGAGGCCGGGAAAGACGCCGGCGAGCACTTGCGCGATCCCTACGGCGCACGCGGTCGACCAGCCGATGCGGTCGGTCGGCTTAATCAAGCGCAATCGCCTCTCCGCCAGAAAGATCCAAACCGCTCCGGCGAAGACGGCCAACAGCACGGGAGCGAGCTGGTCGGGCAGCTTCCAGCCCGCTTTCTTCGCGGCGAGCCCGAGGATCGAGGTGAGCGCGAAGGCCGCTGCGAGCTTGAGCACGTAATCGAGGTTCTGCGGCTGGTCGATGCCCGTGATCAGGCCGGCGATCTTCTGCCGATACAGCAGCGTGACCGCGAGCACGGCACCCAGCTGGATGAAAATGTTGAAGGTTTCCGAGCGGGCGCCGAGCCAGTGTTCCGCGATCAGCAGGTGGCCGGTGCTGGAAACGGGAAGGAACTCGGTGAGGCCTTCTATGATCCCTAAAAGTATGCTGGCCAGGACCTCATTCATAGCCTGTGCGTCTGCGCGATTGCGCCCGGCCGCAGGAAGCTTGCGCTCAAAGCGGTCGATAGGAGGGCGCGGTCACGGTGCCGGATTTGACCTGTCCGAAGCCGTAGTTGAAAAGGACCATGGCGTCCTTCCACTTGTCCGGGCTGTGCAGGAGGATTAGCAGAAGGGGGTGGCCGTCCCGTTGGCAGGCCGCGGCGTAGGTGTGGCGCGCTTCGCGAGTCCATCCGGTCTTGGCCGGACCCATCCCCGTATACTTTCCGAGCAGGCGATTGTGGTTGTGGAGAATCCGCAGTTGATTCCCGCTCCGGGTGGCTACGGTGCGGGTCATGAGGATCTGGCGCAGGGAGGGCACGTTCAACACCGCCTGAAAGATGCGCAGCAGGTCCCGGGCGGTGGTCACCTGGCCTTGCCGGAGCGAAGCCAGACCGTGGGGGTCGACGAAGTGGGTGTGCAGGCATCCCATCTCCCACGCCCTCCGGTTCATCTGGTGGACGAAAGCCGGAACCGATCCGCAGGTCGACCGGGCGAGGGCGAGGGCGGCATCGTTGCAGGAGCCGACGAGCAGATCCTGGACGAGCTCGGAGACGGAGATCCGCTGTCCGATCCGTAACGGGACGTGCGAGGGTTCGACCGCGGTATCCGGGGGCAGAACGGTCACGAAGCCTTGCAGCCCGGTCAGTTCGTAAACCAGGAGAGCGGTCATGAGCTTGGTCGTGCTGGCGGGGGCCAGCGGCATGTCGAGGTTGCGCGCAAAGAGGATGCGGTTGGCGACCGGATCGAAGAGGAGCGCGGCGGTGGCCTCCACCAACCGGTCGGCCTCCCATGCGGTGGGCACGGCCGTGTACAGGGAAGCTGCTCTCGGGTGGCGATGATGGCGGGCCGCCTGGAGGTCGTGCCCGCCGAGGAGCCAAGGCACCATTGCGCAACAAGCAAGGAGCCCCAGCGCGCGCCGGATGCGCGCTGCGGCGTTCGGACGATCGCCTCTAGGTCGGGAAAATAACCCGCGCATTCCGGCCTCGCTGCGTCCCACGGCTCTCCGGAGAGCTGGGTTCGGACGTCCCACATGCTGCTGGGTCGATTCGGGTCTGTCGAGGAAATTCTCCAATAGGCCTGTCATCCTCCGGGCTATGCGATCCTCCTGCGGACGCTCGTCGCCGGGCTTCGCTTCCCGCTCAGCCGACCTTGTAACGCAGCCTCTTCTTGTGGCGATGCTGGCGCCTGCGCTTGCGGCGCTTGTGCTTGTTCATCTTCGCCTTGCGGCGTTTTTTGAGGGAACCCATTCCGGCAATCCTTCTTCGCGCTTCCCGCTGGTCAATAAATGACCTTGTTGAGCGGGTATTCGATAATCCCCTCCGCGCCCAGCTCCTTCAATCTCGGGATCAGGTCGCGGACCTGGCTTTCGTCGAGGATGGTTTCCACGGCGAGCCACTCCCCATCGGCCAGAGGAGAGACCGTCGGCCTCCGGAGGGCGGGCAAGACCTTCAGCACCGGCTCGATGCGGTCCTTGGCTACGTTCATCTTGAGGCCAACCTTTTCTTCGGCGCGCAGGGCGGCTAAGAGGAGCAAGGCCAGAGACTCGATCTGTTTCCGCCGTTCCGCGTCCGCCCAGACGGAGTGGGAGCAGAGAAACTGCGGATAGCTCTGCAGGACGGTGTCGATGACCCGCAAATTGTTGGCTTGGAGAGAGGAGCCCGTCTCCGTAATGTCGACGATGGCGTCGACCAGCTCGGGGACCTTGACTTCCGTAGCTCCCCAGGAGAACTCCACCTCCGCCTTGACACCGTGCCGCTCCAGGTAATGGCTTACCAAGCGAACCGCCTCGGTGGCGATTCGTTTGCCTTCCAGGTCTTTCACATTCCGGATGGGCGAGCTCTCGTGGACGGCGAGCACCCAGCGCACGGGAAGCCGGGTGGAGCGATTATACGGCAGCTCGCATACGAGCTGGACGGAGGCCTCGTTTTCCAGGATCCAATCCATTCCGGTGATTCCGCAATCGAGGAATCCCTGCGAGACGTAGCGGGCCAGTTCTTGAGGCCGGACGAGGCGGACTTCCATTCCCGGATGATCGATATAGGGCCGGTAGCCGCGGGAGGAGCGGCTGATGACGTAGCCGGCGCGACGGAAAAGCTCGACGGTCGCTTCCTCCAAGCTGCCCTTGGGGAGTCCAATGCGGAGCTTTTTGTCACTCATCGGAAAAGAGGGGCGATGCTACGAAGGATAGTGCAGCTCTGTAAAGAGATTTTCTTCACGGCGGTGACCCGGAAGAACGGGAGGATTCCGGCGCGGGAAATGCGGGGTCTTCCGGATGGAGAGCTTCATAAAGCAACCGGTAGACGGTCTCCAGATCCGACGGATGGACCCGGGTCCCGGCGGTGGTCGTCATGAAGTTCGCATCGTGGCTCCAACGGGGAACCAGGTGCCAGTGGAGGTGTCCTTCGATGCCCGCTCCGGCGGCCGCTCCTTGATTGAGCCCGACGTTGAAGCCGTGCGGGGCCAATACCCGCTCGATGGCGACCAGGAGCTTCCGGAGCATCGCCATCGCTTCGAGCAGCTCGGTTTCCGTCAGCGCATCGAGGCGGGCGACGGAGCGGTAGGGAACCACCATCGAATGGCCGACGTTGTAGGGGAAGCGGTTGAGCAGGCCGAAGGTCGTGCGGCCGCGCAAAAGGACGAGGTTCTCACGATCTCTGGATTCCCTGGCGATCTCCTCGAAGAGGGTCCCCCTCGGCGGCGTCGGCTCATCGAGATAAGCCTTGCGCCACGGTGCCCACAAGTGTTCCATTGCCTCGAATGATCTTATTGCAATGACGCCTCTTGCCGGCAAGAGTAAAGCGATTCATTTCTTCGGCGGGGAAGACGAATACGAAGCCAAGCGCCTGGCCCGGCTCTTCCTGGAAGAGGAAGGGTTGCTCGAGGATCCTTCCTTTGAAAGCGTCCCGGGGGACGGGCAGACCGCAGCCGAGGCGTGCGCGCAGATCGGCCGTCTGCAGGAGAGCCTGCAATCCGGGTCTCTTTTCGGGGGGCGGAAGGTGGTGTTTTGGAAGGATGTCCATTGCCTCGGCTCGACGGGAGCCGGCCGGGACCAGAAGGTGTCCGCTTCGCTGGCGAGCCTGCTCGCGGTGCTGCGCAACCTGGTTCCCGAAGAAGTGATCCTGGTGATTCAAGCGGGTGCGGTCGATGAGCGGAGGCAATTCCTGCGGGCGCTGCGCGAAATCGCTTCGGTTCATCTCTTCGCCCCTCTGGGGGCGGATCGGAACGAAGACAAGGCCTTGGGCGAGATCGCCGAGCGGTTGCGGAGCCGCGGCCTGACCCCCACGGGCGAGCTTTGCGAGCGGCTGCTCGCCGCGTGCGGAGGGGATCGCCAACGGCTCGATTCCCAAATCGAGAAGCTGGCCCTCTATCTGGCCGATGGAGGACCCATCGCCCCGGAGGATCTCCGGTTGCTTTTGGGCGGCGGGGACGCCGGAGGGGTCTGGGACTTCTGCGATGCCGTCGTGGCGGGAAGAGCCGCCGAGGCGTTGCAGGATCTGCGCGCGCTTCTGCGCCAGGGAGAGAGCGAAATGGGCCTCCTCTTGGCGCTGGCGCAGAAGATTCGCTTGGCGGCTTTGGGCCTCCTCTTGTGGGAAAAGGGCCGGGTGCGCTTGGGCGGCTCCGGGCGCTTCGCCAAGGCGGAGGTCGCTCCGGAGGCCCTGGATTACTTTCCGAAAAAGAAGAGCGGTGGCTCCGTAAGCGCCTGGCAACTGGGCATGACGGTCTGCGCCGCGAAAAAGCGGAGCGTGCGGTTCTGGGTAAAGGCTCTCCTCCTCCTTTCGGAGGCCAACCGGCGGATGCTGCGCGTAGGCGGAAAGCAGATCGGCCTCGAGCTGGCCCTCCTCCATCTTTTCGGAGAGCAGCCCTCCTTGCCATGAAAGACGACCCGGGGAACGCCGGGGCGCCCGAATTTTCCGTGGTGGTCCCCTTTTACAACGAATCGGAAAATCTGCCGCAGCTCCTTTCGGAGATCGATCGCGCGCTGGAGAAGCTTGGCTGGAGGGCCGAGATCCTCCTCGTCAACGATGGCAGCACCGATCGCTTCGACCGCCCGTCGGCCAGCCCGCACTTCTCGGTGCGCTGGCTCGATCTGACGGTCCGATCCGGCCAGAGCGCGGCGATCTACTACGGGATGCAGGAAGCCGCGGGACGATGGATCATCCTCATGGACGCCGATCTCCAAAACGATCCGGCCGACATCCCGGCGCTTTGGGCGCATCTGGAGAGAGAAAAGCTCGACCTGGTAACCGGTTTTCGCGTGAGAAGGCAGGACAGCTGGCAGCGGCGGTGGATGAGCTGGGTCGGCAATCAAGTGCGCGCGCGGCTCCTCGCCGACTGCACGCGGGACTCGGGCTGCTCGCTCAAGATCCTCCGCAGGGAGCTGGCGCGGCGGTTGCCGGGATGGAATGGAATGCACCGGTTCATCCCCGCCCTGGCGCAGGCCATGGGATATCGGACCGGGGAAGCACCCGTGCACCATCGGCCTCGGCATGCCGGCGTCAGCAAGGTTCGTCCCTGGCGGCGGGCTGTCGCGGCGACGATCGACCTTCTTGGTATGATCTGGCTCGTCCGGCGCCAATTCCGCGGGCGGCTCCGGGGACCGGATTCCGGGTGATCCCGCGGCGGTCCGAAGCCGCCGGACCGGCTACGGCAAATGGATGAGAATCTGCCGGAGCACCTGGTAGGGCAGCTGGTCGGCATTGATGTCATGGATCCGGTCCGGGGGGATCTTCTCCAGCAGCGGCCTCGTCTCCGTCTCGTAGACGGCGATCCTCTCCAAGATCACCTTGGGATCGAGGTCGTCGGCCCGGTTCGCCTGCCGGGCTCGTCCCGCGACGCGCTGCACCAGGATTTCCCGATTCGGACAGCTGAGATGGAAGACGTGGATGATGTCGATCAGGGAGGAAAGCCTCGCGAGCTGGTTCACGTTGCGGGGGATGCCGTCGAGGACGAGGAAATCCGCCGAGGGACGGAAACGGCCGGAGGCGACCAGCCATTCGACATGGTCCTGCCAGATGCGGATCGTCAAGTCGTCGGGAACGAGCTGCCCGCGATCGGAATACGCGCGAAAGAGCCTGCCGGGCTCCGAATGCGGATCGAGGGATCGGAAGAGATCGCCGGAGGATACGTGAACGAAGCCGGGGATTCTCGCGAGGATCTGACCTTGTGTCCCTTTGCCGGAACCGGGAGCTCCCAGGAGGAGCAGAGAACGAAATTTCATGGGCTAGCCGATACGTATCGAATTCCTGCGGATTTGTCCCGCATAAGCCGCGGCTTTGCGGCAAGACTTCGCCGGGACCGGAAGGCCCGGCACGGGAGAAGCCGTTCCTCCGCCTCCCGGGATCGCAAGACGACTTGGCAAGGGTGGCGCAAGTTCAGTAAGTTTGGGGTGTTTCATTTTTTCCATACACCGTTTCTTTCTTTATGAACCACCTCCTATTCGCCATGCACACGGTCCTTCTCTTCTCCGCGGCGGCCTCTCCTGCGCAGCCGCCCGCGTTGACGGTCTGGGGGCTGCTCCAGTCTGGCGGATGGGTGATGCTCCCGCTGCTGCTCGCTTCGGTCATCGCCCTCTGGCTCATCTTCTACTGCCTGGCTTCGATCCGGCAGGGCGTCGTCTGGAGCCGGGATCTGGAACGCAGGCTCGAGGCCGTCTTCCGCCGCGGGGACCTCGTCCTTCTCGGCGAGCTGGTCCGGAAGAGAAATGAAGGGGTCGCCCGCGTCCTGCGGGAGGCGATCGGAATCTATCAGCGCCATCCCGCCGCGGACGCAGAGGCCGTACGTTCCGTGGCCCAAGTGGTCGGCAGCGGGATCGCCGCCGGGCTCAACCAGAGGATCCTCTATCTATTGGACGTCGGGGTCATCGCGCCGATGCTCGGGCTTTTCGGCACGGTGGTGGGAATTCTGCGTTCCTTCGGCTCGATTGCGGCCGATCCCTCCCCGATGCGGACGATGTTGCTGGCCGGGGGGGTCTCGCAAGCTCTGATCGCCACGGCGGTCGGCCTCATCGTCGGCATCTGCTCGATGATGTTCTATTCGTTCTTCCGCGGGCGGCTGCAAGGGTTGCTGACGGTATTCGAGGAGCGATCGGCGATCTGGATCCAGGAGTTGATCCTCCTTCAGAGCTCCCGGGGCGTCGAGGGCGGGGCGAAGGAGCCCGAAAGCGGAGTCGTCGAATCGGCATGAACTTCCGGAGGCGCGTATCCAACGAGCAGATCGGGCTCCAATTGGCGCCAATGATCGACGTGATCCTCTTTCTGCTCTCTTTTTTCCTGCTTACTTGGAACTTGGCGCGGTACGAGGCGGATCTCGACGTGCGGGTCCCCAAGGCCAAGCATGGGGAGGTCCCCAAACGGCTTCCCGGCGAGGTGGTGTTGAACATCACCAAGGACGGCAGGATCACCTTGAATCGGAGAACGGTTTCGGCTTCGGAGCTGGAGGAAATCCTTCACGGCGTGATCCAGCAGTATCCGGATCAGGCGGTCGTGATCCGAGCCGACGAGAAGACCAGCTATGAGCACGTCGTCCGTGCCCTGGATGTTTGCCGTGCCGCCAATGTCTGGAATATCGCCTTCGCGACGGTCGGGCCTGACCTTGCGGCTCCGCCGGCCCCGTGACGAGGCAGGGCCCGGGAAGGGTGCAGCCGAGCTCGTGCGGGCCGTCGATCCGCCATGGCGGGGGCTTGCAGGAAAGCCGAGCTTGAACGAAAGAGAAGAGAAGCGATTCGGTCGGCGGGCGGCGGAGGAAAGGCGCAGAGGGATGGCTTCGAGTGGTCGGCACCCTGTGAGAACATCCTTCGGATTGCTTGGGATGGGCCGTTTGCTCGCTGTTTGGGGCTTATGCCTCTGCCTGTTCGGGCCAAGCCAGACGGCCCGGCCGGCGGCTGCGGCGCGGAACCCGGGAGAGGGGCTCGAGCTGCTCCCGCAAGCGGAGGCGCAGTTCGAGCAGGCAGTGGACCTCTATCGCGAGCATCAATACCGGGCGGCTTTGCGCCTCCTTTCCGAAGTGTTGCCTTCCCTCCCTCCGCTGAAAAAAGAAGAAGCCCTCTTCGACATCGGCGAGTGCTATCGACTCCTGGGCCGCCCGAAAGACGCCCTCTCCGTCTACCGGACGCTCACGGAGAACAACCCGAAGAGCCTCTATGCTCCGGCCGCCTGGTTCTGGCAGGGCAAGATCCTGATGGAGCAGGAGCACTATGGCGAGGCGCTCCCCGTTCTGCAGCTGGCGATCGACCAGGGGACCGGGGAGACGTCCGAGGCCGCTCGCTACCTTGCCGCCCTCTGCGAGTTTCACGTGGGGAATGAAACATCCGGGGCGGAACGGCTCCGGTTGCTCGCCTCCGGTTCCTCGCCGTATCGCGGGGAGGCGACCCGGCTGCTTGCGATCTACATGGAGAAGAAGCGGGATTGGGCCGGCGCGCTCCGCTACTGGCGGGCCCTGGCGGATCAGGCGAAGGATCCCTCCCAGAAATGGCAGGCGACTGCCCGGGCGGGTTGGGCGGCGCTCCGGGGCGGGGATGCGAAGACCGCGGAAGACCTCTTTCGCCGCTGCCTGGCTCCCGATGTCCCCGCCCAATGGCGAAATCTGGCCTCCGAAGGTCAATTCCAAGAGGCGCTTTCCCAGAAGCGGTTCGAAGACGCCTTGACGCTCCTCCAGGCCCGTTCGGCGAGCTTCCCTGTGGAACGCAAGATCGCGCTGCTTTTGCAGCTAGGCGATCTCTCCCTCCAAGGGGAGCAGCCGGGGATCGCCTTCGAGGCGTTCGAACAGTGCCTCTCGCTCAACCCGCCCGCAGCCGCGGCCGCCGAAGCGGCGTACGGTAGGCTGGTCGCCCAGGCGGCGCTCAACCAGAAGGGAGTTCTCGAGGAGGCAAACGCCTATTTGGATCAGTTCGGCCCGTCCAGCCCGTACGCGGCCCGCGTCCGCTTCATTCAGGCCCAGGCGCTTTCGGCGCGGGGCCGCTTCGCCGACGCGCTCCCGATCTGGGAAGGGCTCGTATCGCAAAAGCCCTCCGGGGTCTCCCGCTCCACAGCGTTGCTGGGCCTGGGACGCGCGTATTTGGAGTGCGGGAGGTGGAAGGATGCGGCCGAAACCTTGGAGCGCCTCGGAGCGGAATGCCCGGATGCCCCCGACCTGTTGACCGCGCGGATGACGGAAGGAGCGGCTTGGGACAAAGCAGGAAACGTCTCCAAGGCGCTCGAAGCCTGGAAGCAGGCGCTTGCCCTTGCGCCCCGCGGCAGCCCCGAGCGGGAAGCTGCGTTGGGCCAGGTGGCGCTGCTCGCCCGGCAGATGAAGCAGCCCAAGGAGATGGAGCAGGCCTTGCGGGCCATGGTCGAGGAGTATCCGAAGGCGAAGCTCCGTCCGCTCGGCTGCCTGCTGCTCGGCAAGGCGGAGCTTGAGGAGAAGAAATACGCCGAGGCGGAAAAGCATCTTTTGGAGGCGAGGGAAGGCGAGCCGGCGCAGTTCTTCGGCCCGGCGACCACGATGCTGGTCTGGGTCGCCTACAGCGAAAAAAATCTGGAAAAAACGAGCCGGTATTTGGGAGAGCTCGAAGAGAAGGCTCCGGATGCCGCCGCTCAGATCCCGGCTGCGCTCTACTACTGGGTCGGGGTCTCCTGGGCCAAGGAGAACCGGTTGCTTCTGGCGAAGAACGCGCTCCAGAAGGTTTGCTCGCGAAAGGACGCGGGCCGCTATCTGGCGTCGGCGTATTGGGAATTGGCCGAAGTCGAACGGAAGCTCCACGAATGGTCCGATGCCGTGGCCTGCTACCGGGAATTCCGAAAGCTCGATCCCGGGGCTGCGGATAACAGCCCGGTTCTTCTGGGAATTGCGGAGGCCGAGACCGGAGTGGGTGACTATGCGGAGGCGCAAAAACACCTGGAGCAGGTGCTCCTGCAAGAACCCGAGGGGCGCAGGAACGCCGAAGCGCGGATGCTGCTCGGAAACCTCTATTGGGCCCAGAAAAACTACGCGGAAGCCGCCAAGACCTACAGCACGCTAAGCCTCATCTACCAGGACAACGAGATCACGCCGCGCGCCATGGACAAAGCCGCGTCGAGCTTCGCCCGCTGCGGAAACGAGGAGCAAGCGGCCGATTGGCGGAGGCGGCTGAAGGAAAAATACCCGGACTTTAAGCCCGATGCCTGAATCCACTCTCGACTCCCGGGAGCGGCGGGGGAAGATCGCCCTCGCCGCGCTTCTCCTTTCCCTGTTCGTTCATGCCGCCGTCCTGGGTGTCGTGGGTCCGCTTCCGGTGAGGGGGCGGATGGTGCTCGCCTCCCAAGTCAAAGAGATGTCGCGCACCTTCCATCTGCGCCGGGCGGAGTTGCCGAGCTCCCTTTTCCAGGCGCGTGCCCAATCGAGCACGCCCACGACGGCTCCGGTCCCCGACTTGGAGGTTCCCAAGGAGGTCAAGGGGGAGGAAGCTATCGTGCAAAAGCTGGCCCAGCAAAATCCGGTCCGGGTGCCGCTCTCCGACACGATTCCCGGAGGGGCTCCCGAGGTGGCGGTACTGGCTCCGACCCCGCCGAGCGAGACGAGCCCTTATGCGCCGGACCTGCAGGCGGAGGTGGAAAATGCGACCTCGCGGACCAACGTCGGTCCTGCGGTCCTGGGCACGCCGAGCGACGCCATTGTGCTCCCTTCGGGGATCGGGCCGGATCCGCGATCCGGCGCAAGTGCGGCGGGGCAGGCGGGCACCCATCCGGAAGAAGCCGCCGGCGGGGAGGGCCTGCCGGGAGCCGATGAGATCCAGAGCCAATTTCGCGCGGCCGGCAACTTCGATCCGCGCATTCCCCAGCCGATCATGGTGCGGCTTCCCAGCGATATCCTCTTCGATTTCGACTCCTACCAGCTCCGTCCGGACGCGGAGCCGCTTCTGGTGCAGGTAGCCGACATTTTGAAGCGCTTCGGTCGCGCCGATGTCGAAATCGGAGGCCACACCGACACGTTCGGCGATGATCAGTACAACCAGAGATTGAGCCAGCTTCGGGCCGAAGCCGTCCAGCGCTGGTTCGAGCAGCGCCTACCGGGAGACCATCTCTCCTTCCATGCTACCGGCTACGGACGCAGCAAGCCGATCGTCAATCCGCGCGGATCGATCGAGGAGCAGGCAAAGAACCGGCGGGTCGAAATCGTGATCCGCGCCCTCTCTCAGTAAACGGCGGTCCCCCTCCTCCGCCCCGGCAACGGGAGCGGCGCATATCCGGCGAAGGTCAACGAAGTCAACGGCCATTTCTCACAAATTTCGTAGCCGAGGCGCCGCAAACGGGCTTGGGTGCGAGGCGGGCGCAGGTTTTCCACCGGAGCTGTATGAAGACATACTGCGAGGATGGAAAACCAAGCGGGAGCGAAGCAGACGAGCCCGTTTTGCAAGCCGTAGGAGAAAGCTTGTGAGAAATGGCCGTCAAGCTCGCGAAGCCGCCTCCAGCTGCGCGTGGATGGCTTTCGTCAGCGGAGCGTTCACGCGCCACCCCCCCGGCACATGGATGATGGCGCCGTCGTAGCTCTGCTGAAAGATCCGGCCGTTTTGAAACCGGACCGTCACCGTGACGTGGACCCCCGCTTCCTCTTGATTGGTCCAAGGATTGATCGTGGGCATCTCCACCTCGTTGACGGTGACCTGGTCCTGGACGATCCGATATTTCCTCTTGGCTTCCGGCGAGAAGACGTCCTGTTCGAAGGCCTTCAGGGCGTTTTTCTTTCCCGGTCCGGTCAACGAGCCGTACTGCCAGAGGTAGACCGCCTGGTCGCATCCCGCGAAGAAGGGGACGAGCAAGAGAAGAAAGAGGTTGCGTCGCATACAACCTTCTATTCTGCCGGAAATTCGGAAAAAAGGCGAGCCTCTTGGGCCGCTAGGAGCGGGAACGGCGCGGGCTGCCGATTCGGCCCGAACGCGCAGGCTTAGCCGCTCGACCGGCCGGGCAGGCGCCCGCTGGCAGCCAACAGGGAGCGGATCGAGGAGAGCAGCTCGGCGAACGGAGATCGGCTCCGACAATCCGCCAGGGAGAGCGGAAGGCGGGCGATCCAGTTGCGATCGGCGCCGGGCTGGTTGAAGCGGGTTTCGATGCCGAGGAGATCGCTGACCAAGATCGATGCCATCCAGCTCGGCGCCTCCAGCAGGACCTGGAGCATGCGCAGGTGGAGATCCCGGGAAAACTCCCGCGGAGGGGTTTCCGGATTCCAAGAGAGGAAGCGCATGAGCCGTTGCAGCTCGAGCCAGGCGTCATGGCCGTCCGGGCCCTGCCAGCGCTCGAGCAGGTCTCGATAAAGGCAGGCGATCGGCGGGTGGTCGTGGGTCGCGTAGGTCGCGACGCTCAGGTGGGGATAGGAGGAAGCGGGCAAGTAGGACTGGTCGGCGGCCCGTTCGAACATGGGAATCTTGAAGCCGGGAAGGCCAAGCTTGCTCAAGGCCGGGCGCACGTACGGAGGAACGAACCCGAGGTCCTCCGCCACCACCGCGGCATCCCCGGTCTCGCTGAGGAGCCGGCTCAGCAGCCAGACCCCGCGCGCCTCGTTGCGGGCGGCATCCTCGGGGTTCTCGTCGGATGCCGGGATGAAATGCGGCAACCGCCCGCCGGTCCGCGTCCGGGCCTCTTCCGGGGTGAGCGGGAGAAAGTCCGCGTTTTCCTCCGGTTTCCACGGAAAGGCGTAGATCCGGAAAAATCCGAGCACATGGTCGATGCGGAAGCCGTGAAAGATCTCCAGCGTCCGCGCAATCCGATGCCTCCACCAAGCGAAGTTCTCCGCTTCGTGCCTCTCCCAGACGTAGAGAGGAATTCCCCAGTTCTGGCCCCACTTTTGGATGAACGGATCGGACTGAAAGAACTTTTCCGGAGGCGCCCCTCCGCACCAGCTCGTGTCGAAGAGCGGCGGGTTGGTCCAGACGTCCGAGCCGTAGCGGCTGATCCCGAAGGGGATGTCTCCCATCAGCCGCACCCCGCGGCTGTCCGCGTAGGACCGGACCGCCTTCCATTGCCGGTGGCCGACCCACTGGACGAAGGAATAAAAGGCGCGTCTCCGTAAAAGCTGGCGCGGCCGTGTCTTGCGCAGCCAGGCGAGGCTGCTCCGATAGTGGACGAGTTCCGCCGGCCACCGATCCCAGCGCGGATCTCCTCCCTGCTGCTCCAACAGGGCCCGGAAGAGAGAATACCCCTTGAGCCAAGGGGCGTGTCGCCGGCAAAAGACCTGAAACTCCTTCCAAGCGGGGGACCGCCGATCGGAGAAGCGCGCATAGGCTTGTTCCAGGAGCATCCGCTTCCGCTCCTTGACTCGCGGATAGTCGATGAGCTCCTGGCTCGATCCCTCTTCCGACCACTCCTTCGGGATATCTTCGCGTTCCAAGCCGGGCACCTCTTCGGGCTCCAAGGTGAGGAGGGACGGCTCGAGGGCGATCGAGCTGATCGCGTTGTAGGGGCTGTTATCGCCGCTCGTCTCGTTGATGGGAAGGAGCTGGAGCCAGCGGATGCCGAGCTCCGCGCAAAAGTCGATCGCATCCCGCACCGCCCGAGTGTCCCCGATGCCGAGATCCCCCGGTCGCCGCAGAGCGGAGACGGGGGTCAGCAGGCCGGCGACTCGTTCCGAAGGGTTGATGCGCACGCCCTATTGGTAGCCGCCGATCGGGCCGGAGCACAAGAACCAAGCGCGGCCGACCCGATCCCGGCAAAGCGCAGGCAGGAGAGAGCGGAAGCGTCCTCGATTCCCTTGCTCTGGACGAGCACGCGATGGGTCCTTCCGAGAAACTCCGGATGGGCGAGGGTCTGAAATCCTCCGGCGCTCAACCCTTCGGGCATCCCGCCTCCGGATTGTTCGGCCAGGGCGGAAAGAATCCCGACGAAGAAATGGTGCTGATCGATCAGCGCCCAATTGCGCAATCCGACTTCGCAGCCGCACTGCGCCAGCATTCCGAAGTCGACGTGGGCGGTGAGATCCTGCTCGCCGGGACGGGCGAGGAGTGCTTCCTCGCGTCGGTGGCGCCGGTAAGCGCGCAGCGTGCCGCCGGCCCTCTCGGGAGAAAAGCGCTCCTCGGGAGTCAAGCCATAGTCGAAGGTGAAGACCATGCCGCGGTCGAGCAGGTCGGCCACTCGCCGCAGCCAAGGTCCGACAGCGGGGCTCCACTCGAAGACCCAGCCTTCCGGAAGATCGAGCATCGGCCGCGCGAGCGGGTCGGCCGGCCGGTTTCCGTCGCTCAAGGGCCGCTCCACAAGGCGGAAGCGCCCCTCCGCATCCAGGCATACATAGCTTTCCGTCCAGCCGGCCCCCCGGCGCACGAGCCGGCGGACGGGGAAGCTGTCGACTAGCTCATTGGAAAAGAAGATGCCGGTGATTCTTTCGGTTTCCCCCCAGGATTGGAGCCAGCGGAACCGATCCGCGAATCCGGCCCGGCGCACGCGCTCCTGCTGCTCTTGGCGCGAACGAACCTGCGGCTCGACGATCGTATAGCGGATCCGGCGGGCCAGCTCCGGGTTTTGGTGCCGCAGCCAATCGAAGAGATCGCAGGCGAGCCAACCCGAGCCCGCCCCCTGCTCCCAGATCTCCATCGCTTCCGGCCTTCCCAGCAAGGACCAAACCTCCGCGACCGTCTGGGCAAAGAGCCGGCCGAAGGCGGGCCCGGAGCTTGGACCGGTGTAGTAGTCTCCGCCTTTCCCGATCCGCCGGGAAGGGGCCTGCGCATAATAGCCGTGCTGCGGGTGATAGAGGGCGATTTCCATGAAGCGGTCAAACGGCATGGGGCCCTCGCGCGCCAGGAGCTCGCGGAGCAGCAGGGCAAGCGGAGTCCCGCCTTCGGGAGTCGGCCGGTCCTTCATGCTTCCGGCGGGCGCAAGGCCCGGGAGAGAAGCCGGAGAGCTCTCAGGGAGAGGCCGTAATCCCTTCGGAGCTGCTCGAGCCGCTTGAGCAGGTAGAGCGCGTCATCATCGAACCGGGGGCCCTCCGCTTCTTCCTCCAGCGCGCGAAGCAGACCGAGCCTCCAGTAGCAGAGAACCATCTCCGGATGCACCTTGGCCAGCTCCGCCATCGAGAAGGCGGAATATGTCGGGCGGGAGCTGGTGTAGAGAACGAGTTCGAACGACCGTGCGGGATCCCTTTCGGACGACACCATGGCCCATTCTCCCTATTGCGCGGTTTTTAGCGGCCCTTGTTCGCCTCCGGGCGAGAGGCCCGAGCCAGCCTTTCCCAAAGTTCCTTCTCTTCGGCCGTGGACGCTTTCGGCATGCGGATCGTCAGCGTCACGTAGAGATCTCCCCGGCCACCCTGCTCTCGCGGCATGCCGAGCCCGGCCAATCGGAACTTTTGCCCCGAGCTCGATCCAGGGGGGATCCGCAGCCGAACCTTGCCCGTCAGCGTCGGAATTTCGACCTGCGTGCCGAGGGCGGCCGACCAGGGAGGTAGCTCGAGATCGTAGAAAAGGTCGCTCCCCTCGACGCGGAAATAGGGATGGCGGGCGTACCGGATCCGGAGGAAAAGGTCGCCCGGGCGCCCGCCGGGAGGACCCGGTTGCCCCTGGCCGGCCAGCCGAATCCGCTGTCCCTCGCGGACTCCGGCCGGAATCGATACCTGGTAGGTCTGCGTCCGGTAGCCCGGCAGGCCCGGCTCCTGCCGCCGGACAGTGATCTCCTTGGTTGTGCCTTGCAACGCCTCCTCGAGCGTGATGGCCAAATCGGCTTCGACGTCGGCGCCCGTGCGCGGGGCGCCCATGCCCGAGGTGCGGCGGCGTCCGAAGAGAGAGCCCAGGCCGCCTCCGTCCGAAAAGAAGGCTTCGAAGAAGTCGCTGAAGCCCGTCCCTCCGACGTGGAACGCGAACTCTTCGGGGGTTTCGGCCCAGCGATCGGTCCTCCATTGCGGCGGCGGTCGGAATTCCTGACCCTCCTGCCATGCGGTGCCGAGCTGGTCGTAGCGTTTCCTCTTCTCGGGGTCGCCCAGAACCTCGTAGGCTTCGTTGATCTCCCGGAATTTGGCCTCGGCTTGCTTCTTATCCTTGGCCACATCCGGGTGGTATTGACGGGCCAGCTTGCGAAACGCGGAACGGATTTCGTCGGCCGAAGCGCTCCGCGGCACGCCCAGGATCTTGTAATAATCGCGAAACTCCATCATTTCCCCTTACGTTCGGATCGATAACAATAAGCCTAAAAACCGGCTTGCGCCCAATCGAGAAAACATCGGCGGCTCCCGGCTGGAGGGACCTCGGGACGATCTCCCGCTCCGAGATCGATTGCGAGCGCTCCCTGTCCTGCGGGCAGACGTTTTCCTGGGGCCGGTTGCGCGACGGCTCGTGGATCGGGGTGGTCGGCTCCGCCGCCTATCGCATCACTCCCGTAGGCGGGGGCTACGCGATCGCAGGCCTCCGCGGCAGCCGGCGGGCCCTCCTCGACTATCTCTCGCTCTCCCTCGACTGGGGCGCGGTCGTCCGCAGCCTTCCCGCCGACCCGGCGATGGCCGCCGCCCGGGACGCGGGCGAGGGGATCCGCATCTTCGCCCAGGATCCCTGGGAAACGCTGGCGAGCTTTCTCTGCTCGCCGGTCAAGCCGATCCCGGAGATCCGCCGGATCGCCTGGGCGCTCCGGGCGGAGTGGGGGAGCCCTATAGCCGGTAGCCCGCTTCGGACCTTCCCGTCGCCCGAAGCGCTCGCTTCCGCCCCGCGGGAAAAGCTTCTGGCCTGCCGCCTGGGCTTCCGCGCCGGACCGCTCCAGGCGACCGCCCGGCTTCTCGCCAAAGACCCGGGCTTCTTCGCTCGCCTCCGGACCCGGCCGACCTCCGAAGCCCGCGCCCGTCTCTGCGAGCTTCCCGGCGTGGGGCGGAAGATCGCCGACTGCGTTCTCCTCTTCGGCCTCGGCAGGCACGAGTCGTTTCCGATCGACGTCTGGATGGAGAGGCTTCTCCGGAAGCTCTACTTCGGCGGCCGGAGGCGGGTTCCGGCCCGCGAGATCGCCGAATTCGCCTCCGCGCATTTCGGCCCGTGGGCGGGCTACGCGCAGCAGCTTCTCTATTTCTGGTATCGGCGGGCGTCGGGCCGAAACCCCGCGCGCGAGCTCGATCTGCGTCCCGAAGAAGAGGCGCGGCTCGGCCTTTAGCCGGCCTCCCGTTCCGGGATTTCGGGCCCGAGGCGGAGCGTTCAAACGGAGAGCGGCTGTTCCGCGCCGTTGCGCATCGCCTTGACGAAGTTGGTCCCCAAGTCCCACAGCGGACCCGGGAATTTGCGCAGGTCCGCTAGCACCGAGTCGAGGGAGCTCAGGAAGTAGTCGACCTCCTTGGGGCCGACGATCAAGGGCGGGAGGGCCTTGATCACGTCCGCGTTGTTGGCGGCGACCTGCGTGAGGATGCGGTGCTTGGCCATGAGCTGCGAGACCACAAGCTGCGGAAAGAGCCCGGGGTCGAGCGCATGGACGGTTTTCCAAGCCATCTTAAGCCGCAAGGATCGCGGCTCGCCGAATTCCACGGCCACCATGAGCCCCTTGACCCGGACCTCCTTGATGATCTCATGCTGCTTCTGCAGCTCGAGCAGCCCCTCTTCGAGCCGTTCTCCCATCCGGGCCGCGTTCTCCACGAGCTTTTCCTCTTCCAGCACGGAAAGGGCGGCCAGCCCGCAGGCGCAAGCCAGGTTGTTGCGCCCGAAGGTCGACGAGTGGACGACGCACCGGTCGAGCCGGTTGAAGACCTTCTGGTAGATCGACCGCCGGGTAAGGATGGCCCCGCACGGCACATATCCCGCGGAGAGCGCTTTGGCCAGCGTGACGATGTCCGGCTCCAGGCCCCAATGCTCGAAGGCGAACCATTTTCCGGTTCTTCCGAGCCCTGTCTGCACCTCGTCGCAAACCAGAAGCGTCCCGTGCCGGCGGCAGAGCGCTTGCGCCTGCACGAAGAAGTCGTCCCGGGGAAACTGCACTCCTTTCCCTTGCACCGGCTCGATGACCAGCGCGGCCACGTCCCCTTTCTGCAGCTCGCGCTCGAGCGCGGCCAAGTCGCCGAGCCGGACGGTCGAGCAGCCCGGGAGGAAAGGCGCAAAGCCGTCGTGAAAGAACGGGTTCCCGGTCAAGGAGAGCGAGCCCATCGAGAGCCCGTGAAAGGAGTTCTCCAGCGAGAGGATCCGCGGCCTGCCCGTGCCCGCCCGGGCGAACTTGATCGCGCCCTCGACCGCCTCGGTGCCGCTGTTGCAAAGGAAGACCGAGTCGAGATGGGAAGCCCCTTGGGCGGCGAACCGCTTGACCAGCGCTTCGGCCAAAAGTCCGCTCAGCAGCGCGGAATCCATCTGGACCATGTTCGGCAGGTCCATCGCAAGAACGTCCCGGATGGCCTTCTGGGGCACCGGATGGTTGCGGCCGATGGCGAAGACGCCGAAGCCCCCCAGAAAATCAAGGTATTCGTTGTCTTCCCGGTCGTAGAGATAGGCGCCCTTCGCCCGGACGTAGACCTTGTCGAACCCGATGATCTGCTGCACCCGAACCAGCGTGCGGTTGAGGTATTTCTGGTGGAGGGAGTAGTTTTCCCCCATGCGGGAACGGAGGATTCCCGGAAGATCGAAAGGCATAAGAAACCAGGCTCCTTAATACGAGGCTCAGAAACGTTTCACCGGCTCCGTCCGCGGTTTGCGGGACAGGATGTTTGTGATTACTCCTCCGGATCATTCCCGACAAGGGAAAACGTCTTGTGCGGCCGGCCTTCCTTCCGCTCGCCCCGACAACAACGCCTCGATCGGGAGGCCGGGGGTTTGGCCATGGCCGCGATGCGGTGTAGATTGCCGCATTGGGAGGATATGACATGCCGATCAACGAAGGGAAGATAGAGCGTATTGTGCGCGTATGCGCAGGCCTGGTACTCCTTGTCGGGCTGCCGGCCGTGCTCTCCGGTCCCGCCAAGTGGTGGGGGCTAGTGGGCCTGCTTCCGCTGCTCACCGGCTTGGCCGGCTACTGTCCGGTCTGGTCCCTCTTGGGGATCAACACCTGCTCGGTGAAGAAGGATCGTCCGGCGCCGCATCACGGGTAAGGATCGCGGCGGGTCGACCCGCACGTCTTTGGCGAATCCTTCGTCGGAAGGCCACGGAGCCGAGGCCCGTGGCCGTTCGTGGCGTCTCGTCGAGGGGGAACGCGACGTCCGCCGACGTCTCTTGCTTGGCAATGGTGGCAAAACTAACTAAGAATGCGGGCCATGAACTTCTGGCAGCGGAAGCTCCTGGCCTCCCTCCACGACCCGCCGAGCAAGCCCTTCAACCTCCGCGAGCATGAGGAGATCGCCCGATCGCTGCTCAACAGCGCGGGCTTCGATCCGGAACGGGACCGCTGGTTCTTCGACCGGATCTGTGACCATGTAGCGGCCGCCGCCGACCGGGTCCTCTTTCCCAAGCCCGCTCTCCTCCGCAGCCAGTTCCGGGGAGATCTCGACTCCCCCTTCCGCCACCCGCTGGGCGGGGGGGAGATGGTCTTCGAGAACCCGATCTCCCCCGATGCGGCCGAAGCGAAGATCGCGGAATGCCAGCCGGCCCACTACGACCTTTCGCGCGTTGCGGACCGCTCCTTTCCCGGTTTCCCGGACCGGGTCGGTAGGCACAAAGGCGGCGATGTCCTTCCTGCCGAGCGGCCTGACCGCTCCTTTCCCGGTTTCCCGGACCGGGTCGGTAGGGACTGGGCCAACTTCTTCCTCCACTGGCGCCTCTGGCCGCTGCTTGCGGCCCGCCGGGATCCCCGCCTGGCCTTCCTTCCCGCGGACACCCGGATTCCCGACCACACCGTCTGGACCCACTGCGCGGTCACCAGCAGCCTGCAGGGCTGCGTGGAAGTCACCGCCGAGGACCCCGGCGCCGAGATCCCCTCCTTTGCGCCGGCTTTCCTCTTGGTGCAGGTCGGCCCGGTCCAGGAGTTTATCGCCCAGGCGCGCTCCACGCGGGACTTGTGGAGCGGGAGCTACCTCCTCTCCTTTCTGGTGGCCCACGGGATCAAAGCGGTCACCGACCGCATCGGGCCCGATGCGGTCCTCTATCCGGCCCTCCGCGGCCAGCCGCTTTTCGACCGACTCCACAAAGAAGAGCTCTACGACCCGGTGGGCGCGGGGCTCTGGAAAGAGCTGGCGATCGACCTGGACGAAATCCTGGTCCCCAACCTCCCCAACCGCTTTCTGGCGGTCGTTCCGGCCTGCTTGGTCCCCCCCCTGGCCCAGGCGGCGGTCGAGGCGATCCAAGATTGCCTGACCGAGATTTCCCGAGCCTGCCTCGAATGGTTCCGGCAAAAGCATGGCCTGAAGCCCGAGGCCGAAGCGCGGTGGCAGGAGCAGGTCGCGCAGTTTCTCTCCCTCCACTGGCAGGTCTGGCCCTGGACCGAGCCGCTGGAGATGGCCATTGCGGCCTACGAGGCCCTTCCCGCGGCCGGCGAGGGAGCCGCCGCCCTGCGCGCGGCCTTGGACGCCGCGCGCAGGGGGATTCCTTCGGCGCATCGGGATCCGCGGAACTATCGCCGCCGGAGCCCCTCGGGAGGAGAGATTGTTTGCGACGCGGAAGGCTTGCCGATCCTGGATAACCAGGGATTCGGCTGGTCGGCCCACTATGCGATGGTCGACTTCCTCCTGGCCGCCCGCCGGAGGACCCGTGACTTCGCTTTCTGGGGAAACCCCAAGGACCTCCAATTCCGCCGGGGAGCGACCCGCGATGTCCTCTCCGGCAAGGAGGAGTCGATCGGGGACGAAGAGTGGGTCGAAGGGCTGTCGAAGCTGCCCGGGCGCCTCTTTCGAAAGGGGGAGCGCCTCGGCGCCATGAACCTCATCAAGCGGGTCTGGCACCGGGCCTATCTTCCCGGGAAGTTGGCTGTGGCCGAGGAGGAGCTTCTGCGCACGCTCCGCTACGAGTCGGTGCCCGAGGTGGCGGCCGCCGACTGGGTGCGCGATCGGGGCCGGGAGCTCGACTCCCCGGGAAAGGGGGCGGAGGAGCTCGACGCGGGCCTCAAGGACTTTCGGGCGGCGCTCGAGCGGGCGGCGGAGGCCCGGGAGGTCGAGCTGCCCGGCTCCTGCCGCGCAGTGGGCGACGACTCGAAGTGGCTCCGGAGCGTCCCGGGCTGGGTCTTTCAGGAGCCGGAGCTGCGGCGGGAGATCCGGGAGAATTCGGAGGCGGGCCGACCGTCGGCGTCCCTCCAAAGCTCTTGCCGATACCTGAAAAGGCTGGTGAAGGCCGCGGGCGGAGCCCCGTGCCGCTACGCGGCGGTCCTCGCGCTCGACGGCGATGAGATGGGCCGGTGGCTGAGCGGCGGGAACGGGCCCGAGCTTTCGGAGCAGCTTTCGGCGGAAGCCCGCGCCTACTTCGGTCAGCGCCATCCGGAAGGCGAGGATCCCGAGGTCCTTTGCCGGCTTCTCCACAGCAAAAGATTGCTTACCCCGAGCTTCCATCTCGAGCTGAGCACAGCACTGGCCGGCTTCTCCCTCTATCTGGCCCGCGGGATCGTCAGCTTCTGCGCGGGCCAGCTGATCTACGCCGGAGGAGACGACCTTCTGGCGATGCTGCCTGCGCGCGAGGCCCTCCGGTGCGCGGAGCTCCTGCGGATGGGCTTTCGGGGCGACCCCAACCTCGCCGGGAGGTTCGAAGGGGTTCTCCCCGCCCCCGAAGGGGGCAAGTCTTGGGGCTTTGTCGCGCTCAACGGGGAGTGGGAGGGGTGGAAGGGGAAACGGCATGCGATTCCCCGCGGCTACCACATCCTGGTTCCCGGAAAACGTGCCGACCTCTCTGCCGGGATCGCGATCGGCCACATCCACAGCCCGCTGCAAAGCCTGGTCGAAGGGGCCCGCGCGGCCCTCCGGAAGGCCAAGGCCCAGGGCCCGTCGGGCTACGGCAAGTCGGCCTTTGCGGTTCAGCTCCTCAAGCGGTCGGGCGAGATCCTCGAGTGGGGAGCAAAGTGGGATTCCTCGGCGATCCCGCTCTACCACCGCTACGTGCAGCTGGTGAGGGTGAGGGACAAGGACAAGAAGCTCTCGGGCCGCTTCCCCTACGTGCTCGCCGGCCTCTTGCGGCGCTATGCGCCGGCGGGGGATATTCTGGATGCGGCGACCGCCCGACTTTGCCGCGAGGACCTCAAGTATGTGGCGATCCGCCAGTCGGCGCCCGGGTGGAGCGCGGAGGAGCGGGAGGAGTTCCTTAAGCTGGCCTGCCAGTTTCTCGGGGAGATCCAGGACAAGCACCGTCCGGACGACTTCCTGGGGCCGTTTCTGACGGCAGCCTTCCTGGAGGAGAGAGAGGGCTAAGGAGGAAAAATGGAGAGCTTCGAGCTGATCCCGATCGACACGCTCTTCGTCCGGGACGGACGTCCCCTGGCGGCCGGCGGCTTCTACGGCCGCGGGGCCCGCTGGCCTTCCCCTCCGACCCTCTTCGGGGCCCTGCGGACCGCACTGCTGGAGCGCGCGGGGACGCTCCCGGCGGGACGCTCCCTGCCGGGGGCCCGGCGGGGCGGGGTGCCGCGCGGGAGGATCGGGACGGCGGCCTTCCAGTGGCTGCGCATCCAAGGCCCGTTTCCGGTCCTCGGGGAAAAGGTCTACTTCCCCCGGCCGGCGGACCTAGTGGCCGACCTCGACGCGGGCTTCCTCGAGCCCCTGCGGCCCTTCCCGGTCCCGGTAATTTGGCGCCAAAGCAACCTGCCGAGCCCGCTCAGCAACCTGCCGAGCCCGCTCACCTACGCCGTGGGTGTCGGCGGGAGGCCCGGTAAGGAGGAGCAGCCGGTCCGCTGGGTGGAACGGGCCTTCTTGGAAAAATATCTGGCCGGGGCCGAGAAGCTCCGGCGGCCGGAGCACGTCGAGATTTGGGATGCCGAGCCGAGGATCGGGGTCGCCATCGAGGCGTTGACCCAGGCGGCCAAGGAGGGCCAGCTCTACCTTGCCGAGCATCTGCGGCTGCGCGAAGGGGTCCGGCTCCGGTTTGCCGCCGGAGACCGGCCGACCCACAAGGCGCCCGATCCGCAGGAAGCCGGGCTGGGGGTCGGCAGCCTCCTAGGGGGAGACGATCCGGCTGGGGAGAGGGGCGCTTCGTCCGGATGACCGCCGCTTCCTCCCCCTCCGCCTCCCCGCCCCATGCTGCCGGGGGTGTGGGTGAAGTGGGTGCTCTTGACCCCGGCTGTCTTTTTCCACGGCTGGCGGCCGGGCTGGATCGACCCCGACGGGCAGGTCCGGCTGCGGGTGATCGAGAAGGAAGAGCACCGGGAGCGGCGCCGCCGGCGCCGCGAGGAGGCCCGCTGCCCGGAGGCGGTGGATGCGGCTTCGATCAGGGCCTGGCTCCGGGCCGCCTGCTTGGAGAAGCCCGAGCCGCTGACCGGCTGGTCGGTCTTGTCCGGCGCGGGAGGGGAAGGAGCCGGGCGCAACGGCTCGGGCGGCTCGAAGCCCACCCTGCTGGCGGTTCCCGCAGGCTCGGTCTACTACTTCGAGGCCGAGAGCGAGCCGGAGGCGCAGAAGCTCCTCAGGGCCCTGCACGGCCGCTGGCGATCGGATTTCCAGGGGGAAAAGGGCTTGGGCCTCGGGGTGTGCGGCATCTGGCAGCCCGGCCGGCACCCCGGGATGCCGCACGACGTCGGGGGACGTCCGGGAGGGGGTCCCGGCGGCGCGGAGCCGGTACGCTAACACCAACAGAGGATACGATGCGATGAGCCAAGCAAGCCAGACGGAGCAGAACGGAGTGAGCGGGACGGCGGGCGAGAGCAGCCTCTGCTTCCCGCTCTACATCTTTACGCGGACGCCCCTGCACGTGGGAGCGGGGGCCTCGGTGGGCGCGATCGACCTGCCGATCCAGCGGGAGCGCCACACCGGCTTTCCGGTCATCCCGGGGAGCACCCTCAAAGGGGTCTTCGCCGACGGCTGGAACCAGGAGAGCGCGGAAGAGAACGGGCCGAAGCTCAGCCGCAGCAAGGAGGGCTGCTGGCTCTTCGGATCGGAGGACCCCGACAGCGGATCGGCGGGAGCCCTCCAATTTTCCGAGGCGAAGCTTCTCGCCTTTCCGATCCGGTCGGCCAAGTGCTGCTTCGCCTGGATCAGCTCCCCGCTGATCCTCCAGCGCTATGCCCGCGACGTCGCCTCCCTCGGGGAGATCCCGCGAATGCCTGGGGATGCCGAGGCTCTCTACAAGAAAGACCTGCTGGATTGGGGAGAGAAGGCGATTCTGGAGGAGTACACCTTCCGCTGGGCCGGCGATCCCCCTTCCGGCCTGGGGGAGAATCTCGCCGCCCTTCTGCCCGGGGATCCGATTTGGGAGACGGTCTCCCGGCGGATCGTGATCCTTTCCGACGCCTCCTTGAGCTTCTTCGTCCGCTCCGCCTGCGAGGTGGCCCAGCATGTGCGGATCAGCGATGAGACGGGGGCGGCGGAGGAGCAGGGGCTCTTCAACCAGGAGAACGTCCCGTCGGAGACGATGTTCTATGCCCTGGTGCGGGCGAGCCGCGGCCGAGGGCGGGACGGCGCGCGCCAGAAAACGGCGAAGGAGGCGGCAGAGGCCTTTGGCGGGATGGTGGAGAAGGAGAAGGGGGTCTTTCAGTTCGGAGCCGATGCGGGAACCGGATTGGGCTTCTGCACGGTCAAGATCAAGATGGATTGGAAGCAGTAGATCGGGAGGAAACCCCATGGAAAACCTAGAGCAGCAGCGGGCGCGCCATGCGCTCGAGAAGGGGAAGAAGCTCAAGCGGCAGGATGTCAACCGGCTTCCCGCGCTGATCATCGGAAACGGGTTGCTCGCCACTGCGGCCTTCGCCCGCAGCCGAGACAGAAAGGGGGGGCTTACGGTGGCGATGGATGCGATCGCCGACCACTTGGCCGCACGGGGTCTGATCAGGAAGCCCGACTCCGACCGGAGGGCGCCCAACACCGAGGATATGCTCCAGGAACTCTCGAATGCGGATTCGCTCCGCTTGCGGCTGGCGACCGAGGAGGCGCTCGCCTACCTGGTCTACCTCAAGCGCTTCGCGAGCCCGGAGGAATGAGGCGATGGAGGAAATCTGGCGCACACTGCCGCAAGACACCCGGGAGGTCCTCTCATCCTCCAAGACCGAATGCGGCTCCCGGTCGCTTCTCCTGGAGCGCTTTGCCGATCCCCGATGGGAGGGGGACAAGCGAAAAGAGCACTGGAAGCGGGTGATCGAGAAGTCGAAGCCGTGTATGGCCGAAGAGAGGCGGATGGCCTGGCTGGACTTTGTCCTTTCGGCTTGCGGGCCCGACGATCTGCTCTTCGGCCGGCTCCGGTCCCGGCTTATGGTCAATATGGCCGGGGGGGTTATGGAAAACGCCGGCCTCTGCCTCGACCGCTTTGGCCTGCCCTACATTCCTGGGAGCGCGGTCAAAGGGTGCGCGCGCAGGGCGGCGATCCGGGAGCTCCGGGATCTACAGGCCGCACCCGCGGAAAAAGCGGCCGTTTTGGAATTGATCGCCCTGGTTTTCGGGTGGACCGGGGACGATTGGGAAAAGGAGAATTCGGATTTCTGCTACGGGTGTGGGCCGGAATCGCCCGTAATCCGGCAGATCGCGGCACAGCGGCTCTGCGAGAAGCTGGGTATCGAGCCGGATCCCGGGAAGCCCTGCTGGCGATCCCTCCCCAATTTCGCCGGGAGGGTCCGTTTCCTGCCGGCCCACCCCCATGATCCTGCAGAGCCGAGGCTCGCACTCGAGGTCGTCACGTCGCATCACCGGGACTACTATCAAGGAAAGCGGGACGCGGCATTCGACGACGAAGATCCCAACCCCGTTCTATTTCCCGCGGTAGCTCCCGGATCGGTCTTCCTCTTTGCTCTGCCGCCGGCTCCCCGAGGCTCCAAAGAGCTGCAGGGGAAAGCGAAGAAGTGGCTCCGCATGGGCCTGGAAAAGGAGGGCATCGGGGCCAAGACGGCGGCGGGCTACGGCTGGTTTGATTGTTCCGAGGAGTTGCAGGAGCAGTATCGAGCGAAGCTCGAGGAGGATCGGAGAGAGCAGGAGCGTGCGAAAGCGCGTGCCGGGCTGGAACCCGATCCGGCCTGGCTCCAGTGCTTTTCGGAGGAGAAGGAGGACAGGCTGCGCGGGCGGATCAAAAAGTTTAAGGAAGAAGAGAAACATTGGAGCGAGGCCGATCGGGACGAGAGGTATCAGCTTTCCCTTTTTCACTTTCTGACGGTCGTCGACACCAAGATCTACAAAGAAGAACAGGCCAAGGCGAAGAGCGATGTGTTGAAGGCCTTAAAGAATCTCGCTCAAAAATTCGGGAGGAAGCTGCCGTGACGGCCGAGCTTTACGAGTTTGAGTTTCTGACTCCCTGCTTTTGCGGCGGAGCCGATCCGGCCCGTGCGGAGCTGCGAGCCCCCTCCATCCGGGGCCGGCTGCGCTGGTGGTTCCGCGCTCTGGGAGGGTCCAGAGAAGACGAGGAGAAGGTCTTTGGAAGCGTCGGAGGAGGCCGAACCTCACCGGGTGCTTCTTCCCTTGCGGTTCGCGTCGTGAAGCCTCCGGAGGGTGGGGATTCCGAGTGGACGCGGCTCCTTGGACGGCCCAAGGCGGGTTATGTCTGGTATTTTCTTCGAAGCAGTTCCCCAGACCGATGGACAGCCCTCGGAGCGCTGCACCCGGGGAGCCGAGCTATGGTGGAAATCCTTTTCCGCCGCTCCCTAAACGGGGATCTCCAGAAGCGATGGGAGCAGACATGGGAAGCTTTCTGCCGTTTCGGGGCGATCGGCTACCGGGCCAGCCGTTGCGCCGGGGCTTTCCGCGTGCAGGGGCTGGCCGGGGAACAGAAGGATTATGAGAGCGCTGTAGAAAAAATCCTCAAGCCTGCCGGCTTCGAGGTCCGCTACTTCTGGGGGGAGAAGCGGAATTCCTGGCTGGGCATCGTCGAGCTGGCGGAAGAGGAGCTCAAGAAGCTCCGCAGGGAGTTCCCCGCCAGGGAACCCAGCCCGCTGGGGCAGGCAGGGCACAAGCAGAAAAAAGAGCCGCGGCAGGCCAGCGCCGTCTACTTTCGGCCGCTGAAGCTCGCCGAAAAGAAAGTTGCAAAGGAATATTATTCCCTCCTGCTCTTCGAGGCGCCGCACCTCCGGGTCGTCGGCGAAGAGAGCCGGCTCAAAAACGTCAAAAACGGAACCTCGATCCTCAAACGCATGTATCCTCACTAATTCGGATCCCGATGCGCCCCTTGCCTTCCGATCCGGTACTCTTCACCCTTGCCAGCCGCCAGATTTGGCCCCAGGTGCTCGGCGTCCTGCACCTCCGCCCCGCGCGCCTCGTCCTGCTCCATAGCGCAGACCGGCTCGAGTCGAAAGGTCCCGCCCAGAGGTTGAAGAGGTTCTTCGACAAGAACGACCTCCTGCCCAAAGGCGGAACAACGATGGAGGAAATCCCCTACGATGACTTCGAAGGCATCCTGCGGCGGCTCGATTCGCTGGAGGCGGATCCCGCGAGAAGCCTTCTCCACTTCACCGGCGGCAACAAGCTCATGGCGATGGCCGCCTTCCGGTGGGCGATCCGAAGGGCGATCCCTTGCTTCTACTGGGAGCGGGGGAATCGGCTGACCTGGTTTTTCGGACGGGGCGAGGAGGTGGAGACCGACTCGGCGGGGGTCGATGTCGGGATTGCCGATGCGCTGGATCCTCTGGATCTGCTCCGCTGCCAAATCGATGCCTCCGAAGTCGAGCGCAACGGAGAGCTCCTCCGGCTCAATACGCAAGGAGCGCGGATCCCCCTGGAGGAGCTTTCCGCCCGCTGCGCCAGGGGAGAGGATTTGCGGGGCCTGCTGTCGATTGCGGAGCGAAGCGAAGGCGATCGGCAGGAGAAGGAGGGGAATCGGCTCGAGTACAACGCAGCCGTGGTGCTGCTCCGGCTCGGGGTCCGCTGCGTGCGGCGGAGCCTCCGGCTCAAGGTGAAAAGCGGCACCGGGATCTCCACCTCTCGGCCTCATGAGGAGATCGACCTGCTCTTCAACCACGGCGGACGGCTTTGGCAGGTGGACTGCAAGGATAGGAAGCCCCCCGAACAGCTGGCAGAGGAGTTGGAGGCCCGTCTGCGGAGAAAGAATGTTCTTCCCTGTCCGGACATCGCGTCGCTCCTGGAACGGATTCGGAGCGAGCTCACCATTCAGCAGGTCAAGGCGCTGAAGCTCGATCTTTTGTCGGTTCAGGATTCCGGAGGATTGCTCGGCCGGACCGTGTGCGTCCGGAGGGTCCCGATGGCAGAAGAAGTGGAGCAGTACGCCAGGCAGAAAGGGATCGATGTCGTGCTCGCTTCCGAGCTGGTCGACGGCCTTCGCGCGCTACTCGATCCGGGCCGCTCCGCGACCCCCGGGGAACTGTCCGATCTGCAAAGGAGGTTTGCGCGGCCCTGATCGACCGGGTTTCGGCGTCGGCTGGCCGCGGAGCGCCTCGCCCGCCTATCCATCTCTCCTATGAAAAATCTCTCCTTGTCGCTGCTGACGCCGCCGGAGGCGTTTCAAATCCTTTTGATCCGGATCACCGGAAACGGGATCCTCGACCCCGGAGAGTTAGCCGAAGTCAACCTCCCTGCGGAAGTCGACCGGCAAAAAGGGCTGGTCCTCTACGGAAAAGCCCCGATCTGGCTCTACGCCTATCTATCGCACCTAGGGCATGCCTCGCGGTGGGTCGCCGTCTACGATCCGCGTTGCGGTGGGATCGTCGTCCAGGCCCACCATCCTTCGGCCCCTCCGGTGGCTTCGATCCTGCCGCGCGAAGTGATCGAACCGTACGTCCGGGCCGTGGCGCCGGCGGAGGAAGAGCCGCGGACGAGGAACGAGCCGGAACGCTGCCGCCACCGTGCGGTCGCGATCGTCGGACCGCGGCACAGCGGCAAGTCGGTATTTCTCTACTGGTTGCGGGAGGCCCTGCGGAGGCGGATGAGTCCCGAGGCGTTCCACAGCCGTCTTTTTATTCTCCGGGCATGCCCGGATGGAGAAGGGGACTGGTTTTTCGAAGCGCCCGAATCAGCCCGGACCTTGCGCTACAAGAACCGCTGGGATGCGGGCTTCGTCGCCACGATGGTGAGCCACATTCAGGAGCTGTCGCGCACCAAGGCGCTCCTCTTTGTGGATTGCGGAGGGATAATCGACCGGTTCAATCGGGACATCCTGAGCTGCTGCACCGACATGGTGATTGTCTCCCGGGATGCCGAAGCGACGGCGGAGTGGCGCGGGGTCGGCCAGGCTTGCGGGTTGCAGGTCGTTGCCGAGGTGGAGTCGGTGGTGGAACCGGGGAGCTTGCTCCTTTCTGCAAACCCTCTTCGCGTTCGCGTCGGAGGCTTGATGCGGGGAGCACCGGCTTCCGATCTTCCCGAGGCACTGGTCTCCCAATTCCTTCCTGTTGCGTAGGCCCGATCGCCTCCCTGCACGGCTTCCGCTCCAGCCGCGAAATGGGTGCGCGCCCCGCCCCATGTTTGGGGGAAGGTCTTGTAAGTCGTTGCGAGACAGTACCCGTCATTTCCAATTGGCACTACAGGGGCTATTTTTGCCCTTTGCGGTCGGCTACGGCTCCCGGGCAGAGATGCGTAAGGCGGAGAGGATTTGCCGGGCCTGATGATTCCCGGCGGTGACCCCGCGACGTTTTTCGCTTCCGAAGGAGAAATCCACCAGATGGATGGTTCGGAGGGCAGCCCAAGCTTGCTCGCTGGAGAAGGGTAGATTGGCCGCCTTGAGCTTCTTCTCCAGGAGCCGGTCGAGCAGGAAGGCCAAGGCGGCGACGAAGACGTGCGCCCGCACCCGTTTGGGATTGTGGTGGTAGATCGGACGAAGCTCCAGGACGTCCTTGAGCTTCCGGAAGGCTCTTTCCACCTCGGAGAGCTCCTTGTAGGCCCGGACCGCCTCAAGCGGGGAGATCCTTTTCCTCGGTGAGGATCACGTACTTCCCCTCCAGAAGCTTTTCGGTCTCCACCGGCTCTTCGGACACTTGGAGCTTGCCTGCCCGCAGACTCCAGCGGAAGTAGCGGTGGCCGCGATGGAGAGAGAGGATTCGGGCGACGGAGCTGCCGATCTCTTCCCGATTCCGAAGCTCTCCTTTTTCGATACGCTTGGCGAGTTTGCCCAACTCTTCCCGGGTCTTCGTGACATCCCTCTCCCGCATGGCCTGCTCGTAGGCCAGCCGCTCGGCGCTTTCGACCACGAAGATCCGCTGCCCGGGAAGCGCTCCCTCGACTTCGCAGACCCGATCCTTTTCCTCCGGAGAGCAGGGCTGCCAGGAACCGCTCTGGGCCTTGCGGACATACTCCAAGACCTCCGGGCTCCTTCGTCGGCGTAAGCCGACCAAAAACCCATGCCCCTGGCTCCACAGGAAGCCCAAGTTGGCCGTGCTCACCATCCCCCGGTCCCCGACGAAGACGATCCGACGCAACCCGAAGCGTTTCTCCAAATCGGCGACGATCGGCAGAACTGTTTCCGAATCGTGCCGATTGCCCCGGAAGACATGGTGGGCAATCGGCCAGCCATTGGCCATGACGACCCCCAAGAGGATCTGCCGGTTTCCCTCCCGCTGATCCCGGCTGTAGCCGTATTGAGCCAAACCCTCGGGGCCTTCCCCTTCGAAATAGGAGGAAGTCAAATCATAGAAGACCATCTCGGGCTTAAGAGAAAAGAGATCCCGCAGCCGGGCAAAGAGCCCTTCCTAGGGTCCGCTCCTTCCGCCCTATGAGCTCGTCAAGGGTCCGGTACCACGGCCAAAGGAAGCGGTGGTCGACCCGAACTCGGCCATTCTGCTTCCAGACCGGCCGGATCCGCTCTCCTCTCCCGTCGGGAACGTAGTCGGTCTCCAGCCACTGGGCCAAGGCGTGTTCGCTCCCCGGGACAAGAGCCGGTTGACCACAAGGACGAACGCCCGTTCCGCAAGGGACAGTCCTTTGCCTTTCCCCCTCTTCTCCTCCAAGAGCTCTTCCATACCCAGCTCCTTCCAGAGATGTCTGGCGACAAGCGTTGGACCCCAAACTGTGGATTCCTGAGGCTCAAGCGCTCTTCGAGAAGCCGGCGCGCTCCGCCCGAGCAACTCCGCGAGCCGATCCAAGTGGGGTGCCAAGAGATCCTTGCGGCCAAGAGTCGCGACAATCCGCTGCTTGACCTTTCCCTTTTCCCGGTAGCTTTCCACCAAGCGGACATACTCCGCCTCGCTCCCGTCCTTCCGACGCAACCGCAGGGTGCGCAGAAACATGAAATAGCATTACCGGTCGTCACCGTGAATCGCAAGCACAAAAGGCCACTTTCATGCGGCCAAGTTGTTCACAGTGTGGCACTACATTTTTGCAAAATTTCCTTCCCCAACCCTGGAGCCGTCGTCAAAAAGGCCGCTTTTCACCAAACATGGGCCGCAGGCGGGGGTACCTCTGCGCCGGTCGCTATCCGCCCCTACTCACGGGGAGGCGGCGGCCGATTTCTTCTGTGCGCGGGTGACGAATGGACAGGTCTCCATTGCCTTTCGGCATCTCATCCTTTCCCGACCCATGTTTGGGGGAAGGTCTTGTAAGTCGTTGCGAGACAGTACCCGTCATTTCCAATTGGCACTACAGGGGCTATTTTTGCCCTTTGCGGTCGGCTACGGCTCCCGGGCAGAGATGCGTAAGGCGGAGAGGATTTGCCGGGCCTGATGATTCCCGGCGGTGACCCCGCGACGTTTTTCGCTTCCGAAGGAGAAATCCACCAGATGGATGGTTCGGAGGGCAACCCAAGCTTGCTCGCTGGAGAAGGGTAGATTGGCCGCCTTGAGTTTCTTCTCCAGGAGCCGGTCGAGCAGGAAGGCCAAGGCGGCGACGAAGACGTGCGCCCGCACCCGTTTGGGATTGTGGTGGTAGATCGGACGAAGCTCCAGGACGTCCTTGAGCTTCCGGAAGGCTCTTTCCACCTCGGAGAGCTCCTTGTAGGCCCGGACCGCCTCGAGCGGGGAGAGATCCTTTTCCTCGGTGAGGATCACGTACTTCCCCTCCAGAAGCTTTTCGGTCTCCACCGGCTCTTCGGACACTTGGAGCTTGCCTGCCCGCAGACTCCAGCGGAAGTAGCGGTGGCCGCGATGGAGAGAGAGGATTCGGGCGACGGAGCTGCCGATCTCTTCCCGATTCCGAAGCTCTCCTTTTTCGATACGCTTGGCGAGTTTGCCCAACTCTTCCCGGGTCTTCGTGACATCCCTCTCCCGCATGGCCTGCTCGTAGGCCAGCCGCTCGGCGCTTTCGACCACGAAGATCCGCTGCCCGGGAAGCGCTCCTCGACTTCGCAGACCCGATCCTTTTCCTCCGGAGAGCAGGGCTGCCAGGAACCGCTCTGGGCCTTGCGGACATACTCCAAGACCTCCGGGCTCCTTCGTCGGCGTAAGCCGACCAAAAAACCCATGCCCCTGGCTCCACAGGAAGCCCAAGTTGGCCGTGCTCACCATCCCCCGGTCCCCGACGAAGACGATCCGACGCAACCCGAAGCGTTTCTCCAAATCGGCGACGATCGGCAGAACTGTTTCCGAATCGTGCCGATTGCCCCGGAAGACATGGTGGGCAATCGGCCAGCCATTGGCCATGACGACCCCCAAGAGGATCTGCCGGTTTCCCTCCCGCTGATCCCGGCTGTAGCCGTATTGAGCCAAACCCTCGGGGCCTTCCCCTTCGAAATAGGAGGAAGTCAAATCATAGAAGACCATCTCGGGCTTAAGAGAAAAGAGATCCCGCAGCCGGGCAAAGAGCCCTTCCTCGATCCGCTCCTTCCGCCCTATGAGCTCGTCAAGGGTCCGGTACCACGGCCAAAGGAAGCGGTGGTCGACCCGAACTCGGCCATTCTGCTTCCAGACCGGCCGGATCCGCTCTCCTCTCCCGTCGGGAACGTAGTCGGTCTCCAGCCACTGGGCCAAGGCGTGTTCGCTCCCCGGGGACAAGAGCCGGTTGACCACAAGGACGAACGCCCGTTCCGCAAGGGACAGTCCTTTGCCTTTCCCCCTCTTCTCCTCCAAGAGCTCTTCCAGACCCAGCTCCTTCCAGAGATGTCTGGCGACAAGCGTTGGACCCCAAACTGTGGATTCCTGAGGCTCAAGCGCTCTCCGAGAAGCCGGCGCGCTCCGCCCGAGCAACTCCGCGAGCCGATCCAAGTGGGGTGCCAAGAGATCCTTGCGGCCAAGAGTCGCGACAATCCGCTGCTTGACCTTTCCCTTTTCCCGGTAGCTTTCCACCAAGCGGACATACTCCGCCTCGCTCCCGTCCTTCCGACGCAACCGCAGGGTGCGCAGAAACAGGAAATAGCATTACCGGTCGTCACCGTGAATCGCAAGCACAAAAGGCCACTTTCATGCGGCCAAGTTGTTCACAGTGTGGCACTACATTTTTGCAAAATTTCCTTCCCCAACCCTGGAGCCGTCGTCAAAAAGGCCGCTTTTCACCAAACACGGGCCGACAGGCGGAGGAAGCGCAGGCCTACCTGGCCGACGGGCAGCCCGTCTCCATTGCCTTTCGGCATCTCATCCTTTCCCGACAGGGATAAGAACATGGAAACCACAATAACAATATTGGCGTCTCCATTGCCTTTCGGCATCTCATCCTTTCCCGACCAACTCGATTGAGGTGCCAAAAGTATTCGGCGAAAACGGCGGTCTCCATTGCCTTTCGGCATCTCATCCTTTCCCGACTTTGTACCTCTGCCATGGGAATCCGATAGGAGGAAACATGAAGTCTCCATTGCCTTTCGGCATCTCATCCTTTCCCGACCTGTGGGTCTTGACGGCATGCGGGCGAATGGAACGCCCGCATGTCTCCATTGCCTTTCGGCATCTCATCCTTTCCCGACCCGATTAGTTTAGACGGATACGCCGGTGCCACCACGAGTCTCCATTGCCTTTCGGCATCTCATCCTTTCCCGACCCTGGGCCGCTGCCTACCTGGGGGCAGCGGTTGAGAGAATCCGTCTCCATTGCCTTTCGGCATCTCATCCTTTCCCGACGGATCGCTATGATTAGGGAGCGTATGGAGCATACCGAGCAGGTCTCCATTGCCTTTCGGCATCTCATCCTTTCCCGACCGTGCCTCGGTGGGCGGAGGACGTGCTCCACCAGCGGGGGTCTCCATTGCCTTTCGGCATCTCATCCTTTCCCGACCACCCATTTCTGTCCCGCCACGATACGCGGAGGGTACCGTCTCCATTGCCTTTCGGCATCTCATCCTTTCCCGACTCCGTCTGCGTCCCCTGGACGCGTTGCTCCATGTATTGTCTCCATTGCCTTTCGGCATCTCATCCTTTCCCGACAAATTCCCCGGCTTCCGGAAGGGTGGGAACAAGGGATTCCGTCTCCATTGCCTTTCGGCATCTCATCCTTTCCCGACGGACATACCGATAAACCCACACCCGTTATCCCGGATTCTGTCTCCATTGCCTTTCGGCATCTCATCCTTTCCCGACACCGGCCTTTCCGGTCATTGCCTCGCCTATGGATATCCGTCTCCATTGCCTTTCGGCATCTCATCCTTTCCCGACTAGTTCATCACACCGTTAAGTCCAAAGCTCTATACTCTTGCGGTCTCCATTGCCTTTCGGCATCTCATCCTTTCCCGACACAGCTAACACCCATTCGTGCCCTGCGCCGATACATGGAGGTCTCCATTGCCTTTCGGCATCTCATCCTTTCCCGACTGTGGGCCGCCCGCAAGTATGCGAAGCAAGCCCGCAGGTGGTCTCCATTGCCTTTCGGCATCTCATCCTTTCCCGACAAGCCACCGATCCCGCCTTTATCGCCGAAAAATGGCGGGAGTCTCCATTGCCTTTCGGCATCTCATCCTTTCCCGACACGCCGCCTTGGAGTACTTGCACTGGCGGCAGGCATTAGGTCTCCATTGCCTTTCGGCATCTCATCCTTTCCCGACTCCAGGTATTGGCGCTCATGGGCGACTCCGGGCTGTTAATGTCTCCATTGCCTTTCGGCATCTCATCCTTTCCCGACCGTGGGATGGCCGCGTGTAAGGCGGTAGGGGTCTCACAAGTCTCCATTGCCTTTCGGCATCTCATCCTTTCCCGACCTGAAAGCTATTGCCAGGATTCAAGCCGCGAATTGCCATGGTCTCCATTGCCTTTCGGCATCTCATCCTTTCCCGACCATGCGTCCGCGCCGATCCGGTTGCCGTCGAGTGGCTCAGTCTCCATTGCCTTTCGGCATCTCATCCTTTCCCGACCCAGGGCGCGGGAGGTCATGAAATGGCAGGCGAGGACGCGGTCTCCATTGCCTTTCGGCATCTCATCCTTTCCCGACGCACTTCCGGAGTGTGCTAAACAAACTCTCATGAACGAGTACGTCTCCATTGCCTTTCGGCATCTCATCCTTTCCCGACTCGCCGAAAAGTGGCGGGAGGTGAACTCCCACTTTGTGCGGTCTCCATTGCCTTTCGGCATCTCATCCTTTCCCGACTTGCAAGACGGCAACTGGAAGAGGCCGAACAGATCGGGGAGTCTCCATTGCCTTTCGGCATCTCATCCTTTCCCGACCAGTAGCCGTCGGGCGCGAAGGGAAGGCGGCGGGCTTCCGCGTCTCCATTGCCTTTCGGCATCTCATCCTTTCCCGACCGCGGCTGGAGAAGTGCTTGATTGCCAAGCCCTGAAATCCCCGGCAGGTCGGGAGAGCGACGATCGGCAGATAGCTTCGTCGAAAAAGGAGCGCGCGGCAACGGGAAATCATGCAGAGCCCATTGATGCCGAGCTGGAAACGTTTCCGGTCGGCAGGTGCCCGCGGATGGGCGGGGTCGGGTCGCGACCTGGGAGAAGAAGATTCATACGAGGTAGCAGACGACCCGTTCGGAGCATACCATCGCGCCCGCGGTGCGGGTCTTCTTTGCGGATTTGGCATCGATTAGATAGGCGACGAGCCGATCTTCCTCCGGATTCAGCTCGTCTTCCAGCTTGGACCAGAGCTCGTCGAGCTGCTCCGATTCCAGAAAACACTCAAAGACGCTGTATTGGACGCGCATGCCGTAATCCTCGCAAATACGGGAGACCCGGGCGAGCCGCCGAGGATCGGCGATGTCGTAGGCGATCACGGTGAGCATCTTCTTTTCTCCGGGAGGCGAACGCCGGTAGGGGAGCGGCGCGAAGGCTTCGTCCCACCATCCGGTCTCCATGGCGCCTCTTCGCGCCGGATCCGGCGACTCCTCTTCCATCCCTATCCCCTTAATTCATGACAAAGGGCTCGAAGGTTTCCGGGGCGTCCAGGGCCGCCTTGTAGTGGCCGGCCTGCCGTTCGAGCTCCGTTCGGAGCGTGGTGCGGCATCCGACGGCTTCCGATAGGAATTGCCGCTCCATGCGCCGCTCGTATTGCAGCAGGAATTTTTTCTTTCCTTCGGTCGCCAGGAAGACCCCGCCGTTGCGCTCCTCGAAGTGGTGCGCGTTGAGAATCTGGTGGCTGAAGAGATCGAGGGCCAGGGCCTCGACGAGCACCGGACGGAAGGGCTCGATCAGGTCGAGGGCCAGCGACCAGCGACCGTCCTCGGTGACATGGAGGAGTCCCAGGGCGGGATCCAGGCCGTGAGCGTGAAGAAAGCTCGCCATTTCGGCGTAGAGCAGGACCGCGCCGTAGGAAATGCACGCGTTGACCGGATTCTCCGGAGGCCGGGTCGATCTTCGTTCAAAGGGGAACTCGGGAGGCAAGAACTTCGCCCACGCTTCGAAGTAGCGCGCCGTGGAGGCTCCCTCCAAGCCGCGGAGCTCGGCGATGGTCGTGGCTCGGCCCGCCTGGACGAGAAGGCCCTCGAGCAGATGCAGCGCCGGGGCCGCATCGGAGCCGCGGTTGGCCGCCAATCGCTGGATCAAGCGGCGCTGGTTGTAAATCTTGGCGCTGATCAGGCGCCGGGCGATGGCCAGGGCGAAGGCGGAATCGAGGGTCCGGGCATACTGCCGAAGCCGCCATTGGCCGTGGTCGTTCTGCGCCGGAAGAAAGCTCCCCAGAAATCGGCCGTTTGCGCCGAGGATGTTGATGGGGATCCCACGGCGGAGAAGCTCGGCCAGGGCGGGGGAGCTAATCGACACGGTCTCCTCGATGGTGAGCCTATCCAGATCCATGATCGGGATTTCGCGCAAGACCTCGACCTTGCCGTCGCCCGCCGGGGAGGCGGACACCACGAGCCGTTCGGAAAGGAGGCCCACCTTGGCATGGCTCTGAACCACACAGGCGCTCGGCATGGGCACCGGATCGCTGGCTGCTTGCTCGGGAAGGCGGGGAGGATTCCCGGCGCCGCCCGGATCCAACCTACCGCATCGGGGGGGCCTGTCTCCGCTTCCGGAACGTCCCCGGACGTCGGAGCCGCCTTGCGCGGTCGGGCCGTCACCGGGCGCCCGGCGGCCTCTGCTTGTTGGGAGAGCAAACGTCGATGCCGAAAGCGCCGCGCCGGGGGAGAAGATGGCTGAGCTCCGCGACGAGGCCGGCTGCCATCAGCTTGCCTTTGATGCTGCTTAGCAGCTTGCGCAGGTCCTCTTCGGTCGGCTCCCGCCATTCCTCCGCCGCACGGTGCTGAAAGGACTCGGGCGGCCACCGCTCGGCCCATCGGCGCAGGAACGCGTCCAGATCTTCCAAGGCGTTCTTTTGGGCGGGGAAGGGCGGCTTTTGCTGCCGGTGGCGTTCGAGGAGGAAGCTATAGAGGGCGTGCTCCCGGCCGGAAAGCGGAACGGAGATCCCGTTGACCAGAAGGATAGGGGCCTCCTCCCCGAGGGAGACAGAGGGTTTTTGCGCCAGAGAGCGAACCTCTTCCGAGCAAGATCGGACCAAGCTCGTGAAGCGGCCGGGGAAAGAGCCGATTTGCCGGGGAAACAGGAGGCGGAGGGGAACAAAAGGGATGTCCGCCAGCGCGATGCGCGCCGCATCCGAGGAGACTGTCCGGGCTTTGCGCGATCCGCGGCCCGGGCAATGGTGCCGGAGCGCGGGCCGGGTCGGGAAATAGAATCGGGGAGAGAGGCACGGATCATCGAAAGGCGGGTTCACCAGCACGTGGGTCACCCGGTCCTGCGGCCTCCCGAGGAGGGAAAGGCAGGCATAGAGCAGGACGCTCATCGTCTTCCTCCCGCCGGCGATCGAGGCGATCAGGACGGTGTCGGGATTTTCGGTGAACTGCCGGACCTCCTCGAGCAGCGCATCGGCGATGTGCTCGTTGGCCGCGGCGGTGCGGATGTCGTCCAGCGGCCGGCGCCTCCCTTCCGAGGGGGCCGGCGAGCCGAGGATGCGGATCGGCTCGAGCATCAACCGGCAATCCGATGGCGCGCGATCGCCAAGGAGGCTTTCCCGGAGCGCTTCCCAGACCGTCCGACCGCCCAGCGCCGGAGAGGGAGAGAGAAGCTCCTCCTCCGCGCTGCGCTTTCCGGCGGTAGTGGTGAGCAGGCAGATCCGGTCGGGAACCACGGGCGGTCGTTCCTGCGCCAAGGCCCAGAGGGTTTCGGTTACGACCGCGGGAGAGATGCCGGTTACCGCGAGCAGCACGGTCTCCTTTCGGGAGGGGGGCGGCGGCAGCTCCTTCGATTCGGTCCGGAGCGACGCGGCAACTTTGCCGGCGGGCGGTGTCATTGGGGGCAAGAGCCGGCGGGTTCCTCCGCCGGCGGATTTCGGGGGCGGGGTTGGGCGGGCAACGAAGATCGTCGGTCAGTCGCTCCTCGGTTCCTTTCGACCGCCAGGGTCTCTGCCCGTTTCCGGAGACGGGCCGGTCCCGGGCGCGGTGCGGTAGCTTACGCCCCGGCGCCTTGAGGCGGCAAGCCTTAGGAAAGCGGAAGCGCTAATCCTCCCCGACCCGGACCGCGATTGCGGTGTAGTTGTCGTCGTCGCGCAGGGAGCGCGCGTTTTCCCGGCGGAGAGTTTCCATCCGCCCGAGCCATTCCGAGGCGCCCGCCGTCCGGGCGAGCTCCCGCTCCATGTCGGCTTCGGTGAGCGACCTCCAGAACCCGTCGGTGCAAAGCAGGAGGGCGTCGCCCGCCCTCAGCTCGCCTTCCGGGGAGACGGTCGGCTCCGGAGTCTGCGAACCGCCCAGGCCGAGCAGGAGAATGTCGCGGTGGGGATGGGAACGGATCTCTTCCGGGCCGATGATTCCGGCCTCGCAGAGGGACTGCGGGACGCTGTGATCCTTCGAATGGAGCAGGACTTTGTTGTCTCGGAACCAGTAGAATCGGGAATCGCCGAGGTGGACGGATCGGAGCCAGCGCCCGTGGGAGACGGCGGCGACGATTGTCGATCCCATCCGCAAGGCGGTCCGCTGCTCCGCCTGCCACTCCTTGAGGTCTCCGTCCGCTCGGGCGACGTACTCGCGGAGGTCTTCGGCGGCAAGGGAAGGCCCGTGCCAAAAGGCGAAAATAAAGGACTGGACGGCGAGCCGCGAGGCGATCTCCCCGGCCCATTGCTCCCCCAGGCCGTCCGCCACGACCCAGGCGGTCAGACCGCCGACGGCCGTCCAGCCGCACGCGTCTTCGTTCTTCGCTCTTCCTCCCCGAGCGGTCAGGGAAGCGGTCTCCAGGTTCATCCTAAGTCACTCCGAGAAAGCCGCATCCGAACCGCCAGCCCAAAGGCCGGAGGCGGACATGGAGCATCCCGGCTTCCTCAAGGCGCTGGAGGTATTCCTCGGTCCGGTGGATGTCGGCGATCAGAAGCCGCCCGCCCGGCTTGAGGACCCGCACGGCTTCCCCGATTGCCTGTTTGCGGCCGTCCCAGTCGGGGATGTTATGGATGGCAAGCTTGCGGACGACCAGATCGAAGGAAGCGTCCGGAAAGGGCAGCGCCCGGATGTCCCCCGTGTGGAGCTCGCAACGATCCGCCACCCCTTCCGCGACCAGGTTGTCCCGGGCCGATTCGAGGGAGTTTCCGGTCTGGTCTTCGGTTCGCCAGAGCTCGATGCCGACCGCGCGCCCCTCGGGCAGCCGCTTGCCCAGCATGGCGAGCACGGCGCCGCGGCCGCATCCCATTTCCAGGGCCCGCTCCTTGCCGCGCAACGGGAGGGCGGAGAGAAGCTTCGCCCAGAAGAAAAACTTGCCCCGCATCGTCGAGTAGAAGAAGCGCAGAGGCATCTGCAGCAACGCCGCTCCGCCGACCAGCTCGAGGAGGCGCTGGAAGAGGGGCTTGGCGACGCCGGGCAAGAGGGAGAGGCCGAGGAGCAGGATTCCGGCTCCCGCCGGCAGGAGAAGGCCGCGGACGCTACCCCATCCCCCGTCGATCCCGTAACGGCCGCGATGGGAAGCGAGCCGGGCGCGAAGCCCTTCCGGCGATTCCGCATTCATTTCCGTCAGGGGATATCCTAACCGCTTCCCCGCTTTTTCTCCATGGTTTCCGATGATCCCTCCCGCCCTCGCATTGACTCATAAAAAATGACACCGAAAAACCACGGAGGTCATGAAGATGAGTCAAGAGGTTGCGGAAGAGGTGCTTGGGCGGATGCGTGAGCGATACGCCCGGCGGGGGAGGAAGGAGCGGATGCTTGATGAGTTCTGCGAGCAGTGGGGCTACTCGCGCAAGCATCCGATCAAGCTTTTGCCCGGCAAGCGGGCACCGAAGGCCGAGGAAGAAAGCAGAGGGAGGCCCGCTCGGTACGGAGAAGAGGTCCTGGAGCCGCTCAAAGACGATCCGGCAGGCGGGAGAGCAGATGTGCGGGAAGCGCTTAGCGGCGGCGATGCCCCTGTGGCTTCCCTACTATCGGTAGCGCTTTGGGAGGCTGCCCAAGCGGGTGGAGCGGGACCTTTGCGAGATGACTCTTGCGACCATCGACCGGCTTTTGGCTCCCATCCGCTGCGTGATTCCCAAGCGCCTTTGCGGGACCAAACCGGGCAGTCTGCTCAAGATTTCCGGTGCGAACCGACCGTTGGGATGCCCCCGAGCCCGGTTATCTGGAAGCGGACACCGTGGCCCATTGCGGGCAGAGCTTGGCTGGGGACTTCCTCTGGACGGTCAGCTACACCGATATCTTATCTATTCGGGCTGGACCGCTTCCCGAGCCGTCCGGAACAAGGGAGCGACCGAGATCGTCGAGAAGACACGCCGGATCGAAGGCGAGCTGCCTTTCCCGATCCCGGGCTTTGATTGCGACAACGGGAGGGAGTTTTTGAACCATCATCTGCTCCGCTCCTTCTCCCAGCGGCGCAGGCCTGCGGGCTTCACTCCCTCCCGGCCCTATCCCCCATTTCTCACCAGTACGAGCTTTCGGGCGAGAGAGGTGCCGGTTGAGTCGCTTGCGAGCAGTTCCGCCCGCGCAGAGCTCTTCGTGAGGCGGGATCGAGCAAGATTTTCATTCGATTTGCCTTAAGGCGAGCACTGCAAAGCGCAAAAAGCCGGTTGTGGAGCAAGGCTCCGCCTGGTCGTAGGCTTTGCCGAAGGAACAGATCTGCGGTTTTGGCAGATGCTCAGCAACGCAGCACTCGGAAGACGTGGGTAAAGAGGCTCTTCCAAGGATAGGCGCTGCTCATCCAGAGGAAGACGCGGCGGACGCTGACGCTGACCAGCGTGCCGATCTTAAAGAGCTTGATCCGGAGGGTGTCGACCTGGGCCTCGGCCCAGTCCGTTCCTCGCAGACCGAGCCGTCGCAGCGCTTCCACCAGCGTGTAAGCGAGAGCCGAGAAGTAGAGGCGAAGTTGGTTGCTGGCCATTTGCGCGGTCGAGAGCCGGTCGGCAAAGAGGTAGAGTTGTTCCTTAATCCGATTCTCCATGTCGCCACGAGCACAGTAGAGCTTTTCGTAAAGGTTTTGGGCGGGCCACTCCTCGGTGGAGAGAGAGGTCACGACAAAGCGCGGATTCTCCCCTCTTTCCAGGTACTCGGCTTTGGCGACCACCCGGCGCTCCCTCGACCAGCTGCTCAAGGTGCGGTAGGCAAACTCGGTAAAGAAGCGGGCCGGCTTGCCACTCGACTCGTGCAGACGACGGGCTTGCTCCATCGACCCCTGAATGGTCCGGCACAAGCGCTCGTTGCGGGCCAAGCCGAAGAGGTAGTCGACTTGATTGGCTTCGCACCAAGCCATGATCTCTTCCCGGCAGAAGCCCGAATCGGCCCGGAGCACGATCCGGACTCCGGGCCAACGGGTACGGAGTTGTTCCACGATCCGGCTCACCTCCGTAAGGGAGCCCGCCGACGCATCCTGGTTCGATGGCCGAAGCCGGACGCCAAGGAGTTGATCGCCAGCAAAGATGTAGAGCGGCAAATAGCAGTAGGAGTCGTAGTAACCATGGAAGAAGCGCTCCGGCTGATGTCCGTAAAGGGGGATGTCGGTCGCATCCAGATCGAGCACCACCTCCTCAGGGGGCTGGGGATGCGATTGGAGGTAGAGATCGACCAGAAGACGGTCAATCGCTTCGGCCGAGCAGTCGATCTTGTGGTAGCGCTCGCTTCGACCCACCAGTTCCAGCCGGTTGAGCGTGCTCTTGCCCGCCAGATCCTCTTCCAGATCGCTTTTCCCGCTCAGGAGAGCAAAACCAACGGATCGGTCCGCAACTGCTCATGGTCGTTGAGGTCTTCGTAGCCCATCGCAATCCCGAAGATGCGCTGGGCAAGCATCTCCCGTACCCGATGCACAATGCGTTTCGGATGGCGTCGATCCACGAAGCAACCCTCTAACCGTCGTAACAAACCGATCTTCCGATCCGCTTCCCGCAACAGAATTGCGCCCCCATCGCTGGAGATCCGACCCGCGGTAAATCCCGCTTCCACCCCTCGCGAAAAATGATCTGTAAACGCAAAAGTCTCTTGGCTACACTCTGTCATGGAAGGCCGTTTCTTTTTTCTGGTTGTAGTAACGTCTTCTTAACGCACTTATACCAGGGAAAGACGGCCTTTCCTATGCCCTTTTGCCAACTTTTTTGCCCTCCGCTATGCCCGCTATCGGTGAGATATGGCGGCTAATCCTCCCCGACCCGGACCGCGATTGCGGTGTAGTTGTCGTCGTCGCGCAGGGAGCGCGCGTTTTCCCGGCGGAGAGTTTCCATCCGCCCGAGCCATTCCGAGGCGCCCGCTGTCCGGGCGAGCTCCCGCTCCATGTCGGCTTCGGTGAGCGGCCTCCAGAACCCGTCGGTGCAAAGCAGGAGGGCGTCGCCCGCCCTCAGCTCGCCTTCCGGGGAAACGGTCGGCTCCGGAGTCTGCGGAGCGCCCAGGCTGAGCAGGAGGATGCCGCGGTAGGGATGGGAACGGATCTCTTCCGGGCCGATGATTCCGGCCTCGCAGAGGGACTGCGGGACGCTGTGATCCTTCGAATGGAGCAGGACCTTGTTGTCTCGGAACCAATAGAATCGAGAGTCGCCGAGGTGGACGGATCGGAGCCGGCGCCCGTCGGAGACGGCGGCGACGATCGTCGATCCCATCCGCAAGGAGGTCCGCTGCTCCGCCTGCCACTCCTTGAGGGCTCCGTCCGCTCGGGCGACGTACCCGCGGAGGTCTTCGGCGGCAAGGGAAGGCCGGGACCGGAAGGCGGCAAGAAAGCCCTCGACGGCGAGCCGGGAGGCGATCTCCCCGGCCTCTTGCCCCCCCAGGCCGTCCGCCACGACCCAGGCGGTCAGGCCGCCGGCAGCCGTCCAGCCGCACGCGTCTTCGTTCTTCGCTCGTCCTCCCCGACCGGTCAGGGAAGCGGTCTCCAGGTTCATCCCAAGCCCGCAGGGCCGCTTTCGGACGGAGGCTCCCCCTCGGCCGGCTTCTCCGCCGCAACCAGCCGCGGCGTCACCCCGAGGAAGCCGTATGCGAACCGCCAGCCCAAGGGCCGGAGGCGGACATGGAGCATCCCGGCTTCCTCAAGGCACTGGACGTATTCCTCGGTCCGGTGGATGTCGGCGATCAGAAGCCGCCCGCCCGGCTTGAGGACCCGCACGGCTTCCCCGATCGCCTGTTTGCGGCCGTCCCAGTCGGGGATGTTGTGGATGGCGAGGTTGCTGACGACCAGATCGAAGGAAGCGTCCGGAAAGGGCAGCGCCCGGATGTCCCCCGTGTGGAGCTCGCAACGATCCGCCACCCCTTCCGCGACCAGGTTGGCCCGGGCCGATTCGAGGGAGTTTCCGCTCTGGTCTTCGGTTCGCCAGAGATCGATGCCGACCGCGCGCCCCTCGGGCAGCCGCTTGCCCAGCATGGCGAGCACGGCGCCGCGGCCGCATCCCATTTCCAGGGCCCGCTCGTTGCCGCGCAACGGGAGGGCGGAGAGAAGCTCCGCCCAGACGAAAAACTTGCCCCGCATCGTCGAGTAGAAGAAGCTCAGAGGCATCTGCAGCAACGCCGCTCCGCCGACCAGCTCGAGGAGGCGTTGGAAGAGGGGCTTGGCGACGCCGGGCAAGAGGGAGAGGCCGAGGAGCAGGATTCCGGCTCCCGCCGGCAGGAGAAGGCCGCGGACGCTACCCCATCCCCCGTCGATCCCGTAACGGCCGCGATGGGAAGCGAGCCGGGCGCGAAGCCCTTCCGGCGATTCCGCATTCATTTCCGTGAGGGGATATCGTAACCGCTTCCCCGCTTTTTCTCCATGGTTTCCGATGATCCCTCCCGCCCTCGCCGGGGTTACCAGGCTCTTCTTCTCCATGCTTAAGAGGGGAAGAGCGTGCTATAAGTTTGCCGGCACCCCTCTGTGAAGCGGATCCTGATTTTTACGGCCGGATTCGGAGAAAGCCACAACACGGCCGCGCGCAACATTCAAAGAGGCCATCGAGTCGATCGCTTCCGAGGAAGCGCACGTCGAGATCGTCGATCTCTTCGAATCCTGCTACGGGCGGTTCCACGGGGTGCTCCGGCAGGCGTATCTGGCTGCCATCAACCGAACACCCCTCCTGTGGAAGGGGATCTACTCTTTCTTCGATCGAACGACGGTCCTCGAAGACGGCATCTCGGCCCTCGCCCGGATGCAACGGTCCCTCGACTGGCTCCTGCGCGAGGTGCAGCCCGACGCGGTCCTCTGGACGGCGGTGACGCTGCGCGCCGCCGGAGTGGAGGAATCGCGCATCCAGGTGTCCGGGTTCCCGGTGCATCTCGATTTCCCGGAAGGCCAGGAGATCGGCTTGGCCGACGAGCTCGAGGGGGATCCGCGGATCCTCTACATCATCAACTCGGGAAAGAAGAAGGCTACCAAGATCATCCGGCTCCTGCTCCACCATCCCCGATGGCGCGCCACGGTGGTCGTCGGCCGCGACCTGGGGCTCTCCTCGACCTTTGTGCAAAGGGGAACTCGGGAGGCAAGAAGTTCGCCCACGCTTCGAAGTAGCGCGCCGTGGAGGCTCCCTCCAAGCCGCGGAGTTCGGCGATGGTCGTGGCTCGGCCCGCCTGGACGAGAAGGCCCTCGAGCAGATGCAGCGCCGGGGCCGCATCGGAGCCGCGGTTGGCCGCCAATCGCTGGATCAAGCGGCGCTGGTTGTAAATCTTGGCGCTGATCAGGCGCCGGGCGATGGCCAGGGCGAAGGCGGAATCGAGGGTCCGGGCATACTGCCGGAGCCGCCATTGGCCGTGGTCGTTCTGCGCCGGAAGAAAGCTCCCCAGAAATCGGCCGTTTGCGCCGAGGATGTTGATGGGGATCCCGCGGCGGAGAGGCTCGGCCAGAGCGGCGGAGCTGATCGACACGCTCTCCTCGATGGTGAGCCTATCCAGATCCATGATCGGGATTTCGCGCAAGACCGCGACCTTGCCGTCGCCCGCCGGGGAGGCGGACACCACGAGCCGTTCGGAAAGGAGGCCCACCTTGGCATGGCTCTGAACCCACAGGCGCTCGGCATGAGCACCGGATCGCTGGCTGCTTGCTCGGGAAGGAGGCTTTCCCGGAGCGCTTCCCAGACCGTCCGACCGCCCAGCGCCGGAGAGGGAGAGAGAAGCTCTTCCTCCGCGCTGCGCTCTCCGGCGGTAGTGATGAGCAGGCAGATCCGGTCGGGAACCACGGGCGGTCGTTCCAGCGCCAAGGCCCAGAGGGTTTCGGTTACGACCGCGGCAGAGATGCCGGTTACCGCGAGCAGCACGGTCTCCTTTCGGGAGCGGGGCGGCGGCAGCTCCTTCGATTCGGTCCGGAGCGACGCGGCAACTTTGCCGGCGGGCGGTGTCATTGGGGCCAAGAAGCCGGCGGATTTCGGGGGCGGGTTAGGAGGGCAAAGAAGATCGTCGGTCGGCCGCTCCTCGATTCCTTTCGACCGCCAGGGTCTCTGCCCGTTTCCAGAGACGGGCCGGTCCCAGGCGCGGTGCGGTAGCTTATGCCCCGGCGCCTTGAGGCGGCAAGCCTTGGGAAAGCGGAAGCGCTAATCCTCCCCGACCCGGACCGCGATTGCGGTGTAGTTGTCGTCGTCGCGTAGGGAGCGCGCGTTTTCCCGGCGGAGAGTTTCCATCCGCCCGAGCCATTCCGAGGCGCCCGCCGTCCGGGTGAGCTCCCGCTCCATGTCGGCTTCGGTGAGCGACCTCCAGAACCCGTCGGTGCAAAGCAGGAGGGCGTCGCCCGCCCTCAGCTCGCCTTCCGGGGAGACGGTCGGCTCCGGAGTCTGCGAACCGCCCAGGCCGAGCAGGAGAATGTCGCGGTGGGGATGGGAACGGATCTCTTCCGGGCCGATGATTCCGGCCTCGCAGAGGGACTGCGGGACGCTGTGATCCTTCGAATGGAGCAGGACCTTGTTGTCTCGGAACCAGTAGAATCGGGAATCGCCGAGGTGGACGGATCGGAGCCGGCGCCCGTCGGAGACAGCGGCAACGATCGTGGATCCCATCCGGACGACGTTCCACCGTTTCTCCTGCCACTCCTTGAGGGCTCCGTCCGTTCCGGCGACGTACTCGCGGAGAGCATTGGCGGCAAGGGAAGGCCGGTGCCAAAAGGCGACAATAAAGTACTCGACGGCGAGCCGCGAGGCGATCTCCCCGGCCCATTGCTCCCCCAGGCCGTCCGCCACGACCCAGGCGGCCAGGCCGCGGGCGGCCGTCCAGCTGCACGCGTCTTCGTTCTTCGCTCTTCCTCCCCGAGCGGTCAGGGAAGCGGTCTCCAGGTTCATCCTTAAGTCACTCCGAGAAAGCCGCATCCGAACCGCCAGCCCAAAGGCCGGAGGCGGACATGGAGCATCCCGGCTTCCTCAAGGCGCTGGAGGTATTCCTCGGTCCGGTGGATGTCGGCGATCAGAAGCCGCCCGCCCGGCTTGAGGACCCGCACGGCTTCCCCGATCGCCTGTTTGCGGCCGTCCCAGTCGGGGATGTTGTGGATGGCAAGCTTGCGGACGACCAGATCGAAGGAAGCATCCGGAGAGGGCAGCGCCCGGATGTCCCCCGTGTGGAGCTCGCAACGATCCGCCACCCCTTCCGCGACCAGGTTGGCCCGGGCCGATTCGAAGGAGTTTTCGCTCTGGTCTTCGGTTCGCCAGAGTTCGATGCCGACCGCGCGCCCCTCGGGCAGCCGCTTGCCCAGCATGGCGAGCACGGCGGCTCGGCCGCATCCCATTTCCAGGGCCCGCTCCTTGCCGCGCAACGGGAGGGTGGAGAGAAGCTCCGCCCAGACGAAAAACTTGCCCCGCATCGTCGAGTAGAAGAAGCGCAGAGGCATCTGCAGCAACGCCGCTCCGCCGACCAGCTCGAGGAGGCGCTGGAAGAGGGGCTTGGCGACGCCGGGCAAGAGGGAGAGGCCGAGGAGCAGGATTCCGGCTCCCGCCGGCAGGAGAAGGCCGCGGACGCTACCCCATCCCCCGTCGATCCCGTAACGGCCGCGATGGGAAGGGAGCCGGGCGCGAAGCCCTTCCGGCGATTCCGCATTCATTTCCGTCAGGGGATATCCTAACCGCTTCCCCGCTTTTTCTCCATGCTTTCCGATGATCCCTCCCGCCCTCGCCGGGGTTACCAGGCGCTTCTTCTCCATGGTCAAGAGGAAAAGAGCGTGCTATAAGTTTGCCGGCAAACCTCTGTGAAGCGGATCCTGATTTTCACGGCCGGATTCGGAGAAGGCCACAACACGGCCGCGCGCAACATTCAAGAGGCCATCGAGTCGATCGCTCCCGAGGAAGCGCACGTCGAGATCGTCGATCTCTTCGAATCCTGCTACGGCCGGTTCAACGGGATGCTCCGGCAGGCGTATCTGGCTGCCATCAACCGAACACCCCTCCTGTGGAAGGGGATCTACTCTTTCTTCGATCGAACGACGGTCCTCGAAGACGGCATCTCGGCCCTCGCCCGGATGCAACGGTCCCTCGACTGGCTCCTGCGCGAGGTGCAGCCCGACGCGGTCGTCTGCACCTATCCCATCTACAACTATTTGATCGACGAGATCTTCCGGGACGGCAGGCGCAAGAACTTCTTTCACATCACGGTCGTCACCGATTCGATCACCATCAACTCGTTCTGGTACCGGGGCCCGAGCGATGTCTTTGTGGTCCCCAACGAGGAGACGGCGGTGACGCTGCGCGCCGCCGGAGTGGAGGAGTCGCGCATCCAGGTGTTCGGTTTCCCGGTGCATCTCGATTTCCTGGAAGCCCAGGAGATCGGCTTGGCCGACGAGCTCGAGGGGGATCCGCGGATCCTCTACATCATCAACTCGGGAAAGAAGAAGGCCACCAAGATCATCCGGCTCCTGCTCCACCATCCCCGATGGTGCGCCACGGTGGTCGTCGGCCGCGACCTGGCTCTCCTCGAGGAGGTTCGCAGGCTGGTCAAGGGGGCCGAGGAGAAGATCCGGGTCCTCGGCTGGACCGACAAGATTCCGGAGCTGCTTCTGACGCATCATGTCCTCATCAGCAAGGCGGGAGGAGCGACCGTCCAGGAAGCGGTGGCGGCGCGCTGCCCGATGGTGGTCACGCAGGTCGTCCCGGGACAGGAGGAAGGCAATTTCGACCTGCTCCGCCGGCGGGGAGCCGCCCTCTACGCAGAAAAGCCCCGCCAGATCCTGCAAGCCCTCGAGGAGCTCTTCGCCGATCAGGGAAGGCTCTGGAAGCGGATTCGGTCGGCGCTCGGCGGCATCAGCCGACCGGATGCCTCGATCCAGATCGCACGGTTCGTCCTGGAACGGGCGGCCATCGAGAACGTCGCGCCGGCCAACCTGCCCGGGTTTTCGCGCACGCTGCGCGATCTGGGGGTTGCGGCCGACGGAGTCCCGGACTCGGGCAAAGCGGCTCAGGTGCTTCTTTGCGATTTCCACATCCACACCACCTATTCGGACGGCCGCCTCTCCGTAGGAGAGATCGTCGATTTCTACGGGCAGCGGGGCTTCGATTGCATCTGCATCACCGACCATATCGTCGACCGGACCCGGTTCCTCGGGCGGGTCTGCCAGCTCACGGGCCTGGTGCTCTCTCCCGATCGAGTCGAAGAATATTTCGACGTCCTCCGAAGGGAAAGGGAGAGGGCGTGGCGCAAGTACCGGATGATTCTCTTCGCGGGCCTCGAGTTCAACAAGGACGGATACCGGGCGAAGAGCTCGGCCCATCTCCTGGGCGTCGATCTCCGGGGCCCGATCGATCCGAGCCTGCCCTTGCCGGAGATCATCGCGGAGATCCGCGCGCAGGGAGGCCTTTCCGTGGCTTCCCATCCCCATAAGTTCCAGAGCGTGTGGGGTCCGAACACCCTCTATCTTTGGGAGAACCAGAAGCAGTTCGCTCCGCTGCTCGACGCGTGGGAGATCGCCAATCGGGACGACCTCTTCGCTCCGATCGGACTCAAGAGGCTCCCCTTTATTGCCAACAGCGACTTCCACAAGCCCAAGCATATCGATTCCTGGAAGACCGTGCTCTTTTGCGAAAAGGATCCCGAGGCGATCAAGGAGTGCGTGCGGATCAACCGGAACGTCGCGCTCACCTTGTACCGCCGCCACCGGTTCGGCTCGCTCCTCCGCTGCCCGGAGGAGGAGCTCGTGCGGGTCTAGCCGCCGTTTTCCGGCGGGAAGCCTCGATGCGATGTCCTCCGACCGGCTCGATCTGCGCGCGCGTCTGCTGCGGGCCTTCTTGCTCTCCCCCGGGCGTGCCCGCTCCGGCCAGGCGCTGGCCTCGGAGAGCGGCCTGAGTCCCGCCCAGGTGGAGGAGGCGGTTTCTTCCCTCCGGAAGATCGGTTTCCCCCTGGAGGCCGCGGAAGAGGGCCGGTGGCGGCTTGCATTGCCGCTTCCCGACCTCTTGTCCGCCGAGGAGCTGTTGGCGCGAGCCAACGAGGGCGGTGCCCGGATCGCCTGGTCCCCCGTGGTGCACGACCGGGTCGAGTCGACCAACGATATCCTCTTGCGCCAAGAGGCGGCCGGTGCTCCCGAGGGGCTGGTCGTCGCGGCGAACCGGCAGAGCCGCGGCCGGGGCCGCCTGGGCCGGCGTTGGGAGTCGGATTCGACAGGCGGGATTTACGCAAGCCTCCTGCTCCGGCCCGCTCTCCGTTTCCCGCAAGTGCACCGGCTGACGATTCTCACGACCCTGGCCGCCGTGGAGGCCGTCGAGGAGGTCGCCGGCTTCTCCCTGAAGATCAAGTGGCCCAACGACCTGATGGGGTCTCGGGGCAAGCTTGGTGGCATCTTGACCGAGGTGGCGGCCGAAGGAGGGCGGGTGCGGGGAGGAGTCATCGGCATCGGGCTCAACGTGGCCCAGGAGCCCGAGAGCTTTTCCGAAGAGATCCGCTCCCGGGCCTCCTCCCTCTGGATCGAGATGGGGCACCGCTTCCGCCGGGTCGAGATCCTGGCGGCCATTCTCCGGCGGATCGCGGCCCGATACCAGGGGGATTTCGCGGAGATCCGGCGGCTCTGGGAGTGGCGGTGCGAAAGCCTGGGAAAGATCGTGCGGGTCCGCCAGGGGGAGAAGATCCTCGAAGGCCATGCCCTGGGGTTGGACGAGGACGGGCTCCTACTGTTGCGGACCGAGAGTGGGGCGGTGGTGCCGCTGCTGGCCGGGGAACTGCTGGGAGCGGGCCGCTAGCGGCGGACGCGCGGCACCTTGCGGCCGGAGTGCGGTTCGGTTTAAATGGGGCAGTGATCCCCTTGGAAGACGGATTTGCCGATGTGATCGGGAAGGCCGCGCGCGGGCTCGGCTTTACGGACCAGGCGCTCTCCCAGGCGGCGGGAGTCTCCCTGGACGCCGTGCGCCGGGCCAAGAGCGGGGAGTGCGACGAGGAGGTGATTCGCCGGCTGGCCCGTGTCTTGCGCCTGGGGGAGAATTCCCTGGTCGCCTTGGCGAGGGGGGAGTACCGGCCGCGCGAGCGGGAGCCGATTCCGGGCTTTTCGGCCTTTCACACTTCCTGGTCGGATATGATGGTCAACGCGTATCTGGTTTGGGATCGGCAAAGCCGGGAGGCGGCGGCGTTCGACACCGGGGGCGACTGCCAGGAGATGCTCGATACGATCCGGAAGCAGGGGTTGCGGGTTCGGGCGATTTTCCTGACGCATACCCATCCGGACCACATCGCCGCCTTGGACCGGCTCAAGAAGGAGACGGGAGCGCGGGCCTACGTGGGCGATCGGGAGCCGATCCCGGGAGCGGAGCCCTTTGCGGCGGGGGCGGAGTTCCGGGTCGGGTCGCTTTCGATTCGGACTCTGCTGACAAGCGGCCACTCCCCGGGAGGCATCACCTACTTGATCGACGGAGCGGCGGTGCCCTTGGCGATCGTCGGTGATTCGCTCTTCGCCGGCTCGATGGGCGGGGGGAATCTTTCCTATGCCGATGCCTTGCGGAACAACAAGGAGAAGATCCTCACCCTCCCGCCGGATACCGTGATCTGCCCGGGCCACGGCCCGCTGACCAGCGTCGGCGAGGAGCGGGAGCACAATCCCTTCTTCGCTCCGTAGCGCCGGATTTCGCGGCCGTTGGCCCGTGGGGGGGAGGCGGCGGCCGGTGAGGGGGCCACGCCAGAGTGGCGACGGCTGCGTTTGTTCTTGTCAGCCGGTTCGCTCCGGTTATGGTAGGCCTTGCCCGGCTCGGTGAGGAGCGCGGGGGCGGGAGAGCGAGAGACGCTGAAAGGCGACGGCAGCGGCCTTCGGCGTGGGCTTCGTCATCCCCCGGTGGAAGCAAAAGGCTCGAAAAGAGCCCGCTGGGAAATCTAGCAACAAGGAGATAAGTCGCTAATGAAACTAGTACCGTTGATCAGTTCGGGCGTGGCGGGTCCGCTCGGAGTCCTCCATCTGCCCCGGTTTTGGCTGAAAGTCGTTCTCGCGGCCAAAGGAATGCTGGCGGACGGATATCCCGACTGCGGAAAGGGCTTCGACAAGATGACCCTCGATGCGTTGGGCTTGGACGAGACAGAGACCCTCAACTATCTGCGCAGCGAGTGTCCGAGCTACACGCAGTTCGAGGCCTGGATCCTGAAGAAGAAGGGCGGGAAGATCGAGAAGGCGACCATCATCAAGCATAACTGCGCTGTTCTCGGCTACATCCATGATGCGGAGACCCGGCGTTCGATCCTGTCGGCGGCGGGGCTTCCCGACGACGGATCGATTCCGGACGCGGTCAATTTGAACAACCTAGACGATTGGACCGAGTTCCATCGTTGGCTGAAGAACCAGTAGTTTTCCTCTTCCGGAACTGATCCGGAAGAGAGGGGCCGTTCCCGGAGAGGCGATCCGCCTCTTCGGGAAGCGGCGATGGTAGGGGCCGCAGCGAGAAAGGCCCCTTTTTTTTTACCTTTCGGCTGGCATCGCTTCGAAGGCGCGGCATCTTGGAGACAATGAAGAGTCGATATCAACCTGGGGGAGCCAAGCCGGCTTTCGTCGTGCTTCTCGCCTGGAGCCTGACCGCCTTTCTTGGCTGGTCGAGTCCGGCTCCGCCGGTCCGGCCGCTGCGGGTGGTCACCACAATCGCCCCGCTCTACTGCTTTGTGCAGAACATCGCCGGCGAGGCGGTGGAGCTGTCCAACCTGCTGCCGCCTAATGTCGAGCCCCACGACTATGTGCTGAGCCCGGGGGACATGCGGCGTCTTCTCGACGCCGACGTCGTCATACGAAACGGGCTCGGTCTGGAGAGCTTCTTGGAAGCGGCGCTGTCCAAGGTGGAGCGGTCGAAGGTGATCGACGCCGCTGCGGGGATCCTTCCGCTGCCCGAGTGGGTGCCCCCGGGCGCATCCGCCGGTTGGGAGCGGCCCGGAGGAGCTCCCGCCAATCCCCACGTCTGGCTCGACCCGCGGCGCGCGCAGACCGAGGTGGAAACGATCGCGCAGGAGCTCTGCCGCCGCAACCCGCCGAAGGCTTCCGAGTATCAAGCGGGCGCCGAAAGGCTGCTGGCGGCGCTGCGGCGGATCGACGACCGATACCGGCGCTCGCTGGAGCCTCTGCCCGGAAAGAAGATGGTGTGCGATCACCAGGCGTTCGCCTACCTCGCGGACCGCTACGGAATCGAGGTGATCGCCTTCCTCGACGCGCGCGGGCACGCGGGCCTTTCTCCCAAGCTTCTTGCGTGGACCATGGCGGCGATCGTCCGTGAACGGGTGCCCGCTCTTTTCAGCGAAGTCAACCGGGTCAGCCCGGAGCTTCGGAGCCTTTCGCGGGACACGGGGATCCCGATCGTCCCCCTCGATTCGATGGAAAGCGGCGCCTTGCGCGCCGATCTCTACGAGCGCGCGGCGGAGAGCAACCGGTTGAGCCTGGTGCGTGCTTTCCAAGCGGGGTCCCGCCCGCTGCCGCAGGAGGATCATGGAAAGGGATCGGGGAACCGAGCGGGAGGCTGACCGAACCGGGGCGCCGAGGCGGCATTCCGCGGGCCGGCCGCTCCTGCTGCGGACGCGCGGCCTGTCCGCCGGATACGGAGACGAGGCCGCTTTCGAAGGGGTTTCTCTCGAGGTGTTCGGCCGGGAGATCGTGTCGCTTATCGGGCCCAACGGGGCGGGGAAGACCGCTTTGCTGCGTTGCCTGGCCGGCATCCTGCCCCCGCGCGCAGGGAGCTTGGAAAAGGCCCCCGGCCTCCGCCTCGGCTATCTGCCGCAGAAGCTGGCGTTCGACCGGCTCCTACCGATTACCGTCGGTGAATTCTTCTCGCTGCGGCTCGGCCGCCCGCTCTTCGGTTCCGGCGGCTGGGGAGGGGAGCGGATCGAAGGTCTGGACGAACTGGGAGTCTTTGGCCTGCTCGGCCGACGCCTCGGGGAACTTTCCGGAGGAGAGCTGCAACGGGTGCTGGTGGCGGCGGCGCTGGCCAAGAGGCCGCAGCTCCTTCTTCTGGATGAGCCGGCGACCGGAGTCGACCTGTTGGGGGCGGCGGCGTTCGATGCGCTGCTGCACCGGCTTCGGGATCGCGACGGGCTGGGCATCCTGCTGGTTTCCCATGATCTGCAACTGGTTCACCACATTGCGGATTGGGTCTATTTTCTCAATCGGAGGATCCTCGCGGAGGGCCCGCCGCAGGAAGTCTTGCGCGCGGAGCGGCTGGCGGACGCCTACCGGCGCTTCCCCCACCCCGGTTGGGGCTGACCGAAGAAGAAGAAAAGGAAGCGGATGGGGCCGCTTGATTTTCTCTCCTATGATTTCCTGCGCCGGTCGCTGGCCGCGGCCGCGCTGGCCGGACCGGTCTGCGGTTTCCTGGGCGTCTTCTTGACGGCCCGCGGGATGGCCTTTTTCAGCGACGCGCTGGCTCACATGGCGATCATCGGTGTCGCCTTTGGGCTGCTCGGCGCGGGCGCGGCCGAGCTCTGGCTCGGGCTCAAGCTGCCCCTCGGCCTCTCCTCCGGGCTCCTAGTCCTCTGGTGCCTGGCTGCGGCTTGGATGATGAATGCGCTTTTTGAAAGCGCGCGCTGGCGTCCCGACACCGTGATGGCGTTCTGCTTCACGGGGAGCGTGGCTTTCGGGGTGCTGGTCCTGGGGAAGCTCGGCCGCTACGGCTTTCTCGAGCAGACCCTCTTCGGCGACATCAATGCGAACTCGTGGAGCGACGTGGCGGTGCTCGGCGCGGTGGCCGGCAGCGGGGCGTGGATCATTCGGAGGCGGCTGCGGGAGCTTCTCCTGATTCTTGTGGACGAGGATCTCGCCGCGGCCGACGGAATCCCGGTCCGCCGGCTCAACCGGACCTTGGTCTTCTTGGTCGCCGCGGTGGTCGCCGTCGCCCTCAAGCTGCTGGGAGCGCTCCTGGTAAGCGCGCTGCTCGTCGTGCCGGCGGCGGCGGCCCGGCTGGTCGCCCCCAATCTCCGGCTCCTGCTCTTGCTCGCGACGGCCGTCGGGTTCCTCGGATCGGTGGGCGGAGTCATCCTCTCCTTCTATCTCGATCTGGCTACGGGACCCACGATCGTGCTGACCCACCTGGTCTTCCTGCTCGCCGCCATGGGAGCGCAGCCCCTCTTCCGGGGCCGGCGTCCCGCCGGCTAGCAGCCTGTCGGACTTTCCTTTTCCTTCTGGAATATGGTAAAAGCGGGCATGGCTGAACGATTTGTGACGGTGGATCGGATGACGCCGATGCTTTTGCCCGAGGACCTGCGGGATTGGGTGGAGGAGAACGACTTGGTGCATTTTGTCATCGAGGCGGTGGAGAGGATGGATCTGCGGGGCTTTCGGGTGAACGTACGCGGGACTGGGGACGCACAGTATCCGCCGTCGATGATGCTCTCGCTTTTGATTTATTGCTACGCCAACGGAATCTTTTCGAGTCGGAGGATTGAGGCGGCGACGCGGCGGGACGTGGCGGTGCGTTATCTTTGTGCGAAGACCCATCCGGATCACGACACGATGTGCCGGTTTCGGCGGGAGAACTTTGCTGCGGTGGCGGACTGCTTTTTGAAGGTCTTGGAGTTGGCCCGGGAGATGAAGCTTTTGAAGGTCGGGGTGGTGAGTGTCGACGGGACCAAGATTCGGGCCAACGCGAGCAAGCATCGGAATGTGACCTACGAGCGGGCCGGAGAACTGGTGGAGCTTTTGCGGGCGGATGTGGCAGATCTCTTGAAGAAGGCGGAGGAAGCGGACCGGAGAGAGGAAGCGGATCGGGGCAAGCTACCTGAGGAGATTGGTCTGATCTTTCTTCGAAAACGTGGACGGGGCTTCGGAGGGTTTAGTTGTTTAGGTTAGCGAGATTATTTTCGAAGTCCAGCGGGGATTGGTAATGGAGGCCGCTATGAAGGCGGCGGCGGTTGTAGAAGCATTCGATGTAATCGAAGATCATGATCTTGGCCTCTTGTTTTGTTTTCGGGAGGAAGGAGCCGAAGCACTCGGTTTTGAGCGTGGCCCAGAAGGATTCCATTATGGCATTGTCATAACACTGTCCCTTGCGGCTCATGGAGGCGACGGCACCGCAGGAGTGCAGTAGCGCGTTGAACTCTCCGCTGGCATACTGGACGCCGCGATCGGAATGGTGCAAGAGCCCTGGGTCGGGGCGCCGGCTTTTCCAGGCCTTCTTCCAGGCTCTTGTCACCAAAGAGGTAGAGAGCGAGTCCTCGGCATGCCAGCCGACAGACCGGCGGGAACCACCATCGAGGATGGCGGAAAGAGAAAGCCAGCCCTCGGCGGTGAGGATGGAGGTGATGTCACCGATCCAGATCTGGTTGGGGCGATCCGGCGCGGGCATCCGGGCCAGCCAGTTGTCGGCGACCGGAAGGCGATGGGCGCTATCGGTGGTTTGGGGGCGGAAGCGGCGTTTTTGTTTCGCGCGCAGACCGAGCTCCCGCATTAAGCGGGCCACCCGATTTTTGCCGCAAGGCTCTCCGGCCTTACGCAGTGCCCAGGTGATGCGCGGGCTGCCATAGGTTCTCCGGCTTTCCAGGAAAACTGAATGGATGGCCGCAAGCAGTTGCTTGTCCCGTTGCCGACGGCTTCCCCGGTCCTTGTGCCGGTGAGCATGGAAGCCGCTCCGGGAAACCTCCAGAGCTTCGGCCAATTCGGTGAGGCAATAATCTTTGGTCATTTTTTGCATCACCGCATATCGCTGGCAGGCATCTCGGCCGACAAGATGCCCAATGCTTTTTGTAAAATGTCGCGCTGAGGGCGCAGATAGTCGTTTCCCTGGCGCAACCTCCGCAGCTCGCGCTGCTCGGGCGATTCGGCCGCCAACGTCTTGGGATCGCTGAAAGCCCGACCGCCTTGGGCTTCCTTGACCCACAGATTCAGCGACCAATGGGAAACGCCCAGATCGCGAGCTACCTCGTGAATCGAACGCCCCCCTCGCACCAGGGCCACCGCATTCTCTTTACACTCGCGGTCATAACGCCGCGCGAACTTGCTGCTGCTCTTTCCGTTGTTTATTTGGAGTTTTCCTTTCTAACCCCCAAAGCCCCTGTCCGCAAAATCGAAGAAACTTCAGGGTGAAGAGCTCGTAATCTTCTTTTAGTTCCCTGGCATTCTCCTCGTCGTATTGGCTTTCGGGCAGCTGTCGGGCACGAATCGCTTGCGCGTTCTGTAAATCCTGAAGCTCATAGGTGGCCTCCCGCTGCTCCGGAGTCAGATGCGCGAGCCACCAGGCGTCCCATGCGGTTTCCTCGGTATCGAGAATCTGCTCCCCTTCTTCCCCAGTGAGGTGGAGAAGTCCTTCCGGTGCAGGGGTTCCCCTGAGCCTCAAGAGCGCATCGAGGATCGGAATGGGAAGGGTGGCGAGCTTTCGCTCCAGCTTGCGGATCTCTGTGCGGACAACGAATTTCCCCTCTTCGGTATGCCTATCGGTGTGCGGAGTCGACCAGCGGTAGGCCTGAGCCATCGCCCACCGTCCTTCGGGAGTCTGAAGGGTTTCGGCAAAGAGCTGCGGGTCGACCGTCTGCAAAAAAGAGAAGGTTGCGGGCATCCGCAAGGTGGTGAGCTTTTGGATCAAGGCTTGGGCCTCGGGAGAGAGGGGAGCGGATGGTTTGTCCTCTGCAACGGCCACGGCGGCAGTCAACCAGAGGGAAAGAAGTACGCCTCGGGCGCATTCGAGCAGGAGTCGGGTCATCGTCTTGGGCTCCTCCCACGCCAAGGGCAACGTCGCTGCCTCACCCCTTTCAATCACCCGAATGTCCGGAGAAGCCCGCCGCAGCGTAGATCTGCTTGGTAAGCGTGTAGACGGCATCGTGCATTTTCTGATCATGCAGGGCCCGGGCAAGGTCGTTGAGTGCATAGAGCACCTCACTTTGTGGGGAAAAGGCGATAGCGATCGGCCGGACCGGAGGAAAAATGGCGATGGCGGGCTCGAGATTGGGTCCTTTGGCAAATTGGGCGATCTCTTCCCAAAACCAGCTGGGCATCGCGGAAAGCTTCCAAGCAGGTTTATCCGCTAAAGGTGCACCACCTTCTGCGAACCAAATGTCTCGTAAAACCCCGAGGAACTCCTTTGCCGACCACCAGTTCTCGAGGACCTGATGGAGCTTTTCCGGCCCCCAGCGGGTGAAGAGCTCGTAATCTTCTTTTAGTTCCCTGGCATTCTCCTCGTCGTATTGGCTTTCGGGCAGCTGTCGGGCACGAATCGCTTGCGCGTTCTGTAAATCCTGAAGCTCATAGGTGGCCTCCCGCTGCTCCGGAGTCAGATGCGCGAGCCACCAGGCGTCCCATGCGGCTTCCTCGGTATCGAGAATCTGCTCCTGTTCTTCGTCAGGGAGATCCAAAAATTGCGGGGGGACATCCTTTTGGCTTTGTCCTCGAAGCCTCAAGAGCGCATCGAGGATCGGAATGGGAAGGGTGGCGAGCTTTCGCTCCAGCTTGCGGATCTCTGTGCGGACAACGAATTTCCCCTCTTCGGTATGCCTATCGGTGTGCGGAGTCGACCAGCGGTAGGCCTGATCCATCGCCCACCGTCCTTCGGGAGTCTGAAGGGTTTCGGCAAAGAGCTGCGGGTCGACCGTCTGCAAAAAAGAAAAGGTTGCGGGCATCCGCAAGGTGGTGAGCTTTTGGATCAAGGCTTGGGCCTCGGGAGAGAGGGGAGCGGATGGTTTGTCCTCTGCAACGGCCACGGCGGCAGTCAACCAGAGGGAAAGAAGTACGCCTCGGGCGCATTCGAGCAGGAGTCGGGTCATCGTCTTGGGCTCCTCCCACGCCAAGGGCAACGTCGCTGCGGAACCCCCTTTCAATCACCCGAATGTCCGGAGAAGCCCGCCGCAGCGCAGATCTGCTTGGTAAGCGTGTAGACGGCATCGTGCATTTTCTGATCATGCAAGGCCCGGGCAAGGTCGTTGAGTGCACAGAGCACCAGACTTTGTGGGGAACCGGCGATAGCGATCGGCCGGACCGGAGGAAAAAGGGCGATGGCGCGCTCGAGATTGGGTCCTTTGGCAAATTGGGCGATCTCTTCCCAAAACCAGCTGGGCATCGCGGAAAGCTTCCAGGGAAGTTTTCCGGAAATCGGCAAAAGTTCACCACCTTCCCCCTCCCAAACGTATCGCAAAACCCCGAGGAACTCCTTTGCCGACCACCAGTTCTCGAGGACCTGATGGAGCTTTTCCGGACCCCAGCGGGTGAAGAGCTCGTAATCTTCTTTTAGTTCCCTGGCATTCTCCTCGTCGTATTGGCTTTCGGGCAGCTGTCGGGCACGAATCGCTTGCGCGTTCTGTAAATCCTGAAGCTCATAGGTGGCCTCCCGCTGCTCCGGAGTCAGATGCGCGAGCCACCAGGCGTCCCATGCGGTTTCCTCGGTATCGAGAATCTGCTCCCCTTCTTCCCCAGTGAGGTGGAGAAGTCCTTCCGGTGCAGGGGTTCCCCTGAGCCTCAAGAGCGCATCGAGGATCGGAATGGGAAGGGTGGCGAGCTTTCGCTCCAGCTTGCGGATCTCTGTGCGGACAACGAATTTCCCCTCTTCGGTATGCCTATCGGTGTGCGGAGTCGACCAGCGGTAGGCCTGAGAGCCATCGCCCACTGTCCTTCGGGAGTCTGAAGGGTTTCGGCAAAGAGCTGCGGGTCGACCGTCTGCAAAAAAGAAAAGGTTGCAGGCATCCGCAAGGTGGTGAGCTTTTGGATCAAGGCTTGGGCCTCGGGAGAGAGTGGAGCGGATGGTTTGTCCTCTGCAACGGCCACGGCGGCAGTCAACCAGAGGGAAAGAAGTACGCCTCGGGCGCATTCGAGCAGGAGTCGGGTCATCGTCTTGGGCTCCTCCCACGCCAAGGGCAACATCGCTGCCTCACCCCTTTCAATCACCCGAATGTCCGGAGAAGCCCGCCGCAGCGTAGATCTGCTTGGTAAGCGTGTAGACGGCATCGTGCATTTTCTGATCATGCAGGGCCCGGGCAAGGTCGTTGAGTGCACAGAGCACCTGACTTTGTGGGGAAAGGGTGATAGCGATCGGCCGGACCGGAGGAAAAAGGGCGATGGCGCGCTCGAGATTGGGTCCTTTGGCAAATTGGGCGATCTCTTCCCAAAACCAGCTGGGCATCGCGGAAAGCTTCCAAGCAGGTTTATCCGCTATAGGTACACCACCTTCTTGCTCCCAAACGTATTGCAAAACCCCGAGGAACTCCTTTGCCGACCACCAGTTCTCGAGGACCTGATGGAGCTTTTCCGGCCCCCAGCGGGTGAAGAGCTCGTAATCTTCTTTTAGTTCCCTGGCATTCTCCTCGTCGTATTGGCTTTCGGGCAGCTGGTTGGCACGAATCGCTTGCGCGTACTGTAAATCCTGAAGCTCATAGGTGGCCTCCCGCTGCTCCGGAGTCAGATGCGCGAGCCACCAGGCGTCCCATGCGGCTTCCTCGGTATCGAGAATCTGCTCCCGCTCTTCCTCAGGGAGATCCGAAAATTGCGGGGGGACATCCTTTTCGCTTTGTCCTCGAAGCCTCAAGAGCGCATCGAGGATCGGAATGGGAAGGGTGGCGAGCTTTCGCTCCAGCTTGCGGATCTCTGTGCGGACAACGAATTTCCCCTCTTCGGTATGCCTATCGGTGTGCGGAGTCGACCAGCGGTAGGCCTGATCCATCGCCCACCGTCCTTCGGGAGTCTGAAGGGTTTCGGCAAAGAGCTGCGGGTCGACCGTCTGCAAAAAAGAAAAGGTTGCGGGCATCCGCAAGGTGGTGAGCTTTTGGATCAAGGCTTGGGCCTCGGGAGAGAGGGGAGCGGATGGTTTGTCCTCTGCAACGGCCACGGCGGCAGTCAACCAGAGGGAAAGAAGTACGCCTCGGGCGCATTCGAGCAGGAGTCGGGTCATCGTCTTGGGCTCCTCCCACGCCAAGGGCAACGTCGCTGCCTCACCCCTTTCAATCACCCGAATGTCCGGAGAAGCCCGCCGCAGCGTAGATCTGCTTGGTAAGCGTGTAGACGGCATCGTGCATTTTCTGATCATGCAGGGCCCGGGCAAGGTCGTTGAGTGCACAGAGCACCTGACTTTGTGGGGAAAGGGTGATAGCGATCGGCCGGACCGGAGGAAAAAGGGCGATGGCGCGCTCGAGATTGGGTCCTTTGGCAAATTGGGCGATCTCTTCCCAAAACCAGCTGGGCATCGCGGAAAGCTTCCAAGCAGGTTTATCCGCTATAGGTACACCACCTTCCCCCTCCCAAACGTATTGCAAAACCCCGAGGAACTCCTTTGCCGACCACCAGTTCTCGAGGACCTGATGGAGCTTTTCCGGACCCCAGCGGGTGAAGAGCTCGTAATATTCTTTTAGTTCCCTGGCATTCTCCTCGTCGTATTGGCTTTCGGGCAGCTGTCGGGCACGAATCGCTTGCGCGTACTGTAAATCCTGAAGCTCATAGGTGGCCTCCCGCTGCTCCGGAGTCAGATGCGCGAGCCACCAGGCGTCCCAGACGGCTTCCTCGGTATCGAGAATCTGCTCCCCTTCTTCCCCAGTGAGGTGGAGAAGTCCTTCCGGTGCAGGGGTTCCCCTGAGCCTCAAGAGCGCATCGAGGATCGGAATGGGAAGGGTGGCGAGCTTTCGCTCCAGCTTGCGGATCTCTGTGCGGACAACGAATTTCCCCTCTTCGGTATGCCTATCGGTGTGCGGAGTCGACCAGCGGTAGGCCTGAGCCATCGCCCACTGTCCTTCGGGAGTCTGAAGGGTTTCGGCAAAGAGCTGCGGGTCGACCGTCTGCAAAAAAGAAAAGGTTGCGGGCATCCGCAAGGTGGTGAGCTTTTGGATCAAGGCTTGGGCCTCGGGAGAGAGGGGAGCGGATGGTTTGTCCTCTGCAACGGCCACGGCGGCAGTCAACCAGAGGGAAAGAAATCCGCCTCGGGCGCATTCGAGCAGGAGTCGGGTCATCGTCTTGGGCTCCTCCCACGCCAAGGGCAACGTCGCTGCGGAACCCCCTTTCAATCACCCGAATGTCCGGAGAAGCCCGCCGCAGCGTAGATCTGCTTGGTAAGCGTGTAGACGGCATCGTGCATTTTCTGATCATGCAAGGCCCGGGCAAGGTCGTTGAGTGCACAGAGCACCAGACTTTGTGGGGAACCGACGATAGCGATCGGCCGGACCGGAGGAAAAATGGCGATGGCGGGCTCGAGATTGGGTCCTTTGGCAAATTGGGCGATCTCTTCCCAAAACCAGCTGGGCATCGCGGAAAGCTTCCAGGGAAGTTTTCCGGAAATCGGCAAAAGTTCACCACCTTCCCCCTCCCAAACGTATCGCAAAACCCCGAGGAACTCCTTTGCCGACCACCAGTTCTCGAGGACCTGATGGAGCTTTTCCGGCCCCCAGCGGGTGAAGAGCTCGTAATCTTCTTTTAGTTCCCTGGCATTCTCCTCGTCGTATTGGCTTTCGGGCAGCTGTCGGGCACGAATCGCTTGCGCGTACTGTAAATCCTGAAGCTCATAGGTGGCCTCCCGCTGCTCCGGAGTCAGATGCGCGAGCCACCAGGCGTCCCATGCGGCTTCCTCGGTATCGAGAATCTGCTCCTGTTCTTCGTCAGGGAGATCCGAAAATTGCGGGGGGACATCCTTTTCGCTTTGTCCTCGAAGCCTCAAGAGCGCATCGAGGATCGGAATGGGAAGGGTGGCGAGCTTTCGCTCCAGCTTGCGGATCTCTGTGCGGACAACGAATTTCCCCTCTTCGGTATGCCTATCGGTGTGCGGAGTCGACCAGCGGTAGGCCTGAGCCATCGCCCACTGTCCTTCGGGAGTCTGAAGGGTTTCGGCAAAGAGCTGCGGGTCGACCGTCTGCAAAAAAGAAAAGGTTGCGGGCATCCGCAAGGTGGTGAGCTTTTGGATCAAGGCTTGGGCCTCGGGAGAGAGGGGAGCGGATGGTTTGTCCTCTGCAACGGCCACGGCGGCAGTCAACCAGAGGGAAAGAAGTACGCCTCGGGCGCATTCGAGCAGGAGTGGGGTCATCGTCTTGGGCTCCTCCCACGCCAAGGGCAACGTCGCTGTGCAATCCCCTTTCAATCACCCGAATGTCCGGAGAAGCCCGCCGCAGCGTAGATCTGCTTGGTAAGCGTGTAGACGGCATCGTGCATTTTCTGATCATGCAGGGCCCGGGCAAGGTCGTTGAGTGCACAGAGCACCTGACTTTGTGGGGAAAGGGTGATAGCGATCGGCCGGACCGGAGGAAAAAGGGCGATGGCGCGCTCGAGATTGGGTCCTTTGGCAAATTGGGCGATCTCTTCCCAAAACCAGCTGGGCACCGCGGAAAGCTTCCAAGCAGGTTTATCCGCTATAGGTACACCACCTTCTTGCTCCCAAACGTATTGCAAAACCCCGAGGAACTCCTTTGCCGACCACCAGTTCTCGAGGACCTGATGGAGCTTTTCCGGCCCCCAGCGGGTGAAGAGCTCGTAATCTTCTTTTAGTTCCCTGGCATTCTCCTCGTCGTATTGGCTTTCGGGCAGCTGGTTGGCACGAATCGCTTGCGCGTACTGTAAATCCTGAAGCTCATAGGTGGCCTCCCGCTGCTCCGGAGTCAGATGCGCGAGCCACCAGGCGTCCCATGCGGCTTCCTCGGTATCGAGAATCTGCTCCTGTTCTTCGTCAGGGAGATCCGAAAATTGCGGGGGGACATCCTTTTCGCTTTGTCCTCGAAGCCTCAAGAGCGCATCGAGGATCGGAATGGGAAGGGTGGCGAGCTTTCGCTCCAGCTTGCGGATCTCTGTGCGGACAACGAATTTCCCCTCTTCGGTATGCCTATCGGTGTGCGGAGTCGACCAGCGGTAGGCCTGAGCCATCGCCCACCGTCCTTCGGGAGTCTGAAGGGTTTCGGCAAAGAGCTGCGGGTCGACCGTCTGCAAAAAAGAGAAGGTTGCGGGCATCCGGAGGGCGGTAAGCCTTTCGATCAAGGCTTGGGCCTCGGGAGAGAGGGGAGCGGATGGTTTGTCCTCTGCAACGGCCACGGCGGCAGTCAACCAGAGGGAAAGAAATCCGCCAAGCCATTGGTGACGGAAAATGGTCTTCATGGTATCTTCTCCTTGTCCTCCTATGGACCTTGCGGCACCGAGCTTGCCCTGCGATTGACCGCCTCGGAAAGAGAGTGGTCGATCGGTTTTCCCGACAAGGGGTCGTAGGGCGTGCGACCCGGATCGAGCGCAATGTTCGCAGCTGCTTGCCGGTTGAGTTGGGACACAATTGCCTGCACCCGCCGAGGAGTCAAATACCCTGGTTGCGCCGGTGGCGAAAAATATCCCAAGCCCAGTTCGGCCAAAAAGCCTTGGGGGGTGATGGCACTCTGTACAATGGCAACCGAAGGGATGTGATAGATGTTCTCCAATAGGTAGTTGAGGCCGGGATAGATCTCGTTCGGCTTGCTCGTTGTCGCAATCCGCTCATTGGGGAGGAATCCCATGTGGGAGACTCCCCCAATGACAATGGTTCGGGCGTTCGGCTTGGTGACCTGGGCCGCAAACGCGGCAATGCTCAGGTTTCGCTTCTTCATTCCCCATGGGGAGTTCAAAAACCTCCACGATTCAGCGGCTGTGACTGGCCGGCTGGGGGAGTTCACGATTAGGTTCCCGTTCTGGTCCAGTCCGGTATTCCGGTCGAGGTCGCCTCCGATTACCTTGTATCCTGTCTTGTAGAAGTGGCGCCAGAGGCGAAACATTTGCATGCGTGCTCGGAGACCATCGATGGCCTCTGGAGCCACGCCGTTCGCCATCGCGAACGCTTGCGCCGCGCTGCGGGTCAGTGAGTCAACCTTTTGTAGAAATGCCGCATACGTCTTTACGACAAAGCTGCGGCGTTGTGCATTCGGATCGTCCGGCGAGTACCCAGAGTCAAGCTCGGCCATGTTCTGGTAGCTCGGATCTTTCAGAAACCGGTCGAGCTGCTTCTGCTTGGCGGCGGGATACTCGAGGATCACGTTTCGGAATCCGTGGGTATAGGCTGAGTCGGCGAACCTTTCTTCGGCCTGCATCTGCTCGGGATTGAAATGAAATTCTCCAAGGCCGACGCACTGGATGCCCGCCTTGTCGAGGGCGGCCCAATTGCTCTTGTCGGCCTGGGTGATCGGGTTTTGCCCGGGAGGCAAGGGGGAGATCGGCGCGCCGGCGGGGGCCGCGGTTTGTCCCGGGCCTGACGAAGAGCTTTGGAGAGCGGTTGCCGCGGCGGCGGCCGCCGCCGCTGTGCCCATCTGGGTGCCTATCGCCGCTCCTTCCGCAGCCGTGCTCTCGGCCGTCTGGGCCGCCGCCTGCGGCGCGGCCTGGTCGGTTCCCTCGGGATTGGCGGGAGAAGGAGCGCAGGGGTCGCCGCAGGGGAGCGGTCAGAGCGGCGGGGCCTCCCCATTGGGGCGGCTTCCGGAGGGGCGACGCAAACCTGCCCATAGCTCCTCAAGCCCCCCGCGAAGGCCAAAAGGACGGTCGCCCGCAGCAGGAGGCCAGAACGGCAAAAGGCCTTTGCTCTCATGGCCGGGTTGCTCCCTGGGAGGCTTGGGTTCGGAAGGATTTTACCGGGGTCGGGGGCTCTTGCCTTTCAATTGCTCGATTTGCGCCCTTTGGCAGAGGAAGGCATCGATCCACCGGTTACGTTCCCGGGCGAGCTCCCGGTAGTAGGCTACAAAGCAGGACTCGGCGTCCTGCGGCTCGAGCGCTCGGACGGGGGCGAGGATCCGCCCGGCCCAGTCGGTCTGGGCAGCATAACCCGGCGAGGCGACGGTCCAGCGCAAAAGGGCGGAAGCGGTTTCCGGCGCGAGCATCGGCCTCGGAGAGGAGAAGAGCTCCGGCTCGGTGGCCCGAAGCCACTCTTGGGCTCGGGCGGCGATCGCCGGCCGCGGGGCGCCGGGAACTCCCCAGGTGGCGTAGTAACGGAAGCGGAGCTCATTCCAGTTTTGGTCAAAGCTCGCCTCCAAGGGCCGCAGGCAGCGGTTTGCCCGCGAGGCGCAGGGCCAAGCCGTCGCCCTCGCGAAGGGCCAGGATCTCTGCGGCGACAAAGCCGCAGTTCCATTCGAGAAGGGAGGGGGCGGCCAGGAGAATCTTCCATTGGCCGTCGACGACCCGGGCCCGCTCGACCCGCCAGCGAAAGACGAAGGGGTCGCCCGCCCTCAGCAGCCGGTGCTTGTGCTGCACATCGTGGTGGCAGCCCGGCGGGAGGTAGGCATCGAAGAGGAGATCCGACCAGATGCGGGCGACCGGCTCGGGCATTTCTTTGGGGAGGGGGAGCCGGAGCGCCGGCACCACATAGAGGTCGATCCGGGAGCGGACGACCGCCCGGTAGTCGATCGCCACTCCCCCGGGGAGACGCTCGTAGCCGATGGGCTCAAGGGAGTCGATCGTCACCGGCCGCATGAGGTGGCGTTGCAAGCAGGCGCGCGCGGCGGAAACGGGCGGGAGCTCCCTGCGCTCGACCTCGGGATCGAGCCGCCGGGCTTCCCGAAGCCCCGGGTCTCCTTCCCGGAGCCAGTGGAGGAGCTCTCTGCGCCAGCGGGCATAGTCGGCGCGCAGCCGAGCCAAGGAGTGGGGCTCGTCATCGGCCAAGGAAGCGGGAACGGCGACCGCTTGGGGAGGGGTTGCCGGCCGCTTCCGCTCCTTCGCCCGAGGATGGAGCGCCAGCAGGGCGGCGGCCAGCAGGGAAAGGGTGACCAGGAGGGCGGCGCCGGTGGGCTTCCGCGGCCCGCCTAGGCCGCTCGGCGGCCGGACGGGCCGGGAGTCGCCTTCCCCTTGTTGTGGCTGAAAATAGGACCTCTCGGAACACTCCGTCTCTTCCCGCTCCGGAAAAACGACCGCGCGCATGGCTCCTTCCTCCCTTGCGATCCATCTTTCCCGCGGCCCGCGGGACGTGCCGGTGCCCGCCGAAGCCGAGGTTTCGGGCTCCTTACCGGGAAGGAAACTAGCAGGGTCGCCGGGAGAAGGGGCAAGCGGTTTTTCGGTTACATTTTGGTGACGATTTCTTCAGATTTTCCGTTAAGGAAAGGCCGCTCTTCCCGGAGGCCGTGAACCCTGGCCGGGACAGGCGGGGCCGCGGCCGGCGCCGGGCGCGGGTTCGGTCGCGTTAAGGGCTAGCGGCCATTTCTCACAAATTTCGTAGCCCAGGCGCTACAAATGGGCTTGGGTGCGAGGCGGGCGCAGGTTTTCCACCGGAGCTGTATGAAGACATACTGCGAGGATGGAAAACCAAGCGGGAGCCAAGCAGACGAGCCCGTTTTGCAAGCCGTAGGAGAAAGCTTGTGAGAAATGGCCGCTAGACCAGGGGAAGAAATCGGGCCACCGACTCCCAGTCGATCTGGGCGAGCACCGAGTCGAGGTAGGCGGCGCGATCCCAACCGAAATCCAGGATAAAGGCATGGTCTTCCATATCGATGGCGAGAAGCGGAGCGGCTCCCCAAAAAGGGACCGTAACGCTCCCGTCGCCGAGCAGGTTGAGGAGCCGGCCGCTTGCTTGGTCAAGACAGGTCCAGGCCCAGGATTCGGAAGCCAATGCCGTCGTCCGGAGATCGCGCAAGAAGCTGTCGAAGGAGCCGAAGTCGCGGTCGATCCATTCGCGGAGCGTCCCTTGCGGAGCGCCGCCGGCCCCGCCGAGGATGCTGAAATAGAGCTCGTGGCTCTTCGCCGCCGAGAGGCAATAGGAGAGGTCGAGCTTCCGAGCCCGAAAGAGCGAACCGTCGATCTGGTTCTCCTTCGGAGAGTCGCCCTTTTCGAGCGCCGACAAGAGTTCCTTCGCCCTGCGGACTTGGATGGCGTACAGGCCGAGGTGCATCTGCAGGGTCTTCTCCGAGATGCCGCCGGTCTTGCCAAAAAGCTTCTGCCGGAATCGCTCGGTGCAGTCGCTGATGATGGATGCCATGGTTCTCTTTATGCACATCCGCATCCTTCCTTGGCAAGGACTTGGACCGCGAAACGGATGGAGGCTTGCGGTTGAAGAGTCGCGCAGGCGTTGTAATATGTCTAAGGGCGATGACCGACTCGGAATTGGAAGAACGGGCAAAGCGCGCGGCGGAAATTCTCAAAGCCCCGACCCAGTACAAGGTCTGTGAAGGTTGCGAATCGATCGTGCGGAGAAAGGCGGTCTTCTGTCCGAACTGTCATGGCTACCGCTTCGATCCCGATCCGGCCCGCGTGGCCGAACAGGCGCGGATACTCGGGGCGCGACCGGCGAACTCGATCTCCGAACAGGATTACAGCTAAACGGTCGATAGCCGAACCCTGGTCGGCTTCACCGGCGTGGTCGGAGGGCCTTCTCCGGAGCTAGGCCGGAGTAACCCTCGCATGGCCCGCGACCGGCCAACGGCTTCAGACCCCGTCCAAGCTGAAGATCACCGCCTCGGTGAAGGCGCCCGCGGTAATTCCGGGGAACTTCCAGTGTTGGAGCGCCCATTGCCGCGCGCTTCTATCGAGAACGGAGTGGCCCGAGCTCGAAACTACCTCCACCCAAGCGGGACGCCCCTCCTGCACGAAAACTTCCAAGGTCACCTTGCCCTGCCAACCGTGGCGCAGGGCCTCGAGCGGATAGGGCGGCTCGGAAAGGACCAACCCTCCGCCCAAGTTGGGGGCCTGACCTCGATGGGCGGGGGCGCGAAGCTGAGCCGGTTGCCGATGGGAGCGGGAAGCGACCGCCGGCTTCTTGGCGAGCTCCTGCGTCGGAGTCCGGAAAAGCTCCGGCTCCTGCGCCTTGTGCTCTTCGCGCGCAGGAGCGGCGGCGCTCGGAACCGGCGGAGCTTCCTCGACCAACTCGACGGATGCGGATCCCGAAGAATACTGCGGTCCGAGCGGAGCGACCGCCGGGACGGGGCTGCCGGGCACCCCCGGCAGCACCACGCAAGCCAAGCCCGCGTGAAAAAGGATGGCGAGGACGATCGCCAGCCCCATGCCCCAACCGGAGGTTCGCTCCTCCGGCGGCCGGAAGCCCGAGGTCTTCGTTGTTGTTGCCGACCCGCTTGCGGAAGATGCAATGAGTGTCGCTATCATGGTTCGCTTCCCTGTACTTGGAAAAGCAGGAACTGTGCCAATGCTGAGGTTTTGTGGCCCGCTTCTCCGAATTCGGAACCTGTCGCTTCCCGTAAGGAGATTCTCGCTCCTTTCCCTTCTCCCCAGGAATCAAAAGGGGCCGGGGCGGCCTCAAAAACAGGTCAACGGGAGGTGGGGTTGCCGATCATCAAGGCCGTCAAGGAGGTCGGCTCCGGAATGAACGGCCATCGGAAGGGCCTGATCGAGCTGCTCCGTGATCCCAATGTCGGCGTCATCCTGGTCGAGCATCGCGACCGGCTGATGCGCTTCGGCTTGGAGTACGTGGAAGCGGCTTCTGTACGCGCAGAGCCGATCGGTCCTGGTGGTCGATCCGGACGAGATGACCGACGATATCGTGCGCGACCTGCATGAGGTCATCGTTTCGATGTGTGCCAGGCTTTACGGGAAGCGATCCGCTCAGGACCGCGCCGAGAAGGCGCTTGAAGCGATCCATGAGTAAGCGCCCTGTTTTCACCTACCAGACCCGGTTGAGGTTGACGCATGAGCAGACTTCGTGTCTTGACGCCTATGCGGCGCTCTACGGGCGGGCGCAGCGGACTCTTTTGGCCAGGATGCGGGCGGGTGTTTCCATAAACGAGCTCAAGCGGTCGTTTCTGCGCCGGTTCGGCCTCACCGCCCGGCAGTTCAACGCCATTCGGGTCGAGCTCGAAGGCAAGATCGCCTCGATCCGGGAAAGGCGGCCCGAGTTGATCGAGGAAGCCAAATGGCGGATCCGGAAAGCGGAAGAGGCGGTCGGCCGGCTGGAGAAGAAGCATCCGGGATCGAATGTCGTACACCAGAAAAAGCGGCGGCTTGCCGTCCTGCGGGCGAAGCTCGAGGCGCTTCTGGCCGATCAGGAGTCCGGCCCGGGTCCGGCTCTGTTTCGGTTCCCGACGCCTCTTCCGCAAGCAGTTTTCCCGGGAAGAGAACGGCTATGCGGACCATGCCGCATGGAAGAAGGATTGGCAGGCGGAGCGGAGCAGCCAGTTCTTCGTGCTCGGATCGAAGGACGAGGCCTCGGGCAACCGGTCCTGCCAAGCCGCAGTCGCTCCGGAGGGCAGCCTGCGGCTGCGGTTGCGGCTGCCGTACGGATTGGGAAGCACGAGCAAACACCTGGTGCTCGAGGGCGTGCGCTTGGCCTACGGCCAGGAGGAAATCCTCCAGGCCCTCTCCGCCGGCCGGGTCGTGACCGCACAAACCAAGACGGGGAAGCTCTTCCGCAAGCGGGAGGGAGCTGCCGTAAGCTACCGCTTCGTGCGGGACCGGAAGGGGTGGCGGCTGTTCGCAAGCGTCGAGGCGCAACCGGTTGCCCTGGTGACACGCCGCCTTGCCGGAGCAATCGGCGTTGACAGCAACCCGGATCATCTTGCCTTGGCCGAAACGGATCGCTTCGGGAATCTCGTGGAAATCCGCCGGATCGGATTGCATCTCTATGGGAAGAGCGAGGAGCAAGCGAAAGCCGCGATCGGCGATGCGTGCCGGCAGATCGCCCGGGCCTGCGCCGAATCGGGCAAGCCGCTCGTGATCGAGCGATTGGATCTTCGCAAGCGGAGGGCCGAGCTGGAGGCGGTCGATTGCGTCCGGGCTCGCTCGCTCTCTTCCTTCGCCTACGCCAAGACGATCTCCATGCTCAAGGCGGCTTCCTTTCGTGCCGGAGTCGAACGGATCGGAGTCGACCCGGCCTACACTTCCGTGATCGGCGCGGTCAACCACGCGCGCCGTCATGGCATCGGTTCTCACCAGGGCGCGGCCTACGCCGTCGCCCGGAGAGGATTGGGCCTATCCGAGCGCCCGTCCGTGCGGGAGGCTGTCGTGCCGACCCGCAATGGCGGCCATCTCACCTTCGCCCTACCCGCGAGGAATCGGACGAAGCATCTATGGTCGTTCTGGGCGGACGTTCGGAAGAGGCTCAAAGCGGCGCATGCAGCGCATGCCCGGTCGGGAGGCAACCATCTGCCTCCCGCGCCTCTGTCCCCGAAATCGCGGGCATTGGGCGCTACCCGGGCTTTGCCGGCGAAACCCCGGCACGCGAACCGTCAGCAGCACTGTTCGGCCGACGTCCTGGACGATCTTCCCTGGTAGGGGAATGGTTGTCTATGGTTTTAGGAACGGCTTGCAAAGGCTTTGGGCTTGTGGCCCGGCCCGCTCTCCGGCTAAGTGCTCACGAGAGGGGAACCGATGCGAACGCCGGGAGCGGGGAACCGGGGAGGGTTGACCGGCATGATTCTGCTGCTCCTCCTGGGATGCAGCCCGGTCCCGGAGTCCACGCGGGTGACCGTGGGGCATCCGGGTGCCTTCGCTTCCATCCGCCGCCATCCGGGAGTCTATCGGGGCCGGCCGGCGCTTCTCGGGGGAAGGATCGTCCGGGTCGTGACTCTCGACAATCGGACCCGGATCGAGATCGACTGCTTACCGCTGGATGACGACGAACGCCCCATCGGCGAGGCGCGCGGGGAAGGCCGTTTTCTGGCCGAGATCCCCGAAAAGGTCTCCCCCGGCGCCTACCCTTGGGGACGGCTGGCCACCGTCTGGGGCACCTTCGCCGGGACGGCGGAAGGCCGGCCGCTGGTGGCGGCGACGAGGGTCTACGTCTGGCCGCACCGTTACGGCGGGGAGCCGCTCTACCCGCCCGCGCCCTACCGGGAAGGCAGCATCGGCGCCGGCTGGGATCCGGGCTGGTGGTGGTAGGGGGGCCGCAGGAAGCGCGGGCGGGGGCCGGCTAATAAACGTCCTTGTGGTACCGCTTCTCTTCCTTGGCCAAGGTGACGTTCACGTAGTGGGCGGCTTCTTCCGGGCTTAGGCCGCCGAAGCGCTGCGCGATCTCGATGAGCGCCTGATGCACGTCCTTGGCCATCCGGTGGGCGTCTCCACAGACGTAGATATGGGCTCCCTCTTGCAGCCAGGCCCAGAGCGTGCCGCCGTGCTCGAGCATCCGGTGCTGGACGTAGACCTTGTGAGCCTGATCCCGCGAAAAGGCCGTGTCGAGGCGGGAAAGGACCCCTTTGCGGTGGAACTCGAGAAACTCCTCTTCATAGAAGAAATCGGTCGCCCGGTGCTGCTCCCCGAAGAAGAGCCAGTTCTTTCCCGTATGGCCGAGGGCGGAACGCTGCTGGAGAAACGCCCGAAAGGGGGCCACCCCCGTGCCGGGGCCGACCATGATCAGGGAAGCCGCAGGGTCTTCGGGAAGCCGGAAATGCTTGGCCGGCTGCACATAGACCGGAAGCTGGTGGGGTTCGGTCGGTTGGAGCCGGGCGAGATAGCCGGAGGCGTGCCCGAGCTTTTCCCGGCCGTTGGAGCGGAACCGGACGACGGCGACCGTCAGGTGAACCGCTTCCGGATGGATCGCGGGCGCCGACGCGATCGAGTAGAGCCGAGGAAGCGCGCGGCCGAGGAGGCCCAGAAGCTCGTCGACCCCGAAGGAGACGCCGGGGTAGGCCTGCAGAATGTCGACATAGTCCTTGCCATGCAGATAGGCGTCGAGGTCGGGCTCGCTTTGGCAGAGGGCCTGGAGCCGGTCGCGGCTCTCCCCGGGGGGAAGCTTCTCGGCGAGGGCGCGGACGAACTTTTTGGTCGGCCTGTTGAGGACGAACTGCCGCGAGAGAATCTCCCGGAGAGGGGCCTGCTGGCCCTGCACAGAGGCTGTCTCTTCTCCCGAGAACCCGAGGGCGCGGAGCATCTCCTCCACAACCTCCGGCGGGTTGCGGGCGAAGACCCCCAAGGAATCCCCTACCTGATAGGAGATGCCGCTGCCGGCGATATCCACCACGATGTGCCGCGTCTCCTTTTCGGAGCCCGGGAGGGTCAGGAGGCGGTTTTCCGTGATTCGGGCGGGAAACGGATTGGCGCGGCTGTAAGGAGTATTGGTCCGGGGAGGCGACGTATCCGTCATTCGCTGGTCAAGATAGTCAAAAAGAAGTTAAATAGCTATCCCGTGAGGGAGGAAAAAGACAAGCGGAAAACGTGGGCGCCCGGCTAAGCTTGGCACGGAAGGACCGAGAGGAAACGCCGTCGGGAGCCGCTGCTAACCATGAGAGAAGGAAGATTTCGGAATCGGAAGGAGGCGGGCAGGCTCCTGGCCGAAGCGCTGCTCGAGTACGGGGGACGGACGGACACGGTGGTGCTGGGACTCCCCCGCGGCGGGGTCGTGGTCGGGGCGGAGATCGCGAAGATCCTCCACCTGCCCCTCGATGTCTTCACCGTCCGCAAGCTCGGGGTGCCCGGACAGAAAGAGCTGGCGATGGGAGCGATCGCGACCGGCGGCGCGATGGTGTTGAATCCTTCGGTGATCGAATACCTGGGTATCGACGAGCGAACCATCGCGCAAGTCGCGGAGAGGGAGCGTCGGGAGCTGGAGAGGAGGGAGGCGCTCTTTCGCAAGGGGCTGCCGCCGCTTGCAATCGGAGGCAAGGTCGCCATCTTCGTCGACGACGGCATCGCGACCGGGGCGACGATGCGGGCGGCCGTGGCGGCGGCCCGCAAGCTCGGCCCGCGGGCCGTCATCGCGGCCGCCCCGTCGCGCCCCCTCGGTGGTCGAGGAGATGACCGGGCTTGTCGACGAGTGCTTCGTGCTGCTGACGCCGGCATCCTTTTTCGGCGTAGGACAGTGGTACGAGGAGTTTTCTCAGGTTGAGGACGACGAGGTCTGCGCTCTGCTGCACGAGGCGGCGGCCGCCAGAGCAGCGGAGGCGGGAAGGAGGCGTCCGCAGCCGCCTCCAGAGGAAAGGGGGGCGGACCGGTGAGCACGGAAAAGGCCGGGGGTCTCTTCCGGTTGCGCGCCCCGTATGCTCCCTGCGGCGATCAGCCCCAGGCCATCGAGGCGATCGTCCGCCGGATACAAGAGGGGCAGCGGCACACGACCCTCCTCGGGGTGACCGGATCGGGAAAGACCTTCACGGTCGCCAGCGTCATCGCGCGGCTCGACCGGCCTGCCCTGGTGATCTCGCACAACAAGACGCTCGCCGCCCAGCTCTACAGCGAGCTCAAGCAGTTCTTCCCGGAGGCCGCCGTGGAGTATTTCGTCTCTTACTTCGATTACTACCAGCCGGAAGCCTACATCCCGAGCACCGACACCTACATCGAAAAGGATTCGAGCGTGAACGAAGAGATCGAGCGGTTGCGGCTTTCGACGACGATCTCCCTGCTCTCGCGCCGGGATGTCATCGTGGTCGCCAGCGTCTCCTGCATCTACGGGTTGGGTTCTCCGGAAGACTACGAAGGGCTTGCCTTCGCCCTGGAGGTGGGAATGGAACTGCGCCGGGAGGAGCTTCTGGCGCGCTTGGTCGAGATGCAGTACGAGCGAAACGACGTGGCGCTCTCCCGAGGGCGGTTTCGGGTCCGGGGCGACGTGGTCGAGGTCTGCCACCGCTCGGCGGAGGAAGGCCTGCGGATCGAGTTCCTGGGAGACCGGATCGAGCGGATCAGCGAATTTCAGCTGCTGACCGGCAACGTGCTCACCCGGCTGCGCAAAGAGATGATCTTCCCGGCCCGCCACTTCGTGACCCCGTACGAGAAGATGAAGAAAGCGGTCCAGTCGATCCGGGAGGAGCTCGAGGAGCGGGTGGCCGAGCTCGAATCCCAGGGGAAGCTGCTGGAAGCCCAGCGCCTGCGGCTGCGGACGACGTACGATCTAGAGCTCCTCGAGGAGCTCGGTTTCTGCAGCGGGATCGAAAACTACTCCCGCCACCTGAGCGGCCGCGCCCCCGGCTCGCGCCCCTACACGCTTCTGGATTTCTTCCCGAAGGATTTCCTGACGGTGATCGACGAGTCGCACGTCACGATCCCGCAGATCCAGGGCATGTATGCGGGGGATATGGCCCGGAAGCGGGTACTGGTCGAGCACGGCTTCCGCCTTCCCTCGGCGCTCGACAACCGCCCGCTGAGCTTCGCCGAATTCACCTCGATGGTCGGTCAGACGCTCTACGTTTCGGCGACGCCGGGAGACTACGAGCTCGGCCTCTGCGGCGGAGAAGTGGTGGAGCAGATCATCCGGCCGACCGGCCTCCTGGACCCGGTCGTCGAAGTCCGCCCGCTCCAAGGGCAGATCGACGATGTGATCGAAGAGATCCGCAAGAGGGGTGCGGAAAAGGAGCGGTCCCTGGTGCTGACGCTGACGAAGCAGACGGCGGAAGATCTAGCCGACTATCTGCGCGAGCTCGGCCTGCGCGTCCGCTACCTCCATTCGGAGCTTGACGCGATCGAACGGGTCGAGATCCTCCGCGGGCTCCGCGCGGGCGATTTCGACGTGCTTGTCGGGATCAACCTCCTCCGGGAGGGGCTCGATCTCCCGGAGGTCTCGCTGGTGGCGATTCTCGACGCGGACAAGGAGGGCTATCTGCGTTCGGACAAGTCGTTGATCCAGATCGCCGGAAGGGCTGCGCGCCATATTCATGGGACCGTGCTGCTCTATGCCGAGCGCAAGACTCGAGCAATCGAAAACCTGCTGGAGGTGACCGCCTACCGGAGGAGCAAGCAGATCGCCTACAATCAGGCTCACGGGATCACGCCCCGCAGCGTCCAGCGCGGGGTTCAGGAGAGCTTGCGAGGGCTGCTGCGCGCCGAGGCGCAGGCGGTGGAGCGGTTGCACGGGGACGAATCCCGATTCGATCTCGAAGAGGTGCTCCGGGATCTCCAGCGGGAGATGGTTGAAGCGGCGGCATCGCTCGACTACGAGAAGGCGGCGCTCCTTCGGGATCAAATCGAGGAGCTCCGCCGCCAATCCGGCGTCGCTCCCCTCCGGCCCGCGGGTTCGGGAAGGCGGGGGGGCACGGGTAGGCCCAAGCGGAAGCGGCGTCCCTCCTTCGCCGGGCCGCGGAAGGATCGAGGCGGCTCCGGGAAGCCGGGTTCGGCCGCTTGAGCCGCCCTTTGGGGAAAGGAATGGCGGATCGCCCTCCATCCCGACGCGCAGGGAACGGATCTCGATCCGGAGAGGAGATCCACCGGCCTCTCTATCGATCGCTTTGGTTTTCGCTCGGTGTGCTCGCGGCGCGCTTCCTCCCGAGATCGGCGGCGCGGGGCCTCGGTGCCGGTGCGGCCCTGGCCTTCGCCTTCCTCCGGGGCGGGCATGCGGCCGTGGTGGCCCGCAATTTGCGGCTGATCCGCGGTCGATCCGTCGGGAAGGCCGATTCCCGCAAGGTCTATTTCCGCTTCGGCAAAACGATGGGCGATTACTTCTACCTGGGGACGCGATCCGCCGCCCGGGCGCGGGAGCTCATCGCGGAACGGATCGGCTACGACGGGCTTCTGGCGGCTTACCGGAGCGGGAAGGGAGCCCTCCTGTTGACGGGCCATCTCGGCTTCTTCGAGCTGGGAGGGGTGCTCCTCTCGGGCCTGGGGTTTCCGACCGTGATCCTCACCTTTCCTGAGCCGGACGACGATCTCTCCCGGTGGCGCTCGGCCTATCGGCGCCGCTGGGGGATCGAGACGCTCGAGGTCGGAGAAGACGCCTTTTCTTTCCTCGCCGTCCGTCGGGAGCTTGCCCGGGGGAAATTCGTCGCCGCCCTGGTCGACCGTCCCTCGCCGACAAGCCGCATTTCGGTCCGCCTCCCCCATGGGCGGCTGCCGGTTTCGACCGGAATCCTCTATCTGGCGATCCGCGAAGAAGTCCCGGTCTTCGCTGTGACGGTCACCGAGAGGCCCGACCGCCGCTATCGGGTCTGGTGCAGCGCCGCGCTCCGCTTGCCGTCGGGCCCGGCCGGCCTTGCGTCGGTGGAAGCCGCCAGCCAGCGGGTCTTCGATGTCCTAGTCCCCGAAATTGCGGCCGCTTGGAGCCAGTGGTACCAGTTTGTCCCCCTGGGAGGAGAGGGGCGATGAACCTCTTAGGCTCTTTCCGTTCGCGGCTGGGGCGCGGGAGAGCGCATTCGGTTCCGGCCGAAGGAAGCGGGCGGGCCGACGGTTCCGCGGCCAGAGGGGATCCGGTTGCGCCAAGCGGCGGCCAGGCCGGTGCGCCCGCCGGCCGCCGCGGCGCGGACCTCCTCGCGTCGATCGGCGAGTATGCCCGCTTCTACTGGGCAGTGGCATTCTTTTGGCTCGGCAGCCTCCTCTGGAGTCTTGCGGCCTCGCTTCTCGGGCTGCTGTTGCCTCCGCGGGCGGGAGCGCGCGCCGGCCAGTTCCTGATCATGTCCGGCTTCCGGCTCTTCCTCTTGCACATGCGGCTTCTCGGCCTCTTCCATTGCGATCTATCCGCCCTCGACCGGCTGCGGAAGGAAGGGCCGTTGCTGCTCGTCGCCAACCATCCCGCGCTGCTCGATGCGGTGCTGGTGATCTCCCGGCTTCCTCGGGTCGTCTGCCTCACCAAGGCGGGCCTATGGAGGAATCCGTTCCTGGGAGGATGCATCCGCCTGGCCCGGTATATCCGCAGCGATTCGCCGCTCCGGCTGGTGCGGGAAGCGAAGGAGGCGGTTCGGCGCGGCGATCATCTCTTGATGATCTTCCCGGAGGGGACCAGGACCGCGACCGGCCCGGTCAACCGGTTCAAGGCCGGGATCGCCGTCGTGGCCCGGGCGACCGGTATTCCGGTGCAGACGATATTCTTGGAAGGGAGCTTCCCGTACCTGGCCAAAGGATGGCCGCTCCTTCGCAAGCCGCGGTTCCCCCTGGTCTACCGGGCGCGGCTCGGGCGCCGGTTCTCGGCGGACGGAGACGCCCGCGAGTTCCTCGAGGAGCTCGAGCGCTACTACCGTCAGGTCCTCGCGCGGACCCCGTCGATCCCCGCCCGATGACTGCGCGCTCTCTGGTCCTGATCCCGAGCTACAATACGGGTAGGAGAGTCCTCCAGACCGTGGAGGAAGCCCGCCGGTTCTGGGAGCCGGTCTGGGTGGTCGTCGACGGGAGCGACGATGGGTCCGAAGAGTGGCTGCGCCGGAGGGAGGAAGCGGATGCAGGCCTTCGCGTCTTTTCCCTGGAGCGCAACCGCGGGAAAGGGGCGGCGATCCTCCATGGGTTGCGGGAGGCGGCGAAGCTCGGGTTTACGCACGTGCTGACCATGGACGCCGACGGGCAGCACCCTGCAGCCGCCATTCCGCGGTTTTTCGACGTTGCCGCCGCCCATCCCGAAGCGATGGTGCTCGGAATCCCCCTTTTCGACCGGAGCGCACCCGCGCTGCGCGTCGGAGGGCGGAAGATCTCCAACTGGCTGGCGCGCATCGAGACGCTGGGGGGAGACGTAGGCGATGTCCTCTTCGGGTTTCGGGTCTATCCGGTCGGCCCCCTCCTGGCGGTCATGGCCGGCTGCCGGACGATGCGGCGGTTCGACTTCGATCCCGAAGCGGTCGTCCGTCTCTACTGGAACGGCGTGGCCGCGATTCAGCTGCCGGCCCCGGTACGCTACTTTTCCCGGCGGGAAGGGGGAGTCTCCCAATTCCGCTACCTGCGCGACAATCTCCTCCTTGCCCGGATGCACGTCCGCCTGCTCTGCGGAGCGGCGCGCCGGCTACTCGGAGGAGGGCGGTAGGGGGCAGCGTCCGGGGATCCGGCCGCGGGGGAGAGAGCTGGAAGGAGAGCAGCGCGGCTAAAAATCCTTCCCCTCGGGGATCGCCATGGGGAGGGAGACGGCGCGCAGGCCCCGCGCCCGGAGGATCGGGAGAAGGGACGAGAGGACTTCGGCGCTGACGGGCTCTCCGGCGGGCGTGCGCGCGGTCGATCCGTCGTGCAGGAGGAGGATGTCGCCTGCCGCCAGGTTGCGGATCAGGCGGCGGAGGATGACTTCGGGTGTCCGGCAGACCGTGTCGAAACCCCGGCGTGTCCAGGAGACGTAGCGGAGACCTGCCCGAGCGAGCGCCGGAGCGAGAAACGGGTTGCGGAAGCCCATGGGCGCGCGAAAGAAGCGGGGAGGGGTGCCGGCCCCCTCGGCCAGGACCGACTGCGCCCGGCGGATCTCGCGCCGGAGCGCTCCCAAGGAGGAAAAGGCGAAAAAGTTGGAGTGGCGGAAGCTATGGTTTTCGACGCTGTGGCCGCGCCGCACGATCTCCCGGAGGATCTCCGGGTGCCGTTGCGCCTGTTCGCCCACGCAGAAGAAGCTCGCTTTGGCGCCATGCTCCTCCAAGAGGTCGAGGATCTTCGGAGTGACTTCCGGGTCGGGGCCGTCGTCGAAGGTCAGAACGACAAGTTCCCCTGCGGCGGCCGAAGGGAGGCGAACGAGGTTCGGGCCGAGCAAGGAGCTTCTCGGCCAGAGGCCGGCGAGAGTGAGGAGGAGTTGATCGGCGAGGAAGACGGCCAGGAACCAGCTCCAACGCTCCGGAAAGAGCAGAAGGGCGGCGGCGAGAGCGGCGTGGAGCCAAACGGAGAAGCGGACGAAGGGGGAGCGATGCCGGCGCGCGGCGTTCTCCGCAAGGCCGGCGGGACGGTCCGGAAGCGAAGATCTCGATCGGCTCATGCGCCTACCGGATGCGATCAAGCATGCGCCGGTTGCGGGTCCAGGAGGCGTAGGTCCGGCCCACCAGGTACCAGTGGACCAAGAAAGCCTCCGCCAGCAGGCGCCCGATCTCCCCGCAGGAGGCCGACCAGTGGTCTTCGGCGGCGCACACAGTGTGCGGAATCCCGAGCCCGCAGGCGAGGAGCGAGCTGCGGGCCAGATGGAAGCGGCTGGTGACGAGCGCGGCCGGGCGGGGATCCGCGGGAGGAGGCGCCGACCGGTAGAAGCGGAGGTTCTCCAAGGTGTGGCGGGACCGCTCCTCGCGTACCAGCGCGCTTTCGGGCACGCCGCGGCTCCGCAAGTAATCCGCTCCCGCCTCCGCTTCGGTGGGCGCTCCTTCCGCGGTGCGCCCGCCTAGGAGAAAGATGGTCGAGCCCGGCGCGGAGCCGAAGAGTGCCAGCGCGCGCTCCAGCCGGCGCCGATAGGTGGGTGTGGGCCGGCCGAATGGGTCTAGGCAGGAACCCAGGACGACGATCCGGGAGAAGCCGTTCGCCGAGCTGCGGCTGCGGCGGGCGGCGCGGAGGACGGAGGCGAAAGCGCACCAATAGCTCAATGTCCCCGAAGCGAGGATGGCCGCCAGGGAAAGGGCGAGCATCGACAGGCCGTCGGCCCCGAGGAAGAAGGAACCGAGCTCCGGGTTCCCGCTCCGGCACCGCCGCCACCACCGCACCGCTCCTTGTCCCTGCAGGAGGCCTTGGCGTGCTCTAGCCATCGGCCCGATGGTGCCCGATTCCCGGTCGAAAGAAAATCCGCTTGTCGGGCTGGCGCCGGCTCGGCTACGAACGTTGCGCATCAGGCGGGCCGGCAGGCCCCGGATCGCCTGGAGCAGCCCTGCCACGCCGCGGTGATGGAGGGCGTTCTGTCTCATGGAAAAGCGATCCGTGCCTTTTCTCGCTCTGGCGCCGGTCTTCCTGACCTTGGGCGGATGGCTGGCCACGGCCGGACCCGGGGCGACGTCCGCCTGGGCGGAGCCGGGAGGCGAGGCGGAGCGGATCGTCCATCGGCTGGCGGAGCAGGACAAGCGGCTAGCGCTCCGCCGCCGCCAGTTCGATTACGATCTGCTGATCATCCGGCAGAGGCTCGACGCCGACCGGCGCATCGTTTCCGAAAGCAAGGAGCGCGTGGTGGTCTACGCCGACCGAGCCCCCGATTACGGCTCCCGTCCGGAAAAGGGTCCGGAAGGGGAGACCGCCAAGGCGGCCAAAGAGGAGCCCTTCGAGGTTCTCAACCTCATCGATCATTACTTCTATGCGATCGACGGCAGCGAAACGGTCAACGGGGTCGATTGCTACAAGATCCGTTTCACCCCGAAACCGAACATGCCCTACCGGAATCGGGAGGAGAAGGTGTGCAACGCCGTCTGGGGCCACCTCTGGGTTTCCAAGGAGGATTACTCGCTTATGCGCAACGAGGGCTTTCTCGGCCATCCGGTCTCCGTGGCCTGGTTTTTCGCCCGGCTCTACGAGTTGCACTTCCGCTGGGAATCGCAGCGGCTTCCGAACGGCGACTGGGGACCGAAGGAGGTTCGCTATCGGTATGCGGTCCATATCCCTTTCGGGTGGTTGCGGGAGAGGGTGATCCGCCAGTATCGCGACTTTCGGTATCACGAGGGCTCGAGGAAGCCTTTGGCCCGATAGCGAGCCGAGGAAGGCGAGCGAGGTCCGCAGGTGACGGAAGATATTCAGGGAAGCATTGACAAGTGCCGAGAGAGAAGGGAAGGTGCGATGGCTTTCATGGAACCGCCCGCCGAACCCCGACGCGCCCCGGTCTATCGGCGGGTGCTTTTGAAGCTGAGCGGCGAGGTCCTCGGCAGCCCGCAAGCCCCCATCTCGATGGAGGTGACGCTCAAGATCGCCCGGCAGGTGGCGGAGGTCTACGGGACGGGGATCCAGATCGCGATCGTCATCGGCGGGGGAAACATCTGGCGTGGGACGACGGGCCTCAAGAGCGGCCTCGATCGGCCGACGGCCGATTACATGGGGATGTTGGCGACGATCATCGACGGCCTGGCCCTGCAAGGCGCCCTGGAGAGCCTAGGGATTCCGACCCGGGTGCAGACCGCGGTCGAGGTGCGGAACGTAGCGGAGCCTTTTATTCGGAGGCGGGCGATCCGGCACTTGGAAAAGGGAAGGATCGTGATCTTCGTGGGCGGCACCGGCAATCCCTTCTTCTCGACCGACACGACGGCAGCCCTGCGGGCGAGCGAGATCGAGGCGGAGGTCATCCTCAAGGGGACGAAGGTTGACGGGGTCTACGACAGCGATCCCCATTGCAATCCCGAGGCCAAGCGGTTCACGCAGCTGCGGTATATCGACGCGATCCAGAAGCGGCTTTCCATCATGGACGCGACCGCCTTCACCCTCTGCATGGATAACAACATTCCGATCGTCGTCTTCAACGTCTTCACGCCGGGCAACCTGCTTGCCGCAGTCTGCGGCGAGCCGGTCGGCACCCGGGTTTGCGCCTAGCGGCGACTTCTCTTGTTGCAGGCGGACCGCTTTCCTTTCAGAATGTGTCCGAACGGCGAGGTATGAGCAGCTTCGAAGAGATCCTTTTGCGGACCGAAGAACGCATGGAGAAGGCGGTCGGGCATCTGCGCGAGGAGTTCGCCTCCGTGCGATCGGGCAAGGCCTCGCCCGAGCTGGTGGCGAACATCCCGGTCGAGGCCTACGACTCTTCGATGCGCCTGCGCGATCTGGCGGCCATCACGGCGCCCGATGCCCATCTTCTTCTGGTCCAGCCTTGGGATCCGACCGTCGTCGATGCGATCCGAAAGGCGATCGAGGAAGCGAGGATCGGGATCAACCCGATTGTAGACGGCAAGCTGATCCGGCTGCCCGTTCCTCCGCTTTCCGAAGAGCGCCGGCACGAGATGATCCGCGTGGTGCGCCGGATGGCCGAGGAAGCCCGAGTGGCCCTACGAGGCGCGCGCCGACATGGACTGGAGGAGGCGAAAGCCTTCCAGAAGGAATCGGATGTGAGCGAGGACGATCTGGCCCGCACCGAAAAAGACGTGCAGAAGCTAACCGACCGGTTCATCGGCGAGGTCGACCGGCTTCTCCAGGCGAAGGAAGCCGAGCTTCTGAAGGTATAGCCGCAAAGGACGGAGTGCAGTTGAGTGCCAAGACGATTCTGCTTCTGGTCGGCGACTTCGTCGAAGACTACGAGGCGATGGTGCCCTTCCAGGCCTTGCGGATGGTCGGTCACCGGGTGGACGCGGTCTGCCCTGGAAAACGGGCTGGAGAAAGCGTCAAGACCGCGATTCACGATTTCGAAGGCGATCAGACCTATTCGGAAAAGCCCGGTCACCGCTTCGTCCTGAACGCTTCCTTCGCGGAGATCGATCCCGGCCGCTACGACGCGCTGGTGATCCCCGGAGGAAGGGCCCCGGAGTACCTGCGCCTGGAGCCTGCGGTCCTCTCCCTGGTGCGCCATTTTCTCGACGAACGCAAGCCGGTCGCCGCGATTTGCCATGGCGCCCAGCTGCTCGCCGCTGCCGGAGGGCTGGCCGGGCGGCGGGTATCCGCCTATCCCGCGGTCGGCCCGGAGGTGAAGTCGGCGGGAGGGTTCTACGTCGAGCTCCCGATGACCGGAGCCCTCGTCGACGGCAACCTCGTCACCGCTCCCGGCTGGCCGGCCCATCCGGAATGGCTCGCCCGCTTTCTGGAGCTCTTGGGGACCCGGGTGATCCCCTGAGCAGCGGGTAGGCCCGCTGCTCGGCGGAAAGGAGCTTGACCGTGGAAAGAACGGCACGGGGCACCGCTTGGTCGCGCTGCGGGTTCTTCTTGCTTGCCTGCCTGCTCGGCGGCTGCGCCAACGTCGGCTACATGCCCACCGAAGGCCAGGGGCTGCTCCTGCCCGCCAAGCCGGGCACCAAGCGGGTCGTGGATGGCATGGACGTCTGGACCCGGGGAGGACCCGACCGGCCGTCCTGGGTGCTGGGGACGATCCTGGAGACCAGGGGCAAGGGGCCGATCGGCGGGGGCGGAACCTTGCGCGGTCTTGTCAAACAGGCCAGGAAGCGTCATGCGGATGCCGTCGTTCTCTTGCAGAAGCAGAGCCAATGGGTGGGCGACGCGCTCGAGGAGTTCGTCCTGCCCGATTGGGAGGTCAACCGGGAGGCGCTGCTCATCCTCTACCGGCGGCCGGAGAAGGCGGCCGGCGGCCGTGAGCGGGCGACGCCGGCTAGAGCCAACCTTCCAACGCCAACCGGACCAGGCTGATGACGACCGCTCCGGCGATCGCGGAGCCGAAGGAGGGAACGATGAAGCCCGTGACGAGCTTGCCCGTCCAGTACAGGAGCAGCGCGTTGATCACAATCAGGAAGAGGCCGAAGGTCAGCAGGATGAAGGGGAGGGTGAGGGTGACGAAGATCGGCTTGAGCAACGCGTTGATGATGCCGAGCACGAGGGCGGCCACCAGCAGGGAGCTCAGGCTTTCGTAGCGGATGCCGACGAACTTGAGGTGCGCGGCGACGAAGATGGCGATGGCCAGAATGAGCCAGCGGATCAAGATGGTTCCCATGGCGCGCCTTTTTTCCCCGGCGCCGGAGCCGTTGACAAGAACAAACGCCGGCGCGCCGCCGGCAGGAAGAGGCATCCCTAGCAGCCTGATCGCTCCTTGCCGGATCGATCGTATCGCTTCGTAACAAAAATGTAACATGGAGACCGCTTGCCTCCCCGGCGGCGGACCGATAGTCTTACCATCGCATTGCGGATCCGACCGCGATCGAGCGGGAAGGAGGCGAAGGAGAAACCTACGGCAGGAGGCATCATGCGCGGCGCGGGCATATCGGAAGTCGTCGGCAAAACCATCGGTAACAAGAGGGACCGAACACTCGCGAGCTCTTCGATCCCGGCGGGTCCGCTTTCTCCGGCCCGGCCCCGCCGGACGGGCCGAAGGCGGCTCGATTTTCCCGAGTTCGTTCTGGGGGCTTCCCTTCTCGCGCTCCTCGGGGTGGCCGTTGTCGCCTCATGGCAGCACCGGCGGAAAACGCCGGCTCCGCCCGCCGTCGCTCCGGCTCCCGCCTCCGCGCCGATTCCCGCTTCCCTGGAGGACGACGAACCCCACTCCCTGGCGCGAGCCCGCGCCGACTACGAGCGGTGGCGGGAGCAGATGATCCGCTGGATCCGCGGCGACGACGGAGGGGTCGGGCAGGCTAAGCGGCTCGATCCGGCGGCCGAGGCCCGCTTCCTGCCTCCGATCGAGGCGGCCCGGGCTTGCCTCCAACGCCATCTTCACCGCGGGGTCACGATCGACGCTCTGGAGCCGGTCGGCTTCGACCGCGCGGGTGACGGAGTCGCAATCGACTACCGCGCGACCGTCCGCTCGCCCTACTCCCTCTACGTCGTCCCCGCCGTGCCGGTGCCGATTCCCGCGGACGGTCCCCCGCCCTACATCCGCACCCTTCCCTACCTGCTGCTCTCCCACTTCCTCCCGCCCGGCTACCTACATGATTTCGGGAAGAAATTCCTCGTGCTTCCCGCGAACCAGCCGCTCTCCTTTCGCTGGCGGGTCGAGCGTGCCCGGGTGGTGGACGGCCGGTGGAAGATCCTCCTGGCCGCCCCGGCCCTTCTCCAATGGGATTGCAGCTTCTATGCCGCGGAGCTGATGGCCATTCGCGAAGGGAACCCGCTCCCCCTCCATCTGGCGGGGGATCGCTGCTTGGAACCCGATCGGCGGGCGTACTGGGAGACCGTCAACGGGTTTCTCTTCCATTACGACTCGGTCTGGGGTGTGCCCGGGGCTTGGGCCCTGGGCTATGCGGCCAGGGCGCAGGCGATGCTTCCGCCGAGCCCGCTCGCAGGGTGGGTCGCGCGGAATCCGATCCTCCGGCTCGAAGCGGTCCGGCCGGTTTCCGGAGCGTGCGTGGCCTTGGCGCGCTATCCCGCGGCTACCGACTGGGCGGGGCCGATCCTGGCTCCCGCGAGGCAGCTGGCCCCCCGGGATGCCGAATTTCGTTTCGTCCAGGCTTATCGCGACCTAGCCGAGGCGCGCAACCGGGCGATCGACGGCTTCCTCCGGCAGCGGGCGCGGTTCGAGGCCGATCGGAACAAGATCCGGCTTCCCCGGTAGGCGAGGGTGAAGGGGCCCGCCCGCGCCGCCCGGACGGCGGAGGCAGGGCAGATCGAAAAAGAGCCGCGTTTTTGCCGAAGAAGAGATGGGGGAGTAGGAAGCGGCATGGTGGGGGCATCCGGAGAGGGAGAAAACGAGGCGGAAGGCCAACCCGGTGTTGCGGGAGCGGGGCGAGCCGCCGGAACCTCCTCTCGCCCGGGAGCCGTGAGGTCGATGCGCCCGCTCGGAGCGACAGCCTTCCCGTCTTGGCCTCAGCCGCCGGCGTTTTTCTGGATGCGCAGCCGCTCCGGAGAAAAGTCCGCCGCGCAGACGCCTTCGGCGGCGACATGGGGAGGGAAGGGCTCTCCGGTCAAGAGGGCGGCGGCGACTTCCCCCACCGCCGGCGAGGTTTCGATTCCGAAGCCGCCGAGCGCCGCGACCCAAAAGAAGCCGGGAAGGTCGGGATCCCATCCGAGGACCGGGCGCTCGTCGGGGACGAAGGAGCGGAGGCCCGCCCACCGGCGAAGCCGGGAGGCGGGGCCGAGGGGCAGGGTTGTCGCTTCGGCCAGCCTCTGGAGGAGCAGCCGGCAGTCGGCTTCCTCCGGCTGGGCGTCGCAGGGCGGAACCGGGGTCTGGTCGGCCGGCGAAGCCAAAAGCTCCTCTCCCCACGGCCGGAAGTAGAACCGCTCCCGAACCTCGAGCACCATCGGCCAGCGTGCGATCCCGGCTGCGGGGTCCGGCCGGAAGGTCATCACGGTTCTCCGCTTGGGCACGAGTCCGATCGGCCTCGCCCCGGCCAGCCGGGCGATCCGGTCGCTCCACGCCCCGGCGGCGTTAACCAGGAGGGGAGCCGAATAGTCGCAGGCGGAAGTCCGCACCCGCCAAAGGCCGTCCTTCCGCTCGATCTCCCGAACCTCCGCTCCCAGCTCGATGCGGCCGCCCCGCGCGAGAATGCCTTCCTGCAGGGTTGCCAGAAGGGCGGGGAGGTGGATATCCATTCCCCCGGTTTCCAAAGCGGCTCCACCCACGTACTCGGGGCGGAGCACAGGGACGCGCGCGCAGGCTTCCTCCGGAGCGAGCCGCTCGATCGGAGTCCCGCTCTCTCTTGCCCCTTGCACGAAGGCTTCCAGAGCGGGCAGATCGGCCGATGAGCAGATGAAGAGAGCATCGCGGGGAGAGGCGAGCCTGCGTTCGGGCAGGGTTCGCGGGGGATCGGCGAAGAAGGGCCGGCTGGCTCGACAGAGGGCGCGGACGCGGGCGACCCCGTGGCTTCCGCGGAAAAAGACGGCGGAGCGGCCGGTCGAATGGTAGGCGGGCCTGGTCTCCCGCTCGAGGAGGAGGACCGAACGGCCTTTCCCGGCCAGGTGGTAGGCGGTCGTAAAGCCGGCGATCCCCCCGCCGATGACCAGGACGTCCATCGGCTACCGGCCTCCTACTTCTCCTCCGAGCCCTTCGGGAGGCCGTTTACGAAGGCGTCGACCTTCGCCTTGGTGAACTCGATGGTGAGCTGAGCGTGCTTGAGCTCGAGCTTCGCCAGCTCGCCGGTCTCCTTGGGCGACTGGTTTCCCTTCAGCGTTTCCCGCTCGCGCTCCCGAAGGGCCTCCCCGAGGGCGGCCAACGCATCGGCCGCCGCTTGCTTCGTTCTTTCCGAGGGGTGGCGGCGGAACTCGGCGATTCGTTCTTCGGCCGTCTTGGCCTTCTGCTCGGCGCTGCAGCCCAGGAACAAAAGCAGGGGCGCAGCCAAAAGCAGGAGGCGGGCCAAGCTCCGCCGGCGGCTGGGACCGATACCGGGTGCGCAAGGGGCGAACGCGGAAGCCTCTTGGAATCGACAGCGGATCATAGACAAGATGAAAGCGAAAAGAAGCCGGGAAGCCAGCGGGAAATGGAGCAAGAGCGGGGGGTCCGCCTCCGAAAAGGCTCAGAAGAGGATGCGGGGATAGAGCCTTGCGCCGAGAGCCGTCAGCAGGAGGAAGCCGGCCGCCAGCACCGCGAAGTCGGTGCCCAGGCCGACCGCGCTCTCCGCCTGGGCGAGCATGAGCGTCCGTAGGGCATCCACCAGGTAGGTCAGCGGGTTGAGGCGCGAGACCAGACGGAGCCAGCCCGGCATGAGGGCGATTGGATAGATGGCGTTGCTGGCGAAGAAAAGCGGCATGGTGAGCAGTTGGCCGATGCCGATGAGCCGCTCCCGTGTCTTGACCAGACAAGCGACGATCAGGGAAAGGGTGCAAAAGAGGCCCGAGCCGAGGAGGGTGAATGCGAAGAGAGCGACCATCGCTCCCGGCCGCCACCGGATTTGCACGCCGAGGGTCGCTGCCAGGCCGAAGATCACGACCGCCTGCGAAAGACTCCGCACCCCGCCCCCGAGCGCCTTCCCCACCACGAGCGTCCATCGGGGTGCGGGGCTGACGAGGTACCGGGTGAGGACCCCGGAATCTTTCTCCCAGATCGCGGAGATGCCGTAGAAGATCGAGAGGAAAAGGGCGCTCTGAGCGAGGATGCCGGGCGCCAGAAAATCGAGGTAGGGAAGCCGGCCGGTCGGGATCGCGCCGATCCGGTCCATCACTTGGCCGAAGATCAGGAGCCAGAGCAGGGGTTGCACAAGCCGGGTGAAGAGCTCGAGGGGATCGTGGCGGAGCTTCCGGAGCTCGGCCTCCGCGATCGCCAGAGCCTGATCCCCGGCGGCGAAAAGCTCGGCCAGCCGCTTATCCATGGCGCCGGATCGCCTTGCGCGTGCGCAGCGTCTCCGCGTAGGAGCCGCCTTCCGGAGGGAGAGGCTCTCCTGCGATGTCCAGGAAGACCTCCTCCAGGCTCCGTCGCCCGGTTCCGGCGCGGCAGAGCTCTTCGGGAGATCCCAGGCGGACGAGGCGTCCCGAGCGGAGGAAGCCGACGGTTTCGCAGAGCGCGGCGGCTTCTTCCATGTAGTGGGTGGTGAGGAAGATCGTTATCCCCCACTGCTCCCGGAGCTCGCGCAGGCGGCGCCAGAGGGTGCGCCGGGCGGCCGGATCGAGCCCCGCGGTCGGTTCGTCCAGGAAGAGGACCCGGGGGCGGCTGACGAGCGCCTGCGCAATCTCCAAGCGGCGGATCATTCCTCCGGAGTAGTGGCGGACGAGGTCCGCGGGCCGGTCGATGCCCATGAACCCGAGGGCTTCTTCGATCCGCTGGCGCCGCTGCGCGCGGGGAATCCGGTAGAGCTTGGCGCCGATCCAGAGGTTTTCGTAGGCGGTCAGTTCGGGGTCGGCGGATAGCATTTGCGGGACGTACCCGATGCGGGCGCGCACCGAGGTCGGGTCGCGGACCACGTCGTGGCCGTCGACGCGCGCGGTTCCCGAAGAGGGCGGGAGCAGGGTGGTAAGCATGCGGATCGTGGTGGTCTTGCCCGATCCGTTGGGTCCCAGCAGCGAGAAGATCGTGCCCGCGCGCACCTGGAAGGTGAGCCGATCGACGGCGCGGAGAGAGCCGAAGCGCCGGCAGAGCTCCTCCGTTTCCACCGCCAAGGGAGTGGGATCGTCTTGTGCGATCGGGGAAAAGCCCAGCATTGCGTTCTGCCCAAGCGCTGTCCTTTTCCTTTTGCCCGAGCGGCCCGCCGATGGCAACTCTTGGGAAGCGGGACCCGGACGGGAACGGCTTGCTGGACGGTTCGGCTTGAGGCAGTCTGGCAGGCGGAATGGCTCGGCTCGTGCCTCTGGCGTATGCCTTCTTGCTCACCTCTTTGTGCCCGACCGTCCGCGCCGCCAAGATCTTCTGGGCCTCGGAGCCGGTGGCACCGGGGGAGATGGCTCTCCTCTACGGGGGTGACCTCGGGGGAGTCCAGTCGATCACTACCTGGCCGCTCGAAGACGGAGAACCCAAGGAACCGCGGGGCGGCTTTCCCGACGCGCCTGCGGCGACCGTTTCGGTGCCGGTATCGCAATCCTCCTCCGCCTCCATCAAGGTTCCCATTCCCGCAGCCTTTCAAACGGGCATCTTCGCTGTCGATGCCGGTGGGGATAAGCTCCTCCTCAACCTTCCGAAGCCGGAATGGAGCCAGCCGGAGCGCCTGCTGCCGGGGCTAGAGGAGAACGAGGCCGCGCCGGGGAGTCGAATCGATGTCTTCGGGCGCAACTTCGTTCTCGACGTGGAGGAGCCGAAGCGGGCTCTGGTCCTGCTTCGGGAGAGCGCGACGGGGAAGGCGATCCGGCTCGCGCCGGATACCGTCGAGCGGTATCGCCTCTCGGTCCGGCTCCCCGAGGACCTCGCTGCCGGGAACTACGAGATCTGGGTCCACAACGGGCACGGAGGCGAATGGGGATGGGGCGGGGGCGCCAAGCTGGTCGTCAAAGCCGCCGAAAGCTGGCCGTCGACCGTTTACGACGTGCGCGAATTCGGGGCGAAGGGGGACGGGCTAACCGATGATTCGGCGGCCCTGCGGAAGGCGCTGGCCGCGGCCGAAAAAGGAGGAGGAGGCATCGTCTACCTGCCGGCGGGCACCTATGCGGTGCGGGAGTCCTTCTTTCTGCCGCCCAAGACCCTGCTCGAGGGAGACGGCAAGGACTTCACCTGGCTGCAATGGCCGCAGAACGCTCCGCACGCGCCGAGCGACTTCCTTCCCGCCGTGCTCTACGGCGGGGGGCGCTATTCGATCGAAGGCCTCTCGCTTGTGGTCCGCAACGCGCGAAGGGTCCTTCTCGATCTTTCGGTCGTGGCCGATCGGCTCCTGCCGGTGGAGCTGGCCGAAGAGGAGATTCCCGCGGCGTTTTTGAAAAAGGCCGCCGCCGTTCCGTGGGAAACCCGGGACCTCTTTCTGCGCGAGGTGCGGATCGACTACCTGCCCTTCGCGGGCGCTCCGAGCCGGGAGCCGGAGCGCGATCCGCAGTGGGCCTTGGGCCGGTGGGGGCTGGGGGCCGGGAGGACGAGGAGCTTTCCCTCTTTTGGGAGGCGTCCGCAACGTGGAAATTTCCGGTTGCGAGTTCCTCGGGATGCGCCACCGGCTGCTCGACCTGCGCAACGGACGGATCGTCGACAACGACTTTTCGAATCCGATGGGCGCTTTTTCTCGGACGGCAGTGGGCGGACGCTACGTCGCTTTCCTGGATAATTGGGTTGCCGACGGCAGCGTCCTGCAAAGCCACTTGGACGCCTGCCGTTTCTTTGTCATCGCGCACAACCGCTTCAGCGATTTCGGCCGGGGCGAGCGAATGGCCTTCCGGATCCAAGGCGAACCGCTCCGCGGAAAATGGTTCGCCAAGGGGAATCTCCCGGTTCGGCGCCTCCCGGTGGAGCGGATCGAGGGGAAGACGATCCGGCTGCGCGGGGGACGGTTGGCTCCGGGAGAGTTGCGGGGCGCGGGGATGCGGATCGAAAAGCCGGACGGCCGGGAAGACTGGATTCCGGTCCAAGACAATGCCGACGCGTCGGTCGTCCTGGCCTGGCCGGTCGAGGCCGGCACCGAGGCTCCCGATTGGGTGGAAGTGGCCGGATATCTTCCCCCGCGGCTGGCCACCGTCTCCCGGTGCTCCGGGAAGGAGCTTTTCCTCGCCGAAAAGCTTCCCGGCGATTACAGCGGTCTCGGCGTCCAAATCGTCAGCGGCCGAGGCGCGGGACAGGTGCGGACGATCGTTCGAGCGGAGGGAGAGCGGGTCACGGTCGACCGCGAGTGGGACGTCGCTCCCGACGCGACGAGCCAGGTCCTGCTCCACCAGGTGCAGGGAAACGGGATCTTCTTCGCCAACGAGGCCGAGGATCCGAACGGCCTCTTTGTCGGAACGGGAGATCTCTACGACTCGGTCTTCGACGCCAACACCCTGCGGAGGAGCTCCGGCATCTGGGAGAGCTCGGGAACCTTTCTGCAGTTCCTCGAGAACGTCCTCGACGTCGCCGTCAGCTATGCCGAGCCGTCCGCGGGAGCCCCGGCCCTGCCCGGCCGCGGCATGCTCGGGATTCTGGCGGGCGGGGAGCTGGCCGAGCGTTTCGCCAGCCCTTTCGAGCTGGTCCGCGGCGTCGTCTTCCGCCGGAACCGCCTCGCGTTCGGCCACCGTGTCCGAGTAGGATCGCGGCCGGGAGGAAGCGGGTTGGCCGCGGTGGTCGCGCGGGACCTAGTCATTGACCACAACTGGTTCGAGCACGGGCAGGTCGGAATCGAGCTCGAGCGCGGCGTTCGCCAAGCGGTACTCTCCCGGAATCTTTTCTTCGACATCGCGCTGCCCCAGCAGGTCGGTCAGGCGACCGAGGTGGAGATCCTGCCCGAGCGCTGACTCTCCCATCCGGAGCCCGTCGCCTACAACTCCTGGAAGGTCGGCCGGATCAGGATCTCGTTGACGTTGACGTGCGGCGGCCGCGTCACGGCGTAGACGATCGCCGAAGCGATGTCTTCGGCCTGCAGGGCGCGGCCCTCCTCGAAGTTCTTTTGGATCTCCTCGAGGGCCGCGCGGTCGGTGATGGTCTCGAGGAGCTCGGTGATGACCGCTCCGGGCTCGATGACGGTGACGCGGATGTTGTCGGACGGGGAGAGCTCCATCCGCAACCCTTCGGAGAGCGCACGGACCGCGTACTTGGTCGCGCAGTAGACCGCGCTTCCCGGATAGACCTTTCTGCCGGCGACCGAGGAGAGGGTGACGATGTGGCCGCTTTTCTGGGCCAGAAATCGGGGCAGCACCGCCGCGATGCTGGCCAGGACTCCCTTGAAATTGACGTCCACCGTCGCCATCCACTCCGCCACGTGCAGGTTCCGCATGAGCGAAATGGGCATGATGCCGGCGTTGGCGACCAGGATGTCGATTCCTCCGAACTGCTTGCAGGCGGCGTCGACCACGTTTTCCACCTCGCTCGGCTCCCGGACATCGCAGCGGATGGGTAGCGCGTTCCCCCCTTCGTCGGCGATCCGGCGGGCGAGAGCTTCGAGTCGGTCGAAACGGCGGGCGGCGGCGACAACGTTCGCCCCCTCGCGGGCGAGGGCGAGAGCGGTCGCTCGGCCGATGCCGCTTGACGCACCGGTGATGATGGCGGTCTTGCGGGAAAGCGGCTTCATTGTCGGCTCCATTTCTCGGGCTAGGCTAGCAAAGCGCTTGGGGGAAGGTCGAGAACCCATCCGCTTTTTGCCATAGAAATCGGCTTCGGCAGGCTGTAGGCTTTCCGGAAGACCATGCAGACGACCTCCTGGGCCGGCATCCCCTTCCGGTTCGTGCTCGCCTTGGCGACGCTCCTGTCGATCGGCGCCTGCTCGCGCCAAGAGATCTGCCCGGCGGTGACCGAACAGGACAAGAAGCAGTTCGCCGAAGCCCTCCAGGCCAGGCCTCTTGTCCGGATCACGGTCCTTTCGATGGTTCCCAGCCGCATCTACCGGTGTGGGGTCGCGGTGCGCTGGTCGACCTCGGTCAACATGATCACGCTTTCCGCCGAGGGAAGGCCGACGACCACCTACTGCGGCAGCTTCGAGATGGCGGCCGACTTTCCCCGCAACTCCTTCGGAGAGATCGCCGTGGCTTCGGCGCTTCCCGCGTATTGGTCGGACACGGTCCGGGAAATTCAGGGCTATGCGTTGATGAGCCGTCGGCCTTCCGGCGCTCCGCGGTAACCGGAGAGGGCCGGCTCGCGGCCGGCAGGGCGGCGGGCTAATCCCGTGCGTCGGCGCGCCGGAGGAGTCGCTTGGTCGCCTCCCACTCCTCGCGGGGATCGAGGCGGCGGAGAAAATGGCTTTTGCCGGATCGGAGAACGGCGATCGGCTCGCCGTCGCGGTAGAGCAGGCGGTTACCGGCCAGGGCGGGCAGCCGCTCCCCCGGCGTGAGGATGCCGACCAGGTTGGCGGGATCGGCGGCGCAGACCGAGACCCAGGAGCCAGACTTCGGCCGGTCCCGGATCTTCCGCAGGGAAGCGGCCGCCTCGGGGAGGGCGAACTGCTCTCCGGAGAAGCCGGCGACGAAGCGTCCGCCGCGGATTTCTTCGCGCGCTTCCAAGCGGCGGTAAATGCCCACAAGCTGCCACCACGGGGGTAGCCCCTCCTCCCGTTCCAGGAGCCGGCGAAAGACCACGCCGTAGCGCCGGAGCAGCACGCGGGCGATCTCCTCCGCCCGCTCTTCGTCTCCCAGGGCGCAAACCGGAGGTGTGAGTGACCAGCGGCCGGCAGGAACCTCCCGGTCCCTGCGGCGCCCCCGCTCGGGCCGGAAGAGGCGCAGGCCGGAAAAGCCGTCGGAATGAACCAGCCCGCTCCCGGCCAGCTCGGCCAGCGCCTCCGTAGCTTCTCCGCGGAGCAGCCGGCAGTTCTCCAGGATGTCGGAGAGGAAGGAGGGGCCCCGGCTTTGGAGGTAGGCGAAGATCGTCGCCGCCCGGGGGCGCAGCCGCCCGGGAGCGGAAAGGTCCCCGTTCGACCAGACCGCAAGCCGGCCGCGGGGCAAAACGGCGACGGGGGAGGAGGCCACCAGCCGCGGGTTCTTGTTCTCCTCCGGCCGTCGGCGCAGCCGGTGCCAGAAGAAGCGGCCGTCTAGGCAGAGCCGTTCGAGCCAATCCGGATCGAAATCGGCGATCCGGGCCGGCAGAAGCTCCTGCTCCCAGGCTTCCGCCGGCGCCGAAATCCCTTCGAGCAGCGGGAGGACCGCATGCAGGCTCTCCGGGCCGCTCCCGCGCTCCTCCGGGGCGAGCCGCTGCCATGCCAAAAGAAAGCGAAGGAAGTCCAAGGCCGAGACCGGGCGAACCGACCGGCGGAGGCTCTCCTGCGCATAGCGATGGATCCGCGCGAGCAACCCGCGGGGGCACCACTGCTCTTCCTCTTCCCCGGGGAGCCAGCGGCCGCGGAAGAGGAAGCCCTCCGCTTCGAGCGCCGCCAGGGAAGGGAAGAGCCGCTCGGCCGGCAGTCCCAACGGCCGGCCGAGCGCGGTGGCGGACAGAGGGCCGAGCCCCTGGAGGCGTCCGCGGAGGATCTCGCGGAGCGCAGCCTCCGGATCCCACGGGGAGGAGGCCGGAGGCGGACCCGTCTTTCCGCTGACGATCTCCCCTTCCGGAAAGAGCGCTTTCCAGTGGGCGAGCCATGCGGGGGAGCTCCAGAGCAGATCGCGGATACCGGGCCGGGGCCGGAACGCGATCGCCCTCCCCGCTTCCGCCAGCTCCTGCAAGAGCCCTTCCCAGGACCGCGCCGGTCTTTTCCCGAAGCGGCGGAGCGGCTCCGGACAGCCCGTGCGGGCCTCCCGTTCGGTAAGGAATCCCAAGAGTAGAAGGGCGTCCTCCATCTGGTCGGGGTCTTGCGGATCCGGCCAGGCTTCCTCTTGGACGCAACGCACCGCCTGCGGGTCGGCAATGGAGAGCTGCCGGAGATCCGAAAGCGGGAGCCGTCCGGAGTAGGCGACCGCACGGGCGCGGCGCTCCTCGGCGGGAGCGGGGTCGAGAAAGGAGTAGGGGCGGGCGGCCAGGATTCCCCGGGCAGCCGGGGAGGGTTCGCGCAGATCGCGGGCCTCCGCGGCGATGGCGCCGCCCCGCAGCTTGCGAAGGAGATCCTCCAGCCCGTCCGCGTCCATCGCCTCCGCAAGGCAGTCGCGCAGCGTCTGCTCGACCAGCGGGTGGTCGGGGCATTCCCGGTCGCCGCCAAGGTTTTCGGGGCAGGCGACCGCGTCGGGGAAGATCGCCCCGAGCAGCTCCTCGGCCTCCATCCTCTGGAGAAGGGGAGGGACCCTGCCCCCTCCTCGGCGTCGAGCGACCGCGAGCGAGATCGAGGCGGTCCAGCGCCAGCGGATCGTGAACATCGGGCTGGTCAGGAGCGCCTGGATCAAGACCGAGCGGACCGACTCCGGGTGGAGGAACGAGAGGATCTCCTCGAGCGGAAAGCTATGCGCGTGGGTAAGCGAGAGAAGGATCGCATCCTCGGTCGCCGCCGCCTGCAGCTCGAAGTTGAACTTTCGGCAGAAGCGCTTGCGGAGCGCGAGCCCCCAGGCGCGATTGATCCGGCTCCCGAAGGGCGAATGGATGACGAGCTGGGTTCCGCCCGACGGATCGAAAAAGCGCTCGATCGCGATGCGTCCCGGATGGGGGACGAAGCCGAGGGCCGCTCGGGTGGCCGCCAGATAGGCGGCGAGCTCTCGAGCGGCGCGCCCGGGGAGGCCGATCCACCCCTCGAGCTTTTTGCCGGCGTGTTCCGCCGCGTCGGGAAGCCCGCGTTCTTCTGCTTCCGCAAGCCACTGGTCCACGCGGCGGCGGACCCTGCCGGCACACGCGGAGAGCTCGCGGCTGCGGCCGGGCAGCTCCCCGAGCCAGAACGGAATCGTGGGAGCCTCTCCGCGGGCGTCTTCGACGCGGACGACCCCGCGCTCGATCTTGCGCAACCGCCAAGAGGTGTTGCCCAGCGCGAAGATATCTCCGGGAAGGCTCTCGACCGCAAAGTCCTCGTTCACCGTTCCCAGGGTGATCCCCTCCGGTTCCGCGACGACGGCGTACTCCCCGGCGTCCGGAATCGCGCCGCCGCCCAGCAGGGCGGCCAGCCGAGCGCCCTTGCGCGGGAGGATGCGGTTGCGGGCGCGGTCCCGGAAAAGGAAGGCGCGGCTGCCCTCCCGCCTCGGAGAGTAGCCCTCCGCCAGCATCGCCACGACGCGCAGAAATTCCTGGCGGCGGAGCCGGCGATACGGATAGGCCCTCCGGACCGACCGAAAGAGCTCCTCTTCGTCCCGCGGGCCGGCGGCCACCTCGGCGACGATCTGCTGGGCGAGGACGTCGAGGGGGGCTTCCGGGATCACGAGCCGGTCGAGGACTCCCTCCCGGATGGCCAGAAGGAGCCCGGCGCACTCGACCAGCTCGTCCTGGCTCAGCGGAAAGAGCCTCCCTTCGGGGACCGCTTCTCCGACCCGGTGGGCCGATCGGCCGACCCGCTGGAGAAGGGAAGCGATCGACCGAGGCGAGCCGAGCTGGCAGACAAGGTCGATCTCGCCGACGTCGATGCCGAGCTCCAAGGAGGAGGTGGCGACGAGAACCGAGAGCCGCCCGGTCTTCAGCCGCTCCTCGGCCGCAAGGCGCCGTTCCCGGCTCAGGCTCCCGTGATGGGCGGCCACCGCCGCTTCCCCGAGGCGTCCGGTCAGGTGGTGGGCGACCCGCTCGGCGAGGCGGCGGCTGTTGACGAAGATAAGGGTTGTCCGGCGGGAGCGGACCAGATCGGCCAAGCGATCGTAGATCTCTTCCCAGACCTCGGTCGAGAGGACCGGCTCCAAAGGGGAAGAGGGCAGCTCGACCGTGATCTCCATCTTTCGCCGCGATCCGAGGTCGACGACGGCGCAGGGCGCCGATCCCCTCTCTCCGACCCCGGTAAGGAAGTGGGCCAACTCGCGGATCGGCCGCTGGGTCGCCGAAAGCCCGATGCGCTGGAAGGGCACGCGAGTCAGGGCGGCGAGCCGTTCCAGGGAAAGGGAGAGGTGGGCCCCCCGCTTTCCGGAGGCCACGGCGTGGATCTCGTCGAGGATGACGACTCGGACCGTGGAGAGCAGAGCGCGTCCGCCGCCGCTGCCGAGAAGGAGGTAGAGCGACTCCGGGGTGGTCACCAGGAGATGGGGAGGCCGGCGGAGGAGCCGGGCGCGCTCCGACGCCGGGGTGTCCCCGGTGCGTGCGCCGATCCGGATTTCCGGGGCCGGGATTCCTTTGGCGGCGAGCTCCCGGCCGATGCCGGCCAGCGGTTCCAAGAGGTTGCGCTGGACGTCGTAGGAGAGGGCACGGAGCGGAGAGACGTAGAGGACGGAGACCTCCGGGCGGAGCTCCCCGGACTGGCTTTGGCGCACAAGCTCGTCGATCGCCGCAAGAAAGGCGGCCAGGGTCTTCCCCGAGCCCGTCGGCGAGGCGAGGAGGACCGGCCTGCCGCTCTGGATGAGCGGCCAGGCCGCCGCCTGGATCGGGGTCGGGGCTCCCAGCGTCTTGGCAAACCAGTCACGGACGGCGGGATGAAAGTTCATGCGCTTCCCGCGCTGTCGGGCTTCCTAATCAATGGCCGGATCGCGGCCCGCCGCAAGGTCGGCTCTCTCCCTGGCTCCTATCGGGTTTCGGGCGGGGCGCCCGGCGCAGAAAAATCGTCGACAACGGCCCGCGACCGCTCCAGATTTCCGGCGGAAGGAGCGAAGAGCCGCCGGTTTCGGCACGGCGGCTGCTTGTAGTGCAAGGAAACAGGAAAGAGGCCATGGAGCGGCGGAAAGGAGCGGGGCAGGAGTCGCCGAATTCCGCCGCCCGTCCGGCGCAATTGCACCGCACCCTTTCGGCGGTCGACTTGATGCTCCTGGGGGTGGGAGCGATCGTAGGCGCCGGGATCTTCGTCCTCACGGGCGTTGCCGCGGCGACGGCGGCCGGGCCGGGCCTCATCCTTTCCTTCGTCGTGGCGGGCCTCGCCTGCCTCTTCGCCGCGCTCTGCTACGCCGAGTTCGCCTCGATGGTGCCGACGGCGGGGAGCGCCTATTCCTATGCCTCCTTGAGCATGGGGGAGTTCGCCGGCTGGCTGACCGGCTGGAACCTGATCCTGGCCTACCTGTTGACCGGTGCCGTGGTGGCGATCGGCTGGTCGGGATATTTTCAGGAGCTTCTCTCGGGGATCGGGATCTCCCTCCCCGCCGCCTTCGGCAAGGCTCCCCACGAGGGAGGCTGGCTTAACTTGCCGGCGGCGCTGATCGCCCTCGGGCTCAGCGGGGTCCTGGCCTTGGGGGCTCGGGAGAGCGCGCGTTTCAACCACTGGATCGTCGGGGTGAAGCTCGGCGTGATCGCGCTTTTCCTGGTGGCGGCCGCGCCCCATGTCCGTCCGGAGAACTGGCAGCCGTTGCTCCCGTTCGGCTGGAAGGGGGTGATGGCCGGAGCCGCGCTCATCTTCTTCGCCTATGTCGGCTTCGACGCGGTTTCGACGGCGGCCGAGGAAGCAAAGGAGCCGCAGCGCGACCTGCCTCGCGGGATCCTCGGATCGCTCGCCGTGTGCACCCTGCTCTACATCCTGGTGGGAGTGGTCTTGACCGGGATCGTTCCGTACCGGCTTCTCAACGTCAAGGACCCGGTCGCCTTCGCGCTGGTGCGGGTTGGGGAGCGGACGGCGGCGAACCTCGTCGCGGTGGGGGCCATCGCCGGGATCACCTCGGCTCTCCTGGTGAACATGTACGGCCAATCCCGCGTCTTTTTCGCCATGTGCCGGGACGGCCTCCTGCCGGCTTCCTTGGGCAGGATCCACCCCGTTTCCCGGACGCCGGTGCGGATGATCGTCCTGATCGGAGCCGTCATCGCGGGAATCGCGGGTTTTTTCCCGATCGAAACCGTTGCGGAGCTCACCAACATGGGGGCGCTGGCCGCCTTCATGGTCGTCGCTCTCGGAGTCCTGGTCCTTCGAAAGAAGAGCCCCGGCCTCCGACGGCCGTTCCAGGTTCCGGCCATGCCGTGGACCGCTCTGGCCGCGATCGGCTCTTGCGGCTACTTGATGACTAACCTAAGTCGCAAGACCATGGTCTGGTTCGCGGCGTGGATGGCCGCGGGCGCTCTGCTCTATCTGCTGGTGCTCTGGGGCCGTCCGGGACGACCCGCTCACGCGGTCCTGACGCGGGGAGCCGCCGAGGGGGAGCAAACGGTGCCCCTTCCCGAAGATCTCTGGTTCGCAACGCCTTCGGACTCCTCTTCCTGACCTTTCCTATGGCGATGACCCGGGGGGCCGGCGCGCCGCCCGCCCGCCGGGAAGCGGCCGAGGAGCCGCGGAAGCCGGCTCCGAGGCGCGGATGCGGGCACCTCTTCTCCCGCGAAAAGCCGAGGGGGCGTTTCCGGCCGTGCGGTACGGAAAAGGGAAAAAATCGGCGCCCGGCCGCGCGCCCGAGCCTATTTGCTGCGCCTCGCCTGCGAAATTTGTGAGAGATGGCGGCTATCCGTTTTCGTGGATTTCCGCTGTTTTTCCCGATTCGGATTGGGAACAGCGATCGGCTTGTTGCAGGCGGCGGCTCGCCCTTCGATGTCGTTCGACCAAGGCGGCCAGAACGGCGCCCAAAAATCCGCCGGAAAGGTCGGCCGCCCAGTCGAAGGGATCGGGAGTTCGGCCGGGAATGAGCCGCTGGTAGTTCTCGTCGAGCGCGCCGAGGATCGCGACGGCGGCCGTAGCCGCGGGCGTGCTTCCGCCGGCCAGACGCGCGAGGAGGCCGGCTCCGGAGTAGGCTATCCCGTGGAGAAGCTTGTCGTTTACCCGGCTAACCTCCCGGGGCAGGTTCGCTCCCGGGATGCTGGAAAGGGAAAGCAGGAGCAGCGCATAGGCAAAAAAGGCGATCCAGAGCGGGCGCCTGCTCGAAGACCTCGGTGCGGCGGGACGGCTCACGGGGCGGGCTTTCCCGGCTTGGGCTCGCGCGTCGTTCCCACCGTCAACGTTTGCGCAAACCGCGGGTCGGGGATCACGACATCCGCGGCGGCGACCTCCGTTTCGACCTGGCGGCCGAGCCATTCGAGGAGGATGCGGACGCGCTCCTTGCCGGGGAGGTACTTGCGGACGATGGCGTCGATGCCGCAGAACGGGCCGGCGCCGATCTTGACCTCCATGCCCGGCTCGGGCAGGCATTCGAGGGTTAGGAGGTTTTCCGGGCCCAACCGCTGGCGCAGATGGTCGACCGCTCCGTGGGGAATGTGGGGATATCGGCCTCCGAACCGGACGATCTTGGCCACCCCTTGGGCGTAGCGGACCGCGTTGAGGCGAACGAGCGGCTCGAAGCAGGCAAAGAGATAGCCGGGAAAGAGCGGCTCGATCGTCCAGACACGTTTGCCCTGGCGCAGCCGGCAGTAGCGGATCAAGGGCAAGACGGCCTCCACCTCCTCGAGCCGGAGCAGCGAGTCGTAGGCGATGCGTTCTCGCTTCGGCTGGGCGCGCAAGCAGAACCACAGCCGTTCGTGCGGGGAAAACATCGTCGTGTTGACTCGCCGCCTACGCGGCAGGCGGCGAGCGTTTCCGGTTTGCGAAAGCCCCCTTTGCCGATCCAAGCACTAGCCGCGAAGGAGCGGTTCGTCAAGAGACGAATGACCGCCGGAGCCTCCCGATGCCGAAGCCAGGGCCGGCGCGGCGTTTTGCCGTCCGCCGTTGCCGGCCGGGCGGATCCACCGGCAACGGTCTACCACTGAATGTCGGCGGCACCGAATATTCCGGTGTGGCGAAGGCGGCTGCGGCCGTATAACCTGGAACCATCTCCCGCACGCAAAGGGGCGACGATGAAATGCCGGCGCACAAGCCTATTGCTGACCATGGCCATGGCGGCAGGCTTGGCCGCCCCGTCGGATGCGTGCACGCGTGCGGAATACCATGGGCGGGACGGCCTCAACATCACGGGACGCACTATGGATTGGAAGGAGCCGATCCCTGCCAGCTTGTGGATTCTGCCTCGCGGCATACACCATGACGGGCTTGCCGGGCCCCATTCGGCCCAATGGACTTCCCGCTACGGCAGCGTGGTCGTCAGCGCCTTCGGAATCGCCTCGGCCGACGGCATGAACGAGAAGGGCCTGGTGGCCAATATGCTGTGGCTGCCGGGCTCCAAATATCCCGAGGCCGAACATCCCGAGAACCGGTTGAGCATTTCCTTATGGGTACAGTACTTCCTCGACAATTTTGCCACGGTGGACGAGGCGGTGCGGGCCATGCGGGAGCATCCGGTGCAGGTGATCTCCGATCGGATTCCGGGCACCGACATCTACACCACCGTGCATCTGTCGATTTCGGACGCAAGCGGCGACAATGCGATCTTGGAATATATCGAGCGGAAGCTCATCATCCACCACAGCCGTGACGATCAAGTGATGACCAACGAGCCGGAGTACGATCAACAGCTGGCCCTGGCAACGTATTGGAAGGAGGTGGGCGGCACGGTATTCCTGCCGGGCACCAGCCGCTCCGCCGACCGTTTCGCACGAGCCGCTTTTTATATCCACGCCATCCCCGAGACCGGCAATGCCGTCGAGGGCGTCGCGGAGGTGATGAGCCTGATGCGCAACGTGTCGGTGCCCATCGGCATTTCGACGCCGGAGAAGCCGAATATCTCCAACACGCGCTGGCGCGTCGTGGCCGACCAGAAAAACCTCATCTACTACTACGAGGCGGTGACGACGCCGAACACGTTCTGGGTCGACCTCAAGAAGGCCGATTTCCGAGCCGGCGCGCGGGTGTTGCGGTTGCCGCTGGAGAAGGACGAGATCTACTCCGGTGATGCGATCAAGCATTTCCATCCGTCAACGCTTTTCCCGTTTCTTCCGGTCTCGCCGAAGCGGTGAGGCATTCCGGGCTTGGCGGCGGCCGGCCGCAACCGCCGGCCTATCGATTGCGGTATGTTGCCCTTGGGGTGTTTCCGCCGGCAACCCGGCAGCCCACGCCCGCGAGGTTCCCGCCTTCCCGGCTTGAAGCCGGAAAATGCCGCCCAACGGTGCCGAAGTTTCATCCGCCCGGCACCGTGCGTCCTGGAGAGCGGACGGAAGCCGGCCAGCCGGGGAAAGCGATTCCGCCGGTTCCCTGTGCCGGGGTGCGCGCAACTTTCTTTGCAGCTCGGCGACAAAGCGGCAAATCCGCTCGATCGCAAAAAAAAGCAGAGACGGCTCATGCCTTCTCCGTCCGGGCAATCCCTGTCGAAAACAGCGGGCCGCTGCGAGGCCAGGCCGCGGGCCGGCGACGACCGCGGAATCCCGGCCGGGCTCGGAGCCGGCTTGTGAGCGCCCGACAGAACAAGGCTCCGGATCGGCAATGCGGCGTCGCCGACGGGCATGCGCCATCGAACGAGATGCCCGAGAGAGAGATGCCGCAGAAGGGGCACGGCCGGCTCCTTGCGATTGCGGAATCGGCGGCGATCGTTCCCCTGTCGGCCCCTTGGAGCAGCAGAGCGCCCGTGCGGTCGGGAGACAACCATCTGCCTCCCGCGCCTCTGCCCCGGAAAGCCCGGGCATTGGGCGCTACCCGGACTTTGCCGGCCAAACTCCGGCATGCGAATTGTCGGCAGCATTCTTCGGCCGACGTCGTAGACGATCCTCCCTGGTAGAGGAAGGATGGTCTATGGTTTTCGGAACGGCGGCGGGAGAGACCGATCCGGCCGGGAGCCGCAGGAGCTGCAGGCAGGGCGACCGGCGCCGTCCGAGCGGCGAGCACAGGCTCTGCGGAGAAGGAAGCCGGGCGAAAGAGTCAGTCCGCTTACCTTTGGCCGGATTCGGCCCGTTTCTTAAGCGCTGCGTTCATGGCCTCCAGCCCACGCCGGCACCTCGGCTCCATCAGTGGCCAAAGGCAAGGGACCAGAAGGCCCTGGAAGGTCTCTCCGTGGTGAAGAAGGACCTTCCTTGGGCCCTGGATCTCAAGGACAAAGCGATGGTCTCCGGCCAGCAGGCGCGGGGAGAGCCAGTAACAGGTCCAAGATAGCTCCCGGTTCGGCTCCACCGTGCGGACCTCGGCGTTCATGGCAACCGAAGGCGAGTCGGGTGCGCAGACGCGAAGCGCCAGCCGCTCCCCCGGACGGGCTTCTCCGCGCACCGAGCGGAGAAAAGGATTCCATTGGGGATAGCAAGAAAAGTCGACGAGTGCATTCCAGAGGGCCGCGGGGGAAGCCGCAATCTCGATTTTGGTCTGAACGGTTCGGTTCATGGTTGAGTACCGTGTTTAAAAAAGGCCCTTCACCATATCTTTCCCTGACCCCCACATCCTTTCCTACCCTTTTCCGGTCCGGCTCAAGCGGGTAGTTCCCACAAGCAGCGGGGAATACGCCAGCCCGTGTCCCTGGTACGTTGACCGGGATCGCTTTGCCGGCCGACAGCCAAAAATGACCCCCTGACGACATGTGGAATTGACCCCCTGGAGACAACAGGAGGTGTTCCTGGGAAAGGAAGAAGGGCAGCATCTTCTGCGATTACGCAGGAGGAGATGCTGGAACCGGAGGGAGTGGGTTGGATGATGGCTTTGCATGATCTGGGTCGGGGAACCAAGCGGATCCCTCGGGGGCTAGCCGCCTGTCGGCCTTGATGCGAGAGCTTGCCATGATCCGCGGCCGGTCCGATGCGCCATGGGGAGGGACTGTCTCGAGAACCGGAAAAACCAGGATAATGCGACGGTAGTTCTTCCGGCGGGGTGTCCGCTTGTTTGTGTGCGGGTGCAAATTGCGCGTGTGATGCTTGCCCTTAAAAGGCGCTATCTGTTGGGGTTCGCATGATTACCTTCTAGAAAATCGCCGTCCGTTGCTGATCGGGCGTGCGGTGCTTCGGGAGGTTGTGGCAAGCTGGAAAGCCGAGGTAAAGATATGAGAATCACCCTGCACAAAAATGCGACGACTACGCCGGCGATCCGCACGGCGATTCTGGCGGGCGAAGGGCAGCGATTACGAGTTGGCGAAGCAGTTTCGCGTGACTCGGGAGACGATTCGTCGGTGGCGGAAGCGGGATTTTGTCGAGGATGCCAGCCACACCCCGCATCATCTTCCGACGACACTCAATGCGGGACAGGAAGAGCTGGTGATCTACTTGCGCACGCAGCTCCGGCTGCCGCTGGACGATCTGCTGGCCGTCATCCGCGAATTTATCGAACCCTCCATGACCCGCTCGGCCTTGGGCCGGCTCCTGCGGCGCCGAGGCCACTCCCGGCTGCCTCAACCGGAAAAACCGGCCAATCCCACTCAACCCTTTAAAGTTTACCTGCCGGGCTACTTTCATGTGGACCTCAAATACCTGCCCCAGATGGCCGACGAGACGTCTCGCCGTTATGTCTTCGTCGCCAAGGACCCGAGCCACCCGTTGGGTCTTCTTGGCGGTCAAGCGTGCAAAGACCCCAGCGGCCGCCCGCAGCTTTCTCCAGGCGCTGGCCAAGGCGGCACCCGTGAAAATCCGAACCATCCTCACCGATAACGGCAAGGAGTTCACCGATCAGGTCTTCGGCCAAGAACCCAAGGATGCCACCGGATCCCATGAGTTCGACGCGCTCTGCCAAGCATTGGGAATCGAGCACCGCCTGACCAAGCCAAAGTCGCCTCGCACCAATGGCATGGTGGAGCGCTTCAACGGAAGACTGGCGCAGATCCTCCGTACTCATCACTTCCAAAGCTCCCTCGACCTGAAAACCACGCTCCACCGCTACGCCTGGCTCTACAACGAACACCACCCTCAAAAATCGCTCAATCACCAAACCCCACTTCAGGCCCTAAAAACATGGCAACAATCCCATCCGCATCTCTTCCAAAAAGCAGTACGCAATCATGCGGGACCTGACACGCGCCGACGAGAAGCAGTTAGGGGCCATTTTCGAGAAGGAAGCCTACCGCATCGGTCTGGCCGATCTGATCCGGCAGGGCTATCTCTCGCGACTGATCGTGGACACCCTGCCGCTGTCGGGAGGGGGCATTGATTTGGCCGGTGTCTCCGTCCGCAAGGGAGAGTTCGTCGAGGAGGAAGCGGCAGACGCAATCGCTCCCTACCTCGACGAGATCGCCGGGATCATCGCCGCGCACTACGCCGACCGCCGCATCCTGGCCTTCTTGCCGCTGCGCAAGACTTCGGAGGCCTTCGCGTCGGCATGCCTTGCTCACGGTATGAAGGCTGAGCATGTCGACGGCGAATCTCCCGATAGGGCGGAGATCCTCGAGCGGTTTCGCCAGGGGAAAACCCGACTCCTGAGCAACGCCATGCTGCTCACCGAGGGATTCGACTGTCCAGCGGTTGATGCGATCCTGATTCTGCGGCCAACGCGCTCGAGGGTTCTCTACCAGCAGATGATCGGGAGGGGGACGCGGCTCTTCGAGGGGAAGCGCGATTGCCTAATCCTCGATCCCTGCTTTGTTCACGATCGCCTACCGCCCTTGCGGGCCTCCTGCCTGGTCGCCAAGGACGCCGAAGAAGAGAAGCGCATCGATGCAGCCGGCTGCAAGGACCTACTGGAGGCAGCCGAGAAAGCAGAAGAAGCGCGCCGGGAGCGGGAAGAGACGCTCGTATCCCGCCTTCAGGATCATTCGCGCAGGATCGTCGCGGACTACTTGAGCATCATGCTCGCCGAAGCAGAGGACTACGAGCCTGTCTTAGCGTGGGAGAGCGCGCAACCTACTCCGAGGCAATTGGACGTGCTGGACAAGGCCGGCTTCGACACGAGCCTCATTTCCTCGCGCGGCCTTGCGAGCAAGCTCATCGACGGCATGCACAAGAGGAGGGCAAGAGGACTTGCCACCTTCAAGCAGGTGAGACTGATGCGAAGGCTCGGCTACCGGGGCGATGCGACCAAGGCGACGTTCGAGGAGGCGAATGCGTGGATCGGGGAGCGGCTGAACAAGAAGAAGCCCGCTTCGGTGGCGTGAGCGAGGAGAAGAAAAGGAGAAACCATGAACACGAAATCCCTATTGATCGCCTGCGCCTTGGCGCTTTGCCCTGTGGCAAGCGCCCATGCGATTCTTGCGAGATGGTATCCCTTGGAAGTGCCGCATCGAGGACCGCTCGGCAGCGGCGAACATTCCATAGTCCATGGGATGAAGATCTACCGAACACCCCCCTCGCGGCCATACATCGTGATCGGCACAATTGACGCGGGAAGCGGACTCTTCGGATCTCCGAGAACTCGCGCAGTAGACAAGGCGAAGGAAGTGGGAGCCGATGCGATCATCCTGGTTCAAACGGAACGCTGGCCTACTGGCGGGCAGGCTTGGGGATGGGGGCAAGGAACACACGCGGGAGGCGGGATCGGAGGACTAAATTACATACAGAAGTACGCCGTGATCGGCCACTACCAAGCAATCAAGTGGATCAAGGGCGAGAAGTAAGGCCGGAGCTTGCGAAGAATCGCGGGATGGTTGGGGGGTGTCTGATGGAACGGTGAGGCTTGATTTTCCATGCGTAACCGGGAAGGACGCCTACGCCTAGGGCCGGGAACAAATCCTATCCGCAGTTTCCTTAAGCATCCTGTCGATGCTCACCCGATCGGGCCACCGCTCATCCGCCGCCAGCTTTCTCCGGTGCTTCATGCGCAGCCTCGTTCAAGGAATCCTGTACCAAATCGGCTACCGCTCCCTCGGCCTCGGTCTGCTTCCGACGCTTGCGGCCGGCGTTCCGGATAATACCCAGAGCGTGCCGCGCCACGATCCTGCGGGCTTCCTTATCGCCCTGGTATCTGTCCGAGCAAAGCCGTGGTTCAAATTCTTGAGCCTTGCGGAGGGCTTCCTCGCGCAAATCGACGGCAACCTGCTTCCCGTACAGCAAAAGCCATGCTTCGATGCAGCGCGAGGTAAGCATGCCCTTGGGGATGCCTCGTTGGGAGAGCTTCGAGCGGATTTGGTCCGCATGCTCGGTGAGCATCCCGACATCAACCGGCTCCATGGAGATACACCCGAAATTCGGATCATCGACGATCCGAAGCAGAGCCTTGTAGTGGCTTCCGGCGGCGGCGACAAGCTGTCTGTAGATAGCCTTCGCCGTGGATGACATCAGTAAGCGCATGGAGCGACTCTACGACAAGGGACGGGCCTTGGCAACACACTGGTAAGACAGAGCGCATCTACCCCTGGTTGGCCAAGGAGCAAAATTTTCCCGGCGGCGGGACGAACAGGGGGCACTCGCTATAGGCACGCGGCGCGCCCCAAACCCCTGCGCGAAAACGCGCAGGTGCCGGGGCGGGAGGGGAGCGCATGATAATGCGTTATCAATAATCCCCTACCCCCTACCACGGCCTTACTGATAAGGCCTTACACCTTGGAGAGATCCGTGGCTCCGCGCCTACGGCGTCTTACTGATAATCCACAATCCATCGCCCATTCCCGGCCGACGTTCCCGGACGTCTTCACCGCAGACCCAAATTCCGGCCGACGTTCCTGGACGTCCCGACGTCCGCCGGTGAAGAGAGACTACGAACGATCCGCTGAGCACGCGCCCCACGCCCTACGAAATGAGAAGGCATTCTCAATAGCAGCCTCGCGCAAAGCACGCGGCGCGAGAGACCGACCGAGCCCCTGGAGGTTCTGGAGGTTCAATTTTAAAACCTCCAGCGCATAAGTCATTGATGGACAAGGCCGCTGGAGGTACTGGAGGTTCTGGAGGTTTTTTTAACAAAGGGGGGCGAAATGCAGAGATGAAGGCCGAGCTTGATGCCCCAGCCTACCCGAAGCGCGGCGTCGAGGCTCGAAGCGTTGCCCAACCCCTGCTCCGGCTATTGCCACTTTATTGGCAGAATAGAAGCATACGAACCCGTTTGTTTGCGTATCTATCGTTACACATTTGTTCTTAACGCAATAAGCTCCCTAGGGCTTCTACCAGGGAGGATTGCGTCTTTATATCTGGTTGGTCCCGGGCCGATTCGAACGGCCGACCTACGCTTTAGGAAAGCGCTGCTCTATCCTGCTGAGCTACGGGACCTGCTTGGTCGGGAGCAGAACACCGGTCGGACGTGGGATCTCCGCGTCCCGCTGAGCAACCTTAGGCGAAGGCGTCGGCGGCGGCAAGGCTCCGTGGAAGGCGCGGGCGGATTCTGCCTGGAGCCGCGCGGAAATCTCTTGTGCTCGGATCCCCCGGATCCAAAGATCCCGTCGCTTTGCGGTATGGCGTTCATGAGCCGGGGGAGGCACAACGGGTTGGCGGGCCTTGGGTTGCTGCTATTGGCCTTGGCGGGCTGCGCGGGCGCCCCGCGCATCCCTCCCGGCCATGGCGGCGTTGCGGGGAGGGGGGGCATGCGGCCCGGGGGCGGGCCGGAAACCGTGTCTCTCTCCTCTCCCGGGGGCCGGAGATGCTCGAGGCCCTCTTCGCTGCCATGGAAGGGGCCCGGGATCACATCAACTTGGAATTCTACATCCTCGAGAACGTGTGGATCGAGGGGAGAAGCCTCGAAGATCTGCTTATCGAAAAGCTCCATTCGGGCGTCGCGGTGAACCTGATTGTGGACGGCTACGGCTCCCGGCGGGCCGGCCATGCCTTTCTTGAGCGATTGCGGAAGGAAGGGGCGAGTGTCCTGCTGTTTCATCCGATGGACGCGGCAGGGATCCTGCGGATCGATCGGCTCAACGAGCGCGACCATCGGAAGATCCTGGTGGTGGACGGCAAGGCGGGGTTCGTGGGCGGCATCAACCTCTACCCGGTCTACCTGAACCAGGCGGAGCCGGGTGCGGTGCAGCGGCGGGACTTCCATCACGTCCTCTGGAATGACCTGGTAGCGCGGATCGAAGGGCCTGCTGTCGCAGAACTCCAGCGGCTCTTCTTTGCCACCTGGTCGAAGGAGAAGGGTCCGCCGGTCGAGAAAAAGGCGTACTTCCCTAAGATCGCAAGCGTAGGGAGCGAATGGGTCCGCGTGATCGGAAGCGGGCCGGAGAAGAATCGGGCTCTTTTTTACCGGGAGCTTCTGGAAGCGATCCACGCTGCCGGGCGCAACATCGATCTCTGCACCGGCTCCTTCGTGCCGACCCGGCAGCTGGTCGAAGAGTTGGCCGAGGCGAGAGGACGCGGGGTGGCCGTGCGCCTCGTCTTGCCGTCGGCCCTCTACCATCCGGGGGTGGAAATCGCCGGGAGCGCCGATTACGAGCAGCTCCTGCGAGCGGGGGTCCGCATCTGGGAGATGCCCCAGGAGGTCCTCCATGCGAAGCTGGCGTCGATCGATGGGGCCTGGATCGCGGTAGGTTCTTCGAATCTCGACGAGCGGAGCGTGCTCTTTAATCAGGAGGTCGATGCGATCATCCAGGGGAAGAAGACCGCATCGGCGGCTGAGAGGGTCATGGAAGCGGAGATCGCCCGAGGCCGGGAGATCACCCTTCGGGAGTGGCGAAGGCGGACTCTGCTGCGGCGGACGAAGGAGTTTCTTTCCGGAATGTGGCGGGTGCTGATGTAGGGGTGTTTCCCGCGATGCATCGGCTCAACAAGAAGCGGCCGATCAGATGGGCTTGGTTCGGCCTCCTCGGGACTGGTTCTGGCCGGCTGCGTGCCCACGCCGAAGATCGCCTTGCGCCCCGATCCACCCGGAGAGGCGCTCGGGCGGCAGCTGGCTGCGGATGCCGCGTTGTATCCGAAGCCTGCCGGTCCGGGCAACCGGGTGAATCTGCTGGCCGACGGCATGCGGACCTTCGAGGCGATGTTCGCGGCGATGGAGCGGGCCGGAGCCCACATCAACCTCGAATATTACCTCTTCGAGGATCTCCAAGTCAGGCCGAAAAGCCTGGGCTATCTTTTGCAGGAGAAGCTCCGGTCCGGCGTGGCCGTGAAGATCATCCTGGACGGCTACGGCTCCTACCGGACCAGCCCCGCTTTTCTTGGAAGGGCTGCGACGGGCGGGGGCGCGGATTCTCGTCTTCCGGCCGCTCATCCCGGAGGCGATGCTTGGGGTGAGCCGGAGCAACGATCGCGACCACCGGAAGATCCTCGTGGTCGGCGGGAAGGTCGGCTTCGTCGGGGGCGTCAACTTGGCCCGGGTTTACCGGAATTACTCCGATCTCCGGGCAGCCGCGCGGGGGGACTTCCGGCACGCCGATTGGAGCGATATCGCCGCCCGCATCGAGGGGCCGGCGGTGGCCGATCTCCAGCGGCTCTTCTTTGCCGCTTGGACGAGCCGGCACGGGCCGGCGGTGGAGAAGAGAAACTATTTTCCAAAGGTCGCGGAGGCGGGGAGCGAACGGGTCCGGGTGGTCGGCAGCGGACCCGGGCGCGACGAAGCGCTCTATTAATGAATAGAAGCTTGCTCGAGGCGATCCACCTGGCGCGTCGGAGCGTGGATCTGTGCACCGGCTTTTTCGTTCCCATTCGACAGGAGGTCAAGGAGCTTGCCCGGGCGGCCCGGCGCGGCGTTGCCCTCCGGTTGGTCCTACCCTCGCCGGTCAACGACCGCGAGGTGCGCGCGGCGGGACGGGCCGATTACGGGCGACTGCTCAAAGCCGGAGCAAGGATCTGGGAAGTGGGGGGGGCGGTGCTCCATGCGAAGTTCGCCACGATCGACGGGGCCTGGAACTCGGTAGGGTCCTCGAACATGGATCGGAGGAGCGTCGTCTACAACGATGAGGTCGATGCGATCATCTTCGGCGGGAATACGGCTGCGGCCGCACGGACGCTCATCGAGGAGAACATCGCCCGCTCCAGGGAGGTCACGCTCGATACTGGGCACCACCGGGACTTAGCGGCCATTTCTCACAAGCTTTCTCCTACGGCTTGCAAAAAACGGGCTCGTCTGCTTCGCTCCCGCTTGGTTTTCCATCCTCGCAGTATGTCTTCATACAGCTCCGGTGGAAAACCTGCGCCCGCCTCGCACCCAAGCCCATTTGCGGCGCCTCGGCTACGAAATTTGTGAGAAATGGCCGTTAGGGGAACGGATGAACGAGTTCTTCGCATCGTTCTGGCGCTTCTTGATGTAGCGGTGTAGTCGCTTCCCGCTTCGTGATCGAGCCACCGGTCCGGATCCTCCTGAGAAGGGACCGTCGGAAGCAGCCCGCCTTCGGCGGGAACGAAGGTAGGAGAAGCGGCACAAAAAAGGTTGGTTTTCCGGGAGGATAGGTCACAAGGTTTCTACAGTCAGGAGTCCCGTGGCCGCTTCCCTTCCGCCGTCCGAGAGACTTTCCGGGCTCATCGAACGGGTCACCTTTTTCAGCGAGGAGACCGGGTTTTCCGTGCTCAAGGTGAAGGTCGCCGGCAGGCGGGACCTGGTCGCGGTCGTCGGTACGCTTCCGTCTGTCGCGGCCGGGGAGTGGCTGACGGCCCAAGGAAGATGGGTCCGGGAGCGGGAGCATGGCCTCCAGTTCCGGGCGGAGTCGCTTCGGACGACCCCGCCGACCACCGTAGAAGGGATCGAGCGCTATTTGGGGAGCGGGATGGTCAAGGGGATCGGTCCGGTCTTCGCCAGGAAGCTGGTCGAGCGGTTCGGGGAGAAGATCCTCGAAATCATCGAAAAGGAGTCGGCCCGGCTCGAGGAGGTCGAGGGCATCGGGCCGAAGCGGAGGGCGAGGATCAAGGAAGCCTGGAACGAGCAGAAGTCGGTCCGGGAGATCATGCTCTTCCTCCACTCCCACGGGGTGAGCACGAGCCGGGCGCTCCGGATCTACCGGACCTACGGTGCCGAGGCCGTGGAAACGGTGCGCGCCCAGCCCTACCGGCTCGCCCGGGACATTCCGGGCATCGGTTTCCAGACCGCCGACCGGATCGCCCGGAACGTCGGCATTGCGCAGGACTCTCTCGACCGGGCCTGCGCGGGGCTCGCCCACCTTCTCCTGGAGGCGACCGAGTCGGGCCACTGCGCTCTGCCGCTGCCGCTCCTGCTCGAAGGAGCGGAAAAGCTTCTCGAGCTGCCGGAGCCGCGGCTTCGCGAAGCGCTGACGCGTTCCGCGGCCCAGGGGGACCTGCTCCTCGAGGAGATGGAGGGAGAGACCTGGGTCTTTCTCCCCTATCTCCAGCGCGCCGAGGAACGGATCGCCGAGCGGATCGGCTCGCTGCTTTCTTCGCCTCCGTGCTACCCGCCGATCGACTGGGAGAAGGCTCTTTGCTGGGCGCAGAAGCGTACCGGGAAAGCCCTCTCGGCCAGTCAGCAGGCGGCCCTGCGGCGCGCCCGGGAAAGCCGGATCCTGGTCGTGACGGGGGGGCCCGGGGTCGGGAAGACGACCTTCCTGCGAACGCTCCTTCTCATCCTGGGGGCCAAGGGCCTGCGCCTCCTCCTCTGCGCGCCGACGGGGCGGGCGGCGAAGCGGCTTGCGGAAGCGACGGGAAGGGAAGCGAAGACGATTCACCGGCTGCTCGAGATCCAGCCGGCGAACGGCCGCTTCACTCGGGACGAGAACCGGCCTTTGGAATGCGACCTGCTCGTGGTCGACGAGTGCTCCATGGTCGATATCCCGCTCTTCTCCCATCTTCTCCGGGCGCTTCCGCGGGAGGCGAGCCTGCTCGTTGTGGGCGATGCCGACCAGCTCCCCTCGGTCGGTCCCGGGACGGTGCTCCGCGACCTGGTCGGAAGCGGCGTGGTCCCGGTGGCCGAGCTTACCGAGGTCTTCCGGCAGGCGGCGGGCAGTCGGATCGTCGCCACGGCGCACCGGATGCGGCAGGGACTTCTGCCGGAACGCCCCGATGGGGAGGAATCGGACTTTTACTTCGTCTCCCGGGAGGAGCCCGAGCGGATCGCCGCGGTCATCGTCGAGATGGTCAAGACACGCATTCCGAAGAAGTTCGGACTGGATCCCTTGCGCGACATCCAGGTCCTCTGTCCGATGAACCGGGGCAGCCTGGGTGTTTTCGAACTCAACGCCCGTCTCCAGGAGGAGCTCAACCCGTTGCGGGCGGGCGAGCGGGAGGTCGAGCGTTTCGGCTGGCGGTTCCGCGTGCGCGACAAGGTCCTCCAGACAAAGAACAACTACCAGAAAGAGGTCTTCAACGGGGACATCGGCGAGGTGGCAGGAATCGATCCGGAGGAGCAGCTGGTGCGGGTCCGTTTCGATGGGCGGGAGATCGCCTACGAGTTCGGCGAGCTCGACGAGCTGTCGCCCGCCTATGCGGTCACGATCCACAAATCCCAGGGATCGGAATTCCCCGCCGTGGTGATCCCGCTGGCGATGCAGCACTACCTGCTGCTCCAGCGGAACCTCGTCTACACGGCCCTGACCCGTGCCCGACGGCTCGCCGTCTTGGTGGGGCAGTGGCGGGCGCTGGCCGCCGCGATCAAGAACGACCGGATCGAACGCCGCTTCTCCCGTCTGCTGCCGCGGCTGCGCCGGGCCTGCGGGGCTCCGGATCAGAGGATAAGCATCGCATCGCCGTAGCTGTAGAAGCGGTAGCCCTGCGCGACGGCCTCCCGGTAGGCCGCTTGGATGAGATCGAGCCCGGCGAAGGCGCAGACAAGCAGGAAGAGGCTCGAGCGGGGGAGGTGGAAGTTGGTGAGCAGGGCGTCGGTTCGGCGGAAGGTGTAGGGGGGGCGGAGGAAGAGGTCGGTCGTTCCGCTCTGCTCGCGAAGATCGGGGGCGCTTTCGAGAACCCGAGCTACCGTCGTGCCGACCGCGACAAGCCGGCGGGCGTTCCGTGCCGCCTCCGCCAACCCCGGGGGGATGGCGAAGCGTTCCGGATGGAGGCGTCCGCTCTTCCACTCCTCGGGACCGAGCGGGCGGAAGGTTCCGGGACCGACGTGGAGGGTGACGAAGGCGTGCGGAAGGCCAGAGAGAAGCTCCGGGGTGAAGTGGAGCCCCGCGGTCGGGGCGGCCACCGAGCCGGGGCAGCGGGCGAAAACAGTCTGATAACGCTCGCGGTCCGAGAGCGGAGGAGGCGGGAAGGCGGGTCGCCGCTTCCGGATGTACGGGGGCAGCGGAGGATTCCCGAACCGGTCGAGGGAAAACGGGCGGGAGAACCGGACGAGGCGTTCCCCGCGCGGCCGGATCTCGACCACTTCCGCCTCGAGCCGCTCTTCCTCGGGGGTGCCGGGATCGGCGACGAAGAGGAGCGTCCGGCCCGGCGAAGCCTTTTTGGCGGGTTCGGCGAGCGCAGTCCAGAGAGCGGGTTCCCGCTCCTCGAGGAGGAGCAGAGAGAGGCGCGGCTGCGCGCAGGAGAGAAAAGCCGGAATCACCCGGGAGTCGTTGAGCAGCAGCAGATCGTCCGGAGCGAGGAGATCCGGGAGATCCCGGATCCGGTGGTGGGTGATCGAGCCGCTGCGCCGCTCGAGGAGCATCAGCCGGGCGTCGGCTCGGTCGGGCGTGGGGAAAAGAGCGATCCGCTCTTCGGGCAGATCGAAGGAAAACGGAGCGAGCTCCGGGAGCGAGCGGTCGGCGGGGCGTTCCACGGAGGTGCGGATCAAGGCACGATCGTGGGCTTGTCTGCTTCGAAGGAGTAGCGCTCGACCTGGATCCAGCGGCCGTCTTCTTTCTCGGGGGCTTTGTGGATCTTAACCTGGTCGACGACGAGCTTCCCGTCCTTTTCGGCCAGCCAGAAGTCGATGTCGTAGATCTTCTCGGGCTCGCCCTTCTCCCGGAAGTCGGTGCAGGCGAAATAGTCCTTGTCGGGGATGCGCCGGACCGGGTTGTGGATCTCGACGAACTCCAAGGGGATCTCCTGTCCGGTCTTCTCGTCCCGGATCCGCAGGACCCCGCCGCCTTCGCGGATCTTGTCGGCGATATATTCATGGATGGCCGCCTTGACCTCCCACGCCCGCTTATACTCGGTCTGCCCGGGGTGCTCGCTCACCGGGAGCCACCACCAGGGGACCGGAAGCCGACTTACCAGCGTCCAGCCGTTTCCCTCCTTCCGCGGAATCTTATGAATTCGGATGTCCATAAGGACGAGCTTCTTTCCGCGGGGCTTGAACCAGAAGTCGAGCTCGTAGGGTTTCGGCGGATCGAAACCCTTTTCGTGGAAGTCGACCGCCGCGAAGTAGCCGTAGCCCGCGATCGTCCGGACGAGCCGGATCCGGTCGAAAAGCAAGGGAATCGAGCGGTTTTCCACCGGATCCGGGAAAAGGAAGACGCCCTGGTGCTCCCGGCTCTTGTCCTCGATGTATTGCCGGGCTTCCGCTTCGACCTCTTTATGGGTGAAGACCTCTTCCTCTCCCTGCGCCGCCGCTCGCCCCGCGAAGGAAAGGAAGACACCCAGGAAAACGGAGGTAAGGGAAATGCGGAGGGGGAATAAGCGGGACACTGCGGTCGACATTGCGAAAAATATTGTAATCACATTTGGCTATGTCAAGATTTCCTACGGGGAACTTTCCCTATCGGGAAATGGATGGCATGAAGAGAAAGGTGTCACGAGGACGGGCGATGACGGGAAAGAAGCGGGTGCAGGCGCGGGCCAGGGCGTCGCGGCCCTTGCCTCGCCATGAAGAGGTGACCCTCTGGTTGCGGGATCAGATCCAATCGCGCTGCTACGCGCAGGGAGACCGGCTCCCGTCGGAAAAGGAGCTGCAGGAGCGATTCCGGGTGAGCCGGATCACCGTCCGGCGGGCGCTCCAGACCCTGGAAGCCGACGGCCTGATCTACCGGCGGCAGGGGGTCGGGTCGTTTGCGGCCGAGGGTCGGCTCCGGCAAGGGCTGGTTCGGCTGACCGACTTTTCGGAGGACATGGTGCAAGCGGGGCTGCGGCCGAGCTCCCGTGTCCTTTTCTACGGCCGGGAAGCGGCAGGTGCACAAGTCGCCAGCTGCCTCGGTCTGCGGGAAGGCGAGCCCTGCGTCCGGCTCGATCGGTTGCGGCTCGGGGACGGGCAGCCGATCGCGCTCGATCAAACCTGGCTTCCGACGGAATACGGGAGAAGGCTGGAAGGACAAGATCTGACGGTGAAGACGATCTACCGGATTCTCGGAGCGGAGTACGGGATTCCGGTGCTGCGCGGACACTACCGGATCGAAGCGGTCGAAGCCGATCCGGCAGTGGCCGAAGCCTTGGGCATCGAGGCGCGCCGACCCCTGCTGCTGATCAGCCGTCTCTCGTACACGACCGGGAACAAGCCGATCTACTTCCAGAAACGCTACTATCGTCCGGACCGGGTTGTCTACGAGGTGGAGCTCGAAAGAGCGAGCCGGCACGATGGAGGCCTGGTGCCGGTAGGGATGCCGCTGCGAAGCTTCGCCCCCGTCTTTCCGCATGCGGGAGGGGAAAGCAAGGGTAAAGATCTGCCCGAAGAGGGCAAGGAGGAGAATGGATGAAGCATGCGGATCGCTGGCTGGCGGTGTTGCGGATCGCGCTGGGTCTTCTCTTCTTGGAAAGCGGGATCCACAAGCTGAGCTGGGGCTCCCGGGAAAGGGGGCTGCCGTTCCCCGTCGTGTCCGAACGGTGGCGCCAGGCCTTGCCCCACCGGCTTTTGGAGTTCGCGGAGAAGAACCCGCTACCTTGGTATCGATCTTTTCTCTACCATGCGGCGATTCCGAACGCGGGCCTGCTCGCCGCCTTGGTCGCCTGGGGGGAGTTCCTGATCGGCCTCTCGCTGGCGATCGGCCTCTTGAGCCGTGCCGCTTCGTTCGCCGGCGGCTTCCTGATGGCTAACTACTTTGTCGCCAACTCCTGGATGGGCCTCTGCCAGCGGAACCTCGATCTCTCGCTCCTGGTCGTCTTCCTGGTCCTCGGATTTGCGGACGCGGGGCGGCGCTGGGGCCTGGACGGTTGGCTCTTCGGTATCGGCAAGCGCGGCGAGAGGCCGGGGGTTGGATGAGCCGGATCAGGCGGATGCCACCGCTCCGGCCGCCGCTTCCTCGTGAAACTGATCGGGAGTAGGGAGGGGGCCGCGCGGCCGGGTCCGGGCCCAATATTGGCTGAAGCTCTCCTCGGGAAGGCGCTCTCGGGCGAATGCTGCGAGGTAGCCATGGACCAGTCCCGGGATCTCTTCGAGGCTTACGCTCCGTCTTTCCAGGCTGGCGAGACGATCGCCGGCGAGGCTGCCGCCCGCATAGAAGGCATACTTCCCGGGCGAGCGGCCGACGAAGGAAAGATCGGCGTTGTAGGGTCGCGAGCAGCCGTTGGGGCATCCGCTCATCCGGATCAAGATAGGCTCCTCCCGAAGCCCGAGTTCTTCGAGGGAGCGGTCGATCTTCTCCATCAGGGAGGAGAAGACCCGCTCGCTTTCCGCGAGGGCGAGTCCGCAGGTGGGAAGGGCCACGCAGGCATGCGCCGTGCGCCGCGCCGCGGTCCTCGGCGGAGAGGTAGGGACGCCGTGCCGGGCAAAGAGCTCCTCGAGCTGGGCCTTTTGTTCGCGCCCGATGCCGACCAAGAAGAGGTTGCCGTTGGCTGTCAGGCGGATCGGAAGGCCGAAATCGGCTGCCGCCTGCCGGAGCGCGCTGCGGAGGCGGGGTCCTCCTTCCCGATCGAGGATGCGGCCGTTTTCGACGAAGAGGCCGAGAAAGAGCTTGCCGTCCCCCTGCTCGTGCCAGCCCAAGGGATCGGCGACCGTGGTGAAGGAAAACGGGCGGGGCGGCTCCGGAGCGAAGGAGAGGCGGGAGGCAACCTCTCGGCGGAGCCAGTCAATGCCCCGATCGAGGAGGAGATACTTGAGGCGGGCTCGCTTGCGGTCTTCTCGGTTGCCGTAGTCCCGCTGAGTGGTCACGACGGCCACCGCCGCTTCCTGTACCCGTTCCTTGGGTACGTAGAAGAGAGGTTCGGCGAGGTGGGGCTGTGTCTGCCGCAGGCCGTGGGTCATTCCATGGCTGCCTCCGACCAGGAGGGTGTACCCCTCCACCTCCTGTCCTCTCGGATGGGCGACAAGGCCGAGGTCGTTCGAGAAGACGTCGACGTCGTTGCGCGGCGGGAGGGCGATTGCGATCTTGAATTTCCGCGGGAGATAGGTCGCCCCGTAGATCGGCTCTTCTTCCTCGGCGGAGCCGCCGTCTCCGATCGGCAGAGGCTCCCCGTCGATCCATACCTCGCTGTAGGCATGGCTCCGGGAAAGGAAGAGCCGGCCCAGTTCGGCGGCGAGCTCCTGGAGCTCGCGATGGATCGTGTCCGCGGTCGGAACGGGTGTCGCAAGCGTGTTGCGGACTACGTCCCCGCACGCCCCCCAGGTAAGGATGCCCGAAGAGATGATTTCGGCGATGGCCCGCCGGAGGTCGATCTTTCGTACCCCGTGGAGCTGGATCCCCTGGCGGGTCGTGATCCGCAGCGTCCCGTTACCGACCGTGCCCGCGAGGTGGTCGAGCACCAAGTACTGCGCGGCGCTCAGCCGGCCGCCGGGAGTTTTGGTCCGGATCATGAAGATCCAGTCCTTGTCGAGGCCGGCCTTTCGCCGTTCGGCTCTCGTATCCCGATTATCCTGCTGGTAGCTCCCGTGGAACTTGAGGATCTGGGCGTCGGTGTCCGAAAAATGGGTGGCGGTCGCGTCGCGAAGCGCGGCGGCAAGGGTTCCCCGGAGCCTTCGGCTCTGTTCCTTGATCTGTTCTACCGGGTTCGAAGACATGCGCCTATTACTCCATAGAGTTACTGTGCAATGCAACGAAAAAAGCCCCTAGGTCGCGGATTTTCGATCTTTTGCTTCCGGCCGGATGCCCGATCTGCGATCAATAATCGGGCTCGTTCCCCGGCTTCCACTTGATGCTGCAGCCGATGCTGGGCCGCTGCTCCGCCGGAGGGGGCTTGCCTGCGAGGACCGCTTCGATGGCGGCTCGGAGCTCGGCGCCCGTGACCGGTATGGAATTTCCGGGACGGCTCGAGTCGTACTGGCCGCGATAGACCAGGCGCTGGTCCCGATCGAACAGGAAGAAATCCGGAGTGCAGGCTGCCCGATAGGCCTTGGCGACCTCCTGCGTTTCGTCGAAAAGGTAGGGGAAGGTGTAGCCTACCTCCTTGGCAACCTTGGCCATCTGCTCAGGGGCGTCGTCGGGATAGCGGACGGGATCGTTGGGATTGATGCCGACCGCGGCCAGCCCGCGGCGTTGGTACTCGGCGACGAGCTTGGCTAAGTGGTGTTGGATATGTTTTACGTAGGGGCAGTGGTTGCAGAGGAAGATCACCAGCAGTGCGGGAGATCCGGCGAAATCGGAAAGAGAGATCCGCTTCCCGGTGGCGTCCGGAAGCGAAAAGGGAGGGGCTTGCGTTCCGAGCGGAGCCATTACAGATGTAGCAGCCATGGCAAGATTGTAAGAGGTACGTCGTGGAGGACAAATCCTTTTTGGGATCGACCAGGGCCGTCAAGGGCGAGCGGTTCTGCTTGCGGGGCTTTCGGTCTTGGGGATAGCTTAGCCGCCGAGATGGGGAGGGAAGCAACGCAATACCAGGGAATCGTCTTACGGAGAACGCCATGAACCCGGGAGGGAAGAGAGTAGGAGAGGTCATCAGTCTGCGGCGCTATCCGGTGAAGTCGATGAAAGGCGAGGAATTGGCGGCCGCTCGCGTCGGCATGCAGGGGATCGTCGGCGACCGCCATTTCGCCTTCCGCGACGTCGAGACCGGAAAGATCGTCAGCGCCAAATACCCGGCCAAGTGGGGGAAGATCTTCGACCTGCCGGTCTCTTGGATTCGCTCTCCGGAGGAGTCGAAGGAGCCCGTCGTCCGTTTCCAGCTTCCGGGAGGAGAGTGGCGGCGGAGCGATGATCCGTCGGCGGCCGAGCCTCTCTCGGCCCTCTTCGGCCGGAAGGTCACCCTGCTCTCCTCCGCGATCGATGGAGCATGCCTTGAGGAGTATTGGCCCGACATCGAAGGGCTCGCCCACCGGGAGGCGACCACGGATGAGAAGATGCCGGCCGGCACCTTTTTCGACGCCGCACCGATCCACCTCATTACGACGGCGACCCTCCGGGCCCTCCGGGAGCTCTATCCGGAAGGCCTCTTCGAAACGCGCCGCTTCCGGCCCAATTTCCTGATCGCGTTGCCGGACGGAGAGCGCGGCTTTGTCGAGAACCTCTGGATCGGGAAGCGGCTCCGGATCGGAGATTCCCTGCGGCTCGAGGTGACGATGGGCTGCGGCCGCTGCGTGATGACGACCCTGGCCCAAGGGGATCTCCCCCAGGATCCAGGCATCCTCAAGACGGCGGCGCGCCATAACCGCGCAGAGGTCGGCGTCTACGCGAAGGTTCTCTCCGAGGGCCGGGTGTGGCGGGGGGCACCGGTCGTCATCGAAGAAGGATAAGCGGCAATTCTTCGGCGGCCTGCGCCGCTCGGTCCGTCCGGGTGCCCCGGGACCTTGCTCCCGATGCACCGGAACATTGCGCTTGCACCGGCGCTGCTCGCCCCGTAAAGAAAGGGGCTATGAAATCCTTGAGCGTTCTCTCCCTGCTGTCGGTTCTGCTCTTCGGCGTCGCGGGCACCCTTCACGCCGACTCGATGCTCGCCAAGAAGAAGGCCCAGTGCGCATGCGCGGAAAAGTGTGCCAAGAAAAAGGCTTGCGCGGTCCATAAGCACGAAGACTGCGATTGTTCGTAATCGGCCGGTGCGCCAGGATCCCGGAGCGGGCGGCTGCTGAGCCGCCCGCGCTTTTTTTCCCCTTGGTTTCTCTTGAGCTTGGCGTTACCGCCGGCGCAAGTCGGCTCCCCTCTCGCAACGGGGGAGCACGCGCGGCCTGATCCGGTTGTCGGGGCGTCGCGGCCGAAGAAGGCGCCGGATGCTAGCGGCCATTTCTCACAAGCTTTCTCCTACGGCTTGCAAAACGGGCTCGTCTGCTTCGCTCCCGCTTGGTTTTCCATCCTCGCAGTATGTCTTCATACAGCTCCGGTGGAAAACCTGCGCCCCTCGCACCCAAGCCCATTTGCGGCGCCTCGGCTACGAAATTTGTGAGAAATGGCCGCTAGCAGCTTGTCGGGGTTAATGCGAGAGAGCCGCAATGGTTGCGAAACCTCCCTTCCGGGGTGGCAAGAATTTTCCTGCCGAAGCCCAAAAGCGCAGAAGTCGAGACCGCAACCAGCGCGCCGAGGAGGGTGGAGAGCGAGGCGATGCTGGGAGATCCGGTAATCCCTCCTTGGCTAGGCCCGATTCGGCGTCCTCCCATAAGCTTCCAAAGGCGCTTGAAGTTGTACGCCAAGCAGACCAACGACCATTCGCCCTGGACTTTGGCTTGCCCGCGGAGCCGAAACGCTCGGAAGCCCATCACCGATTTAATGATGCCGAAGACTGGTTCGACGGTCTGCTTGCGTCGAGCATAAAGGCGGCGGCCGTCCGGGCTGGCGAGCTTTTCGATCATCTTCCGTCTCCACGGGGCGGTATATTCAACAGGCTTCTCCCGACGACGATCGGCGGGTCGGAACTCGTATCGCCGACGACATTCCAGAGCTTCAGCCCTCATCGCACAGTAGACTTCGATTCCCTCCGCCTGCAGAGCCTCGACCTGTTCGCCATTGGCATAACCGGTGTCCACCAGCACTGCACGGACCCGACCGGCTTCCGTAGGAATGGCCCGCACGTCGGCTTCCAACTCGCCGATGTCGTTGGCGCAGACGCTCACCCGAGCCGAAAGCACCAAGGCACTCCCGTCCGCATCCACGGCCGCCTGCGCATTGTAGCTCTGTTCAAAGGCTTCGTTTCGGCTCCTGCGCATCAGCCGGCTCTCGGGATCGGTCAGGTTGGCTTGCTCCTCCGCCCCAGGCTTCTCCTCCGGAGGGTGGATATGCCGCCCTTTGGCACTCCCCTTGCGCGCTTCCCGTTCTTTTCCCTTCCGCTCGTAATCCGCACGCTCCCGCTCCGCTCGCTCCTTGGCCCGTTCCTCCAGCCGGCGTTGCGCTTCCTCCAGCTTTGCCTGGAGCCGCTCCCGCCGACCAATCTCCTCAGGTAGCTTGCCCGGATCCGCTTCCTCTCTCCGGTCCGCTTCCTCCGCCCTCTTCAAGAGATCTGCCACATCCGCCCGCAGAAGCTCCACCAGTTCTCCGGCCCGCTCGTAGGTCACATTCCGATGCTTGCTCGCGTTGGCCCGAATCTTCGTCCCGTCGACACTCACCCCCCCGACCTTCAAAAGCTTCATCTCCCGGGCCAACTCCAAGACCTTCAAAAAGCAGTCCGCCACCGCAGCAAAGTTCTCCCGCCGAAACCGGCAGATCGTGTCGTGATCCGGATGGGTGTTCGCACAAAGATAACGCACCGCCACATCCCGCCGCGTCGCCGCCTCGATCCGTCGACTCGAAAAGATCCCGTTGGCGTAGCAATAAATCAAAAGCGAGAGCATCATCGACGGCGGATACTGTGCGTCCCCAGTCCCGCGTACGTTCACCCGAAAGCCCCGCAGATCCATCCTCTCCACCGCCTCGATGACAAAATGCACCAAGTCGTCCTCCTCCACCCAATCTCGCAGGTCCTCGGGCAAAAGCATCGGCGTCATCCGATCCACCGTCACAAATCGCTCAGCCATGCCCTCTTTTACCATATTCCAGAAGGAAAAGGAAAGTCCGACAGGCTGCTAGGCGCCATTTTTCCGCTTGGTTTTTCCTGCCCGCAGTATTCTTCCTGCAGCTCCGGTCGAAAACCTGCGCCGCGCCTTCCCACTCAAGCCTATTTGCGGCGCCTCGGCTACGAAGTGTGTGAGAAATGGCGGCTCGCTGCGCGGATCGGCCGCGCGTCGCCGGCACGACGGTGTACGAGCGGATCGCAAGCATCCTGCGGGACCCGGTCGCTTGACCGGCCGGTTCCCTGTCGGCCGCCGCTTCCGGGCAAGAAAAGGCTTCCGAAAAGGGATTCTCCGTCTCGGCGCCCATAACCAGGCGCAATCGGATCATAAGAAAACGTTATTTCCATGATCATCGCCTAAGCGGTTATGCTTCAAAAGCGGCCTTGCTCAATACGTGAGAGCGGCCTTTGTTTCGAAACGATGATGGAGAGGAAAAGACATGAAGATCCTATGCGTTCTCTACGATGATCCCGTAAACGGGTATCCCCCGAAGTATGCCCGGGATTCGATCCCGGTGATCAAGCGCTATCCCGACGGCCAAACGACCCCCAGCCCCGAGCGGATCGATTTCCGGCCGGGCGAGCTCCTGGGCTGCGTTTCCGGGGAGCTGGGCCTCCGCCGGTTTCTCGAGGAACGGGGCCATACCCTGGTCGTGACTTCGGACAAGGATGGGCCGAACTCGCGCTTCGAGCGGGAGCTCCCCGATAGCGACGTGGTCATCTCGCAGCCTTTTTGGCCCGCTTACCTGACCCGCGAGCGGATCGAGAAAGCGGCGAAGCTCAAGCTGGCGATCACGGCGGGAATCGGTTCCGACCATGTCGACCTGAAGGCGGCCAACGAAAGAAAGATTACGGTGGCGGAGGTCACCTACAGCAACAGCATCAGCGTCGCCGAGCATGTGGTGATGATGATTCTCTCCCTGGTCCGGAACTACCTCCCCTCCCACGACTGGGTGCGGCGCGGCGGCTGGAACATCGCCGACTGCGTGGAGCGGGCCTACGACCTCGAAGGGATGCAGGTGGGGACGGTCGCGGCGGGCCGGATCGGCCTAGCCGTCCTGCGGCGCCTCAAGCCCTTCGACGTCGGCCTCCATTACACCGATCGCCACCGGCTGCCGCCGGAGGTCGAGGCGGAGCTGGGCCTCACTTACCATCCCGACGCGGCTTCGATGGTCCCCCACTGCGACGTCGTCACGATCAACTGCCCCCTCCATCCGGAGACCGAGCATCTCTTCAACGACGCGCTTTTGTCCAAGATGAAGCGGGGCTCCTATATTGTGAACACGGCGCGTGCCAAGATCTGCGACCGGGACGCCATCGTCCGGGCCTTGGAGAGCGGCCGGCTTGCCGGCTACGCCGGGGACGTCTGGTTTCCGCAGCCGCCTCCGAAGGATCATCCCTGGAGGACGATGCCTCATGAGGGGATGACCCCGCATGTTTCCGGGACGACTCTCTCGGCCCAGGCTCGCTATGCGGCGGGAGTCCGGGAGATCCTGGAATGCTGGTTCGACGGGAAGCCGATCCGCAAGGAGTACCTGATCGCCGAAGGGGGCAGCCTGGCCGGGGTGGGCGCACACTCCTACAGCGTCTAGCCGCTGCTCGAAGCCGGAAGGCCGCCGCGGGCTAGCGGATCGCGGCTCCCCTGGAGCAGATCGAGGAACGCGGCGGCCGCGGCGGAGCGCTTGGTCGGAGGGGCAGCGAGGACGGCAAGGCGCCACCACAATCCCTCGGGGGGGTTGATCCGCAGCGCCGCAAGCTCGGGATATTCCTCCCGGAGCACGCTGGCGGCCACGAAGCCGATCCCGAGCCCTGCCCGGGCGGCTTCGATGACACCCTGGGCGCTGGGTAGCTCGACATGGCCCGGCGGCTCGATCCGCAGCCTTGCGAAGGCCCGCTCGACGGCCCGGCGGACGCCGGAATCGGCCTCCCGCCAGAGCACCTTTTCCCTTTTGAGGTCACGCAGCGCGACCCCTCGAGGGAAGTCGCGCGCCAGCCGACTTTCCCGGCGGGCCACGACCAGAATCTCTTCGCGGATCCAAGGTATCCGGACGTAGTCCGGCGGAGGGCGTCCGCAAAGCGGCTCTTCGACGAATACCAGATCGAAATCCTCCGCGCGACCGGCGATCTCCCGGGAGGAGCCGATCTCCATCTCCACCCGAATGCCCGGGTAATGGTCCTGAAAAGCAACCAAAGGACAGGGCAGGTAGTGGCTTCCGATCGTGACGGTCAGGGCGATCCGGAGCCGGCCCTCGATCCGGCTCTGCAGCCGCTGGACGAATTCGCGGGCGGCCGCGACCCCTTCGGCGACCCGAAAGGCATGCTTGCGCAGCTCTTCCCCGGCGGGTGTAAGACGGAGGCGGCCCTGCTCGAAACGGCACAATGGATCGCCGACCGCTTCCCGCAGCTTCCGCAACTGAGCCGAAACCGCCGCTTGGACCACATGGAGGCGGCGGGCGGCCAGGCTGACGCTGCCCAGCTCGGCCACGAGCGCAAAGGCCACCAGCTGGCTGGGATGAAGATCGGGAAGGCCGGAAGCTACCCTATTGGCGATCTTGCTCGCCGCGCGTCGCTTGCCGCTGTGCGAATCCGGGATGATCTCCACGCGGGATCGCATCGTATGCTCCGACTCCTCCCGGAAGCAATCGAAAGGAGCGAGCATCCTGGGCCGGCCGGAGCTTCGCACCGATGGCAAAGGGATTGGGGTTGTCCGTCTAAGCGATTCCAGCTAGCAATCTCTTCAGTGTGCCCGATCACCGTAACGCAAAGGAATCCATGACGACCGAATCGAGCTGTCCGTTCCACCGCACCGCCACGACGGGCGGCCTTAAGACCAGCGAAGATTGGTGGCCCGACCGGCTCAATCTCCGGATCCTGCGCCAGAACTCCCCGTTATCGGACCCGATGGGCCCGGGCTTCGATTACGCGAAGGAGTTCCGGAGTCTTGATCTGGATTCGGTGAAAGCCGATCTCCGCGCGCTAATGACGGACTCGCAAGATTGGTGGCCGGCCGATTTCGGCCATTACGGACCGCTCTTTGTCCGCATGGCCTGGCACAGCGCCGGCACCTACCGCGTGGGCGACGGCCGCGGCGGCGCGGGGCTGCCAGCAGCTAAAAAATATATGGACACATAGCAAGTTTAATGGCAGTATGTCCGAGTGAAGTTGAGTGTCTGGGCCAAGCGGCAGGGCGTCTGCTACAAGACGGCCTGGCGGATGTGGAAGGAGGGGCGTTTGCCCGTTCCGGCCGAGCAGTTGCCGACCGGAACGGTGATCGTGCATGCGGAGCCCTCGCAACCCAATGGGGTCGCCCTTTACGCACGGGTATCGAGCTCCGATCAGAAAGCGGATCTGGACCGGCAATTGGCTCGGCTGACCGAGTTCGCGCTGAGCAAACGGTTGCCGATCGTCAAGGCCCTCAAGGAGGTCGGCTCCGGAATGAACGGCCATCGGAAAGGCATGATCGGGCTCTTGCGTGATCCGAAGGTTGGCGTCATTCTGGTGGAGCATCGGGACCGGCTGATGCGCTTCGGCTTGGAGTACGTGGAAGCGGCTTCTGTACGCGCAGAGCCGATCGGTTCTAGTGGTCGATCCGGACGAGATGACCGACGATATCGTGCGCGACCTGCACGAGGTCATAGTTTCGATGTGTGCCAGGCTTTACGGGAAGCGATCCGCCCAGAACCGCGCCAAGAAGGCGCTGGAAGCGATCCATGAGTAAGCTCCCGGTTGTCACCTACCAGACCCGTTTGCGGCTCACACCCGAGCAGTCGGCGTCGCTTGATGTCTATGCGGAACTCTACGGGCGGGCGCAGCGGACTCTTTTCGCCAAGATGCGGGCTGGCGCATCCATAAACGAGCTCAAGCGGTCGTTCCTGCGCCGGTTCGGCCTCACCGCCCGGCAGTTCAACGCCATTCGGGTCGAGCTCGAAGGCAAGATCGCCTCGATCCGGGAAAGGCGGCCTGAGTTGATCGAGGAGTTACAAGCACGAATCAAGAGAGGCCAGAAAGCAATCATCAGGCTTGAGAAGAAAGCGCCTGGATCGAACACCCTGCATCAGAAAAAGCGTCGGCTTGCCATCCTCCAGGCCAAACTCGCCGCTCTGAGCGCCGATCAGGAGTCCGGCCGGGTCCGGCTCTGTTTCGGTTCCCGCCGCCTCTTCCGCAAGCAGTTTGCCCTGGAAGAGAACGGATACGCCAGCCACGCCGATTGGAAGAAGGATTGGCAGGCGGAGCGGAGCAGCCAGTTCTTTGTTCTTGGATCAAAGGACGAGACATTGGGCAACCAGTCCTGCCAGGCGGTAGCCGAACCGGACGGCGGCCTACGGCTGCGGTTGCGGCTGCCGAACGGATTGGGGGAACCAAGCAAGCATCTGGTGATTGAGGGTGTTCGCTTCGCCTACGGCCAGGAAGCGATCCTCCAGGCCCTCTCCGTCGGCCGGGTCGTGACCGCACAAACCAAGACGGGGAAGCTCGTCCGCAAGCGGGAGGGATCCGCCGTAAGCTACCGCTTCGTGCGGGACCGGAAGGGCTGGCGGGTGTTCGTGAGCGTCGAGGCGCAACCGGTTGCCCTGGCGACACGCCGCCTTGCCGGAGCGATCGGCGTTGACATTAACCCGGATCATCTTGCCTTGGCCGAAACGGATCGCTTTGGGAATCTCGTGGGAATCCGCCGGATCGGATTGCATCTCTATGGGAAGAGCGAGGAGCAGGCGAAAGCCGCGATCGGCGATGCGTGCCGACAGATCGCCCGGGCCTGCGCCGAATCGGGCAAGCCGCTCGTGATCGAGCGATTGGATCTTCGCAAGCGGAGGGCCGAACTCGAGTCGGTCGATCCCGTCCGGGCTCGCTCGCTCTCATCCTTCGCCTACGCCAAGACGATCTCCATGCTCAAGGCGGCTGCCTTTCGCGCCGGTGTGGAAATGATCGAAGTCGACCCGGCCTACACTTCCGTGATTGGCGCGGTCAACCACGCGCGCCGTCACGGCATCGGTTCTCACCAGGGCGCGGCCTACGCCATCGCCCGGAGAGGATTGGGCCTATCCGAGCGCCCGTCCGTGCGGGAGGCCGTCGTGCCGACCCGCAATGGCGGCCACGTCACCTTCGCCCTACCCGCGAGGAATCGGACGAAGCATGTGTGGTCGTTCTGGTCGGACGTTCGGAAGGGGCTCAAAGCGGCGCATGCAGCGCATGCCCGGTCGGGAGGCAACCGCTTGCCTCCCGCGCCTCTGCTCCCGAAAGCGCGGGCATTGGGCGCTACCCGGACTTTGTCGGCGAAACCCCGGCACGCGAATCGTCGGCAACACTGTTCGGCCGACGTCGTGGACGATCTTCCCTGGTAGGGGAATGGTTGTCTATGGTTTTAGGAACGGTCCGGGCAGCAGCGTTTTGCGCCGCTCAACAGCTGGCCGGACAACGTCCTTCTCGACAAGGCGCGCCGGCTCCTCTGGCCGGTCAAGAAGAAGTATGGTCGGAGGATCTCCTGGGCCGACCTGATCATTCTCGCCGGCAACGTGGCCCTCGAGTCGATGGGCCTCAAGACCTTCGGCTTCGGCGGCGGGCGCGTGGACGCTTGGGAACCGGATGAGTCGGTCTACTGGGGCTCGGAGGGCAAATGGCTGGAAGACAAGCGCCACTCCGATAACCGGGCGCTGGAGAATCCACTGGCCGCCGTGCAGATGGGGCTGATCTACGTAAACCCGGAAGGCCCGGACGGCAAGCCGGACCCTGTGGCGGCGGCGGTCGACATCCGTGAGACTTTCGCGCGTATGGCGATGAACGATGAGGAGACGGTGGCCCTGATCGCGGGCGGCCACACCTTCGGCAAGGCGCACGGAGCCGGGCCGGCCTCTTTCGTCGGTCCCGAGCCGGAGGCGGCGGACATTACCGAGCAAGGTCTCGGCTGGCGAAGCCGCTTCCGGAGCGGCAAGGGCGCCGACGCGATCGGCAGCGGTTTGGAGGTCATCTGGAGCAGGACCCCCACGCGGTGGAGCGGCGATTTCTTCCACTTTCTCTTCGAATACGAGTGGGAGCTGACCAAAAGCCCGACCGACGCTTGGCAATGGGTTGCAAAGGATGCGCCGGAGGTCGTCCCGGACCCGTTCGATTCCGGCAAAAAGCGCCGCCCGACCATGCTGACCACCGACCTTTCGCTCCGGTTCGACCCGGCGTACGAGAAGATCTCGCGCTTCTACTACGAGCATCCGGATGCCTTCGCCGATGCCTTCGCGCGCGCCTGGTTCAAGCTTACCCATCGGGACATGGGCCCGCGCGCCCGTTACTTAGGCCCCGAGCTTCCGAAAGAGGATCTGCTTTGGCAGGACCCGATCCCCGCCGTCGATCATCCCTTGATCGAAGCCGAGGACGTTGCGGCGCTCAAGCTCAAGATCTTGGCTTCGGGATTGTCGGTGCGGGAGCTCGTCTCCACCGCCTGGGCGTCGGCCTCGACCTTCCGCGGCTCGGACAAGCGGGGCGGCGCCAACGGCGCCCGGATCCGCCTGAGCCCGCAGAAGGATTGGGAGGCCAATGAACCGGCGCAGCTCTCCAGGGTGTTGGCAGTCCTGGAAGGAATCCGGGACGAATTCAACGCACGGGCGACGGCGGGCAAGAAGGTGTCGCTTGCCGACCTGATCGTGCTCGGCGGATGCGCCGGTGTGGAGCATGCGGCGAACAAGGCGGGCTATGCGGTCAGCGTGCCGTTTGCGCCCGGCCGTATGGACGCCCTGGCGGAGCAGACCGACGCCGAATCCTTTGCCATGCTTGAGCCGCAGGCGGACGGCTTTCGGAACTTCCGCAAGGCGAAGCTGGCCGTCCGCGGCGAGGCGATGCTCGTCGATCGGGCGCAGTTGCTCACGCTCACCGCCCCGGAAATGACTGTGCTCGTCGGCGGGATGCGGGCGATGGATACCAACGTGGGCGCGACCCGCCACGGGGTCTTTACGCATCGACCGGGGGCACTATCGAACGACTTTTTCGTCAATCTGCTCGACATGGGAACGGAATGGAAGGCGGTGGACGACAACGAGGAGCTTTTCCAAGGACGAGACCGGAAAACGGGTCACCTCCGGTGGACTGCTACACGCGTGGATTTGATCTTCGGCTCGCATTCCGAGCTGCGGGCTCTGGCCGAGGTTTACGGCAGCGCCGATGCGGAAGAGAAGTTCGTGAACGACTTCGTCGCCGCCTGGAACAAGGTGATGAACCTCGACCGGTTCGACCTGTCGCGCTCTTGAAGCGGCCCTAGCGGCCATTTCTCACAAGCTTTCTCCTACGGCTTGCAAAACGGGCTCGTCTGCTTCGTTGGGCTTGGTTTTCCATCCTCGCAGTATGTCTTCATACAGCTCCGGTGGAAAACCTGCGCCCGCCTCGCACCCAAGCCCATTTGCGGCGCCTCGGCTACGAAATTTGTGAGAAATGGCCGCTAGCCGGTCCTCTTTGGATCGGCTTGCGCCTTTATGGGCTCGCTTTAGCCTTCTCGCCTTCCCCCTTGGGGTTGCCAATCTGGACGGTGTTCGCCTGGAGCTTATCGCCCGCCTTGCGGGCGTGAATCACCACGCGCTCCCCGGGGAGGAGATCGGCGGCCGTGGCGGGCTCCTTCGCCTTCCCTTTGGAGATCTGCGAACGGTCGGTCAGCTCGACGGGAACCGACTTGCCGTCGCGCGACTTCACCGTGACCACGTTCCCTTCCACGGAAGCCACCACCCCGATGACGTGGATCTCATTGCCGTGGGCGAAGCTCGAAACCACGCCCGAACCCAAGAGCAAGCAGGAAAGCAGAACTCCAACCGCGCTGTGCCTCATTGACCGATCCTCCCGTTTTTCGATTGTTCCGCCGTGCGCCCGCCTTCTGCGCCCTTGCGGAAGGTCGACTGCGACCGGAAGCCTACCGGCTGCCCGAGCTCCGTTCAAGGAGAGCTTTTCTCCTCTCCTTCCAGGAAGCGCTCTTCCTCTTCCTCCTCTTGGCGCTCCTTCGGGCCCTTCGGGTTGAGCTTCTCCATCTGGACTTCCTCCTCGCGCGTGAGCTTCGGCAGGTGCCGGAGGAAGAGCACGAGCTTCCAGCTCTCCGCATCGTGGCCTTCTTCCCCCCAAGCGGGCATTCCGGTGAGCCGGATTCCGTTATGGATGATGTAGTAGAGCTCTCCGTCGGTGAGGCGCTGGGTCTCCTCCTTCCGCATATCGGGAGGCCGCGGATAGAGGTTCTTGCCCATCTCGGTCTGGCCGCTTCCGTTGTTGGCGTGGCATTGGGCGCAATGGTCGGCGTAGTGCTCCATTCCCTGCCGTATCCATTCGGGGGTCGGGGGGAAAGGATTCTGCCGGTAGCGTTCTTCCGCGGGGATCGAGAGCCGGTAGATCCGCTTGGCCAGGAAGGCTTCCCAGGCGGGCGGGGCTTCGCGGGCTCCGAATCCCTGGCGGATCGCGAGAACAATCCCCAGGAGGGTGAGGGCGCCAAGGAGGGCGAGCCCGCCGATCAATGTTCTCCAGAGAAAAACGACCTTCCGCAGCATGCCGACCTCCTCTTTGGGTGCAGAAACAATAGGAAGCTTTCCCGGGCGGGGTCCAGGCAAGAACGCTTTCCCGGAGCTGCCCGCGCGCGGGCCGGCCGGCGCTCTTGGATCCGTCAGGGGACTGCCGGGTGTCCCGCGGGCATGCGGTTGGCTTCGATGATTCTCTGAATTGCTTCGGCGGCGCCGCGCAGCTCGACCTCTTCGTCGTAGACCGAAGTGGTGTAGTCGGAGCGATAAGCGCTAGGCGGAATCTCGGTTATGGGCTCCAGGACCGAGCGGCCGCGCCGCCACACGTCGATCCTGGTCACGCAGGATAGGCCCGGGCGTAGCGGATGCTTGCGAAGCTCGTCGGGGTCGATCCGTATGCGGACCGGTACGCGTTCGACGATGTGGATATAGTTGCCCGTAGCGTTTTCCGGCGGCAGCAGCCCCAGGTTGTTCCCCGCGCTCGGGACAATGCCTTCCACGACGCCGCGGTAGCGGACTTTGCGATGGTAAAGATCGACCGTGATCCGGGCGGGCTGGCCCGGCCGGACGTGGGTCAATTCCACCTCCCGGTAGTTGGCCTCGACCCAAAGATAATCCAAGGGAATGATGAAGAGCAGCGTCTTCTCGGGGAGGACCTCATCGCCGGGCTGGACCGCCCGCTTGGCGACGTAGCCCGAAACCGGGGCGACGACGTTGCGCCGGATGTGATCGAGATAGGCGCTGCGGTAGAGGGCGGCCGCGCGGAGGACCTCCGGGTTGGTGGCGACCGTCGTACCGTGAACCCGCGCTTCGACGCTGGCAAGCTGGTCTTGGAGATCCCGGAGAACCGACTCGGCCTCGCGAAGCTGCCACTGGGTATCCTCGACGAGCTGGTAGGAGACCGCTCCTTCGGCGACCACGCTCTGGTAGCGGGCGAGGTCGGAGCGCGCGCGGTAGACGACTGCCTGCTGAGCCGCGATCCGGCTTCGGAGAGTGGCCGCCTGCCGGAAGAGCGTTTCGACCCGGCGGACCGCGTCGGCCAGCTCCGCTTCGGCGTGCTGGAGCGCCACCTTGGTCTTCACTCCGTCGAGGCGGACGAGGACCTCTCCCTTTCGGACGTACCGGGTCGAATCGGTACGAACCTCGGTGACGGTGCCGGCCACTTGGGCCTTGAGCGGCACTAGGTTCCCGGTCACGTAGGCGTCGTTGGTGATGATCCAGAAGCGTCCCCAGAAAAGCCAGTAGAGGAAAACGGCGGCCGCCAGCGCCCCGAAGATCGCCGTAAGGAGGCGCAACCGGCGGGAGCGCGCTTCGACCAGGGTGGGAAATCTCCCGCGCCGCGCCTCATCCGGAGGGGGGAAGAAGCGTCTCCAGAGAAGGACGAGGCGTTCCCAAAATCGAGGGCGGGGCATGGAGGAACCTGCTGGCTACTGGGTGGTCTGTGTCTGGTAGCCTCCGCCAAGGACCTCGTGAAGGGCTACGACCGACTCGAGGTGGGATGCGGTTAAGGAGGAAAGCCGGAGCTCCTGCTCCTGGGCCGCCAAGGAAGCCTCGATCAGATCCATCCGGGTGACGAGTCCCGCCTGGTAGCGGGAGTCGGTGAGTCGGGTGAACCGGTGGGCGGCAGAAAGAGCCGTATCCTGCGTCGTGAGGTTTTCCACGCTCTCCTTCCATTGCGCCAGCGCATCGGCCACGGACCGGGCGGCGTCGAGCACCGCGGCGTTGTACCGCTCGACGGCGATATTGTACTCCTCTTGCTCGGCGACCAGCCGGGCGGTGAGCTGCCCCCGCTCGAAGAGCGGTAGGGTGATCGCCGGTCCGACCATATACATAAACGCCTGCGCGGGAGCAAGGAGGACGGTGGCCATGTTCAGGCTCTGGAAGCCGGCGAAGCCCACCAGGTTCACGTTCGGGTAGAAAGCGGTCTTGGCCACCTTGACCCGCTGGGCGGCCAACTCGACGCGCCAAAGCGCGACGGCGACATCCGGGCGGCGGCTTAAGAGCTCGAGCGGAACCGTCGACGGCAGCGGAAAGCGCCTCGGGAAGGAGGCGGGCGCGATCCGGATGGTCCTCCCCCAGTCGGGCCCTTTGCCGGCCAGGGTGGCGATCTCATCCCGCAAGACCGTTTCTTCCCGCTCGAGGATCCGCTCCCGCTGCCGAGCTGCCGCAAGCCGCTGCTCCAAGCTATAGACCGGCAGCAGGGTGTCGATGCCGGCCTTGCGATGGCGGGAGCGGGCCAGGGCGAGGTCCTCCCGGAGCTGAGCGACCATCTTTTGGACGATCTCCTTCTCTTCCACACGGGAAAGAAGCTCGATGTAACGGCGTGCGATCGTAGTCGACAGGGAGAGCTGGGCGACGGCGAACTCGGCCATGGCGGCGCGCGCCTCGCCTACGGCCGCGCGGATGCGCGCGCGGTCCTCGCCCCACAAGTCGACGTGATAGGTGAAAAAGGCGGGGCTGTAGTCGGCGAACGCGAAGGAGCGGCCTCCGAAGGGCCCGAAGAAGCTCGAGCCGGGGATCTGCCAGATGCCGAGGGTGTCGTTCAAGAGCCAAGGCCGCCCTTCGAGCCCGGGAAGCAGCCGTCCCCGCTCGTGAGCGGCGATAGCCCAGGAAGAGCGGATTCTGTCGGCGGCCGCCCGCAGTCCCGGATTTCCGGAAAGCGCTTCGTCCAGGATCCGGTCAAGCTCGGAGGAGTGTAAGTCTTTCCACCAGAGAGGGCGGGTCCATTCCGGAGAGGGGCGGACGGGCCCCGCGGCAGCCAACGTCTTCTCCATCGGCGGAAGCGGCATCTTTTGCGCCACCGGGGTGCCCTTAGGGAGGAAGGCGCACCCCGTCAGGGCCATGGCTCCGGAGAGAAGCGGTGCGGCACGGAAAGAAAAGAGGAATCGAATCATGGGTTTCCGCTTTCCTGAAGCCAGCGGCGGGCCAGGCGCACGACGGGGACCAGCGCCAGCATGGCGGCCATCACCAGAAAGCCCCAGGCTGCGAAGCGGAAGGCATCCTCGAGGCTAAGAATGTTGGCGTGGAGGAGCAGGCGGTGGTTGAGCAGCCATCCCAAGCCTTGCTCTTCCCCGAGTCCCGATTGGTGCAGGCGGTCGAGAACCTCGTCGGTCATGGGTCCGAATGGGGGGAAGGTCTCGGTGAGGCGCTTCTGGTCAAAGGCGGTTCTCCGGTAGAGGATCGACACGAACCCGTCGATGCCCAATCCGCTGGCCAGAGCCCGGAAGGAGGCGCTGAGCTCAAGGGCGTAAGCCTGCTTGCGCGGAGAGAGTCCGGCCACCATCAATCCGCCCAGCGGGCGCAAAAGCGTGCCCAGGCAGAGTCCCTCGAGGACTTGGGTGCCGAGGATCGGGAAGAACCAAGAGCGACGCTCGAAATAGTCGTAGTAGCTGAAGAGCCAGCAATAGAGGGAGAAGAGGAGGAGGTTTCCGCAGGCGAAGAGGCGGAGGTGGTGCGCCTTGGGCGGCAGCTGGCTGAAGAGTCCGGCAGCGGGTAGAGAAAGGAAGAGAAGGGGAACAAAGATTTGGGCGGCGAGGAACGAGGTGAAGCCGCCGAAGCTCGGGAGCTGGACGCGGACGAGCAGAGTCGTCCAGAGGCCGAAGAAAAAGAAGAAGGCGACGGTCATCGTCAGGATGCCGACGCTGAAGCCTGGCCGCAGGAAGAGGCGCAGGTCGATCAGGGGATAGCGTTCGCCGAGCTCCCAGACGACGAAGTAGGCGATGGCGATCAGCCCGCCTAGCAGGAGCCCGACGACCAAGGGAGAGTTGTACCAATCGTAATCGTCGCCCATGTTGAGGGCGGACTGGATCGAGAGGATTCCCGATCCCAGAAGGAGAGCCCCGATCCGATCCCAGGGCCGGCTGGGACGGACGTCCGGCCGTCCGGCCAGAAGCACGCAAATCTCGCCGGCCAGGAGCAGGAGCGGAGCATTCACCAAGAACCAGCTCCGCCAACCCCACCGTTCCTCCATCAAGGCTCCAGCGACCGGGCTCAGCGAGTACGGAGCGAGCCCGGCCATGCTCCAGAAAGCGGCCACGACGGGCCTCCGCTCCTCCGGATGTTGCTCGAGCAGGATCGTCTGGGCGAGCGGGACTGCGACGCCCGACCCAAAACCTTGCAGGATCCTTCCCCCCAGAAACGGGAGGAAGGTGGGGGCGGCGGCGCAGAGGAGGCTCCCGGCGGCGGCCGTCCATATCGACCCGCGAAAAACCTCCAGATAGCCGAAGCGCGCGGAAAGGGCCGGGCCGAGGACGAGGCCGAACGCTTGGGCCGCGAAAAAGTCCCCCATCGTCCACGGCCCGTGGCTGGGGCTTACTCCGAAGGCCCCCATCGCATGCGGATTGATGGCGTTGTAGGAACCGGCGTTGAAAAGCGCCAGAAAATAGGCCGCGATCGATGCGCCCGAGAGCAGTAGGGATTGACGCGGGGAAAGCGGCTCTCCGTTCATGGGTCTGGCACTCCTTGCAGCGGCGAGGCAGCGAGCTACAAGCAGATGAAATGCCAACCCACGCGCTCTCTGGGGCGGCGAAGGATAGGCTGTCCAAAGTTCTCAAATTTCGTGAATGTCACCAAAAATAGATTATTTGGATCCTGGAGAGGAGGGGAGGAGGCCGAGCTTTCTCATCCGGTATCGGAGGGTATTCGGGTGAAGGCCCAGACGGGTAGCCGCCCCCAGCGGGCCGGAGATACGCCAGCGGCTCTGCTCGAGAGCTTCGCGGATCTGCTGCTGCTCGATTTTCTGGAGGCGGCGAGCGAGGGGAGCAGGCGAAGCGGCAGGCGGGGCGAAGGAAGAGGGATTCTCGAGGGGATCGATCTCCACCAAAGGACCGGTGGAGAGGATCACGGCCCGCTCGATAATGTTCTGCAGCTCCCGAACGTTCCCGGGCCAGGAATAGGCCGCGAGTCGTTCCAGCGCGCCGGCGCCCAAGGCGACGGCGGGCTTCCCCAGCTTAGCCGAGAAGCGCCGGAGGAAAGCGTGGGCCAGAAGGGGAATATCTCGGGGTCGCTCCCGCAGGGGAGGGATTTCGATCGGGAAGACGTGGATCCGGTAGAAGAGGTCGGAGCGGAAGCGCCCCTTCCGGACGTCCTCTTCAAGGCGGCGGTTGGTCGCGGCGATGAGGCGCACGTCGGTCCGCAGTGTCCGGGTGCCGCCGACCCGCTCGAATTTTCCGTCTTGAAGGACGCGGAGAAGCTTGGCTTGCGTCGAAAGCGGGAGCTCCCCGATCTCATCGAGGAAAAGCGTCCCTTGATCCGCGAGCTCGAATCTTCCCTTGCGCTCCTGTACCGCTCCGGTAAACGCACCTTTCTCATGGCCGAAGAGCTCGCTTTCGACCAGCTCCGAAGGGAGCGCGGCGCAATTGACGCTAACGAGGATCGCCCCGCTGCGCCGGCTTTTGCGGTGAATGGCACGCGCTAAAAGCTCCTTGCCGGTGCCCGTCTCCCCTTGGAGCAGGACCGTGGCGTCGGTCGGAGCGACCTGCTCGATTTGCCGGAGAACCGCGCGCCCGTTGGGGGATTCCGTGAGAAACTCTCCGATCTCCTCTTCCCGGGAGAGCTTCTCCTGCAGATACTCGTTCTCGAGCCGCAGGCGTTGAATCGCTTTCTCGGCGCCGCGGAGCGCGCCCACGTCGCGGACGCTCAAGGTGAAGAGCGGGTGGCCGCCGACGCGGGTTGCCGTCAGGGTGGCTTGAATCGGAAACTCTTCCCTACCTTCCCGGAGGCCGTGGAGCCCCTCCGGGATCCAGATCGGCTCCGGATCGCTCTCGGCACCGCAGAGGGTCAAAAACCGGCAAAAGACCGGGCGGCATCGCGGGGAGAGAAAGAAATCGACAGGCCGCCCGAGCGCATCGGCCCGGCCGATGCCGAAGAGGCGCTCGGCCGCCCTGTTGAAGAGTTGAAGGCGGAGATCCTCCCGAAAGCAGAGGAGCGCATCCATCGAAGAGCCCAGGATGGCGGACAGACGCGCCTCGCTCTCCGCCAGGCGTTCCTCGGAAAGGCGCGGAGCGGTCCGGTCCCTGTGGGTCTGGACGGCCGCCACGACCTTTCCGGACGGATCGGAAAGGAGCACCGCCTGGGTCGCCAGGTAGCGCCGTTCCCCGGAAGGGAACGAGCACCAGTGATCGATGCGGATGTTGTCCGTGGAAAAGCGAGTCGGAATCGCTGCCGGGTAAAGCTCGGAAAGGCGGTCGAGCTCCTGGTCGAGAAGAAGATCGGCCAGCGTAGGTAGGCGCTCGGGAGAAAAGGCTTCCCGATGCCGATCGGTGTGCAGAACCTCCTCGGCGCAGAGGCCGGTCATGCGCGCGCACGCCCGGTTCCAGAAGAGGACCCGGTGGCCGGGATCGAGGATGAAGAGAGCTTCCGGAAGCTGGTCGAGAAGGAGGTCGGTCCAGGGGAAGGGAAGGGTGCTCGAAGAAAAGCTCCGATCGGATCTGCTCATCCCCATCCGCCCGGATCAACCGCGGCCGCCCGCCGTTTCCCGCGCGCCATAACCAAGGTCCATCGCTCTCCCCGGCGACCATACTCCACCGGGGGGCTCCCGCTCCAGCCCGAATCTCCTGGAGCGGCTGTCCGTGCTCGATGCCGTAGCGAAAAGCTCCGGGTGCCGTACCTCCAGGAGAATGCGTCCGGCACCACTCCCGGAAAGAGGCGTGCGTTCCTGCCGGATGGCCTTCGGCCGGCGATGGTGGATGTCCCGCCGGCGGGAAGCTTCACCAGTGCCCCCGGTGCGGAAGGTGAGGCCGACCGAAACGAAGAGGATCGCCAGGAGCGTCAACGCTACGATATGGACGCCGAGCATCGGCAGCAAGGCGAGGGAGAACCCGAAGCAGAGCGTGTGTGGCAGAGCCGGCGGTCAAACCGACCAAAGCGAGCTCGCCCATGTCGATCGGCTCGCATGGCGAGGCATTCCGTTTTTGCTTGTCGACGGCCTTTCTTTCTTTGCGTGCGAGAAGGCTTGGCAAAGCAAGGGCCGGCCACCAATCTTCTCCTAAATACAGCCGGGGCCGGCGCTCGGCCGGCGGGCGAAGGGACGTCGTCGCCGGGCCGGGGAAAGCGGGGCCCCGGACGGGAGGAAGCAAGGGCATAGGCGACGCCGAGCGGACCGCCGCGGCGAAGACAGTATGGAAACGGATGCGACCCCCGAGCTGACCGGACCACTTCCGCCGGCCGCCTACCTCCGCCGCTGTGTCCGGGAGCCCTATCGGCTCCTCTTTCCGCTGGGCACGGTCTTCGGGTTCCTCGGAGTGGCGGTCTGGCCGCTGGCGGCTTTGGGATGGGCGCCCTGCCCGCCGGCGCAAAGCCATCCCCGGCTCATGATCGAAGGATTCGTCGGTTCCTTCCTTATCGGATTCCTTGGAACCTCGGTGCCCCGCCTCCTCGAGATCCAGCCGCTGAGCGGAAACCTGCTCCTGCTTCTCTCCGTCACGCTCTTCACGGGAAGCATCTTCCAGCTCCTCGGCGGACAGTGGGCGGGGGACCTGCTCTTCTGCTTCGCTCTCCTTCTACCCATGACCTTTTTTGCTTTGCGCTTTCGCGAACGGAAGGGCAGCGCGCCTCCGAGCTTGCTCCTGGTGCTCTTGGGCGCGGCAGGAGGGGTGGCCGGAGCCTTCCTGCAGGCGGAGAAGGCGGCCGGAACCCGGATGAGCCCGCTCCTGCAACAGTTCAGCGCGCTGCTGCTTTTTCAAGGGCTGCCTCTCTTTTCGCTTCTTGGCTTAAGCGCCTTCTTCCTGCCGCGGCTCTACGGCGGGGAGGGCGAAAACATCGACCCGGCCGCGTGCCGACGTTCGGGTCGAGGGCTTGGGCCGGCGCTGCTCGCCGCGGGGGCGGGACTGCTGATCCTCGCCAGCTTCTTTCTGGAAGCGGCGGGGCAGCGCCTCGGGGAGGGCTTCTCCGGGTGGGAACGGCCGCGGGGTATCTCGCGCTCAGCTTACCTTCCGCGCCCGAGCTTCTCGGCCGGGGAACCGTCGCTGCCGCCGCCCGGCTGGCCCTTGCGCTTTCCCTGCCGGGCTTGCTCCTCGGCGCCTTTTTCGCCCCGGCGGGCTTTCTCCACCTTTTCTTCCTGGGCGGCGCCGGCTTGATGATCCTGGCCATCGGCGTCCGCGTCGTCTACGGCCTGAGCGGGAGAGGCTTTCTCCTCCGATTCCGCTTCATCCCGTTCGAGTTCGCCATCCTCGGAGTGATGGCGGCGCTGGTCGCCCGGATCGCCGCCGACTATCTTTCTTCCTGGAAGTCCCCGCTGCTTTCCGTCTCTGCCGTTCTCTGGTTGGCATCCCTGGCCCTTTGGATGGTGGTCGTGCTCCCCTTCGTCCTCTGCCCGGATAGGGAAGAGACGGCTGCCGGAGATGGAGGAGCCGCGTCCTCGGCCCGGAGTGAGCAGGAGTAGCGGTGCGGGGCGGGAAGAGGTTTCCCGCAGAAGCATGCTTGGGAAACGGGCAGGCCGCATTATGGTAAGAACCGTGAAGGGAGAAGGGACGCCCCCAAGGTCTTCCTGGCCGGCCGCCGGGATTCTCCGGCTATTCCTGGGCCTCCTCCTTGCCGGGCTGCCGGTCATCTGCAGGGCTGGGGAGAGCGCGGCAGCCGATATCAGCCGCGACCCCTCGGACCTTCCCGGCCCTCTGCCGCGCCGGGGCCCGAAGCTCCTCCGGATCGATCTGTTGGCCCTGGAAACCGAAGGTAGGCTTACCGATGGGTCTACCTTTCGATATTGGACTTTCGGCGGGAAGGTCCCGGGCCCCTTTTTGCGTGTCCGCGTCGGGGACACCCTGGAAGTCCACCTCCGTAACGATCCCGGTTGCCGGATGGTCCATTCGATCGATCTTCACGCGGCGTGGGGCGATTCGGGCGGCGCGATGCTCAGCCAGACCTTGCCGGGCGGGGAGAAGACGTTCACCTTTCGGGCGCTCAATCCGGGGCTCTACCTTTACCACTGCGGGACGCCCGTGGTGGCGCAGCACATCGCCAACGGGATGTACGGCCTCATCCTGGTCGAGCCTCCCGGCGGGCTGCCGAAGGTGGATCGGGAGTTCTACATCATGGAAGGGGAAATCTACACTTCGGGAGGCTTCGGCGCATCCGGCTTCCAGGAACCCGACTTCAGGAAGATCCTGGAGGCGCGGCCGGATTACTTCGTCTTCAACGGCTCGGTCGGCGCTCTGGTCCGGCACCCTTTGCGAGCCAAGGTCGGCCGGCGGATCCGGATCTTCTTCGGCAATGCCGGACCGAGCACTTCCGCCAACCTTCACGCCCTAGGGGCCATCTTCGAAAAGGTCTACGAGGACGGAAGCCTGGCAAGCCCTCCCATGGAGAACAGCTGCTCGATCTTCGCTCCATCGGGAGGAGCGGGATTCGTCGAGTTTGTTCCCAAGGTTCCCGGAAGCTATCCGCTGGTCGACCACTTTTTCTTCAAGCAGGAAAAGGGGCTAGGCGGGAGTCTGGTGGTCGAGGGGCCGGCCGATCCCTCGATTATTCATGAAGGGGCCGTCCGATAGCCTGAGGAAACGCCGCCTGCGGCCGTTTCTTCGACTCGGGATCTGGATCTCCGTCTTTGCCGCCTTCGCCTTCCCTCTCCGGGCGGGGAGCGTACGGTGGGTGGCCGAGGAGAAGCCCATCCCGGGGCCGGTATTCACCTTGGGCCCTCCCGCCTCGTCCTTCGAAAAGCATGAGGGGGTCTCCTTCTACGCCGCCGCGCCTCCCTTTCCTTGGAAGGTTCTCGGGAAGCTCTACTACCGGGGCGCGACCGAGATCTGGGCATCTCCCTTGGGGCGGGGCCGGCTCTGCGCGGCGGCTCACGAGCACCGGTGCGATACCTTGATGCTCGTCAACCGGAACCTTACCTATCTGGGGAGCCCCGGCAATCCGCGCGACATTCCTCTCTCTTCCGGGATGAGCGGATGGCGCCCGATGGAGGAGTTCGGTCCTGCGCACCCGCATTACCGGGTCGACGCCGTCTTCCTCGCCGGCCGGCGGGAACGGTAGGCGTTGGAGGCCGTTCTTCAATGCGGGGCCGGGCTCGATCCGGGCTCCGGCGCCAGGAAGAGATAGATGGCCCGGTAGGGAACCCGGGCGATCTCGCCCGCCCGGGTAGGCGGCGTCGCCGGCGCGGCTCCGCCCAAGGTGTCGATCCGAAGGGCGCGGGTCACGGCGGAGAGCACCCCGGCGGGGCCGGTGCTTTTGACCGGGACCACCAGCCAAGGGACATCCGCCGCAGTGCGGCCCGGCACCTGGGCTAGCGGGGGCCCCGCCCCCTCGATGCGGCTTCCGTCCGCCGCCTCCCAGCAGGGACCGCGAAAATGGCGGCCGATCTTATTCCCCGCGGGATCCTCGAGGGTCGCCTCCGGTTCTTGGAAGACCCAGCGGAGAGCGCCGGGAGACCCTGCGGGCCCCTGCGCCTTGTAAATCTGGACGCCCGTCGCGCGGGCGACCCACACGAGCCGGGCGGAGTGCGGCAGCGGAAGGCTCGGCTGCGGGGGAAGTTGCGCGGCCCGGGAAAGCGGGGCGATAGGGAAAAACAGACCGAGCCCGGCCAAGAGAAGCCGGTACAGGCGCTTGGGCATCGAGACTTCCTTTTTGGCCGAAACCTTTTTTTTCTCCGTTGAGGAAAGCGAAAGAAGCGCCGCGGTGTCAAGCCGTTCGCCGCCGCAACGATCCCTTTCTGATCCTCGACGCGCTCATTTTCGCCGACAGGCAAAGCCGTGCGTTTACAACTTTTTCTTTCTAAGACAAGGAGTTCTGTTACAATTAAATGCAAGTCAAGCCGTTCCTTTCGCAACGGAAGGGAGCGATCACAACAGCTGATGGGAGGCAGAAAACATGAAAAACATGAAAAAAATGACGTTGCTCGTGGCTGCTATCGTGCTGCTGGGATTCGGGGCGGGCGTCCGCCCACTCCATGCGCAAGAGCACCATGAGACCTCGATGGAGCTCCACCATATGCACTTGGTCATCAACCATGCGGTGGAGATGGCGACCGAGGGCTGCAACCTCGCTATGCTGGGAGAGATGAACATGGCCCCCGGTGTCGACGAACAGGCGGTCGAGCATGGGAGAGGGATGATGCGGGAAGGCAAGGCGCTCATAAAGAGCGTGTTGCAAAGCAAGGCGATGACCAAGCTCCACGAAAAGGGAGCAGGGGAAAGCAAGGAGATGGCCTATACCCACAAATTAGCGGAGGCTGCGCTCGCCTACATCGACCGGCTGGAGGAGATGCATTCGGTTCGATAAGGCCGTCGGCCGGAATGGGAAAGAAGGGGCTCGGGCGTCCTGTCCGGCGACGGACGGCGCTCGGGCCTCTGCCGTTCTCACCGCCGCGGCTTTTTCAGGGTAAGCGCCGAAAGGTCCTGCTCGGCCGTCTTCAAGTTCTCCCGGTCGAGGGTGTCCATCTGGTGGCGGCAGTAGAGCATGCAGCGCAGGACGATCACTTGGCGCATCAGGCTCCGGGTCAGGGCCAGCTTCTTTTGCCACGTCTGAAATTCGGGCGCCGTGCCTGCGTTCTCCGCCAGGGCTCCTCCCTGCGTGGGGAAGTGCGCTTCGCCGGGCAGAGTCTCGAAGAGAATGATCGTGGGCGGATGGAAGAGAGGGTGGAAGTGTCGCCCGTCGTCGATCAGGCGAACCTCCCATCGCGCCGCGACCCGGGACTGCTCCGGCTCCGGGACGACCGTCAGCCTTTCGATCTTTTCTCCGGGATAAAGATCCTTTTCGATTAGTGCCCGAATCTGGGCCTCAGGGGAACCGCGACCCGTCGGCGGAAAGGAGGACGGGCCGGCTTGCGAGCAGGAAAGGGTCCCCAAGAGGCAGAAAACCGCAAGGAGGGCGCGTGCTCCATTGAACCGGAGGCGCTCCGCACGAAATTCCAGCGGGCCGGCCATAGGGACTCCTTCGTTTCCACGCCCATCGTCATTGTCGCTCCGCGGCGCAATATAAGCCCGTTTCCGCCTGACGCAATTCCTCCGGCGGAGTTTGCCGCTGCCGCCGGCCGTCAATGCCCGTGAATGTTGACGGTATCGTGGTTGAGGACCGAGTAGAAGAGGTAGAGGAAAAATAAGGAGGCCAGCGCTACAACCCAATAGAAGGCCTTGTTGCCGGACTTGGCCTCCTTCGGCGGTTTGTCGCGCTCCGATTCACCCCGGTTCCCGGAAAATGTGTTGCCGCTCATAATAACACCATTCAACGCGAATGCGCCGGCGGCAACCGATTTTTCGATTCGAAGGCTGCCTTACCGCCGGGCCCGCACGAAGAAGATCGGGACCACCCCCCGTACACCCGCGGAACTTTCCGCCTGGCACGTTTCTCCCAGAGGGCCTGTCTCCACTTCGGCGAAGCCCGCCGCGCGGAAGAGGGAAGCTACCTCGGCGGGGGAGAACCCCGGCCAGCGGTCGTAGTACTCGGTCAGGAAGAAATCGAAATTATGGCGCTCGAAATCGGTAAGGACCGCTCTACCGCCGGGCTTCAGGATCCGACGGAGCTCGCGGATCATCTCTTCGGGGCTCTCGACGTGGTGGAGCACCATGTTGGCGAAGGCGCAATCGAGCGTGCCCGACTCGATCGGCAACGCTTCGGTCTCTCCCGCCAGGCAGCGGAAGCCTGCCCTCCCGCCGAACTTCTTCTCCAGCTGGGCGAGCATGGCCGCGGAGCGGTCGACGGCGATGACCTCCAGGCCGCGTGCCAAAAGAGCTTCGGTGAGAAACCCGGTCCCGGCGCCGATATCCGCCGCGCGTTCCCCAGGGCGGACCGCCGCCAGATCGAGCGCCTTTTCCCGAACCTCGTCTCGAAAGTATCCCTTTCGAAGCGTGTCCCATTCCGCGGCGACCTCTTCGAAGTAGCGCGCAGACGACCTACTTCCGCTCATGAAAGGAAGGATAAGCGCACCGTCCCGCTTCCTTCTAGCCAAAACCGTATCCGCATCAGGGAAGCCCTGTAGCCGGATAGGGGAAACAGGGCAGGAGATGTCCGCGGAAGAGTGGAGGCCGGGGTGGAAACGGCAGGCGACGGCCGAACGGGGAAAAGTCGTAAACAGGCGCTTTCCGAATTCGTCGATACCAGAGGATATTCGCTATCGGCCTAAGGGGGCGGGCCTAGGCTTCTTTCGCGGGAATGCCTCCACAGGAAGAGATGAAAAGTACCTAATCATTGATGAGGGAATGCCTTATATGAAATACAGGAAAATTACTTGCCAACGGGGGCTTTTGTACTACGATCTCCGCTAGAAGGTCGTTAGGGGCAAACCCCGATGATCTTCTGCCTCCTAACCCCGGAGGTTAGGGGCCGTGCCCCGGGTGATGCATCCGGGGCATGGGAAAGAGCAGAAAGGGAGAAAGAAAAAGATATGGCACAAACACAAACGACGACGGCAACGGCTGTCGCGCGCCCGCCGGTCTCCGCCTTTTCGTGGAAAAGCGCGGGGATCGCGATCGGCGCGCTGGTGGTCTTTGACGTCCTGATCAACGTCTACGAGAGGCTCTACGCGTTTTCGAAGGGTCTCGACTACACGTCGCCGGAATACAACACCTACTGGATGGGCATGCTCTTTGCGGAGCTTGTCATGGAAGCGGTCACGGCGGCTGCGCTCTGGGGCTGGCTCTGGATGACGCGGGATCGGGCGCTCGATCGCCTCTCTCCGGCGGAGGAGCTCAAGCGGTATTGGGCCTTGGGACTCTTCGTCCTGACCTATACCTACGCGGCGTACGCCGGCGCGAGCTACTTCACGGAGCAGGACGGGACGTGGCACCAGACGGTGATTCGGGATACCGACTTCACCCCGAGCCACGTGATCGAGTTCTACCAGAGCTATCCCATCTACATCATCTTCGGTGTGGGCTCGCTGGTTTATGCGATGACCCGACTGCCGCAGTTCGCGAAGGCGTTTTCCTTGCCTTATGCGGTGCTGGTGGGCAGCCCGTTGATGATCTTCCCGAACGTCGGGCTCAACGAGTTCGGCCACACCCGGTGGTTCATGGAGGAGCTTTTCGTGGCTCCGCTCCACTGGGGCTTCGTGACGTTCGGATGGGGTGCGCTGGCGATCCTCGGGACCTGGCTGCAGATCTGCCCGCGGGTGATGGCGCTCATCAACCACATCTACTACGGGAAGCCGATCCAGAGCCCGGCCGAGGTGATGCGGGATCCGCAGAGCTCCTGCAATCCTGCCGCTTGCGCGGCCTGCGCGGTGTAGGTCCGGAAACGGGAGAAACGGAAGAAAGAAAAACACGCAAGCAAGGTGAGGGGCGGGATTGGCAACCCGCCCCCACTCTTGCCGAGGGGGAAAGCAACCAATGCAATATTCGCAAGTAGACGCGGAGGCGAAGGCGATCGCGCGCAAGTTCGACTGGGTGGTGATCCTGTCGACCTTTCTGGCGCTGATCGCCGGCTTCCATGTCCACCAGATGCTGGTGGCCGGAGACTGGTCGTTCTGGATCGACTGGAAGGATCGGAACTGGTGGCCGATCGTGGCTCCGATTCTGGAGATCACCTTCCCGGCGGCGGTGCAGGCGGTCTTCTGGACGAAGTTCCGGATGCCGATCGGAGCGACGTTCTGCTGCCTGGGCCTGCTCTTTGGACAGTGGATGAACCGGTACATCAACTTCAACGGTTGGACCCACTATCCGCTCAACTTCGTCTTTCCGGAGACGTTCATTCCGCAGGCGGTCGTGCTCGACGTGGTGCTGATGCTGACCGGCAACTGGATTGTGACGGCCCTGGTGGGCGGCGAGCTCTGGGGCTGGCTCTTCTATCCGACCAACTGGGTGATGATCGCACCCTATCACCTGCCGGTTGAGTATCAGGGCGCGCTGATGAGCATCGCGGATGTGATCAACTACATGTACGTCCGCACCTCGACGCCGGAGTATCTCCGGATCGTGGAGACGGGAACGTTGCGGAGCTTCGCGGGAGGGGTGACCGGTGTGGCCGCCTTCTTCTCGGGGTTCGTCTCGGTCTGCATGTACGTGCCGTGGTGGCTGATGGGCGCTCATTTCTTCGGCAGCACGAAGTTCTTCAAGACCTATGAGGCGGCTGCGGTGGAGGTGAAGCGCGCCTAAGCCTAAAGAGGAGGAAGGAAGACGATGAGAAAAGGCGTAATGCGGGTGATCGGAAGAGCGGGGGCGCTGGTCCTGCTGGGGATGCTCCTGGCGGGACCGGCGACGAGCCGGCTCTGGGCCTTGGGCGAGAAATCGCAGGAGGCCTTCCTTCGGATGCGGACGGTGATCTTCTACGACACCAAGTTTTCCGGAAGGAAGTTCAAGGTCGGGGACGAGATGACGGTGACGGGGAAGTTCCAGATTTTGCCGATCTGGCCGAAGGAGATCGCCTTTACGGGGATCTCGTGGCTGAACTTCTTCGTTCCGGGGCCGCAGTTCCTGCGGGTCGGCTCATGGATCAACAACCGGTTCATGTCCTGCTCGCAGCTGCTGGAGCTGGGCGGTACCTACGAGTACAAGACGATCACCAGGGCGCGGTACCCAGGCCACTGGCCGGTCGGGGTGATGCTGAGCATGAAGGATGCGGGGCCCTTGATCGGGCCGTCGATCTACGTCGACGTGGAAGGAAGCCATGCGGGCTTCACCAACCCGATCAAGACGCTCGTGGGCACCACGGTCGACCTGGAAACCTACGGGGTGGCCCGGATGCTCATGTGGACCCTGGTGACCACCTTGATCGGGGTGGCTTGGCTCGGGTTCTGGCTGGGGAGGCCTTTTGTCTCTCGGCTGGGCATCGTGGCGGCCGGAAGGGCCAAGGAGCTGATCAGCGGTGCGGACAAGACCGTGGCGGTGATCTTTGCCCTTGGGACCATCGGCCTGATCGCGATCGCCAACGCGATGACTGCGGCGCAGTTCCCGCACACGATTCCGATCCAGGAGACGATCATCAAGAACGAGCCGCTTCCGCCCGAGCCGACCCACGTGGAGGCGAAGGTGCTGGACGCGACCTACGATGTGCCGAGCCGCACGCTCTCCTTCCGGCTCGAGGTGCATAACACGGGGGATCGTCCCTTGGTGCTCAAGGAGTTCACCACGGCCAACGTCCGCTTCTTCAACGAGCAGGTTCCGGGGAACGTCTGGAATCCTGACTTTCCGGAAGTGTACGGGGGCCCGATGAAGATCACTCCTTCGGAGCCGGTGGCGCCCGGGGAGACCAAGGTGCTCGAAGTGGTGCTGGCGAGCGCGGAGTGGGAGAACCAGCGGCTGACGATGTACCACGAGACGACGAACCGTTTCGGGGGCCTGCTCTTCTTCAGCGACCCAAGCGGAGCGCGGAGCATCATCGCCGTCGCCGATCAGCTCGTCATTCCGCGTTTCGGCGCGACGCAGATGTAAGCAGCGGTTCCTGCAAAAGAGCCGACTTCCGGCGCGCCCTTCTTCCTCCCGATCCGGGAGAAGAGGGGCGCGCCCTTCTCTTTTGAGCGGGAGGCGATCCCGACGGCTGCAGGCCGTCCGGTGATTCACTTATGCTCACTCATCAACACCATTGCCACTGTAATGGGTAAAACACCGTATTCGGCTATAGTAGTTTCCCTGATTGTGACCATGCGGCTCCCTTTGTTACGGTTGCTGCTCGAGGACCGATTGGCGAAATGCCGACCGGCCTTTGTCGGCATCCCGGGAGGATGACGGCCCCAACCCAGGTGGTGCATCTGGGGCATGGGAAGTGCAGAAAGGGAGAAAGAAAAAGATATGGCACAAACACAAACGACGACGGCAACGGCTGTCGCGCGCCCGCCGGTCTCCGCCTTTTCGTGGAAAAGCGCGGGGATCGCGATCGGCGCGCTGGTGGTCTTTGACGTCCTGATCAACGTCTACGAGAGGCTCTACGCGTTTTCGAAGGGTCTCGACTACACGTCGCCGGAATACAACAGCTACTGGATGGGCATGCTCTTTGCGGAGCTTGTCATGGAAGCGGTCACGGCCGGTGCGCTGTGGGGCTGGCTCTGGATGACGCGGGATCGGGCGCTCGATCGCCTCTCTCCGGCGGAGGAGCTCAAGCGGTATTGGGCCTTGGGACTCTTCGTCCTGACCTATACCTACGCGGCGTACGCCGGCGCGAGCTACTTCACGGAGCAGGACGGGACGTGGCACCAGACGGTGATTCGGGATACCGACTTCACCCCGAGCCACGTGATCGAGTTCTACCAGAGCTATCCCATCTACATCATCTTCGGTGTGGGCTCGCTGGTTTATGCGATGACCCGACTGCCGCAGTTCGCGAAGGCGTTTTCCTTGCCTTATGCGGTGCTGGTGGGCAGCCCGTTGATGATCTTCCCGAATGTCGGGCTCAACGAGTTCGGCCACACCCGGTGGTTCATGGAGGAGCTTTTCGTGGCTCCGCTCCACTGGGGCTTCGTGACGTTCGGATGGGGTGCGCTGGCGATCCTCGGGACCTGGCTGCAGATCTGCCCGCGGGTGATGGCGCTCATCAACCACATCTACTACGGGAAGCCGATCCAGAGCCCGGCCGAGGTGATGCGGGATCCGCAGAGCTCCTGCAATCCTGCCGCTTGCGCGGCCTGCGCGGTGTAGGTCCGGAAACGGGAGAAACGGAAGAAAGAAAAAACACGCAAGCAAGGTGAGGGGCGGGATTGGCAACCCGCCCCCACTCTTGCCGAGGGGGAAAGCAACCAATGCAATATTCGCAAGTAGACGCGGAGGCGAAGGCGATTGCCCGGAAGTTCGACTGGGTGGTGATCCTGTCGACCTTTCTGGCGCTGATCGCCGGCTTCCATGTCCACCAGATGCTGGTGGCCGGAGACTGGTCGTTCTGGATCGACTGGAAGGATCGGAACTGGTGGCCGATCGTGGCTCCGATTCTGGAGATCACCTTCCCGGCGGCGGTGCAGGCGGTCTTCTGGACGAAGTTCCGGATGCCGATCGGAGCGACGTTCTGCTGCCTGGGCCTGCTCTTTGGACAGTGGATGAACCGGTACATCAACTTCTACGGTTGGACCCACTATCCGCTCAACTTCGTCTTTCCGGAGACGTTCATGCCGCAGGCGGTCGTGCTCGACGTGGTGCTGATGCTGACCGGCAACTGGATCGTGACGGCCCTGGTGGGCGGCGAGCTCTGGGGCTGGCTCTTCTATCCGACCAACTGGGTGATGATCGCACCCTATCACCTGCCGGTCGAGTATCAGGGCTCGCTGATGAGCATCGCGGATGTGATCAACTACATGTACGTCCGCACCTCGACGCCGGAGTATCTCCGGATCGTGGAGACGGGAACGATGCGGAGCTTCGCGGGAGGGGTGACCGGTGTGGCCGCCTTCTTCTCGGGGTTCGTCTCGGTCTGCATGTACGTGCCGTGGTGGCTGATGGGCGCTCATTTCTTCGGCAGCACGAAGTTCTTCAAGACCTATGAGGCGGCTGCGGCGGAGGTGAAGCGCGCCTAAGCCTAAAGAGGAGGAAGGAAGACGATGAGAAAAGGCGTAATGCGGGTGATGGGAAGAGCGGGAGCGCTGGTCCTGCTGGGGATGCTCCTGGCGGGACCGGCGACGAGCCGGCTCTGGGCCTTGGGCGAGAAATCGCAGGAGGCCTTCCTTCGGATGCGGACGGTGATCTTCTACGACACCAAGTTTTCCGGAAGGAAGTTCAAGGTCGGGGACGAGATGACGGTGACGGGGAAGTTCCAGCTTCTGCCGATCTGGCCGAAGGAGATCGCCTTTACGGGGATCTCGTGGCTGAACTTTTTCGTTCCGGGGCCGCAGTTCCTGCGGGTCGGCTCATGGATCAACAACCGGTTCATGTCCTGCTCGCAGCTGCTGGAGCTGGGCGGTACCTACGAGTACAAGACGATCACCAGGGCGCGGTATCCGGGCCACTGGCCGGTCGGGGTGATGCTGAGCATGAAGGATGCGGGGCCCTTGATCGGGCCGTCGATCTACGTCGACGTGGAAGGAAGCCATGCGGGCTTCACCAACCCGATCAAGACGCTCGTGGGCACCACGGTCGACCTGGAAGACTACGGAGTGAACCGGATGCTCATGTGGACCCTGGTGACCACCTTGATCGGGGTGGCTTGGCTCGGGTTCTGGCTGGGGAGGCCTTTTGTCTCTCGGCTGGGCATCGTGGCGGCCGGAAGGGCCAAGGAGCTGATCAGCGGTGCGGACAAGACCGTGGCGGTGATCTTTGCCCTTGGGACCATCGGCCTGATCGCGATCGCCAACGCGATGACTGCGGCGCAGTTCCCGCACACGATTCCGATCCAGGAGACGATCATCAAGAACGAGCCGCTTCCGCCCGAGCCGACCCACGTGGAGGCGAAGGTGCTGGACGCGACCTACGATGTGCCGAGCCGCACGCTCTCCTTCCGGCTCGAGGTGCATAACACGGGGGATCGTCCCTTGGTGCTCAAGGAGTTCACCACGGCCAACGTCCGCTTCTTCAACGAGCAGGTTCCGGGGAACGTCTGGAATCCTGACTTTCCGGAAGTGTACGGGGGCCCGATGAAGATCACTCCTTCGGAGCCGGTGGCGCCCGGGGAGACCAAGGTGCTCGAAGTGGTGCTGGCGAGCGCGGAGTGGGAGAACCAGCGGCTGACGATGTACCACGAGACGACGAACCGTTTCGGGGGCCTGCTCTTCTTCAGCGACCCAAGCGGAGCGCGGAGCATCATCGCCGTCGCCGATCAGCTCGTCATTCCGCGTTTCGGCGCGACGCAGATGTAAGCAGCGGTTCCTGCAAAAGAGCCGACTTCCGGCGCGCCCTTCTTCCTCCCGATCCGGGAGAAGAGGGGCGCGCCCTTTTTTCTTTTGGCTGCCAGGCATGCGTGATGCGCCATAAATAAGCAGGAGCATTCGAGAAAGCGGGAAAACCGAATACGTCGCGATTGCCACACTGCGCGTCGATGGATTAGCTTCGGTAGCGGATCGACCCGGTCCGCGGCAGCATCCATGCGCCTGGGACCGGAGCGGAAAAAACAGAGGAGGAGTGCGATGGAACGGAGAAGACCTGGGAAGCAGAGAGGAGAGCGCAAGCTGGCGGCGGCGCGGAGAGGGAAGTGCGGTGCTGCTTCCCGTACGGCGGAGGGAATTCTTGCGCTCCTGCTTGCTCCTTGCGCGGCGTTCGCAGCGCAGGTGCTTTCGATCGAGGGAGTCGGCATGGTTACATCCAACTACGCAGTGGAACTTTCCGAAGGCGATGTGTTGGAAGCGGGGCGGTTTATCCGCACGAACAGTTTTGCCACTTGCACACTTGGTTGGACGGGTAGCTCGGACAAGGTGGTCCTCGAGCCGTCGAGCAACGCCGAATTGGTGGGGGAAAGTCCAATCCGCTTTCGGCTCGAGACGGGCAAGATTCGCTTTACCGGCAAGGATGTGGAGGTGGCTACGGCTCTGGCGACGGCGACCAGCAAGCGGGCAGGGAGCTATGCGGTCTCGCTTCGGGAAGGGAAGGAGATCGTCGAGGTGGCCGATGGAGAGGCGGCGGTCGTGACCGCCGCGAAGAAGGAGTCATACGAGCTCCATGGCGGAGAGGAGCTGACGATCGGCGGCGACGGCTCGGCGGAGAAAGGGCCGATCGCCGCTCCGAACGCGGCGAAGTAGCGTCTGGGGATCGGCTGCGCCGCCACGGAGCGCGAAGCACCGATGAGCGAGAGGCTTTGGCGCGTCCTTATAAGCGGAGGCGGCGGTCTGCTGCTCTTTCTGTTGGCCGCATACGGGCTGCGGGCGGCCTATAGCTGGAAGCACGAACCGGGGCGGCTCCGCGGCGATCTTGCGGTCGTGCTGGCCCTTTGCTTCTTGCTCGCCTTCCTGGCGTTCCTCGCGCGAACCCACCACCCGTAATCGGCCGCGAACCATTCTCCGAACGCGTCCGGCCGGTCACGGGCGCGACCGGTCGCCTACCATTGGGCGGGCGTGAAGAAGCCCAATCCGCTTGTCAAGTCGTAGGCTAACCGCATGGCCGTAAGGGCGATCACGATGAAAAGAAAGATCAGAAGATGGCGGAAATTGGTGTCGCTTCCGTCTCCTTCCGGCGGAGGCCACTTGGGATTGGCAACCATGATAGGTAGCGTAGCAAAGTTTCCCGGGTTGAAAATGCAAGAATGATGCCCGTGGAGAAGAAAGTCGGCCTACCAGGGAGGCTTTGGCCCGGGCGAGAGGAAAGGATCTCCCCGAGACGATCCTCGACCGGTTTCGTGCCTTTCGGAGCCGGTTCCGTTTACCGCATTCCATTCCCTTTGTCGCTGTCCAAGAGAACAAATTTCTTGCGTGTCTTGCCGTTATCCGGCAAACTCCGGCAACTCGAACAAGGGCTGCAGCGCCGACACTCGATGTGGGGAACAAAGAGGAAGGCGTGCAACCGGAAGAGGAGGAGAGATAGATATTATGGTGGGAGCAACCTGGCTTGTTCTTTGCTGGTTGTTGATTTTCGTTGCGGCTTACGCGATTAAGGGCGATGCGCCCTCGCAAAATAGGTAGCAACGATTGAGCAGGCGGTCTGCCCGAATTCGGTAGGAAAGCCGGAAGCGGGCAGACCGCCTGCGGTTTATGTTCGGGAGCAATTCCCGAATCAATCGGCTGCGATTCGACTCGCTCGCCGGCATGCTTTTCTTTCGATACGGCGACGGGATTTCTCCGGCGCTCTTCTTCTGACAGCCGGCCTCGACGTTAGAACGTTTGCGTCACGTCGCCGCAGAGGAGCATCGCCGACCCGTAATACGGGTTCTTGATCTCCTTGTCGGCTTGGATCCAGCTCGCTTGCGCCATCGGGCAGGTGCAGAGGAAGTAGCGGCCCGTTTGGACCTTGTGCTCCTGAAAGAGCGCGATCAGCCGGTCGCTGACGTCCTTGTACGCCAGCCGCGCGGTGTCGAGATCGTTCGCCCGCGAGAGCCGATCAAGATCTCCGGAGAGCTCCTTCGGGAAAAAGCCGCCTCCCGAACGTTCGACGAGTCCTTTCATAGCGGCAGCCTCGGTATCGACCCCCTTGAGCGAATCGGCCGCGAGGGCCTTTCCGATAGCGAGGTAGGGAGGCATAACGGAATCGAGCTCCGGAGGGAGGGGAGCGGCCGCGGCTAGGGAGGCCCAACCCGCCGCGACCCAGAGGATCGCGAGCATTCGATGACTTCCTCTACTTCCCGTCATACACTCCTCTCTGCGCACGTTACCCGTATCTTTGGACCGGATCCGCATCGGACGCGGGCAAGCCTTAGCCGTTAGCCGTCCGCCTCCCCGAGGCCGGCCATGAAAGAGTAACGGCGCGACCGGCGAGAGGCAAGGTTCGCCGCGCTAGGGAGCGACGGCGAAGGAAAACATCATCCCGCTGTGGAGATGCTCCAGGATATGGCAGTGGGCCATCCAGGTCCCGGGATTGCTCATGTCGACCAGGATATCCATGGTGTCGCCGGCGCCGACCAGCACCGTATCCTTCCAAGCCTTGTTGGGGTTCTCCTCTCCGTTCGTGTTGAGCACCAGAAAACGCTGCCCATGCAGATGGAAAGGATGCTGCATCGGGTGAAGGGAGTGAATGTCGTTGATGATCCGGATCTTCGCAAAGCTTCCCTGCTTGAAGGTCCAATCGACGTTCCCGCCCATGTCCCCCATGCCCTTGGCCATCTTCTGTCCGAGCACCTTGCCCGTATCGAGGTCGACGATCTGCCAGTGCACCTCGCGGGAAGTCGAGGCCTTGTTCTGGTTGTACATATGGTCTTCCCATTCGACCTTGGCGCCGGTTTTGGCCAAAATGGTCAAGAGCCCCGGAAAAGCCGCACCCGCCTTCGGGGCGGCGGAAGGAGTGCTGCCGGGTTCGGCAAGGCCCTTGGCAGCCTGCTTCGAGACCGCTACCAAGAACCGGATTGTCTTGTCCGGCGGGGTATCGCGAAAACGGGTCGCCAGCGCTTCCATCTCCTCGATGGTCGACTTGTTTTCCCGTAGGGTCGCGAACTCCTGGGCGTAGGACGGGGTCACGCCTTCGGTCCCGACATGAAAGGTCACGAGCTCGTAGGTGCGGGCGCCGACCAAGGGATCGACGGCATGGTGGATGAGCTTGTACTCGCCCTCTTTCGGAAAGTAGCACTCGATGATCTGGCGTTCGGAGGGGGAGACGACGACCGCGTCCGCCCACTGTTCCCGTTCGTAGCGCCCTCCGTCGGTGCCGACCAGCTTCATCTGGACGCCCGGGGTCTGAATCCGAAAGGGTCGGGCGGATGCGGCGTCGACCAGGTAGAGACGCACAACCTCTCCTTTCTTGACGTCGATGTCGATGTGAGGCTTGCCGTTGACGAGCGGAATGTTCCCGTACCGCCCCATGAACGCGAAGTTGACGTAGTCCGAATGGTATTCGGGAACGGCGCCGTCCTTGATCAGGATATCGGAGAAGACGAGCGGGATCTCCCGGTTGGCGGGACCCCAGTAGTCCTTATCGGCGGGCTCGACCATGTAGACCCCGTAGAGCCCGAGCTCCTGCTCGAAATCGTCCCGGAAGTGGGGGTGGTACCAGTAGACTCCCGGATCAGGGAAGCGGAAATGATAGACATAGCTCGAGCCTGGGAGGATCGCCGGCTGGGTGACGTCGGGAACGCCGTCCTGCGCGTTGTCTTGACGCACCCCGTGCGAGTGGATGGTAGTGGGGACCCCGGTCCGGTTATCGAAGGTGACAGTGATATGGGCACCCTGCGGAACCCAGAGGAAAGGCCCGGGAACCGATCCGTTGTAGGCGAGCTGCTTGACCTTGGTTCCGGCGATGGTCTCCTGAACCTTGACCGCGGAAAGGGAGAAGCTTTCCCCGTCCTTCAGGTGGACGACCTCGAAGGGTTTTGCGGCCGGGTAGGCGTCCGGATCGACCGAAAAATCATAAGCCTTGGCAGGTCCGGGCCGCTTCTGCAGGAGCAGCAGGCTTGCGGCCGCAGCGGCCGCCAGCGCACCGAGCAGAAACAGCCTTCCGGACCTCCTTTTCTTTCCGACCGGTTGCAACATCGTGATCCTCTTCGTCGCGGAGTTTTTTTACTTTTAATGATTAACAATAATCCATCGGATTCGTTGACGCGAGGGGAGCTTCACGAGGCGCTCGCCTGGATCCCATGGGATCCAGCGAAGCTCCTGCGGCGGGCCATCCGGCGATAAACCAGGAAGCCTGCGCCGGAAGCCACGAGCAGGCCCGCCGCGCCAAGGCCTACCCAGACGATTCCCATTCCGATTGTGATCGGGAACCGGAAGATCAGCGGCTTGCTGTCCGGACCGGTCTTTCCGACCAGGGTGAGCTCGACCATGTATTGCCCTCGGTTCGGCAGATCAAGGTCCAGGGAGGCGACCCCGCTGGTATACACCTGGGCGGGGAAGTACGCCACGACCTTGCCGTCGGAAGAAAGCACGCGGCATTCGATCGGGATCTTCCGAAGCTGCGGAGTCACCAGGTCGAGCACAAGGCTCATCTTCCCGGTCGTCGGGACATTCCGGCAGTACGACTTGAAATTTCCCATGCCGCCCATTCCGGCCATGCCGCCCTGGCTGTAGACATAGACGTCCATGTGGATCGCGTAGCCTCCCTGCTGCATCATGCCGCATTCGAGCCCGCCGCTTCCGCTTCCTCCGTGCGCCCAGGACGGGCGCGGCTGCGCGCTCCACGTGAGGGCGAGAAAAAACGCCAGGATCCGCGCCGAGATTAGCCGCATCGTTCGCATCCAGTGCTCCTTTTGCTGAATTTGGTTGAGTGCTCCCCGTTGCCGACCGCCGCCCTACGTGAGCAGCGAACCGAAAAAGCAGTTGATTCTTATAAAGACAAATACTGGCAATTTCACCGCGACTGCAAGAAGAAGTTCTCCCGGGCTCGCCCTCTCCAAGGGGTAGGGGAGTCCCCGATAGGCGAATTGCCGCCGTTGCTATCCCGGACGCCGATCTTCACCCCCCGGGAATCGGCCGCAGTTTCCGAAAGGCGGTTCCGGTCGCCGCCGTGCCGATCGGAGCCAATCTCTCCCCCGGATCTCCGCAAGGTTTTTCTTTTTTCTTTTGCTCCCCTCTGTCTGTCCAAGTACGCTTAGCTAAAGAACGTGAGCAACCGGCGCACTATGGAGCAAAGTCTCCCGGCGGGAGCGGATAGGAGGCTGCGGGAGATTCTTGCCTGGATGATGCGCCTCCTGTTTTGTCTCCTGGTCGGTTGCGTTTTTCTGCCGAGCGCATCTTTCGCCCATCGCCACCGGCCAAAAGGCCCCATCGACTGCGGAGTCGTCAGCGTGGACGGCTATACCGCCCACCTCGACATCTGCAAGTACGAACCGTTGAAGACGTACGAAAGCTATTGCGAAAATGTCCCTAAGACCGGGGAGGCGACCTTGGTCCTCGATCTTATGAGTCACCCGCTCTGGAAGGTTCCCGTTGCTTTGACGGTCATCCGGGAGGCGAGCCGGGAGATTGTGGCGCAAGCCCCGCCGCATGTGTATAAAGAAGGGATCGCGTCGTTGCGTGTCTACTTTTCCTCCCCGGGCCGTTATATCCTGGAGGTCAAGCCGCAAGGGATCGTGGACGCTGCGCACCAACCGGTCGTGCTTCGCTTCCCGATCGCCGTAGGCTTGCCGACGCCGAAGAATTTCGCCTCGCTCGGCGTCGGAGAGATCGTTGCCTTGGGAATTTTGGGCTTTCTCGGCTACCGGTTCTGGCGCAAGCGGATGATGGAGAGAGCCAGAAGGCCGCGGCTCTAACGGGCGGACAACGGAGGGGGCGTGTATAAGAAAATTCTGGTGGCCTACGATCGTTCGGAAGGAGCGAGGGTTGCGCTTGATGAAGGTCTCTGCCTGGCGAGGTCGCTCGGCAGCGAGTGCAAGGTGCTCTGGATCGTCCCGCCGGTACCCTACTTCTTCTTCGACATCGGCCGCGAGATCGAGATGCAGCAGGAGCGCGAGGAGGCGTTCTTCGCGGAAATAGAAAAGGACGTCGAAGCGGCCTGTCGGAGATGGAGCTATACCGCGACGCTCGCTCGCAGGGCTGGCAGCCCGGCGTTGGAGATCGTCCGCTTCGCCGAGGAAGACGGGTTCGAGATGATCGTCCTCGGCCACAGCGGCCACTTCGGGGTCTGGGGACGGGCTCTAGGTAGCGTTGCCTCCCGCGTGAGCGAGGAAGCGAGTTGCTCCGTCTTGATCGCACGGCTGCCGCAGCCGGCCGAGGAGAGCATCCAAGTCCCGGCCGGCTCCCGGGAGAAAGCCAAAACTACGCCCGCCTGATCGGAATGGTAGGCCGCCGGCTTGCCGTAAGGAAATCCGTAGCGGCGCCTCGGCTACGAAATTTGTGAGAAATGGCCGCTAGATCTCGCGCCGCCCGGCCAGTGCGTAGCTGAGCGTGACACTGTCGGCGAACTCGAGTCCGCCTCCGGCGGGGAGGCCGGTGGCCAGGCTCGAAATGCGCGGCCCTGTCTTTTTTAGAAGCTCGCCCAAGTAGAGGGAGGTCGCCTCTCCTTCGGCATCGGTGCCGAGCGCGAGGATGATCTCCCGAGGGTGCTCGCGCTCGATGCGGGCGAGGAGCGGGCCGGTCGGAAGCTGTTCGGGTCCGATCCCTTCCAGGGGGGAGAGCCTATGGCCCAGGACGTGATAGACGCCGCGGAAGGCCGATGCCCGCTCGATGCGCAGGACGTCCCCGGGCGAGGCGACCAGGCACCAGAGGAGAGGGTCCCGGGCCGGATCGCGGCAGAGCTCGCAGAGATCTTCCTCGGCATAAAAGCCGCATCGGACACAGGGATGCACGCGTGTCCCCGCCGCGTGGAGCGCACGGGCAAGCCGCTCCTTCGTTCCTTTTCTCTCCTCCATCAAAAAGAGCACGAGCCGCTCGGCGGAACGCGGACCGATCGAGGGGAGCTCGCGTAAGGCCGCCAGCAGTTCGCGAAGCGTCTGGGGATAGTCGGCCATGGGGGGCGCCTCGCTTGCGCTTCAGGGGAAGCCGGGCATGCCGAAGCCGGCTCCGAGCTTTTGCATTTCCGAGGCGCTCGCCTCCCGGGCTTGCTGGAGAGCTTCCCGGACGGTGGCGAGGACCAGCTCGGCGAGCATCTGGGCATCACCTTCGGCGACAAGCTCGGGAGCGATCCAAAGGTCGAGGAGCTCCCCTCCGCCGCTGGCAACCGCGCGAAGCCTTCCGCCGGCGCCTTCGACCGCGAATCGCCGCCCGGCGAGATCTTCCTGCAATTTTTGGGCCTGTTCCTGCAGCTGGCGGGCCCGTTTGAGCATCTTGTTCAGGTTCATATCGTTTCCGATTGGGGAGGAGTGGCGGAAAGGATCCGGGCTTCGAAGACCCGGAGGGCTTCCTGGATGAGAGGGTCGTTCCGAAATTCTTCCTCGGTGAGCCGCTCCTGCGGGCCGATAGCCTTTTCCGTCCTCGCCGGCGGCTCCCGGCGTTCCTTCGGCTCCGGTGCGAGCGGAGGGTCGATGAGCAGGAAAGAGACGGTCACCGCTTCCCCGAGAAGCTCCCGGAGCGTATCTTCCAAGATCGGGCGGTTCCCGGGATCGGTGAAGTAGGCGGCCTTCTGGCGGAAATCCTTAGGAAGCGCGACCTCGAAGATCGATCCCCGTTTCTCGAGGAAACGGCTCTTCCGAATCGACTCCGCTTCCAAGGGCCGATTCCGGGCGAAACAGTCGACGGCCCGCCGCCAGGCTTCCTCCGGGGGAAGGACGAGAGCGGTCGCCGCGAGCCCGGAGCCGGACTTCGGAGCCGCGGGCTCCATGGGGACATCCTTTTGTGCGCCGGGAGCGGTAGAGGGAGCCGGCGATGGGGTCGGCCCCGGGGTGACGGAAACCGATTCCTTCGGGGTTCCAAGAGGCTCGGAAAAAGCGGCCGGAGGCGAGGGAGGAGCGGAACCCGATAGCTCTCGGAGAAGACGCTCGAGAGATACCTTTTCCTTATGGTGGGTAAGCTCGAGGATGCCGACTTCGAGGAGGAGGTCGCGGTTAGCGGCGACGCGCAAGCGCCCCTCCCATTGGGTCAAGTCTTCCAGAATGGAGAGCGTCGTCTCGGGCGGCAGGATTTTAGACAGCGCTTCGACCTCGGCAAGCTCCGAAGTCGGGAGTTCTTCCCGGAGAAGGGAAGGAGCCGCCTGATAGACGGCTACGTTCCGGAAAAGGTGGACGAGCTCGCGGGAGAGAACCATCGCTTCCTTTCCGGATTCGAGCAGATCGCGCACGAGGCGGAGGGCCTCGCCGGCGGCTCCTTCGGCGATCCGGCGCGCGAGCATGGAGATGGGGCCGCTGCCCGCCATGCCGAACATCTCGAGAACCACCCTCTCCGAAATCTCGCCGCTGTAAAAGCCGACGAGCTGGTCGAGGGAGCCCTCGGCGTCGCGGAGCGAACCCTCCGCGTTCCGCGCCAGCAGGGCTAGGGCGCTCGGATCGGCCGTAAGGCCCTCGGCGGCGCAGAGAGATGCGAGATGGCTCGCGATCTCTTTTTCGGAAATCCGCCGGAAATCGAACCGTTGGCATCGGGAGAGAACGGTGGCCGGTACCTTATGCGGCTCCGTCGTGGCAAAGATGAACTTCACGTGGGACGGCGGCTCCTCCAGGGTCTTGAGGAGGGCGTTGAACGCGGCCTGGGTGAGCATATGGACTTCGTCGATGACGTAGATCTTGAAACGGCACTGAGCCGGAGCGAAGCGGGCGCTCTCCCGGAGCTCGCGCACCTGCTCGACGCCGTTGTTGGAGGCTCCGTCGATTTCGAGGACATCGAGGCAGCGGCCCGCGTCGATCTCGGCGCAGATGGGATCGGACGGATCGAAATCCACGCTCGGGCCGCCGGTCCACTCGAGTGCCTTTGCCAAGATCCGCGCGGTGGAAGTCTTCCCGGTCCCGCGGGGGCCGGCGAAGAGGTATGCCTGAGCGACCCGTCCCTGCCGGATGGCGCCGGCCAAGGTCCGCACGACATGAGGCTGGCCGACGATCTCGGCGAAGCGGCGCGGCCGGTATTTCCTGGAGAAAACTTCGTAGGCCATGTGGCGGATCGCCCGACGTTGGGCGCACCAGGAGCAGCGACAACAGCGGTCAAGTTACCGGTGCTTCCTTTCGGACCTGGCGGGGTTACCTTGCCGGCAGCTCCGCCGCTCCTGGCGGAATTGATCTTATGCGGCCGGCGACCGGATGCAACCTATTCTGATGCCGGAAGCCGGAGAAGCGATGCATTCTGCCCGGCTGCCCGCCGGAACAATCCGCCTACGGATTCTTCGGCGCGGTGGAACCTTGGCCGGAGCTTTCGCTCGGTGCCGTCGACTCGCCGGAAGAAGCAGGCGGCGCGCCTTCTCCGGCGGGGGAAGCGGAGGATGCTCCGCCGGATGAGGAGGCCTCCGGGTTGGGCTTGGCTGCTTCTCCGGATGAACCGGAAGCAGTCGGCGTGGACGGCGCACCCGTGCCCGGCGCCTCCGGAGCCGGAGGGGCGCCTTCCTCCAGGCCGGCTTCCGCCTCCGGACCATCGGAGGCATTCTTCTTGGGCTCCGATTGGGATTGCGGCTGCCCGCCCTTTTTCGGAGCATAGAAATCGCAGCCGATAAGGGCCGTCATGGTCAAAAGGCCGAGAGCCAAAGCGAGAAGAAGGGAGAAGGTCGGTTTTTTGGCGGAGTGCATAACCGGTTGGTGAATCGGTTTCCCGATTAAGCGCTTCCGCATTCCGCTTGTCAATCGACTCTCGAACCGGAAAGGAAGTTTCCGCACGGGTCCCGGCTAGGAGGGAAGCGGAAACTCCCGGGTGGCGGACAAGACCTCTTCCCGTATCTTCTCGAGGGCGGCGGCGTCGTGGCGATGGGACAAGGCTCGATGGATCCATTCGCCGATGTCCAACATCTCGTTTTCCCGCATGCCCCTGGTGGTGACCGCCGGGGTTCCGAGGCGGATCCCGCCTGCTTGGTAGGGGGGGAGTGTGTCGAAAGGAACCGCGTTCTTGTTGACCGTGATCCCCACCCGGTCCAGAAGCTCCTGGGCCTCCTTCCCCGTAATCCCTTGGGGGCGAAGATCGATCAGAAGAAGATGGTTCTCGGTGCTTCCCGTGACGAGGCGGTAGCCATGGCGCTTGAGCGATTCGGCCAGCGCGCGGGCGTTGCGCACGACTTGATTCTGGTAGGCCTGAAACTCGGGCTGGAGCGCCTCCTTCAGACAGACCGCTTTCGCGGCGATCACGTGCATGAGAGGCCCGCCTTGAATGCCCGGGAAGACCTGGGAGTCGACCTCCTTCGCAAAGGGGGCCCGGCAGAAGATCAGGCCGCCTCGAGGGCCGCGGAGGGTCTTGTGCGTGGTTGTGGTGACGAAGTCCGCGTAGGGAATCGGGGAAGGATGCAGGCCGGCGGCCACTAGCCCCGCGATATGGGCCATGTCGACGAAGAGAAGGGCCCCGACCGAATCGGCGATCCGTCGCAGGGCGGCGAAGTCGATGACGGCGGGATACGAAGAGGCTCCCGCGACGATCATCCGCGGCCGATGGGCTTCCGCCGCCTTGGCGAGCCCGTCGTAGTCGATCCGTTCGTCCTCCGGGCGGACGCCGTAGTGGGCGACGTGGAAGAACCGCCCCGAGAAGTTCATCTTGAAGCCATGGGTGAGATGGCCGCCGTGGGCCAAATCCATGCTTACGATCGTGTCGCCGGGCTGAAGGCAGGAGAAATAGACGGCCATGTTGGCCTGGCTCCCCGAATGGGGCTGGACGTTGACATGTTCGGCGCCGAAGAGCTCCTTGGCCCGTTCGATGGCCAGCCGCTCGATTCCGTCCACGTTCTCGCAGCCGCCGTACCATCGCCTGCCCGGATAGCCTTCGGCATACTTGTTGGTGAGGCAGCTCCCCTGCGCCTCCATGACGGCGCGGCTGGTGAAGTTTTCGGACGCGATCAGCTCGAGATTCTCGCTCTGCCTCCGGCTTTCCCGCTCGATGAGCGCGTAGATCTCGGGATCGGCGGCCGGAAGGGCGGCAGCCGGTATCGCCTGGGCCGAGCGGGCCGGAAGCTTGCTCAGGAGCTCGATTTTCCTCATCGGCCGGTCGTGCCTGGCCGGATCCGGCTCGGTGAGCAGCCATGCGTGCAGAATGGCCGGGAGCTCGGCAGCGGCGACGGCATCGGATCCCAGGCAGAGGACGTTGGCCGAATAGCGGCGGCGGGCTGCGGCGGCTTCCTCAGGGCTTGCAACACGCACCGCCCGGATGCCGGGAATCCGGTTGGCGGCGATCTCCATCCCCATTCCGTCCTGGGAAAACAGAAGACCTAAGGATGCTTTCCCTTGGACGATCGAGCGGGCAACCCGCTCCGCATAGTCGGGGTAGTCCACGGGCAGCTCGTTCATCGTCCCGCAATCCTCGAAAAGGATCTGGCTCCCCTTGAGCCAATCGCGCGCCGCCTGCTTGAGAGCCAAGCCGTAATGATCCGAGCCGAGGGCGATCCGCACCCGCTCGCTTTCCTCGGAGTGGGGAGATCGCTCCGACTCGAGCACGAACGAAAGAATCTTCGGCATTGCCTGGCGCATCTGCTCCCGGCAGAGGCGGTAGATTTCGATGGGGCTGCCGATCGGGTCCGGGATCTCGCGGGAGGAAAGAGGAAGGTCGGGATCGAACTCGAGCAGCAGATAGGTCTTCTCGGCGGCGGAGGGATAGAGCAGGAGGATCGAGTCGAGATGGGCGTAGCTCATGCAGAAGATGAAGTCGGCGCGGCGTACCAGCTCCGCAGAGATCGGCTTGCTGCGTATGCCCGATATGTCGATGCCGATCTCCTGCATGACGTCGATCGCTTGCTGGCTCGGCATGATCCCGCTCACCGCGCCGATACCTGCGGAATCGACCCGGATATCATGACGGCCCTGCACCAGATCTTGAAGCAATCCCTGCGCCATGGGGCTCCGGCAGACGTTTCCGGTGCAGACAAACAGAACGTTCTTCATGGATGGAACGACGACAGAATCATCCGGCCGGGCGGTGCCGGGCCTTCCGAAGGAGATGGATAAGTTGCTGGGTCAATTCAATGAGTGCGTAAGCATACTCATCCCGCTTTGTGAGTGGAAACGATTTTTTCTCCTCGGGCGAATTGGCCGAATCGGCTCGTTAAAAAAAACACTGGAGGACCGCAGAGGCCGTGAAGATGAGTCAACGGGTTGCAGAAGAGGGGTTCGGGCGGATGCGTGAGCGATATGCCGGGAGCGGAGGAAGGGGCGGATGGTCGAGGAGTTCCGCAAGCGGTGGGGTTGCCAGCAGCTAAACAATATATGGACACATAGCCAGTTTAATGGCAGTATGTCCAAGTGAAGTTGAGTGTCTGGGCCAAGCGGCAGGGCAGTTGCTACAAGACAGCTTGGCGGATGTGGAAGGAAGGGCGTTTGCCCGTCCCGGCCGAGCAGTTGCCGACCGGAACGGTGATCGTGCATGCGGAGCCCTCACAACCCAATGGGGTCGCCCTTTACGCACGGGTATCGAGCTCCGATCAGAAAGCGGATCTGGACCGGCAATTGGCTCGGCTGACCGAGTTCGCGCTCAAGCAAACGGTTGCCGATCGTCAAGGCCGTCAAGGAGGTCGGCTCCGGAATGAACGGCCATCGGAAGGGCCTGATCGAGCTGCTCCGTGATCCCAATATCGGCGTCATCCTGGTCGAGCATCGCGACCGGCTGATGTGCTTCGGCTTGGAGTACGTGGAAGCGGCTTCTGTACGCGCAGAGCCGATCGGTTCTAGTGGTCGATCCGGACGAGATGACCGACGATATCGTGCGCGACCTGCATGAGGTCATCGTTTCGATGTGTGCCAGGCTTTACGGGAAGCGATCCGCCCGGAACCGCGCCGAGAAGGCGCTCAAAGCGATCCATGAGTAAGCGCCCTGTTTTCACCTACCAGACCCGGTTGAGGTTGACGCATGAGCAGACTTCGTGTCTTGACGCCTATGCGGCGCTCTACGGGCGGGCGCAGCGGACTCTTTTGGCCAGGATGCGGGCGGGCGTTTCCATAAACGAACTCAAGCGGTCGTTTCTGCGCCGGTTCGGCCTCACCGCCCGGCAGTTCAACGCCATTCGGGTCGAGCTCGAGGGCAAGATCGCCTCGATCCGGGAAAGGCGGCCCGAGTTGATCGAGGAAGCCAAATGGCGGATCCGGAAAGCGGAAGAGGCGGTCGGCCGACTGGAGAAGAAGCATCCGGGATCGAATGTCGTGCACCAGAAAAAGCGGCGGCTTGCCGTCCTGCGGGCGAAGCTCGAGGCGCTTCTGGCCGATCAGGAGTCCGGCCGGGTCCGGCTCTGTTTCGGTTCCCGACGCCTCTTCCGGAAGCAGTTTTCCCGGGAAGAGAACGGCTATGCGGACCATGCCGCATGGAAGAAGGATTGGCAGGCGGAGCGGAGCAGCCAGTTCTTCGTGCTCGGATCGAAGGACGAGGCCTCGGGCAACCAGTCCTGCCAAGCCGCAGTCGCTCCGGACGGCGGCCTGCGGCTGCGGTTGCGGCTGCCGTACGGATGGGGAAGCACGAGCAAACACCTGGTGCTCGAGGGCGTGCGCTTGGCCTACGGCCAGGAGGAAATCCTCCAGGCCCTCTCCGCCGGCCGGGTCGTGACCGGAACAACCAAGACCGGGAAGCTCGTCCGCAAGCCGGAGGGAGCTGCCGTAAGCTACCGCTTCGTGCGGGACCGGAAGGGGTGGCGGGTATTCGCAAGCGTCGAGGCGCAACCGGTTGCCCTGGTGACACGCCGCCTTGCCGGAGCGATCGGCGTTGACAGCAACCCGGATCATCTTGCCTTGGCCGAAACGGATCGCTTCGGGAATCTCGTGGAAATCCGCCGGATCGGATTGCATCTCTATGGGAAGAGCGAGGAGCAAGTGAAAGCCGCGATCGGCGATGCGTGCCGGCAGATCGCCCGGGCCTGCGCCGAATCGGGCAAGCCGCTCGTGATCGAGCGATTGGATCTTCGCAAGCGGAGGGCCGAGCTGGAGGCGGTCGATGGCGTCCGGGCTCGCTCGCTCTCTTCCTTCGCCTACGCCAAGACGATCTCCATGCTCAAGGCGGCTTCCTTTCGTGCCGGAGTCGAACGGATCGAAGTCGACCCGGCCTACACTTCCGTGATCGGCGCGGTCAACCACGCGCGCCGTCATGGCATCGGTTCTCACCAGGGCGCGGCCTACGCCATCGCCCGGAGAGGATTGGGCCTATCCGAGCGCCCGTCCGTGCGGGAGGCGGTCGTGCCGACCCGCAATGGCGGCCATCTCACCTTCGCCCTACCCGCGAGGAATCGGGCGAAGCATGTATGGTCGTTCTGGGCGGACGTTCGGAAGGGGCTCAAAGCGGCGCATGCAGCGCATGCCCGGTCGGGAGGCAACCATCTGCCTCCCGCGCCTCTGCTCCCGAAATCGCGGGCATTGGGCGCTACCCGGGCTTTGCCGGCGAAACCCCGGCACGCGAACCGTCGGCAGCACTGTTCGGCCGACGTCCTGGACGATCTTCCCTGGTAGGGGAATGGTTGTCTATGGTTTTAGGAACGGCTATTCCCCCAAAGCATGGAATCCGGCCTTGATCCGGCAGGCGGCAGAACCGATGGCCGGGAAGGGGCCGGCGGTGCCCCTGTGGCTTGCCTGCCGCCGAAACACGCTAAGCCGCTGGAGGAGGCCCATTGCCGGAGGAGTCCTGCGACGCGATCGATCGGCCTGGAACCTCATCCGCTGCGTGAGGGCCGAGCGACTTTGGCCACAGAACCGGGCGGTTCCCTGAAGAGCCGCCTTCCGCTATCATCGAAGTTTGCGGCGATGGATAGTAAGGGAGTATCCGATTAGGAGGGGAAAGCCCCTCGCGGCTCCGGTTGCACACGCGTCTGAGAACGGCAGCGGATTCCCCGCGGCGGCGATGCGGGCAGAGTCTTTGGAACGGGCCGACGAAGAAAAAGTTGCCGAGGGAACGAGGGAAGGATCCGGAGCTCAACCGGGGCCAAGCCGTCGGAGAGCATGCCGAGCCGGTCGGCGGCAGCCCGCGAGAGATCGATGATCCGCCCTTTTTTGAACGGGCCCCGGTCATTGATGCGGACGACCGCCGTCCTGCCGGTTTTGAGGTTGCGGACCGCCACGATGGTCCCGAACGGCAGGGTCGGATGGGCGGCGGTCATCGCGTTCGCCCGGAAGCGTTCCCCGGAGGAGGTGATGCGCGACTCCCCGTACCAGCAGGCGATTCCTTTGGCGCGGAAGGCGGAAGCCGCCGGGCTCGGAACCGGCTTCGCTTTCGAGACGGAAGCGGGCGATGCGAAGAGGAGGGCCGCCGAGAAGAAGCGGAAGCCTGCTTGTCGGGAGAGGAACGCCGAAGCCACTCTAGCATTGGGAACCATATCGATGATGGCCAATACGCTAAGGAGCAAGGCTTCCTACCGTCAATAAAAAACGCATTAAGGCAACGGGGGCGAAGAATCAGGAGCTCGTGCGGTTCTCCTCCAAGGCCCCGCTAACCGGCTGAAGATCTCCGGCCAGATAGCGGCTCACCGCTTCGGCCAGCTTGCGGCCGATGCCCTTGACTTCGGCGATCTCGTCGACGGAAGCCTTGCGGAGCCGCTCGACCGAACCGAACCTCTGCAGCAGGAGGCGCTTGCGGTTGCGGCTGATCCCGGGGCAATCGTCGAGGACGCTCTCCCGGACCCGCTGGCGGAGCAGGAGCTGATGATAGGCATTGGCGAAGCGGTGCGCCTCGTCGCGTAGCCTCTGGAGGAGGCGGATCGCTCCCGAATCCTTCGGTAGCTGGAGCGGAAGCGGCTGGTCCGGTCGATAGATCTCCTCGTTCTCCTTGGCGAGTCCAATGATCGGAACGTCGCCCAACCCGAGGGCGAGAAGCTCCCGCCGCGCGGAAGAAAGCTGGCCGGCCCCTCCGTCGATGACAATCAGGTCGGGGGGGCGCATCCCCTCGTCCAAAACCCGGCGATAGCGCCGGGATACCGCTTCGGCGATGCTTGCGAAGTCGTCTTGGCCAGCTACGGTGCGGATCCGGTATCGGCGGTAGCTTCCCCGCGCCGGCTTCCCGTCCTCGAAGGCGACCATCGAGGCGACCTTGTGCAAGGTCGAAATGTTCGAGATGTCGAAGCACTCCATGAGTTGCGGAGGAGCGGGGAGCCCTAAGGCGGCTGCGAGTTCCTGCAAGTCCCGGCCCGGGTCGATCGCCGGCTCGTAGGCGCGGAGGAAGCGTTTGACGGGCCGGATCGTCTGCTGCAGATCCTCCCAGAGGTTCCGCAGCTCGGCCGCTCGTTCGAAGTCGAGCCTGGCGGCCGCCTCCTCCATCTTCTTGCGGATTTCGTCGGCGGTCTCCCGGGACTTCCCCTCGAGGAAGGCGCAGGCGGCCTCGACCCGTCGTCGATACTCCTCCTGGGTCACGGTCCCGAGGCAGGGAGCGCAGCAGTTCTTGATGATCCGGTCGAGGCAGTGTTTATAATCCCGTTCGCCGGGGACCAACGGAGAGCAGGAACGGAGGCCGAAGACCTTTTTCATCCAATTGATCGTCGTCCGCAGCGCGCCGGAGGAGGCGAAGGGGCCGAAGTAGCGGCAGCCGTCGTCCTTGCGCAGACGCGTGATCTGGAAGCGGGGAAAAGGCTCCCGTAGGTTCGTCTTCACCAGGAGGAAGCGCTTGTCGTCCCGGAAGCTGACGTTGTAGCGCGGACGATAGTCCTTGATGAGCTTCCCCTCGAGCAGGATCGCCTCGGCTTCCGAGCGTACGGTGTGGTACTCGATGTGCCGGGCGACATCGAGCATCGCCCGTACCTTGCGATCGGCCGCGCCTCGCCGCGAAGGATGGAAATATTGCGTGACCCGCTTGCGGAGGTTGCGCGCCTTTCCCACGTAGATGACGCGGTCGAACCGGTCGCGGAAGAGGTATACACCGGGCGCTTGCGGGAATTCGCGCGCCGCCTTTTCAAGCTCGGATCGGTAAACGCTCATCCGAATCGACTCTACCATGGCATGTTTTCGGGCGTACGCCTACTATAGGTAACTATGCTCGAATGGGAGAGAGGAGCTTGGCTTTTTGCGCTCGCGCTCGTTGCGGCGTCCTGGACGGGCGGGCCTTCACCCGTCCAGGCTGCGGAATCCCTTCCGGCCCGCAGCCGGCATGTCGAAGCCACGCTGCTCTCGGAGACCGACTCTCTATCTCCGGGGGTACCGGTCCTCCTGGCGGTGCGCCTCCGGATGGATCCGGGGTGGCACACCTATTGGCGGAATCCCGGAGATGCCGGATCCCCGACCCGCATCGACTGGAACCTGCCCTCAGGCTTCGAAGCAGGACCGATCCAGTGGCCGGTGCCGCAGATCATTTCGGTTCCTCCCCTGACCAGCTATGGCTACGAAGGGGAAGCTTGGCTCTTGATCACCGTGACCCCTCCGGCGTCGCTGCCGGTCGGGCAGACCCTCGCCCTCTCGGCGAAGGTGAGCTGGGTAGAGTGCGCCCAGAGCTGCCTCCCGGGGAGCGGCGAGCTGGTCCTGGTCCTTCCGGTCTTGGCGGCTCCGGGAAAGATCGATTCCTCCCTGCGGGCGGGATTCCAGCGCGCGCGGGACGCCCTGCCCCAGCGCCCGCCGCATACCGTGCAGGCGAGCACCTGGGTCGATCGGGGCAAGCTTTACCTCGAGCTCAAAAGCACCGAAAAGAAGGCGGTCATGCTCGAGTCGCCCCGCTTCCTGCCCGCGGAGGAGGGCCTGATCGCCGACAGCGCGCAGCAGTCTTTCCGCCTCAAGCAGTTCGGCATTCAGATCGAGATTCCCGAACGCCCCCGGGCTAAGCCTCTTCCCAGAACGCTGGAAGGACTCCTGCTCGCCCAGTCGACCGAATGGAAGGGGACCCGGAAGATCGCCTGGGAGATCCGGGCGGCGCGGGTGCCGCCTCCGGTCAGCCTTCGCGCTCTCCCCGGTTCCCGGAGCTTCTGGCTGATGATGGGCTTTGCCTTCCTGGGCGGGCTGATCCTCAACTTGATGCCCTGTGTGTTTCCGGTCCTTTCCCTCAAGGTGCTCCATCTGGTGGAGCAGGGGCGGGAGGAAGGCAAGACCGCCTTCGCGCACGGGCTGGCCTTTGCGGCCGGCGTGGTCTCTTCCTTCCTCGTCTTGGCGGCGATCCTGGTCGTGCTCCGGGCGCAAGGGGCGCAACTGGGATGGGGCTTTCAGCTGCAATCCGCCCCGTTCGTCGCGTTTCTGGCCGTCCTCTTCTTCCTGGTCTCCTTGAGCCTTTTCGGGGTCTTCGAGTTCGGCGCCTCCTTCGGAAGGGTAGGGCAGGCCGCCGAGCGGATGCACGGTCTGTGGGGGAGTTTCGGAAGCGGGGTGTTGGCGACCGTGGTGGCCAGCCCGTGCACCGCTCCGTTCATGGGGGTAGCGCTCGGCTTCGCCCTGACTCAGCCGTTCTGGGTCTCCTTGCTGGTCTTCGGGGCCCTGGGGTTGGGGGTGGCTACCCCGGTCTTGCTCTTCTGCACCTTCCCGTTCCTGTTGCGGCTGCTGCCGCGGCCGGGCCGGTGGATGGAAGATTTCAAGCAGCTCTTGGGTTTTCCCATGATGGGGGCCGTCGTCTGGCTTCTCTGGGTCTATGGGAAGCTGCGCGGAATCGACGGGATCGGGTCTCTGCTCCTGGGCCTTGTCGGAGTCGGATTCGGCGCCTGGCTCTACGGGAGGTACGCGAACCCGAGCCGGATCCTGCCGGTGCGGCTCCTGGCGGGGCTGGCCGGGGTGCTCGTAGTCGGCTTGACGATCGGTTATCTCCTGCGGGACGCTACTGCGGGCCGCAAGGCGGAGGAGCCCTGGGTCCCCTATTCGGCCGCGCGGTTGAGCGAGCTGCGGGCCGAAGGGGTTCCGGTCTTCCTCGATTTTACGGCGGCCTGGTGCTTGACCTGCAAGGTCAACGAGCGTGTCGCTCTGGATAATGCGGAAGTGCGCAAGCGGTTCGCCGAGCGGGGAGTGGTCTGGATGGTTGCGGACTGGACCAACCGGGATCCGGCGATCACGCAGGCTTTGACCGAGCTGGGCAGAAGCGGGGTTCCGACCTACGTGCTCTATCCCCCGGACCCCCAGTCGCAACCGAAGCTGCTGCCGGAGCTGCTGACCCCCCGCATCCTCCTGGAGGAGATCGATAGGCTCCCGAGCCCGCCGATCGCTAGGCCGGGAGCCGCACCCGCGCTCTCCGCCACGCCGCAGGTCCGGCCGTGAACCGCAGCGGGCTCTCGTCGGCGCCGGAAGGAGGCCGTTCGTTTTTTCCGGGGTTCGGCGCATTCGAGACGCTGCGGGTCGAACAAGGGACCCCGCAGTTTGTCGAGGAGCATTGGCGCTCCCTCGGCTTAGCGGCCGAGGCCCTGGGCATTGCGCGAAAGATCGACTTCCGGACTCGGGCTTCCGCGCTGCCGCCCGGGGAGACGGGCCGGTGGCGCTGGGTGATCACCTGGGAGGATCAGTGGGATGATTTTGCCCGGGAAAAGGTTTCCGATCGGACCGCCTACTCGCTCGAACCGGCTCCCCAGCGCGTCGGCTCGGAGAATTGGGATGCCCGCTTCAAGACGCTCAGCTACTTGACCAGATGGCAGGCTCGGCGGTCGGTGACGGCCGACGAGGCGCTCCTGTGCAACGAGCGGGGCGAGATCGCTTCCGGAGCTTGCACCAATGTCTTCTGGGTGCGCGGAAAGTCGATCTACACGCCTTCCCCGGAAGCGGGCTGCCGAGCCGGTGTGATCCGCGGCTGGATCCTCGGGCGCGCGACGGTGATCGAAGGGCGCTTCCCCCTTTCCGCGCTCGACGACGCGGAGGAGATCTTCCTGACCAACAGCTGGATCGGAGTCATGCCGGTCAACCGGTACCTGGGCCGGGCCTTTCCCGTCGGTCCGGTCGCCCGCCGGCTGCGCAAGGAGCTCGAAACCGCACTGCACGGCGGAAAGAGGGATGCACGCTAAAGCGGGAGGTCGTGCTCCTCGGGTCCGATTCGCTCCGCGGGCGGGAGGGGAGAGGAAAGCCGACCGCTCCGCTTCCGTTCGAGGCCGATCGCGAACCAGAGGGAGGCTTCGTAAAGGAGGTACATCGGGACCGCAAGCAGGGCGAGGGTGAACGGATCGGATGTAGGGGTGATGCAGGCGGCCGCGATGACGATGGCCACGATCGCGTGGCGGCGGTACCGGCGCAGAAGCTCGGCGCGGAGGATGCCGAAGTAGGTGAGGAGGACGACGACAAGAGGGAGCTCGAAGGCGAGGCCGAAGCCGACCACCATCTGGACGACGAAGTCAAGATAGTTGGGTAGGGTCCACTGGGTTTCGACCCCCAGGCTGTGGCTGTACTGGATGAAGAAGCGGAGGGCCTGGGGGAGGAGGACGGCGTAGGAAAAGAAGCCGCCGAGGAGGAAGAGGAAGGCTCCGGCGGAAAAAACCGGGAAGAGCGCCCTCTTCTCCGCCGGGGTGAGCGCGGGGAGAAGAAACTCGCCGACGAAGTAGAGGACGGCGGGCAGGGAGAGGACGACTCCGGTCAAGAGGCTGATTTGCAGTTGGACCGAGAAGGGATCGACGACCCCGAGGAAGCGGAGAATCTTGGCCGGGTCTTCTCCCGCCTGCTTGAGGGGTGCGAGGAGGAGTCCGAGGATCGGCTTGGTGGCGGCGAAGCCGACCGCGGAAGCCAAGGCCAGGGCGGCCAGCGCCTTGAAGATCGTCCAGCGCAGATCTTCCAGATGCTCGAGGAAGGGCTTCTCGTCGGAGGAAGGGGGCATTCCTAATCGGGAGGCGCCGCCGGTGCGGCGCAGCGGGGGTCCGGCGGCGACGGACTTCCGTAAAACTTCTTTCCCAGCTCGATCTTAGGTCGCCCATGCGCGGTCCGCCAGCGGTTGGCGTCGCGCAGCGAATAGAGGCAGCCGCAATACTCCTGCTGGTAGAAGCGTTCTTGGCGGGAAATTTCGATCATCCGCTGGGATCCGCCGCGCTTTCTCCAGTTGTAGGTCCAGTAGGTCAACCCGGGATAGCGAGCGGCGGCGCGCATGCCGGCCCTGGTGACCTGGTCGAAGTCCTTCCAGCGCGAGATGCCTAGGCTGCTCGTGAACACCGGGAAGCCGTGCTCGGCCGCGTAGAGGGCGGTCCGCTCGAAGCGCAAGTCGAAGCAGACGGTGCAGCGCGCCCCCCGTTCCGGCTCCCATTCGAGGCCGCGCACCCGGGCAAACCAGCGATCGGTGTCATAATCGGCGTCGATGAACGGAACGGAGAGCTTTCGGGCGAAGGCGATGTTCTCCCGCTTGCGCAGCTCGTACTCGCGAAGGGGATGGATGTTCGGATTGTAAAAGAAGACCGTAAGCTCGCAGCCCGCCGCCAGGATGCTCTCCATGACGGCTCCGGAGCAGGGGGCGCAGCAGGAGTGGAGAAGGACCTTCCTCGCCCCCAAGGGGGGCTCGAGCGTCGGAGCCGGAGTTGGTCGGCGCATTTTCTTTATCGTAACCCAAGCGCTGAACGGCGTCCCTTGGCAAGCGGAAGTTGCCGGAGGAATCTCCCGCTTTCCTCATTTCCGCGTCACCGGAAGGAGCGCTCGAGGGTAGCGCGCAGAGCTTCGAGCTTAGCCGAGAAGCGAACCGGGTAGGGAACCGCCGCCGGAGCGAGGTCGCGCAGATCCTCCGGTAGGGCCGCGAGGGATCGGGCGGCCCGCTCCCGGACCGAACGCAACGATTCCGGGGGAGCCAGGCGTTTGCCCTCCCGCATCACGGGAAGCAGGAGAGGAGTGCCCGGATGGTCTTCCCCGTCGAGAGCCACGAGGTCGGAAAGCGCCTTGCCGTCGCGGCCGTGCTGCCGGAAGACCTGCTTGCGTCCCGGCCAGGTCGCCTTGCCTTCCGACCGCTTCCGCCGCGGCTTTCCCGCGTACTCCTCGAGCTTATAGACGCAGTCGAGGTACGGAGCATCCGAGGAGGTGTCGAGGGAGGTTCCGATCCCGAAACCGTCGATCGGGGCTTCGGTCCGGACGAGCTCCCGGAGCCGTTCCTCATCGAGGTTCCCGCTCGCGAAGATGCGGACGTCGGCTAGGCCCGCGCGGTCGAGGATTTGGCGGATCGCCCGCGCATGGGCGCCGAGATCGCCGCTGTCGATCCGGACGGCCAGTGGGCGGATCCCGCGCTCCTGCAGCCGCGGAACGAGCGCGGCCAGCTTGCGGACAGCCTGCTGGGTGTCGTAGGTGTCGACGAGGAAGACCGCCCGGTCGGGGTTGGCTTCGGCGAAACGGAGGAAAGCCTCTTCCTCGGAGTCGTGGGCTTGGATGAAGGAGTGGGCCATCGTCCCGGAGAGGGGGATGCCGAATCGCTCGCCGGCCAAAACAGTGGCGGTCGCTGCGAAGCCTGCCAAGAAGGCCGCTCGGGCCGCGTAGAGCCCCGCCTCCGCGCCGTGCGCCCGGCGGAGGCCGAAATCGACCAGCTCCTTGCCGGGGGCGGCCAGCACCGCCCTTGCCGCCTTGGAAGCGATCATGGTTTGGAAGTGGAGCAGGTTCATGATCCGGCTCTCGAAGAACTGCGCTTGCGCGATGGGTGCGGTCACCCGAAGGATCGGCTCCTCCGGAAAGAAGACCGTGCCCTCGGGCATCGCGTGCACCTCTCCCCGGAAGCGAAAATTCCGGAGCCATTCGAGGAACTCCCGCCGGAAGCCCTGGGTCCCCAGCCAGTCGATCTCCTCGGGCTCGAACCGGGCCGATTCGAGGAAGGCGAGCACCTGCTCGAGCCCGGCGGCGACGAGGAAGTTCCGATTTTTAGGAAGCTTGCGGACGAAGAACTCGAAGACGGCCGTCTCGTTCATGGCCGCGTGGACATAGCCCTGAAGCATGGTCAGCTCGTAGAGGTCGGTGAGGAGCAGGGTCGATTCGAGGTTCATGGTCCGGCTGGAGGAAATACAACTACATGGCCGAGAAGCGCGCCGGAGGCAAGCCGGCGATCCCGCCTCTTCGCGCCGGGCGCGGCTTCCGAACGGCTGCTTGCGTGCGCCGAACCAACGGTGATAGGCTTTCCGCCGTGATGGCGCCTGCCGCCGACGATGGACCCCATTCTCCTCCTTCGCCGGCGGTCGTCGGTCGGATCGTGGAGGTCCACGGGCCGGTGGTCGATATCGAATGCGATCGCCTGCCCCCCATTCACTGGTGCCTGCGGACCTGCTTCGATCACGAATGCTACACCTTCGAGGTCCACCAGCACCTCGATGCGCATCATGTCCGGGCGATCACCCTCCATTCGACGGCAGGCCTGCGCCGGGGCATGCCGGTAGAGGACGGGGGCGGCTTTCTCCGGGTTCCCGCCTCGCGGGCGTGCCTGGGACGGCTGGTCAACGTCTTCGGGGAGCCGCTCGACGGGAAGGAGCCGATCGCCGCGACCGAGTACCGGAACATCGTCCAGGACCCGCCCCCGATTTCGGAGATGATCGGGGCGAAGGAGATCCTGCGGACCGGTCTCAAGGTCATCGACCTGCTCTGCCCGTTTGTCAAGGGAGGCAAGACCGGGCTCTTCGGCGGAGCGGGCGTGGGTAAGACGGTGCTCATGATGGAGTTCATGCATGCCGTCGCTTCCATCTACCAAGGCGTGTCGGTCTTCGCCGGAGTAGGCGAGCGGATTCGGGAGGGTCACGAGCTCTGGCATTCGATGCAGGAGGCCGGGGTCATGGAGCAGACCCTGATGGTTTTCGGCCAGATGAACGAGTCGCCCGGCGTCCGCTTCCGGGTAGGGCTCACGGCACTCGCCTACGCCGAGTACCTGCGGGACACTCTTCAGAAGGAAGTGCTCTTCCTGATGGACAACCTTTTCCGCTTCGTTCAGGCCGGCAGCGAGGTTTCCGGGCTCTTGGGGCGGATGCCGGCGATGGTCGGCTACCAGCCGACCCTTCTGACCGAGGTGGCGGAGCTCGAGGATCGGATCGTCTCGACCCAGCGGGGCAACATCACGGCCGTCCAGGCGGTCTACGTTCCGGCCGACGACATGACCGACCCGGCGGTCATGGCGATCCTGAGCCACCTCGACACGGTGGTGATCCTCTCGCGGGGACAGGCCGCCAAGGGGTTCTACCCGGCGGTCGACCCCCTTCTTTCCACGAGCCGGATGATGGATCGGGCTTTTCTGGGCGATCGCCACTACCGGATCGCCGTCGAGGTCCGGAAGGTCCTCGCCCGGTACAAGGAGCTCGAGGACATCATCAACCTTCTGGGCATGGAGGAGCTTTCCGAGGAGGATCGAAAGACGGTCCTGCGGGCGCGCAAGCTCCAGCGGTACCTGACCCAGCCGTTCTTCACGACCGCAACGCACACCGGGATTCCCGGGCAATCCGTGCCGCTCGAGGAGGTGCTCGACGACTGCGAAGCCTTTCTCCGGGGGGATTGGGACGGCTTGACCGAGGAGCAGTGCTACATGCGCGGGAGCATGAAGGAGCAAAAGAAGGAGGAGCGGAAGAAGGGAGCATGAGAGTCTTTTCGCTGATCCTGCGCGATCCGACGCAGATGGTACGGCGGGACGACGTCGTCTCCTTGGTGGGGGCGGACGCCTCGGGAAGCTTCGGAATCCTCGCCGGCCACGAGCGCTTTCTTACCTCTCTGCGGCTGGGATTGGCCCGGTTCCGCGCGGAAGCGGGCGACGTCACCTATCTGGCGCTGGCCGGAGGGCTCCTCTCCTTCGAGGGCAACACGGCGACGATCTGCACCCGGCATTTTTTTCTCGACCGGGACCGGGACCGGATCGCTCAGGCTCTCGAGGGAGAGATCGAGCGGGAAGAAGCCGATCTGCGGGAGATGCACGCCCTTGCACGCAATCTCGAGCGGGAGATGCTCCGCCGGCTCCGGGAGCTCGGCCGGACGGCTTCCAAGCCGATGCTGTAGGGCCGGGGAGGGCCGCGACTCGTGGAGGGTGACGAAAAGGACGGAAAGAACCGGGAAGTCCGGCGGAAGCCGACGGAAGAAGACCGAAGGCGGCTGGCTAGCCAGGTAAGCCAGGACGTGGAGAGGATGAAGAGGGCCGAACAGGAGAAGCACCGCATTCTTTCCTCCTGGCTCACCCTCGGAACGATCGGTCTTCTCTTCATCCTTCCGGTCGTCCTCGGGGCCTTCGTGGGCCGCTGGCTCGACGAGCACCTGGCGGGCTATGCCATCCACTGGACGATCACGGGGATTCTCTTGGGGGTCATTCTCGGCGCCTGGAGCGTCTACAACCATATCCGACCCAACCTATGAGCTCGGGAGGACTTCTTGGGCAGCCGACTTTCCGGATCGGCTCCTTCGCCGTGAGCGAGTCGGCGGTGACCGCGACGGTGTTGACGATCCTCTTGGTCGGGGCGGCCGGCTGGGCGAGGAGCCGGCTGCGCCTCCGGGATCCCGCCGGCTGGCAAGTCGTCGTCGAGGCGGCGGTCCAAGCGATGGACACTACTGTGCGCGAGTCGATTCCCAAGGCGCCGGAACGCGTCCTGCCGCTGGTCGGGGCGCTCTGGATCTATATTCTTTTCGCCAACCTGATCGGGCTGCTCCCCGGGCTCCATTCCCCGACGGGGGATCTTTCGGTGACGGGGGCCTTGGCGGTGATCGTCTTTCTGGCAGTGCCCTATTACGGGCTGCGCGCCGAGGGCCCGGCCGCCTACCTGCGAGAATATTTTACCCCGATGTTCTGGATGTTCCCTTTTCATGTGATGAGCGAGCTGACCCGAACCTTGACCTTGGCCGTCCGGCTCTTCGGGAACATGACGGGAATGGAGGTCGCCATCGGCATCCTCCTGCTGCTGGCCGGATTCCTGGTGCCGGTCGCCTTTCTTTTTCTCCATCTGATCGAGGCGCTCTTGCAGGCCTACATTTTCGGGATGCTGGCCCTGGTCTACATCTCCGGAGGCATGCAGGCGCTAGCGGAAAAGGAACAATAACGGGAGGAATCAGACGATGAGCGAGTTGGGCATGTTTACTACCCTTGTGACCGCTTTGGCGGTTCTGGCTATGGGGGTAGGCGTCATCGGGCCAGGGATCGGCATGGGGATGGCGATCGCCAAGGCCCTCGAGGCATTGGCCCGTCAGCCGGAGGCCGAAAAGTCGATCATGCGCTGGCTCTTGATCGGCCTGGCGATGATCGAGTCGCTGGCGATCTACGTGCTGGTCATCGTGCTCATCGTTCTCTTCCGCAGCCCGATGCTCGATTACCTGCTCCATAAGTAGGTTCCGGGTGGAATCGAACGAGAGGCGATCGCCGTGAGCTTGGACTGGACGACCTTTCTTCTTCAGGTCTTCAACTTCCTGGTCCTGGTCTGGCTGCTCCGCCGGCTCCTCTTCCGTCCCGTCCTGCGGCTGATCGCGGAGCGGAAGGAAGCGACGGCAAAGGCGTGGGAAGAAGCGGAGAGGATCCGGAAGGAGGGCGAGGATCTCCGGAGCGCCTACGAGAACCGAATGGCCCTCTGGGAAGCGGAAAAGGAGAAGGCGCGCGCCAAGCTTTTCGAGGAGATCCAGGCGGAACGGAGCCGCCTCCAGGCCGAAAATGACCGGCTCATCCGGGAAGAGCGGGAGCGGGCGCGGGCGGCAGAGGCCCGCCGGCTAGCCGCGCTTTCCCAGGAAGCGGAGGCCCGGGCGCTGCGGATCGCCAGTCAGTTCGCCAGCCGCTTTCTCCGCGATCTGGCCACACCGGACCTGGAGGCGAAGCTGATCGACCGGGCGGTCGAGGAGATCGAGCGGCTGCCCGAGGCGCAGCTGGCGGAGATCCGGAGCTCGGTAGCCCGGGAAGGCGTGGAGCGGATGGAGATCCGGACCGCCTTCGCCCTGACGGAAGAGCGGCGTGAGCGGTTGGCGAAAGCCTTGCAGAAAGCCTGCGGAAAGGAGTTGGCCTGCGAATCCTTTGTCGACGGTTCGCTCGTGGCGGGCGTCCGCGCTATCGTCGGCAGCTGGATGGTCCGTGCCAACGTGAAGGACGAGCTGGCATTCTTCGCTGCGAAAGGAGGGGGCTGAATCATGCCGGAAGAGAAGGAGCTTTCTCCGCTCGAGCAGAAGGCGAAATGGGTCGAGCGGTACCGGTTCGCGCCGGAGGTGGCCGAATTCGGCCGGGTCATTTCCGTCGGAGATGGGATCGCCTGGGTCGACGGTCTCTCCTCGGCCGCCATCGACGACCTGCTCGAGCTGGAGGACGGGAGCCAGGCGCTGGTCTACAGCCTGAGCGCGGAGTCGGTCGGGGTAATCTTGCTGGTGCAGACGAGTCGGCTGACGGCCGGCACGCTCGTCCACCGGACCGGGCGGCGGCTGAGCATCCCCGTCGGAGATTCGCTCCTGGGGAGGGTGGTCGATCCCGTAGGGAACCCGCTCGACGGGAAGCCGCCCCCCGCTGCCGATCGGACCGGGCTGTTGGAGGCTCCCGCACCGGCGATCATCGACCGGGACTATGTCGATCAGCCCCTCTACACGGGAAACAAGATCGTCGATGCGATGATCCCGATCGGCAAAGGGCAGCGGGAGCTGGTGATCGGGGACAACGGGCTGGGCAAGACGACCTTCTGCCTGGATATGGTCATAAACCAGAAGGGACGGGACGTGCTTTGCGTCTACGTCCTGATCGGCCAGAAGCGATCGAGCATCGTTCAGGTCGTGGAGACGCTCCGGGCGCAGGGCGCCCTGGAATATACGGCGGTCGTGGTGGCCGAGGCGACGGCGCTTCCCGGTCTCCAATACCTGGCGCCCTTCGCCGGCTGCGCCTTGGCCGAGGAGTGGATGCGCGCCGGGAGGCAGACGCTGGTCATCTACGACGATCTTTCCCAGCATGCGCAGACCTATCGGGAGCTCTCGCTCCTCTTGCGTCGGCCCCCGGGGCGGGAGGCCTATCCCGGAGATATCTTCTATCTCCATAGCCGGCTCCTGGAGCGGTCGACGCGCCTGACCGCCGCCCAAGGAGGGGGAAGCCTGACGGCGATCCCGATCGTGGAGACCCAGCAAGGGGAGCTCGCCTCCTACATCCCCACCAACCTGATTTCGATTACCGACGGACAGGTCTTCTTCGAGCAGAGCCTTTTCGCCGCGGGCATCCTGCCGGCGATCGACGTCACCCGATCGGTCTCGCGCATCGGAGGAGCGGCGCAGCATCCGGTGCTGCGCAAGGAGGCCGGGCGGATGAAGCTCGATTATCTCCAATTCCTCGAGCTCGAGGTCTTCACCCGGTTCGGAACCAAGCTCGAGGCATCGCTCGAGAGGAGAATCCAGCGGGGAAGGCTGCTTCGGGAGCTTCTCAAGCAGGATAAGCTCGCTCCGGTGACTCCCGAGCAAGAGTTCGGATGGCTCTTGGCCTTCAACGAGAACCTCTTCGATCCGATCGCGCTCGACCGGGTGCGGGCCGCGCAAGCCGCGCTGTTCGCCCGCATCGACCGGTCGGGCTTGACCCTGGAAGAGCCCCGCGAACGCTGGCTTGCCTTGGCTAAGGAGGTCCTGGTCCCGCTGGTCCCCCCGCCGCCTCCGTCGCCTTCGCCGAGGCAGGCCGCCTCCGTCGCCGCATGAGCCGCCGCCGGGAAGTGCTCCGCTATCGCCGCTCCCTCCGGGAGATCGGCGAGATCATGAAGGCCATGAAGAACATGGCATTGGTCGAGGTGCGCAAGCTCGCCAAATTCGCGGGTGTGCAGCGCGACCTGATCGCGGCGCTGGAGGCGATGGCCGAAGCCTTCTATGGATCCCATCCCGAGCTGCTCCCGCCGGATCGGCCCGGGGATCGGCCTATCTACCTGCTCCTGGGCTCGGAACGGGGCTTTTGCGCCGATTTCAACTCGTCTCTGGTCCGTTTTTGGGAGGAGCGGGTTCGGGAGGTCGCGGGAAAGGGGGATTACGAGCTGCTCCTGGTCGGAGCGCGGCTGGAGGCCCGCGCGGCGGGCTTTCCCAAGATCACTAGAGCTTTGGCGGGGCCGAGCGTCTGGGAGGAAGTCGCCGGCTTTCTCCCGCGCCTGATGGCTGCGATCCGGGAGCTGGTCGAGAGGGGAGCGACCGGACTGATCGTCGTCTTCCACGAGTCCGACCGGGAGTCGATCGAGGAGCGGAGGCTCCTGCCCCTGCCGATCGCGGCCGAAAAGCTCCGGAAGCGGGTTCCGGGGCCGGCTCCCCTGCTGCAGATTCCCGCGCGGGACTTCTCGGAGGATCTGGTCGAGACCTATCTGCTGGCGGCCCTGCACGAGGCACTCTATTCGTCGCTGGCCGCCGAGAACCGGAAGCGGATGGAGCACATGCAGAACGCGCTCGACCAGCTGGACAAGCGGGTCGCCGAGCTGACGAACGCGGCAAACCGGCTCCGTCAGGAGGAGATCACCGAGGAGATCGAGGTGATCCTGCTTTCGGCCGAGGCGCTCCGGCGGAAGGAGGCGCGGAAAAGGATTCCCAGGCCGGCAGGCTAGCAAAAAGGCCGACGCTCTGCGGCTCGCGCAACGGGAGTCGCGCGTCTTTTCCCCGGCGGCCGATCGGATGGTGCCGGCCTCGTCAGGTCGGCTCTGTCTTGCAGCGATGCGATCAGCGGACAAGAGACATGCCCGTGCTGCGAGCGGCAGGCGGATACCAGGCCGGAGAGCGTGGTTTCTATGCGTGCCAGATCGGCGATCTTTTCCCGCACGGCCTTGAGCTTGTTCTCGGCCACCTGGGCGGCTTCCTCGCAATGGGCGCCGTCGTCCAGCCGCAGCAGGTCCGCGATCTCCTTCAAGCTGAATCCGAGCCGTTGGGCCGACTTCACGAACTTCACCCGAGCCACGTCCGCGGCGCCATAGCGGCGGACGCCCCCGTGAGGCCTGGCGGGTTCCCGCAGGAGGCCTTTGCGCTGGTAGAACCGGATCGTCTCCACGTTGACTCCGGCCGCCTTGGCAAAACCGCCGATGGTCAGCTTCTCCCCGGTGTTTTTCATCTCGCTCGATCGGGGCTTGGACCCGTAACGATCAGAGGCTGCGCGTGAAACGGAACACAAAGCAGGGACGGCCGATCCGCAGCATCTACGAAGCTCTTCTCTCGTCCGATATCCTTTTTCGGATAAGCGGTCCCCCTTTCCTTTCGAAAAATCGGTTGGTCCTGCTCCGTCCTCACTATGGCACGACTATTGCACAGGTTCATAGCCGAAAAGCCGTCCGGCTACGCCGCGGCGGATTCGGCTGAACTCATCCAATCGGAGCTCGAAGAATTCCTGGTCCTCGTTGTATCCCCCGTGGCCGGCTCCCACGCAGGCGAAATCGGAAAGAAACTCGATAGCCGCAATCCACTTGAGTTGCTTGAAGCCAAGCCGCCATTTCTCACAAGCTTTCTCCTACGGCTTGCAAAACGGTCTCGGTCTGCTTCGCTCCCGCTTGGTTTTCCTCGCACTATGTCTTCCTGCAGCTCCGGTGGAAAACCTGCGCCCCGCCTCGCACCCAAGCCCATTTGCGGTGCCTCGGCTACGAAAGTTGTAAGAAATGGCGGGCTAGCCGACCGCCGGGCGCGGGGCGCTCCACGTCCAATTCTGGATTTCCGGCATGTCGTCGAGATGGCTTTTCACGTAGATGCGGTGTTCCGCCAGCTTGGCTTCGAAAAGATCGATCGCCGGCTGGGCGCGCGAGGCGAGCCGGGGGACGCGGCGGAGCGCTTCGATGGCGAGGTGGTACCGGCTTATCTCGTTGAGGACGACCATGTCGAAGGAGGTCGTCGTCGTCCCTTCCTCGACGTAGCCCCGCACGTGGAAGCGCGCCGGATTGGGCCGTCCGTGCACCAGGTCGTGGACCATCCGCCGATAGCCGTGGAAGGCGAAGATCACCTCCTTCTCCTCCGTGAAGAGGTTGACGAAATCCTGATTATCCATTCCATGGGGGTGGTAGGCGGGGGGAGAGAGGACCATCAGGTCGACGACGTTGACGACCCGCACCCGCAGCTCCGGCACGTGGGTCTGGAGCAGCCAGGCGGCGGCGACCGCTTCCAGCGTCGGGACATCGCCGGCGCATCCGAGAACAATGTCCGGATCCCCTCCATCGTTTCCGGCCCAGCTCCAGACGGAAGCGCCGCGGGCGCAATGCACCCGGGCCTCCTCGATGGTCAACCATTGGAGCGCCGGCTGCTTCTCGGCGATGATCAGGTTGATGTAGTGCCGGCTGCGCAGGCAGTGGTCGAGTGTCGAGAGAAGGGTGTTTGCGTCGGGCGGAAGATAGATCCGGACGACGTCCCCCTTCTTGTTGATTAAGGTGTCGATGAATCCCGGCCCTTGGTGGGTGTAGCCGTCGTACTCCTGCCGCCAGACATGGGAAGTGAGCAGGTAGTTGAGGGAAGCAATGGGATGGCGCCAAGGAATCTCTTTGTAGAGCTTAAGCCATTTCGCATGCTGGCTGGCCATCGAGTCGAGCACGGTGGCGAAGGCCTCGTAGGAGACCAGGAGCCCGTGCCTCCCGGTCCACAGGTAGCCTTCGAGCCAGCCCTCGCAGGCATGCTCGCTTAAGACCTCCATCACCCTTCCGTCCGGGGAGAGGTTGTCGTCTCCCGGCAGGACCTTGGAAACCCAGCAGCGGTCGGTCACCTCGAAGACCGCACCCAGCCGGTTCGAATCGGTCTCATCCGGGCAGAAGACCCGGAAGTTGTTGGGATTGCGCCGGAGGACGTCGCGGATATAGTTGCCCGCCACCCGCGTGGCTTCCGCATCCACCGTCCCGCGCGGCTTGATCGCCACCGCGTAGTTGGCGAAGTCGGGCAGATCGAGATCGACCAGGAGCTTTCCTCCGTTGGCGTAGGGGCTCGCGCCCATCCGGAGGTCGCCTTTCGGCGCGAGCGCCTCCAGATCGGGCCGGAGCCTTCCGTTCTCCAGGAAGAGCTCTTCGGGCTTGTAGCTCCGCAGCCAGCTTTCGAGCAGCCGGAGGTGCTCAGGGTTCTCGCGCGCGTCCATCAAGGGCGAACGGTGGGACCGGTAGGTGCCCTCAAGGGGAACGCCGTCGACCTCCTTGGGACCCGTCCAGCCGTCCGGGGTCCGCAACAGGATCAGGGGCCAGCGGGGACGCCCCTTGACCCCGCTTTCCCGAGCCTCCTTTTGGATGGAGCGGATCTGCCCGTAGGCCTCGTCCAGCGCTTGCGCCAATTCGGGATGCACCTTGACGGGATCGGAACCGGCGACCGTGAGCACCTGGTATCCAAAGCCCGCGAAAAGCAGGCGAAGCTCCTCGTCCTCCATCCGGCCGAAGACCGTCGGACCGGAGAGCTTGCCGTCGTTGACGTGGAGGATCGGCAGCACCGCCCCGTCCCGTTTCGGGTTGAGGAAGTTGATCGACTGCCAGCTTCCGGAGAGGGGGCCGGTCTCCGCCTCGCCGTCGCTCACGACGGCGACCGCGATCAGCTCCGGATTGTCGAAGGCCGCTCCGAACGCATGGAGCAGGGAATAGCCGAGCTCTCCGCCTTCGTGAATCGACCCCGGGGTCATCGCCGATACGTGGCTCGGCACGCCTCCCGGCGAGGAAAACTGCCGGCAGAACCGGGTGAGTCCCGGCAAATCGCGGGTCATCTCGGGATAGAATTCGGTATAGGTGCCCTCCAAGTAGACGTTGGCCAGGACGGCGGAAGCGCAGTGGCCCGGGCCGGTGAGGAAGAGGAAGCGAGCACCGGTATCCTGGATCAGCCGATTGAGGTGGACGTAGATCAAGTTGAGGCCCGGCGCGGATCCCCAGTGGCCGCGGATCCTCGGCTTGAGATGCTCGGGGCGCAGCGGTTCCCGGAGCAGGGGATTCTCCTTGAGGTAGAATTGAGCCGCGGCCAGGTAGTTGGCGGCGCGCCAGTAGGAGTCGAGCTTTGCCAGTCTTTCGGCGGAGAGCGGGGTCATGATCGGGCCAAACCTCCCAATAGAGTGTTACGGTGGATTACGCCGGTCCCGGCGTGACGCCAGCATGGCAAAACGGCCGGCCCGATGGCAAGCCCGCCTCCAGTGCGGCGGCGGGCGCGCTACTTTTTGTCGTTCTTCCCGGACGCCCGGCGGGAGGGCTTCTTCTCCGGGGTCTTCTTGGCACGGGCGGGCGCTCGCTTGTTGCTGCCGGCCGAAGCGGGGGAGCCCGCCTCCAGTGCGGCGGCGGGCGCCCGCTTTGCGAACGTGAAGCCGATCTTTCCCCCGTCCTTGAGCTCCAGGAAAGCCGAGAAGCGGCGCTTGGTCTTCCGGGAGAGAAAGCCCGAGAGCAGTCCGGTCTTCCGGTCGCGCAGCAGCTGGGCGATCTCGGCGCGGGAAATCGGCCGACCGAGGATCTGCTTTCCGATCCGGAACGAGCAGCTCGGACTTTCCTTGAGGGCGTGCTCGCAGGCGTAGGCGGCGGCGGTCTCGACCACGCCGCCGCCGTCGACCGGACAGGAGCCGAGGGGTTCCGGATCGATGATCCGCGGGGGATCTTCCTCGGAGCCCTCTTCGGCGAAGACGAAGGCGACCTTGCCGTCGGGGCCGAGCTTGAGCCGAGCCGAAAAAGGCCGGCCCGAGCGGCTGCGAAAGCCCGAGAGGGGGCCGATCTCTCCCTCTCTCAGGAGCACGGCCACCTCCTCCCGGGAAAGAGGCCGGCCGGCCAGAAACTTCGGAATCCGGAAGCCTTCGGCCGAACGGTAGTCATAGAGAGTCTCCACGAGAGGGGAGCCGTCCGGAGCCTGGACCTCCATCGGCTTGACGTAGGCGTCGGCCGAGCCGAAGCGGCGTGCCTGGTCGACGATCTGGCGGGTCAGCCGGCGGATCTCTTCCATGAAGCGAGGCCGGGTGAAGGATCCCCGCTCGATCTGCTGGAGCTTCCATTCCCAGTCGCCCGTCATCTCCGGGGAGGAGAGCACGGGGATTCCCGCGGCCTGCAGCAGGTCGAAGAGCGCAAAGGCCTTCGGCGTGGCCAGAAGCTCCCGCCCCTCGCGGCGAAGGTACTCTTCCTCAACGAGGCCGTCGATGATGGCCGCCCGGGTGGCGGGCGTGCCGAGCCCCTTCTTGGCCATCGCCTCCCGGAGCTGCTCCTCTTCCACGAGCTTTCCGGCATTCTCCATGGCCGAGAGGAGGGTCGCTTCGGTGAAGTGAGGCGGCGGCTTGGTCGAGAGCGTGACGACTTCGACGGCTTCCGCGCGTGCGCTCGCCCCGGGAGGAAGGGGGGCGAGGTTCGCGTCTGGCTCCGCTCCCATCTCCTCCGCCGCCTCTCTCCCGTAGACGGAAAGCCAACCGGGATCGCGGAGGATCTTCCCTTCGGTCCGGAAGCTCTCTCCTTCGACCACCGTGATCCGGGTGAGCGATTCGAAGCGGGCCTGGGGATAGAACACGGCCAGGAAGCGCTTGCAGACCAGGTCGTAGATCCGCCGCTCGGCCGGATCCAGGCCGCCGGGCAGGGTGCCCGTCGGGATGATCGCGAAGTGATCGGAGACCTTGGCGTTATCGAAGATCCGCCTGTTGGGACGGATCCAGCCGTTCTCGAGAATCGCCCGGGCCGCGCCACCCCAAAGCCCTACGAGCTTTTCGATTACGCCGCGGACGGTCGCCGGGAAGTCTTCGGGAAGGTGGCGGGAATCGGTTCTCGGATAGGTGAGGACTTTGTGGACTTCGTAGAGGGCCTGAGCGATCTGCAGGGTCCGCTTGGCGCTGAAGCCGAAGCGTCCGTTCGCTTCCCGCTGGAGGGAGGTCAGGTCGAAGAGGGGCGGAGGAGATTGCAGGACGGCCTTCCGCTCCTCGCTGACGGAGCCGCTTTTCCCGAGGCACTTCTCCCGGATCGCCCGGGCCCGCGCCTCATCCCAGATTCGCTCGGGCCTCTCTTCCGAGGAGTCGCCTCGCCGGCCGGAGGCGGAGATCCCGGGATCGAACCAGCGGCCGGTGTAGGAGTGGGCGTCCGCCTGGAAGGTAGCGTGCAGCTCCCAGTAGTTGCGGGGGCGGAAATCCTGGATCTCCCGGTCCCGCTGGACGACGATCGCCAGCGTCGGCGTCTGCACCCGGCCGACCGGGGTAAGGACGAAGCCGCCCGGCCTCGAGTGGATGCCGGTCAGCGCTCGGGTTGCGTTGATCCCGATCAGCCAGTCGCTTTCGGAGCGGCAGAGGGCCGCCTGGGCCAGAGGCTCCATCTCCTCTTGGGGACGAAGGCGGCTCAGGGCTTGACGGATCGCCTCCGGCGTCATCGATTGGAGCCAGAGACGGTCTACCGGCTTCCGGACGCGGGCGTACTCGATCAAGTAGCGGAAGATGAGCTCGCCCTCCCTCCCCGCGTCGCAGGCGTTGATAATCCGCTCGACATCGCTGCGCCGGAGCAGCTGGAGAAGCAGATCGAGCCGCCGCTTGGTCTGGGGGATCGGGCGCAGCCGGAAGGAAGAAGGGAGGATCGGGAGATGCTCGAGCGACCACTCCTTGTGCTTCTCGTCCATCTCGCCCGGCCTGCAGAGCTCGACCAGATGGCCGATCGCCGAGGAGATGACATAGCGGTCGTTCTCGTAGACGTCCTGGCGTCCCTGGGAAAATCCGCCGATGGCCGAGGCGAGATCGGCGGCCACGCTCGGCTTTTCGGCAATGATCAGGGTCTTAGCCATACGTTCCCGAGTGAAGGGCCCGAGATGCTTTTTAGCCGCCGCCCGCATCGCTAAGCGACGCGCACGAAGACGTTGCCCGGAAGACGACGGACGAGCCGCTTCAACTCGAGTCGGAGCAACGTAGAAGAGACGGTGGGCGATGGCAAACCCGTTCTCGCGACGATCGCATCGAAAGGGCTTTCCTCCAGGCCGAGAGCGGTAAAGACCGCGCGCTCTTCCTCGGACAGAGAGGAGGGGAGCGGCCGCTCCCCGGTCGCAGGGACCGAAGGGAGCCAGAGCGCCAGCTCCGATGCGATGTCCCCGGCGTCCATCACGAGCTTGGCTCCTTGCTGGATGAGCCGGTTGGAGCCGGCGGCCAGGGGGTTGTCGATCCGTCCCGGAACGGCGAAAACCTGGCGCCCCTGCTCGAGGGCGCACTGTGCGGTCAAAAGAGCGCCGCTGGCGCTCGGCGCTTCGACCACGAGCACCCCGGACGAGAGGCCGCTGAGGATCCGGTTGCGCTGCGGGAAGGTGTGGCGCGCGGGGGCGGTCCCGAGCGGGAGCTCGCTCAAAAGGCAACCGGACTGCTCGATCCGCCGGGCCAGCGCCTCGTTTTCCGGCGGGTAGAGGCGATCGATCCCGGAGCCGAGGACGGCCCAGGTCGTCCCCTGAGCGGCCAAGGCCCCCATGTGGGCGGCGGTGTCGATGCCGCGCGCCAGACCGGAAATCACCGGAATGCCGGAGTAGGCGAGCTGGTAGGAGAGCCGGCGGGCCGCTTCGATCCCGTAGACGCTCGTGCGGCGCGATCCTACGACGGCCACCCCGCGCAGCCAGCGCTCGGGCCGCTTGCCGCGCAGATAGAGCAGGAGGGGCGGATCGGGGATCTCGGCGAGCGCCTCGGGATAGCCGGGCTCTCCGAGGAAGAGGAGCGCAATCCCCTGGTCCCGGCACCGGGCGGCCTCCTTTTGCGCCCTGGCGGGATCGGCGCGGACGATTTCCGCGGCGAGCTTGGGTCCGATCCCCGGCAGGCGAGCCAGTTCGGCTTCTTTGGCGGTGAAGACGGCTTCGGTGGAGCCGAAGGCTTGGGTGAGGCGGCGCGCCCGGGCCGGCCCGATTCCCGGTAGGAGGTGAAGGAGAAGCGCCGCTTCGCGATGGGTCATTCCGGCGGATCGAGGATGAGGCCGAGCGCCCGCTCGACTTCCTCCTCGGGGACTCGGCAAACGAGCGGATCGCCCAGTGCGCGAAGCAGCACCCAGTGATTGATCCCCCGCTCCCGCTTCTTGTCGGCCTGGAGCGCCTCCCGAATCCGGACCCGGGAGACGCCCGGCAGAATCCGGGGAAGGCCGTGGCGGAGGAGCAAGCGGTCGAGGAGAGCCCCAGCCGATTCCGGAAGCCCGCAGATCCGCTGGGAGAGGCGGACCGCCACCCGCATGCCGAGCGCGACCGCTTCCCCATGGACGAGCGTCTCGTAGGCCAGGGCGGCTTCGAGGGCGTGGCCGGCCGTATGGCCGAAGTTGAGGATCGCGCGCCGCCCGCGGGTCTCCCGTTCATCCTCACGGATGACCGCCGCCTTAATTTCCGCCGAGCGTCCGACGAGCTCCTGCCAATCGAGCGGGCTCTCCTCCAGGCGCGCAAGGAGGGAGGGATCGACGATCATGCCGTATTTGATCACCTCGGCCAGGCCCGCACGGATCTCCCGCTCCGGCAGGGTCGCGAGCGTCCGCAGATCGGCGAAGACCTCCCAAGGCTGGTAGAAGGTTCCCACCAGGTTCTTTCCTTGCGGAAGGTTGACGCCGGTCTTCCCTCCGATCGCGCTGTCCACCATGGAGAGAACGGTCGTCGGCAGATGGAAGAGCGCGATCCCCCGGAGGAAGATCGAAGCCGCCAAGCCTGCGAGATCGCCGACCACCCCTCCACCCAAGGCGAGCACGGCTCCCTGTCGGTCGATCCGGTGCTCGGCCATCGCTTCCAGGAGCCGGCCGAGCTGTTCCAGGCTTTTCGAGCTTTCTCCGGATGGAACCCAGAGGACCACCGGATCGAAGCCCGCCTCCGAGAGCGAAGCCAGAACCGCTTCCGCATAGAAGGAGAGACGGGCGTCGGCGACGAGCGCGACGCGCGCGCTAAAGTCGTAGTCGGAGGAGAGCCGCTGCCCGATCGTCTCCAAAAGGCCGTTGCCGATCCGGACCGGATAGGAGCGGCTGGCGGCCGAGACGGTGAGAGAGCGGATGGGATTCATGCGGGAGAAGGGAGAGAAGAGGGAGAGAGGGAGCGAGAAGAGGTGCGCGGCTGCTCTTCTCTGTTTCTTCGGCGGGACCCGACGCGCGTCGGAATCCGGCCGGAGACGAGAAGCTCGACCGCTTCCGGGCCCAGCGCCTGCTCGAGGGCGGAGAGGAGCGGCGCGGTCACCTCGACGAAGAACTTTCGGGACGGCTCGATCTCGACGAAGGCTCCGTCGGCTCGCCGGCAGCGGAGGCGCACGGCGACCTTTCCCGGCCGGCTTCGGAGGATGGCGGCGAGCCCTTGCCACCGCTCCGCCGACCACCGGTCCAAGGAAATGTGGAGAAGAACGGCCTCCACCAGACGCTCCCGGGCCTCCGGCAGCGAGAGAAGCTCGGTGGCCCGCACGCTGACCCCGTTGTCCCGCCGGGAGACCGTGCCGGCCAGGATCGCGATCTCGCCCGGTTCCCACCCTTTGGAAAGGGAGGTGTAGAGGTCGGGAAAGACGATCGCTTCGACCGAACCGGTCGCATCTTCGATCTGGAGACGGGCGAAGGGACGCTTGTCGCGGCTCGAGACCCGCACCTCGACCCGCGTCAGAATCCCGGCCAGCCGAACGGGGGTGGCGTCGGCCAGGGCTGGGAGCGCGCTGATTTCGGTCGCGCGGAACGGCCGGAGCTGGCTCTGGTATTCCTCGACCGGATGGCCGGAAAGATAGACGCCCAGAAGTTCTTTCTCGAAGCGGAGCTTCTGGGAGGCAGGAAACTCGGGAAGATCCGCCTCCTTTTTCGGGGGCGCCGGAACGGACACGAGGTCGAAGAGCGAGCCCTGCCCTTCGGCCCGCTCCCGGGCGGCCGCCGCCGCCGAGGCGAGGGCCAGATCGATTTCGGAGCAGAGCTGGGCACGCGAGCGGCCGAAGCCGTCGCAGGCTCCCGCCTGGATCAGGCTTTCCAGGACCTTGTGATTCAGTGTCCTGCCCGTCACGCGCAGGCAGAGATCGGCCAAGGACGAAAAGCTCTTCTGCTTCCGAGCCGCAACGAGGCTCTCCGCCACTCCGACGCCGACGTTCTTGATCGCCGCCAGGCCCCATCGGATGCCGCCGCCTTCGACCGTGAAGCGGGCTTCGCTGCGGTTGACGTCCGGGCCGAAGATGGGGATACCCAGCCGACCCGCTTCGGCGACCAGGGAGGCGATCTTGTCGGTGTCTCCCATTTCGTTGGACAGCAGGGCGCTAAGAAAATAGACCGGATAATGGGCTTTCAGGTAAGCGGTTTGGTAGGCGAGGAGCCCGTAGCAGGCGCTATGGGCCTTGTTGAAGCCGTAGCCCGCGAACTTTTCAAGCGTGTCGAAGATCCTTCCGGCCTGCTCCTCGGGAATGCCGTTCTTCTCCCGGCAGCCGCGGACGAAGAGATCCCGGTGCAGGCGCATCTCTTCGGGTTTCTTCTTCCCCATGGCCCGCCGCAGGAGATCGGCTTCTCCTAAGGAGTACCCGGCAAGCACGCTGGCCGCCTGCATGACCTGCTCCTGGTAGATCATCACCCCGTAGGTATCCTTGAGGATCGGCTCGAGGAGGGGGTGCGCATACTCGATGGGGATCTTGCCGAGCTTCCGGTCGGCGTAGGCCGGAATGTTCTCCATCGGCCCCGGGCGGTACAGGGCCACCAGCGCGATCACGTCCTCGATGTTGCGCGGCTTGAGCCGGCGGCAGAGATCGAGCATTCCCGGAGATTCGAGCTGGAAGATCCCCACGGTCTTCCCGGCGGAAAGCAGTTCGTAGGTGGGAGCGTCGTCGAGCGGGATCGAGCCGGGCTCCAGAGAGAGACCGGTGTGCTCGCGGATCGCTGCGAGCGCATCGGCGATCACCGTGAGCGTCTTGAGGCCGAGAAAGTCCATCTTCAGAAGGCCGATCTCGGCCAGCGGCTCCATCGACCACTGGGTGACCGTTTCGCCCTGCTCCCCCCGGGCGAGCGGGACGAACTCGACCAGGTCGCCGGGGGCGATGACCACCCCGGCGGCATGCACGCCCGGCTGGCGCGTCAAGCCCTCCAGGCATCCCGCCAGCCGCAATACCTCCCGGGCGTCCGCGTCATGCTCGTTCTCGAAGCGAAGGTCGGCGCTCTCCCGCAACGCCCGCTCCAAGGTCATCGCGGGATCGGCCGGAATCATCTTGGCCAAGCGGTCGGCCTGCCCGTAGGAGAGGCCGAGAACGCGGGCGACGTCGCGCACGGCCATCTTCGCGCCGAGCGTGCCGAAGGTGATGATCTGGGCTACCGACCCTGTGCCGTACTTCTTCCGCACGTATTCGATCACCTCCGGGCGCCGGTTGTAGCAGAAGTCGATGTCGATATCGGGCGGAGAGATCCGTTCCGGATTGAGAAACCGCTCGAAGACAAGCCCATAGCGAATCGGGTCGATGTCGGTGATCCCGAGCGCGTAGGCGACGAGGCTGCCGGCGGCGCTTCCGCGGCCCGGTCCGACGGGGATCCCCCGCCTCTTGGCGTAATCGATGAAGTCCCAAACGATGAGAAAGTAGCTGACGAATCCGGTCTTCTCGATCACTCCCAGCTCGTAGTCGAGCCGCCGCCGCAGCTCCTCGCTCGGGTTCCCGTAGCGAGCCGCCAGGCCCTTCTCGCAGAGCTCCCGCAGGAACTCGGCCTCGCTCCGGCCGGCGGGCGGGGTGAAGGAGGGGTACCGGTTGCCTCCGAGGGCGATCTCCAGACGGCAGCTTTCGGCGATCCGGACCGTGTTGGCCAAGGCTTCGGGGTGGTCGGGGAAGAGCGAGGCCATCTCCTCGGCCGACTTGAAGTAGAACTCGGCGGCGCCGTACCGCTTGCGATCGCTGTCGGTCAGGCGGGCGCCGGTCCCGATGCAGAGGAGGGCGTCGTGGGCGGCGGCGTCCTCCTTACGGAGGTAGTGGACGTCGTTGGTGGCGACGAGAGGATGGCCCGTCTCGCGGGAGAGCTGTGCGAGCCCTGCCCGGACGATATCCTCCCCGGGAAGCCCGTGGTTTTGGATTTCGAGGTAGAAACAGCCGGGCTCGAAGCAGGCGGCGAGAGTCTCGATCGTGCGCCGGGCGCCGTCGCGGTCCCCCTCGAGCAGGTGCTGCGCCACCTCGCCCTTCAGGCAGCCGCTCAATCCGATCAGCCCTTTGCCGTGCTCGCGCAGAAGCTCCTTGTCGATGCGCGGCTTGTAGTAGAAGCCTTCCAAGTAGGCGAAGGTCGCCAGGCGGAGCAGGTTGCGGTATCCCTCCTCGTTCCGGACCAGGATGGTCAAGTGGCTCGTTTCGGATCGGCCGCCCTTCCGGGAAAAGCGGCTCTCCCGAGCCAGATAGGCTTCGTATCCGAGGATCGGCGTGATCCCGGCCGACCGGCAGGCCTTGTAGAATTCGATGGCGCCGAATAGGTTGCCATGGTCCGTCAAGGCGACCGCCGGCATGCCCGCCTCGCGGGCGGCCAGCGCCAGCCCAGGGATCCGGCAGGTGGCGTCGAGCAGGCTGTAGTCGGAATGGACGTGGAGATGAACAAAATCGGAAGAGGCCATGGCTCGTCCTTTTCAACGTACTCGATCGGACGGCGATCGCCGAAGCGCTTTTTCGCCGAACGATGGGCGGGCTAGCCGGGACGGAGATCGGTGTAGAGCTCGCGGGGAATTTCCGCAAGAAAGCGGGAAGGGCGGAGCGAGTTTTCGCCGTATTGGGACGCCCGGTATCGCGGATAGACGAGGAAGAGGCGGTCCCGGGCACGGGTCGTCGCCACGTAGAAAAGCCGGCGTTCCTCTTCTTCCCCCATGAGGGATTCGGCCGAGCGGCCCGAAGGGAAGAGACCGTCGGCTAGCATGATCACGAAGACCGCCTGCCACTCGAGGCCTTTGGCCTGGTGAATGGTGGAAAGCTGGACCCCTTCCCGGGAGGCGGCGCGGTCGGTGTTCGTCAGGAGGGTGAGCTGGGTCAGCAGGCTTTCGGTATCCGGGAATCCGGCGGCGAAGGAGACGAGCTGAGAGAGGTCTTCCAGCCGGTGCGCGGCATCCGCATGCTGCGATTCGAGGTAAGTGCGGTAGAAGGTTTCGATCACCTTCTCGATCTGCGCCCCGGGCCGGCATCGCAGCTCGGGCGAGGAGATCTCCCGGTGGAGCTTGACCCACTCCTGCCATGCCGTGCCGCAGGACTTGGGCGGGACGACCGAGGCGAGATCGCCCTTGCGGGCAAACTCTTCCCAAAGGCGTCCGGCGGTCTTCTCCCCGATGCCCGGAAACATCCGGACCACTCGGGAAAACGCAACGGAGTCGCGAGGATTGACGGCCAGCCGCAGGAAGGCGGCAACATCCTTCAAATGGGCCTGCTCGAAGAAGCGGAGACCGCTGGTGATTTCGAAGGGAATGCCCGTCCGGGTCAGCTCGAGCTGGATCTCGAGGGCATGGAAATGAGCGCGATAGAGGATCGCGATCTCTTCCCAAGGGATCCCTTCTCGGTGCAGTTCCTGGATCCGGGAAGCGACGAAGGAAGCCTGGGCGTTGGCCGTCGGACAGCAGACGACCAAGGGCTTGAGGCGCAAACCTTTGCGCACCGGGGCCAGCTCCTTCGGGAACTGAAAGCGGTTTGCCGCAATCGCCGCGTTGGCCAGGGAAAGAATTTCCGGGGTGCTGCGATAGTTGGCCCGCAGGTAGAGGGTGCGGGAGCCGGGATAGCGCTCCGGGAAGGAAAGCATGTTGCGGATGTCGGCGCCGCGCCAGGAATAGATCGATTGCGCGTCGTCGCCGACGGCCATGATCTGCCGGTGGCCCGAGGCCAAGAGATGGATGAAGTCGGCTTGCAGGCGGCTGGTGTCCTGGTACTCGTCGACCAGAATGTGATGGAAGCGGTCCTGGTATTCGGTGCGGAGCGTCTCCTGTTCCCGCAGCAGCCGGACGGTCTCCGAAAGCAGATCGTCGTAGTCGACCGCCGAAGCCTTCTGCTTCCGCCTTCGATAGAGGCGGGCAAGCTCGACGAGCCGGTCGGTCTGTTCGGAGAAGTGGGGGAACTCCTCGGCGATCAGGGTCTCCAGCGGGATCTCCCGGTTGGCGGCCAGCCCGAAGATCTCTAGCGCTCCTTCGCGCCGCGGGAAACGAAGCCCGCAGCGGGCGAGCTTGAGCTCGTCGTAGCATTCGGAGAGAAGCTCCGCCGAGTCGGAACGGTCGAGGATCGTGAAGCTCGGATCGTATCCGGCGAGGGAAGCATGACGGCGCAGAATCCGGTGGGCGAGGTGGTGGAAGGTCCCGCCCCAGATCGCCTCGATCCCGTGGGGAATCAGCTGGGCGACCCGTTCGAGCATCTGCCGGGCCGCCTTGTTGGTGAAGGTGGCCAGCAGAATGCGGGACGGCTCGACACCGTTGTCCAGAAGATAGGCGACCCGGTAGGTGAGCGCCCGGGTCTTCCCGCTGCCCGCCCCCGCCACCACCAGAATCGGTCCCGGGGGCGCGGTCACCGCTTGGCGCTGCTCTTCGTTGAGGAGTTTTTCGTAGTCGATCACGGTCCGGCGATCAAGCTAACGGGCGCTCGGTCGATTGACAATGAAGCGAGGCGCCGAAGCGGAGCATCATCCATTTGCCCTTCCGTTTTTTCCCTTGCAGGCGGAGGCCCTTTGCTTCGAAAGCCGCAATCAGCTCCGGAGCCTGTTCCCGGAGGAGGCCGCTGACCAGGAGGATACCGTCGGGAGAAAGCCAGGCCGCCAGACGGCCGGCTCTTTGGAGCAGCGGCATGAGAAAGAGGTTGGCGACGATCCGGTCGAAGGGCGGACGGGCGTGCCAACGGGCCAAATCGGCTTGGATCCAGCGGATGGTGCTCGATGGGAAGTTGGCTTTCTCGTTCCGGCGGGCGACTTCCAGGGCAGCCGGATCGGTATCCAAGGCCCAGATGCGGGCCGCTCCCAGCCGGCGGGCGGCCAGGGCCAGGATGCCGCTTCCGGTTCCGATGTCGAGCACGCGGCTCCCCGCCCAGCCGGGGAGAGCCGCCATCTCCCTCAGGATCATCCCGGTGGTGGCGTGCCTCCCTGTGCCGAAAGCCGTGCCGGCCGGGATGACCAACAGGCGCCGCGAGCGCCGGCGAGGATCCTCGCCCGGCATTCCGGGTTCCGCCTCCGACACGATCCAGAGCTTTCCGCCGATACGGATCGGTTCGGCGGGCTCGGAAGAAACCGGGGCCGCCATGGGGACCGTGCGGAGCTTCCCGCCGTAGCGGTCGAGAAGCGAGTGGCCCATGTCCTGGTCGGGCAGATAGGCTTCCAGCCTGACGGTCCGGCGGCCGGCCAGCTGGTGGAGGGCGAGCCTGCCTTCCCCAAGGAAGCGCAGACGCTCGGCCCAGCAGTCCGCCATCTTGGCGGAAGCCAGCCGACTCCATACCCAAAGGACCGGCGGTTTGTTCACATCGAGAAGCGGGGGCCGAGGTAGAGCTCGCGGGTGACCGGATCGTTGATCAGGAAATCACTCGTCCCATGGCTCATGACGCGCCCCTCGCAGATCAAGTAGGCGCGATCGACAATGGCGAGCGTCTCCCGGACGTTGTGATCGCTGATGAGCACGCTCAGGCCCCGGTTGCGGAGGCCGAGCACGATTTGCTGCAGGTCGTCGACGGCGAGCGGATCCACACCGCTGAACGGCTCGTCGAGCAGGAGCACGGTAGGGGCGGTGGCCAGGGCGCGTGCAATGGTCAGCCGCCGCTTTTCCCCGCCGCTCAGGGCGAGGGCCATGGTCCGGCGCAGATGGGCGATGCCGAAATCCTCCAAAAGGGCCTCGCAGCGGAGGCGCCGTTCCTCGGGGTCGATGTCCAGAAAGTCCAAGATCGCCATCAGGTTTTCCTCGACCGTGAGCTTGCGGAAGATCGACTCTTCCTGCGGGAGGTAGCCGAGTCCCTTTTGCGCCCGCCGGTGCATCGGCATCCGCGTGACCTTTTCTCCGTCGATGAAGACATCGCCTTCGGTAGGCCGGATCAGGCCGACGAGCATGTAAAAGGTGGTCGTCTTCCCGGCCCCGTTAGGACCCAGGAGCCCGACGATCTCGCCCCTTCCGATGTGCAGATCGACGCCGTTGACGACGCGCCTATGGCCGAACTGCTTGACGAGCCCCTTGGCAGAAAGGGGATAGATTCCCTCCTGCTCGTCGGCCGCGGGGGGGTGAAGAACCCGGGACGGAACCGGCTGTCCCGCCGCCTCGTGGACCGGGGCTTCGGAAACTTCGGGATTGGTTCGGTGCGGCGAGCTTCCGCCGGGGCCGAACGGCGAGGGATTGTCCCATGGCGGGAAAGAGACGCGGCCGCGGGAACCGAAGGGGTGGGAGGCCGGATCGGGAAGGCCGTCCTGGCGGGGACTGTCCATGCTTCCCGCCAAGAGTATCAGAAGTGCCGCCCTCAGGCAATGGACTCGGCGGCCTGAGAGGGGAAGAGAGACTTTCGATTGCCATCGGGCGGCGATTTCCGCAAAGATCCATAGGTTGTGAATCCTGCAACCGCCGGAAAGCTGGAGCCCAAGGAGGGGCTCTTCGTCCTCCACCTTTTCTACCGGTTCGAAGGAAGAGATCTCGCAGGGGCGGCGTCGTCCAAGGTGCTGCTGGGAAGCCTGGAAGCATTGCTCGCGGAGGCCCGCGAGGCGGATCGGACGCAAGTTGCTACCCTGTCCCTGATCGGGAGGGCCGACCTCGGCTTCCTTTTTTTCTGCCCCGACCTCCACCGGCTCCATCGCTGGGAGAAGCGGCTGGCCGCCCTGCTTGGCCGCAACGGGTGGGCGAAGACCTTCTCCTTCTTCTCGATGACGGAACGTTCCGAGTACACGACCTCGGAAGAAGAACATGCCGATCAGCTCATTTCCCAGGAGGGGCTCGTTCCCGGATCCCAGGAATTCGAGGAGAAGATGAAGTCCTTTCGCGAGCGGATGCGCCACTACACCGAGGTCCGGCTCTACCCCACCCTGCCGGATTGGCCCTTCTTCGCCTTCTATCCGATGAACAAGAAGAGGGAGGCGGGGATGAACTGGTACGTCCTCTCGCTCGCCGAAAGGAAGGAGCTGATGCGGGGCCACGCGCTGGTCGGACGGCGTTACACCGGGCGGGTCGTCCAGTATGTGACCGGATCGACCGGCTTGGACGACTGGGAGTGGGGTGTTACCCTCTTCGCTCACGATCCCTACGAGGTGAAGGCGATCGTGACCGAGATGCGCTTCGATTCTGTAAGCGCCCGTTACGGGGAGTTCGGTCCCTTCTACACCGGGTTGCAGGCGCCCGTCGCCGAAATCCTCGACCGGCTCGCCGTTTGAGCTATCCTCATCGGCCGGGAACTCCTCGACTTTTCATGCGGGAAGGAAAAGCGAGCCTGAGCGACGGAAATGAAGAGGCCGTCAATCGCCGTTTGAAGCCATGCAGCGAGTAACCCTATACGTGAAAACAGGTTGTCCTTGGTGTGCCGAGGCGGAGGCCGTGCTGCAACGCTACGGCATCTCCTACGATCGTTTCGACGTTTTACGGAACCCGGAGGCCTATCGCCGGATGAAAGCGATCTCCGGACAGTCGCGAGCGCCTACCATGGAATGGGGGGACGAGGTGCTTGCGGATTTCGGGGCCGAGGAGCTCGAGGCCTTCCTTCGGGACAAGGACTTGAAGTAAGCCGAACGGTCGTCCCGGCCGCTTCTTATTCTTTCGGAGCCATGGCTGGCAGACCTTGCCGGATGCGCGCGAGCTTTTCCTTGATCTCCTTCCGCTGAGCGGGCTTGAGGTAGTCGATGAAGAGCTTGCCGTGGAGATGATCGACCTCGTGTTGAATCACCACGGCCAGAAAGCCGCTCGCCTCGAAGACCAGGGGCTTCCCGCGAAGATCCTGGGCCCGGACCGAGACACGCCGGGAGCGCGGGACGTCGATCCGCAGCCCGGGAAAGCTCAGGCAGCCTTCGTTGCCGATCTCCTTGGATTTCGTCAGCGAGAGGACGGGGTTGGCCAGGAAAAGGGGCATCTGCTCTTCGAGCGGCACCGGCCTGCCTCCGACGATCATCGAGGAGGCGGCTTTAGCCGCCGTGACGTCTACCACCGCAAGCAGCAGAGGCTTGCCCACCTGCTGGGCGGCGAGGCCGACACCCTCATTGGCGGCCATCGTTTCCCGCATGTCCTCGGCGAATTTTTGGAGATCGGAATCGAATCGCCGAACGGCGGCACCGGGTTGGCGAAGAATCGGATTGCCGTAGAGAACGATCGGAAGAATCACGGGTTGGGGACCTGCGAGGATTTGGCTTCTACCGTAAAGGTGGGAAGGTTGGCAATCCCGGCAACTTTGGCGGCATCCATGACCTGGAGAATGATTTCGAAGGGGGCCTTCTTGCTTGCCTTGAGAGCGATCTTGGTCTCCGGCGACTTGGCGAGCGTCTCCTTGAGGAGACGCCCCAGATCCTTGGGCTCGACCGGCTTGTCGTCGAGGAAAACCTTCTCATCCTCGGTCACGTAGAGGATGCGGGGAAGATCGGCCCGGACGGGCTTGGCACGCGCCGACTCCGGCAAATCGATCTTCACGGCGGGCTCCTCTCGCTGAAAAGTCGTGGTTACGACGAAAAAGAGGAGCACGATCGACAAGATGTCGATCAGAGACACCAGGTTGATGAGGGGTTGCCGCTTCGGGCGTTCAACAAACCGCATGGAAAGTCCTGCTCAATGGAAACGATTTCCGGGCGCGATCAAGGAAAAAAGTTCAGTCGGAGCCTCGCGTTTTTCGGAGCGTCAGGGGCGCGTCGGCTGCGCCTCCTGGGAGAGGACCGGGGGAACCCGATTTGCCTGCTGGAAGAAGATGTAGGAGAGGATCAGGGACATTTTATCCTCCCGGGCGATGCGGAGGTTCGGCGGGACCCGGAATGGGGTGCCGCTGGTGAAGAGCACTCGGACCTTTCCGCCGGCCAGCAGGAAGACATGGACCAGCGGGGCCTTCGGGGGTGGAAGCCTTTCGTGAACGAGGATGTAGCTCCCGCTAAGGGAGTCGGTCCTGCCGACTAGCGCGTGGGTTCCTTTTCGATTCAGATGGTGCTCGATGGCTTTCCTCTGCGCATCGGACAGCGATTCGAGAAACTGCCGCAGCCCCCCGGTCGGATCAAATGGAGCTTCCTGACCGTTTCTCTGGGCGCCGCCGACGGCTGGCGCAGGCCTGGGCGCGGGGTCGCCGGCTTGGCCTATCTGCACCGGATGCAGGGGGGGTTCCGACGGAGCCCGTTCGGGTGCCGGGGCTTGGCCTTCCGCTGCCGGCAGTGGATATTCGGGGTCGGTTTGCGCCGCAATCGGGTCGGGACCCAGAAGGACGGCGAGAAGAAGGGGCAAGGCGACCAGCCATGACAGGTCGGTAAGACTCGTAGGCTCGTCATTTGCGAATCCATGTGCCGTCCGGCTCTTGTACATATTCTCCCGGGAATGCGCGTCGGCTCCAGCTACGCGCATAGGCTTCCTGGATCTCTTCGAGGGGCTTGCCCTGTAATTTACTTTGGGCCATGTAGAGCTGCAAGCGGTCCCGGTTCTCATCCTGGACGACGCGCTCCGCGTACTGCTTGTACGCGGGGTCGGCCGGAGGATGGACGACGGCCAGGTATCCGTCGCGGTCTTCTCCGACGATGCCTGCGTTCTTCAACCCCTGGATCTCCCCGGAACGGAGCCGCCGGCGCTCCGCGACCTGCGGCGAGACGGGCGGGGCATGCGCGCTCTCCTTCTCGGTGACGACCACATTCATGTGGACGTGGATTTTCACCGGTTCCGGAGTCGTGACGCGCACCGTCGGAGAGCACCCGAAAAGGACGATCGGAACGGCGGGAAGAAGCCAACCCTTAGGGGGAAATCGGTGGGTGCTCTCCATTCGTGACCTCCGGCAACTGATCAGAATTCGGCTCCAGAGACAAGCCGCTTGCGATCGGCTTCCCCAAGCGGGGATCTTGTTGCCAGCGGATCGTGAAGTTTCTCCTTCCTTCGGGCCCGCGCAATTCCAGCCGGAGGCGGCTCTCCGGGAGGGCGTAGGAAAGGGAAAGAAAGCCGACGTTGTAGGCATAGCTGCGGAGAGCACGGGCGAGCATCTCCATGAGCTGGCGCTTGGCCGGCGTCCAGTCGGCGGGAAGGTGTTGGAGGAAAGGATCGATGTCCCGGATCTCCAGCTTTCCCGGACCGTCGAGCGTCAAAAAGCCAATCGCGCTCCGGAGGCTCGTTCCGCGCGCGTCGAGGCGGAGGCGGCCCTCCGCCGTGCCCGTGAGCAAGAGAGCGAAGCGATCGCTGGTGAACTGACGGGCGATCGGTTCGACCGGCACGCCGGTAAAGTGAATCCACCCGCTCCATGGGAACTCGTTCTGGAAGAGGATCGAAAACCCTCCGTTCCCCTGTCCTCCGTAGAGGTTTCCTCCGAAGTGGCCGAAGATCCCGCTGCTATTGAAGGTGACGTCGAGCCAGTCGTCGGTCGCCGTGATCCCCCGCCAGGATACCGAATCGAAGAAGATCGTATGGACGAGATTATTGGCCTTCCGTTCGCTCGCCGGCAGGTTGAAGGAGAGATGTCCGCGGCGCACTTCCAGCACGACATTGTAGGCCGGATACTCGATCCGCCCCGGCATGATCTCGATCTCGTTCCGAAGGCTTGCTTGCGACCAGTCGTTGAGCGGGACATCGTGAGCAGTCAGGCCGAAAAGGAACGGGAGGACAACTCCGGGCGCGCCGAAGGCGCTGATGAGGAACTGGCCGCCCCGAACGAGCACGTCGTCGGCGGTCCAGTATTCCAAGGTTTCTTCGCGGTGTTTCTTGCGCCGGATCTCCTCCTCCCTCCGGAACTGTTCCACATACCAGAAAAGATCGGGTCCGAGATAGAGGACCGGATTGAAAATGCCCAACTGCTCGACGCGGTGCTCCGAGAGCCCGCGCCAGGAAAACTTCACTCGGAGAGCGCCGATCGTGAGGATCTTGGCAAGGGGGTCGTAGGGAGAATAGACCTCCACGTTCCGGGCGGTGGCGATGTTTAGCAGGCGATCGTCCCGGCTCAGTCCGGCGATCGGGATGTCGTGGAGCTCGATGGGGTGGTCGTGAAAGCCAAGGGCCAGCGGGATCGGCGGCAGGTGGGGCGCCAAGCGGTCGATGTTGATCGTGGCCCGACCCACCCGGACGGTGTCGATCCGGAGGCGGGGCTGCGGCAGAAGCTCGACCCACCGGTGAGGACGCCCTCCTGAGCTCGAGGCTCGCTCGAGAAAGGAGATCAGGGCCGAGCTCCAGACCGTCGGCGAATCGATTCCTACGTAGGCCAGCCGTTGCCGTAGGAGGAGATCGTCCCACCGCCAGCCGACCTCGACACGGGGAATGGAGCCGACCTCCCCGAGCGAGACGTCGCGAAGGAGGAGGGAGTGCGGGGAGAGCCATTCGGCGGACGCCACGTCGAACGGAAGGTCGAGGGAGCGGGCGAGCCGGGTGAGAAGCAGGGCCGTATTGGCCCGGATCCGCCGGCCGACCCATGGCCCGACGGCGAAGAGCAGCGCCGCGAGTACGAGGGGTAGGGCGAGCGCCCAAACGGACCTCCGGAGAACCCGCTTCTTCCACGGAGGGCCGTGCGGCTGCGGCTCCGGTCCATCGTCCGTCATCCGGCACGGGATGATAGCAACGGTCCTCCGGATCGGAAACCGTAAAGCAGCGATTGGTGCGAAACCTAGAAAAAGAGATTGAAATGAGCCTTGTAGCCGCGTTTGCTATGCGGGGAACAGGGGGAAGGCTTTGGTGTGTCTTTTCTACCGATGAGTACTTCTACGGATGCGCAAAAAAACGAGGGAGAGAACCACGGTCCTAAGGTGACGGTCTTGACGAGGGATACCGAATTCCGGGGGACGGTCGGCTTCACAGGAGAGCTGCAGCTCAACGGAAGGCTGGAAGGAGAGATCCTCTCCGAAGACGGAACCCTGATCATCGGCGATACGGCTCTGGTCAAAGCCGACATTCGGGCGAAGCGGGTGATCGTGCGCGGCCAGGTGTTCGGCAACATCCTCGCCCGCGAGCGGTTGGAACTGGTCGGCTCGGCCCGCGTCGTGGGGGACGTCCAGACCGGGGCTCTTGCCATTGAACAGGGTGCGGTCTTCATCGGAAAGTCGGAGAGCTTGCAAGCAGACAAGGTCGAGAAACCCGATCTCTCCTCCTTCTTCAAGATGCTGACCTCCGTCAGCCGGGAACCGGCGCCTACGAAGGCCGGGAAGGGGATCGACGCGACCAGGCTCATTCCCGGCATGGAAGCAAAATCCGGCGAGAAGGGAAACCCTTAGCCGCGCGGCAGGACGGCCTTCTTTTGCGGCTGGAAACCGCGCCATGGGCTTGCGCATCGGCATCGTCGGGGTGACCGGAGCGGTCGGTCAGGAGGCTCTCCGCCTGCTCGAGCAGGGGGATCTTCCGATCCGCGAAATCCGGCTTTTTGCCTCGGCCCGTTCCGCGGGGCGGAGCTTTCTCTTCCGCGGGGAGCCGGTTCGGGTCGAAGAGGTCGCGACGGAACGGCTCGCGGGGCTCGACTATGTCTTCTTCAGCGCCGGCGGCTCGATCTCCCGTCGGTACGCGCCGGAGGCGGTCGAGGGCGGTGCGGTGGTGATCGATAATTCGTCGGCTTTCCGGATGACGGACGGGGTCCCGTTGGTGGTACCCGAGGTCAACGCGAAGGCGCTCGGCCGCCATCGGGGCATCATCGCCAATCCGAATTGCACCGCGGCCATTCTCGCCACGGCGGTTTGGCCTCTCCATCGAGCCGCAGGTATCGAACGGATGGTGGTCGCGACCTATCAGGCGGCAAGCGGAGCCGGGGCGAAGGCCCTGGCCGAGCTCGACGCCCAGGTCCGGCAGTATGCGGCTGGAGAAGCGATTCAGAAGAAGGTCTTTCCGGAGCAGATCGCCTTCAACGTCTTTTCCCACAACACCCCGATCGACGAATCCGGGTTCAACGAGGAGGAGAATAAGGTCGCGCAGGAGATCCGCAAGATTTTCGGCGAGCCGGATCTAGGCGTATGCGCCACCTGCATCCGGGTGCCGGTCTTCCGGGCGCACTCCGAGGCGATCGTGATCGAAACCCGGCGGAAGCTTCCGGCGGAGGAGGCCCGGGAGATCCTGAGCCATGCCCCCGGCGTCACGGTCGTCGATGACCGTAAGGCTAATCGCTTTCCCACTCCCCTGGAGGCTGCCGGAAAGCGGGAGGTTTTGGTCGGCCGGATCCGGGAGGACCTTTCCCATCCGCGCGCGCTCGCGCTCTTCGTGAGCGGCGATCAGCTCCTCAAGGGCGCCGCCTGGAACGCGGTCCAAATCCTCGAGCTGCTCGCGGGTCGTTAGTCCGGGGAACCCGGTCCGTTCCCGCTTGGGGAACGGCGCGGCGGGCGCGTATAGTGAAAGCATGACTATCCGACTGCGAATCGGCGGCATGACTTGCTCCAACTGCGCCCGGCACGTGCAGAGCGCCTTGAGCGCCGTTCCGAAGGTGATTTCGGCGCGGGTCGAGCTGGAGAAGGGACGGGCGACGGTCGACGTCGAGGAGGGCGGTCCTTCCCCGTCGTCGCTCGTGGAAGCGGTCCGGAAGGCCGGCTACGAGGCCGCGCCGGCGGACGAAGAAGAAGACTCTTCGGGGCCTTGGCAGCGGGGCTTGCTGGTCGGCATCGTGCTCACCCCGCTCCTCTTCCTCCTGCCCTGGCTCGTTCGGGCTCCCCCGCATGCCGCCTGGGTCGGCTGGCTCGAGTTCGCCCTGGCCCTGCCGGTGCAGATCCTCACGGGCCGTCCTTTCTACCAGGGAGCCTACCGGCAGCTCCGCCACGGAAGGCTCGATATGGACGTGCTGGTCTCCTTGGGAAGCACGGCCGCGTTTCTGTTGAGCCTCTACGGCCTCTTGCGGCCGGCGGCACTTGCCCATGTCTACTTCGACGAGGCCGCGGCGATTCTTACCCTGGTCAGCGTGGGTCATTGGCTCGAGGCGCGCGTCTCGCTCCGCGCTTCCCGCACGTTGCGGACGCTTCTGTCGCTGGCTCCGCCCAAGGCGCGCCGGCGGCTCGACGACGGTAGCGAGGAAGAGGTTTTGGTGGAGGATCTCCGAAAGGGCGACTTGGTCGTGTTAAGACCCGGAGATCGCGTCCCGGTCGACGGCGTCCTCGAGGAGGGGAAAGCGGTCCTCGACGAAAGCATGCTCACCGGAGAGTCCCAAGTGGTGGAAAAATCAGCCGGCAGCCCGATTTATGCCGGGACGATCAATATGAGCCGCCGGATCACGTTGCGGGTTTCGGCCGCCGGGTCGGAAACCGTGCTCGCCCACATCACGTCGGTCGTCGAGCGGGCGCAGCAGAGCCGGGCGACGATCCAGCGGCTGGTCGACCGGGTGAGCAACGTCTTCGTGCTTGCGGTGCTCGCGGTGGCCAGCGGAACCGTGCTCGGTTGGGCATGGGTCGGTCTGGGCTGGGAAACGGCTCTGCTGCGGGCCGCGTCCGTTCTCGTCGTCGCCTGCCCCTGTGCGATGGGGCTGGCGACTCCTGCGGCGATCCTGGTCGCCGCCAACGTGGCGGCGCGCCGCGGCGTTCTCCTCCGCGATGCCCAGGCGCTCGAAAAGTGCGGACGGATCCGGAAGATCGTCTTCGACAAGACCGGCACGCTGACCGAGCCGGCCGTAGGGAAGCCGGTCTACTACGGGAAGCCCCAGGCGGGGGTCGAAGGACTGGCGCTGGCGCTGGCCGCCCCGAGCCGCCACCCCCTGAGCCAGGCGGTGGCGAGGCGTTTCTCGGACGCCCCGGAAGTGGAGTTGGCGGACTGGGAGGAGGAACGCGGGCTTGGGGTGCGGGCTTCCTACCGGGGGGAGGTCGCGCGGCTGGGCTCGCTGCGCTGGCTAGCCGAAATCGGCGTTCGGGTCCCGCCGGAGGCGGAGGGAGAGGCGGATGGGGCGCTCGGACTCGCCGTGGGGAAGGAGTTGTTGGCGACCTTTCCGATCCTCACCCGGCCCAAGCCCTCCGCCGCGGGCGTGCTGCGCGGCCTCCAGGAACGGGGCTACGAGGTCTATCTTGTATCGGGCGATCGGGCCGAGGCGGCGTTCGCCTTCGCACGCGAGGTGGGAATCCCGGCAGAGCGGACCTTCGCCGAGGTGCGCCCGGAAGCCAAGGCCGAGATCGTCCGAAGGCTCCAGGCCGAAGGAGGAGGGGTCGCGTTCGTGGGAGACGGGATCAACGATGCCCCGGCCCTCGCCCAGGCCGATTTGGGCATCGCAGTCCTCCAGGCGACCGATATCGCGCGGGAATCGGCCGACGTGATTCTGCTCCGGCAAGACATCGAGGCGATTCCGGAGATTCTGGCCCTGAGCGCCAAGACTCTCCGCACGATTCATGAGAATCTCTTCTGGGCCTTTTTCTACAACGCGGCGGCGATTCCACTCGCGGTCTTCGGAGTGCTCTCTCCGGCTGTCTGCGCGGCGGCGATGGGCCTCTCCGACCTGTTCGTCGTCGGGAATGCCTTGCGACTCTCCCGCCGGTGACGTAGGAATGGGGTCCGCGGCCCAGGCCGCTGCGAGGCCGCGCAGCCGTCGAATCCAATGGGTTGGGATCTCTGGCTCTTTTACGAGATCAACACGCGCTGGACCTCTCCGCTGCTCGACCGCTGGATGCCCGTGGTCTCCCACTACCACCACTTCCGGGGAATCGTGCTCGCGGGCGTTCTGGCCTTGGCCGTCTTCGGCCGCTTTCGGGACCGCTGTTTCCTCGGCCTTGTCGGGCTTTGTCTCGTCGTGGGGGACATGGGTGTGACCGATGGAATCAAGCATCTGGTCAACCGGCCCCGGCCGTTTTCCGTTCTTCCCGGTGTCCGCCTGGTCGACGAAGGAAAGATTTCCTGGTCCGATCCGAGCCGGGGGCCGCAAGGCCGGTCGTTTCCTTCCGGGCACGCGGCAAACAACGCGGCCCTCGCCTACTTGGCGACCGCTTTCTACGGGCCGAGGTTTGCCTGGGTTTGGCTCTGGGCGGGACTGGTGGGCTACTCGCGGGTCTATCTCGGGGTCCACTATCCCTCCGACGTTCTGGCGGGCTGGCTGGCGGGAGCGTTCTACGGCTGGGCGCTGAGCTCCGGGGCCGCCTATGCTTGGCAGCGGTGGGGGAGTCACGCCTTCCCGCGACTCTACGCCGCCCATCCCCGCCTCCTCTACGAGCCGCGGAAGCCGCGAAAGGAGCCGGAGCCGCCGCGGGAGAGCAATATCGGCTAAGATCGGACGACGACGGATGCTCATCTCGGCTAAGGCTGTCCTCCTCGAACCCGGAGAGATCGTGGCTCCCGGTACGGTGCGCGTGCTCGGAAGCCGGATCGTCGAGGTAGCGGAGGATATTTCCTGCCGCCCCGGCGAAGAGCGGATCGTCCTCGAGGACGCCGTTCTCTCTCCGGGCCTGATCAATGCGCACGTCCATCTCGATTACTCGGGCCTTCGCGGAAAGCTACCCTCCGGGTCCTTCCCGGCCTGGCTGAAGGAGATCATCCGCCTCAAGGCCGCCTTGAGGCGGACGGATTTGCAGGCGTCTCTCGAGGAGGGGTTCGCGCGGCTGGCCGAATCCGGCACGACCGGCGTGGCCAACATCGAGGCCTTCCCCGAGCTTCTTCTTTGGGCCGAGCAGTTCCCGCTCCGCTGCTGGTGGTTCCTCGAGCTTATCGACGTCCGCCCTCATATCTGGTCCGCGGAGGCGACCGGCGCTGTGCTCCGCTTCTTCGACCAACCTCCCGGCCCGCTCGGCAAGCTCGGGCTGGCGCCGCATGCGCCCTATACGGTCTCGCCCGAGCTCTACCGGCTGGTCCGGGAGGCCGCCCGCCGCTTTCGGCTTCCTGTGACCACGCATCTGTCCGAGTCGCCCGAGGAGTGGGAGATGTTTTATCACGGAGACGGTGCGCTCCTCGACCTGGTCCGCCAAGCCGGGCGCACGGCAGAGAAGGGGCGGGAGATCTCTCCGCTGCAGTGGCTCGACCGGATCGGCGGCCTCGCTCCCGGAATGCTGCTGGTCCACTTGAACTATTTAGCCGATGCGGACTGGGCCCTGCTGGCACGAAGGGACTACTCTGTCGTCCACTGCCCCAAGTCGCACGCTTTCTTTTCCTACGCTCCTTTCCCTCTGGAGCGGATGCTCTCGCTCGGAATCCCCATCTGCCTGGCGACCGACAGCCTCGCCAGCAACGACTCCCTCGACTTGCGGGAGGAGATCCGGTCGGCCCGCCGCAAGCATCCCGGAATTCCCGCCGAGCGGTGGTGGGAGATGGTGACGGCCGCGCCGGCTCGAGCGTTGGGCTACGGCGGCACCCTGGGCGAGATCCGAAGCGGAGCGTGGGCGGACCTGGTCGCCTTCCGGTGGAAGAGCGGGCTCGATCCGTGGGAAGCCTGCTGCGAGGGCCGGGAGGAGCCGCTCTTCCTCATGGTGCACGGGAGGGTGCTCAAGGCGGAGGGACGCTGGCATCGATGAGCGGGGAATTCCGCGCGGCGCTCCGGAGGGAGCTCGAGAGCCTCTCGGAGGCGGGGCTCTACCGGTCGCTGCCGCAACCATCGCACAAAGACGGCAAGCGGCCCTGGTGCAACTTCGCCTCGAGCGATTATCTCGGGCTCGCCCGACATCCGGAGGTGATCGAGGCGGGCTGCCGGGCATTCCGCGGATGGGGGGCGGGCCTCGGCGCCTCCCGGCTGCTTTGCCCCGATGCGTCGCTGCACCGGGAGCTCGAAGCGCGCTTGGCTTCCTGGAAGCGGCGTCAAGCGGCCCTGGTCTTTTCGAGCGGCTATGCGGCCGCCGTAGGAACGATTCCCGTTCTGGTGGGGGCCGAGGATCTGGTCCTCCTCGACCGGCTCAGCCATGCATCCCTGATCGACGGAGCGCGCGCGAGCAAGGCGACACTGCGCGTCTTCCCCCACAACGATATGGCCGCGCTCGGCGAAATCCTGCTTCGCCAACGGCGGCGCTTCCGGCGGGTGCTGCTGGTGACCGAGTCGGTCTTTTCCATGGACGGTGACGTCGCTCCGTTGCGGGAGCTGGTGGCGCTCAAGGAGCAACACGGGGCCTGGTGCCTGGTGGACGAGGCCCACGCCGAAGGCGTCTTCGGGCGGACCGGAGCGGGGCTTATCGAGGCGCTCGGCTTGGAGGGCCGGATCGAGGTGGAGTTAGGAACCCTTTCGAAGGCGCTGGGATCGGCGGGCGGGTTCGTCGCGGGAGACCGGGAGCTTATCGATCTCTTGGTCAACCGGGCACGCTCCTTCGTCTACTCGACGGCCCTCCCGGGGCCTGCGGTCGCGGCGGCCGCGGCGGCTCTCGCCCTGGCGATCGGGGAGGAGGGAGAGGAGCGGCGGAAGCGGCTGCGCGAGCGCATCGCGCTCTTCGCGGGAGGCGACGGAAGCCGCCCTCCCATTTTTCCGGTGGTCTACGGGGAGGAACGCCGGGCGGTTGCGGCGGCGGCCCGGCTTCGGGAGGGGGGAATCTTCGCACCGGCGATCCGGTTTCCGACCGTTCCCAAGGGGGAGGCCCGGCTGCGGATTTCCCTTTGCGCGTTCCATACGCCGGAGGAGATCCGGGCGCTCCAAGCAGAGCTCCGGAGAGAGGAGCCGTGAGCCCCGCGGAGCGAGACAGGGCCTTCGTCTGGCACCCTTTTACGTCCGATCGGCCCTGGCGCGATCCGGCGTACCCGATGCCGGTGATCGTGCGCGGGGAGGGCGCCTATCTGTGGGACGAGAGAGGGAATCGCTATTGGGACGGCAACTCCTCGATTTGGACCAACATCCACGGCCACCGCCATCCCCGCCTGGTGGCAGCCGTCCGGGAGCAGCTGGACCGGATCGACCACGTTTCTTTTCTCGGGCTGACTCACCCCTGGGCGTGCGAGCTTGCCGAAAAGCTGAGCGTCATCGCGGGGGGCGAGAGCGGCCCTCGGTACCGGACTTTTTTTTCGGATGACGGCGCGACGGCGATCGAGGCGGCTGTCAAGATTGTTTGGCAATATTATCGGCAAAACGGCCAACCCCGGCGCAACCTGTTTCTCTGCCTCGAGGAGGGCTACCATGGGGACACCGCGGGGGCGATGAGCGTCGGCCGGAGCCGGTTCCACCGGCTCTTCCAGGAACTCCGTTTCCCTTCGGCTTCCGTTCCTTCGCCGGCGTGCTACCGCTGCCCCTTCAACCGCGCGGCGGCGGGCCTTCGGGATGCGAGGCTCGACCGCCGCTGCTCCTGGGAATGCCTCCGGGAGCTCGAGAACGCGCTCGATCGCCACTGCGATCGAGTCGCCGCGCTGGTGATCGAGCCCAAGGTGCAGGCCGCCGCCGGGATGTGGATGCATCCGGAAGGGTACCTGCGGGAGCTCGACCGGCTCTGCCGGGAACGGGGGATCTTGTGGATCGCCGATGAGGTTTTCACGGGCCTGGGCCGGCTGGGGAGCTGGCTCGCCTGCGGGCGGGAAGGGGTCTTCCCCGACCTGCTCTGCTTGGCCAAGGGGCTCACGGGGGGGATGACTCCCTTGGCGGCCACCCTCGTGCGCGAGGAGATCTACGAGGGATTCCGCGGGGGGCGCGGCCGGGCCTTTCTCCACGGGCACAGCTACACTGCGAACCCGATTGGCTGCGCGGCGGCGCTGGCTTCGCTCTCGGTCTTCGCAGAGGAGAGGGTCCTTGAGCGGGTCGCCCGGCGGGCGGCAACTCTGCGCGAGCTTGCCATGGGGTTCTGGCGGCACCCGCGCGTGGGGGATGTGCGGCAAGAGGGTCTGGTGCTGGCGGTTGAGCTTGTCGAGCGCCGGGAGGATCGGGCACCCTTTCCCGCGGAGATGGAGGTAGGCTTTCGGGTCTGCGAGCGGGCGCGAGCGTACGGTCTTTTGACGCGGCCCGTCGGGGACGTCCTGGTCCTGGTCCCGCCCCTGTGCGCTTCCCGCGACGACCTGGCCGGGATGGTCGGCGCGCTGGAGCGGGCGCTCCGGGAGGAGCTGCCGTGAGCATCGAGCGAAACAGGGCAGGGAACGGAAAGCGATGTTTTGGTCCCGGACCGTTTGGGGAGGGGCGGCTCTTTCGCCCCTTCGGCAAGTTTTGGGGAAGGCCCTCGGGGAAGATTCCCTTCGGCTTCTCGAAGCGGGGATCTTCGTTCTGGCGATCGTCCATACTTTCCTTGCGCCCTCCCTCCACCGCATGGGATGCGGCCGTTTGGAGCGGGCGCGCCGGCTCGAGTCGGGACAACAGGCGAGCGCGGCGAACCAGCGGATGGTCGGCGAGCTGCTGCTATTCCTGGGCCATGTCGAAGTGGTCTTCGGCATCTGGGTCGTGCCGCTTTTCTGGATTCTGGTCGGCGTCAAGGGATGGGCCGGAGCCATCCAGCGGTTGGGGCTGAGCCGGGATTTCGCAGAGCCGGTCTTCGTGGTTGCGATCATGGCGGTCACCTCAAGCCGGCCGATCCTTCTCTGCCTGGACCGATGGCTTCAACGGGTGGCCGCCTTGGGGCGCGGGTCGGTCGCCGCTTGGTGGTTTTTCCTGTTGACGCTGGGGACCCTGACCGGCTCCCTCGTCACGGAGGCAGCGGCCATGACCGTGACCGCTCTTTTGCTCGGCAAGCGCTTCTTTTCCCTCGGCCCTTGTCCCGCCCTCTCTTACGCGACGGTCGGTCTTCTGTTTGCCAACATATCGATCGGCGGCTGCCTTACCCATTTCGCTGCCCCGCCGGTGTTCATGGCCGCGCGTCCTTGGGGCTGGGGAACCGGATATATGTTCGTCCACTTCGGGGCGAAGGCGATCGTAGCGACCGTGTTGAGCAGCCTGCTTTACCTGGCGGTTTTCCGGAAAGAGTTCGCCCGCCTCGAAGCGATCCGCCGCCGGGGCCCGGCGGAACAAGTCGCCCCGGAACGGATTCCCGGATGGATCACCGTAGTCCATTTCCTCTTCGTTGCTTGGATCGTGGCTGCGGCCGACACGCCGATCCTCTGCCTGGGCGGACTCCTCTTCTTTCTCAGTTTTTTTCGCATGACGCGGCCCTTCCAGAGCGGGCTCTCTCTTCGGCAAGCGGTGCTGGTCGGGTGTTTTCTCGCCGGGCTGGAGATTCTCGGGAGCCGGCAGAGTTGGTGGATCCGCCCGCTCCTCGAGCGGCTCGGCGAAACGAGCCTCCTCTTGAGCGTCGCGGCGATTGCAGCCTTCAACGACAACACGCTCGTGACCTACCTTGCCAGCCTCATCCCCGACCTGACGGAGACCTCAAAGCAGACCGTGATGGCAGGGGCGATGGCCTCCGGGGGACTCACGGTAATCGCCAACGCTCCCAACCCGGCGGGTCAAGCCCTTTTGAGCCGGTACTTCCCGCATGGCCTCTCCCCGCTCGGATTGGCCGCAGGAGCTCTGATGCCCACCGCGATCGCCCTGGTGCTGCTCAGTCCGTAGATGCTTCAGTTTCCGCAGCCGCACCCCATTCGGCCGCCCATGCGGTGGTGACGGCAGTGTCTCCTCCCGCCTCCGCCCATGCAGCTCGAAGCCGGGCCCGTGGTCGGCTCGCCTTTTGTTTTCCCGCGGACGGAGGCGACCTGATCGGCCGAGATCTTCTCTCCTCCCCGGTTCGACCGGAGATAGGTGAGGATGGAAGCGATTTGCCCATCGCTCAGGATCGTTCTCCACGAAGGCATCCGGCCGGTGTACTCCTCTTCTCCGACGCGGATCCTCCCGGCATAGCCGTTCAAAACGATCCGGATCAGCCGCTCCGGATCGCCGGTCACCCAGGGTGAGTCTTTGAGCGGAGGATTGGGATCAAGCCCCTCTCCGTCGGCGCCGTGGCACTGCGCGCAGTGCTCGAGGAAGAGCGCCCGCCCGCCCTTCGCGTGCAGCGGGAGAGCCGAGAGAAAGAACAGCAGGACGAAAGAGGCGAAGAGCCGGCCGGCGGTGACATGTCTAACGGAAGGGATCACGGAAAGAACATTCCCGCATCCGCGATCCGGAGAAAGGGGAAAGATTGCCAGCTTTGTCCTATTCGCGGAGTCCGGGTTTTGCTGATTCAAGACGGCGGGTCGGACAGGGTGCCTGCGGCCAACATCTCCAAGAGATCGACAAGCCTCGGCTCTTCGGGCAGCGAGAGCCGGAACCGGCTTTCGAGCACCCGCCGGATCTCCCCGCCGCTCGCCAGCCGACGGCGCTCCGTCTTTCCCCCGATCCCATAAATCTTCAGCTCGCCGTTTCGAAGCGCATACCGGCAGCCGGCGTCCGGCCGCGCAGCGATGAGCTCCTTGCGGAACCGGGAGGCCGGATGGGAGCAGACATACCAGTTGGCCATCTCATAGTCGACCGGAAGTTGCGGCTGCAGGTCGAATCGATAGAGGGCCTGCCACTCCCCGCCAAGGAGGACTTGCACAAGAAAGCCGTCCGCGGAGCGGAGGATCCGCATCGGTTCGTGGCGGGTCTCCTGAACGACATCGGGCTCAAGGCGGAGAGGAGCGGTGAAAGTAAGCCCTCCGAATCCGACGTCGGCGATGCAGGGTGTGTCCAGGTTTACGAGAAGAACCATATGCGTTCGAGGGGACGGGGTATTTTCGGGAAGGTTCCAACAGACGCGGGCTGCTAGGCCGGTGACCGGAAAGCCGAGCGAGCGCAAGACCTCGGCGAAAAGGAGATTGTGCTCGAAGCAGTAGCCCCCGCGGCCTGCGAGAACGAGCTTTCGCTCGATCGAGTCATCTTCCGACGACACTCAATGCGGGACAGGAAGAGCTGGTGATCTACTTGCGCACGCAGCTCCGGCTGCCGCTGGACGATCTGCTGGCCGTCATCCGCGAATTTATCGAACCCTCCATGACCCGCTCGGCCTTGGGCCGGCTCCTGCGGCGCCGAGGCCACTCCCGGCTGCCTCAACCGGAAAAACCGGCCAATCCCACTCAACCCTTTAAAGTTTACCTGCCGGGCTACTTTCATGTGGACCTCAAATACCTGCCCCAGATGGCCGACGAGACGTCTCGCCGTTATGTCTTCGTCGCCAAGGACCCGAGCCACCCGTTGGGTCTTCTTGGCGGTCAAGCGTGCAAAGACCCCAGCGGCCGTCCGCAGCTTTCTCCAGGCGCTGGCCAAGGCGGCACCCGTGAAAATCCGAACCATCCTCACCGATAACGGCAAGGAGTTCACCGATCAGGTCTTCGGCCAAGAACCCAAGGATGCCACCGGATCCCATGAGTTCGACGCGCTCTGCCAAGCATTGGGAATCGAGCACCGCCTGACCAAGCCAAAGTCGCCTCGCACCAATGGCATGGTGGAGCGCTTCAACGGAAGACTGGCGCAGATCCTCCGTACTCATCACTTCCAAAGCTCCCTCGACCTGAAAACCACGCTCCACCGCTACGCCTGGCTCTACAACGAACACCACCCTCAAAAATCGCTCAATCACCAAACCCCACTTCAGGCCCTCAAAACATGGCAACAATCCCATCCGCATCTCTTCCAAAAAGCAGTACGCAATCATGCGGGACCTGACAGCTAAGGAATCTATCGAGACTACCAGCGGGAAAAGGGAATCCCAGTTCAGCGGGAAACCCACGTAATCCCGGATAAACCCACGTACATGTTTGCGCGGGTGGTTTTCCTTGGCTGGACGTGCGTCCAGCGGGTTTGAGGAAAGAGGGCGGATCCCAGAGGGAAGCGGCTGATTTAAGTGGCTGCCGCGCTAGGACTCGAACCTAGAACACCCAGATCCAGAGTCTGGTGTGCTACCAATTGCACCACGCGGCAGTGAGGTTGGCGGAATCCTTTGTAGGGCAAAAGCCGCGTCATGGCAAGGGCGGGCGAGGGGCGGCCGCAAAGTAGCGCCATTCGAGGTTCGGGAAGAGGTTGTCCCGCCGTTCGCATTCGTCCAGGAACGCGAAGTCGGGGGAGCCTCTTTCCAGCTGGTCACAGAGCCGATCGAGCCGGTAGAGATGGGTTTCGGTCCGCTTCCGGGCGTAGGAGGAAGCGGTGCCGGTCTTCATGAGGAAGGCCCAGTCGCTCGCTTGGGCGAGGAGAAGCTCGCGGGCCGCCTGCCGCAGCAGCCTTTCGGGCGGGTCCGGACGGGCGGCGTATCGGGTGGCCTGGGCGACCAGACGGCGGGCGCCTGCGTGGAGGGGCGGATAGATCCAGTCGTTGACGCCGTCGAGCCAGACCTCCGAATGGCCGCGCCACCCCCAGGAAGAGGAGGCGGGCTGGGCGAGCTGCTGGGTCGGGTAGCGCTCGAGGAATTCGCCCGGGGTGGTCGGGGAGAGGGGAGCGGGATCGGAAGCCATTCTTCGGAAAAGGGCGTCGAGGAACCAGGGCCCTTCGTACCACCAGTGGCCGAAGAGCTCGGCGTCATAGGGGGCCAGCACGATCGGGGGGAAAGGAAATCCCTGTTCCCGGAGAGAGGCGACCTGGCGCCGGCGCTTGGAAAGAAAATCCTCGGCGTGGACGGCCGCCTTCGCGCGCGCCGCCTCCGGAGAGTACGGCTCTTTGGCCGGGGTCGGGCCGGTGATCCGGTAGTACTTGATCCCGAGGAACTTTCTCTCGCCCGTCGGGAGGATGTAGGGGCGCAGGTAGTCATGGGCGAGCTCGAAGCCGATATCCCGGTAGAACTCCCGATAGTCGAAGTCCCCGGGGTAGCCTTCGGAAGCGCTCCAGACCTCGCGGCTCGAATCGACGTCCCGGGCGAAGGCGGCCGGCCCATGGGGGGTGTAGACCGGGGCGTAGGAACCCAGGAAGGGACGGGGATCGGCAAAGAGGAGGCCGTGGGTATCGACCGCGAACCACCGGATCTCGGCCTCTTGGAGATAGGCGTCGAGCCCCGGATAGTAGGCGCATTCCGGGAGCCAAAAGCCCCGGGGCTCCGCGCCGAAGATCTCCCGGTGGGAATCCCGGGCTACGAGGATCTGGGCCCGAACCGCTTCGGGGGTTTCGGCCAAGAGCGGCAGGTAGCCGTGGGTTGCTGCGCAGCTGATCAGCTCGAGCTTTCCCGTATCGGCAATCCGCCGGAAGGCTCCCGGAAGATCGGCCCGATAGCGGTCGACGTAGGCCTCGCGAGCTTCCTCGAATCTCTTCCGGTAGAACCCGGCGAGCTTGTGGAAGGGCGGGGAAGAGATCGTCCGGTCCGATTCCCGGCAGGCGAGCTCGAGAAGCCGCTCCAGGTGGCGCCGGAACCGCCTTCGGAGGAGAGGATCTCCGAGCATCGCGCAGAGGGTCGGGGAGAGGGAGAGGGTGAGCCGGAAGTCGATCCCGTCGCGCAAGAGCCCCTCGAGGACCTCCAAAAGGGGGAGATAGCATTCGAGGATCGCCTCGAAGAGCCAGTCCTCCTCGAAGAACTCCTCATGCTCGGGATGGCGGACGAAAGGGAGGTGGCCGTGAAGAAGAATCGAGAGGTAGCCTCGGGCTTCCATCGGGCGGGGCCGCTTTCTCTCCGGAGGCCGTCTTAGCCGGGGATGCGTCCTAACGGCTCGGGGGGAAGCGGCGGCTGCGGGGTGGCGTCGACCTTCCCGCGATAGGTGCTCCTCCGGAAAAAGGCGAGGGTGGCCCCGCGAGTCTCCACTTTGTCGGGAGAAAGCGCTTCGATGGGGATTCGATAGCTCCCGTCGGGAAGGAGGAAGTGGTAGCGGAAGGTTCCGTCGGGCTGGAGCGGGATCGGTTCCCCGAGTACGGTGACCTGCGCTTGGGGATCGGTCCCGCCGTAGAGGATGAGCTCCGCATTAACGTGGAGGAAGAAACCGCGCTCGCCGCCGAGCCCCGGCGGAACGCCCCAGGCGGCTCCGAAAGGGCTGGACATCCATGACGCGGGCCAGGCGAACGAGCCCGGCCAAGCGAAGCTCCCCGGCCACCCGACTGCGGCTCCCGGCCGAGCCAGAGAACCGGGCCAAGCGCTCACCGAGCCCGGCCAAGGCAGGGAGCCCGGCCAGGAAAAAAGGCCGAAGGCGGGAGGGCTGCCTCCAAAGCTTCCGGCGGTCTGCGATCCGGCCCAGGCTGCCGTCCACCTGTCGGGGAGCCCGGGGGAAGACGGGGAGGGTCTCCCCCCGCGCGGCTGTTGGAGGCGGGCGAGGGTTTCGGCGAGCCTCTCGCCGGGTCGGGAAAGCGGGTGAAGCTCCGCGGCGATCCGGCGGAACGGGACTCCCGGGGGGAAGGTGACCAGCGTCCGGTCGGTCCGCTCCGAGGGGGCGAAGCGGGGAAGCGGAACGGACGGGGAGGCGCAAAGCGGAAAGAAGGTCTTCTCGGTTCCGCGGACCCTATAGACTCCGAGCTCGGCCGAAAAGCTCCGCCCGCCCTCGGGGAGCCGGAAGTACCAGTTCCGGCAGCCGGGGGAAAGAACATGCTCCTCGCGGACCGTCCCGTCGGCCCGGCGGAGCCGGAGGACGATGCAGCCGTCGCCGGCCTCGCGGGCGACTTGAGCCAGGCGCGCTTCGGATCCGTTCCAGTAAGCGAAGAGGGAATCCGGTCCTCGCGCGACTAGGCACAGGCGGAGGGTGTGCCCGTCGCCCGAGGAGACCGGGACCCCGGAGGGCGGATCTACCGGCGTCGAGGCTGGGCGGCGGGGTGCCGTTGCGACGGTCGGTTCGAGCGAGAGGGTCGGATCGGCCGGAAGCTTTCGCCGAGGGGGGCGCCGGCCGGGCCGGTTCGCTTTCTGGATGCGGACGGCGGCCGCTTCGGATCGTGCGGAGCGTCGACGGGCGGTGTTCTTGCGCGAAGTCATGGCCTAAATCTTCCTACCTCTTTCGCAGATCCCGCGAGCCGTCTCCGTTCTGCCCTCGGCCGGCGCCTAGACTTTCCGATAAGCGGTGCGGCCGGCGGAGGAAGCGATCTCCCGAATCTGCTCGGCTCCGATACCTATTTAGAAGCTTACCGGAACGCCGGCGGCGTGACGAGGAGGAAGTCTCGAAAACTCTTTCTTCCGGCTGCCGGAGACGGGGCGCTCTGCGGCGGAGCCCTATGAATGACATGTCCATATTCGACCTTGGTGGCGGCGATCATCGGGACCGCCGTCATCCCGACCGTGATCGCCAATAGGTTCTTTCTTTCGCGCCATCGCCTGCCGAAGACCGCTGCGGTGCCTCCGGTTGCCGGAGAGAAGGCGGCCCGGCTCCGGCCGCCGCTTCGGCAGCAGTCCAGCCGTCTATAACGCGCACCGGGCCCAGGAATAGCGCTACTCCATCCCATGCTCCTCCCGAAGCTTCTGGTGAAAATGCCGCCCGTTTCACCCTCGTAGCGCTCCCGATACAGTCCGAGGTCCTGCTCCACCGTCTCCATCGGCGCTCTTGCGGACGAGGGACTTCCCGCTCCTCCGATCCAAAAGCCGCGTCGCATCCAACCAACGGATCCGCTTGGCCATCGCCCGGATGATCACCTCCGGAACTTTCCTGACCCGCCATCCTTCCGCCTCGCCATAAGCCGTCCATGCCCCCATCTCATGGACGATCCTACGGCCCCCACACTGCACTTGCTTACGACAGCTTTCCGGCCGACCCCTTGACCGGTAGAGACCGAGCGGCTACCCTAGCGAGTCACGGTGCTTATTCGGCGGCTCCTTTTGGCTCTGCTTGTGACCGGGCTCGTGCCCGCGCGACTCTATGCTCCGCTTGTCTGGAGGCCCGGCGAGGGTTGGACCGACGAAAGCACGGGAGCCGGCCTCTCGGCGTCGAGCTCGCGCGATCAGCTCGCGCTCGGCAAAAAATTTCTGGAGGCGAAAGACTACGACAACGCGATGCGAGCGTTTATGGTGCTCGTGCGCCGCTGGCCATACTCTTTCTTCGCCCCGGAAGCCCAGTTTCGGATCGCCGAATGCCTGGAGAAGCGAGGGGATTTCCTTAAAGCCGACAAGGCCTACGACAAGATGATCCAGAAGTATCCGGCGAGCTCCTTCTTCGAGCAGGCGCTCGAGCGGAAGCTGGCGATCGGCAACCTCTATCTGGCGGGCGAGCCCCAGCGAGTGCTGGGCGTGCCGTTCGGTCCCTCGATGAAGATCGCTGTCGAGATTTTCGAGTCGATCATCCGTGCGGCCCCATACGGCCGGCTGGCTCCGATCGCGGAGTTTCAGTTGGGCCTGGCGCGGACCAAGGAGAAGAAATACAGCGAGGCGATCGCGGCTTTCAGCCGGATTCTCGACAAGTATCCGAACTCGGAGCTGGCCGACGACGCCCAGTACCAGCTGGGCTACACTTGGTACTTGTCGGCCTTGTCTACGGCCTACGACCAGAGCGCAGGGGAAAAGGCGGTGGAAGCCTTCGAAGATTACATCATCCGCTACCCCTTGGGGGATAAGGTAGCCGCCGCGCGCGAGCATCTGGAGCTGCTCAAGAAGCGGGCCACGCTCGGCAGCTTCAACATCGCCGCCTTTTACGAAAAGATGCACAACTACAAGGCCGCCTTCATCTACTACAGCGACGTGATCCGCCAGAACCCGCAATCCGAGCAGGGGAAGGTCGCGGAGCAGAAGGTCAAGCAGCTTCGTCCGATGGTCGAAAAAGACCTCGGCTTGCCGGGGACCGCAACGGCCAGCACGGCTGCTCCGGCGCTGAATCCCCCGAGTCCGGCTCCGGCGGGTGCCCCCGCTGACGGCAGCGGAGCGAGCGGCCCGTGAGGCTTGGGTCGAACGCGAAAAGGATGGGGCCTTGTTGGCTCTTGCTCCTGCTCCTTGCGGTCTTGCTCACCGGTTGCTCGGGAGGCTATCGCCTTGGAACAGTTGGGGGCAAGCAGATGCACGGGCTGCGCACCATTTGGGTCCCGACCGTGCGGAACAAGACCGTCATCCCTCAGCTTCAGTCGATGGTCACCAACGAGATCATCCAGGCCTTCGACAACGACGGGAGCTTGCGGACGGTCGGACCGGAGGAGGCGGACGCGGAGCTCGATGTCACGCTCACCGACTTTGTCCGGATGCCCATCCGTCCGGAGGTCCTTGATCCGCTGACGACCGCCGAATACCGCTTCGTCCTTATCGGAACGGTCACGCTCTTGAATCGGAAGCTCGGGAGGAAGGTGATCAACGGCGCGGGCGTGTCCGGATCGAGCTTCTTCTTTACCCAGATCAACTCGCCGGAGGCGCAGCGGCAGGTGATGCCTTGGGTGGCGCAGGATTTCGCCAAGCGGGTCGTGACCCTGGTTACCGAAGGTTGGTAGTGTCCCCGCTCGGACCGGGCGGTGGCAGGAATTCGTAGGGTCCGGATCGGGAGGTGTGGGGAAGCAGCGCGGTGAGCCACCCTTTGGCCGCCGCCACGGCGGCGGGGAGTGGATCTCCCCAAGCCAAGCGGGCGGTGATCGCGGCGGAGAGCGCGCAGCCGGTACCGTGGGGATCCGATCCGGGGACCCGCGGAGCCTCGAAGGAGCGCACCGTTCCCCCTTCGGCAAGAAAGTCGACCGCCCGATCGCCCCTCAAGTGGCCGCCTTTGACCAGGAAGGGAACCCCGTGGCGCTCCTCTAGCTCGCGGGCCGCGTCCGCCAGCTCCCCCGGGGAACTGATCCGCCTTCCCAGCAGCCGCTCGGCTTCGGTTCGATTCGGAGTTACCAGGCGGGCGATGGGGAAAAGGGAGTCCGCGATGGCAGCGAGGGTCTCTCGCGCGGCGAGGGGCTCGCCGCACGAAGCGGCGAGGACCGGATCGATAACCAGGGGTAAGCCAGACGCGAGCTGCCGCAGGCGGTCGGCCGCCGCCCGGACGATACCGGGGAGGGGAAGCATTCCGGTCTTGACGGCCGCAACGGGGAGGGACGCGAAGACGGCATCAATCTGGCTGCCGACCAGGGAAGGATCGACGGCGGAGACCGCCACGACCTTGCCGGGGTGTTCGGCGACGATGGCGGTGATCGCCGTGGCACCGTAGACGCCGAATGCGCAGAAGGCCTTAAGGTCGGCTTGGATGCCCGCGCCCGCGCTCGAGTCGGAGCCGGCGATCGTCAGGGCGACAGGAGGGAAAGGAGGCATCGAGTGGCCTTGCCAAAGGCAGGGGGCGGATTTAGTCTAAGGGGATAGTCGCCCTCTCGGAAAGGGAAATGAAGACCTCTTTCTCCCCACAGGCTGTACCCGGGCTCGAGGTGAAAATCGAGCAGCTTCGATTCCGGGTCTCCGGCAAAGGAGAGCCGGAACGGCCGCTGGTCTGCCAATATTATCTCAGCATCCGCAACGGAAGCGATCGGACCGTGCAGCTGCAGGGAAGAAAATGGGTCCTCACCGACGAGGAAACCGGCGAAAAGGTAGTGATCGAAGGCGAAGGGATTGTGGGATCGTTTCCGGAGCTGCGGCCCGGCGGAAAGTTCCGCTATTCAAGCTATCATCTCTACCGGCAACCTACCTGGGCTGAAGGAGCCTATTTCGGACGGGATGAGAGCGGGAGGCCGATCGTGGTCAGCATCCCGCGGTTTCGCATGGCGGCCGTCCCCGAGGGAGAGGGCGATCGACCGCTGTTTTGAGCGCAAGGCATCTTCGCTCCTCCCGCTCGGAAAATTCGTTGCGCGGGCGGGGCGTTCGCTTATGCTTAAAAGCAGAGTTCTCAATCACGAGACGGAGACAAGACATTCTGCGCGTGGAAGAGGAAATCGCTGCCGGACCGGAAACCTCCCCCTTTCGATGGAGGATAGGTAAGCAAGCGGCGTATTCCTCGGCTTCGGTCCGAGCTTCTTTACGGCCGTTCGTCTCGTCATCCCGATTAGGGGATCACCATGGCGTGGCGGCCGGGGAAGAGAGGTCTCTTCCTTTCGCCGACCGACTTCCGGCATCGCCTTGTCTCCGCTTCCCGGCTATCCGCGGCGGATCGCGGAGGGAAGCCGTTCCAAGAACAGGAGACGCACGAATCGAATCGAACCATAAGCCAGAGATCCCTTTCGGCTTCCCGGCGCTAGCGGGCAGCGGAATTCGGGATCTTCGCCAAGGGATAGTTCATCATGAGCCAGGATCCTTCAACATCACGAAACGACAGGCGCTATTCTCGGCGCCGCCAGCGGTCGCGGAGGCGCGGAGGACGCGGCGGCAGGCCTTCCGAGGAGCCGCGCAAGCTCTCCTTCGGGAAGAAAGTGCAAGCCTTTTTCCAGGGGCTCTTTCGGAAACGGCAGGAAGCATCGGCTGCCTCCCCCCGTCCGAGCGCGCCGCGGGAGGACGGGCGGCCGCCCAAAGCCGCAAAAGCCGCAAGCCAGGGGCCGAAGCGCGAGGAGCCGATGTTCGAATCGGTCGTCGAACCCTCCACCCCTCGGCTCTACATCGGCAACCTCTCCTACGAGGTGGCGGAGAGCGATCTCTTCGAGTTGTTCTCCAAGGTCGCGCCGGTCAAAAACGTCGACATCGTTCGCGACCGGAGGACCAATCGCTCGAAGGGCTACGGCTTCGTTGAGATGGCCGACCTGGAGGCGGCCAAGCTGGCCTTCGCGCAGCTCAATCACGCCGAGCTTGTCGGCCGGCAGATCATCGTCAGCGGCGCCAAGTCGGAACGGCGGGACGGGCGAAGGGAGACCTCCGAGCCCCCTCGGTAGGCCTCGCGCGTCATGGCGGTCGAGGAGGCGTTGGCGCTGCTGCTGAGCGGCACCGAGCAGGTACATTCTCCGCAGGAGCTGCGGGCGCGGCTGGCGGCCTCCCGCCCGCTGCGGGTCAAGTTCGGGGTCGACCCGACCTCCCCCGATCTGCATCTGGGCCATGCGGTGCCGCTCTTCAAGCTCCGCCAGTTTCAGGATCTGGGGCATCTGGCGGTGCTGGTGATCGGCGATTTTACCGCCCAGATCGGCGATCCGACCGGACGCAAAGCGGTCCGGCCGGAGCTTTCCGCGGAGGAGGTGCGCCGCCATGCGGCGACCTACCGGGAGCAGGCGTTCCGAATCCTCGATCCCGACCGGGTCGAAATCGTCTGGAATGCCGACTGGTTCGAGAAGATGACGAGCCGGGATCTCCTGCTCCTCGAGCGCCGTGTGACCGCCACCCGTATCCTCCAGCGCCGCGACTTCCAGCAGAGATGGGAAAAGGGCGAGCCGATCGGGCTCCACGAGCTGCTCTATCCCCTTCTCCAAGGATGGGATTCGGTCATGGTCCACGCCGACGTAGAGATCGGCGGCAGCGATCAGCTCTTCAACATGCTGATCGGCCGGGATCTCCAGGAGCAGATGAATCAGCCGCCTCAGGTGGTCCTGACCCTTCCCCTCCTTGAAGGCCTCGACGGCGAGAACAAGATGAGCAAGTCGCTGGGGAATGCGATCGGCGTGGCCGAGCCGCCGGAGGAGATCTTCGGCAAGACGATGCGCATCTCCGATGCCCTCATGGCCCGCTGGTATCCGATCCTTTTGGGTCGGCCGCTCTCCCCGGATGTCCATCCGATGGAAGCAAAGAAGGCGCTCGCCGAGTGGCTGGTCGCCCGGTTCCACGGCACGGAGGCGGCCCAAAGTGCGCGCAAGGGCTTTGAGCGGGTCTTCTCCCAGCGGGAGGTCCCGGAGGAAGTCCCCGAGTTCGCGTTGCCCGGCCACCAGATGCCGATCGTGGAAATCTTGCTTTTGATCGGAGCGGCGCCCTCCAGGTCCGAAGCCAAGCGCCTCCTCGCGCAAGGGGCGGTGCTTATCGATGGGCAGCGAGTCACCGACCCCCGCGCGAACGTGAACCTCTCCGGGCATCCCCTCCTTCGCTGCGGCCGCCGTTTCTTCGCGCGGCTCCACCCCGCGCCGGGGTAGCGAGGGGTTCGCCGGGGGGGCATCCTCCAGGCTTTTCCGCCGGCGATAGCGGCCATTTTTTACCAAGGCGAGGTTTCGCGCGAGGGAGAAGCGCAGTGAGTTGTCGACGAGGAACTTCGGCCCCGAAGAGTTTCTGCTCGAGGAGATCCTGGCGGCCGGACCGGCTCGCAAGCGACTCAATCGGCACCTCTCTCGCGCGAAAGCTCGTACTGGTGAGAAATGGGGGCTAGCACCGATGGGCTGGAAAGCCTACAGCACGGGGCGTGCTCCCGCGGCGACGCCCGCACGAGCAAGCTGGTGGTCCGGAAGATCGCCCGCCCTACGTCGATTCGCTTCCTTCGGAGCGGACGGGCTTGGGCTTGGGTTGGACCTTTTCGTAGAAGATCCGGACTTCGCTCTCTTTTTTGCCGAGGAGCTGCTGGGCGCGGAGGAGGGCGTTCCGGGTGGAGAGGTTGGGATGGACGCCGAAGAGGGGGAAGACGTTTTCCCGACCGATGGTGTCGATCACCCCGCTGCTGCGGAGCACGCGGATGATCGGCCGTGTCGCCCCGCTGATGAGGAGGTGGCGGCCGCTCTCGTGCATCATCTTGGCCAGCTCGTCGATAGCCAGCGCGCAGGTCGCGTCGAGATGGTGGGCGTTGCGCATCCGGAGGATGACTACCCGGAGAGAGGGATCGAGACAGATCCGGCGGATCTGCTCCCGAAAGAGATCGGCGACGCCGAAGAAGAGCTCTCCCTCAACGTGGATGATGCAGATCTCGGGAAGGATCCTCTCCTCGCTGCGGCCTTTTTCCCGTAATCCCTCTTCCGCGTCGTAGGTGTACTCGACGAGGGTGGGCTGCCCGACTTGCTTGAGAAAGAGGAGCACCGAGACGCCGATCCCGAGGCCGATCGCGAAGTCGAGGGGGGTGAGAAGGGCGCTTAAGAAGGTCACCCCGAACGCGATCCCGTCGGCTGTCGTCGATTGGAGGGCGATCCGGATCTCGCGCCAGTTGATGAGGGAAAATCCGGTCAGGACGACCAGAGTCGCCAGAGCGGGCATGGGGATGTAGGCGAAGAGGGGGCCCGCCAAGAGGAGGCCAGCGGCCAGCAGTAGTCCGCTCCAGAAGTTGCTCAGGACGGTGGCGGGCCTGCTGATCCAGTTGAGTGCGGAACGGGTGAGCGAGCCGGAAACCGGCATCCCGCCCAAGAAGGCGCAGGCCACATTGGCCGCTCCCTGGGCAAACATCTCGCGGTTGAGGTCGATCGGCTCCCCGGAGCGGCTGGCCAGCGACTTGCCGATGCTCGCCCCCTCGATCGCGGCGAAGGAGGCGAGCGCCAGGGAGGTGCTGGCGAGCTGGGAAAACCACTGCCAGCGGAAAGAGGGGAGGGTAACCGGCCAGTACCCGAAGGGGATCGGATCGAGATAGCGGACCGGAAGGTGGAGCAAGCGGAAGGGAAGGGCCAAGACCGATACGACTAGGAGGGCGACCGCCACCGCGGGCAGCTTGGGGAAGAGCCTCTTGACCCACAACCAGGCGAGAAAGGCGAGGAGGCTCAGGGCGACGGACGGCCATTGGGCTTGGGGGGCGTGACGGACCGTCTGCTGAACGATGTCGAAGAAGGTGGAAACTTCCGGGATCGAGATCCCGAGCATATGGTGCGCCTGATTGGCGATGATCAGGAAGGCCGCCCCGGTGACGTAGCCGATCACGACGGTCCGGGAAACGTATTGGGTAAGGGCCGCGGCCCGGAAGAGGGCTCCGGCCAGAAGGGCGATCCCCATCAGGAGCAGCAGCAGGCTCAGGGAATGGAGCTTGTCGATCTTGCCCTGCATGCCCAGGTAGAAGCTAAAGACCAGAACGGCCGTGGCGTTGGTCGGCCCGAGGACGACATAGCGGGAGCTCTGGAAGAGGGGGCCGACGATCGAGGCGACCGCGCAGGCGTAGATGCCGAACTGGACCGGTAGTCCCGCGATCAGGGCATAGGCCATCCCCTGGGGAAAGGAAAGGAGGGCGACGTTGACCGCCGCGCTCAGGTCGGCGCGCAGCTTGGCCGGGGAGTAGGAGCGAAAGGTGCTTCGGAGGGGGCCGAGATCCAGGTGGAGCTCATTCCACTGGTCGCGCAGCCTGCGGGCCAGCCGAGCCGAGACCGGCCGGACGCGTTTCAGGAGGAGCCGTCGCGCATCGTCCGCCAGTCGATTCCCCTTGAGCGGCTCCATTTCCGATAAGCCTCCGGCAAGATTTCCGATGGTTTGATTTCGCTGCGTCCTCCCCAGAAAATGTTCGAATAGAGGACCGGGATCCCGATCTGCCGAAGATGGTCGTCGATGGCGGCCTTGTGGAGCAAGAGCCGATCCTTTTCCCGGCCGTGCGCGACCGCCATCAGGTTGACGTTGCCGAACTCGGGACCAGCCTCCCGCCAGTAGCAGTGCGTCAGGATCTCGAAGCGGCCGATCTCCTGGCCCGCCTCCTCCACTCTTCCCGGCGGCACCGCCCAATGGAACAGACCGTTGAAGCGCGTGACCCGCTCGCCCGTCGAAAGCGGTTTCACATGCTCGAGGAAGGTCGAGAAGCGGCCGAGAATGCCAAGCCGCTCAAGCTCTCGCGCCACGCGGACGAACTCCGGGAAGTCGAGGCCGGCCGATCGGGTGCGGGACTGCCAGAAGCCCAAGCGGATCTCGTCGGGCCGAAGCTCTTCCTTGAGCACTTCCAGGACTTTCCACTGCACGTCGGAGAGCCTTCGCACTGTGACCGGGTGCATCCGGGCCCGGGCGGGAGAGAGGGCGCCGATTTCGAGAGTCCGTCGGCGGACATGACCGACGCCCAGGGTGAAGATCCCCTTGGCGCGCAGGATCCGGTGGCGAACCGCCCCGATCTGGCCGGAGAGGTAGCGGCAGTGGGCTTCGAGGGAGAATCCCTGCGGAACCTTGAGGGTGCTCCAGAGGCGGAAGGAAGAGCCGGCGGAGGCGGAATCGGTGGAACGGATGACCACATGGCCGCTGAAGGGATCCTCCGCCACGAGAAAGTCGAAGGCCGCGCCGAGCTTCTCCTCGGGAATCTCCCAGGCGATCAGGGCGCCGGGGGCCAGATCGTTGGCGAGCAGGGTCTGCCGGACTCGGCGGATTGTGCCTGCGGAGAGCATCGCCCGGATCCGGGCAGTGACGGTCGCGAGGGGAAGGCCGGAGAGGCGGGCGATCACGGCAAAAGGCTCCTCGTGGAATCCGGCCAGCTTGTCCTCGGAGACAGCCAGGATCCGCGCGTTGACCGGATCCTCGGTGCTCACGGGAAGAGGTTCGTCGAGGTCGAGGGAGCTCATGATCCTTCTTTTTGACAACGAAAAAGCACGCAGGGAAAGCAAAACCCCACGTCCCCGGAGGCGCTCAGGGGTTTTCGAGGCGATCGAGGATTGCTTGGGCGAAAGCTTCGGTTCCCACCGTCTTCCCGCCGTCGTCGGCGATGTCCGGCGTACGGAAGCCGTCGCTCAGGGCGGCGCGGAACGCCGTTTCGATCGCCTGGGCCGCCTTTTCCTCGCCCAGGCTGTAGCGGAGCAGGAGGGCCCCGCAAAGAATTTGCGCGCTCGGATTGGCGATCCCCTTGCCGGCGATGTCCGGAGCCGAGCCGCCCGCAGGCTCATAGAGGCCGAACCGGGCCTTGCCCAAGGAAGCGCTCGGGAGCATGCCCAGAGAGCCGCAAAGAGCCGCCGCCTCGTCGCTTAGGATGTCGCCGAAGAGGTTTTCGCAGAGGAGCACGTCGAACTGGCGCGGATTGCGCACCAGCTGCATGGCGGCGTTGTCGACGTAAAGAAAGCCCAGCTGGACGTCGGGGTATTCGGCGGCGATCCGGCGCACGGTCTTGCGCCAGAGCAGGCTCGATTCGAGCACGTTGGCCTTGTCGACGAGGGTCACGAACTTTTTGCGGGAGCGCGCGGCCGAGAAAGCGACACGGGCCACCCGCTCGATCTCGGCGGTCTCGTAGACCAAGGTGTCTATGGCTTTCTCGCCCCGGTCGGTCATCACGGTTCCCTTGGGCTGGCCGAAATACAGGCCGCCTGTCAGCTCCCGGACAACGAGCAGGTCGACGCCGCGGGCGATCTCAGCCTTGAGAGGGGAGGCGCTCAGGAGTTCCGGGTAGCAGATGATCGGGCGGAGATTGGCGTAGAGGCCGAAGGTGCGCCGGAGGGGAAGAAGGGCGGCCCGCTCGGGCTGCTTTTCGGCGGGAAGGGCTTCCCATTGGGGGCCGCCGACCGCACCGAAGAGGATCGCTTGCGAGTCGCGGCAGATCGCGAGGGTCTCCTCCGGCAGGGCCTTTCCGACGGCATCGATGGCCGCCCCCCCCACCAGGGCTTCCTCGAAGTCGAGGCGGAAGCCGAACCTGTGCGCCGCGGCCCGAAGGATCGGCAAAGTAGCGGCCATGATTTCCGGCCCGATGCCGTCGCCGGCGAGGACGGCGATGCGATAGGTCTTCATGAGCGGAAAGAGATCCCGGATCGAAGCGTCCCTATGGGGTGGGAACCATGCCCGCTCGGCGGGCGTATTGGAAAAGACCTCCGGCCTCGATGACGGGCCGGGCCTCTCCCAGGGGTTTTAGCGGGTGGAGCGCACCGCCCGAGCGGAGACTTTCGTCCTGGAGATCGATCTGGACGGGATCGCCGGTTCGGATCGTTTCGCAGAGGCGCTGGGCGCACTCATAGGGATAGAGGGCGCCGGTCGAAACCGCATTGCGGAAGAAGATCCGGGCGTAGCTTTCGGCGATCACGATCCGGCAGCCCGCGGCGGCGAGCGCGATCGGGGCGTGCTCCCGGGAAGAGCCGCAACCGAAGTTGCGGCCGGCGATCAGGATGGGATAGCGGGTGGTTTCTTCCCCCGGGCTGACGAAGCGCACCGGGTAGAGTTCCTCGGGGAGGCCCGAGAGCGCATGGGAGCCGAGCTTGCGGTACTCTTCGGGCACCGTCGGAAGCAACATCAAATACTGGGCGGGGATGATCTGATCGGTGTCGATGTTATCGCCGACGACGTAGGCAAAGCCGGAAATCGTAGCCACTGTGTGGTCTCATTCGAGCTTTATCGAGGTCCCGGAGGGATGGCAATCGCAAAGTAACCCGTTCTTGCGGAAAAATCAAAACGGAGCTTGTCCTTGCGGGCGGTGCCGGCGCGCCGGGGCGGAGAGGAAAAGCGGAGCAAGAGGCTGGACGGGGTAGCCCCCTTTTGCGATTTTCCTTCCACCATGGCGCCGGAAAATCCCGGGGAGATTGCATCCTCTTCCCGCGCGGGAGGTTGGCTGCGCCGCCATCTCCTCGGACTGCGGGATCTTGAGAAGGAGGAGATCCTCCTCCTGCTCGATGCGGCCGAGAGGATCGCGAAGTGCTTGGAGGCCGGAGCAGAGCTTCCTTCTCTGCACGGGCTGACCGTCGTCAATCTGTTCATCGAGCCGAGCACGCGGACGCGGGTCTCCTTCGAGCTGGCGGCCAAGCGGCTCGGGGCGAGCGTTCTGGAGATCGACCAGGAGTCGAGCTCGATCCGGAAGGGGGAGAGCCTCAAGGACACCGCTCGCAACCTGGAGGCGATGGGGGCCGATTTCCTGGTACTCCGCCATTCGGCCGCAGGGGCGCCGCACTTTCTGGCCGACCGGGTGCGCTCCTCGGTGATCAACGCGGGCGACGGCGCGCATGAGCATCCCACGCAGGGGCTCTTGGACCTTCTCACGATCCGGCGCCGCCTCGGGAGGGTCGAAGGGATTCGCGTCGCGATCGTGGGGGATATTCTCCACAGCCGGGTGGCCCGTTCGGATCTCTGGGGCTTGCGCAAGCTCGGCGCCGAGGTGACACTCGTCGGTCCCCGGACCCTGCTCCCGGAGGTCTTCAGCCGCTTCGGGGTGCGGGTGAGCAGCGAGCTCGACCCGGTCCTCCCCTGGGCGCAGGTGGTGATCCTGCTGCGCATCCAGCACGAGCGACAGCGGGAAGGGACTTTCCCTTCCCTCGAAGAGTATGCTTCCCTCTACGGCCTCAACGCCGCCCGTCTGCGCCGCTGTCCCCCGGAGGTGCTGCTGATGCATCCGGGGCCGGTCGAGCGGGGGGTGGAGATCGAGAGCGAGCTTGCCGACGGTCCGAGCTCGGTGATCCTCGACCAGGTGGCCAGCGGGGTGGCCGTCCGGATGGCCGTCTTTTCGGAGTTGGCCCGGTTTCACCGGCGGGAAAAGGGGGGGAGGTGAGCGGCTTCTACCGTCTTTCGGGCGGACGCATCCTCGATCCGAGCCGGGGCCTCGACGAGGTCGGCGACCTTTTCGTGGCCGGGGGCCGCCTGGTCGATCCCGCTTCCCTTCCTGCGGAGACGCGATGGGAGCCGATCGACGTCTCGGGCCACATCGTCGCTCCGGGCCTCATCGACATCCATGTCCATCTCCGCGAGCCGGGAGAGCCGCACAAGGAGACGATCGCCTCGGGAACGCGCGCCGCCGCTGCGGGCGGGTTCACGGCCGTCGTGGCGATGCCCAATACCCAGCCGCCCGCCGACCAACCGAATACGATCGGCTGGATTCGGGAGCGGGCGCGGGAGCAGGGGGTCGTGCGCGTCTACCCGACCGGCTGTCTTTCCGTGGGGCGGAAAGGGGAGAAGCTCGCTGCCTTGGGCGCTCTGCGCGCCGCCGGGGCCGTCGCGGTGACCGATGACGGGAGCTGCATCCAGAACGCGGGCCTCATGCGCCGGGTGATGGAGTATGCCGCCATGCTCGGCCTTCCGATCCTGGAGCACTGCGAGGAGACGAGCGTTTCGGCCGGAGGGGTGATGCGCGAAGGCTACTGGAGCGCGGTCCTGGGCCTCCGCGGGTGGCCCGGCCTGGCCGAGGAGCTCATCGTGAGCCGGGATCTCCTCCTGGCGGAGCAGACCGGCGCCAAGCTCCACTGCCAGCATCTTTCGAGTGCGGGCTCGGTCCGGCTCATCCGGGAAGCCAAGCGGCGCGGGGTGCCCGTTTCGGCCGAAGTGACCCCGCACCACCTAGCCTTGACCGACGCAGAGCTCGCGCGCTACGACACCCATTTCAAGATGAATCCCCCGCTCGGCTCGGAGGCCGACCGGGAAGCCTTGCTGGAGGGGATCGTCGAGGGGACGATCGACGTGATCGCCAGCGACCACGCCCCGCACGCTTCTTTCGAGAAGGAGGTCGAGTTCGATCGGGCGCCATTCGGCGTTGTGGGTCTCGAAACGATGCTCGGGGTGGCGGCGGAGACCCTGGTCAAGACCAAGCTGCTTGATTGGCCGGGGCTGATCGCCCGGCTGAGCACGATCCCCGCCCGCCTTCTCGGGCTTCCGGGAGGAACGCTGGCCATCGGAGCCCCGGCGGACATCGTGGTCATCGATCCCCATCTCCGGTGGATGGTGGATCCGCAGGCATTCCAATCCCGGGGCCGGAACACGCCGTTCTCTGGGCGGGAGCTGCAGGGGAGGGCGGTGCTCACGATGGTGGAAGGGAAGATCGTATGGCGGCTGTGAGGGAGAAGGAAGCCGTGCTCGTCCTGGAGGACGGGGAGGTTTTTCGGGGACGGGCGGTGGGGGAGAGGGACCGCCGTGGGGAAGTCTGCTTCAACACCGCGATGACCGGATATCAGGAGGTGCTCACCGATCCCTCCTACCGAGGACAGCTGGTGGCCATGACCTTCCCCGAAATCGGCAACTACGGGGTCAATCCTTCGGACGATCAGTCGCCGAAGGTGCAGGTCGCCGGCTTTTTGATGCGGGAGCTGTCCGAGCGGGCGAGCAGCTGGCGCGCGACCGGAACCCTTCGGGAGTATCTGGCCGCGGCAGGGGTGGTCGCCGCCGATCGGATCGATACGCGGCGCTTGACCCTCCGGCTGCGGCAGCAGGGGGTCTGCCGGGGGGTGCTCTCGACCGAGCCGATCGAGGTGGCCGAAGCGGCGGCGATGGCCCGCGAGTGGAGCTACGGGGAGCGCGATTTTGTGCGGGAGGTGACCTGCGCCGAGCCCTATGCTTGGGAGGACCACCCGGCGGCGCAGGACTTCCCGGAGGACGGGGAGGGAGCGAGAGGAGGAGCGGCGGCCAAGGCCCCGCTCCGGCTGGCGGCCTTCGACTTCGGGATCAAGTACGCGACGCTGCGGCTGCTGCGGTGGGCGGGCTTCACGGTGCGGGTCGTGCCGGCGGGGACCTCTCCCGAGGAGATCCTGGCGGGTGGGTTTGACGCAGTCTTTCTGTCCAACGGCCCCGGGGATCCTGCGGGCCTTCCCGCGCTCCACCGGACGGTGCAGGCGCTGCTCGGCAAGAAGCCGATCTTCGGGATCTGCCTCGGGCACCAGCTCCTTGCCTTCGCGCTGGGCGGAAGGACCTTTAAGCTGAAGTTCGGCCACCGCGGCGCCAACCATCCCGTAGCCGATCTCGAGACAAAAAAGGTGAGAATCACTTCGCAGAATCATGGCTACGCAGTCGATCCCGAGTCGCTGCCTCCGAACGTGCGCGTCCGGGAGGTGAGCCTCAACGACGGGACTTGCGAAGCGATGGCCCACGAAGAGCTGCCGATCTTTTCGGTCCAGTATCATCCGGAGGCGGCCCCCGGCCCCAATGACGGGCTCGGCTGGTTCTCGGTCTTTCGAGCCATGGCGGAGAGCGGCCGCCCGCTGGGGGGGGGCCCGGGCGGATCATGAAGCCTTCGGAGCTGAGGGACCTATGCGGCCGGCGGCTCGGACGGGAGGAGGTCGAGAGGGCGGTTGCGCTCCTGCTCGACGCGGAGATCCCAGAGGAGGAGAAGATCGCGTTCCTGACCGATCTGGAGGAACGCGGGGCGACGGGCCGGGAGGCGGCGTTTTTCGCCGCAGCCTTTCGGGCGCGGGCGGTCCCCCTGGGATTTTCCGGCCATTGGGAAGGCAAGCCGCTCTTGGACTGCTGCGGCACTGGCGGAGGAGGGCTGAACCTCTGCAACGTCTCGACCGGAACCATGTTCGTGCTGGCGGCCGCAGGCATTCCGGTCGTCAAGCACGGCAACCGCGGGATAAGCAAGGTTTCGGGGAGCGCGGACGTCCTGGAGGCGATGGGCATCCCGATCGAACTCTCGCCGGAAGCGGCGGAGCGCAGCCTGCGGGAGCTCGGGATGACCTATCTCCATGCCCCTGACTACCATCCGGCGTTCCGGACGCTGGGTCCCCTGCGGAAGAAGCTCGCCGCCCGGGGCCGGAAGACGATCTTTCACCTGCTGGGGCCGCTCCTCAATCCGGCCCGCCCTTCGGCGCAGGTGGTCGGGGTCTTTTCCCGCGCACACCTGGCCCTTATCGAGGAAGCGCTCCGGCTGGGCGGTTGCCGGAGGACCGCTGTGGTCTTCGGGACCGATGCGCAGGGGCGGGCTCTCGGAGAGCTCGGCATCGACGGCGAGGCGGAGGTCCGGGGTCTTGCCCTCCAAGGGGTCCGGGAGGCGTTGACCGTCTTCGCCCGCCGTCGGGGCTATGCGGGCTCCAGGTTGGAGGAAGCGCTGGTCGGGTCCGCGCGGGAGAGCGCGGCCCGGCTCCGGGCGGTGTTCGAGGGTCGGGAGAAGGGGCTCGTCCGGGGGCTTCTCGTGGCGAATGCCGCGGTGGGGCTGATCGCCGGCGGGTATCCCGGTTCGTTCGCCGAAGCGCTCGATGCGGTTGAGGATCTGCTCGATCGCGGTATGGCGGCGGAGAAGCTCCGGGCGGCCGAACGCCTCGCCCCCGACCTGCGCCGCGCCTCTCGGTTCTAGAACGGAAAGCGGAACCGGGAGGGAAGGGAAGTGCGTTTTGCCGCGGAAAACGGAGAGAAGACCAGACCGATGAGACGACGATGGAGAGCGAAGGGCTGCGCCGGACTCGCCCTTCTTTGGCTGCTCGGCCCGGCGCCCGGCCGGGCCGAGGCTCCGGCCGACGAGCCGGCCGTCCAGGTCGTCCAGCGAGTCCTCCCGGCCGTGGCGAACATCAACGCCGAGCGGGTCGTGCGCCGGCAGGTGCGGGATCCGTTCGAGCTCTTCTTCGGCCGCTACTATATCTTCTCGGAGCGGGTGCGGAGCCTCGGTTCGGGCGTCGTCGTCGCACCCGAGGGATTCGTCCTTACCTGCGCCCACGTCGTCGAGCGGGCGGTCAATCGTGCGGTCAAGGTAAGCCTCTCGCAAGGAAGCGGCTACCAGGCAGATGTTCTGTTCGAGGACCCGGCTCAGGATCTGGCGCTTCTCAAGGTCCATGCGCATAAGGCTCTCCCTGCTTACGACATCCAAAGGCTTTCTCCCAACCTTTTGGGCCAGACGGTGATCGTGCTCGGAAACCCGGTCGGCTATCAGAACAGCGTCTCCAAGGGGATCCTGAGCGCCAAGGACAGGGCGATCCAAACGGAGGAGGGGCAGATCGGTGGACTGCTCCAGACCGACGCCGCGATCAATCCGGGCAACAGCGGCGGGCCGCTCGTCGACCTGACGGGCGCCTTCGTCGGGTTGAGCTCGGCCAAGTTCAGCGGGGAGGCGATCGAGGGGATCGGCTTTGCCATTCCCGGGGAGCGGGTGCTCGCCTGGTACCGGAAGGCGAGGGAAGCGGCCCTGGGCGGCCGGAAGGCTCCGGTCGCCACCCTCGACCGTTTTCTGGCGAAGCGGTTCGGCATCGTCGCCCAGGAGCTGACCGAGGAGCTGGCCGCCTCCTTCCGGGTCGCGCCGGGAAGCGGCCTCTTGATCGGATCGGTGGAGAGAGGAAGCCCGGCCGCCGCCGCCGGGATCCAGGCGGGGATGATCCTTGTGGCCATCGGGAACATTCAGGTGTCGGATCTTGGGGATCTTCCGCCCGAGCTGGCGAAGATCGGTCCGGGAGCCCGGGTCCCGCTGACGATCACGATCGTGGAGCAGCGGGGGCCGATCCTTTTTCAGCGGACGCAGACGGTGGAGGTCGTCGCCCGTTAGCGCGGAGTGCGCATGGCAGGCGGTCGGTGGCGAGGTGGCGGAAAGGAGGGGGGCGGGATGCTCGCCCCTTGTGCGCGCCTCCGCATTTGCATAGAGTCTTTCTAATGTTGAAGAAGACCCTGGAGATGCTCTTCGGTTCCAAGAACCGGAGGGAGCTGGCGCGGATCTGGCCGCTGGTGGCGGAAATCAACCGGATTGAAGAGCGGCTGCGGGCTCTTTCCGACGAAGAGATCCAACAGAAGACGGTCGAGTTCCGGAAGCGGCTTGCGGCGGGAGAAACCCTCGATGACCTGCTGCCCGAGGCCTTTGCGGTCGTCAAGAACGTCTGCCGCCGGTTTACCGAGGCCGGGAAGGTGGTCGAGGTGCGGGGCCACGCGATCCGCTGGGAGATGATCCCCTTCGACGTCCAGCTGGTCGGAGGCATTGTCCTCCACCAGGGAAAGATCGCGGAGATGGCGACCGGCGAGGGGAAGACCCTAGTCGCGACCCTGCCGGTCTACCTGAATGCGTTGACGGGAAAAGGGGTGCACGTCGTGACGGTCAACGATTATCTGGCTGCGCGCGACAGCGAGTGGATGGGCGAGATCTACCGGTTCCTCGGGCTTACGGTGGGCTGCCTGCAGCAGGGACAATCCTTTGAGGAGCGCAGACGCCAGTACGCATGCGACATCGTCTACGGGACCAACAGCGAGTTCGGCTTCGACTACCTGCGCGACAACAGCATCGTAACGAGCCGGGAGGAGAAGGTCCAGCGGGGCCATGCCTACGCGATCATCGACGAGGTCGACAGCATCCTGATCGACGAGGCACGGACCCCTCTGATCATCTCGGGCCCGGCTACGGTCGCCTCGACCGGGGAGTACGAGCGCTACCGGGGCGCGGTCGCCCGTCTGGTGCAGCAGCAGATGATCGAGTGCGCGCGGCTTGCCGAGGAAGCGCAGAAAGCCTTGTCCGAAGGGCGCCCTCGGGAGGAGACGGGTCGGATCCTCTTCAAGATCAAGCTCGGGATGCCGCGCAACAAGCAGCTGCTCAAGATCCTGGAGGACGGGGAAGCCCGCCGGATGATGGAAGATGCGGAACTGGCCCTCTATCAGGACTCGCGGCGGATCGAACTCTACCAGATCAAGGAAGAGCTCCTTTTTGCGATTGACGAAAGAAACCACGAGGCCGACTTGAGCGAGCGCGGGCGCAAGTTCCTGAGCCCGGACGACCCCGATTACTTCGCTCCGCCGGACCTGGCCACGCTCTTCGACGCGATCGGGAAGGATACGGCGCTGAGCGACGAGGAGAAGGAGAAGAAGCGTCAAGAGGCCCAGAAGCGGTACGAGGAGGCCAGCGAGCGCATCCACACGATCGCGCAGCTTCTGCGCGCATTCTGCCTCTATGAAAAGGATGTCCACTACGTCGTGCAGGACAACAAGGTGATCATCGTCGACGAGTACACCGGTAGGCTCATGCCGGGCCGCCGGTGGAGCGACGGCCTCCACCAGGCGATCGAGGCAAAAGAGGGGGTACATGTCGATCGGGAGACGCAGACCCTCGCGACGATCACCATCCAGAACTATTTCCGGCTGTATGCCAAGCTCGCCGGAATGACCGGCACGGCGGCCACCGAGGCCAACGAGCTCCATGACATCTATAAGCTCGACGTCGTGACGATCCCGACCAATCGTCCGTGCATCCGGAAGGACCTCGACGACAGCATCTTCAAGACAAGACGGGCCAAATACCGGGCGATCGTCGACAAGATCCGGGAGCTCCATGCGAAAGGCGAGCCGGTCCTGGTGGGCACGATCTCCGTCGAATCTTCCGAGCTCCTGAGCCGGATGCTCAAGAGGGAAGGGATTCCCCACAACGTGCTCAACGCGAAGTACCACCAGCAAGAGGCCGAGATCATCGCGCGGGCGGGCCAGCGGGGAATGGTGACGATCGCCACGAACATGGCGGGGCGCGGCACGGACATCAAGCTGGGAGAAGGGGTCAGCGAGCTGGGCGGGCTCTTCGTCCTCGGGACGGAGCGCCATGAGGCGCGGCGGATCGATCTCCAGCTCCGGGGGCGCTGCGCCCGCCAGGGAGATCCCGGCAGCTCGAAGTTCTTCATTTCCTTGGAGGACGATCTGATGCGCAACTTCGGCGATTCCCGCCGGATCGCCGGTCTGTTGACCCGCCTCGGGATGAAGGAGGACGAGGAGCTTGAGCATCCTTGGCTTACGAAGGCGGTCGCCACCGCGCAGAAGCGGGTCGAGCAGCGCAACTACAGCATCCGAAAGCATACCCTGCAGTATGATGACGTGATGAACCTCCAGCGGGAGGTGATCTACAGCTTCCGCGACCAGATACTGGAATCCGAGGAGCCGCGGAAGGAGCTTTTCGATGTTCTCGCCGAGGTCGTGCGGGAAGAAGCTCAGGCCCGATTGGGCGGAAGCGCCGCGGACTTGGAAGGGCTGCTCGGATGGACGAATGCCACCTTCCCGGTGGGGATGCGCAGGGAGGATTTGGGCGACGGCGATCCGGAAACCGCCGCGCAGAAGATCCTCGAGCGGGTCCAGCAGGCCTACGAGCTGAAGATCAAGTACGAAGATCCCGCTTCGCTCCAAGAGCTCGAGCGGATCACGGCCTTGTCCGCCATCGATCGGCTCTGGCAGGAGCATCTATACGCGATGGACGGACTGCGGAGCGGGATCGGGCTGCGCGCTTACGGCCAGAAGGATCCGCTGATCGAGTACAAGCAGGAGGCCTACGCCCTCTTTCAAGACCTGATGAGCAGGATCAAGCGGCAGATCGTACAGAACCTTTTCCGGTCGGCCTCGAGCGTGCTCGCCTTCGAACGCTTCCTCTCTTCTCTGCCGCAGCAGCGGACGCGGCCCGAACTTGTGGACGGGAGCGCGGCGGCCCCATCCCAACCGGCTGCTGCGGTGCCGGAGCCGGAAGCGGTGCCTCACGATCGTCCGATCCTCCCGATCAGCCGCAGCGGCCCCAAGATGGGGCGCAACGACCCGTGCCCGCTCGATCCGACCAAGAAGTTCAAGAATTGCTGCGGCGCCTTGGGCGAGAAGACTTGCATCAAGGTCTCCTTTCCGGCGGGGCAGCCCTTTCCGGCGGCACCGGCAAAGAACCAGAAGAAGAAATCCTGATCGTCCGGGGATCAAGAGAGGCCAGCGGACGCTGGGACCCGATGACCGTCGAACTAGTGAGCACCGGAACCGAGCTCCTGTTGGGCGAGGTGGCGGAGGCCCATCTGGCCTTTGTGGGCAGGGAGCTTCGGTCCTTGGGGCTGCGGCTGGAGCGGCAGACAGTCGTGCCCGACGGGATGGTTGTCCGGCGCGTCCTTGAGGATGCGCTCTTCCGTTCGGATGTCGTGCTCGTGACGGGCGGGCTGGGAGCCACCTCCGACGACAACACGCGGGAAGCCGCGGCCGAGGCGATCGGCCGGGAGCTCGAGTTCCAGCCGGCGGTCGAATCGCGAATCCGGGCCTTTTGCTCCGCCAAGGGGATCGCGGCGCTGCCGGAAGCCATTCGGCGACAGGCGATGGTTCCCAAGGGGGCGCAGGTCCTCTGGAACTCCGCAGGCCCCGCGCCCGGACTTTTCATCCAGAAAGGGAGGCTGGCGATGTTCCTGCTGCCGGGACCGCCCCGGGAGCTGGTGCCGATGTGGCGCTCGGCGGTCGTCCCTTGGCTGCGCGCCCGCGCGAACGGTCAGGCTTTTTTCTGGCGCTCCTGGTGGAGCGTGGGCTTGAGCGAGTGGGAGGTCCAGGAGCGGGTGGAGAGAGATCTCCGCGCCTTGGGGATACAGGAGATCGGCTATTGCGAGCGGGCAGGAGAGGTGGAGCTTCGTATTGGCCACTCCGAGGCGTCGGTCCTCGACCGCGCGGAGGTGCTGGTCAAAGAGCGGCTAGGATCGTCTCTCTTCGGCGGGGAGGGTATGACCTTGGAGGGAGCGGTCATCGAGCTGGCGACGCGTGCCGGCCGGACCATCGCCACTGCGGAATCCTGCACGGGGGGGCTGGTCGCTCACCGACTGACGGATGTGCCGGGAAGCTCCGCAGCGTTTACTTTCGGCTGGATCGCTTATGCGAACGCGGCGAAAGTGGAGCAGCTCGGAGTGGCTCCCGAGCTGCTGGAGGCCCACGGGGCCGTGAGCTCCGAGGTGGCGGAGGCGATGGCGGCTGGTGCGCTGCGGCGGAGCGGGGCCGACTTGGCGGTTTCGGTGACCGGGATCGCCGGGCCGACGGGGGGAACCCCCGAAAAGCCGGTCGGCCTAGTCTGGTTCGGGTTGGCGGCCAAGGGAAAGGTCGTTTCCTTCCGGAAAATCTTTCCTGGGGATCGGAGCATGGTGAAGCGGCTGGCTTCGCAAGCGGCGCTCGATGCGCTCCGGCGGGCTCTTCTCGCCGGTGGTGAGCTTGGATAGTGATGAAATTAAGAGTTGTTTTGGAGCGGGAACTTTTTTTTAAAATAACGCCGTGGCAGCGATCATTCTGAACCTCTTCCGCATTCATTTTCCGGATGTATCCCGCGCCGATCCCGACGGCTTGGTGGCGGTCGGAGGGGATCTGTCGGTGGGCCGGCTTCTCGCGGGCTACCGGTCGGGCATCTTTCCCTGGACCGATCGGCCGCTGACTTGGTGGTCGCCCGATCCGCGGGCCATCTTTGAGCTGGATCGCTTTCATGTCCCCCGGCGCTTGGCGCAGAAGCTGCGGCAAGGGAAATTCGCGTTCACGGTCAACCAGGCCTTTCCGGAAGTCATCCGCGGCTGCGCCCGCCCGGCGCCCGGACGGGAGCACACATGGATTAGCCCGCGGTTTATCAAGGCTTACTGCGAGCTGCACCGGCAGGGATACGCCCACAGCGTCGAGGTCTGGAAGGACGGCGAGCTTGTCGGAGGGCTTTACGGAGTGGCGATCGGGGGGTTCTTTGCCGGCGAATCGATGTTTCATCTGGTCTCGGATGCCTCGAAGGCGGCCCTTGTCTTCACGGTGAACCGCCTGATCGAGCGCGGCTTCCGGCTCTTCGACACCCAAGTGGCCACCCCGACGACGCGCCAGATGGGGGCGATCGACATCAGCCGCGACGAGTACCTGCAGCGGCTTTCCGAGGCTCTCTCCCAGCAGGCTTCTTTTGCTCCCTAGCGGTCCCCGCTGGACGGGGCTTCCCCGGCCGGTTCCTGCTCGCTGCCCGGCGGCCGGACCGCGGCCTCCCCGCAGATGTCCCGTGCGAGGCCCGGCCGGCCGCAGCAGTCGTGGAGGAGATAGCCGATCAGCCGATTGACCGTCGCGAAGTTGACCGAATAGAGGACGAGCTTCCCCTGCCTTTGCGAGCGCGCCAAGCGGGCGTGCTTCAGCTGCTGCAGATGGAAGGAGAGGGTGGCTAACGGGACCTTGAGCCGCGCCGCGATCTCCCCGGCCGGCATCCCCCCGGGTCCGGCCTGAACCATCAGCCGAAAGACGTCGAGCCGGGTCTCCTGTCCCAGCGCGGCGAGGACTTCGACGGCTTGACGCGTTCTCATGGTTTTAGTATTGTAAAAATATCAATATGGATGCTAATTGGCTTCCTATTGCTTTATAATCGCTTATGAATGCACAGTCAAGCAAGCGGGTTGCCTTCTTCGAGCGCTATCTCAGCCTGTGGGTTGCGGCGTGCATGGTGCTCGGCGTAGCTCTCGGCAGGGCATCTCCCGCGGCCGCCCACCGCCTAACAGCCTGTCGGCCTTAGTACGAGAGTTTGCCACGATGCGGCGACGGTCCGATGCGGCATGGGGAGCGATTGTCTCGGGAATCCTAAAAACCAAGACAATGCGACGACCGTTTTTCCGGCGGAGAGCGACCATAGGGATCCAATCGGAAGGGAACCGGGCTTGCGGGCTCCCCCAAGCTTCCAAAGTCGCTTGAAGTTGTACGCCAAGCAGACCAACGACCATTCGCCCTGGACTTTGGCTTGCCCGCGGAGCCGAAATGCTCGGAAGCCCATTACCGATTTGATGATGCCGAAGACCGGTTCGACCGTCTGCTTGCGTCGAGCATAGAGGCGGCGGCCTTCCGGACTGGCGAGCTTCTCAACCATCTTGCGTCTCCACGGGGCGGTATATTCCACGGGCTTCTCCCGTCGACGATCGGTGGGCCGGAACTCGTATCGCCGGCGGCATTCCCGAGCTTCAGCCCTCATCGGACAGTAGACTTCGATTCCCTCCGCCTGCAGAGCCTCGACCTGTTCGCCATTGGCATACCCCGTGTCTACCAGCACCGCACGGACCCGACCGGCTTCCGTAGGAATGGCCCGCAGGTCGGCTTCCCACTCGCCGGCATCGTTGGCGCACACACTCACCCGAGCCGAAAGAAAGCACCAAGGCACTCCCTTCCGCATCTACGGCCGCTTGCGCATTAATAGCTCCGTGCGAAGGCTTCGCTTCCCGCTCTTGCGCATCTGCCGGCTCAAGGGCTCGGTCAGGTTGCTTTGCTCCTCCGCCCCAGGCTTCTCCTCCGGAGGGTGGATATGCCGCCCTTTGGCACTCCCCTTGCGAGCTTCCCGTTCTTTTCCCTTCCGCTCGTAATCCGCACGCTCCCGCTCCGCTCGCTCCTTGGCCCGTTCCTCCAGCCGGCGTTGCGCTTCCTCTAGCTTTGCCTGGAGCCGCTCCCGCCGACCAATCTCCTCAGGTAGCTTGCCCGGATCCGCTTCCTCTCTCCGGTCCGCTTCCTCCGCCTTCTTCAAGAGATCTGCCACATCCGCCCGCAAAAGCTCCACCAGTTCTCCGGCCCGCTCGTAGGTCACATTCCGATGCTTGCTCGCGTTGGCCCGAATCTTGGTCCCGTCGACACTCACCACCCCGACCTTCAAAAGCTTCATCTCCCGGGCCAACTCCAAGACCTTCAAAAAGCAGTCCGCCACCGCAGCAAAGTTCTCCCGCCGAAACCGGCAGATCGTGTCGTGATCCGGATGGGTCTTCGCACAAAGATAACGCACCGCCACGTCCCGCCGCGTCGCTGCCTCAATCCTCCGACTCGAAAAGATTCCGTTGGCGTAGCAATAAATCAAAAGCGAGAGCATCATCGACGGCGGATACTGTGCGTCCCCAGTCCCGCATACGTTCACCCGAAAGCCCCGCAGATCCATCCTCTCCACCGCCTCGATGACAAAATGCACCAAGTCGTCCTCCTCCACCCAATCTCGCAGGTCCTCGGGCAAAAGCATCGGCGTCATCCGATCCACCGTCACAAATCGCTCAGCCATGCCCTCTTTTACCATATTCCAGAAGGAAAAGGAAAGTCCGACAGGCTGCTAAGCGGCATGGAATGGGGAGGGAGCCACATCAACATCCCGATCGCGGTTCTGATCTGGCTCATGATCTTCCCGATGATGCTCAAGATCGACTTCGGCGGCCTGCGCGGGGTCGCCCGGCGGCCGAAGGGGCTGGCGATCACCCTCTTTGTCAACTGGCTGGTCAAGCCCTTCAGCATGGCTCTGATCGGATCGCTCCTCGTCGTCGGGCTCTTTTCCTCGGCGTTCCACTGGATCGACCCGGCCACCGCCCACAATTATCTAGCCGGCTTGATCATCCTGGCGGCGGCTCCTTGCACGGCGATGGTCTTTGTCTGGAGCTATCTGGTCGAAGGGGATGCGGCGTACACGTTGGCGCAGGTGGCCGTCAACGACCTCATCATGACCTTCGCCTTCGCCCCCATCGTCATGCTGCTTGTCGGGGTGAGCGGGATCGTGGTCCCCAAGGAGGTGCTGCTCACCTCTGTCGTCGCCTTCATCGTGATTCCGCTGGCGGCGGGCTGGGTGACCCGCAGCCTCGTCATCCGACTCAAGGGCCTAGCGGCCATTTCTCACAAGCTTTCTCCTACGGCTTGCAAAACGGGCTCGTCTGCTTCGTTGGGCTTGGTTTTCCATCCTCGCAGTATGTCTTCATACAGCTCCGGTGGAAAACCTGCGCCCGCCTCGCACCCAAGCCCATTTGCGGCGCCTCGGCTACGAAATTTGTGAGAAATGGCCGCTAGCCTGGTTCGAAGGTGCGTTCCTTCCGCCCTTCCAGCCGGTGACGACTCTCGCCCTCCTGGCAACGCTGGTGATGATCTTCGCCTTCCAGGCGGAGAACATTCTGGCGAACGGGATTGCGGTCGGGTTGCTGGCCATTCCGATCCTGATCCAGGTTTATGCCAACGCGGGCCTCACCTACCTGCTCATGCGCTGGTTCCGGGTGCCGCACCCCGTCGCTTCTCCCGGAGCATTGATCGGGGCGAGCAACTTCTTCGAGCTTGCGGTGGCGGTCGCGATCACGCTCTTCGGCCCGACCTCCCCCGCGGCGCTGGCGACGGTGGTCGGGGTTCTGGTCGAGGTGCCGGTCATGCTTTCGGTCTGCCGCTTCTGTGTCGGCACCAAGGCCTGGTACGAAGCGATCGGATTGGATTTCTTCGACACGGAATCGATTCCGCAGGAAATCGAGTGTGTCGGAAAGGCAGCGGAAGAGAAAATCGGACAAGGAAAGGAGAAGCGATGACGACGATCGAGATTTTTGAACCGCCTCTCTGTTGCCCTACGGGCGTTTGCGGGGCCGAAGTCGACCAGGCTCTCGTCGATTTCGCCGCCGACGTGGAGTGGGCGAAGCACAAGGGCATGACGATCCGCCGGTGGAACCTCCTCCGACAACCACTCGCCTTTGCGGAGAACCCCAAGGTGAAGGCCTTCCTGGAGCGGTCCGGCCAAGAAGCTCTTCCCTTCTTCCTTGGAGGAAGGTTGCCTAGACGATCGGCAACCGCTTGCTCAGAGCGAACTCGGCCAACCTGGCCAATTGCCGGTCCAGATCCGCTTTTGGATCGGCGCTGGACACGCGCGCCTAGAGGGCGACGCCGTTAGGCTGCGCCGGCTCCGCATGCACGATCACGGTTCCGGCCGGCAACTGCTCGGCCGGGACGGGCAAACGCCCATCCTTCCGCATCCGCCAAGCCGTCTTGTAGCTAATGCCCTGCTGCTTGGCCCAGACACTCAACGTAAATTTCGCTCTAGGCAAGCCGCCACGGGGGTAGGCTGATTCGTCAGCGGGGCCGGCGGGTCGGCCGCTACCCCGACGAGAGCTTGCGCAGCTCGGCCTCGAGCTGCGGCCGAGCGAGGCTCTCCAGCGGAAGAGCAAGCAAGCGCCGGAACCGCTCTTCGAGCGCCTGCGCGATGCCGACGAACGCCCGCTCTTTTTCCTCGACCGTCCCTTCAACGGCGGCGGGATCCGGAAAGGGCCAGTGCGCGCGGGCGGCCGGATAGGGCCAGAGGGGACATTCGGCCGCCGCGCTGTCGCAAAGGGTGATTACCGCCGCGAAGGGATCGCTCGGAAGCTCGTCGAGCCGCTTGCTGCGGGCAGAGGAAGCATCGATGCCGTACACCTTCCGGAGCACGGAAAGGGCGTGAGGGTTGACCCGGCCTGCCGGGTGGGAGCCGGCGCTTTCGACCCGGCATCGGCCGCCGGCTAGGGAACGGAAGAGGAATTCGGCGAGGATGCTCCGCGCGGAGTTGCCGGTGCAGAGGAAAAGGAAGCCGGGCTTGGTCGGGGACGCGAGCGGTTCGGCTAGCATGGGTGCCGGGGATAGAGTTGCGGATGCAACGGATTTGCTTGTTCGGCGCTGCGATGGCAAGGCAAAGTTTTGGCTCCCATTCGATGAGAAGCCAACCGGATTGCTCACAGGAGACGGCGGCAGGAGATCGATACCCCGGCCTGCGCCCGGCGGCGAACGGCTTACCCGCCAAGGACCGGAAGGGAGAGCACGGCTACGGGCGGCTCGACCAGTCCGGGAGGGACCGCTTTTTTGCCATCGGGGGAGCGATCTGCCACTGCGTTCTCCGCAGGAGCGCTCGCATCGCGATCGAAGGATTGGAGCGGATCCCCCGCAGCGGCGGCTGTCTTTTGGTCGCCAACCACATCAGCCATTTCGATCCGATCCTGCTCGGGATGAAATCTCCGCGGCCGATCGACTATGTGGCGGACGGGAAGCTCTTCAACGACCTGCTCCTCGCGCAGATCCTGAGCGCGCTCAACGTGATCCCGGTCGACCGGAACCGCCAGGATGCCCGGGCGGCCAAGGCGGCCATCGACCGCCTCAAGCAGGGTAGGATGGTGGGCCTATTCCCCGAGCGCGGGATCCGCCATGGGAAGGCCTCGATCCTGCTGGGCGCCCGGCTCAATCCGAGCGCGGCCGTGCTAGCCCAGAAGGCCAACGTGCCCGTTCTGCCCGCGGTCGTCGTGGGTTCCGACCGGCTCTATCAATTCCGTTCGTGGCGTCGCCCGCCGCGGGTCTTCGTCGCCTTCGGGGAGCTGCTCGCTTCGGAACCGGGCGAGGACCGCTCCTCCTTTGCCGCGCGCATTCATGATCGGCTCCTTTCCCTCTTCACAAGCCTTGTCAAGCGCTATGGGATCGACCCGATCGACTTTCCCCATTCGGCGCAGGAGAGGTGGAGGGAAGAGGAGCGCGCGCGGACATAACATCCTGGGAGCGGCGGGAGGAGACGCGGCGCGGGCGGCCATCGCCGGAAGGCAGCCTCCCTGCGGCGAGCAGGGCGAGCGCCGCGTCGATCGCCTCCATGTGGGCTTTGACGCGCAAGCCGACGTCGAATTCCGAGGGGGTCTCGATCGTGAAGACCCTCCGGCATCCCTGGAAGTGGAGATAGGCGGCTTCGGGCAAGCCGATCTTCTCCAGCCATTTTTTCCGCAAGGGCCGTGTGAGAATCCCGTTGCGGTGCTTGCGCCCTTCGATCCTGTCGCGGGGATCGACGGGACACCAGGAGCTCACCCGGGAGAGGATCTCTTCTCCGAACCCGGCTTCGCCGCTCCGGCCCGTCTCGTAGAGGTAGATGCCGCAGGCATCGTAATCCTCGTGGAGGAGGAGGGCGAGGTCGAAGGGACCGCGGCGGTCGTAAAGGGCGTGGAGCTCCCGGATCAGCGGCAGGTCGCTCCGGTGAAAGGATCGATTGAGGTCAAGACCCTGCTCGTTAAGCCGCGAGTTGTGGCGCAGCCCCCACGGGTTGAGCAGCGGGACGACCGTAAAGCTAAATTCGGAAACCCAACGCGGCTTTTGCTCGAAGTAGGAGAGCAGGGCTTCGACTCCGGCGGGCTCGTCTCCATGGATCCCTGCCGAGAGGAAGACATGGGGCCGTCCCTTGCGGCCGCCGAGTTCCCGGGAGCAGAGCACCTCCACCGGGTCGTTGCCGATCCGGAGGAGAATGGTCCGCCTCCATCCCAGCAGCCGGCCCAGCGCAATCGCCCGCCTGTGGATGCAGGCGGGGTCGTGAACGGCATGAATCATGGGTTGAGGAAAGGGGACGGAACGAGCGCCGGAAGTCAAGAGGGATCGGGAAGGGTGCCGCGTCCTCCGGCGGCCTCTTTGCTCTGCTGCCAGAGAAGCTCCAATTCGGCCGACGTGGGCGCGTTCCCCGGAGGGAGGTTACGCAGTTTCTCCTCGATGAACTCCACCCGGGACCGAAAGCGCCCGGCGGCCGCGCTCAGCGCGCATTCGGCGCTAACGCGCAGATGGCGGGCTAGGTTGACGACCGTGAAGAGGAGATCGCCGATCTCCTCCTCGATCCGCTTCGGATCCCCTCCGGCGACCGCATCCTCCAGTTCGGCCAGCTCCTCGGCGATCTTCGCCCTAGGTCCGTCCGCATCGTTCCAGTCGAGGCCGAGTTTGGCCGCCTTGCTCTGGTACTTCTGGGCGCGAAGGAGGGCGGGCAATGCAAGCGGGATTCCGTCGAAGACGCTCTTCCGCTCGGGCTTTTCTTCCCGCTTGGTTCGTTCCCAGTGGACGATGACCTCCTCGGCGGTCTCGGCGCTCGCGTCTCCGAAGACATGGGGATGGCGCCGAATGAGCTTTTCCGAGAGGCTTTGGGCGACGTCATGGAAGGAGAAGGAACCCCGCTCGTTCGCCATCTGGGAATGGAAGAGCACATGGAGGAGAAGGTCGCCGAGCTCCTCCCGGAGCGCTTCCGGCTCGTTCCGGTCGATCGCTTCGAGCACCTCAAAACACTCTTCCAGGAGCTGCCCCTTGATGCTTTGGTGGGTCTGCGCCCGGTCCCAAGGGCAGCCGCCGGGGGCCCGCAGCCGGGCAATGATGGATTCGAGCCGGTGGATGACGGAGTCGGAGGAGGTGCTCATCGGAGGGGAACCAGCAGGATGTTCTTGGGATCGGAGGTACCCAGCCCGTACTCGACGGCGGTCTGGATGTAATGGATCATGGGCTGCAGCGAGGGGATGTGCGCCCCGATGCGCCATGCGTCAACGCGGCCGACGAGCAGCGAGTCGATCGCCACAGGATCGTTGCTCAGGTAGATCGCCCCGAGGGGATAGGTATATTCCGGGGAGAAGTCGGGCCCGCCCGCGTATTGGGCGATGAGGGCGTCCATCACGTGGAGAACGACCTTGCTCCGGACGAAGGGCCGGTCCAAGATCTCCGCAATAGCGGGATCGCCCCAATTCCCCTCTCCTTGGAACCGCCGCGTGTTGTCGACCATCCCGAGGGCGAGGGAAGCGAGGCTGCCGTAGAAGCCCACCGCGCTGTTGTCGGTGCAGACCGGGACGTTGATGATTTTGGTGCAGATCTGCGTCACCAGCCGCGCGTAGTAGGACTTGTTGCTCACCTGGTTCTCCAGGCTTCCCGCCGACACGCCTTGGCCGTAGAGCTGCGCGACACTCTGCTTTTCGCCGCGCTTCTGGGATCGCTGCGCCTCTCCGCCGCCGGGCTTGATGCCGCGAAAGGCTAAATCCCCCCAAATGAGGCGGCCGAGGACTTCATTCACATAGAAGACGTGCTCATCGAAACCCGTTTCCGGAATCACGGAGCGGACGCTGTACGGCGCGCCTTGCGGGCGGGGCAGGTAGGCGGCTTCCCGGAGGTCATCTTCCAGCTTGTCCCAGACGACGACTTGGTAGAAGGGAACGCCCGCTTCCTCCAAGCTTTCGGCGATGGCGGCCACCAGAGGCTTCCGGCTCGACATGACCGGACCGCCCGAGGCGCAGATCTTGATTCCCACGACGTCCTGCGGTGAGACGCCGAGCTTGGCCCAGGCCGCCTTCATCGATGCCTGCTTGGTATATTCGAGGAGGGCGTCGCGGAACATGGTCCGAACCGCGGCATCGTCTACCGAGAAGTTATGGACCACCGAAGGCCGCTCGACGATGACCACGGCCGAACCGGCGGAGATCGCCCTCGGGGTGTCCGTAAGCAGCAGTAAGAAAGGTACAAGAAAAAGCAGGTGCCCCATAAGGAGCGCGAAGGCCTTGCGTTTTGCCACGGTAACCGATTTATTCCAGCGCGATGGGGACGCCGGCATTCCGAGATTTTGTCGAAACGGTCCGAGCCGCCAGCGACATCGTCGAGATCATCGGCAGTTATGTTCCTCTAAAGCGAGCGGGCTCCAAATACAAGGCTCTCTCCCCATTCAATCCCGAACGGACTCCTTCTTTCTTTGTCGATCCTCAGAAGCAGCTTTTCAAGTGTTTCAGCAGCGGTCACGGGGGTACGGTGTTCGATTTCGTGATGCGCTACGAGCGGCTCGATTTCCTGGGCGCCTTGCGCTTGTTGGCCGAGCGCGCCGGAATAGAAATGCCCGCCGGCTTCCGGAAAGAGACGGAGTCCCCTTCGTCGCGCGAGCGCCTTCTCTCTCTCCACAAAGCGGTAGCCGACTGGTGGCGCACGATCTTGTGGAAGGAGGCCGAGGGAGAAGCGGGTCGGCGCTATCTGGCATCCCGAGCCGTACCGCGGGAGATCGCGGAAGCTTTCGGGATCGGATACGCGCCGAATCGCTGGGACGGCGTCCTCCGATGGGGGGCGGCGCAGGGCTACCCGGTCGAGCTTTTGGCGGAGGCCGGTCTGGTCGTGCTCGGAGAGAAGGGGAGGCCTTACGACCGGTTCCGCGACCGGCTCATCCTCCCGATCGCCGACGAAGGCGGCAGGATCGTGGGCTTCAGCGGCAGAATCGTGGGCGGCGACGGATCCGGCCCGAAGTATCTCAACTCTCCCGAGACTCCGATCTTTACCAAGGGGAAGGTCCTCTTCGGCATGGACCGAGCCAAGCGGGCGATTCTTCAGGAAGGGAGAGCTGTTCTCTGCGAAGGACCAATGGATCTGATCCGCTGCCATGCCGTCGGGTTTTCGCATGTGGTCGCCGTCCAGGGCACGGCCCTCACCGAACACCATGCTCGGCTTCTCCGGAGATTTACTGAAGAAGTGATCGTCTGCTTCGATGCCGATCGAGCGGGGGAGAACGCCGCCGTGCGGGGGATCGAGATCCTGACCGAAGCCGGACTCGAGGTGCGCGTGGCATCGCTCCCGGCGGGCGAGGACCCGGACAGCTTCCTCTGCGGGGGCGAGGCGGCGGTCTCCCGCTTCCGGGAGATTTTGCAGCGGGCCCCTACCTACCTCTCCCATCTGCTGGAACAGGCCGCATCCCGGAATGACCTGAGCCTGCCGCGCGGCCGCAGCCGCGCAGTGCAATCGATTGCCCCCTGGCTCGCCAAAGTGTCCGACCCGATCCGCCGGGAAGCTCTCGCTCTGGAGGCGGCGGTGCGCCTAGGCGTTTCTCGCGGCGCCCTGGAACAGGCGATGCGGAAGGCCGACATGCCGAGCCAAGGCGGCCGATCCCCCTCCGTACCTCTTCGGGCCAAACGGGATGCGGTCCTGACCGAGTTGATCTGGTTGCTCTGCGAAGCACCGGGGATTCAGGGGAGGGTCCGCATGGAACTGGATCTGCGGTGGCTTGAGGAAAACGAGGAGGGAGGGCTCGTGCAGAAGATCCTTTCGGCCGGGTCGGATCCGGAGGCGCTTTTCCCCGCTCTATCGGAAGAAGAACGGTCCTTGGTCACGGGCTTGCTTGTGAGTCCGCCGCCCGTCGATCCTTCCATCGAGCCGGAGGAGCGGTGGAGCCAGCTCCGCGAGCGGCTTGCGTATCTTTGGAAGCAAAGGCGCATCCGCCTCCTCGAGGAGCGGGTTCGCGCCGGAGGTTCCTCCGCAGAGATACAGTGTGCCTTGCGGGAACTCGTTGACTTGCGCAGGAGCCTCGAGTAACCTTAACCACTTTGTCTTTTTGTGGCCGTCTCCTAGACGTCGGAACCTTGAACCTGAGTCGAGCATGACCATGCCGCGAAATCCAAGAAGCAAGAAAACCAGCCTGTCATCCACTCCGTCCTCATCGATTCCTTTCCCCCACTCTGCGGATGCGCCCATGCATTCCCCGACTGCGAACAAGACAGACCACGCTGCGGAAAACGGCCATTCGGCCGTCGTCCCCGCTCAGCCGCCCCTGCCGTCCGTCCCGCTCGTCGTCGAAGAGCAGCAGCTAGCCCAAAAGCTCGCCAAGATATGGTCTGATGAGCCGCTACGGCAGGAGAAGCTGCGGGCGCTGGTCAAGCTCGCCAAGGAGCAGGGCTATCTCACTTACGACGACATCAACGAGGCTCTTCCCGATTGCGTGCCGCAGCCCGACGAGATCGAGGCGATCATCGCCTTCTTACGGAGCCTGGAAATCGATGTCATCGAAAGCTCCGAGGTCGATCGGCAGAAGAGCCCGGCGCCGGCAGAAACCGGAATGGCGGCCGAGGAAAAGGAGGCCAAGCTCGATATCCTCGACGACCCGGTGCGGATGTATCTGCGGCAGATGGGACAGGTGCCTCTGCTGACCCGCGAGGAGGAGGTGGAGATTTCCAAGCGGATCGAGAACGCCGAGCTGATGGTTCAGAAGTGCCTCCATAGCTTCGGGTTCATCGCTCGGGAATACCTAAACCTAGCCCGCAAGCTCGAGCAGGGGCGGGAGCGCTTCGACCGGCTGATTCAAGACAAGCATATCGAAGGGCGCGATGCCTACATGAAGATCCTGCCCGGCCTCATGAAGAAGCTCGAGGAGAAGATCGAGGAGAGCGATGCCACCTATGTCCGAATGAGCGAATTGCCGGCCGGCTCGAAAGAGAGGGAGAAGCTCGCCAAGGAATTGGAAAAGCAGCATCAAGCCCTCGAAAAGATCGTGCGCCGCTTCTATTTCAAGCAGAAGGTCGTCGAGGATCTTGTGCAGGTAAGCGAAGAGCGCTTTCAGGAAATCTGCCGGTGGGAGAACGAGAGGAAGCGGCTCCGCGCCCAGGGACGCGGGGCCAAGACCGCAGAGGCGCTGGCGGCCGTCGAGGAGCAGCTGCAGCAATTCCAGCGGCAGGCCCACGCCGGGATCGAGGAGTTTAAGAGAAAGCACAACGAGCTCAAGAAATGGTTGCAGCAGGCGATGCGGGCCAAGACCGAGATGGTCGAAGCCAACCTCCGGCTGGTGATCTCGATTGCGAAGAAGTACACCAATCGCGGCCTCTCCTTCCTCGATCTCATCCAGGAAGGAAACATGGGGTTGATGAAGGCGGTCGAGAAGTTCGAGTACCGCCGAGGCTACAAGTTTTCGACCTATGCGACCTGGTGGATCCGCCAGGCGATTACTCGGAGCATTGCGGATCAGGCTCGGACCATTCGGATTCCGGTGCATATGATCGAGACGATCAACAAGCTCATGCGGGTCCAGAAGCAACTGATTCAAGAGCTGGGCCGGGAGCCGAATCCGGAGGAGATCGCCGACGAGATCCAGCTGAGCGTCGATCGCATCCGAGCGATTCTCAAGATGGCCCAACAGCCGATCTCCCTACAAAGCCAAGTCGGCGAGAGCGACGACACGACCTTTGGCGACTTCATCGAGGACAAGTCGGCGGAAAATCCTTCTGAGATGACCGCCTACTCGCTTCTCAAGGAGAAGATCCGCGACGTGCTGCACACTCTCACCGAGCGAGAGCGAACGGTGATCGAGCAGCGCTTCGGGCTGCTCGACGGCTACCCGCGCACGCTGGAGGAGGTCGGTCGGCAGTTCCGCGTCACCCGCGAGCGGATCCGGCAGATCGAAGCCAAAGCCCTTCGGAAGATGCGCCATCCGACTCGACTGCGTCATCTCGAAGGCTTTCTCGAAGCCAATCGAGGCTTTTAGTTGCCGTCATGTCTCCCAGGCCTTTTGGCGGAGCTTCCCTTCCGGATCGGCCTCGGCTTTTGCGGAGTCGCGCGGAAGGCTTCTTTTGTGGTAAGATGGGCGGCGGAAGCAAGGAGGTGTTTTGTGGAATCGGAAAAGATGGATCTCAAGGGGCGGAGGCAGGATAAGAATCTCGATCTGGCTATCCAGGCCATCGCGAAGGAATATGGCGAGGGGGCGATTCTTCGCCTGGGGGACGATCAGGCCCGGCTGCAAATCGAAGTCATTCCCACCGGCTGCCTGGTGATCGATCGGGCCCTAGGAGCCGGAGGCTTTCCCCGGGGCCGTGTCATCGAAATTTTCGGCCCTGAATCTTCCGGGAAGACCACGCTCGCCCTCACCGTCGTGGCCCAAGCCCAAAAGCTGGGAGGGGTCGGCGTGATCATCGACGTCGAGCACGCGCTCGACCCGCAATACGCCCAGAGGCTGGGTGTCAACATGTCCGAGCTGCTGATCTCCCAGCCCGACTGCGGGGAGGAGGCCTTAACCATCGCGGAGACTTTGATCCGTTCCAACGCGGTGGATGTGATCGTGGTCGATTCGGTGGCCGCGCTCGCCACACGTGCCGAATTGGAAGGGCAGATCGGAGACGCGACGGTCGGCGCGCAGGCACGCCTGATGAGCAGCGCGCTTCGGAAGTTGACCGCGCTCATCAGCAAGGCGAAGACGGTCTGCATCTTCACCAATCAGCTTCGCGAAAAGATCGGAGTGATGTTCGGGAATCCCGAGACGACGCCGGGAGGCAAGGCGCTCAAGTTTTATGCCTCGGTGCGCATCGACGTGCGTCGCATCGGACAGCTCAAGACAAGCGACGGGACCGTCTACGGAAACCGGACGAAGATGAAGGTCGTAAAGAACAAGATCGCTCCTCCCTTCACCGAGTGCGAATTCGACATTCTGTATAACGAGGGGATTTCCCGCGAAGGGGCGCTCATCGACTTCGGGCTCGACCAGAAGATCCTCGACAAGCGCGGCGCATGGATCTACTTCGACGGCACCCAGATCGGCCAGGGAAGGGAAGCGGCCGTCCAGGCGATCCGGACCAATCCGGAGCTTGCCGCCCGCATCGACGCGGCGGCGCGCGCAAAGGCCTTCGGCGGCGCTCAGGTCGAGGCAAGGCGGGAGGCGGCCGAGAAGCCGGCCGGCGACTGATCCCGCCGGATGCGCGGAAGCTCCTTACTGCGAGATCTCTCTCAGCTGATCTTCGATCCGGCGGATCGCGGTTTCGAGCGCTTCGGCCTGTTTTTTCCAGGTTTGGAGCTTTTCCGGAGCGACCCGGCCGGAGATCTCCGGATTCTCCAGCCGCTCCCGAACGGCCTTCCAAGTGCAAGCGAGCTTCTCTTTCTCGCTCGCCAGCCGCTTCCGCTCCAATTCCAGATCGATGACCCCCTCCAAGGGCAGATAGAGCTCGCCGATGGGGGTAAGCACCATCGGAGCCTTGGGAGGCGGGCCATCAATGTCGGCGATTTCGCTCGCGTTGGCGAGCGCTGCAAGCACCGCCCGCTCGTCCCTATTCAAGGGAGCCTCGGCTCGAAGTCGAAAGGGCACCTTTTGGTTGGAGGGAACGGCGTAGGTGGAACGTAGGCGGCGGGCGCGCTCAGCAGCTTGGTAGACCGCTTGCGCGCGCAGGGCGGCTTCCTTCCGATCCGAAATCCGGTGTGCAAGTCGCCGCGCCTCCGCCGCGCTGAACCAGCCGGCGAATTGAATAGTGGTGGCGCCGAGCCCAAGGCGGTTCCAAAGCTCTTCGGTAACGAAAGGGCAGAACGGATGGAGGAGCCGAAGAATCCAGGAGAGAGTGTAGTCGAAGGTTGCGAGGGTGCCCGAGGTGGTCCGGCTTCCCTCTTGGCCGAGATCCACCTTGGCCGCCTCGAGGAAGGAGGCGCAAAAGTCATCCCAGACGAAGCCGTAGAGAAGGCCGGCAGCCTCGCTGAACTCGTATGCTCCGAAAGCATCTTCAAGCCGGATGCCGGTCCGGCTCAAAGCGGAAAGGATTTCGACCGCGAACGGCGTCAGAGGGTGCTCCCAAGGCCGGGCGTGCGCCGAAAGAGGTCCATAGCGGACGCGAAAGCGGCAAGCGTTCCAGAGCTTGTTGCAGAAGTTGCGGCCCTCTTCGATCTGCTTTTCGTCGAAGCGGATGTCCTGCCCCTGCGGGGCGATCCGCAGGAGGCCGAACCGGAGGCCGTCCGCTCCGTACTTTTCGATCAGGACCAGAGGATCAGGGGAATTGCCGAGGGATTTCGACATCTTCCTACCCAATCGGTCCCGGATGAGGCCGGTGAAATACACGGTCCGAAACGGGATGTTCTCTTCTATATCTTCGCCTCGGCCCGGTCGGAATTCGAGTGCCGCGATGATCATGCGGGCGACCCAGAGAAAGATGATGTCGGGACCGGTCACGAGCACCGATGTCGGATAAAACTTTCTGCGCGTGGGAGGGTCCATCGTTTCGAACGCCCAGAGCCAAGAGGAAAACCAGGTGTCGAGGGTGTCGGGATCTTGCACCCAATCCGGGCCGGGCGATTCGATCTGGCATCGATGCACGCCGTCTTTCCACCAGACCGGAATGCGGTGTCCCCACCAGACCTGGCGGGAGATGCACCAGTCTTGGATGTTTTCTATCCAATGTTCATACACTTTTTCCCAATGCTCGGGGAAGAACCGGATCCGGCGCTCCCGCACGACCTGGAGGGCTTCCTCGAGCCTCGGATAGCGCAGGAACCACTGTTCGGAGAGCCGGGGCTCGATCGGCACGCCCGCCCGCTCGCTCACCCCCACGGTATGGCGGTAGGGCTCGACCTTGGCGAGCAGGCCCAATTCGTTCAAGAGCGCGGCGGCCTTCGTCCGCGCGGCGAAGCGATCGAGCCCGTCCAGCTCGGGCACCGCCGGGCAGTGGAGACGGCCGTCCGGATGGAGGATATCGACGATCGGCAGGCTGTGCCGTTGCCCGATTTCGAAGTCGAGCTTGTCGTGGGCGGGGGTGATCTTGACGGCTCCCGTGCCGAAGGAAGGATCGACCGCCGCATCGGCGACGATCGGAATCGGTTCGCGGGGAAAGGGACGAAGGGCCCGCTTTCCGATCCATTGCCGATAGCGCTGGTCGTCCGGATGCACCGCGATGCCCGTGTCACCGGGAATCGTTTCCGGCCGGGTAGTGGCCACCGTGAGGAAAGAACCGGGTTCGTCCTCCAGCGCGTAGCGCACGTAGTAGAGGTGCGACTCCTCTTCGCGCGGCAGGACTTCCTCGTCGGAAAGGGCGGTCAAGGAGGCCGGGCACCAGTTGATCATGCGCTTGCCCCGATAGATGAGCCCTTTCTGGTAGAGGGCGACGAAGACCCGTTGTACCGCCTGCGAATAGGCGGGATCCATCGTGAAGCGCTCCCTCGACCAGTCCGCCGAGCATCCCAGCTTCTTGAGCTGCTCGACGATGATGCGTCCGTGGGTTTCTCGCCATTCGCGGACCATTTGGAGAAACTCTTCCCGGCCTACTTCCTTGCGCCCGATGCCCCGCTGCTTGCGCAGCGCTTTCTCCACGACCATCTCGGTGGCCAGGCCCGCATGGTCGGTGCCGGGAAGCCAGAGAACCTCATAACCTTCGAGGCGGGCCTTCCGGGCCAGGACGTCCTGGATGGAGTTGTTCAGGACGTGCCCCAAGGTCAGCACCCCGGTAATGTTCGGAGGCGGCATGACCATGGAGAACGCGGGCTTGGGAGACTGGGGATCTGCTCGGAAGATGTCGTTGCGGAGCCAACGAGCGTAGAGCGATTCGGCGATCGTTCCGGGCTCGTATGCTTTCGGTAAATCGGACATTCGCTTTCCCTAGCCTATCGACCCTCGGGTTGGCCAGCGAGGATGTGCGGCGAATCAGGCCAGCGGACCCGGCTATAGGTTACGCGGCTTCCACTCCGGTGCGGTGAGCTTGCCGGAGCCATGATACTCGAAAAGCTTGCTGATCGGGAAGAGGACAACCCCCATCGGCCCGCGAAGGTTGACCCGGGCGTCGGCTTCCAGATCGTCGCGGAGGAAATTGTAGCTCCCCTTACCGATGACCGTAAAGGCGACGCTCGCGATGGTGAACTGCTCGGTCGAGATCTCGCCGTTTCCGACGCGGAAGTGGGCGTGCGCCTTATCCGCCTTGGCCATGGCGAAATCGGGGATGACCGTGCTTATGGCGGTCGACAGCCCCCCCAAAAACGGGATGGAGAGAATGTAGCCGTGACGAACGTCAAAATCCCCTTCGCCGGTGAGCGAGGGGAGATTGCCCACGTAGCCGGAGAGGTCGAGATGAAATTGCAGCGGACCCGAGCATTTCTCGATGTGGTAGAGGTTTGCCATGACCTTATGGAAATCGGCGTGATCGAGATCGAAGATCGAATGAAAGGGGCACGGGGCGGGCGGGGGTTGAGGGTAACCTGGACGCTTCCATGAAGCGGGCCGTCGAAAAGGGACGCGCGGTCGACCTGGACGGTGAGCTCGCTCCGGCGCAGGAGGACCCTCCCTTTGGGCGCCACGACGGGGAAGTTGCGCCCGAAAAGGACGTAGTTGAGGATCGAATCAGAATCGACCTCGACCCGGAGGTTGGTAACCGGGTTCTTGCTCCCCTCGTTAAGATCGACGATGCCGCTCACCTGGAGTTTCGGCGGCTTTTCGAAGCGATAGGGCTCCACATATTTCGGGAACTTCTCTCCCAGCGCCGGAGCCGAAGCGATGACGTCGATCGAGGAGGAAAGGTCGTGGACGGTCACGATCTTGCGGGCAAAATCGTTGTCGAAATTTGCCGAAACCGTCCCTTCGGGCCGCACCGCCACGAAGTGCGAGAACCGGAGGGTTTGGTCCCGATATTCGATGTCGGACTGGATGGAGCGGACGGAGACTCCCTTATACGAGCAGTTCTTCGCCGAAAAGCTGCCGCGGGCTTTCCAGCTCGAGAGATCCAAGGGATTCAGGCTTAGGACCTCGCCCCGTGCCCGGGGAGGCTCCTTCGGGAAGGAGAGCGACTCCAAGAACCGGTCGGCTGCGGAACCGCCTAGGCCCAGGAAAACGGTCGGGTCGATGCTCGACTCCGCCTTGATGCGTAGCTTGGGCGGCGAGACTTCGTAAAGGATCTCCGCATCGACATTTCCTCCGGCGGAACGAAGCTTGGCCTCCGGAATGAAGAGCTTGAGCCCGTCGTAGGCCAGGGGGACGGAAAGCTCCTCGAAGGGATGACCCCGATAACGGAAGTGGTGCCAATGGAGATCGGTCGAAACGCGGAGGGAGCGTTCCGAGCCCCACTTCGCCGTCAGCCGTCCGCTCAAGCTGGGGAGATCGAGGAAATGGAACTCTTGGACGACGGCGGCGATGCGGTCCGGAAGCGAAGGACGGAGGACGGTCGGATCGGCGTTGCTCAGGAATTCGACGAAGCCGGTCCGTTGCGTAAGGTCTGCCTCTCCCCAGAGGGAGATCTCCCCCCGCGGAAATCCGAGGCGGACCTCTTCCATGCGGAAGGTCCGGCCGGCCAGACGGAGATCCCCGGTAAGCCGTCCGAGGGGAATCTGCCGCCAGGAGATCGGGGAAGGGAGGATTCGGCACTGAATGCTCGCTTCCCAGGGGGCTTTCGTCGCCATCGAAAGCTCGACCTCCACAGGAATCGGCCGCTCGGTTTCGATTTCATCGACGACGGCCAGAATGCGGTGCCAGAGTTGATCGGCCGCTTGATACCCCTCGGGAGTGGCCGGCGGCAGCGAGGGGTATCCATTGAGGAGGATGCGTCCTTTGATCCGGAGCTCGAAATTGAGGACCCGAGCGCTGGCGCTCAAGATTTCCAAGGCTCCCGGCACGAAGTTGACGCGAGCAGAGACTTGGGAGAGCTCTACTTCGCACTGCGGAGTAATCGGAAGGCGGATCGTGGCGTTGTGCACCGATGCGTTCTTGATCCAGGGTGTGCCTTTCCACCAGGCGAGCCAAGCGACCGAAAGCCGGACGCGGTCGACCTGGAGCCAAACGTCCTGTCGATCCCGATTGCGGAAGATCGCCACCCGGCTGGCCACGAGATGACCGAAAGGGTCGAGGGATAGGTGCCCGACGGAAACGGGTATATCTCGCGCCTCCAGCTCCGCCAAAAGGACGTTTTTGATTTGCGTGGGGACTCCGTTGAATCGTAATAGGAGGAAGACGGCGACGAGCACGGCCCCCAGCAGCCCGACCGTGGCGAGGACAAAGTGGCTCGCGACTCGGGCAGCGAAACCGGAGAGTATCCGCAGGACGGAGGACCGGGAGGGGGGTAACTTCCTTGTCTTTGACCTTCGTGACATCGATTCGCGGCCGCTCTCGTCGGCATCCGACGGGACGGGGCACTGGGCCTTTGTTCATTTTATGACAGAAGAACCTTTAATGGAAAAGATCGTTGCGCTCTGCAAGCGACGCGGCTTCGTCTATCCCTCTTCGGAAATCTACGGCGGGCTCAACGGCTTGTGGGATTTCGGCCCGCTCGGCGTCGAGCTCAAGAGAAACATTAAGGAGCATTGGTGGCGTTCGATGACCCAGCTGCGCGACGACATCGTGGGTTTCGACGGCTCGATCCTCATGAACCGGGCGGTCTGGAAGGCGAGCACCCATGAGGATCAGTTCGTCGACTGGCTGGTCGACTGCAAGGTCTGCAAGGCGCGCTTCCGGGCCGATCAGCTCGCCGACGCCCGCTGCCCCCAAAAGCCCTCAAAGCATCCGGGAGAGTGCGGCGGCGAGATGACCGAGCCTAGAAGGTTCAACCTTCTCTTCCGGACTTACGTGGGACCCCTGGAAGAGGAGAGCGCGCTCACCTATCTGCGCCCGGAGACCGCGCAGGCGATCTTCGTCCAGTTTCGGAACGTGCTCGAGACCTCGCGAAAGAAGATCCCCTTCGGGATTGCGCAGATCGGCAAGTCGTTCCGCAACGAGGTGAATCCCCGCAACTTCCTCTTCCGGTCACGCGAGTTCGAGCAGATGGAGGTCGAATATTTTATCCGGCCGGGGACCGGGCTCGAGGAGCTGGAAAAGTGGAAAGAGGCCCGCCTGGCCTGGTACGAGTCGATCGGGATCCGGCGGGAGCATATTCATGTGCGGGACATTCCGGCCGGGGAGAGGGCCTTTTATTCGGAAAAGACCTATGATCTCGAGTACACCTTCCCTTTCGGACGCCAGGAGCTCGAAGGAATCGCCTACCGGACCGATTTCGACCTGCGCCAGCATGCGGAGGCCAGCGGCAAGCCGCTCGACTATTTCGACGAGGAGACCGGGCAGAAGTACATACCGCATGTGATCGAGCCGAGCGGCGGCGTCGACCGGACTTTCCTGGCGCTCCTTTGTGAGGCGTATGACGAGGAGGACGTGGCGGCCGAAGGCGGGAAGGTCGAAAAGCGGGTCGTCCTCCGCTTCTCCCCGCGCGTGGCGCCGATCAAGGCGGGCGTCTTTCCCCTTCTCAAGAACAACGAGGAGCTGGTCCGGAAGGCCCGCGAGGTCGCCGACCTCCTCCGGATATCGATGCGCGTCTTTTATGACGAGAGCGGAGCGATCGGCCGCCGGTACCGGCGGATGGACGAGGTGGGAACGCCGTTCGGCGTGACGATCGACTTCGAAACCTTGGAAGGGGTGCGAAGCGGAGCGCTTGCCGGGGAAAAGGATACGGTCACCGTCCGGGAGCGTGACTCCATGCGCCAGGAGCGCGTCCGGATCGCCGACCTGCTCGAGTACCTCAGACCGCGGGTTTCTTGAGCCCGACAAGCGAGGATGCGTAAAAATTTCCGGCAATAAGAATTCGACTTCCGATCGGAACGTGGGGATCGGGAAATCATGCCGACGCCTCTTCCACCCGGCGAGCTGTCGAAGGATGCCGAGGAAGTTCCCTTCAAAAATGCGCAGCGAGGGATGGACGGTCGCGGAACTGGAGGACGGCACCGCCGTCTGGGTCAAGGCGGAGATCATCCGGATCCTCCGTTTGCGAGAAAAGAAGGATCCTGCCGGCAATCCTCTTTACGGCGTTCGATCGGCCCCATTTGTGTTCATCGAACACGCGTCCGGCACCGAGCGGAAGGATCAACCATGATTGCTGCGGAAATGGCCGCCGGAAGCCTCTTTTTGCAGACGGAATCTTGGAGGCTTTGCCTGCCCACGGAGGAAAAGGTCGAAGAGCCGGCATCTTCTGCGGCGACAATTGCATGGATCGGGGCCGGCCGACCGCGGCCCGGGCAGCCGGTGACGCCCCTCCTCGCCCTCTCTCCACGAAGGGCGCACGGCGGTCGGGATTTGTCTTGCCGACTGTTGCCGGCGAACAACTTGTTTCCTTTGTCTCATCGGATGCGGTTTTTGTTTCCGGCGACGCATCTCTGCCGTTCCTCCCTTCCGACATCGAGGCAAAAAAGCGGTTCTGTCCTTCCTGCGACAAAATCCGGATTTACTACGACCGGTGATCGCCGGCATCGCCGAGAAACTTGCAGCATATTTTAAGAACCGGCCGGTTGCTCCTCCCGCGTTAGAGGTCGTCGAGAATCCGGAGGAGCCGGACGATCGGATGCTCGTGCTTTTCGCGGAAGCTCGGCTCTCGATCTCGGAAGGCCTTCGGGATCTCGAGGCGTTCTGCCGGGAGTGGTGGTTTCGACGGCAAGCCTTTCGCGAAGGCGACCGGGATGTTCCTCTCGGCTTCTCCGAAGTTTGACCGGTCCGGCTTCTTTGCGTTGGCCGGGAGCCTACAACAAGGTTCCTTTCCCGCCGGTCCCCGCGAGGCATGCCTGCGCACCGCAAGGAACCGGGCGTATTTCGCGGTCTTTTGCCCCGCCAAGACCTATTCGGGATTCCGTGCCCGAGGCAAGAACGCAGGGCATAGGCGGGTGCGCGATCGCTTTAAGCAATCCTCCAATCTAGCGGCCATTTCTCACAAGCTTTCTCCTACGGCTTGCAAAACGGGCTCGTCTGCTTCGCTCCCGCTTGGTTTTCCATCCTCGCAGTATGTCTTCATACAGCTCCGGTGGAAAACCTGCGCCCGCCTCGCACCCAAGCCCATTTGCGGCGCCTCGGCTACGAAATTTGTGAGAAATGGCCGCTAGTCGAACGATCCATTGGACAACTTGTTGACGCAACTCCCTGTCGACCGCTGCCATGCGGACTACAAGGCGGACGCCGCAGATCCGGAGAGGAGAACTCCGGAAAGCTCGGCCAAAGCTTCGAGGATCGCCGAACTTCTGCGAGAGCTATCCGATGTCTGACGCCGGGAAACGGGAAGAGGCCCGGACCGCTCCGAAACCTCGGTAAGCGTGAGAAATCGCGCGTTTCGGCCGACACGGGAGGGCGCGCGGCCGGACGCCGCATCCTTGAGTGGCCTCGCTCTTGAGCGTGCGGACGGGTGCCGCTTCTTTCCGCGCGTCCGTCGGCCCCGGCTCGGCATCCAATCGGACAGGAAAATGAAAATACACTATCCGCCGAAAGGTCGATCGATTAATAATAAAAAAAAACGGTTTTCGCTTTTTTCGTTTCCCACCATTAATCGATGAGCTTATGGCAAGGCAGGCTGCCTCCTCTTTATCCCTGGATCGGATCCTTCGTCTTGCACGCCCTGAGGAGAATCGCGAGTGAAGCGCGTCAATTGGCCGACTAGTCTCTTTCTCTTTTCCACCTTGATTCTCGCGGTAACCGTGACGCCGGCGTACGCGTTCTTCTACGGGATCGATCGGTTCCAGTGGGCGCTGTTCCTTTCGCTTTTCCTGGCCACCGGGTTGAGCATCACCCTCGGCTACCACCGGCTCTTTTCCCACCGTTCCTTCCAAGCGAAATGGCCGGTGCGCCTATTCGTGCTGCTTTTCGGCGCGGCCTCCTTCGAAGGGTCGGCGATCTCCTGGGTGTCCGACCACCGCCACCATCATAAGCATGTCGACCAGGACGAGGATCCGTACGACATCCGCAAGGGATTTTTCCACGCCCACATGGGATGGCTCCTCGTGAAGTTCCTGCCGGAACGCCCGATCGACAACGTCAAGGATCTCTTCTCCGACCCGCTCTGCCGATGGCAGCACAAGTATGCGGTGCCGCTGGCGTTCCTGGTGGGCTTCGGCCTCCCGACCGCCTTGGGCGCGGCGCACGCCGGATGGATCGGCGCGTTGGGCGGCTTCCTGGTCGGCGGGGTCGCCCGGGTGGTGGCCGTCCAGCAGATGACCTTCTTTATCAATTCGCTCTGCCACATGATCGGGGATCAGCCCTACTCGTTCCGCTGCACTGCCCGGGATAGCTGGATTATGGCGCTCTTTACCTTCGGGGAGGGCTACCACAATTTTCACCATGAGTTTCAATACGATTACCGCAACGGCGTGAAGCCCTGGCAATGGGATCCGACGAAGTGGACAATCTGGCTTCTGCACCGGATCGGCTTGGTCAGCAACCTGAAGCGGGTCCCCTCGGAGAAGATCCTTTTGGCCGAGCTCATGGCGGCCCAGCAGAGGATCCATTCCCATCTTTCCCGTGTGCCGGCCAACGGGTCGATGTGCCGGATCGCCGCCGCTTGGCACGATTGCCTCCACCGGGTGGCCGCGTCGCTGGCCGCCTATCGAGACGAAGTGAGCTCGGCGCTCGAGGAGAGGAAACGCCTTTCTCGAGACGCGCTCCTGATGATTCGGCGCGAGCTCCGTCTTGCGCTGGCGCAGTTGAAGCTGGGGACGAGCATCCTGGCTTCGTAGCCGATTCCCCGGCCGTCGAGAGGAAGTGGAGGAGCTCGGCGCGATGCGGCGGGCGCTTCCGCGTGGTTACGAAGGCGGAAATAGGTTCCCGCAACGCCGCGGCTTCGGCAAGCGAAAGATCGATCCCGAGCCGCCGATATCCCCACTGGATAGCGCGGGGCCCGGAGTGTTTGCCCAGCACCAGCTCGTGGGAGCGGCCCAGCTCCTTCGGATCGAAGGCTTGATAGTTCCAGGGGTCCTTGAGCAGCCCGTCGATATGGATCCCAGATTCATGGGTGAAGACGCCTTCGCCGACGATGCTCTTTCCTGCGGGAACCGGACGTCCGGAAATTTCCGCGACGAGCCGGGAAAGAGGGAGGAGAGCGTCGGGGCGCACCCCGCAGTCGATCCGGCTGCCGTAGCGGAAGGCGGCGACGACCTCTTCGAGCGCGGCATTGCCCGCCCGCTCGCCTAATCCGTTCACCGTGACGCTGATGTGCGTCGCGCCTGCCCGGTAGGCCGCCAACGAGTTGGCCGTCGCCATGCCTAAATCGTCGTGTGCGTGGATTTCGAGCTCGACGTCGACCGCACGGCGGAGCCTGCGCAGCGAGCGGAAGGTCGTGAAGGGATCGAGGATGCCGAGGGTGTCGGCGAATCGGTAACGCGAGGCGCCGGCTGCCTGCGCGGTCTCCGCGACCCGGAGAACGAAATCGAGATCGGCGCGCGAGGAATCCTCGCCGCCGACGGCGACCTCCATGCCCAGGTCGACAGCCTCCCGAACGAACCGGCGGATGGTCTCGAGCACCCAGTGGCGGGACTTTTGGAGCTTGCGCTCGATCTGGAGATCGGAGACCGGAATGGAGAGGTTGGCGAAGCGAATCGGCAGGGTTCGCATCGCCGCCAAATCGGCGGGATGCATCCTGCCCCACAAGACGAGCCGGCAGCCGGAGCCGGCGAGCGCCGCCATCTCCCGGAGAATTTCCTGCTCCGCGGGGCCCATGACGGGAGTCCCCGCCTCGATCTCGCCCACCCCGGCGGAAATGAGGGCTCGGGCCAGACGGAGCTTCTCCTCCCGCGAAAAGGCGACGCCCGCAGCCTGCTCCCCGTCGCGAAGGGTGGTGTCGACCAGCCGCGGAGGCGTGCGCGGTTTCCACAAGGGCGCCACGCCCGCTTTCGAGCAGGAAGCATGCCAGCGCTCCTTTCCCGCGAGTCCGCTTCGAGAGCGGGCCGGGCCTGTTTGTTTTGCGACATCGGCCGGCCGTTTGTTGGTTTTCGCACGCGGCTGCAGGGAACGATGTCGGGCGGCCGCCGGATGCCGGAGTCCGCCCGTGCGCCGGGCTGCCGCCGGTGCCTGCCCCTGGCCGAAAAAGGCGGAGCCGGCTCATTGAGGACGGCGTTGGCACGCGATCTGCTCGGTTGGACTGGAAGCGCCGAAGGGTGAGAGCAGGAGACGATCGCCCTCGGGAAAAGGAAAAAAAACAAGGGAGATCCAGAATGAGCGAGCTGCGACAAATTGCCTTCTATGGAAAGGGCGGAATCGGGAAGTCGACGACTTCCCAGAACACTCTTGCCGCTTTGGCGGAGCTGGGACAGAAGATCCTGATCGTCGGTTGCGATCCGAAAGCCGACTCCACCCGGCTGATCCTCCACTCGAAGAATCAGGACACGATTCTTCACCTGGCTGCGGCCGCCGGAAGCGTCGAGGACCTGGAGATCGAGGACGTAATGAAGGTCGGCTACCGGAATATCCGGTGCGTCGAGTCGGGCGGGCCCGAGCCCGGGGTCGGCTGCGCCGGGCGGGGCGTCATCACCTCGATCAATTTCCTCGAGGAAAACGGGGCCTACGAGGGGATCGATTACGTATCCTACGACGTCCTCGGGGACGTGGTCTGCGGCGGCTTCGCGATGCCGATCCGCGAGAACAAGGCTCAAGAGATCTACATCGTGATGTCGGGGGAGATGATGGCGATGTATGCCGCCAACAACATCGCCAAGGGGATCCTCAAGTATGCCAACTCGGGCGGGGTGCGCCTCGGCGGCCTTATCTGCAACGAGCGGCAGACCGACCGGGAGCTCGAGTTGGCGGAGGCGCTCGCCGCCAAGCTCGGGACCACTCTTATCCACTTCGTTCCCCGCGATAACGTGGTGCAGCACGCCGAGCTGCGCCGGATGACGGTGATCGAGTATGCGCCCGAGTCGAAGCAGGCGGACGAATACCGCGCCCTTGCGAAGAAGATCCACGCGAACAAGGGGAAGGGTGTGATCCCCACGCCGATCACCATGGACGAGCTCGAGGATCTGCTCATGGAGTTCGGCATCATGAAGCGGGAAGACGAATCGCTGGTGGGCAAGGTCGCCGAAGAGGCGGTCCTGTGCGCCTGAGGAACCAAAAAGAAGGATCGGCCGGTCGGGTCGGCGGTTTCCCGACCGGCGTTCCTCCGATGGGGGAGGAGGAAGCAAACCGCAGAGGAGAGAGGAATTATGAGCCTGACAACGTCTGCGCCTGAACAGAGCCAGGAAGTGCGTGCCCGGAACCGCGAGCTGATCGAGGAGGTGCTGAAAGCCTATCCCGAAAAGGCGGTCAAGAAGCGCGCGAAGCATTTGGGGGTTTTCGAAGAGGGGAAGCCCGACTGCGGGGTCAAGTCGAACATCAAGTCCCTGCCCGGCGTGATGACGATCCGGGGCTGTGCCTACGCGGGCTCCAAGGGGGTCGTCTGGGGGCCGATCAAGGACATGATCCATATCAGCCACGGCCCGGTCGGCTGCGGACAATACTCCTGGGCCTCGCGGCGGAACTACTACATCGGGACGACCGGCGTGGACACCTTCGTGACCATGCAGTTCACGACCGATTTCCAGGAGCGCGATATCGTCTTCGGCGGCGATAAGAAGCTCGCGAAAGCGCTCGACGAGCTGCAGGAGCTCTTTCCCCTGAACAAGGGGATCACGATCCAGTCAGAATGCCCCATCGGACTGATCGGGGACGACATCGAGGCGGTAGCCAAGGCGAAGACGAAGGAATTCCACGGCAAGACGATCGTGCCGGTGCGCTGTGAAGGGTTCCGCGGGGTCTCGCAATCCCTCGGCCACCACATCGCCAACGACAGCATCCGCGACTGGGTGCTCGACAAGACGGCCGGAAAGGAGCCGGAATGGGTCTCCACCCCCTACGACGTCGCCATCATCGGGGACTACAACATCGGGGGCGACGCCTGGTCCTCCCGCATCCTGCTCGAGGAGATGGGGCTGCGCGTGGTCGCCCAATGGTCGGGGGATGGAACGCTCAAGGAGCTCGAGCGGACTCCCAAGGTGAAGCTCAACATCCTCCACTGCTACCGGTCGATGAACTACATCTCCCGCCACATGGAGGAAAAGTTCGGGATTCCGTGGGTCGAGTACAACTTCTTCGGCCCGACAAAGATCGAGGAGTCGCTGCGCAAGATCGCCAGCCACTTCGACGACAAGATCCGGGAAGGGGCGGAGCGGGTGATCGCCAAATATCGGCCGATGGCCGACGCGGTGATCGCGAAGTTCAAGCCGCGGCTGGCCGGCAAGAAGGTGATGCTTTTCGTCGGGGGACTCCGCCCGCGCCATGTAATCGGTGCCTATGAGGACCTCGGCATGGAGGTGATCGGCACCGGCTACGAGTTCGGCCACAACGACGACTACCAGCGGACGACGCACTACGTGAAGGACGGCACGCTCATCTACGACGACGTGACCGGATATGAGTTCGAGAAGTTCGTGGAGAAGCTCGAGCCCGATCTGGTCGGCTCCGGAATCAAGGAAAAGTACGTCTTCCAGAAGATGGGAGTTCCCTTCCGCCAGATGCATTCCTGGGACTATTCGGGCCCTTACCATGGCTATGACGGCTTCGCCATCTTCGCGCGGGACATGGACATGGCGATCAACAACCCGATCTGGGGGCTGACCAAGGCGCCCTGGAAAAAGGACTGAAGCCGGCGGGCGGGAAGCGGGTCCGGCGGAACACACCAAGGAAGAAAGGGACAAGCTATGGAGACAAACGGAGAGACCAAGAGTCAGAACGCCGAGCACGTTCTCGACCACTTTCATCTCTTTCGGCAGCCGCAGTACCTCGAGATGTTCGAGCGAAAAAAGCGGCAGTTCGAGGACCCGGCCTGCGCCGAGGAGGTCGAGCGGATCCGCGAGTGGACGAAGACCAAGGAGTATCGGGATAAGAACTTCGCCCGCGAGGCGATCACGATCAATCCGGCCAAGGCCTGTCAGCCCCTAGGGGCGATCTTCGCGGCGGTCGGGTTCGAAGGAACGCTCCCCTTCGTCCACGGCTCGCAGGGGTGCGTCGCCTACTTCCGCAGCCACTTCAGCCGGCACTTCAAGGAGCCGAGCGGCTGTGTCTCCTCCTCGATGACCGAGGATGCGGCGGTCTTCGGCGGGCTCAACAACATGATCGACGGGCTGGCCAACAGCTACGCTCTCTACAAGCCCAAGATGATCGCGGTTTCGACGACCTGCATGGCGGAGGTGATCGGCGATGATCTCAACGCGTTCATCAAGAACGCCAGGGAGAAGGGAAGCATTCCCCAGGACTTCGACGTCCCCTTTGCGCATACGCCCTCGTTCGTGGGCAGCCATATCACCGGATATGACAACATGATGAAGGGGATCCTGGAGTACTTCTGGGACGGAAAGGCGAAGACGGTGGCCCCGCTCGAGCGGAAGCCCAACGAAAGGATCAACCTGATCGTCGGCTTTGACGGCAACGTGGTCGGGAACATCCGGGAACTCCGGAGGATTCTCGATCGGATGGGGGTCGACTATCTGATTCTCTCCGACAATAGCGACGTCTGGGATACCCCGACCGACGGGACCTTTCGGATGTACGACGGCGGGACCAAGCTCTCCGAGATCTCCGAGGCCCTCCATTCGAAGGCGACGATCTCGATGCAGAGCTTCTGCACGCCCAAGACGCTGCCCTATATCCAGAGCAAAGGGCAGGAGACCGTCGCGTTTCATTACCCGATCGGGGTCGCGGCGACGGACCGCTTTCTCCAGGAGGTCTCGCGCCTATCGGGCAAGCCGATTCCCGAAACGCTGGAAAAGGAGAGAGGACGGCTTGTGGATGCGATCGCCGACTCGAGCCCCCACATCCACGGCAAGCGCTTCGCGGTCTACGGCGATCCCGATGTCGCGCTCGGAATGGCGGGATTCCTGCTCGAGCTCGGGGCCGAGCCGGCGCATATCCTGGCCACGAACGGCGATTCGGAGTGGGAAGCGAAGGTGCGCGAGCTCTTGAGCAGCTCTCCCTTCGGGGCCGGCTGCCAGGTCTATCCCGGAAAGGATCTCTGGCATCTGCGCTCGCTGCTCTTCACCGAGCCGGTCGACTTCCTGATCGGGAACACCTATGCCAAGTACCTGGAGCGCGACACCGGGACGCCGCTGATCCGGTTCGGTTTTCCGATCTTCGACCGCCACCACCACCACCGGTTTCCGGTCTGGGGCTACCAAGGAGGACTCAACGTGCTCGTGAGGATCCTCGATAAGATCTTCGACGAGATGGATCGGAACACCAACGTTCCTGCGAAGTCGGACTACAGCTACGACATCATTCGCTGAACGGACGGAGAGCGGGCGTCGGCGCGGAGACTCGGATGAGCAATCTCTCGGAGAAGGTCCAGGCGGTATTCCAAGAGCCCGGTTGCCCGAAGAACCAGGCGAAATCGGAAAAGGAGCGGAAAAAGGGGTGCACCAAGCAGCTCCAGCCGGGAGCGGCAGCCGGCGGCTGCGCCTTCGACGGGGCGAAAATCGCCCTCCAGCCGATCACCGACGTGGTCCATCTGGTCCACGGGCCGATCGCCTGCGAAGGAAATTCCTGGGACAATCGGGGGTCCAAGTCCTCCGATTCCCATCTCTACCGGATGGGCTTCACGACCGACATCCAGGAAATGGACGTGGTCTACGGGGGGGAGAAGCGCCTTTTCCGGGCTATCAAGGAAGCGATCGACCGCTACGACCCGCCGGCGGTCTTCGTCTACCAGACCTGCGTCCCGGCCCTGATCGGCGACGACATCGACGCCGTCTGCCGGGCGGCCCGGAAACAGTTCGGCCGTCCGGTCGTCCCGGTCCAGTCGCCGGGCTTCGCCGGGAGCAAGAACCTGGGCAACAAGCTCGCCGGCGAGGCGCTGCTCGATCATGTGATCGGCACCGAGGAGCCGGCCTACACGACTCCGTACGACGTCAACATCATCGGGGAGTACAACCTGGCGGGCGAGCTCTGGCAGGTAGAACCGCTTTTCGAGCAGCTCGGCATTCGGATCCTGGCCTGCATTTCCGGAAATGCCAAGTATCGCCAGATCGCCTCCTGCCACCGGGCGAAGGCGGCGATGCTGGTCTGCTCCAAAGCCATGATCAACATCGCCCGCAAGATGGAGGAGCGCTACGGGATTCCCTTCTTCGAGGGCTCCTTTTACGGGATCTCCGACACGAGCGATGCCCTGCGGAATCTCGCCGATCTGCTCGTGCGGCGGGGCGCCCCCGAGGAGCTGCTGGCAAAGACCGAGCTGCTGATCCGGCGGGAGGAGCAGAAGGCTTGGGAAGAGCTCAACGCCTACCGGAAGCGGCTGGCGGGTAAGCGGGTGCTCTTGATCACGGGCGGGGTCAAGTCCTGGTCGGTGGTCTCCGCCCTCCAAGAGGTCGGCATGGAGATCGTAGGGACCAGTGTGAAGAAATCGACCGAGGAGGACAAGGAGAGGATCAAGAAGCTCATGGGGGATGAGGCCCATATGATCGAGGAGATGACGCCGCGGGAGATGTACCGGATGCTCAAGGAGGCGCGGGCGGACATCATGCTCTCCGGCGGACGCTCTCAGTTCGTCGCCTTGAAGGCGAAGATGCCCTGGCTCGACATCAACCAGGAGCGCCACCATGCCTACGCCGGCTATGAGGGGATGGTTGCGCTGGTCCGCGAGATCGACCGGGCTCTTTACAACCCGGTCTGGCAGGAGGTGCGCCTTCCGGCTCCCTGGGAGGAAGGATAGGCCGCCCGATCGGAAAAAGGAGGAAAGGTGGCTGAGGTCGTAACATCCAAGAAAGCGTGCAGCGTAAGCCCGCTCAAGATGAGCCAGCCGATCGGCGGAGCGCTGGCCTTCCTGGGCATCCAGGGCTGCCTGCCGGTCTTGCACGGCTCCCAGGGTTGCACCGCCTTCGGGCTGGTCCTCTTCGTCCGCCACTTTCGCGAGATGATCCCGCTGCAGACGACGGCGATGAACGAGGTCACGACTATCCTGGGCGGAATGGAGAACATCGAGCAGGCGCTCTTGAACATCGCCAAGCGGGCCAAGCCCGAGATCGTCGGGATCTGCTCCACGGGGTTGACGGAGACCAAGGGGGACGACGTCGCCGGCTATTGGAAGCTCATCCGTCAGCGGAGACCCGAGCTGGCGGACCTGCCGGTCGTCTATGTCTCTACCCCCGACTTCCAGGGAGCGTTCCAGGACGGCTGGGCGAAGGCGGTCGCCCGGATCCTCGAGGAGCTTGTGCCACCCGCGTCGCACCGTTACGAGGACCAGATCAACCTGCTGGCGGGAAGCCATTTGAGCCCGGGGGATCTCGAAGAGATCCGCCAGATTGTCGAGTCCTTCGGCTTTCGGCCGATCCTTCTTCCCGATCTCTCCGGCTCCCTCGACGGGCATATTCCCGAAGATTTCACCCCGACGACCCTGGGCGGCACCCGCCTGGAAGAGATCCGGAGCATGGGCTCTTCGCGAGTGACGATCGCCCTCGGCGAGCAGATGCGCGGGGCGGCGCTGGCTCTCGAAATGAAGTGCGGAATTCCGCACATCCTCGTAGATCGGCTCATGGGGCTCCGGTCGGTCGACCGATTCTTCCGCCTGCTTTCGGAGCTCTCGGGCCGGCCGGCGGCTCCGATCTATCGCCGCCAGCGATCCCAGCTGGTCGACGCGATGCTCGACAGCCACTTTTTCCTGGGCGGGGTGAAGGTGGCGATCGGCGCCGAGCCCGATCTGCTGCAGAATGTGGGGCATTGGCTCGTCGAGCTCGGCGCCGAGCTCAAGGCGGCCGTTTCGACGACCGAGTCGATCGTCTTCGCGGACCTGCCCGTGGCGCGGGTCCGGATCGGCGATCTGGAGGATCTGGAGCAGGAGGCTCTCGGGTGCCAGCTCCTGCTGACCCATTCCCACGGCCGCCAAATGGCCGCTCGGCTCCGGATTCCTTTTTACCGGATCGGTCTCCCCATCTTCGACCGGCTGGGCGCGGCCCACCAAGTGCTGGTGGGCTACCGGGGGAGCCGGAACTTTCTTTTTGAGGTCGCCAACCTGCTCATCGCGGCGCGGGAAGAAGAAGAGGGAGCGCATCGGCCCCGGCGGATGCCCCGCGAGGGGATCGGCCGGGAATGCGGATGCCAAGAGGAGATTCGGAGGACGGGATGAAGGTGGCTTTTGCAACACAGGATGGAATCCGGGTCAATGCCCATTTCGGCTGGGCGAAGACCATCGCGATCTACGAGGTCGACCAGACCGAGGTGCGGCACTGGAAGACGGTCGAGTTCTCCGGGGAGCTCGAAGAGGACGGGAACGAGGACAAGCTCGAGCCGAAGCTCGCTGCGATCAAGGATTGCTCGATCCTCTACGTGGCCGCGATCGGTGCTTCGGGGGCGGCGCGTGTGGTCGCGCAAAAGATCCACCCGGTCAAAGCGAAGGACCTGGAGCCGATTCGCGAAATCCTGGAGAAGCTCCAGGAGGTGCTTCGGGGGACGCCTCCGCCTTGGCTGCGGAAGGCGCTCTTGAAGGGAAAGGAGAGAACATGGGACTTCGAGGAGGAGAAGGAGTGAAGACGACAAGCGAACCGCAGAGTGGGACGAGCGAGCTGCGCGAAGAATTCCTTCGGGAGCTGGCGAAGCAGCAGCGAGCCCAGGACACCTACGGGGTCTGGGACGGAAAGAAGGACGAGGAGCTGCTCGCGCCTTTCATTCTCGATGCCGCGAAGCGGAAGGAGATCCCCATCGTGGGCGATCCGGATCCCGAAACGCTCGAACGGGTGGAGCTCTTCTTCAACGCGGTCGGACTCGTGATCGAACGGAAGACGGGGGTGATGGTGGTGCCCATGATGTCGATGCACCACGAGGGATTCGGGAAGGTGGTCCTGCTCGCGGGCCGGCTGGCGGTGGTCAACAAGGTGCTCCGGGATGTCCATCGCTTCGGCTTCCCCAGCCGGGAGAAGCTCGGAGAGGCCGGGGAAAAATACGTCGCCGCAGCTCTCGGGATGATCGAGAAGTTTCCCGAGGTCGCCCGCTACGGGGGATAGGCGATTATGGTTGCCTGCGCCGCTTCTTCTCCCGTATCTTTATCGAAAAGTTCGACTTTTCCCGTCGGGCGGACGGACGAGGAGGCGGTGCTCCTTCGGGGCATGTTCCTGCACGTCCTTCGGCGGTTCGCGTCTGCGGGCGCCTACCCCTGCGTCCCGCGCCTCGGGCTGGCGGAGCCGACGTTCGGCCGGCTGCTCGCAGCCTGCGAGGTCGAGGGGATTTCGGAGCCTTCGGGGGGGATAGTGCCGGAGGATTTTTGGGACCTTGCGTCTCTCTTGACCGCGTCGGGGGACGGATCGGAAGAGACGCGATGGGTGGCGCATGCAATCGCTGCGGGCTGTCTGGCGGACGACCACCTCTGGCGGGATCTTGGCCTGCCGGATCGGAGGGCGCTCACCCGGCTCTTGGAGCGCTACTTTCGGCCGCTGCGGGAGCGGAACGTCGGTGAGATGCGTTGGAAGAAGTTCTTTTACAAGGAGCTTTGCGAGCAGGCCGGATTTCGGGCTTGCAAGGCGCCCAGTTGTGGGGAATGCAGCGATTACGCGATGTGTTTTGGGAAGGAATAGGCAACAACCAAAGGAGAGTACGATGACGACGATTGGGTACGCGCATCCGGAAAAGTTGGTCGAGACCGAATGGCTTGCCGAACACCTGAACGATCCGGGCATCCGCATCGTGGAGAGCAACGAGGACGTGCTGCTCTACGATACGGGGCATATCCCGGGGGCCGTCCATATCGACTGGCGGAGCGATCTCCAGGATCCGGTGGTACGGGACTATATTTCGCCGGAAGCCTTCGCCGCCCTCTGCCGGCGAAACGGGATTGCTCCGGATACCACCTGCATCTTTTACGGGGACAAATCGAACTGGTGGGCCTGCTACGCCCTTTGGGCGTTCGAGCTCTTCGGTCATCGGAACTCGAAGATCCTCAACGGAGGCCGGGACAAGTGGATCCGCGAGGGCCGGCCGCTTACCCGGGAAAAGCCTTCCTATCCCGAGACGAACTACCCGGTGCCGACCGCGCGTAGGGATGGGGAGATCCGCGCTTTCTACGAACAGACGCTCGCCCACCAGCGTGCAGGGCTTCCTCTGATCGACGTGCGGAGCCCGGGCGAATACACCGGCGAGCTCCTCCACATGCCCGAGTATCCGCAGGAAGGAGCGCTTCGCGGCGGCCATATCCCCGGGGCGAAGAACGTGCCCTGGAAGATGGCGGTCAAGGAGGACGGCACGTTCAAGCCGGTCGACGAGCTCCGGAAGATCTACGAAGGGGATTGCGGGCTGAAGCCCGACAGCGACACGATCGTCTACTGCCGGATCGGCGAGCGGTCGAGCCACACCTGGTTCGTGCTCACCTATCTGCTCGGTCACACGAAGGTGCGCAACTACGACGGATCGTGGACCGAGTGGGGCAACAAGGTCGGGGCGCCGATAGCGCGGCCTTAGACGGCTTTTCCAGTGATCGCTGAGCGGGTTTGTGCAGCGCGGCCGGGGTCTGCCGCCCGGCCCCGGCACGCTGCATGGATTCTGACCGCATCGAGCAGCCGGACGTCGGAAGGAATCGGGGCGTATCAAAAACGGTAACCGATCGCCACTACGCCCAGTGGCACATAGATCCAGCCGCCGGACAACCCGGCGTGAGGCGTTTCGTTCACTGTCCAATCGGAGCCGGAGCCGGTGAGTCCGTTCACCCCGCCAAGGAATCGGAAGAGACCTTCGACGGTGATCGACCATCGCGTCTGCGGGATGTAGTAGCGGAGGCCGGTAACGGGGGCGAACCAGTAGCCCCAAACTTCTCCACGGTTGATCCCTGCGCTTTCTAGCGGCCATTTCTCACAAATTTCGTAGCCGAGGCGCCGCAAATGGGCTTGGGTGCGAGGCGGGCGCAGGTTTTCCACCGGAGCTGTATGAAGACATACTGCGAGGATGGAAAACCAAGCCCAACGAAGCAGACGAGCCTGTTTTGCAAGCCGTAGGAGAAAGCTTGTGAGAAATGGCCGCTAGATTGACAATCACGCCTCCCCCGGCAAAGCCGATGAACGGCTCGAACCGGTCCTGCGCCACCCGGTAGCCCACCCTTCCCCGCAAGCCCAAGAATCCCAGGTTGATCTGACTCCTCCCTTCCAAGGCCGAGGTGCCTGCTCCCAAATACGCGCCCACGAAATCGGCATCGAACGACCAGTGGCCCCACCGCTCCGGATCGAACCAACGATACCCTACTGACAGAAGCCCGGTGAAGGCGAAGCTGGCGTCGGCTCCGAGCGGCCTCACCATTCCGGTACGGTGATTGACCAGTTCTCCGTCGTCGTATTGCGGAAACCCCGTGCCGGACCCAATGCTGAGGAACCAGCTGCCTGACGAGTGTGTCGACCTGCTGGGCAGATCCGCAAAGAGTAAGGGAGTCTGAGGTTTGCGACTCTTTGGCGTATCCTGGACCGACGCCGCATTATCGGGTGCCGCCAGCTCCTCCGGCAAAGGAGCGGGGAGGAGGCACGGCGCGGTGAAGGCCAGAAATGCGAGGCCGGCGGTAAATAGCGGTAGGACGCAAAAATCGTTCATGAGCTCCTCGAAGAAGAGGGATCGGGTGATCCAGGCAGTCTTCGTCCGGTGTCCTGGACAGGAAGCGGCCGACGGCTCGGGTTACTCCGGCGATGGCGAGAGGAGCCGCAGAAGAGCTCTCTTCCAGGGAATCCGATCCAAGGTGCCGGCGGCGGCGGCTGCGGCGAGCGCCCCGCTAAAAGCGAGGAGAGCGGGGGCGTAGGAATGGGTCAGGGACTTGACCAAGCCGAAGGCGATGGGGAGCAGGAAGCCGCCCACCCCGCCGGCCGCCCCGATGAGACCGGTGACAAGGCCGATGTGGGGCCTCATCCGCGAGCCGACAAGCTGGAAGACGGCTCCGTTCCCCATCCCGAGGCATCCGAGAAAAAGGAAAAATGTCCCGACTTCTAAGGGAAGGGGAAGGAAGGCGCTCGTCGCCAGGGAGCAGAGAGCACCGACAACGAAAAGAGCGGCGAGGACAGCTTGGCCGCCGAGTCGATCGGCAAGACAGCCTCCCACCGGTCGCAGGAAGCTGCCGGCGGCGACCACAAGCGTCTGCAAGAGTCCGGCAGAAACTGCGCTTACGCCGTATTGGTCGTGGAAGAATATGCCCAGAAAGTTAGTAAAACCGATAAAGCCGCCGAAGGTGACACAGTAGAGCAGGCAACAAGTCCAGGTATCGGGCAGGCGCAGCACTTGCCGGTATCGGCGCGCTCGGCCGCGGGTTCCGCTTGGTCGCGGGCCGTCCTTGGCTAGGAGAAGCACGCTCAGAAACGTCAGCAGGACGGGCAGGAGGGCCAATCCAAAGACCGCATGCCATCCGAAGCGGGAGGCCAAGAAGGGGCCGAGAAGCGTAGCCAGGAGCGTGCCGCTGTTCCCGGCGCCCGCCAGGCCCAAAACCAGACCCTGATTCTCCGGCGGAAACCAGCGGGAGGCCATCGGCAGGGCCACCGCAAAGCTCGCTCCGGCAACACCCAAGAGAATGCCGATCGCCGGAAGCTCCCAGAAGTGAGAGGCCCCTATCCAGCTCCAAAGAAGCGGGAGTGCGGTGAGGCCGAGCCCGGTCAGTGCGGTTTTCTTTCCGCCGAAGCGGGTTTCCGCCCATCCCAGGAGAATGCGGAAGAGGCTTCCGGCCAAAATCGGCACGGCAACCAGGTCTCCCTTCTGCCAGGGCTCCAGCCGGAATTCGGCGGCGATTAAGTTCGCCAGCGCCCCGAAAAGGACCCAGACCGCAAAGCTGATATCGAAGTAGAGAAAAGAGGAGAAGAGCGTCAAGAAACGGACATCGATCGCGGTATTCGTGGGCCGGTCCATTTTTTTTCTTTCCGTGGAGAGAGTGGCCGAATTCTGCCCGAGGAGGCGGATCGAGCAACGTGGCGGTCCCATGGTGCGCAACGGCCTAAGGCACATCGGCCAGGGTGATCGGCACATAGCGATCCGGTTTCATCGCCTCCGACGCGGCTTCGATGCATACGCCGGCGGCCAGGTTGTAGGCGCCGATCCAAGATTCCGCCATTTCCCCAGACCATGCGGGCCCCAGAAAATGCTTGAGCGTGGCCAAAAGGCACTTGCCGACGACCGAATAGTGCTCGGGCCGGACGTCATATCGGATGTGCCTGACGCCCAGATTCCTGAGGTACGGCAAGAGCGCCTCGGTTTTGTCTACGTTGCCGGTGATGAACAGGAGCGACTGGAAGAGCCGCAACTTCTGGTCGGTCATCTCCGCCGGGAAGAGGGAACGGACCTCCGGATAATGAGTGAACATGTAGTCGTAAAAATGCTCCGTGACCGTGGTTCCCAGGCTTTGAAGGGCGGCTCCGCTCTGTTGAATCAATGCGGTGTTGATGCTCATGGTTTCTGTTGTGCCTCTTGCTGTGGTTGATCCTGCAAACCGGCTTCCCAACCGCAGGAGCGCGCCGGGAATCCGGGGCCATCGCCGGTTCTTCCGGGCGCGCAACGCGCGCCGAAGGGCTTTTGAGAAAGTGGAATCTTCGCCAGAATCCGTCCGTCCGAGGATCGGACCTCATACGAGCGGACCGAGAGCGGATGTCCGAGTCCCTCTCCGGTTCGTAGCGAAAAGGCGAAGCCATGGAGCGGGCAGAGCACTTTTTCTCGGTCGAGGATGCCCTCGGAGAGCATTCCCGCCTGGTGGGGACAGACGGCATCGAGAGCCCGGAGTCCTCCCTCACGGAGCCGAAATACCGCAATCCTCCGGCCGCCTGCCTGAAAGCAGCGGCCCTGGCCGACGGGGATCCGGTCGATGCGGCCCAGGTCGAGCCAGACATCTTTCCCCGGAGAAATGGCCTGTGTCATTCCCCCCCCCGTGCGGAGACCGTCGTGACGCTCCGGAACTGGCCCGGTTCGACAGGGTCTTCTCCTTCCTGCCATGGGTCACGATAGGCGGAGACCGCCGCCTCGATTTCGCGATCGAGCTCCGCGGCCCGCCCTTGCGCGTCCTCGACGAGGAGAGAGCGAAGCCGTTCGATTCCAAGTCGCTCGACGAAGGAGTAGCTCCGTTCGGCGTACCGGGCGTTTTCCTGATAGTAGGCAAGAAATCGGCCGACGAGGCGGAGCACCTCCTCCGGCCAAGCGACGGTGGCGAGCAGATCTCCCGCGCGCACGCGGGATCCGGCGGCTCCCCCCACGTAGACTTGCCATCCCGACTCGATGGCGACGACGCCGATGTCCTTCGTGGTCGCCTCCGCGCAATTCCTCGGGCAGCCGCTGACGGCCATCTTCACCTTGGCAGGGGTTTCCAGCCCCTGGAACCGCTTCTCGATGGCGATTCCCAGCGCGGTCGAGTCGCCTAGCCCGAATCGGCAGAAGTCGGTGCCCACGCAAGTCTTGCACGTACGAAAAGCCTTCGTGTACGCATGACCGCTCGGCATTCCGAGATCCCGCCAAACGGCCGGGAGCTGCTCCTTGCTTATTCCCAGCAGGTCGATTCGCTGGCCGCCGGTGATCTTCACCATCCGGACCTTGTATTTCTCCGCAACGTCGGCGATCCGGCGCAGCTCGGCGGGAGACACGATGCCGCCGTAGATGCGCGGCACCACCGAATAGGTGCTGTCCTTCTGGATGTTGGCGTGCACCCGGTCGTTGATGTGCCGGGCATCCCGCTCGTCTTCATACCGGTCCTTCCAGAGGCTTTTTAAGAGGGATGCTAAGCCCGGCTTGCTTGCGGCGTCTTCCCGGCCGCCGGCAAGCTCGCGAAAAACCGCCGAAACCGACCGAAGCTCTTTGCGGCGGATTTCCGCCACCAGCTCGGCCTTGGGGAGGGGCACTCCGGGCACGTAGTAGTGTGCCTTCGGATCTTCTTCCGCCGGTGCGCCCAGGAATTCCTGAAGGAGCTTTTCCACCTCCGTCTTGCAGGAGCCGCAGCCGGTGCCCGCCCGTGTCCTCTCGGAGACCGCCCGGAGGGTGCGGCACCCCGCTGCGACCGCTTGACGAATCTCTTTTCTGCTGACGCTGTTGCAGAAGCAGACCCGTTGCGCTTCGGCGGCTTCCGGGAGAGCCCCCGCGCCCGAGAGAGATCCGAAGAGGATCCCACCGGGGGAAGCGGGAAGGGGGATTTGCAGGTCGAAGAGGCTTAAGAGCTCGGCCGCTTTCGGGTCGTCGCCCAGGATGATGGCTCCCGCGAGCTTTTTCTCTCGAAGAACGATTTTTTTGTAGACCCCGGCGCTCGGCGCGGCATGCTGAAGAATTTCATCGTCCGGGCGCTGCGGCTCTATCTCTCCCATGACGGTCAGATCGATGCCGCCTACTTTCAGGCGAGTCGCAATCCGGGATCCGCGGTAGCGGGCCTGCGGATTTCTTCCTGCGAGGAGATCCGCGAGCGTCTCGGCCTGCTCCCAGGCGGGGGCCACCAGCCCGTAAACCCGGCCCTCATGCTCGGCGCACTCGCCGATTGCGTGGATGCACGGATCGGAAGTGCGCAGCTGGTCGTCCACGACGATTCCCCGCCGCACTCGGAGGCCGCAGTTCTCGGCGAGCGTCACGTCCGGCCGGATGCCCGCGGCCACGATGACGAGGTCGGCCGGAAGGGTCGTTCCATCCGCGAGCCGGATGCCTTCGATCCGGAGGCCGGTGCCTAAGATCGCGCGGGTCTCGGCCTGGAGATGAACGACGATGCCACGCCGCTCCAAGGCGGTTTGGAGGATCGCCGCGGAGGCCGCGTCGAGCTGCTGCTCCATGAGGTGCCTTTGGAGGTGGACGACATGGACCTCCAACCCGTGGGCCGCCAGTCCGCAGGCCGCTTCCAGGCCCAGAAGGCCACCCCCGATCACGACGGCGCGCCGGCAATCTGCGGCCGCCTCCAGGATCCGCCGGCAGTCTTCCACGGTGCGAAAGAGGAAAACACCCGGGCGAAGGCGGCCTTCACCGGCTTGGAGCCCCGCGATCGGAGGGAGCAGCGGCCGGCTGCCGGTCGCCAGGACAAGCTTGTCATACGGCAAGGCGGCGCCGGCTGCATGGACGAGCCGCTTTGTCCGATCGATCCGTTCGGCACGGGTCCCCAGCCGCGTGCGGATGCGATTTGCGCGATACCACTCGGGCGGCTGGAGGAGAATGTCTTCCGGCTTCCGGCTCTTTTGTAGAATGGAGGAGAGCAGGATCCGGTTGTAGGCCGCGGTCGGCTCCTCGCCGATGAGCGTCGTCTCCCAATGGTGGAGTCCGCCGCCCGTTTGCATCTTTTCCAGCAGGCGGGCGGCGGCCATTCCCGCTCCGATCACGACCAGCCGCGGACGTTGCCGACGAGTGCCGGTCGGTTCAGGGATCTTGTTGTTCGTCATGGGCTTTTCCTTTGCTTCCCGGCGTTGCTTCGGAAAGGCTTGCCTTCGTTTCCGAGAGCCCCTCGGTCTCTCGCTCCAGCCGGGCGGAGCAGAGCTTGAACTCGGGCATCCCGGATTCCGGATCCAGGGCCGGGTTCGTGACGCGGTTGACCGAGCCTTCCCCGCCCCAGTGAAAGGGGGCGAAGAGACAGTCGATGCGAAGCTCTTCGGAAATCCGGGCGATCGCCCGCAGGGAGCCGCGGCGAGTCGTTACCCGCACACCATCTCCTGCCTTGATCCGGAGCCCCTTGGCGGTTTCCGGGTGGATCGCCACGGTCGGCTCCGGCTCCATGGCCAGCAGGGTGGGAGACCTCCTCGTCTGGGTTCCCGATTGGTAATGGACGAGGAGGCGCCCGGTGATGAGCCAGAGGGGAAAATCCGAGTCGGGCAACTCGGCGGGGAACGACTCCTCGATCGGATGGAATCGCGCCTTGCCGTTCCCGGTGGCGAACCGGTCCAGGAAGAGCCGGGGCGTGCCCGGATGGTCCGCCCCGGGGCAAGGCCAGAAGATCCCCTCTCCCTCGCGCAGCCGGGCATAGGAGATCCCCGAGTAGTCGGCGGCTCCGCCCGCGCTCGCCCGGCGGAGTTCGTCAAAGACCCGAGGCGACTCCGCCGGAAAGGCTTGCCCGCACCCCAAGCGGCAGGCCAGCCCGTGAAGGATTTGCAGGTCGGTCCGTACCCCGGGCGGCGGGGGCAGGGCCCGCTCGCGAAGGAGGACCCGGCCTTCGAGGTTCGTAACGGTCCCCTCTTCTTCGGCCCACTGGGCCGCGGGCAGGACTACGTCGGCCAGAGCGGCCGTTTCGGATAGGAAGAAATCGGAGACGACGAGAAAGTCGAGCCGTTCGAGCCGCTCGATTACCTCGAGGCTCTTCGGCGCGGAGACGGCGGGGTTGGCGCCCATCACGAAGAGGCCCCGGAGCCCGCCGGCCTCCCCGCAGCTCCGTAGGAGAGGATCGGCAGTCGGCCCGGATCCGGGCAGGTCGGCGTCCGCAACCTTCCAGAACCGGCACAGGCGGGCCCGGTCCGCCGCCGCCTCGATGCTGCGGTAGCCGGGCAGCTGGTCGGCCTTCTGTCCGTGCTCTCGTCCTCCCTGGCCGTTGCCTTGGCCCGTGAGCGAGCCGAAGCCGCAGAAGGGCTTCCCCACCTTACCGAGAGCCAGGCAGAGGTTGATCCACGCCAAGAGATTGCCGACCGAGCGGCTTTGCTGCTCCTGCCCGCGGCCCGAGAGGACAATCAGGGTTTCGGCGTTGCCCAGAAGCGCGGCCGTCTCCCGAAGCTGCCAGGAAGAGAGGCCGGTCAGGCGGGCCGCGCGTTCCGGCCAGAATGCCACGGCTTGCCTCCGCACCTCCTCGAAGCCGGTTGTCCTCCTCTCCACGAACTCCGTGTCGACCCGGCCCTGCGCGATGATCAGGTGCAGGAGGCCGAGTGCCAGGGCCGCGTCGCTCCCCGGCCGGAGAGCAAGATGGAGATCCGCCCGCCGCGCTGTCGGCGTGGCGCGCGGGTCGATGACGACGAGCCTCCCTCCCCGGCGCCGCTGCTCCTCGAAATACTGCTGGAGCGGAGGCATGGTTTCCGCGATGTTCGCCCCCACAAGAACGAGGACCTGAGCCTGCGCGATGTCGGCGATCGGGAAAGGGAGCCCGCGGTCGAGGCCGAATGCTTTTTTAAGGGCGACAGCGGCCGAAGCCATGCAAAAGCGGCCGTTGTAGTCGATGGAGCGGGTTTTCAAAGCGACCCGGGCGAACTTTCCCAGGAGGTAGGCTTTCTCGTTGGTTAGGCTTCCCCCGCCGAATAAGCCGAAGGCGTCGCGGCCGCAGTCGGACTGGATGCGCCGAATCGCCGATGCGATTCGATCCAATGCTTCATCCCATGGCGCAGGGCGGAGCCTAGCCCCCTTGCCGTCGCGGAGGAGCGGGGTGAGCAGCCGATCCGGGTGGTGCAGCGGCTCGGCAGCCGCCCACCCTTTGGGGCACAAGATCCCGCGGTTGGTCGGAAAGGGCCTCGCCCGCACAAGAACACGCGGGGAGGCCACGCGGACCTCGATCGCGCACTGGAGAGCACAATACGGGCAGTGGGTCCCGCGGCTCTCGGCGGGCCAACCCGCTTGGGCGTCCGCCGCAGCGGATTCCGTTCCAGGCTTCTGCATAACTTTAAAAAGCAGGCGCCGTGCCACGCCATTACCTGGAAACGATGCGTTTAATCTATTATTAACATAAAAAACATGTGTAAAACGCATCAATAGATCGCCGGACGGTCCGCGCACGACGACCGGGTTTCGATCCGGAGAGAAGGTCGGAGGAGAAAAAGGTTCTTTTCCGAAGCCCGACCTTGTTCGGCCGGGTTAGGCCCCGGCGGGAACGATGCGTAACCTCGCCCTCCGCGCGGCGGCGAGGTAGGCCTCCCGGCAAAAGACAGGCGAAGGACGGGTTGCGGTCGGCGGGACCACCCCCGCCTCCCGGAGATTCCGCCAGACCCAATCCTCCTGCCCGGGATTCGGGTCATTGACGGCCGGCCCCGAAAAGATCACAAAGCGCCTTCCCGCGAGAAGGCCGGCAGGGGCGGGAAAGGGTCCGCATAAGCTGAGCGCCACCCAGTCTTTGGGCAGGCCGAGCCAACGCCGGCTTGCGAGCAGGTCGGCCAAGGCGAGGCGATTTTCGGCCAGATCGCACCAGGCGCAGGCTTCGAGCAGCGATTCGATCAGGGCCGCGTGTGCCTCCGGTTCGCGGCCCGCAAAGTCGGGGTGGACCAGAAGAACCTTCTCCGGATGGTTCGGCTCCAGATCGGCGCTCGTGGCGACGCAGGAGCCGAAGCCTTCGACGAGCGCCGCGGATCCCCACGGTTCCCCCACGCAATACCCGTCCAGGTAGCCTTCCTTTAGGTGCACGGCCATCTGCGCAGGGGGCAGCACGGGGATGTAGACATCCCGGTCAGGATCGATCGCCCCGCGGCGAAGCCAGGAGCGCAGCAGAAAATGGTGAGCCGAAAAGCGGGATACAACCGCCAGCACCGGCTTTCGACCGGCCCGCGCTGCGAAAAGCCGCAAGGAGCGGGGATCGCGCACGCCGTCCGCCCAGAGGGATTTGGCTAGGATGAGGACGTTTCCCTGCTGGTTGAGGACGAGGCTGACCGAAACCGGAGAGGGGATGCAGCCGATTCCGAGAAGGGCGGAATACGGCAGACCGCAGACCGCATGGGCCGCATCGAGTTCCCGGTAAATGATCTTGTCGCGGATCGTGGCCCAACCCGGCTGCGGATCGATCCGAACCCGCAGCCCTCTCCGGGCGAAGATGCCCATCTCCTCGGCGACGGCGAAAGGGGCGGCATCGACCAGCGGGACGAAACCGATGCGTACGGTCCGGCTGCCGGCGGCGCAGCGAGGTGCGGTCATGCGGCTTGCTTCCGGGGAAGCAGGGACCATGCCAAAGCACCCCGGGGTTGCATCTGCCGAATTGCGCAAAAAACATCGCTGCCATAAGCAATAAGCATCGATGGAGGCTGATATCGATTGGCGGCAGTTGCGTGCTTTTATCGCTGTCGCGGAGAGCGGAAGCTTCACGCAAGCCGGCCGGCGAATTCGCCTGAGCCAGCCGGCGGTCAGCCGGGCGGTCGCCGCGCTCGAAAAGCAGCTCGGCGTGCCGCTCCTGGAGCGAGTCGGAAGGCGCGCCTCGCTTACCGGCGCGGGGCAAAAGCTGCTCGCTCGCGGTCGACGCCTTCTGGCGGAGACCGCCGCTCTCCGCGAGGAACTCCAGGCGTCGGAACGGCTGGGAGCCGGATCCCTGCGGCTCGCCGCCGATCCGAACGCTTGCCAATTTCTCCTCCCGGCGGTGCTGCGGGAGTTCAAGGAGAGCTTTCCGGCCTGCGGGTGGACGATCACCCCGGCAAGCTCGCTGGCGGCCGTCGATTTCCTCCGGGAGAAGAGTGCCGATGTAGCGATGGTGACCCGTCCGCTGCGGCTCCCCGCCTCCGTCCGCTTCGAACGGCTTTTCGAAGAAGAGCTCGTCTTCGCCGTGTCCCGCTCTCACCCCTGGAGCCTCAATCGGAGGGCGCCTCCGGGCGACCTCGAGAGGTATGCCTTCCTTCTGCCGGAAAAGGGGAGCGAAAGCTATGAGCTCATCGAACGCTACTTCGCCAAGAGGGGCAGGCGCCTGAAGATCTTGGCCGAGCTGGGAAGCGTCGAGGCGATTCGCGTCATGGCGGCCTACGGCCTCGGAGTCGGCATCCTGCCTCGCTGGTCGATTCCGGGCACGGCCGAGGAGGAGAAGCTTGTCGCGATCCCCTTGGGGCGGAACCCGCTCCGCCGGAGTTGGGGCCTTCTCACGCTGAAAGGGAGGCATCCCGGCTTGGCCGAGCGCGCCTTTCTCGAGCTCTGCCGCTCGATTGTTCCGCAGCTCATCCGGGAAAAGGCGAGAGGAGGCCCGTCCGCCTCCGACGGGGACTAGCGGCACTCCGAGCGGTGCTCCCGTGAGGGAGAAACCGAGCGGCGCTCCCGAATGTTGCTCTTCGGCGGCTCGATGTAGGGCAGCAGCGTTCCGTCGTCAATCTGGGGCCGAATGTCCGGGCAAATCCAGGGGTAGGCGCTCAGCACGAGGGCATCGGGCTTTTCGAGGACGACATAGGCCGACCCTACCCAGGTGCGTTCTTTAGAGCCCGTCACCTTAATCCCGGCGCAATCGGGAATGTCCACCGGTTCATTCAGCAGGACTTCCACGCACGGCTTCCGGCCCCCGAACGGCCGGTTAACCATTGGATAGATGTAAAACACATATAGCAAGAAGGCGGGAGCGACGAAAATGAGCGCCGGCATTGCGACACGCAACCACAAAAAACGATCCCAGTTCGTCAGCCGGCTGAACCATGCCGCCAGAAAGAAAAGAATTCCGGCCAACACAGAAAGAATGACGATGGCCAGCGAAATGGACCAAGGAGCGGGCGGAGCCCAATACAGCATCGCCAATCCTCCCAGCCACACAATCCAAGCAAGCACCGCTCCAAGGCGCAGAGCCCATAGCACGAGTTGATGCTGTGGGTCTTCGGGACGGCGCATCGGATCCCATGCGAAGGAGCTCACCACCAGCCCCGAGCCGATCGCGCCCACCCCAACCCAACCAATGCAGATGGCAAACATGGAACTGGTAGGGGTATGGCAAGGTAGCCAGTAAAGTGAAGCGGCCCATAGCCATAGCAACAATAGAGAGAATCCCAAAAACATGGTCGAGTAGGGTAGCGAAAGGAGCACGTGGAGACGGGGAGAGGAGGGCAAGCGGAGCCCCATTCGCCTCAGCCATTCGATGAAGGGAGGGAGCGTTCCAGCAAAGAGAAAAAATCCAAACGCGGTGGATGCGGCTAAAAAACCGAGCTCGAAGAAGCCGATGGCCAGATAGTCAGCCTTCGCCAGCTCGACGGGAGCCAAACCATAGGAACCCAGATCGAGCGAAACCGAGAGAAAGCCCAGGACGTAGCTGACCCCGACCGCAAGCGCAACAAATTGGGACGCCTGCGTCAGGAACTGCGTCACCCTATCCATCGGCGCGCGCTCCTATTCCAGCCTGGAGTGTTCGGCCGGAACCGGATACACCCGGAAACTTCCGCCCGGGAATTCGGGGATCTCGCCGCACAGATTGAGGTATGCCATGACCAGGACCCCGGGCAATCGGAATTGCGGAAGGCGGCGGTAAGAGTCAATCCTTTTTCGGCCGACCGGAGGAGAGCCGATCCTTCGAGCCCGGGCGAAGCCTGCGGGGAACCCTCCGAGCGAAACGTTCGTATCGGGACGCCGTCCCGACGGAAGCGAAGCAATGTTGTTGCCGGACGGGCAGGCTTCGTGGCAAAAGCGGTGCAATCTTGTAACGGGTAAGAAAAAATGGACTCGACGAGGACCAGCTGCTACCAAACCCAAGCCGCGCTGCGGCTCATATGTCTATTTCTTGTCCTAGTTCTGGGCGAGTTCCGGTTGCGGGCCGAGGGCCAGGCGGAAGGAGCTTCTCCCAAGGCCGACTTGGCCGCGCTCGTCCAAAAGCGGACGCTGAGCAACGAGGAGCTTTTATCCCTGGTGAAGACGATCGCCACCTGGCCATTGCCGGAGTTTAACAAGCTCCCCGGAGCCTTTAACGTGCCCTTTACCGGAGGCTTGCAGGGCCAATATCCCGCAGAACTTTTCAACCTTCACTGGGGCGCGCCCTATTATTGCCAAGAACATGCTTCGATGTGGTTCGATCGGCCGTCCGTGCTCGTCGAGCCGCCACGCCCGGCTGAGGCTGCGCCTCTGTTTCCTATGGATGGACCTCTGTCCGCTGGCCTGGTGCTTGGCCGCCGTTTCGAGGCAGCCGTGGACGATCCCGATTCGGATCGCAAGGGAGCGGTTCTTGAAATCATCATTTACACTGACTGGAGTCTTTGGAAGGATAGCCGGGGCCGCTTGGTCTTTACACGGGTCAATCTCGCCTTCCGGAAGGGCCGGGTGTCGCTGCGGGAAGCCGACGTCATCCGTGCTTGGGGGAAGCCGTCCAGTTCGCAGCTTGAGAGCCACGAGGACACATGGGATCGGAATGTCCCCTATTCGGAAGTTGAATATGATCCTTCTCCGGGCAGTTCGGATACCGGGACAAAGTTTTGCTTCTACACGGCGTCGAGCGAGGAGGTGCCGCTCGAAGTGGAAATTCTGTTCCGCTTCCGCCAGCCGAAGCCGCCGGAGGAGCTAAGAAGAAGCCATTTTCCACCAAGGAGAAGCGATCCCCATGAACTCCCGAGCAGCGGTCCAGCCGCCTCCCGCAGCCCCTCCCCGGCTCCCTGATCCCACCAACACCCTCATCGTCGCGTGCGGAGAGGAGCACGCATGGATCGGCAGTTTTGACTACGAGGAGCTTTGCCATGTTGTAAACGACGCGACGGATTGCGGCTTCCGCGATCTTGCTCTCGAGCTGCCCCGGGATTGGCAACCCTTGGTGAACGAGTTTCTTCGCGACGCGGAAGCCGATGTGCGGAAGTGGCGGCGGACGCAAGGACCCGACGCCACCTCGGAAGACGCTTGGGTCAACGTCGGCATACGGAAGTCATTAAAAAAGTCCTGGGACGCGACGTGGAAAAAACTGAGAGAAAACGGCTGCTATGTTCCGTCTGATGTCGCGACGGAGGTCGAATCGGGCAAGATCCTTGGGATGGTAGCCTGCGTCAATGGATTGCATCCCGAAGCGCGGATGCGGGTCCATTGCGTCGATCTTCCAAGCGAAGAGTGGCGGAAGGCGATCCGCGAGGGAGATCTCTTTTTGGGAGTCGCTCTTCCGCAAAGCTGCCAGAGGGAGATCGATGGATACCTCGCGCACGGGGAAACTCTGGCTCGGCAGGGGAAAAGGCTTTCTTCTCAAGCTGAGAAGAAGTTCGGGGAGGCGTTCTAGCCAAGCTACAGGCCGCAAATCGGGAATTTGGACGGAGCCCGGAGCAACGCGCGGCTTTTTGGGCTCAAATGAAGACTCTCTGCGAGGGCCCCCCCGGGATGGACTGGCGAGGACTGAATAGCTTAGCCCGGGCTTGGGCCTTGCATCCGGTGGAAAAGCCGCAGGTGCGGACCCTTCCTCTGGACGACCGGACCTATTGGCAGGAAGTCAGAAAGCCGATGCCCGAGCTCTTGCCGACGTCGGAAGTGACCGCGCGGTTCGTCGACGGTCGCACCGAGCGGATGGCGGCCCGCATGGCGGAGATCGCTCAATCGGTCCTACGGGAGGAGCCGGTCTGCCAAATGATCGCTTGGGCGGGCAAGCTTCATGTGGACCCGAATCTTCGGAGGGCCTCGCCTTACGATCCGCAAACGCTCCGGCGAACTCTGGGAAGCGAGCTCGCGGGACGGGCGGATACGCCGGCCTATGTTTGCGGTCAGAAGGGAGAAACGCTTTACGATCTCATCTGGCGAAAAGGAGAAGAATTTCAAAGGCGGGCCGAGGAGCGGGAGCGGGGGCGCTCCCAACCCGAGCGGAAGGCGCCTCCGAGGGAGTCCTCCGCCGGCGACAGGAAGCTGCCGCCGGTGCGGGTGTGCGCGCAAACGGTTCAGGATTTCGCGGCTCGGTTCCGGGGGGTCGCCGAAGCGATGGAGGCCGCCCGGGGCAGGGCGACCACGCCCGAGGAGTGGGCGGAAGCCCGGAGCAGGAAGCCGCGCCAGGGGCTGACGCCCGGTCAAAGGCTCTTTCTGGTCACGGCGCGGCAGCGGAATGCGTGGGAGCATCCTCCGGATCTTGCCCGGCAGCCGATCGGGGTGCTCCGGGGAGCAGCCAATGCGGAGGTCGCGGCGGCTGCGGCCCGTTTGCAGGAAGTTCCAGGGAGGCCTGCTGTTTCCCGCGGGTTGGTGCTCGCCAAAGCCGATCCCGAGCGGAAGGAAAGGCAGGCGCAAGCGTTGGGCCGCCTGTCGGGAGTGTCGCGGGACGGCGTGGACGCGCGGGAAGGCGGCCGGCGGGAGGATCCGATTTGGCGGGAGGCGATCCTCTCCAGGATTCCCGAGCTCAAGCATCCAGCGGAGTTGTCCTCGGAGAAGCTGACTCCGATTGATTACAGTAAAACGAATTGGCGGGTCGATCGCTGCCGGCAAGCGGCTCGCGAAGGGCGGTAAGCGGATCGCCTCCTCGTTGCCTCGGGACCGGAGTATGGCCGAACCGGAAGGAACATGCATCGCCGCAGGCGTGCGTCTTGATCCTGCCAAGATAGCTTGCGCAGGCATCCTTTGGCGGGTGCCTCCTCCCTATCGTTCTTGCTCTCGGTAGCCTTGGCATACTCCGTTTCCGGTGAGCTCCGAAGCGCTCCCGGTCCAACTGGACTCGGCAAAACGGTACTACACCCTCTCTCTGGCGGGACCCGCTGCTCCGGGCGAGGGGGCGCAGCCCTACGTCCGTTATCCGGCGGAATGGCGCTTTCAATAACGGCCATTTCTCACAAATTTCGTAGCCGAGGCGCCGCAAATGGGCTTGGGTGCGAGGCGGGCGCAGGTTTTCCACCGGAGCTGTATGAAGACATACTGCGAGGATGGCCAAAAACCCAAGCGAGAGCGAAGCAGACGAGCCCGTTTTGCAAGCCGTAGGAGAAAGCTTGTGAGAAATGGCCGTTAAGGGCTCCAGCTTACGTTTCGAGACCGAGAACGACGAAGTCGCTTATCTTCCTTACCTGGAATACCGCGCTTGGGTCGGCGGCATCCCGCTCCCGGGGCAAAAGATCGGCAATCGGTATTTCTTCCGCATCGTCCTGCGGCGCCGGCAAACCGCCACGGTCCAGGTCTCTTCGCCTCCGCGTGTCCTGCCGATCGGCCCCGCCCGAAAGACCGACGAGTTTGAGGATCGTATCGAGTGGCGCGGCTGGAGGCCGCCCATCGAGGATTTTGGGATCGTCGTCGACCTAGGTGGCATCTTTGCCGTCTACCGGAAACAAGCGCCCGCTCCCGGTCTCTCCTTTCCGCAATTTCTTGCAAACCGGATCGTCCAAATTTCACCGGGCGGCTACCGGCAGGGCGCGGGCAAGAAGACCGGTCGTGCGATCTTCCCCTCTCGGCGACGCAACCCGGGACGAACAGCGCGGAGGCGTTCTGTCGCTGCTTTACACCCGGGCCGTGAAGACGATCTCCAACTTTTTCTTTTCTGTGGTAAGACTACGCGCCAGAATCTCCGGCTGGAGAACTCTCGCGTACGGGAGGAAACCGATGAAGCGCGCGCTCCGGCTCATCTGCGGTGGGTTCTTGCTCCTGCTGCTGCCTTCCGCGCGCGCTTGGGCCGCCAGCGCCACCGAAGTCTTCGCGCGGGTCTCTCCCAGTGTGGTGGTGGTATTGAGTCTGGACAGCGCCGGCAAGCCGCTGGCACAGGGCAGCGGGGTGGTGATCCGGAGCGGTGTGGTGGCGACCAACTGCCACGTCATCCAGGAAGGCAGCAGCTACACGGTGCGCGTCGACGGTCAGGATTACCCCGCGCGCCTGCGGGCCACCGACTGGCGGCATGATGTGTGCAGCCTGGATGCTCCCAATCTTTCGGCGCCGCCGGTTGTGCTCGGCGACACGGCATCGCTCAAGGTCGGAGCCACGGTTTACGCGATTGGCGCGCCGGAGGGATTGGAACTGTCGCTGTCGCAAGGAATCGTCTCCAGTCTGCGTCATGTAGGGGACGGCCGCTACATCCAGACCACCGCCGCGATCTCTCCGGGCTCCAGCGGTGGCGGCCTCTTCGACGATCAGGGGAAGTTGCTGGGCCTGACCAGCTTTGGCGTCAAAGGCGGCCAGCAGCTCAACTTCGCGTTGCCGGTGGAATGGATCAAGATGCTGCCGCAGCATGCGGCTCGGTTGTCGCGACGGGGCGAGAGCGAGGTCGCTTGGATCGGTCGCGCCGCTGTGCTGGAGGCTAGGAATGACTGGGGCGGTCTTCTATCGGTTTCCCAAGCCTGGGTGAAGGAGCAGCCCGAGAGCGCGCTCGCCTGGTATGCTCTGGGTGAAGCTTACGAGGCTGCCGGCCGGTATGCGGAGGCGCTCGAGGCCTGGCGTCAGTCGGTGAAGATCGATCCGCGAGATGCGCAGGCTTGGTTCCACCTGGGGAATGTGTGCTTTAAGACCGGTCAGTACGCCGACGCGATTGCCGCGTGGCGGCAGACGTTGCAGCGTAATCCGCAGGAAGTGCATGCTTTGTACAACCTGGGCAGCGCCTACCACAAGACTCACCAGTACGCCGAGGCGATTGCGACCTGCCGTCAGTTGTTAAAGATCGACCCGCAGCAAACGGCGGCTTGGTGGCTCTTGGGAAATGCCTACGATGATGCCGGCCAGCGTACGGAGGCGGTTGAAGCCTACCGCGAGGGGTTGAAGATCGACCCGCACGATGCGATCGGTTGGTATAACTTGGGCGTGTGTTACTGGAACGCTCATCGGTATGCGGAGGCGATCGATGCCTCCCGGGAGGCGGTGAAACTCGACCCACAAAATGCGAGCGCTTGGTCCAACCTGGGAAATGCCTACGAGGGTGCCGGTCGGTATGCGGAGGCGATCGAGGCCCTCGGCCAGGCACTGAAGATCGACCCGGGGCATTGGATCGCTTGGGGCAATCTGGGATGTACCTATTTGCACACCGGCCGGTATGCGGAGGCGATCGAGGCCCTCAACCAGGCAGCGAAGATCAACCCGCAGTCCGCGTCGATTTGGTACAACCTGGGAGTCGCCTACAAGCTATCTGGCAAAAATGACCAGGCGATCGAGGTCTATCAAAAACTGAAGCCGGTGGCACCGGAACTGGCCAACGAGCTTGCCAAGCTTCTGAACGTGCCGCGCTGATCCGGGGACGAAAGCGAGGAGCTTGAAAAGTCTTGAACATGGGGTGCTCTGGGTTGATGCCGCTGCTGATTTAACGGCCATTTCTCACAAGCTTTCTCCTACGGCTTGCAAAACGGGCTCGTCTGCTTCGCTCCCGCTTGGTTTTCCATCCTCGCAGTATGTCTTCATACAGCTCCGGTGGAAAACCTGCGCCCGCCTCGCACCCAAGCCCATTTGCGGCGCCTCGGCTACGAAATGTGTGAGAAATGGCCGTTAAAAGTGATTTACTTGCGTTTTGAAGATTGACCAGTGGACTCAAGAGCACGGGAGCGGCCCGAAGCCGTGGAGGACGAGGGTTGTTCCGGCGGCGGTAGTCCGGGCAGCGAGACCGCTGCCACGGGCGGATAGGGTCCAGCCGCCATGGCTGGAAGCAACTCCCCCGAGGTTGTCCCCATCGCCGGACACAATCCGGAGCCGGCGTCTCTTTTCCTGCTTTCCGACCCCGGAACGGACGGCCAACCTTTCGATAGACGAAACTTCCACACGGCCGGAAGGCCAAGGCGGCGGCAAGAGTCAATCCTTTTTCGGCCGACCGGAGGAGAGCCGATCCTTCGAGCCCGGGCGAAGCCTGCGGGGAACCCTCCGAGCGAAACGTTCGTATCGGGACGCCGTCCCGACGGAAGCGAAGCAATGTTGTTGCCGGACGGGCAGGCTTCGTGGCAAAAGCGGCGCCATCATTGGAGCGGGTAAGACCGAGGCCCTGGAACAGGGCGAGGCGCCGCGGAACGCAAGCGGATCGCAAGGGGCGGCAGGCGGATCGCCTCCTCGAATCCATTGGAAACGGAGCATGGCCGAACCGAACGCAACCAGCATGGCCCCGGGCGCGCGCCGGGATGCTCTCCGGATTCCTTGCCCAGGCTTTCTTCGGGGGCACGCGCTCCCGATCGTTGTTGCGCTAGCCGGCCTAGCGGCTTTTCTCCCGGCGGCCTCGAAGGCGATCCCGGTCCAATTGGTCTCCGCAAAACGGTATTACACCCTCTCTCTGGCGGGACCCGCTGCTCCGGGGCAGGAGTCCCGGCCCTACGTCCGTTATCAGGCGGAATGGCGGTTGGTGAACAAAGGCTCCGGTTCGAGCTTCGAGATCGAAAACGACGAACTTGCTTATCTTCCGTACTTGGAATACCGCGCTTGGGTCGACGGCGTCCCGCTCCCGGTGCAAAAGATCGGCAATCGGTATTTCTTCCGCATCTACCTGCGGCGCCGGCAAACCGCCACGGTCCAGGTCTCCTCGCTCCAGCGCGTCCTGCCGATCGATCCCGCCAGAAAGATCGACGAGTTTGAGGATCTTATCGAGTGGCGCGGGTGGATGCCGCCCATCGAGGACTATTGGGTCGTCGTCGACTTGGGCGGCATCTACACCGCCTACCGGCAACAAGTGCCCGCCTTCGGACTCGGCGGGAACGGGCCCGCTCCCGGTCTCTCCTTTCCGCAATTTCTTGCGAACCGGATCGTCCAAATTTCACCGGGCGGCTATCAGCAGGGCGCGGGCAACAAGATCTGGTGGCACGAGCAAAATGTTTGGAAGCCGCAGGAGTATTTCACGCTGCGCGTCCGGTGGCAGGCCTGGTATCGGTAGGCTCGGGGCCGGAATGGGCATAGCCTGTAGGCCGGGCGGGATCCGGAGAGGATCAAAACTTCTTGATCGGGATGCCGTACTTGCGCAGGGCGTAGCCCAGCTGGCGGGGGGTGAGGTGGAGCATCCGGGCCGCCTTGGCTTGGACCCAGCCGCACCGTTCCATCGCTTCGATCAGCTGTTCGCGTGCTCCGGAGGGCGAGCGAACCAAGTTGGGTTTCCCTAGGCCGTTCGTCGGCACCGGCGGCGGCTCGGCGACGATCGGAGTTGGAAGCGGGGTAAGCTCGCGCTTCCACAGAAGGGAGGAGAGGCACTGGCCGGTTTGGCAGGCGATGTGGGTCTCCGCGATCCGGCCGGCGCCTCCGGCGGCGTTGGCGGCGCGCTCCAGGCAGTTTTGGAGCTCCCGGACATTGCCCGGCCACTGGCACCGGACGAGAACCTCCAACGCGGGGCTGGAAATCGAAAGCCGACGGCCGAACTCCTCGCTCATCTTGTTGAGGAAATGCTCGACGAGGAGGGGGATGTCCTCGGTCCTCTCCCGCAAGGGGGGCAAAAAGAGGCTGACCACGTTGATCCGGTAGTAGAGGTCGGCGCGGAATTCCCCCTTGAGCACGGCCTCCTCGAGATTCCGGTTGGTCGCGCTGATGAGGCGGACGTCGACGCGGATGGTCCGGGTTCCGCCCAGCCGCTCGAATTCCCGTTCCTGGAGGACGCGCAGAAGCTTAACCTGCACCGCCGGAGAGATGTCCCCGATCTCGTCGAGAAAGAGAGTTCCGCCGTGGGCCAGCTCGAAGCGACCCTTCCGCTCTTGGAGCGCTCCGGTGAAAGCCCCTTTCTCGTGTCCGAAAAGCTCCGACTCGAGCAGAGATTCGGGCAGGGCGGCGCAATTGAGCTTGATGAACGGACCGTTCTTCCGCGGGCTTAAAAAATGAATGGCGCGGGCGATCGCTTCTTTTCCCGTTCCGCTCTCGCCGCGGAGGAGAACCGTGGAGCGGCCGGGGGCGACTTGATGGGTGAGCGCGATCACCTCCTGCATCCGCTTGCTCTGACCGACGACATTCTCGATCCGGTGCTTGGTCGCCAGCTCGGTCCGGAGGCGGTCTCGTTCCGCGACCAGGCGGCGCTGCTCTTCGGCTACCTTGTTGCGGAAGCGGATCGCCTGGCCCATCAGGTTGGCGACGAGTTGGAGCAGCCGCATGTCCTTGTCGAGCTGGGCGGAAGGTCCGGCCGATCGCCGCTCGAAGATCAGCACCCCGAGGCACTCGCGATCATGGAGGATCGGGATGGCCAGGAAGGACATCGGGGTTCCCTTCCGGCGCGGGAAGCCGACGAGGTAGCTCGCCAGCAAGGGCTCCTGGCTTTCATCGGGGACCGCCGTCGGGAACCCGGTCTTTTGAATGTAGCGGACGACCGATCCCGCTCCGGCCATCCGGTCGGGTCCGAGTTGCTCTTGAGGGAAGCCGAACCAGGCGACGGCACGCGCCGCCTCGTCCCGTCCCAGGACGACCATGCCCCGCTCCATTGCGAGGTTGGCGGCCAAAAGCTTGAGGATGCCGCGGAACGCCGGCTCCAAATCGAGGGAGGAGTTGAGGAGCTTGCCGATCTCGTAAATCGTCGTGAACTCGGGGTTGAACGGCTGCCGCGCCTTCCGGCTCTGATCAGCGATCGAGGAATCGATCATCCTGAGTGAAGGAAAGCAGATTCCTTGCCAACTTTCCGCGCGAGCCGCCGTCTTCCTGGCACGCAATATGCTTGGCGGAAGCGTATGGAGGCAAGCACGACGGCAGGGAAAGACAGGCTGGGGCCGGAAGCGGAGGTTGTCCCCGCGGTCACGCTGACGGCGGACGCGGCGGAGAAGATCCGGGCCCTTCTCGAGGAAGATGGGCGGACCGACCTCAAGCTTCGCGTCTATGTCACGGGCGGGGGATGCGCCGGTTTCCAGTACAATTTCGCCTTCGACGAAAAGCGGGAGGAGGACGACTTCGCCGTGGAGTGGGGCGGGGTGACCGTGGTGATCGATCCGCGGAGCCTTCCTTTCCTGGCGGGAGCGCAAATCCGGTACGAAGAGGACTTGAGCGGCGCCCGTTTCGTGGTGGTCAATCCGAACGCGGCTTCCACCTGCAGCTGCGGATCCTCGTTTTCGACCTGTTCCCAATCGGAGGGATGACCGGAGGCGGCACGCCATGGCGATTGAGCTGACACCTGCGGCGGCTGACCGCCTCCGCTCTTTTCTCAAGGGCAAGTCGGAGGAAACCGCTTTCCGGGTCGGGGTCACCCGCTCCGGTTGTGCCGGTTGGAGCTACCGGCTGGAGAAGGCGGAATCCATTTCATCGGAAGACCGGATTTTCGAAAGCCGGGGCTTGCGCCTCGTGGTCGACCCCGAGAGCCTCCCGCTGATCGACGGTCTTCTTTTGGACTATGTCCGCAAGCCGTTCTCCGAGGGGTTTGCGTTCCACAACCCGAAGGCAAAGAGCGAGTGCGGCTGCGGCCAGAGCTTCAGCGCATGAGCCGGCTCCGCCCCGTAGGGCGCCGGCTATCCTTCCCTGTTTGGCCCGTTAACGCTTTTCCCGGCGGATTGCGCCGTCTCCGCTTTTGTGTCTGTCCGCGTGCTGTGGGGAAGCAAACAAAAGAAAACAACGTGCTGTCGCGGTTGCGACAGGGTGCGCTCCCGAGGCAGCGGGCAAGACGCTCGCCGGCTCGGCATCCCCCCGATGGGAAGAGACGATCCATGAGTTGGCACGCACTTTGCTCGAATCGATTCCGGTGTGCGACTTTCCGTGACCGAAAGCACGGAGGCCGACAGGAGCAACAAAGAAGCCGCCAGAAAGGACAATGCGATGGAAGCTCTGATGGAACCGGAACGGGGTGTCAAGGCACGGTTTGCAAATCTCAAGGGGCTGGCGATTCCCGTCGCGCCACACAAAGGTTGCGGCTCCAGCGGGGGAAGCGGCAAGGCCAGCTGCGGCTCGGGGGCCGGCTCCGGCGACCTGCCGCCCGAGATTTGGGAGAAGGTCAAGAACCATCCCTGCTACAGCGAGGAGGCGCACCACCATTACGCCCGGATGCACGTGGCGGTCGCTCCCGCTTGCAACATCCAGTGCAACTACTGCAACCGGAAGTACGATTGCGCCAACGAGAGCCGTCCCGGGGTGGTGAGCGAGCGGCTGACCCCGGAGCAGGCGGCCAAAAAGGTGCTCGCGGTGGCCTCCGCGATCCCGCAGATGACGGTCCTCGGGATCGCGGGGCCGGGGGATCCGTTGGCCAATCCGGAGAAAACTTTCCGGACCTTCGAGCTGGTGGCCAAAGCCGCTCCGGACATCAAGCTCTGTCTTTCGACCAACGGGCTCGCCCTGCCGGATCACGTCGCGCGGATCAAGGATTTCCGGGTCGATCACGTCACGATCACGATCAACATGATCGATCCTGAAGTCGGGGCGCGGATCTACCCTTGGGTCTTCTTTCGCCACAAGCGCTACACGGGGAAGGACGCGGCGAAGGTTCTCACGGAGCGGCAGCTCGAGGGGCTCGAGATGCTGACCCAGGCGGGAATCCTCTGCAAGGTCAACTCGGTCATGATCCCCGGGATCAACGACGACCACCTGGTCGAGGTGAACAAGGCGGTCAAGAGCCGCGGGGCGTTCCTGCACAACATCATGCCGCTGATCTCCGCGCCCGAGCATGGAACGGTCTTCGGTCTCTCCGGCCAGCGCGGCCCGACCGCCCAGGAGCTGAAGGCGCTCCAAGACAAGTGCGAGGGCGAGATGAACATGATGCGCCACTGCCGACAGTGCCGGGCCGACGCGGTCGGCCTGCTCGGGGAGGACCGGGGAGCCGAATTCACCACGGACCGGATCGAGTCGATGGAAATTACCTACGATGCATCCAAGCGGCAGGCCTATCGAGAATCGGTCGAAATCGAGCGGGCGGCGCGGCGGGCGGCCAAGGAGCGGGAGCTCCTCACGCTCGCCGGGGAGAACAGCAACCGGAAAATTCTCATCGCGGTCGCCACGAAAGGTGGGGGCAAGGTCAACGAGCATTTCGGCCACGCCAAGGAGTTCCAGATTTACGAGCTGAGCACCGCCGGCTCGAAGTTCGTAGGCCATCGGCGCGTCGATCTCTACTGCCAAGGAGGCTATGGCGAAGAGGACGCCCTCGCAGGGGTCATCCGCGCGATCAACGACTGCGTCGCGGTGCTGGTCGCCAAGATCGGAGCCTGCCCGAAGGAAGAGCTCCAAAAGGCGGGAATCGAGCCGGTCGACCAATATGCCTACAGCTACATCGAGACCGCGGCGATCGCCTACTACCGGAGCTACCTGGAGAGGTTGAAGAGCGGGGCCCTCGCCGAGGTCAAGCGGGGGGATGCGCTGATCCGCCAGGGCGCGTTCATCGATTCGGGCGCGGCCGTGCCGCAGGCGGCTTGAAGGGCGGAACGAAAACAGAAAGGAAACGGAGAAACATCGATGCCATACAAGATCGTGGCTTCGCAGTGCACGGGCTGCTCGGCCTGCGAGCCGGAGTGTCCGAACAAGGCGATATCGGAAAAAGATGGGATCTTCCGGATCGATCCCAAGAAGTGCACCGAGTGTGTCGGCTTTTTTGACGAGCCCCAATGCGTCGCCGTCTGCCCGGTCGACAACACCTGCATCATCGACAAGAGCCTTCCGCGGTACCCGAGATGAAGATCACGCTCACCCCGAAGGCCCAAGCCTTCATCAAGAAGATGACCCGGATGGGGACCGGAGGGCGACCCGGAGGCGGCCTGCGGTTGAGGGTCCAGCCCGGCGGGTGCTCCGGGCTTTCGACGGAGTTCACCGTCGAGCTGGGACCCAGGGAAGGAGATGCCGTCTGGGAAGGGAACGGTTGCCGGATTTTCGTCCCTGCCGAGAGCCGGCCGCTGCTCCGGGAAGCGATCCTCCATTTCGTCGAAAATCCCATGGAGACGCGGTTGATCGTCCTTTCCGGGCCTACCGGAAGCTGCGCCTGCTCTCAGGAAGCGGCAGCGGGAGCCTCCGGCGCATCCGCGAAGGCGGGATAGGAGGAAGATGCCGATGGAAACGGGGGGCGCGGTCGCTGCGTGCCGGGAAGAACGGCTGGCGGAAGCGCATTGGGGCCCGCTCTCGAGGCGGACCGAAGATCTCCTGCGCGCCGCAGGCCGCTTGGGTCGGTCCCAGGCTCGGGCCGAGTCGCTTTTGCGCGAAGCGGCCGAGGCGGAGCCCAACCATGTCGCCGTCTTGATCGGCAACTACCGGTACGCTTTCTACTCGGGCAAGCTTGCGGAGGCTCGGGATTGGGCTCTCGCCTGCCTTGCGGCCGTGGCGCAGAAGGCGGGTTTTCCTGAGGAGTGGCCGTTGGTCCGACCTCCGCTTCGGAAGGAACGGGCCCGGGAAGACCCTCTCTTTCGCCTCTACCTCTTCGCCCTTAAGGCCTACGGCTATCTGGAAATCCGGCTGGGCGAGCGGGAGAAGGGGCTTGCGGCTCTGCGGAAGCTGGAGGAGCTGGACCCGGAAGGACTGCTGCACGGCGGCGATCTGCGGAGGATCGTCGAGCGGGGAGCGGCGGAAGAAGAAGGCTGAACGGAGGAACGGATGGGGATGAACGACGAAGTGGAGCTCGATCGGCCGCCCGCCTTCACCTACGGCCAAACGGTGGTTTCCCGCAAGCATATCCGCAACGACGGCACCTTCCCCGGAAAGGAGATCGGCGAAATCTTGATCAAGAAAGGGGAGAAGGGAGTGGTCACCAGCATCGGCACCTTCCTCCAGCGATTTTACATCTATGGGGTGGACTTTTACGAGCGGGGCTGCGTGGTCGGAATGAAGGAAAAGGAGCTCGAGCTGGCGCCGGAAGGAGAAGAACAGAGACTCGAGCGGCCCGAGTCCGAGGCGAGCCATGGGTGAGTGCGACCGGATCGATCTCGACCATAACGCGACGGCTCCGCTGCGGCCGGAAGCCCTGGCGGCCATGCTTCCCTATCTTCGGGAGCGCTACGGGAACCCGTCGAGTCCCGGCTTCCGCGGAAGGCTCGCCAAGGAAGCGGTCGGCCGGGCGCGCGGCGAAGTGGCCGCCCTGATCGGTGCCAAGCCCGAGGAAATCGTTTTCACCAGCGGCTGCACCGAATCGATCCACCAGGCGGTGCTGGGCGCGCTCGAGCTGGCTCCGCATTCCCCCCGGGTCGTGACGACGGCGGTCGAGCACCCCGCCAGCTCCCTGCTCTTTGACCGGCTGAAGAGCCGCGGGGTGGAAGTCGTCCGCCTGCCGGTCGATCGCCGGGGTCGGCTCGACCTGGAAGCCCTCGAAGAAGCGCTCGCTGCTCCGGCGGCGCTGCTTTCCCTTGTCTGGGTCAACAACGAAACGGGGGTGATCAGCCCTGTGGAAAGGGCGGTCGCCCTGGCGAAGGAGCGGGGTCTCCTCTGCCACCTGGACGGGGCGCAGGCGGTCGGGAAGCTCCCGGTCGATGCGCGCTCCCTCCCCTTCGATCTGCTCTCCTTTTCCGCGCACAAGCTCGGAGGACCCAAGGGGACCGGCGCGCTCTTCGTTCGGAAGGGAATCGCCCTGCCTCCGTTGATTTGTGGCCACCAGGAGCGGGGCCGGAGGGGAGGGACGGAGAACGTGGCGGGCATCGTGGGCTTCGGTGCGGCGGCGCGGCTGGCCGGAAACGATCTGGGGGATCGGGCGGCTGCGGTAGGGCGGCTACGTGACCGGTTGGAGGAGGAGCTCCTCCGGGCTCTCCCCTTTGCGGCGGTCAACGGCCGGGAAAGTCCGCGGGTGGCGAACACGACGAGCGTCCGATTCGGCGGAATCGAGGGAGAAGAGCTGCTCGTCCGGCTGGAGCGGCGCGGAATCGAGGCTTCCTTAGGCTCGGCCTGCGCAAGCGGGGGAACGGAGCCCTCCCGGATTCTTTCGGCGATGGGGCTCTCGGAGGCCGAAGCCCGATCCACCCTCCGGTTCAGCTTGGGTGCGGAGACGACCATCGAGCAGGTCGACCGGGCTTCCCGGGCTATCGTGGAGGAGGCTCGGGCGCTCAGGGATGGAGAAGAGAAAGGAGGGAAGGCGGCGTGAAGGTGATGATTCGGCGAGGAGCCGCGGGGGGGCTTTCGGTCTACGTAGCCAAAAAGGACCTGGAAGAGCCGGTGGTCCGCGCGGAGAAACCCGGGCTTTGGGGCGGGACGGTGACACTCGCCAACGGTTGGCGCTTCCAGCTTCCGGACATGCCGGGCGACACACCCCTGCCGATCACTGTCGAGGCGCGGCGCTTGTCCGAAGAGGGAGAGCCATGAGGGAGGGGTCGCCCGCCACGGGTCCTCGGTCGAGGATTCCGTTATCCGATCCGGATTTCACCGAGGAAGAGCTGGCGGCCGTCGATTCGGTCCTCCGGTCGCCGGATGTCAGCGGCGGATCCTTGGTGGAAGCATGGGAGGAAGCGTTTGCCGCCTGGGTAGGACGGAAGCAAGCGGTGGCGGTCGCGAGCGGCACCGTCGGTCTCTGGCTCGCGCTGCGGGCTCTGGGTATCGGCCCCGGGCAGCGGGTGATCCTCTCGGGCTACACCTGGCACCAGATAGGAGCGGCGGTGGCCTTGTGCGGGGCGGAGCCCTTCTTCGTCGACATCGACTACTGGTCGGGGGCCCTGTCGCCGGAACGGGTTGCGGAGGCGGCCCGCCTAGGCGCCCGGGCGATCCTCGCCGGCAACGTCCTCGGACATCCGGCGCCATGGAAGGAGCTCGCCCGGCTGGGCGAGGAGCACGGGCTGCTGCTCCTGGAAGATTCGACCGAGGCGATCGGGTCCCGCTACGGCGATCGAATGACCGGGAGGTTCGGCCATGCGGCGGTCTTCGATTTTTCGCAACCCGGGGCGCTTGTCTGCGGAGAGGGAGGGATGGTCGTGACCGACGACGAGGAGCTGGCCGCCGCCATCCGGCACGGGAGGAGCCGCCCACGGACCGACCGTTTTTCGGACATCGCGACGATGGTTCCCTGCCTCCAAGCGATCCCGAGCAATCTCGCCGCCGCGCTGGGGATCGCGCAGCTCCGCCGGGTCCGGGAGATTCTGGAACGCCGGCGCCTGGTCGAAGCGTGGTACTTCCGGCAGATGAAGTCCTTCGAGGGCATCAAGGACCCCTACATCGCCCCGGAGGTCACCGAGGTGCACTGGTTTCTCTATCCGGTCCATTTGGGGACGCGTTTCGGCCGCTCGAGCCGGGATGCGATCCTCGAAGACCTGGCCCAGGCGGGGATCGAGGCGTCGGCCTATTGCCGGCCGATGCATCGGCATGGATATTTCGTCGATCGCGGCCGGCGGAAGGGAAGCCTCCCGGTCACCGAAAAGGTGGCCGACCGCTCCATCGTTCTTCCGTTTCACGTCCATCTAACCGAAGAGCAGGTCGCCTTTGTCGTGAAAACGCTCAAGGACGCTTCGGTCAATGTCGGAGCCGGCGCGGCGATATACTTGTAAGCCGGAAACAAGAGGAGAGCCAATGAACGAAGAGTTGGTAGTCATCCATGTCCGTTTCGCCAACGACGGGTCGGTGCAGGAGATCGGGGAGAGACCGCGCGGGCTTTCCGCGCAGGCCTGGTTCGGCCGGCTCTGGAAGAAAGCCGGCGACCGGTTCCAAGCGTTGGCCGGCGGGCGGGGCATCTTCCGCCTGCCGCGGGCCGAGCTCGATGCGTTGCGGGTGCCGGAGCCCGAGGGGGAGACCCAGGGAGAAGCGGAGAAAGGAGCCGGAGCATGAGCGGCGCCGAGAGCGAAATCACCAGATGCCTCGAGGAGGGGAAGCTCGTTCCCTATTTGGGGCCCGGGATCTGGAGCGGAGAGGGCGGCAACACCCCTCCGTTCCCGACGGACGCCGAAAGCCTGGCCGAGAGCCTCGCCCGTCGAGTGGCCGTCCCAGGTCGGGCGAGGAAGATCCTCTCGGCGGCGGCCCAATATATCGAAAGCCAGAAGCATCGCAAGACCCTACGGAAGCTCCTTCTGGATACTTTTTCGGTCCCGAGCCCCAAGCTCGTTCTCCATGAACGGCTGGCCGGCCTAGCTCCGCTACCCCTGGTCGTCGATGTCTGGTATGACGGAGCCCTCCGCTCGGCATTCCAAGGGCGCTCGGATTGGGGGGAGATTCAAGGGGTGAGCCAAGCCGAACATCCCGGCAGCTGGACGCGAGCCTATCGGCCGGACGGCGAGGAGGCGGCCCCGGAGGAGGCGAGCCGATGGGGGACGGTTCTGTACAAGCCGCTGGGCTCGGTCAGTCCCGCCGGGAATTTCGTCGTCTCGGATTCCGACTTGGTGGAGGTGTTCACCGAGATCGATATCCAGACGCCGATCCCGGGGGTCGTGCAGGAGAGGCGCCGGGGTCGACACTTCCTCTTCCTCGGGTGCCGCTTTGCGACCCAGGCGGAGCGGATCTATACCCGGCAGATCCTCAAGAGGTCGTCGGATCGCCATTGGGCGGTCCTACCAGGCGAGATCACCCGCAACGAGGAGCGCTTCGTGCAGGAGATGCGGATCGAGCGGATCCCGTTTTCCCTAGGCGAGATCTGCGACCGCCTCTTCGCCTCGCCTCCCGCCGCAAATCCGAATTTGTCGTAAAAGCGACCAGAATCGGGTGCGTTTGGCCGGAAGACCACAGAACTACCCACCTCGCGGGCGCTTCCCCGCCTCCTTTGCCGGGCAACCTCAGGAGCGAAGCGGGCCGGCGGAAGCTCGAAAAAAGGGAAAGGTTGGCACGCGGCCTGCTGCTCCAGTCGGCAGAGGATTCCGATGATCGATCCGATTCTCGCCGACTTGAGCCGCCTTTCGGCGGCAGAGGAGTTTTTCGACTATCTGGAGCTTCCCTACGATCCTCAGGTCGTTCGCGTCAACCGGCTCCACATTCTCAAGCGCTTCCAGAAGTACCTGCTCTCGGCCGAGGCTCCGAAGGAGCGGCACCAGGCTCAGCTTCGCGTCTTCTACCGGGGGCTGCTCGAAGCGGCCTACCAAGATTTCGTCCACTCGACCGCGCTGCAGGAAAAAGTTTTCGCGGTGTTTCAGCGGCCCCCTCCGGAAAAGAAGCCGATGACCGCCGCCGTCGCAATCGAGGACCTGCGCTCCTCGCTGCGCGGGAAGCCGGTGCCGGGGGGGGCGCCGACGGTGCCGGGGAGTCGGCTCCCTTCGGGAGGGGACGGAGCATGAGGGGCCCTGAAATGGTGGTTTGTGTGAAACAGGTGCCGGATAGCGCCCAGATCCGGGTGCATTCGGTGACCGGAACCATCATGCGCCAGGGAGTTCCCGCCGTGCTCAACCCCTACGATCTCTTCGCGTTGGAAGAGGCTCTCCGGATCAAGGATCGGCTGGGCGGCCGGATCGTCGCGCTCTGCATGGGACCGCCGCAGGCGGAAGCGGTGCTGCGCAAGGCCCTCTCTCTCGGAGCGGACGAAGGGGTTCTGGTGTCCGACCGAGCGTTTGCCGGGTCGGACACGCTGGCCACTTCGTTTGCGCTGGCCTCGGCCATCCGGCGGCTCTCCGAAGAACGGCCGGTGGACCTGGTCTTCACCGGCAAGCAGACGGTCGACGGAGATACCGGCCAGGTCGGACCCGGCGTCGCCACGAGGCTCGGGATGCGGCTCCTCAGCTATGTCTGCCGGATTTCGGTTCTGGATAGGAATCGCGGGAGCATCGTAGTCCACCGTTGGACCGAAAAGGGAGTCCAGGTGCTGCGCAGCCGGTTACCGTGCCTGATCACCGTCTTGGAGGGGACGGGAGAGCCCCGGTTTGCTTCGCTGCCCGAGATGATCCGAGCGGCCCGGCAGCCGATTCGGGTCTGGGACCGGAAGGCGGCCGGCATCGAGGACGTGAGGAAGATCGGCCTAAAGGGATCGCCTACGGTGGTGGGAAAGGTGTTCGCGCCCGCCCGCCGCGCGGAAAGGGCGGAATGCCTCGAGTTGGATGCGGAGGAGCCTGCGAAGGCGGCGGCGTTGCTTTGGGAAAAGGTTCTCTCCCGTCAGCCGGGGCTCGCGGCGAAATGCTTCGGCGTCGCGGACGAAGGGGAGGGGAAGGAGGGAAGTTCCGAATGAGCGAAGCGGAGGGTAAACCGGCAGAGAGGAAGGGAGGCGCACGGAGGCAGGCGACCTTGGATCCGCGACTAGCGGAGTATCGTGGAGTCTGGGTCTTTGTCGAAAGGGATGCCCAAGGGGTCCATCCGGTCTCCTGGGAGCTTCTGGGCGCGGCCAGGAAGCTCGCCGATCAGCTCGGAACGGAGGTGGGCGCGGTGGTGGCGGGAGCTCCTTCCGAATCGATCGACGCCGATTCCCGGGATGCCATCGCCTATGGGGCCGATCGGGTCTTCGCGGTCGCGCATCCGGTGCTCGCCGGATATCGGAATGAGCCTTACGCCAAGCTCCTCTGCGGGCTGGTCCGCACCTACAAGCCGGAAATCCTGCTGCTAGGGGCCACCTCTCTCGGGCGGGATCTGGCGAGCACCGTCGCCACGACGCTCGAGACGGGCCTGACCGCAGATTGCACGGAGCTGGCCATCGATCGGGAGAGCCGTGCCCTGGCCGCGACACGACCCACCTTCGGGGGCAACCTCCTCTGTACGATCCTGACCCTCAACTACCGGCCCCAGATGGCTACGGTGCGGCCGCGGGTGCTTCCCCTGCCTGCGAAAGACGGCCGCAGAACCGGGGAAATTCGAAACGAACCGATCGACCTTCGGGAAGAGGAGGTCGTGACGAAGCTGCTCGAGTTTCTCCCGCACTGCGGCGGCGACCAGAGTGATCTAGCCCTGGCCGAGGTGATCGTGGCCGGAGGCAAAGGGCTGCAGAAGGCGGCCAACTTCGCCCTCCTGCGCGAGCTGGCCGGAGCCTTAGGGGGCGAAGTGGGAGCGACGCGGGCGGCCGTGCACGCGGGATGGATCGAGCCCCATAGGCAGATCGGCCAGACGGGCAAGACGGTGCGGCCGAAGCTGTATATTGCAGCGGGCATCTCGGGAGCGATCCAGCATCGGGTCGGCATGGAAAGCTCGGACCTCATCGTCGCGATCAACACCGATCCCGATGCCCCGATTTTCGAAGTGGCCCATTACGGGATCGTCGGGGACGCGCTCGTCTTCCTTCCCCTCCTGACGCGGGCCGTGCGCGGGCACCCTGGTTCGGGAAAAAGGACTGCAGTGGCACTGGGGGCTTCGTCGTGAAAGAACGGTTCGATGCGATCGTTGTCGGCGCCGGGCCTTCGGGAACCGCCGCCGCGCTCACCTTGGCGCGAGCGGGATGGAAGGTCCTCCAGATCGAACGCGGGGAATACCCGGGCTCGAAGAACGTACAGGGAGCGATTCTTTACGCCGACTCGCTCCAGAAGCTGGTCCCGAATTTTCGCGAAGAGGCCCCGCTTGAGCGCCACCTAGTCGAGCAGCGGCTCTGGATTCTCGACGATCGGTCTTATATCGGCACCGCCTTCCGCTCGCCGGCCTCGGAGGAGAGAGAGCCGGACCGATACACGATCCTTCGGGCGCAGTTCGACAAGTGGTTTGCCAAGAAGGCCCAAGACGAGGGTGTTCTCCTGATCTGCGAAACCACCGTCCTCGATCTGCTTCGCGAGGGCCGACGGGTGGTGGGGGTACGGACCGACCGGGAGGAAGGCGATGTGTATGCCGATGTCGTGATCCTGGCCGACGGTGTCAACTCCCTGCTGGCTCGGAAAGCCGGGATTCGCCCGGAACTCCGGGCGGGAGAAGTCGCGCTCGCGGTGAAGGAGATCCTCTTCTATCCCCAGGAAGTTCTGGAGGAGCGCTTCGGGCTTTCCGGCGAGGAAGGCGTGGCGATCGAGATGGTCGGGAAGATTACCCAAGGGATGGTGGGGACGGCCTTTCTCTACACGAATAAGGAATCGCTTGCGGTCGGGATCGGCTGCCTTCTCTCCGATTTCCGCCGGGAGAAGATCCCGCCGTATGTGCTGCTCGAGCGGCTGAAAGAGCATCCGGCCCTACGTTCTTTCTTGCGCGACGGGGAGATGAAGGAATACACCGCGCATCTCATCCCGGAAGGCGGCTACAAGGCAATCCCGAAGCTCTTCGGCGACGGTTGGCTGATCGTGGGAGACGCCGGGATGTTCGTGAACTCGGTCCACCGGGAGGGATCGAACTTGGCGATGGAGACGGGGAGGATCGCCGCAGAGACCGTCATCGAGCTCAGGCTAGCCAAGCAACCGCTGATCGAGCGCAACTTGCGCCGCTATCGCCAGCGGCTCGACCAGAGCTTCGTGATGAAAGACCTGCGGAAGTATCAGCATGTCCACGAGGTGCTCGATCGGAACCGCCACTTTCTCACGACCTATCCGGAGCTCGTCAATCGAGCGGCGGAAACGCTGCTCCGGGTGGATGGAGTGGATAAGCGCTCGAAAGAGAAGGAGGTGACCCGAAGCTTTCGGAAACACCGTTCCTACGGCGGCCTTTTCTCCGACGCGGTGAAGCTCTGGAGGGCATTCCGATGAATCCGGTCGAAGAAAAACTCTATCAAAACCGGTATCGCCTCGACGCGGGACGGCCCCATATCCGCATCCGCAACCCGGAGGTCTGTCGGGTCCGCTGCACGGAAAAATCGTGCGCCTCCTGCTGCCCGGCGGGCTGCTATACGCTGGGATCCGCCGGTGAGGTCACGCTCCTGACCGACGGTTGCCTCGAATGCGGAACCTGCCGGATCATCTGCAGCGAATTCCGCAACGTCGATTGGGAGTATCCGCGGGGCGGTTTCGGCGTCCTCTTCAAGTTCGGCTGAGCGGAAGCCCGGCCGCGCCGCTCCTCCGCGCGGCATCCGCTTTCGCGGATAACCGGATTGACGGCGGGGTTTCTTGGCGGGAACGGACCGCCGGAGGCCCGCCGGCAGCCCGGCTTTTATTGCAAGAAATACTTGACCGGACCGCGGGAGCGGAGCAGTGGTACTTGTACGTTAACATTAAAGAAAGGCTGAGAAAGCTATGAGGCTTGGAGAAAAGAGATTGTCATCGGGATGGCTGCTTGCTTTTTGTCTCGTTTGTTTGCTCGGGCTCAGCGCGGGATCGAGTCCGGCGCGCGTGCTCGAGTCGACCAACGGGCCGAGGCTCACGGTCGGGCCTTCCGGCCATGCGTATACGAAGGAGGAGCTGGCCAAGCAGCAAGCCGGTAAGTCGCACGGGAAGAAGAAGAGGGCGTCTTCCGAAAGCGGTCCGAAAGAGACTCTCGGAAAAGAGTAAGCAGGGTAACCGCCGGATCCCGTGGTGGAAGTCGTTCGCTTGAGTCGGCGCGTCCCCAAAGGGGGGACGAGGCGCATGAGGGAAGAGCGGCAGAAGCGTGCACAGGCGGAGAAGATACAAATTCTTCTCGCCGAACCCGATGCGAAGGTAGCCGCCACAATCGAAGCGGAGCTGGAAGCCAAAGGGTTTGCCTGGAGCCGGGCGGCGACGTCCGAGGAAGTGTTTCTGGAGCTCAATTTCGGGGAGTTTGCCGCCGCGCTTCTTGACGCGAAGCTTCCGGGCCGCCCGGTTCTCGAGGTGATCGAGGTGCTCCGCAAGCGGAACATCACCACCCCGATTCTGCTTCTAGGCGAGGAAGCCGATTCCCAGTCCCGGATCCGCGCTTACGAAAAGGGGGCGGACGATATCCTGCCGAAGCCGTCCGTAGCGGCGGAACTCTCCGCCCGTCTCAAGGCGCTGCTGCGGCGAAGGTCGAGCGCGCCCCCTTGGGTGCGGTCGGTGGAGGATCTGGAAGTCGATCTTTCGGCCCGCAGGGTCTTCCGCGCGGGGCGGGAGATCGCGCTCACGCCCCGGGAGTTCGGGATTCTTGAGTATCTGCTTCGCAATCAAGGCAAGGCGGTGAGCTTCGAGGCCTTGGCCACAGACGTCTGGCACCAGCCGGAGCGGGCCAAGACGATCAGCAACGTGGTCCGTGTCCATATGGCCAGCCTGCGCAAGAAGATCGACTGCGGCCGCCCGATCAAGCTTCTCCACACGATGCGCGGCTACGGCTTCGTCCTGCGCTCCGGCAACCGCTAAGTGGTTCGCGGCGAGTGCGCGGGAGGGTGTGCCTGCGGCTGCGCTCGTTCGGAAAGCCGCTTCGATTCGGTCGGATTCCGGTAGCGCCAAGAGACCGCTTCCCGGTTCTCCGCTTCCAAAAGGGCCTCCTCGATCCGGTGATGATGGGGCGAGAGGATGCATGCCGGGTCGGTTGCGCCCGCATCCTGGGTGAGCAGGAAGGCTTGGCAGCGGCATCCTCCGAAGTCGATCTCCCTGCGCGGGCAGCTCCGGCAAGGTTCCGGCAGCCAATCGGTCCCGCGGAATCGGTTGAAGGCCTCGGAGTGGAACCAGATATCCCGGAGGCTCTCCTTCCGGACGTTCGGGAACGAAAGGCGGGTGATCTCCCGGGCCGCCTGGCAGGGCAGGGCCAGCCCGTCGGCGGACACCGTGAGGAAGGCTCGTCCCCAACCGTGGAGGCAGGCCTTGGGATAGGTGGCGTAATAGTCGGGGATCACGAAGAGGATCTCCATTTTGCCGCGCAGCCGCGCCCGCGCGGCCTCGGCAGCCCGGGAGGCGCGTTCGACTTGAGCGCGGGTCGGCAGGAGCCAGCGGCGGTTATGGAGCGCCCAGCCGTTATATTGGCTGTTTGCCAGCTCGAGCCGCTCGGCCCCCCAAGCCTCGGCGAGGGCGATGATCTCTTCGATGCGGTCGATGTTCTGCCGATGGAGGACCGCGTTGATTCCGAGCGGCAGGCCGGCGTCTCGCGCCAGGCGGGCGGCCTCCGCCTTCTTGGCGAAGCTGCCGCGCATGCCGGCGATCCATTCCGCGCTCTCGGCGCGGCTGTCCTGGATGCTCAGCTGGAAGCCTCCCAACCCGGCCGCCTTGAGCCGGCGGGCAAGCTCGGGGCTCAAGAGGGTGCCGCCTGTGCTCAGATTCGTGTAGAGTCCGAGGGAATGGGCCGTCGCGACCAGCTCCGGCAGATCCTTCCGCAAGAGCGGCTCTCCCCCGGAGAAGTGCGCCTGCAGGACGCCGAGGCCCGCCGCTTCCTCCAGGACGCGCCGCCACTCCGCGGTTTCCAGCTCGTTTCCCAAGGTGCGGGCGAAGCCGAGCGGGTTGCTGCAGTAGGGGCATTGGAGCGGGCACCGGAAGGTCAGCTCGCAAAGGAGCGAGAACGGATAGCCCAGGTCTAAAGCACGGACCTCCCCCCGGGCGGCCGGACGATCTTTGCCGGAAGGCTCATTCGGGATCCGCATTACGTTTGCCCTTCCTGCGGCGCTGCGAAAAGGAGAAGTCCTCGGTCGCGAAGCTCTTCTAAAAACTGCCACACGTCGGCTTGGACGGCAACCGGGTCCGCCCCGAAGCGGCTCGCGAGCTCCGAGACGATCGCCGGAACGGCCCGCCGGCCGTCGCAAAGGGAAAGGATCGCTTCCGCCGTCCGGTTCAGGATGAGCACTCCTTCCGGATAGAGAAGGATCGGCTTCTTCCGTACCGCATCCCAACGCAGGGAAGCCTTGGAAGCCAGACGGGGGGTGGCGCGGTTAAGGTCCATCCGGGGCGGGCATCTGGATGCGGAGGACATAGGCCATGTACATGGCGTCGAGCATCGACCAGAGCAGCTCGCACTTGAAGCGGAGAGCGGCCAGAGCCGCTTCCTGGGCCGCCCGGGTCCGGCAGCGATCGACCACTAGCCGGAGGGTGAAGCTCACGTCCTTCGGAGCTTGGGTGAGCCGCTTCCGGAAATACCGGAGGCCCTCTTCCCGGATCCAAGGGTAGAACTTAGGGAAGGCATCGATCCGGGTCTGGTGGATCGACGGGGCGAAGAGCTCGGTGAGGGAAGAAGCCATCGCCTCGATCCAGCTGTGGCTGCGGCAGAAGTTCACGTAGGCGTCGACTGCGAAGCGGACCCCGGGGAGCAGATGTTTCTGCTCGAGGAGCTCTTCCCGGGAAAGGCCGACCGCTTCCCCGAGCATGAGCCACCGTTCGATCCCGCCGGGATCCTCTCCGGTCCCGTCATGGTCATGGATCCGGCGGATCCATTCCCGGCGCAGCTCCCGGTCGGGGCAGAGGGAGAGGATGATGGCGTCCTTGATCGGAATCTGGGCTTGGTAATAGAAACGGTTGGCCACCCAGCCGCGGATCTGCTCCCGGCTGCACTTCCCTTCATTCATGAGGACGTGGAAGGGGTGCCTGTCATGGTAGCTGCTCCGGCCGATCGCGCGCAGCCGCGCCTCGAAGTCGGGCGGGGAGAGCGGCGGCTCGGTGTCCGGCAGGAAAGAAAAGGGCATGCTCATGAGTCCGTAGGATAGAAGGAGAGAAGCATACCGTCATAGGCAATTTGCACACCCGCTTCTCTCACCTCTTTTGCCTGGGGGGAGTCCGGGTCAAGCATGGGGTTGGTGTTGTTGATGTGAATGTAGAACTTCTTTGCGACAGGCAGCTTCGCGAGCCGGGCAAGCGAGCCTTCCGGGCCGGAAACGGGCAGGTGGCTTCGCCGGATCGACCGGCGGCGCTCCTCGCTCATCGGCGCGAGCTCCTCCTCCGACCAGAAAGTTCCGTCGACGAAAAGCGCGTCGCAGCCCGAGACGAAGGCGAGGAAGGCGTCGGAAATTTCCGGAAGGCCCGGCGCGTAGGCAACACGCCGCCCGCTCTTCGTGCCGAGGAGGCGGAGGGCGACGACCTGCCCGGGCTCTTCCGAGGGAGCCTCATAAGGTGCCGGGGCGCCGGGGAGGGAGAGAGCTTCGATCCGAACGCCGCCGAATTCGGCAGGATACGCGGAACGCTCGACAGGGAGGAAATGGCGGAGGACGGATACGATCGGGAAGGTCGAGTTGAGGCTCTTCCAGACGGGATCGGTGCAGGCGATCCGGATCTCCGTTCCCTCGCGCAGGAAGAGAAGCCCGGTCGTGTGATCGAGCTGTCCGTCGGTCAGCGCGACACCGGCAAGCGGGGAACCGCGGAGCGCCCCCTCGGGAGGGGCGAGCTCCGCTGCTTGCGCAAACTGAGAGCAGAGATCGGGTGAGGCGTTGATAAGGGTCCAGCGCTCTCCGGGCTCCGAGACCGCGATCGAAGCCTGCGTGCGCCGAAAACGCTTTTGCGCCGCGGGAAGGTCGCGTTCCTCCCGGGCACGGCGGCACTGGGGGCAGAGGCAGTTCCACTGCGGAACTCCGCCGCCCGCTCCGGAGCCAAGAACGAGCAAGCGCATCGAGAGCGCATCTCCGCAGCCAAGAGAAAGGAGAGAGCAGAAAACCGGGAAGAGGGCGACCCGGACGGATCGCCCTCTTCCCGAAAACATTGCGGAGATTACTTGCCCGCTACGTTAACGTAGGCGGTGACCTCCATGCAAAGGCTGATGTCTTCAAATTCCGGCTTTACCCAATTCATAATAGCATAGGCTCCTGGTTTGGAAGGCGCTTTCTCCTCAAAACGCACTCCCGGTTGCACACTGCAACCTACTGATCCCCCGAAGAGGCCTCAAGGACTTTTTGCGGCTTTCCCCGGCGGCCGGAAAGAACGCAAAAACGCAAATTCCGCATTGTCGACGGCTGGCGGGATGATTAGTAGTAAAGGAGGAACGCGCGAGGTGACCCTCGGTTACTAAGGGAATCTACTACCGGAAGGAGAGACGGATCGGAGGCGGGATGGAGAACGGGAAGGCCGAGAGAAAAAACGAGCTGGAGAGCATCTTGGAGAAGTTTGCTCGTCAGGCGAACGGATTGATCCCCGCCTTTCATGCGATTCAGGAGCGTTTCGGCTACGTCCCCAAGGAATGTCTCCCCGAGGTGGCGCAGGCCTTCAACCTCTCCCAAGCCGACGTCTACGGCGTGCTCACCTTCTACCACGACTTCCGGCGCGAGCCGGCGGGACGGCACATCGTTTCCGTCTGCCGAGCCGAGGCGTGCCAGGCGAACGGATCGGGGAAGCTGATCGAAGAGCTGCGGGGGAGGTTACGGATCGATTTCGGCGAGACCACTCCGGATAACGAGGTCACTCTTCTGCCGACCTACTGCTTCGGGAATTGTGCCTGCGGGCCTTCGATTGCGATCGACGGCAAGCTCTACGGCCGGATGACCGCCCAAAGGGTGGAACGGATTCTCCGGGGAATGGGGGCGCTCGAATGAAGGTCTACGTTCCTCGGGACTATTCGGCATGCGCTCTGGGGGCGGACGAGGTGGCCCGCGCCATCGAGCGCGAAGCGGCCGCGAGGGGGCTCTCCATCGAGCTGATCCGGAACGGATCGCGCGGCCTCTATTGGCTCGAGCCGCTGGTCGAGGTGGAGCGGAACGGGCAGCGCATCGGCTATGGACCCATCGGCGAAGAGCAGGTCGAAAGCCTCTTTGCCGCGGGGTTCTTAGAAGGCGGGGAGCATCCCGCGCGCGTGGGCGATCCGGAAGAAATCCCCTACTTGCGCCGGCAGAAGCGGCTGGTCTTCCGCCGCGTCGGGAAAAACGACCCGCTTTCGCTGGACGCCTACCGGAAAGACGGCGGGCTTGCCGGCTTGGCGCGGGCGCTCACGCTCTCCCCCGGGCAGATCGTGGAGGAAGTGACCAAGTCGGGATTGCGCGGGCGCGGAGGAGCCGGTTTTCCCACGGGAATCAAGTGGAAGACGACGCTCCAGGCGGAAGCCGATCAGAAGTATATCGTTTGCAACGCTGACGAGGGAGACTCCGGCACCTTTTCCGACCGGATGGTGATCGAGGGGGATCCCTTCCTCCTGATCGAGGGGATGGTCATCGCGGGCCTCGCGGTCGGAGCGACCGAAGGCTACGTCTATCTCCGCTCCGAATATCCTCTGGCGCGCCGGATTTTCGAGCAGGCGCTCGAGAAGGCGGAGGCCGGCGGCCTGCTGGGGAAAGATATCCTAGGAAGCGGCAAGTCTTTTCACCTCCACCTTTATATCGGGGCGGGAGCCTATGTCTGCGGCGAGGAGACCGCGCTCCTCGAAAGCCTCGAAGGGAAGCGGGGTATGGTTCGCCCGCGCCCGCCGCTGCCCGCCGTTCGCGGCCTGTGGCAAAAGCCCACCGTGGTCAACAACGTGATCACGCTCGCCTCGGTGCCGGCCATCCTGGCCGAGGGGGCGGAGGCGTACGCGCAGCTCGGGGTGGGGCGGTCGAAGGGCACCCTGCCGGTGCAGCTCTCGGGAAATCTCAAGAGGCCCGGCCTTGTCGAGGTGCCTTTCGGGGTCACCCTGGAGGAGCTGCTCTTCGAGTACGGCGGGGGGACCGCGAGCGGGCGGCCGCTCAAGACGATCCAGATCGGGGGTCCCTTGGGACCGTATCTGCCGCCTTCGCTCTTTTCGGTGACCCTCGATTACGAGGAGCTGGCGAAGGTCCGAGGAATCGTCGGTCATGGGGGGATCGTGGCTTTCGACGACACGGTGAACCTCGGGCGGATGGCGCGCTACGCGATGGAGTACTGCGCCGGGGAATCCTGCGGAAAGTGCACGCCCTGCCGGATCGGCTCGACGCGCGGCATGGAGCTCATGGACCGGATCCTCTCGGGGAAGAAGGAGCCGGGAGCCGCCGAGCTCCTTGTCGATCTTTGCGACGTGATGGTCAACGCGTCGCTCTGCGGGCTGGGGGGGATGACGCCCTTCCCCGTGCTGAGCGCCCTGAGATTTTTCCCGGAGGATTTCGGCTATACGAAAGAGGAAGTGGAACCGTTGCTGCAACGGATGTAAAAGGGGGCAAAAGGAGCGGGGGAAGCCGGTAGCCGGTAAAGCGGAGGGAGATCATATGCTGATGCAGAGACACGTCGATTTGGGAACGCCGAGCCGCGGCTGCGAATGCGGCGGGCACGGCCCCCACCACGGCCTCAACGGCCATTGCGGGGAACCGCGCGTGGAGGGGCGGCAAGTGACGGTGTCGATCGATGGGAAGGAGATCACCGTTCCTGAAGGGACTTCGGTGCTGCGCGCAGCCGGGCTCGCCGGGGTGGGCATTCCGAAGCTCTGCGCGACCGACAGCCTCGAGCCCTTCGGCTCCTGCCGGCTCTGCCTGGTGGAAATCGAAGGGAAGAGGGGCTTTCCCGCTTCTTGCACCACCACCGTCGAGCCGGGAATGAAGGTAAGGACCTATTCGGAGAGGTTGGCGAAGCTGCGGCGGGGGGTCATGGAGCTCTACATCTCCGACCATCCGCTCGATTGCCTCACCTGCCCGGCGGACGGGGATTGCGAGCTCCAGGACATGGCCGGAGACGTGGGCTTGCGCGAAGTCCGCTACGGATATGCCGGGAAGAACCATCTTCAGGCCGAAAAGGACACGAGCAACCCGTATTTTACTTTCGATCCCGCCAAGTGCATCGTCTGTTCCCGATGCGTGCGCGCTTGCGATGAGATTCAGGGGACCTTCGCCCTGACCGTCGAGGGCCGCGGGTTCGATTCGGTGATCATGCCCGGCCCCACGGGCGAGTTCCTGAGCTCGGAGTGCGTCTCTTGCGGGGCCTGCGTCTACGCCTGCCCGACCTCGGCGTTGATGGAAAAGGCGGTGATCGAACTGGGCCTGCCGAGCGAGTCGACCGACACCACCTGTGCCTACTGCGGCGTCGGCTGCTCTTTCCATGCGGAAACCAAAGGGACGACCGTCGTGCGGATGACGCCGAATAAGGAGAGCCTTTCCAACCACGGCCACTCCTGCGTGAAGGGGCGCTTCGCCTGGTCGTACGCCTCCTCCAAGGACCGAGTGACCAAGCCGATGATCCGGAAGCGGATCGAAGATCCCTGGCAAGTGGTGAGCTGGCCCGAGGCGATCCAGTACGTGGCATCCGAGTTCCTCCGCATTCGCGAGCGGTACGGGCGGAATTCGATCGGAGCCGTAAGCTCCTCCCGTTGCACCAACGAGGAGGACTATATCGTCCAGAAGCTGGTTCGGGCGGTCTTCCGCAACAACAACATCGATACCTGTGCCCGGGTCTGCCATTCTCCGACCGGCTACGGTCTCAAAAAGGCCTTCGGGGAATCGGCCGGGACCAATCCGTTCGACTCTGTCGATTCCGCAAACCTCATCTTCGTCATCGGAGCGAATCCGACCGACGGCCATCCGGTGTTCGGCTCCCGCATGAAGCGGAGGTTGCGGGCGGGGGCGAAGCTGATCGTCGCCGATCCGCGCCGCATCGACCTCGTGCGCAACCCCCACATCCAGGCGGATATCCATCTGGCGCTTCGGCCGGGCACCAATGTCGCCCTGCTCAATGCGATGGCGCATGCGATTCTCGAGGAGGGTCTGGAGAACCGGCAGTACATCGAGAGCCGCTGCGATCCGGTCTCCTATGCGAAGTGGCGGGACTTCATTCTGCGGCCGGAGAACTCACCCGAGGCGATGGCCCCGGTCACCGGGGTTTCCGCCGACGCCATCCGCGCCGCAGCGCGCCTCTACGCGACGATCCGTCCGGCGGCGATCTACTACGGCCTGGGTGTGACCGAGCATTCCCAAGGATCGACCGGTGTCATGTGCTTGGCCAATCTTGCGATGTTGACCGGAAACGTCGGCTTGGACGGGGCCGGTGTCAATCCGTTGCGCGGCCAAAATAACGTCCAGGGAGCCTGCGACATGGGCTCTTTCCCCCACGAGCTGTCGGGCTACCGGCATATCTCGGATGAAGCGGCCCGAAGACGCTTCGAGGAGGAGTGGGGCGTGGAGATCGATCCGGAGCCGGGCTTCCGGATCACCAACATGCTCAGCGCCGCTGCGGCCGGAGAGTTCAAGGCCCTCTACATGCACGGAGAAGATCTGGTGCAGTCCGATCCGGATGCTTCCCATGTCATCGAAGGGCTGCGGAAGATGGAGCTGGTCGTCCTCCACGATCTCTTTCTCAACGAGAGCTCCAAATACGCCCACGTCTTTCTGCCGGGCTGCTCCTTCCTCGAGAAGGACGGGACTTTCACCAATGCCGAGCGCCGCATCCAGCTGGTCCGCCAGGTTATGCCGCCGCTCTGCGGCAAGCAGGAGTGGGAGGTGGTGCAAGAGATCGCCCAGGCGATGGGCTATCCGATGCACTACCGTCACGCCTCCGAGATCATGGACGAAATCGCGCGATTGACTCCGACCTTCCACGGCGTGAGCCACGAGAAGATCGCGCGGCTCGGCTCGATCCAGTGGCCGTGCAACGACAAAGCTCCCGAAGGCACTCCGATCCTGCACGAGGAGGAGTTCGTCCGGGGGAAAGGGTTCTTCGCCCTGACGGGCTACGTGCCGACGAAGGAGAAGGCTTCCAGCCGCTTCCCGCTGCTCTTGACCACGGGTCGGATCCTCTTTCACTACAACGTCGGAACGCAGACCCGCCGGACGGCGAACGCGACTTGGAGCCGGGAGGACCTGCTCGAGATCCATCCGAGCGATGCGGAGGAACGCGGCATCCGGGACGGGGACAAGACGGAGCTGCGGAGCCGGAAGGGAAGCGTGATCATGCGTTGCCGCGTTACCGATCGGGTGGCACCGGGAACGGTATACGCCACCTTCCATTTTCCGGAAAACCGGACGAACGTGCTGACGACCGAGAACTCCGACTGGGCAACCAACTGCCCCGAATACAAGGTCACGGCGGTGCAGGTGACCCGGGTGTTCGAGCCGACGCCTGCCAAAGAGCGGGAGAACGGGAAAACCCTGAAACGGCGGGAGGCCGTTCCGGCTGCCGGGGAATAGCGGAAGGGAGCGCATGATCGAAGACTTGGTGCGGATGGCGAACCAGATCGGCGAATTCTTCAGCAGCTATCCTTCCCCGGACGAAGCGGCGGACGGAATCGCCGATCATTTGCGGAGGTTTTGGACTCCGTCGATGCGGGAAAAGCTCCTCCACTATGCCGAGCGGGACGGCAAGGATCTATCGGAGCTCGTGCGCGCGGCTCTGGGCCGCCTTCGGAAGCCTGTCTCGGGTGGCGCCTCCTGAAGCGGAAGTTCCGGCGGCCGATCTCGGGGAAAAGATCGCCGCGAAGGCGGGCGCGGTTCTTCTTTGCGGCGGTCAGGGACGGCGGATGGGCGGCATAGAAAAGTGCCTTCTCCCTCTGCTCGGCAAGCCTCTCTGGGTCCATGCCGCGGAGCGGCTGCGGCCGCAGGTGAGCTGGATCGCCGTCAGCGCCAATCGGGAAAGCAACCGCTATGCGGCCGCGGGGCTGCCGGTTCTTCCCGACCGGCGCTCCGGCACTGGTCCTTTGGCCGGCGTCGAAGCGGCCTGGGAGGCTCTCCCGCCGGACTTGTCGCTTCTTCTAGCCGCTCCGGGAGACTCGCCGTTCCTGCCGGACGACTTGGTCGTGCGGCTCTTCCTCAGAATGAACGCCACGGGCGCAAGGGGCGCCTTCGCGCACGACGGGGCGCGCGGACAGTTTCTCTGCGCGCTCTTCGAGAGGCGGTGCGCGGAATCCCTGCGGGACTTTCTGGACCGGGGAGAGCGGAGAGCCGAAGAGTTTCTACGCTCGATCGGGGCTGCGGCGGTTGATTTTTCCGATCGACCCGCCGATTTTTGGAACGTGAATGCGCCGGAGGATTGGGAGCGAATCCTGCAGAGGGCGGCTGCGGAGCGGAAGGCGCGGTGAGTCAAGGGTGGAGGCCTCCGGCCATCGCATTCGTCGGACGGAGCGGTGCGGGCAAAACGACCCTTCTCTGCTCGGTTCTGCGGATCCTTAGGGCCAAAGGGATCCGTGTCGCTGCGATCAAGCATGCCCACAAGGGTTTCGAGATCGATTACCCGGGAAAGGACAGCCGGCGCTTGCGAGAGGCGGGCGCAAACCCGGTCCTTCTCGTCGGTCCGACCCGGCTAGCCCGGATCGAAGAGCTGGCCCCGCCGAGGGAACCGGAGATTGCGGAGGCGATCGCGCTCCTCGGCCCCACACCGGTCGACCTGCTCCTCATCGAAGGGTTTCGGGCGGAAGGGGTGCCGAAGATCGAGCTCTTCGTGCCATCTTTAGGTCAGCTTTTTTGTCGCAACGATCCCGATCTTCTCGCCGTGGCCTCCGAAGGGGATGGAGCTGTGCTTCCCGAAGGCGTGCTCTCCTTCGACCGGAACGATGCCGAAGGGATCGCCGCGCTGATTCTCCGGGCGTGCGGCCTGTTCCCGCGCTCCGATGGGGGCTGCAGGGGTTCGGCATCGACTCCGAAAGGCGCGATCCCGCTCAAGGAGGCGCGAAGAAAGCTTCGGGAGGCGATGGCGGCGGATCGGCCGAACGCTGCCGAAGAGGTGAGCCTGTCGCAAAGCGCCGGACGCGTCCTGGCACGGGACCTCGTTTCTCCCTTCGATCTCCCCTTGGCACCGACGGCGGCGATGGACGGCTATGCGGTGAGAGCATCCGAGCTGGGCGAGGAGGGTCGGGCGTTCTCCGTCGCAGGGACGGCCGCGGCGGGAGCTCCCTTTGCCGGCGTTCCGCCGGAAGGGAGTTGCGTGCGCATTTTCACGGGGGCGGTTCTGCCGGAGGGGACCGACTTGGTGATCCCTCAAGAAGAAGTTGTTCTTCACGGCGACCGAGTAATCTTGCCCGCGGGCCGGCGGGCGGGGGAAAACGTGCGGGCAAGAGGAGAGAGCTTCTTGCGGGGCCAGGAGTTATTGCGCGCGGGCACCCGGATCGGCCCCGGGGCGCTCGCGCTGCTCGCCGCCGCCGGACAGGACACGGTCCCGGTCTATCCCAAGCTTCGCGTCGGGCTCCTCTGCACCGGCCGGGAGCTGCGGCCAGTCGGTGCACCTCTCCGCCACGGGGAGATCTACGACAGCAATCGGGCCTTTCTCTCCTCCGCGCTCGCCGAGCTCGGGGTCGTGCTGGTCGATGAGGGAATCGTCGATGACGATAGCCGAGTTTTGGAGGAGAGGCTCGATGCTCTCGCGGAAAAGGCCGATCTGCTGGTAACCACCGGCGGGGTCTCCGCCGGGGAAAGCGATTACGTCGGCAAGCTCCTCGCGGAGCGGAACGCCGTCGTCATCCGGCAGATCGCGGTCAAGCCCGGGCGCCCCTTTCTCTTCGCCCGGTGGAGAGGCAAACCCCTATTCGGCCTGCCCGGAACGCCCGCTGCGGTCTTCGTCCTCTACTACGATCTGATCCGCCCGCGGGTCCGATCGGCCATGGGGGAGAGAGAGCCGGTAGAAAGGGCGCGGCTGCCCGCGCTTTCCCGGATTCCGAAGAAAGCGGGCCGCACGGAGTATTGGGCGGGTCGCCTCGCCCTCGGGACGAAGGGAGAGGCCGCCTTCGCCCCCGTCAGCACGGTCGATGCCGCGGGATTTCTTCCCGCCGCCGCCGCGGATCTCCTCGCTCTCCTGCCGGAGGAGTCGGAATGCGTCGAGGTCGGCGAGCCGGTCGAGGTGATCTTTTTGCCGAAGTAAAGGGGAGGGAATACGGAGGAGAAGCGTGATTTCCGCCGGCCGTCCATGGCGGGAACGAGGCGAAGGATGCCCGGACCGATGGAGGGGCGCCGCTTCCCTTCGGGGAGGGAAACGGTGGTCAGCGGGCGGTCGCCGGATAGGCGGCCGCAAATTCGAGGAAATCGGTGACGACACGGCGGAAGTCGGAGGCAAAGGTCCGCTCCTCGTGGGAGGCATGAGGAATCACCCACCACCGTTTCGGCTCCGGCGCAGCATCGTAGATCTTATGCACGACGTCGACCGGCATCCGGCGGTCTTCCTCGGCCGCGAGGACAAGAATCGGCGCATGAATGTGCCGAGCGGCTTCCACGCAGTCGACCTTGCTCGGGTCGAGGGAATAGAGCCGCTCGAGCTCCCAGGAGACGAGATCGACAAAAGGAAAGGCGGGAAGGCCGAAGAAGAGCCGGGCGTGGACGGCCATCGAGTTGCGCAGGTTGTCGAAGGGGGCGTCCGCGATCACCCCAGCTACCCGCGGGTCCTCGGAAGCGAAACGCAAGGCCGTGACCGCACCGAGGGAGGTTCCCCACACCAGCGGATGCGAGAGCCCCTTGCCGGCCAATCGATCCGTCCAGGCCTTGAGATCATCCGGCTCTTTCCACCCGAGGGTGGTTATGGTCCTCTCGCTCTGCCCGTGACCCCGGAGGTCGACGGCGAGCACAGGGAAACCGAGCCGGTGTCCTAACACGATGTAGTTGATCTGGAATTCCTTGCTGGCTCCGAGTCCGTGCACCACGATGAGCGGGGGCTTGGTCGGGGTGCCCTCGGGCGGAACGAACCAGGCCGCCAGCTGGAGTCCGTCTTCGCTTGTGATCCGCCAGTCTTCGTAGGGGATGCCGGCCAGGGCGGGGGTGATGCTAAGGAAGCTGTGCGGGGGGACGGTGACCGCGACTCGGGCCAGAGAGTCGATGTACCACTTGAGCCCGGCGAAGAGCGCCGCGAGCAGACCGAGAAGCCCTACCGCCGCGAGGAAGCGCTTCGTCCCGCCGGGGAAAACAGCCGCAACCAGGGGGTGCGGCCGGTCCGCGGCCGACTGAGAGGCTAAAATTTCCGCTGCGTTCTCCTCCTTGCCCATCGCCTCGCCCTCGAGCACGACAAAGAATCGCTCAAGGAGGGGCGGAAGGCAAGCGGCGGTAGGCAGTTCGCGGCGACCGTCCTTCCGTTGGGCGAAAAGGGCGCCTAAGGCAACGGGCGAACCCGAAAGAGGGGACGGTCGAAGTCCACCGGCTTGCCGTTTTCGGCGAGGACCTCGGTGATAATGCCGCGCATCTCGGCCTTGATCTCGTTCATGACCTTCATCGCCTCGATAATGCAGACGACCGTGTTTTCGTTGACCTCCTGGCCAACCTCGACGTAGGGGGCCGAGTCGGGCGAGGGAGAACGGTAGAAAACGCCGACCATGGGGGAACGGATCTCGCGGATGGTTTCGGCCGCGGGCGCTGCCAGCTCCTTGAGCTTTTCGGGCGGGACGAGCGCGGCGTGGGAAGGATAGACGATATGGGGGTGGGCCGCGGCCGGCGGCGGTTCCTTTCGGAGCCGTATCCGGAATCCCTCGCGCTCCACCTCGAGCTCCGAAAGGTTCCCTTTGGCCATCAACTCGATCAGTTCGGCAATTTCTTTCGTATCCATGAAGGTTCCCTACGGGGAGATGGGCTCATCTTGGTCGACCCCTCGATCTCGAGGCAAGCTCGGGTGTATGCGAGTCCCGGGTCGAGCCCCCCCCGGAGATCCCGCAGCAGCTCCTCGAGGATCCGAATCTCCCGACCCGGCACTTCTCCTCGTTCCGGATCGGCCGCCTTCGCGTAGGCCTCCTCCAGTTGCGCCAGCAGCTGCTCGCGCCGGAGGTCGACTTCCGATTCGATGAACGACGCACGGATCTCCTCGGGTTCGTTCTCGTCCGCTTCGCTCACTTTGCCTTCGATCTCTTTGCGGATCTCGAGCACAGTGTTTTCCAGCAGGGCTGCGCGCCGGAACGCCCGCAGAAGGCCCGGATCCGGACTAAACCAGTCGGCCAGAAATCGGGCGTGCCGCGGATCCTCCGGCGCGGTGGCGCGTCGCTCCGCCCGCACAGCCAGCGAGAGGCAGCGGGAGGAGACCGTGGGAAGGAGCATCTGGGGCTGAGTGCTGGTGAGCAAGATCACCACATCCCGGGGCGGCTCTTCCAGCATTTTCAAGAAGGAGTTCGCCGCTTCCCCGCCTCCGAGGCACATCCGCTCGGCGTCGCAGACCAGCGCCACGCGGAAACGGCTGCTATACGGCTTGAGCGCGAGCATCGCCATAAGCGACCGCATCCGTTCCACCGGAATGCGGCGCAACCGGGACTCGGGCTCCACCAGGTGGAAGTCGGGATGGATCTCCGGACGGGGCCCAAGCAAGAGTTCGGCGATCCGGAGCGCGAGCGCCTTGAGTTGAACGGAAGAGGAACCAAGCAGAAGGTAGGCATGGGCGAGGCGGTCTGCGGCTAAAGCCTCTCGAAGGCGAAGGAGAATGGTGTCAGAGTCCAAAGACACGGCTTACGTTCTCCCAGATGCGGGTGGCGATCTCCTCCTCGGATCCGCTGGCGTCGATGAGCACGATGCGGCCGGGCTCGCTCTCGGCCAGCTTTCGATAGGCGGCCCGAACCCGCTCGAAGAATTCGGGCGGCTCCGTTTCCATCCGGTCGGTCGAAGCGCCCGCTGCCGCGCGCCGGGCGATGCGGGCTCTTCCCTCCGCCGAGGAGATGTCGAGGACGAAGGTCATCCCCGGGGTGAGGCCCGCGCAGGCGATCTCGTTGAGCGAGCGGAGGAGGGGGGCCGGAAAGCCCCGTCCCGATCCCTGGTATGCGAGTGTCGAGTCGGAGAAGCGATCCGAAAGGACCCAGGATTGGTTGCGCAAGGCGGGTTCGATGGCTTCCCGGACGACCTGCGCCCGTGCGGCCAGGAAGAGGAGGAGTTCGGCTTCCGGACAGATCGAAAGTTCGGGGGTTCGCTCCTTGAGCAAGGCGCGGAGCCGCTCCCCAAGCAGAGTGCCGCCCGGCTCCCGGACGGTGAGGACCCGGTGGCCCAAAGCGCGCAGCCGGGCTTCGAGCCGGCGGACTTGGGTCGACTTGCCGGCTCCTTCCGACCCCTCGAAGGTGATCAGGCGGATCGGTCGGGGGAGGCTCATTTCCTCCGGAGCTCCTGGCCGCCGGGGGTATCCCGGACGGTCCATCCCTCCTTTTCGATCGCTTCCCGCAGCAAGTCGCTCTGCGGCCAATCCTTCCGCTTCCGCGCCTCCGCCCGCCGGGCGGCCATCTCCTGCACGTGCGGCGGGATCGCATCCTGCGGCTCGCCGAGGCCGAGGATGGCATCGATCGCCTTCCAGATCGACGGCAGATCCGGCAGAGGGGCGCCGAGATCGATGGCCCGGTTGGTGGCGCGGAGGAATTCGAAGAAATGGCCCAGAGCCTCCGGGAGGTTGAGGTCGTCGGCCAGGGAGGCGCAGAATTTGTCCAGGAACTCGTTGCCGACCGGAGACCCGGCAGCGAACCGTTCGGCGGGAAGGGTGCGCCAGCGCGCCGTCCAGTCGTCGATCCGTTCGACGGCCGCCTTGGCCGCGGCGAGGCCATCCCAGGTGAAGTTCAAGGTCTGGCGGTAGTGGGCGGACGTGAGCAGGAGGAAGCGAAGATGGCGGCCGGTGTAGCCTTTGGAGAGGATGTCCTCGACCGAGTAGGTGTTGCCGAGGGATTTGGACATCTTCTCTCCGTCGACGAGCATGTGGCTGCAGTGGAGCCAGGTGCGGACGAAAGCCTTTCCGGTCGCGCAGCAGCTCTGCGCGATCTCGTTTTCATGGTGCGGGAAGATCAGATCGACGCCGCCGCAATGGATGTCGAACTCCTGCCCCAGGTAATGCATGCTCATGGCCGAGCACTCGATATGCCAGCCGGGCCTCCCTCTGCCCCAGGGAGAATCCCAACCGACCTCCCCATCCTCGGGCTTCCAGGCTTTCCAGAGGGCGAAGTCGCCCACGCTCTCCTTGATGTATTCATCCTCCGCAATCCGGGTGCCGGGCTGGAGCCCCTGGCGATCGAGGTGGGCGAGCTTCCCGTAGTTAGGGTAGGAGCTGATCCGGAAGTAGACCGAGCCGTCTTCGCCTACGTAGGCATGTCCTTTCCGAAGCAGCTCCTCGATCAGGGCGATCATGATCCCGATGTGGTCGGTCGCCTTGGGGTGGTGATCCGGGAGCAGGATGTGAAGGATCTTCAGGTCTTCCTCGAAGAGGCGGATGTACCGGCTCGTGAATTCCCGGAGCGGAAGGGATGCCGCCCGCGCCGCGGCGATCGTCTTGTCGTCGACGTCGGTGTAATTCATGACCGATTCGGGCTCGAAGCCGAAAAGCCGGAGGACCCGCCGGAGAAGGTCGACGAAGAGAAAGGTCCGGAAGTTCCCGATGTGGGCCCGTCCATAGACCGTCGGACCGCAGGCGTAAAGGCGGACCTTGGGCGGGGAGAGCGGTTGGAACTCCTCCCGCCGACGGGAGAGGGTGTTGAAGAAATGCAGGCGGTGGCGGCAGCGGATCATGGGTTCATCGGCTTCCGTCGAGGGCGGGAGACCCGGACGCCCGGCGCCGGGCGACCAGCCGATCGATCTCTTCGGCCGGATAGGTCAGAATCTCGGAGAGGGTGGGATGATAGTGGGGTAGCCGGGCCAAGTCGCCTGCCGTGGCGCGGACGGACTGGAGGGCGACGAGCTCATGGATGAGCTCCGACGCTTCGGGGCCCGCGATCCCCGCCCCGAGGAGCTCGCCGTTCTCGGGGTCCGCCAGCAGCTTGACGAAGCCTTTGGTTCGTCCCATCAGAATCGATTTGCCGTGATCGGCGAAAGGGTACCGGGCGACAACCACCGGGCGGCCGGCGAGGCGCGCAGCGGCCTCGGTCAGGCCCAGGCGGGCCATTTGCGGTTCGGTAAAGACAATTTCCATCGCAAGCCGGTAATCGAGGCGGCGAAACGGTCCGCCGAGGCCCATCGCCTGCCGGGCCGCATTCTCTCCGGCCGCCTCTCCTTGGAGCACTGCGATGTGGACGACCTCCTCGATTCCGGTAACGTCGCCTGCGGCGAAGATGTGGAGCACGCATGTCCGCATTTCGGCATCGATGGCGGGAGCCCGAGAATGCGCTTTGATCCCGGCGGCCGAGAGGCGGAGCCCTTCTACGGCCGGGGACCGCCCGGTGGCCAAGAAAATCTCCTCGGCCACCAAGTCCTGGACTGCTTCCTGTCGGACGATGCGGAGCCGCTTCCGCTCTCCGCACCGGTCCGCGGAAAGAAGGGAGGCGTGGGTGAAAAGCTCGATCCCCTCTTCCCGAAAGGCCTCTTCCAGTACGACGGCGAGGTCCGGATCGAACCGTTTGAGGAGATGGGCTCCCCGCTGGACGAGAGAGACGGCGGTGCCGAGCCTGGCAAAGAACTGGGCGTATTCGACGGCGACCGGCCCGCCGCCCAACACGATGAGGCTTTCCGGGAGCTTGTCCTGCTCGAGGACGGTGTTACTGTCCCAGAAGCCCACCTCCCGGAGCTCGGGCAGGGGGAGGGCTGATCCGTGATCCGGTGGCGATCACGAAGGTCTTGCTGCGCAGGCGGCTCTTCTGACCGTCCCGGTGGGTCAGCTCGACGTGATCGGCGTCGAGAAAGGCGGCGTGGGCGCGGATCAGCCGGAAGCCGCCTTTGGCGAGGTCTTTTTGACGGTCGGCGGCAAACTCCGAGACGAGCCGCCGGGTCCGGGCCAGGATTGCGGAAAAATCGGCTCGTACCGGCCGCACCTCCAGGCCGAAGAGCCCCGCCTCCCGGCTGTCGTGCCAGCGCCGACTCGCTTCGAGCAGGGCCTTGGTCGGCATGCAGCCGGCCAGGATACAGAGGCCGCCCAGTCGCTCCGCTCCGTCCACCAAGGCTGTGCGCGCCCCCATGGCGGCCGCAGTCCGCGCCGCGGCGAAGCCCGCGCTGCCTCCGCCGATGACCGTTACGTCAAATACCGGCACCATTCCTTTGCCTCCGGACTCCGGCTCCATACCCCCCTTACGTCGCCTCGCGCTTCTGCCCTCCGTTGTGATGCGGATCGGTCTCAGGAGCACCCACCGACGAGGGCGAGCACCGGCTTGAACTGGGCCAAATCCGGCAACAGCAGGGTCGGCCGATAGGCGGCGAGCTCCGAGAGGGAATAGCCCCCGGTGGCCACGGCGATAGAATAGGCGCCGATTGCTTGCGCGCAAAGCACGTCGTAAGGGGTATCGCCGATCAAGAAGATCTGCCGGGCGCAGAGGGTATCGCCCCATCGCTCCCGGAGGAACGCGAAGGCGGCCCGCGCCACCTCGTTCCGACACTCCCGCCTGTCACCGAAGGAGCCGAACGCGAAGAAACGTCGCAGCCCGAAGCGGTCGAGCTTGATCTCGGCTCCGCGCTCGAAGTTTCCCGTGAGCAGACCCTGCGTCCAACCCGGTGTCTGTTCGATCGTGGAAAGCATCGGCTCCACCCCGGGAAAGACCTGTCCGGAGCAGGCCGCGATCTCTTCCTGCAGATGTTCGAGGTAGGTGTCGCGGAATCGGACCACGTTCTCTTCGGACCAGGGGATTCCGAACCGCGTGAAGATCTGCCGGACGATCCGGGAATCGGTTTGGCCCCGGTAGTCCAGCTCGTGCAGGGCGAGATCTTTTCCGTAGAGGGTCCGGGCGGTACGGATGATCGCCCTCTCTCCTGCCCCTCCGCTATGCAGAAGCGTGCCGTCGATATCCCAAAGGATGACGCGATGCGGATTCACGGTAAAACACACACCCTCGGCAGCCGGCGGCTAGGCGCCCAGGATCGAATAGCCGCCGTCGAGATAGATCGTCTGCCCGGTGATCGCGGCTCCTCCTTCGCTGGCCAGAAAGACGGCGGCAGCCCCGATTTCCGCCGGCTCCACCAGCTTCCGCAAGGGAGCCTTCTCCTGGTGATGCTTGAGCATCCGGGTAAAGCCCGGGATCCCGCGGGCGGCGAGGGTGTTGACCGGACCCGGGCTCAGCGCGTTGACCCGGATCCCCCGCGGCCCGAGCTCGTAGGCCAGATAGCGGACCGAGGCTTCCAAGGCCGCCTTGGCGGTTCCCATGATATGATATTGCGGCGTCACCTTCTCCGACCCGTAGTAGGTGAGGGTTAGCAACAGCCCGCCGCGAGTCATGAGCCCCTTCGCGCGCCGCGCGATCGCCAGAAACGAATAGACGCTGATGTCGAAGGTAGTAAGGAAATCGGTCCGCTTGACGTCGGAAAGCTCGCCGTCAAGCGCCTCCTTCGGCGCAAAGGCGACGCTGTGCAGGACTAGGTCGACGGTAGGCGTTGCAGCCGCGACCTCGGCGAAAAAGGAATCGAGCTGCCGATCGTCGCCGACGTCACAGCCGATCGCTTTTCCCGGCGCCGGCAGGGACCGAGCCAGCTCTTCGACATTTTCGCGCAACCGTTCTCCTTGGTAGCCGAGGACGAGCGAGGCGCCGGCCGCGCTCCAGGCCTGCGCGATCGCCCAAGCGAGGCTTCTCTTGTTGGCCACTCCGAAGACGAGGCCGGTTTTCCCTTCGAGGGATTCCGTTTTCATCTTCTTCACAGAAGCCCGCACCCGGGGCAAAAGTCACGTTCTTTTGTGGGTCGGCCAGCTTCGGAAGGGAAACGGATGGGGAGGAGCACAAGCGGGCTATGCCGCTCCCTCTTGCAGAAAGGGGTTGGTCGCCTTCTCCAGACCGATTGTCGTCGGACGTCCATGGCCGGGGAAGACCTCGGTTTCCGGAGGGAGCCGGAGCAGGTAGCGGCGGATGCCCTCGAGGAGCTCCTGCCGGGAGCCGCCGGGCAGATCCCAGCGGCCGACGCCGCCGGCGAAGAGGATGTCGCCGTCGAAGACCCGGCCGGCGCGGGGTTCGTAGAAGGCGGTGCTACCCGGACAGTGGCCGGGAATGTGAAAGAGGACGAACTCGCGGCCGCTGCAGCTCCAACGGACCGAGCCGTGCGGTGGGACCGGGAGCGGCGTCACCTGCCGGAGGGGGGGGTACTCTCCGGATACGCCGTAGTTTCGCGGCACAACTGGATGGTAAAGCAGCGGGAAGTCGGCCGGATGGGCATAGGCGACCGCTCCGAATTCGGAAACGAGCTCGGCCGCATCCCAAACATGGTCGAAGTGGCCGTGGGTAAGAAGGAGGGTTTCCAGGCGCAGCTTTTTTTGCCGCACAAAGGAAGCGATTCCTTGCGGCGCGTCGACGCAGATCCAGCCGTCTTCGCCGGGGAAAAGGTAGGCGTTGGTCTGGAGTGGGCCTCCGACGAAGATGTGAAGATCGCGGTTCATGGCAGGGTTTTCCGGCTCATCCGTTCTCGGGCCCGCGCCACCTCTTCCGCGTAGGTCTGCGCGGGGTTTTCGCCCTCAAGCCCGCTCTCCTTGCGCTCCCAGGAGCCCGGAGTGCCCGCCGAGTAGAGGCCGAAGCGCGGAGCATAGCTGCCCCACTCGTAGTTATCGACGAGGGACCAGTAGAGGTAACCGAAGAGCGGAGCTCCCTCCTCCCAGAGACGGGTCACCGTTTGGACGTGGGCGCGGATGTAATCGGTCCGCCGCACCGCGTCCGGCCGGTCTTCCAGGACGCCGGAAGCATCGCCGCGGTAGGCGATTCCGTTTTCGGCGATGAGCAGGGGGAGGCCGAAGCGGCGGAGCTGCTCGACGACAAAGGCGAGTCCCTCGGGCAGCATGTGCCAGTCCCACCATTTGCTCGTGAACCCTTCGACGAGCCATTCGTGGAACGCCTTGTTCTGGCGGGGGAGCTCGTCCCGCCAGTGAGGCCAGCGAAAGGCGTGCTCGACAAAGGGGTCGTAATAGTCAAAGGCGATGTAGTCGAGCGGGCGCCTCGGGGAGGAGTAGAGCACATCGACCAGCCGGTCCCAGCTATCCCCTAGGGAGCAGGCGTAAGCCAGGAAGTGCTGCAGCATTTTGATGGCGCTTCCGAGGAACCTGCGCCCGAGGGAAAGGGTGGGGAATCGGGCGCGCCCGAACTCCCGGTCGAGACGGCGGGCGTTTTCCCAGAGGTGGGAAAAGATCCGCTGCTTGGGGATCCCACGGTGCTGGCAGTGGAGGAGGTCGAGCCACGCCTGATCGAGCCAGTAGAGGTTGTTCGCGTAATTGTTGAACCCGACCAGCGGGCGGATCGGGGTGTCCCGATAGAGGTCGTGGATGACGCGGTAGGCGCGGATATGGGCTTCCAACAGATGCATGAGCGTCTTGGCCGCCGGGTGCACTCCTCGGGCGGGGCCGGTGGGAAAATAGCCGTAGAGGTAGTGGCAGGCCGCAAGCATGTTGGGCTCGTTCGTCGTGAGGTAAACGCGGGGCGGGAGGACGCCGTGCCTTTCGGCGAGCAGGGAGAGGAGAGATTGGACTGTATGGCGGACATAGGCGACGTAGTGGTCGATCGTCTCGGTGTGGAGCCAGGCATCCAGGCCGAGCCAAGCCGGGTGGGTAAAATGGTGGAGAGTGACGATCGGCTCGAGTCGGAGGAGACGGCAGTGGGCCAGGATCTCGGCATACCGCTCGAGAGCGCCGGAGTCGAAAGGAGGCGGTGCTGCGCCCCTATCCGGGTCGGGAAGAATGCGGATCGGCTGGATGCGGCTCCAGGAAAGCTCGAGCCGAAAGGAGTTGAGTCCAAGCCGGGCCGCCCTCTCCAGGTCGGCTTCGGCCAGCTCCCAGAAATTGCTGGCCCGTCCAGAGATCTCGACCAGCCGGTCCCGTTCGGCCCAAGCCCAATTGTTGAGAGGTTCTCCGGCCCCGTTGATCCCCCCCTCGTGCTGATAGCCGGAAGTGGCCACACCCCAGAGGAATTCGGGGAAGGCGGTGGCGACGTCCGAAAGAAAAGCACGGGAAGGAATTCCCGGAAGGCCGAAACTCTTACCTAGAGTCGCACTGCCTTGGCCGCCTGGGCGATCTGTTCTTTTTGTTTGCGATTGATCCAAATCGGTTCTGGCTCCTGGGCTTCGTCTTCGAGAAGGCGGCGGACAATGATCTGCGCGGCGTTGGGGTGGGCCGCGTTCCGAGCCGCCGTCCGCATCACCTGCAAGCGGGAAGGATTGCCGAGAAGGGAGTCAACCTTGTAAGCGAGGGTGGTGAACTCGTGGCATTTGACCGCAGCACCCTGCTCCAGCAGGTAATCGCTGTTCAGCTCTTCCTGGCCGGGGATGGGGGCCACGATGACCATCGGCAGCCCCCTGGCCATCGCTTCTGAGGCGGTAAGACCGCCGGGCTTGCCGATCAGGAGGTCGGCAGCGGCCATCCACCGGTGCATCTCTTGGGTGTAGCCGAACACTTTCAGAGGGGAAGATGCCCTCCATTCGGCTTTCGTCTTCAAGAGCCGCTCGCGGAGAGAAGGGTTCTTGCCGCAGATGACCACGATCTGGACGAGCGTGGAAAGGCTGCGGAGGGATTCGACAACCACCTCTGCGGGTCCGACGCCGAGGGCGCCGGCGGAGACCAAAAGGAGGGGGAGGTGCGGGTCGACCCCCAGGGCCCGACGCGCGTCGGAGCGGGCGAGCGGCACAGAAAACACGGGGTCGATCGGGATCCCGCTGACAGTGATCCGCTCTTCCGGCAGACCGAGGCGGCTCAAGTGGACGCGCGTCTCTTCGGTGGCGACGAAGTAACGGTGGAAAAGGCGGCAGAGCCACATAGCATGGAAATGGAAATCGGTCACGACAATCGAAAGGCGCGTGCGCAATCGAGCCTGGGAGATCAAGTGAGAGATCAGCTCCGCCGGAAGGAAGTGGGTGCAGACGGTGATGTCGGGGGCGTAGCTTTCGAGGAATTCGACGAGCGGGCCGGTATTGAGCCGATCGAGCATCAGCCGCATCCGGTCGGTCTTCCACGGCTCGTCGGTCATCTTGTACCACCAGCCGAGAAAGGCAGGCGCTTTTTCCACGAGCTGGATGTAGAGGCTCGAATAGAAATCGCGAAAGATCTTGTTCGTGAACTTGAGGGCGTCGAGGGTCAGGACTTCGTCGGTTTCCGGTTGGCGGCGGAAGACCTTGCCCAGCGCCTCGGCTGCGCGAAGATGCCCCGTGCCGGCGCTCGTGGAAAGGATGAGAACGCGTCGACGAAACATGGCGCGGGCCTTTCCTTATCGATTGGGGGCGGGCTGCGGCGGCTGCGCCGGATTCGCCCCTTGGTAGAGGACGACCTTGCTATGGCCGTCGACCTGCATCTGGTCGGTGTCCCGAAACAGGGTGATGACCGTTCCGGTCACATGGTTCTGATCATCGATCACCTCCGGATTTCCCGTCATGATGAGCTTGTTCTCCGCGACGATGTATTCCATCTGTTGGGACTTGCCTGTCCTCTTCGGCTGCTCGAGAAGGGCATCGCCGCGGGCGATCAGCCGCTTCACCTGGCTGCCGCTCTCATCGAAGAAGACGGTCATCTCGTTGGATCGCAGGCGCATGTTGTTGGTGATCATGATGACGTTCCCGTTAAAAAAGCCCTGATGGATATTCATGTCCAGCCGGAAGGTGTTGGAGGTGACGACCGTAGCGTCCGGATGCGCCTGCAACTCCGGCGGCTTCGCCTCCGGAAACTGAGCATGAAGCTCGGAGGGCCCGCCGGCGATGAGAACCAGCAGGCAGGCTGCGAGAGGAAGGAGGGATTTCATGGCGTCGATTCCAACGGCTTTAAGAGAGGCGGTCCGCCGGACCGCAAAGCGGGAGCTCCGTTGCCGGCGCTCTCCTGCCTGGCGGGCTTGGCCAGGGGGAGATGATAGAGGACGACGCGGACGTTTTGGCGGAAGACGCCGCGGTGCCCGCCGACCTCCCAGTCCATGATCTGGCTCGTCAGCCGCAGATCGGGCCGCTCGATCACCGCTCCCGATTGCGTGCTCAGCCGGCCCTCCAGCTTCCAGAGGTCGCACCGCGGCGAAAGAATCGTGGTGCTCACCTTGCCTTGGTCGTAGAGGTCGATCTTCATATCCAGGATTTCGGTCCGGTTGACGCTAATCGCCCGGGCTTCGCGGCCGGTGATGATGCCGTCGAGCTGGCCTTGGGAGTTCCGTTGCGGGAGGCGGAACTCCTTGACGACCGATCCAAGCGGGATCGAAGCCGAGTCGGCGGCCGACCGCTCCGAGAAAGCGAGGATCACCGCCCAGCAGAGCGCTAGGAGCAGGAAAGCCGGGGAGAGGGAGACCTCCCGCGGCGGGCGGGTCCCTCGACGGACAGGCTGGGGATCCCCGTTTTTAGGCAGGCTCGCCGGGTTCGGCCGCTTCATGGATTTTCAAGAGCTTCTCGAGGACAGAGGGGACTTGCGCCAGGGGAATCATGGTCGCTCCGTCGGAAGGGGATTCTTCGGGTGCGGGATGGGTCTCCAGGAAGAGTCCGTCGATTCCCACGGCGACGGCCGCCCGCGCCAAGGGATAGGCCAGATCCCGGTCTCCTCCGGAAGCGGAGCCGAGAGCGCTCGGCTTCTGGACCGAGTGGGTGGCATCGAAGATGACGCGGTGACCGCTCTTTCGCATCCGCACTAGATTTCGCATATCGACGACGAGGTCATGATAGCCGAACGAAGTCCCCCTCTCGGTAAAAAAGAAGTGGGAGCAGCCCGCCGAGCGGAGCTTTTCGGCAATCCGGTCGACGTCCGAGGCGGCAAGAAACTGCCCCTTCTTCACGTTGACAGGCTTCCCCGTCTCGGCGGCGGCCAAGAGAAGGTCGGTCTGCCGGGAAAGAAACGCAGGGATCTGCAGCAGGTCGACCACCGCCGCGACGGGCGCGGCCTGGGCGCTCTCGTGGATGTCGGTGGTCACCGGGATGCCCAGCTTTTCGCGGATGCGCCCCAAGGTTTCGAGGCCGGCGGCCAATCCCGGGCCCCGGTAGGAACCCAGGGACGATCGGTTGGCCTTGTCGAAGGAAGCTTTGAAGCAGAAAGGGATCCCGAGCCGTGCGGTGGTTTCCCGCAGGCTTGCGGCGATCTGAAGCGCCAGAGGCTCGGATTCTAACACGCAGGGTCCGGCGATGAGGAAAAAAGATCGACTCTTCGGGAACATGGGACTATCCGGCCGGGGTGCGGAGCGCTTCCCGCAAAAAGCCAGAGAAAAGGGGATGGGGGGAGTTGGGCCGGGAATGAAATTCCGGGTGGAACTGGCAACCCACGAACCAGGGGTGGTCGGTCAGCTCCAGCAGCTCGACCAGCTTGCTGTCCTCGGTGGTTCCCGCCACCGCGAAGCCCGAGCGCGCGAACGCTTCGCGGTAGGCGTTGTTGAACTCGTAGCGGTGGCGGTGGCGCTCCCGTGTCGTCATCGCCTGATAGGCGGCCTGACACTTGGTCCCGGGAACCAGCCGGCAGAGGGAAGCGCCCAGCCGCATCGAGGCTCCTTTTTGCACCGTCTGATGCTGTTCCTCGAGAAGGCAGATCACTGGGTCGGGCGTCGCCGGACAGAACTCGGTGCTGTGCGCCTCCGGCAAGCCGAGGACGTTCCGGGCGAACTCGACGGCGGCGATCTGCATGCCCAAGCAGAGGCCGAGGTAGGGGATCTTTCGCTCCCGGGCGAAGCGAGCCGCCTCGATCTTTCCCTGAACGCCCCGGTGGCCGAAGCCTCCCGGCACGATGATGCCCTGCGCCTTCCCGAGCAGGTCCTCCGGACCTCGCTTCTCCACCTCCTCCGCATCGACCGGGATCAGATCGATTCCGGTTTGGAGTGCCGCGCCCGCATGCGCCAGGGCCTCGTTTACGCTCTTGTATGCGTCGTGATGCTCGATGTATTTGCCGACCATGGCGATCCGCACTCGGTACTTCGGCGCGAGGATCTGCTGGAGAAACTTTTCCCACTCCCGCAGGTCCGCGGGGGGCAGCGCCAAGCGGAGGGAACGGACGACCAGCTCGTCAAGCCGCTCCTTTTGGAGGAGGAGCGGTAGCTCGTAGATCGAATGCTCCAGGTCGATTTCCTCGACGACTGCCTCCAGCGGAACGCTGCAATAGAGGGCGAGCTTGGCCCGCACCTCGGGTGTGAGCGGACGCTCGGTGCGGCAGACCAGAATGTTGGGTTGGATGCCGATCTCCCGAAGCTTGGCGACACTCTGCTGGGTCGGCTTGCTCTTGAGCTCTCCGGCGGCGCGAAGGTAGGGGACCAGCGTGACATGGAGGAAGAGGGCATTGCCCGGTCCGACTTCCAGCGCAAGCTGCCGGACCGCCTCCAGGAAGGGCAATCCTTCGATGTCCCCGGTGGTTCCCCCGATTTCGGTGATGAGCAGATCGTAGTCGCCGGCGGAGGCCGCCGCGCGGATCCGTTCCTTGATTTCGTCGGTGATATGGGGAATGACCTGGACGGTCTTTCCGAGATAATCGCCGCGCCTTTCCTTGTGGATGACCGATTCGTAGATCTGGCCGGTGGTCGCGTTGTTCTTCCGGGTGAGCTTGACCGACGTGAATCGCTCGTAGTGGCCGAGATCCAGATCGGTTTCGGAGCCGTCCTCGAGCACGTAGACCTCTCCATGCTGGTAGGGGTTCATGGTGCCCGGGTCGACGTTGATGTAAGGATCGAGCTTTTGCAGGGAAATCTTGAGGCCCCGGCTTTCCAGGAGCGTACCCAAGGCAGCGGCGGTCAGTCCTTTCCCAAGGGAGCTGACCACTCCGCCCGTTATGAACACGTACTTCATCTTTGATTCACCTTTTCTTCCAAATAGGCGCGGGCTCGCTCGATGTCTTCCGGAACGTCGACGCCGAAGGATCTCATGGCGGTAGGCAGGACGATCACCGGCACGCCGTTTTCCAGGGCGCGCAACTGCTCAAGGCCTTCCGCCTGCTCCAATTCGCCCGGCGGGAAGCCGACGAAAGAGCGAAGCGCATCCGCTTGGAATGCGTAAATTCCCACGTGCGCCCACCGAGGAGGTGCGGCTGCCCCGTTGCGGACATGAGGAACGGCCGCCCGTGAAAAGTAAAGCGCGTAGCCGCGCCGGTCGCAAACCACTTTTGTCACGTTCGGATTGTCCGCTTCCCCCGGCGCCAGCCTGCGGCGGAAGGTGACGATCGGAGCCGAGCCGGCTTCCAGGATCAACCGGTCGATTTCCTCCGGATCGACGGCCGGCTCATCTCCCTGAAGGTTCAAGTAGAAATCCGCGGGGATCCGCTCGGCCAGCTCCGCCATCCGGTCCGTCCCGGACCTGTGGTCGGAGCGGGTCATCTCGACGCGGGCGCCGAAGGCCCGAGCCGTCTCGAAGATCCGGCGATCGTCGGTCGCCACAATGACCTCGCGCACCCGCCGGCAGCGGATTGCCGCCTCCCAGACCCAGCGGAGGAGCGGCTTGCCGGCGATCACAGCCAGCGGCTTGCCCGGAAAACGGCTCGAAGCCCAGCGTGCCGGAATGACTAGGACCGTCTCTTTTCCCATGAGGATCCCGTAGGAAGCCGCCTCAGGCGGGATCCGTCGAGGCCAAAATCCAATCCGCCGCTGCCGGCAAGGAAGGAACCACCCGGTCCGCAAGGTTCCGCGCCCACTCCGCCGCCCGCTCGGTCTCTGGATCCGGCCGGTCGTCGGCAAGGAGGACGGTGCGGCAGCCGGCATTCCGTCCACAGAGGACGTCGGCGATCCGATCGCCGACGAAATAGGATCGGCGGAGCGCGATGTCGAATTCAGCCGCAGCGCGCCAGAGGAGGAGCGGAGAGGGTTTCCGATCGCCTAGCGGGTCGTTGTCGGGAGCGGCAAAGGAAAGATAGATCTTTGCAAACGAGATTTCTAGCCGCTTCTGAAGGGACCGGTTGACCGCCTCAACGTCTTGCGGGCGCAGCCAGCCGCGGCCTACACCGGATTGATTGCTGACCAGGAAGAGCAGGAAGCCGGCGTCCCGGAGACGGGCGAGGCTTTCCTTAGCTCCCTCGGCAAGGACGATCTTCTCCGGATCTCCTAAGTAGGGGAAATTTTTGATCAGGGTATCGTCCCGATCAAAGAAGACAGCCCGCCTCTTCATGGCACCGGCGTGAGGTTCGCGCGGAGCTCAGCGGGGGAGACCGTTGCGGTCCCCAGCTTTCCGACGACGATACCCGCCCCGAGATTGGCCAGCTCGGCGGCCTCCATCGCCTCCGAGCCGGCCGCGAGCGCAAGGCTGAAGAGACAGAGGGAGGTGTCTCCGGCCCCTGAAACATCGAAGACCTCGCGTGCCGCCGTCGGGATGCGCCGAGGACGGCTCTGCTCGTCAAGCAGCAGCATGCCTTCTTCTCCGAGAGTCACGAGCAGGTGGAGACAGCCCCACCGTTCCTGCAGTTGACGGGCCGCGTTCTCGACCGCGGCAAGGCTCTCCTCCGGGTCTTCCATGCCGCTTAGAGCGAGCGCTTCGGAGCGGTTCGGCTTGAGCACGCTCACCCCCTTCCAGCACAGGCGGTTGTGGGTGTGTGGATCGGCCGCCGTGAGCTTGCCGGCCCGGGTTCCCTCTTCGAGGATGAGGTCGACGATCTCCTGGTCAAGTAGCCCCTTCGCGTAGTCTTCGACCAGGATCAGATCGAAGGAAGGGATCCTCCGCCGAAGGAAATCGAGAAGTTCCCCTCGTGCCGGAAAGGGCAAGGCATCTCTCGTCTCCCGGTCAACGCGGACGATCTGCTGCTGCCTCCCGAAGACCCGGGTCTTGACGGTCGTCGGCCGCCCGGGAATGGACCAGATGCCGCTGACATCGCATCCGATCTGCTTCAAGGATCCGACGAGCTCCACCCCGGCGGGATCGTCGCCGACCATTCCGCATAGCGTGACGTGCGGGGTGAATTCCAAAAGATTGCGAGCGACGTTGGCAGCACCGCCGGGAAAGCGGGAGCAGCGCTGCACCTCGACCACGGGGACGGGCGCCTCCGGAGAGAGCCGGCGGACCCGTCCCCAGAGAAACTCATCGAGCATGAGATCTCCGATCACCAGGGCGCGCAAGCGGCCGAAGCGCGCCAGCAGCAGGTCCAGCCGGTCGGGGGCGAGAGGCACGGAGCCAAGGGGTACCCGAAGGTCTCCGCTCTGTCAAACGCCATCTCCGGCTTCGCCGGAAGATGGAGGCGGAAAGACAAAGAATCTTGCTCCGCCGGACATTCTCTCGAAGGATACAGCATCGCATCGAATCGCGCGAAAGGAGATCCTTTTCTTGTCCATCATCGCCTATCTCGGTCCGGAGCATACTTTTTCCCATCTGGTCGCACGCAAGAGGTTCCCACAAGGACGGCTTTTTCCCTGCGCGTCGATCGCCGAGGTGATCGCCTTCGCGCAGGACCAGGAAGAGCATCTGGGCCTGGTCCCGATTGAGAACTCCTCCGGCGGGATGATCCTGGAAACCGTCGATCTCCTCCTAGAGGAGGACAGCCCGCTCTTCATCCAGGAGGAACTCTCTCTCCGTGTCCGTTTGGCCCTCGTCGGGCATCCCGGCACCCCTCCGCGGATCGTCTTTTCGCACTGGGCGCCGCTTGGCCACTGCCGGCGCTGGATCGAGACCCGGTTCCCCCGAGCCGAGCTGCGGGTCGCCGGAAGCACCGCCGAGGCCGCCCGACTGGCGGCGAAGACTCCCGGAGCCGTAGCGCTGGCGACTCGAGAGGCGGCGGCCGCGACCGGGCTTTCCGTGCTCCACTACCCGGTGGAGGAGGAGATCCTCAACTTGACGCAGTTCGTTCTCCTGGGCCGGCAGAAGCTTACCTCCGGAGGACAGGAGACCAGCCTCGTGTTTTCCTTGCCGCAGAAGCCCGGGAGCCTCTGTTCGTTCTTGGAGCCGTTTCGTGCCGAAGCGATCAACCTCAAGCGGATCGTTTCCCGGCCCGTCCCCGGACAACCCAACACCTACGTCTTCTTCGCCAGCCTTGAGGGGAGCGATGCGGAGCCTCCGATGGAGCGGGCTCTCAAGACGGCCGAGGGGCGGGCGCTCCGGTGCCGTTCCCTCGGCTCCTATCCGGTTCTTGCTCCTTACGAGTCGTAGCGGCCGGCGCTTTCGCGCCGAGGCCCCGGGCCGGCTCTCTCCCCGGCCGGAGGATGTCCTCCCACGGTGTGGTGAAGCTCTCGTCCGAAAGGAAGAAAGAGGCGGGCGGGTCGGGCGCTTTTTCATCCTCGGGGTGGCGCACGTTCTTCCCAAGCGTCTGATCTTCGGGCTGGGTTTTGGCGATCGAAACGGGCGTCCCCGGGCCGATCAGCTCGTAGAGGCGCTCCGCATCCCTTCCGGTCAAATGGAGGCAACCATGCGTCCGAGGAACCGACCAGAGAAACCCTTCGTGGAAGCCGTACCCGGGTAGGAACCCTATCCAGAAGGGCATCGGGTAGCCGACGTAGCGCCAGCCGGGCTTTCGATCCGGAGGGCCGCCGACCCGGGTGCCTTCGACCGCCCGGCCATCCTTGACCCAAAATCCATACCGCCCCGAGCGGCGCCGCTTAGCCTTGCCTCGCACATGAAAGTCGCCGGTCGGCGTGGCATGGCCCGGCATTCCGGAGCAGATCGGGGCGACCAGCAGGGGCTGACCGCCTTCCAGCACGTAGACAACCCGCCTCTCAAGGGAAACTTTGACGATCCGCGAAGAAGCGGCGGACGCAGGCACCCGGTGGTGGACGCCGGCGGTCCACGAGCCCGCCTGCGTCGTTCCGGCACGGGCCGAAGGGCCGGCCGGGAAGAGCGCCGGAACCAAGAGGAATATTAGGATAGGACCAAGAGCGGGCCGACCATGCCGGAGCGTCTGCATCGCCGCGAGGAGTCGAACTCTTCTATCGGATCCCCCGGCTCGGGGAAAGGCCAAAAGAATCGGCGGCTTTCGCGGCACCGGCAGCCGGCTTGCCTCCTGCGGAGGGGGAGGCGCCGCTTTTGCCCTTTGCCTTTATACAACATTAACGTAGCATGCACGGTATCGGCCGACCGGCCCGGCGATATTCTCCCCTCGTTTCGCAGGCAATCGAATGGACCGTGCCGGGCCGGCGGAGGACGCGCGTCATGCCACTTGAAAACCCATGGGTCTTCCTTTCCGTTTGGATGGGAGCGGCTTTTCTCGCCGCCGTCATAGCCCTCCAGCTCCGAGTTTCGGTCGCCCTGATGGAGGTGCTGGTCGGCATCGCGATGAGCCATCTCCTCGGAATGGACCAGCCGACGGAGTGGATGGTCTTTTTGGGCCGGATGGGGAGCGTGACCCTCGCCTTTCTGGCGGGAACGGAGATCGATCCCCGATCGTTCCGCCACCACCTCGGCTCCAGCCTCACCATCGGCTTCCTTTCCTTTCTCCTGCCCTTCGGGCTCATCTTCCTGCTGGCGCATTCCACTCTCGGCTGGACCCCCGCCCAATCGGTCATCGCCGGCATCGCCCTGGCGACCACATCGGTCGCAATCGTCTACACGGCCGTGGTCGAAAAGGGGATGCAGTCGACCCGCTTCGGCCAGCTGCTCTTGACAAGCTGCTTCGTAACCGATTTCGCCTCGGTCTTGTTCTTGGGTCTTTTCTTCTCCCACTGGGCGCCGCGCTCCTTCCTCCTGCTCCTCTGCGCTCTTCTCCTGCTTCTGGCTCTTCCGCTTTCGCTCCGACCGCTGCTCCGCTGGTTGCGGCAAAGTCCGGTCAGCGAACCGGAAATCAAGTTTCTTTTTTTCGTTCTCGCTCTTCTGGGTGCCCTCGCGTCGGTAGCCCAGACCGAGCCCGTGCTGCCGGCCTATCTCGCCGGCGTCCTCGTCGCGAAGCCCTTCGCCACCGATCGGGAGCTGGTCCATCGGATGCGGTCGCTCGCCTACGGCCTCCTTACGCCGTTTTTCTTCATGAAAGCGGGCTTTCACGTGTCGCTCCATACGCTTTTGTACGGCTCGCTGCCCATTTTCCTCTTAATCGGAGCCAAGCTTCTGGGCAAGGTAGCCGCCGTATGGCCGTCGCTCCGCCTGTACCGGTTCTCCCGGCAAGAGGCGCTTTTCGGCTCTTTGCTGACGAGTGGTGGCCTTACCTTCGGGCTCATCGCCGCTCACTACGGCGTGGCCAACGGCATCTTGGGAAGGAAGATGTATTCGCAGGTGACGATCGCGATTCTCTTGAGTACCCTGATTCCGGTTATCGGGGCGAGCCGGCTTTCGCTGCCGCCCACCGGTATCAGGGAGAAGACGGAGGAGGAGCGGGAGATCGCCAAGCCCGGGGAGTTCGAAGAAGAGGGGTGAACCGCCTCGTGCGGGTCCAAGGAGGGATTCGGCCGGCGGCGAGGGAGGATCGACGTTAAGCCGCCGCGGGGCCCGCCGAGGCTCGGCGAAAGAGAGACCGAAGGGATAAACACTTGCCATGCCCGATCGCACGCTGATCCGGAGGCTGCGCCTCGCCTCGCTGCTGGAAGGCTTCTCCTTGCTTCTGCTCGTCTTTGTGGCCGTCCCGGCCAAGCACCTTTTCGGCCACCCGATGGCTGTACGGATCATCGGGTCGGTTCACGGCCTCTTTTTCCTCTTTTTCGTCTGGAGCCTTGTCGCGGCCGTTTCTGCCGGCGGATGGTCCCGCGCTGAGGTGTTGCGCGTTTTCGTAGGGGCCTTTATCCCGTTCGGGGTCTTCCTCAACACATCTCTCCTCAAGCAGAAAGAGATGGTGGCGAGCCTGAGCGAACGGGGGGAGGGAAGTTCTTGACCTACCTCTACCTCTGGATCAAGGCCTTGCACGTCGCGGCGGTCCTGGTCTGGATCGGAGGGCTTTTCACGCAGTCGATCCTCCTCGCAACCGCGACCCGGACGGGTCTGGATTCCTCCTCCCGGGCGCTGATCGGATCACTGCGCGCCTGGGATCGATGGTTGACGGTTCCGGCGCTCCTCTTGACCTGGGGACTCGGAATCGTGCTCGGGGTGTGGGGCGGGAGCTTCCGGACAGGGTGGCTTTCCGCGAAGCTTGTGTTCGTGATCGTCCTCTCAGGCCTCCACGGGATGCAGGCCGGGATGCTCCGGCGCGCTTCGTCCAGTCCCGGAACGCGAATTCCCGGATTCGCCCGCTTCCTTCCCGGCCTGATCGCCCTCTCGGTGCTCGCGATTGCGGTGCTCGCGATCGTGAAGCCGGGATAGAGCGGATCGTTGGGCCTCAACCCGACACCGGCGGGGGTGCGTATTCGCGGGGAATGACCTGGGTTCCGGACACGCGATCGACGAACCGGTAGTAGAGCCAAACGGCTGACGGGATGCTCAGCGCCAGGAGTGCCCAATGCAAGGGCGAGGGAACCTTGGTTCCCGAAAGAGCCAGCGGCCAGAGTGCCGCTATCGCCCCGGCGATCCGGCAGCAATGGCGGAGGGTGGCACGCACCAGGGTTATCGGTTCACCCGCGGTGGTGTAGACGCGGAGGTTGAGCCAAATTTTTCCCTGGGCGCCGCCGTGCGAGCTTCGCTCCAAAAGGGCGAAATAGGTCCACGGCCCGAGAATGAAGGCCGCAGGCAGACCGACCGATCGGAATGCCGGAATCGCAGCATGATGCTGCGAGAGATAAAAGGCCGCCGCGAATCCTTCCAGCTGAAAGAAGAGGAGGGCGGCGAAGTAGGCGCCGAAGGCGTCGATCAGGTCGGCGGTGATCCGCCGCCGCCAATAGTGCCGAACCATGCCGTCTCCACGCGGGCCTGGATTTTCCATGCGTCAAAAAAAAATCTACTCCGTCTTGGTTGCAAACGCCAGGGGGAGTTTCGGTTCTTGTCGCTTTCGGCCCGCCCCGCCCTATCGGCTCATCTTGTATGCACTAAGACAAGTTGGACGGCACCGCTGCTTTTGAGAATTTCGATCGAGGCATCGCCCCGATGACGGCGGATCTTAACATCGAGGCTTGCGTCCAGCAGCCGCAATCTCCGGAGGACGACTTCGTCCAGAAAAGCGGGCAGATGCGGATTTCTCATTCGGATCTCCCCCGCCTGCGTGTCGAACTCCAACCCGAGAGACGCGGAAAGGAGCGCGAAAGGAGTTGCGCTCGCCCAAGCCTGCGGTGAACAAGCAACCGGATAGAGGGTGGGTCCTTGACCGCGGACGCGCTGAAAGCCGCAAAAAAGCTCGGGAAGGCGTCGGAATTCCATGTAGCTTGCCGCTTCGAACAGGGCGGTGAATACCCGTTCCACCGCATCTTTCCGATCGTAGCGGGCCAGGCCGAGAGCGATAAGGCTATTGTCATGCGGCCAAACCGAACCGTTGTGATAGGACATCGGATTGTACCGCAGCTGTCCTGACGCCACGGTGCGAATCCCCCATCCCGAGAAGAACCGGTGCTCCAAAAGCCCGCTCGCCACTTGTGCCGCGCGCTCGGCCGAGGCGATTCCGCTGAACAAGACCTGCCCGGCGTTAGACGTGCAGACCTGACACGGTTTCTTTTCTCCGTCAAGGGCGAGCGCGTAAGTTTTCAGCTCGGGACACCAGTAAGCGGTCTCGAATCGCGCGGCCAAGTCCTGCGCTTCCGCCTCCAGCTTGGCCGCGTAGCTCTCCCAACCCATTCGACGCGCGTAGCGCGCGATCACGCGCTTGGCGGCGAAGACATAGCCTTGAACTTCGCAGAGAGCGATCGGCCCTTGAGCCAAGCTCCCGTCGGCATGAAAGACGGCGTCGCGCGAATCCTTCCAACCCTGGTTCTGCAGTCCTTGCCGCCCGCCGCGCTCATACTCGACGAAGCCGTCTTGATCGCAATCGCCGAAGTGGTCGATCCAATGCAGCGCGGACACGATGGACGGCCAGAGTGCCGCCATCGTTTCGCTATCGCCCGTACGCTCGAAATAGAGGCCGGCGAGGAGGACGAAGAGCGGAGTGGAATCGACGCTGCCATAGTACAGCCCGAACGGGATCTCGTGGAGGGCGGCCATTTCGCCGCTGCGCATTTCATGAAGAATCTTGCCGGGTTGTGCATCGGCCGCCGGGTCGACCTCCTTGGCCTGATAAGCGGCAAGGCGTTTGAGCACGCCGCGCGCGATGTCCGGGTCGACCCAGAGCATTTGCAGCGCGGTGATGAGGCCGTCGCGACCGAACGTGGTCGAATACCAGGGTATTCCCGCATAAGGGTATCGTCCTTCGGGCGTGTCGGTCATCAACATGTGCAAGTCGGCCATGGAACGGCACAAGACCTCGTTGAAGATGTCGTTGGAGGTCTCCACGGTGGTCCCGCCACGGGTTATGGCTCTGAGCTCGCGACGCGCAGCCCGAACACCACGGAAGAACGGCAAGGGGGAATGGCCGCCGGGCGGGTTGCAATCGACCGTCAGGAAGACGGAGTCGGTGTGTCCGGGCGGCAGATCGAGACAAAAGGACGCCTTCGTCAGCTCGAGGGTAGACGGGATGGGCTCGAAGGTCAGCGTCGTATGGCGCCGCTTGCCGTCCAGCCCCTGGTAGGTGAGAATCACCCGGTCGGTCCCGATTGCGTGGCGAACAACGACCCCGCGCTTCTGCCGGTGGAGTCCGCGCACCTCGAATATGTCGGCGAAATCGCTGTCGAATGCGAATGCAAGGCGAACCCCGACCTTTCGCTCGCCGTAATTGCGCAACCCGATTCTCTGATAGACAACGCCACGCCATATAAATGTCGTGCGGATGATATGGATGGTGTCCTTCGGGAGGACCAGACGCCTGTCCAGGTAAAGGTCGGGATTGGCGAGATCGACGGTTAGGATGGCGTTGTCATCGCGTAGATTCGAGCCGAGCAAGAGCGGTTGCAGGTCATTGAGAGATAGCTCCAAGCGGGAAAGGTGGCGTGTATCCTCGTGAAACAGCCCGTCCGGCCCGTCCGCCGAAACGCCGACGTCGCCGTGGCTGTCGAGGACGATGAAGCTGTCGCCGTATTTCAACGTCCGGCGAGGCCGCGCCACAGGCCCGGTCGCAGGAATGTAAAACGGAACTTCTTCCGCGGCGTCCAAGCCTGCGGAAACTTCTTCCAAGAGCTTTTTGGCAGACGAGTCGGAAAGCATACCGTTATCCCGTTGTGGGCTAAAACTCCTCTCCGTCCATTCGGCGACTGGTCGGCGGAATGGAAACGCCCGCGGCGCCGATCGCCGCAGCGGAACGTTTCCGCATGCCGATAGCGCTCACCGCTTCAGGAGTCGTAAGCCGGGTCTTCCAGGAGGGGCTCGCCAGCCCCATCCGATATCCCCTGCGAATCGGGTCCGCGGCGACGGAAGCCCGCTCCCCCTTCCGGCATTCCGTGGACGCCGCCCCTACCGATACCCAGGGGAGTTTTTCGGTTTCCCTCCACTGCCGCCTCGATAAGCATAACGGCCGAACGCGACGCGATAAGCTGGCGGTACAGCTCGAGGTAATCCCTCGCCATCCGCTCCACCGTAAAGCGGCGCTCAAATGCCGCCCGAACGCGGCGGCGGTCCAGGTCGGGAAGGCGGCGAACGGCGGCGACGGCCTGCCCGACATCCTCCACGATGAATCCGGAGACGCCATCTTCGACTACTTCGGGAACCGAACCGCGGCGAAACGCAATCACGGGTGTGCCGCAGGCCATCGCTTCGATCATGACCAGCCCGAACGGCTCCGGCCAGTCGATCGGAAAGAGCAGCGCGGCGGCGCCGCCCAGCAGCTGCGCTTTTTCCCGCTCATTGACCTCGCCGATGAACTCTACGTTAGGATGCGTCTTGACCATGGGCCGGATTTTCTCCTCCCAATAGGCTTGATCGACCCGGTCGACTTTGGCTGCTATCTTGAGCGGCATACCCGCCTTGGCCGCAATCTTGATAGCGAGGTCGGGCCTCTTTTCCGGGGCGATGCGGCCGAGGAAAGCCAGATAGCCGCCATGGGCTTGCGCTTGAAACGGCAAAAGGTCGCGGGGCAGCCCATGATGGACCGTGCCGACCCAGTGGGCGTGGTGTAGGTAGCTGCGCTGATCTTTCGATATGGAGACCAGCGGCATGTCGCGGAACAGCCGGTAAAACTCGTTTATCTCCGGCTGGTCAAGCCGGCCATGATGCGTCGTCAGCGATGGACAGGGCAAATGGGGAAGCAACGGGGCGTGAAGGAAATCGATGTGGAAGTGGAGGATATCGAAGCGGCCGGCTCTCCGCCGAACCTCCTCCAGCATCATGGCATAATAGGGTATCGGGTCCCGAATGGTCGGGTGGAGCCGTAGCGCCCGATCGGAACAGGGCACAAGCTTTGCCGACGTCGTCGAGTCGCCGCTGGCGAAAAGCGTCACCTCGTGGCCCTGCCGGACAAGCTCTTCGGTCAAGTAGGAAACGATTCGTTCGGTCCCCCCGTAGCACTTGGGGGGCACGCTCTCGCATAAAGGGGCGACTTGGCCAATCTTCATTGAACCTCCTCGCTCTTTATCTACTTACTAAACTTGCCGCGGAAATTATGCCTTATGAGGCACGCTTCGCAAGTCCGGCGTGAAGCCGGCGCCAAGCGTCCCCAGGATCGGCTGCCGGGCGGCGCCTGTTTTAGCGTTGCTGATCGGACAGGATCCTCGGGTGGCGCTTATCCTGGAACATCGCCGAGCGGCTCCAAGCGCTTTGGCGAGAATACCGGTGCAAGCGAGGGCGTAGCGGCGAACGAACCTGCGGACAGGGAGGGATTCGAACCCTCGGGCCGCTTTTGGCGACCACACGCTCTCCAGGCGTGCCCAATCAACCGCTCTGGCACCTGTCCTCGGGAATAAGACGAGAGAACGGCAACCGCGGGCCGATCGCAAGTAGATTCTCGGATCGGCGGGGGGCGGTCAAAACATTCCGGCGCTGCCCATCGAGGAACCGCCGTAAGCCCCCATTCCGGCTTGCTCCGGTCCCCGTTGCAGGTCGGACATGCGCACGAACCCGCGGATTCCCCGCGTTGTCTCCACACGGGCATACGCCCCTGTCGATTGGACGATCCTCACCCGGGTCCCCTTCTCGAGGTAGGTGTCCGGCACTTCCTGACCCGGCCCCTGGTAATAAAGAGGGGTGTCGTTCTTGGTGACCAGGTCGTAGCCTCCCGAGAGCGATGCGCATCCGGGAAAGCTCAGCGCAAAGGCAAGGATGAAAACCAGGGGACTGAGGAAGGGGAGACGCGGCGGCGAGCAAGCTGGGGATGCGTTCACGAAGACAGATATTCCCGCGGATCGGTGATGCGTCCGGTCAGCGCGGAGGCGGCGACGGTATATGGAGAAGCCAGATAGACCTTCGATTCCTTGTGGCCCATCCGCCCGGGAAAGTTCCGGTTGGTCGCCGAAATGCAGACCAACGGCCGGTCGAGCCGCCCGAAGGTGTCCATAGGGCCTCCCAGGCAGGCGGCGCAAGAGGGGTTTTCCGTGAGCTGCACGCCCGCAGAACGTAAGATCTCCCAGACGCTCTTTCCGTCGATCCGCCTCCGGTGAAGCTCCGCGACAACCTTCGGCGTCGCGGGCACGGCGAAGGTTTCTACGGCGACGGTCCTTCCGTTGAGGATTTGCGCGAAGGCGAGGAAGTCGGAAAGCTTTCCGCCGGTGCAGGAACCCAGGTAGGCGCGATCGATCCGCACCGAAGAAAGACGTTCCGCCAGCTCTCGGTTGCCGGGGTTGGGCGGCTGGGCCACGGTCGGCCGCAGCGTGGAAAGATCGATGGTGTACTCGGCTTGAAAGCGAGCCTTCGGATCAAGCTCCACGGGCTCGAAGTCCACACGGGTTCCGTTGCGCGTGCAGCTTTCCCGCACGAAGTCGGTGGTTGTTTGGTCGGCGGGGAAGACCCCGTTTTTGCCGCCCGCTTCGATCGCCATGTTCGCGATTGTCATCCGGTCCTCCATGGAGAGGCCGGCAACGCCGGGGCCGTCGAACTGCATAGCGCAGTAGGTCGCCCCGTCGAATCCAATGCGACCGATGATCTCCAGGATCACATCCTTTGCCATGACTCCCTTGGGAAGCTCCCCTTCCAAGCGGAAGTGCAGGGTGGGCGGCACCTTGAGGAGCAACTTTCCCGTGCCCAGTACAAATCCTGCTTCGGTGTTGCCGATACCGGTGGAGAATAGGTTGAAGGCTCCGGCGGTGCAGGTGTGGCTGTCGGTGCCCAGAAAGATCTCTCCGGGCCGGGCATGGCCCAGCTCGGGCGCGGCGGCATGGCAGATGCCCGCGTAACGGCTGCCGTATTGACGGGCCAGGGGCCCCAGGGAGGGGTCGAACTGCCAGCGGCCCCTTTCGTCGTCGATCACGTCGTAGAAGTAGGGCAGCCCCTGCTCGCGGGCGAATTCGCGGAGCAAATCGACGTTCCGGTTCGACTGGGAATCGGAGGTGAAGATGTAATGATCGGGAATAATCACAATTTTGCGCGGATCCCAGACTCGAGCCGATTTGCCGAATTCCCGCTGAAAGACGCCAATGGTCCCGGGGCCGCAGATGTCGTGGGTCAAAAGGACATCCACGTTTACCCAAATATTATCGCCGGGGGAGACGGTTTTTTTTCCGCTCGCCCGCGCAAGAAGATGTTCGGTGAGAGTCATGGTCGAGTCGGATACTCTACCCGCGTGTCCCGCCCCTTGTCAAAGCGGTGGAGCAATCGCGGACTCCTCACGCTTCGATCACGGCTAAAAGTTCGGTGAGCGTGGGCCCGATCGAGATCGGTTCGGGGGGCGCGATGCAGGTGGCCATGTCCGGGTCCTTGAGTCCGTGTCCGGTCAAGGTGATCACGATGCGGCTCCCGGGAGGAATGCGCCCACGGGCGACCTCCTTGCGAAGTCCGGCCACTCCGGCTGCGGAAGCCGGCTCGACGAAGAGGCCCTCCGCCCTAGCCAGGAACCGGTAGGCATCGAGGATCTCGTCGTCGGTGACCGAGCCGAACCATCCCCCGGATTCTTCTGCGGCGGCCAGCGCTCCTTTCCAACTCGCAGGGTTGCCGATGCGGATCGCCGAAGCGACGGTCTGCGGGTCGGAGACGGGCCGTCCCTCGACGATCGGAGCCGCTCCCCCCGCTTGAAAGCCGACCATCCGCGGCCGGCACGCGATCTTTCCGGCCTCCGCGTACTCCCGGTAGCCTTTCCAATAGGCGGTGATATTGCCCGCGTTGCCCACGGGCAGGAAGTGGAAATCGGGACCGTCGCCCAGGGTGTCGGCGATTTCGAAGGCGGCTGTCTTTTGTCCTTCGATCCGGTAGGGGTTGACCGAGTTGACAAGCTCGATCTCCGGCCGCTGCGCCGCCAGCTCCTGCGCCAACCGCATTGCGTTGTCGAAGGGACCGGAAACCGACACGATGCGGGCACCGTGCATGGCGGCCTGGGCGAGCTTGCCCCGGGCGATGCTCCCTCCGGGCAGAAGGACGATGCAGCGAAGGCGGGCGCGGGCCGCATAGGCGGCCGCCGAAGCAGCCGTGTTGCCGGTGCTCGCGCACACGCAAACGGAGGCCTTTCGCGCCAGGGCCCGGGCGAACGCGACAACCATGCCGCGATCCTTGAAGGAGCCGGTGGGGTTGAGGCCTTCGTACTTAAAGAAGATCTGGAGGTTCCCCGCCAGGCTCTCATGGAGCGCCGCCGAGCGGAGGAGCGGGGTGTTGCCCTCCAGGAGGGTCAGATCCGGAGCATCGTCCGGCAGCGCCAGCCGACTTCGATACGCCGCGATTACGCCCGCCCACGGCTTCATCCGGCGGCTTCCTCCTCTCCGAGGTCTTCGACGCGCAGGAGAATCGCTGGCTGCTTCACCGCGGGTAGGGTCTCGATGATCCGGCAGGCCCTCTGCACGTCGGCTTCCCGGGAGCGATGAAGCAGGACGATGAGCGGGACGGTTTCGCCCCGATGTCCCTCCGGCTGGATCACCGAGGAGATGCTGATCTTCTCCGCGGCGAAGACCCGCGCAATCTCCGCCAGCACCCCTGGCCGGTCTTCCACGAGAAAGCGGACGTAGTACCGGGTGAGGATCTGCTCCATCGGTCGAAGCGAAAGAGCGGCTTGCGGCTCCGAGGAATAGCCCGCGCGGGCGATGGCTTCCCCGGATGCCAAGGAGGCCAGATCGCTGATCACCGAGCTCGAGGTAGGATCCCCGCCGGCCCCCCGGCCGTAGAAGAGGGTTTCGCCGACGATGTCTCCCCGAACGGCCACGGCGTTGAAGACCCCGTTTACCGAGCTTAGGAGGTGACCCTTGCGGAGGAGGGTCGGGTGCACGCGCACCTCGATCTCCCGGCTCGCCGCGTGGCTCCGGAGAATCGCGAGGAGCTTCAAGCTGTAGCCGAGCTCCTGGGCGTAGTGGAGATCGAGGGGATCGACCCGCTCGATTCCTTCGGTATGCACCTCGCTGAGCGGCGGCCAAAAGCCGTAAGCGAGGGCGCAGAGAATGACCGCTTTGTGCGCGGTGTCATGACCCGCCACGTCGAGGGTCTCGTCGGCCTCCGCATAGCCGAGCTCCTTAGCTTCCCGCAGCGCTTCACGATACGGAAGGCCGCGGGAGGCCATGGCGGAAAGGAGGTAGTTGCAGGTGCCGTTGATGATGCCGTGGATGGAGAGGATCTCGTCGGCGATCAATCCCCTTCGCAGCGCGAGGAGTAGAGGGATACCCCCGGCCACGCTCGCCTCGAAGAGCAGCCGCTTGCCCCTCTGCGCGGCGAAGGCGGCCAGCTCGCTTCCCCGTTCGGCCAGCAGCGCCTTGTTTGCGGTGACGACGTCCTTTCCATGAGAGAGGCTCTCCCGGATGAGATCGGCGGCGACCCCGGTTCCTCCGATGAGCTCGATGACGACGTCGAGGGAGGGATCCCGAACCACATCCCGCCAATCGGTGGTCCAGCAGGATTCGGGAACGCCGGCGGCGAGCACCCGTCCCCGGTCTTTTTCGGCGACCTTTTCGATGCGGAGGGCCTTGCCGCAGCGGCGCAACAGGAGCTTCTCTTGCACACGAAGATTTTTCCAGACACTAGCGCCGACCGTTCCGAGTCCTACCAGTCCGATCCGCAGCGCCTTCATGGTTGGTTCGAGGGCGTGTCGGATTCGGTGCCGCCGGATCCGGACGCCACCCGTTTTTCGAGCGCGAGGAGCCGCCGCCAGATCTCGGGAAGCCGGAGGTAGAGGGCTTCCAGACGGAGGGTGTCGTTCGCCGGCCGCCCATGGCGCCCGGACAGGACGGCTCCGGGAGGCACATCCTTGGTGATGCCCGATTGGGCGGTGATGATCGCGCCGTCACCGATGCGCAGGTGGCCGGCAAGGCCCACTTGGCCCGCGAGCGTGACGCGGGACCCGAGTGTGGTGCTTCCGGAAATTCCGGTCTGCGCGACAACCAGGCAGTGAGGTCCTAGGACGACGTTGTGCGCGATCTGCACCAGATTGTCGATCTTGCAACCTTCCTGGATCCAGGTTTTCCCGAAGCGTCCTCGATCGATCGTCGTGTTCGCCCCGATCTCGACATCGTCGTCGAGCTGGACCGTTCCGGTCTGGGGGATCTTCCAATGACGACCGCCGGAGAACTCGTAGCCGAATCCGTCGGAGCCGATCACGACGCCGGGATGGAGTATCACCCGTTTGCCGATCCGGCAGCGTTCGCGGATCACGACGTGAGGATAGAGAAAGCAGCCCTCGCCCAGAGAGGTCTCGGTACCGATGAAGCAGCCTGCGCCGATGACCGTTCCCGCCCCTACTCGGACGCCGGCCTCGATGACGGCTAGCGGGCCGACATGGACTCCTTCCTCGAGGACGACACCGGGTCCGATCACTGCTGTCGGGTGGACGCCCGGCGGATAGGTGACCGGAGGCGGGGCGAAGAGCGCGACGATCTTGGCGAAGGCTAAGGAAGGCGCGTCGACGCGCACCAAGGCGCAGGGAAAGTCTCCGGAAAGATCCCGATGAATCAGGAGCGCCGAAGCCCGGGTCCGGCGGGCGGCCTTCTCGTACCGGGGGTTGGCGTAGAAGGAGATCTCGCCCTCGACCGCAGACTCGATATCGGCTACCCCACGGATGACCGTCTTTCTTTCCCCCTGAACTTCGCCGTTAACCAGATCGGCTAATTCTCCCAGTAGGAAAGATGCCACGCCGCGCCTCGATCATGGATGGACGGATGCCGCCTTGGGAGCCGCCGCCCCCGCTCCCTTGGTCGCGTTGATCGTGCGGACGACTTCCTCGGTGATGTCGGGAAGGTCCTGGCAGTAGAGAAGAACGGGGGTCCCATTGAGGCTCCGCCCTGTCTTGTCGATCACCATCGTATACTTCTCCTTGGCGCCAATCTCCAGAACGACCTTGGTGATCTCATCGATAAGCCCCTGCCGGATGCGTTGGGAACGCTCTTCGAGCTCGCGGCCGCGGGTCGCGCGGAATTCCTGGATCGCCCGTTGCAGATTCTGCACTTCCTGAACCTTGGCCTGGAAGGCCTTCAGCCTTTCCTGGCGCGCCGCCTCGGAAAGCGTCTTATCCTGGGCGCCGTCCTGGAGCTTCTGCGCCTCTTCCGCCAGCTTCCGATAGTCGTTGGTTCTTTCCTGATCTTCCTTCTTGAAGGTCGCCACGCGGGCTTGGAGCTCTCCTTCCGCTTCCTTCGTCTTGTAGTATTCGCTGAAGGCTTTTTGGAAGTCGAAGGTCGCGATCCGGAGCTGCTGGGCTCCCGCGAGCGATGCGGAAAGAAGCAGAGCCGATACAAAGAACAATCCTGGTTTCATGTTGCGTCCTGCAAGGTAGTTAAAACGAGTAACCGACGTCAAAGTAAAATCGCCCGGTTTGGTTGAGCCACGACGTGTAGATGTAGGGAATCCCGTAGTCGAGCCGCAAAGGCCCGATCGGCAGGTAAAGGCGAAGGCCGATGCCCGCATCGGCGACGATGTTGATCCCCTCGCCGGCGATGAGGCCCGGTATGTTCGGCGTCTGGATCGGCCCGATTAGCGAACCCGCGTTGAAGCCGATATCGGTGAAGGCCGCCACGCGCACCCGGTCGACCACCGGAACCGTAAACTCGAGGTTGGTGAAGGCCATCGTCTGGCCGCCGATCGGAAAGTCGTACGGAAGGTAATTCGGGCCGACGAGCGCATAGTCGAAGCCCCGGAGGCTCCGCGGGCCGCCCAGGAAGTAGCTGTCGAAGAGGGGCACGAAGCTGCTGGTGCCGTACGCCTGCACCATGCCCGCGTTGAGGTGGGACCAGAAGATGATGTCGAAGGGAAGGCTTTCGTAGTGGGAGATGTTGATTTGCGCCTTGTAGATATCGGTCTGCCCCAGCAGAGGCCCGCCGGCGCCCAGGAGGTTCAAGTCGACCATGGTGCCGTGCCGGGTGATGGTCACGCTGTCCCGGCTATCGTAGATCAGGTCGACCGACACGTCGCTCTGCGAGCGGGAACCGTGGTTTTGGGCGTAGACGGGAACCTGCTCGATCTGCGGCAGCATGCCCCAGAGGGTGTAGTCGGTGAGGTCGTAGCGGGTCGAGAGGGTCACCCACTGGGAAAGCCGCTTGGCCGCGCGCAGGTCGAAGCCCATGTTGGTCATGTTGAATCCCTGGTAGAACTGCATGTAGGTGTACTGGTTGAAGAAGAGGTCGCCGCCGACCGCGATCGGCTTGTCCATGAACCAGGGCTCGGTGAACGACATGAGCAAGGTCTCCATGAAGATGCCGAGCTGGGCGCGGACGCGGAACTTCTGCCCGGCCCCGGTGAACGAAGGCGGGTTGGCGATATCGAAATTACCCTGGTTGAGCTCGACGAAACCCATCAGGCTTTCGATCGTGCTGTAGCCGAGCCCGAAGCTCAGGTTGCCGGTATGTTTCTCCTGGAGGGTGATCACCATGTTCTTCCGGTTGGGAACGTTGGTATCCTGGGGATTGATCTCGACCTTCTCGAAATATCCGAGGTTTTCGAGCCGCTTGCGGCTCGCGTCGACCTCGACGCTGTTGTAGACATCCCCCGGCTGCACCGCCAGCTCACGCCGGATCACCTTGTCCTTGGTGACCGTGTTCCCTTGAATGACGATCTTGTCTACGTAGGCCTGGCTCCCTTCCGTGATCTTGAAGAGGAGGTCGATCTTGCCGCTCTCCACATTGGGGAGCCGCTCGGGCCGGATCTCGGCGTCGATGTAGCCCCGTTGGCCGTAGTAGTCGCGCAACTCCTTGATGTCGTCGTCGAGCCCCTTCGGCGAAAAGACCGACCCTTCGGTCATCTTCAGCAAAGAGAGGATCTCGCCGTTGGAATAGATCTGGTTGCCGGAAAGCTGGATCGTGCCGACGTGGTATTGCACCCCCTCATGGATGACGATCGTGATGGTCGTCTGCTCCTTGGTCGGATGCTCGATCTTGATGTCACGGATGCTCATGTCGATGTAGCCGTGGTTCTGGTAGAATTCCTTGAGCTTCCGGAGGTCCTCCTGGAACTGTTCTTCCTTGAGCAGTCCCGATTTGTTGAAGAAGGAAAGCAGGTCCTTTTTCTTGGTCTTGAATGATTTCCGCAGCTCCTTCGCAGGGAAGCTGTTGTTGCCGACGAAGTTCAAGCTGGTGATGAACCGCTTTTCCCCTTCCGTGATCAGCATGGTGACCACGGCCCGCCCGAACTCCTCGTTCACGTCGATCTTGTAGTTGACCTGCGCGTCGCCGTAGCCGTGGTTCTGGTAGTACTCCTTGATCTTTTCCGCGTCGGCCGATATCTGGAATTCGCTCAACGGGTCACCGACCTTGGCTTTCATCTGGCGGCGGATCGTCTCGGTTTTGATTCCGCCGGAGCCCTTGATCACGATCTCCTTGATGAGGGGCTTGGGCTGAACGACCACCAGAACTTTGACGCCGTCCTCCATCGGTTCGGTGGTGATCCGTAAGTTTGTGAAGAGGCCGGTCGCATAAAGGTTGCGCACGTCTTCCTCGACGGTCGCTGGCACGTACGGCTGCCCGACGGTGGTGTGCATGTTGGAGAGGATCATGCTCCGGTTGACCGACTTCGGCCCCACGTAGACAACCTCGATCTCCTTGACGGGCGGACCGGGCGCCTGCGCCCCGGACGCGCTGGGCGGGGCGACGACCTTCTTCGGCCGATGCTTCTTCGGCGCGGCGGGAGCTGGGGAGGGCTGTTCCTCCGCAGGGGCTGCCGGCTGCGCCGCCGGCGGGGAGGGCGCCTCGGAGGGAAGAGGCGGTGGGGCGAGTCGCGGTGCGGTGGGAACGACGGGTTCCGGCGCCGGCGACTCCGCCGGCGCAGGACCGGCCGCTTGCGCTTCGCTCGCGGTGGCAGCCGGCACCGGAGGCTGATCGAGGAGCGCCGGAGGCGTTTTCGGGGCGCTATCCAGGGGGGAAATCGCCTGGGCCCCTGTGCCCGCGCTGCCTTGGGACGAAGAAGCGCTGGTCTCTTCCCCTTCCGTCGCGGAGCCTGCCGGATGCGCTTCGTATTCCCACAGCCAGAAGGCGAGGCCCAGGATAAACGGGGTAAGCGCCGATGCCCGACCGCGGAGCCACCGAAGCGGAAACCCTGTTGATCGCTTCACGAGTGGGTGCTTTGGGTCCGGATGGACGGGCAAGCCCTTCGTTTCCGAATCAAGGGCTGCTTACGCGGCGGTGCCGGGCGAGGGATGTTCCTTCTCGGACGAGGGCACGATCTTGGTTTTCCTCGATGAGGGCTTCTTCGGCGCGTCGGATTTCGCTTTAGCCTCTTTGCGCTTGGGTTTGTCGGTCGGCGCGACGAGCTCGACGGAGAGCTGTGCGGTCACATCGGGATGGAGGTCGACCGGTAGGGTGTAGGCCCGCAGCTCCTTTAGAGGACGATCCAAACGGATCTTCTTCCGATCGATTTCGATCCCTTCCTCCCGCAGACGGTCTGCGATATGCTGCGCAGTGACCGCGCCGAAAACCTTTTCCTGCTCTTCGCCGCCCGAGGCGAGCGTGAAGACAAGCTTGAGCTTTTGCAGGCGGGATGCCAACTCCTGCGCGGCTTGGAACTCGGCGGCTTCTCGCTCGGCCCGGCGCTTCCGCAAAAGCTCGATATGGCGTTTGGTCGCCATCGTCGCGATCGTCGCCATGCGCTTGGGCAACAAAAAATTGCGCGCGTAACCGCTTTTGACCTTCACGAGGTCGCCCTCCGCTCCCAATCCGTCGATTCTCGTGTGCAGAACCACTTCTACCAGCATGCTATTTCTCCGTTGTTCGCCCTGGAAAATTCGTTCGCCGGCCACCGGGTTCAGAACGGGACGTCGTCAGCCTCGGGCATGCTTTCTTCCGTAGGCCGGGCTGCCTCTCCCGTTTCGCGAGGCCGTTCGGATTCTTCGCCGGGAGGATGGCTTCCGGCCGGTCTGCCCCGACCGAGGAACTGGACCCGCTCCGCCCGAACCCGAATGCGGTTTCGCTTCTCTCCTTCTTTCGTTTCCCACTGGTCGAACTGGAGCCTTCCTTCGACCAAGACCGGCGAACCTCGGTGCAGGTACTCCTTGGCCGTTTCCGCCTGCCGTCCCCAAGTCACCACGTCGATGAAGCAGGTTTCTTCCTTCACCTGCCCGTCAGGACTGCGGATCGTCGTGTTGACCGCCAGCGAGAGATCTCCGACCGCGGTTCCCTTGGGGGTATACCGCACCTCGGGATCCCGGGTTAAATTGCCGATCAGAAAGACGCGATTGAGGTCAGCCACAGGAACTCCTTGGTCTAGGCGGTGGATGGGGCGGGCTCCGGAGCCCGCTTTCTGCGAAGATAGAACTGCCGGAAGAGGAAGGGGTGGGCTTTTTGTGCTTCGGCTAAAGCGGCGATGCGGTCCGGCGCCAGCGAAAACGTTAGGTTGACGTAATAGCCGAACTCGATCCGGTGCGCGATCCGCTCGAAGCGCCGCCGATCCATTTTCTGGCACCCGAGCAGCTCGCCTCCTTCGGCGCGGAGAGTCTTCTCGAGAACTTCGATGGCTTCCTTCACGCTCTCGTCCTTCCCCTGCACATTCAGGATATACAATCCGTCATAAATTGCTTTCATGATCGTTCCGAACGCCTTTCTTCGCGAACGGTGTGATGGGTTACGAGTTAAACCGGCTCATCGCTACCGCAATGCCACCCTCCTGGCAACACTCAAATGCATCGACGGCCCTCTCGATCATCTGGCCGAGCAGCGGCAGCTCTTCCTCCCGGAATCGGGCGAGGACGAAATCCGCCAAGTCGATGCCTGGAGGGAGCGGGCCGATTCCGCAGCGCAGCCTGCTGAAGCTCTCCGTCCCGATGGCGGAGGCCACGGAAATCAGCCCGCGGTGGCCGCCGGAAGAGCCGGCCGCGCGCAAGCGCACCTTGCCCAGCGGAAGGGCGACATCATCAACAATAACGATGATCTCCTCCGGTTTCTTTCCTAATCTTTTTAGGATCTTACGCACGACCACCCCACTTTCGTTCATATAGCAGGTCGGGGCGATCAAGAGCGCGTCCTTGTCCTGGGCGACAAAGGCGGGTGCCCAACGCTCCGGCCGCCACGAAAGCCGGCGGCGCTGGGCGATGGCCTCGACCACCATAAGACCCACGTTGTGCCGCGTGCCGGCGTACTCCGGACCCGGGTTGCCCAACCCGAAAACAAGAGAAAACATTGTCCCGCATCCCCGGGTCGGTGGCGAAAACCCGGGCGGGAGGGCACACCGACCGGGGGCTCCACCCGTACCCTTCCTCGGACGAAGAGCGGCTAGGATTCTTCGTTCTCTTCCCCGCCCTCCTTCCGCTCGCGCACCAGCTCGGGCTCCTTCGTCTCCTGCGTCGCGGCAGCTTCTTCGGTCTGCGGGGCCGTAACCGTGAAGAGAACTTGGTCCTTCGGGTTGAGAAATTCGACGCCGGCCGGAGGAGTGATGTCGCCGACGTGGATCGACTGGCCTACGTCGAGCGCTTCGACATTCACCGAGATCGACTCCGGAAGATCGTGGGGCAGGCAGCTGATGCGCAGGTGGCGGATCGGCGTTTGCAGCAAACCTCCGCCGGTCCGAACGCCAACCGGTTCTCCAACAGGGTGAAGCTCAACCTCGGTGTGGATCTTCTCATCGGTGGAGAGCTCGTGCAGGTCGACGTGGAGGATGCGATCGGTCAGCGGGTGCTCCTGGATCGCCTGCAAGAACGCGAGCTTCTGCTGCTCGCCCTCCTCGCCTTCGACCTTCAGATCGATCAGCACTTTTTCCGTCTTCCTTCCGTGAAGGGCCGCGAGGAGATCCACGGCGTGGATTTCGAGCGCCATATGGCCCTTCCTTCCGTAGAGCACGGCGGGGATTTTTCCTTCCGCCCGCAATCGGCGCACCCGATGTCTTCCGACCGCCGAGCGCTCTCGCGCCTTGAGCGATATTGTACGCGCCATAGTTGGTGGACCTCCGATTCGATTCAAAAAAGGAAGCCCTAGCATACAGGCGGCAAGCATGCACGACAATTCTCTTTTCTTGCGCATGTCGGGGCCTAGGAGGAACTGCTTCCTGGTTTTGCTCGTAGGAGAAGAGGATCGATAATTATTATTACTGTAGGAAAGGTCATGGCCGCGCAGTCAGACGAGCGTCCCAATCCGGATTCGCTCTTAGCCGTCGTCGCAAAAGAGGAACAGGAGAAGCGGCGAGGCAATCTCAAGATCTTCCTTGGCATGTGCCCAGGGGTCGGAAAGACCTTCGCCATGCTTCAGGCGGCCCGGGTGGAGCACGCCAACGGCCGTGACGTCGTGATCGGGTACGTCGAGACGCACGGGCGCAAGGAGACGGAGGCGCTGGCCGAAGGGCTGCCCAAGATTCCGCGCCGCACAGTGGAGTATCGGGGACTCCGGCTCGAGGAGATGGACCTCGACGCTTTGTTGGAGCGGCGCCCGCATCTGGCCGTCGTCGATGAGCTGGCCCACAGCAACGCACCCGGCAGCCGCCATCCGAAGCGCTATCAGGACGTGGAGGAATTGCTCGAAGCCGGAATCGATGTGTTCACCACGCTCAACGTCCAGCACATCGAGAGCCGTACGGATACCGTCCGGCAAATCACCGGCGCTCCCGTCCAGGAGACGGTGCCGGATCAGCTCATCGATCTGGGGGAAATCGAGGTCATCGACCTTCCGGCCGAGGATCTGCTCAAACGCCTATCCGAAGGGAAGGTCTACATTCCGGAACGGGCGCGCGCCGCCGCCCTCCACTTCTTTCGCGAAGGGAACCTGCGGGCGCTTCGGGAGATCGTCCTGCGGCTGGCCGCGGAAAAGGCGGGCAAGGATGTGCACGAGTACATGCAGCTCATGCATATCCTGGGGCCGTGGAAAACCGGCCATCGACTGATGGTCGCGGTGAGCGCCAGTCCCTTTTCGGAGCCGCTCATCCGGTGGACCCGCCGGCTGGCCGACAGCCTCGGCTGCCCCTGGATAGCCGCCTACGTCGAGTCGCCGCACCCTCTCTCCGCGGCAGAGGAAGCCCGCTTGGGGAACCATCTCGACTTGGCCCGCCGGCTGGGTGGAGAAGTAGTCACGGCGACCGACGAAGATCTGGTGCGCGGGCTGGTGCGCGTGGCCCGGCAGCGTAATGTGACCCAGATCGTTTTCGGGAAGCCGGGGGGCAGCGGTTTTCTCGACTGGTTCCGGAGCCGGTCTCTGCTGCACCGATTGGCTCGGGAGAGCGGAGAGATCGACCTCCATATCGTGCGAGTGGAGGAAGAGGCCAAACTGCCACGACCCCCGCGCCGGTGGCGGGCGACGGAATCCCCCGGCTCTTCCTATGGAATCGCGGCCGCCGTCGTCGCGGCCGTAAGCGTTCTCAATCTCACCTTCCACCACTGGCTCGGCAGCCGGTCGATCGGCCTGATCTACTTGCTGGCGATCGTCCTGTTGGCGCTCTTCGTGGGACGGGGTCCGGTCCTCTTCGCCGCCTTCCTGAGCGCGCTTCTCTGGGACTTTTTCTTTCTCTCTCCACGTTTCACGCTGGGCGTCTTCGAGCTCGAAAACGCGATCATGGTGGGCACCTTTCTTGTGGTCGCCCTGGTCCTGGGGCAATTCATCGCCCGGAATCGGGCGCAGGAAAAGGCGGAACGAAGGCGCGAGCAGCGGGTGACCGCGCTCTATCTGCTGACCCAGGAGCTCTCCTCCGCCACGACAATGGACGATATCGTCTCGCGCGTCGTGGAACACATCGGCAGAACTTTTCACGCGGAGGTGGCCTTCTTTTTGGCGAACCCGATGGAGAAGAGCCTCTACTCGGTGCCGCACTGGGCGAGCACCTTCCGGGTGAGCGAGCGGGAGGCGGCCGTCGCCGCCTGGGCGTTCGCAAACGTCCGTCCTTCGGGGCGCTTTACCGATAACCTTCCGCTTTCCCAGGGCCACTATGTCCCGCTGGTCAGCTCGGGAAAGGCGGTCGGCGTGCTCGGGGTGCGGTTTTCGGAGGAAAGAAACCTGACCTTCGATGAAAAGACCCTGCTGCAAGCGTGCGCCAATCAGATCGCCCTTGTGGTCGACCGGCAGAATCTCTGCGAGATGGCGGAGCATTCCCGCGTGGCGGCCGAGTCCGAACGCCTGAGTCAAACGCTCCTCAATTCAATCTCCCACGAGATGCGCACTCCCTTGGCCGTGATCACGGCGGCCGTCTCCAGCCTTTCCGAAGAATCGAGGAGAAAGCTGGGAAATGAGGCGGTCTACCTGGAGGAGATCGCCTCCGCCTCCACCCGGATGAACCGGATCGTCGAAAATCTCCTCGATATGGCCCGGCTCAGTTCCGGCCGTTTCACACTCAAACGGGAGTGGTGCGACGCGAAGGACCTGATCGATGCGGCGCTCCGCGACACGGAAAAGGAGCTGCGGGGGCGGGAAATCCAGGTCAGGACACCGAGCGGCCTTCCCTTGGTCCGCCTCGATTTTCCGCTGGTGCAGCAGGCGCTCACCAATCTTCTGCTCAACGCCGCCATGCATACGCCCTCCGGCACTCCGGTTGAAGTGACGCTCGAGGCGGATCCGATTCGGGAGGAGTTGGTCATCCGGGTGGCGGACCGCGGGCCGGGACTGGGGCCGGACACCGGAGGCCACCTCTTCAACAAGTTCTACCGAGGGAGCGGAGCGCCGCCGGGAGGGACCGGACTGGGGCTGTCGATCGTTAAAGGGGTGGTCGAAGCGCACGGCGGCAGAGCCGAAGCCGAGAATCGAGAGGGGGGAGGAGCGGTCTTCTCTCTGTTCTTCCCCTTGGAAAAGGTTCCGGAGACCGCTGTCTCCCTGAAGGCATGATCGTCCCGGAAACAACAGCCAATCCGGAGCACCCGGCCCGGCTCGTCGTGATCGACGACGAGCCGCAAATCCGCCGCCTGCTCCGGCTGGCGACGGAAAGCCATGGCTACGAAACGGTCGAGGCCGCAAGCGGCCAAGAGGGGGTCCTGGCGGTGGCCCAAAGCAGGCCGGAAGCGGTGGTGCTCGATCTGCTGCTGCCGGACATCAGCGGCGTGGAGGTGATCCGGCGCATTCGCGAGTGGAGCGAGGTTCCGATCCTGGTGCTCTCGGCCCTCGGTCAAGAGAAGGAGAAGGTAAGCGCGCTCGATGCGGGCGCAGACGATTATCTGACCAAGCCGTTCGGGGTCGAGGAGCTGCTCGCTCGGATTCGAGTCATGCTCCGGCGCGCCCTGCGCCCTGCCGAAAGCCCTCATTTTTCGAGCGGGGGCCTCAAAGTCGACCTGAGCGCCCGTCGCGTCTGGGCCAAAGGGGAGGAGATTCATTTGACGGCGACCGAATATGCTCTTCTCCGGCTTTTTGTCCGTCATGCAGGCAAGGTGCTGACCCATCGGCAAATTCTCCAAGAGATCTGGGGCCCGAAGGCGGTAGAGCAGATTCATTACCTGCGGGTCTACGTCGGACGCCTCCGTGAGAAGATCGAAGCCGATCCCGCTCGACCGCTCCTGCTCCGGACCGAGTCGGGTGTAGGGTATCGCCTCGCGTTGCTCGATTAATCCATCTCTCCGCCCCGGCCGCAATGTTCTGCGCGGACTGCTGCGCATGGGCTCGAACGCGAGGGGAAGGGGAGAAGGCTAGCAAGAGGGGCTGGAGGAAAATCGGGTTGCTCCCAGGGCAGGTTGGTGGCAGCTTTCTCCCGATGCCGGCCAGCCACCAGAAGCCGATGGAAGCCTCCGTCTGGGAAGGGGTCGGCGGCTGGCAGCAACTCCAAGGAGATATTCACGGTCTCGGCTGGAGCGTGGAAGCGCTCGACTTTTCCGCGGCCGAATCGGTGAACTGGGCGAAGAGCTTTCATCCCGACTGCTTGGAAATTTGCGTCAATTTCGCCGGACATGGATTGGTGCGGGCGGGGGAGCGCAGCCTCGTTTTCCGACCGGGTTTCTTCGGATTCTATGCGCAGCACGAGCAGGGGCTGGAGGCTACCCGGTCGAGTGGGGAGGCAAACCGGTTCTTGACATTCGAGTGGTCGCGTTCCCGTCTCGCCCGGGAGGTCGAGGGGCTGGAGGATACCCTTCGGGCCGAGGTGCGCAAGTGGCTGGCCGGGCGGAGCAGCGACCCGCTGGTCGGCGGGGTGCGGCCGCTCCCGGAATACTGGGGTCATGCCTGGAGCCATTGGGTATCTCCCGACGTGCCGGGCCGAGCGCGTTTTCTCTGGTTTTGGGGCCGCGCGCTCGAGCTGGCGGGAGCGCTCCTTTTCGCAGAGGCTCCGAACAAGGGGCAGGCGCGTCGACGGTGGAATAATGCCCGCCGCCGGGTGGAGCGTGCGCAGGAATATCTTCGGGAGCACCTCGCCGAGCCGCTCTGCTTGCAGTCTCTGGCCCGGGAAGTCGGATGCAGTCCGTTCTACCTCAGCCGAATCTTTTCGGAGCAAACGGGGGAAACCCTCCCGGGCTACCTCCGCCGCCTGCGCATGGAGAAAGCAGCGGAGCTGCTTCGAGCCGGAGGGCACAACGTCACGGAAGCGGCCATGGCGGTCGGCTATTCGAGCCTAAGCCATTTCAGCAAAGCGTTTTGCCGAGTCATGGGATGTTGCCCCTGCGTTTATCCCTATCCGGCGCGTCTGGCGCGGTAGCGCCCCGCGTCATTCCCCCGCCGCCAGCCCGACCATCTCCCGGATCGCTTTTTGCCACCCGACCCACAGCGCGCGGCAGACGATCGCGTGGCCGATGTTGAGAGTATGCAGGTGGGGGACTCTAGCCACGTAGCGGCGGACGTTCCGGTAGGTCAGCCCATGGCCGGCATGGACTTCCAACCCGAGCGAATGGGCTAAATCGGCGGCGGCCGTCTGCTTGGCGATCTCTTTCTCTTGGTCTTCCACCCGGATCGCATTGGCGTAGCCGCCGGTATGCAGCTCGACGCAATCGGCCCCGGCGGCACGCGCGGCCCGAACCTGGGCTTCGACCGGATCGATAAAGGCGGTGACGAGGATTCCTGCGGCGCGGAGGCGAGCGATGCCGGGACGGAAACGTTCCTCTTGGCCGAGAAGATTCAAGCCGCCTTCGGTCGTCACTTCCTCGCGTCGCTCGGGGACGAGGCAGACCTCATCCGGGCGAAGCTCGCACGCAAAGGCGATCATTTCCGGGAGAAACGCCATTTCAAGGTTGAGCCGGCGGACAATGCGGCGGATCCTAAGGATGTCCTCGCGCTGGATGTGGCGCTGGTCCTCGCGGAGATGGGCGGTGACAACGGCCGCCCCCGCCTCTTCGGCGAGCCGGGCGGCTTCCGTGGGGTCGGGCTCCGCCAACACCGAAAAGGGATCGGCCCGATACCGGGCTTGCCGCAAGGTTGCTACGTGGTCGATATTTACGCCTAAGCTAGCCATAGATTCTGTGTGGATGGTCGTGGGAAAACCTGACAAGGAAATTCTGCCGGATCCGGTCGCACCTTTCCTGAAGCCGCTTGAGAAAGCGCTCCGCGAGGCCGAGCGAGAGCAGCTCTCCGGCGAGAGGCGGATCGCGGATCGCGCCGCCTTCTACCGGCAGTTCCTCCGCAAGCAGCTCCATATCCTGCGGACGGAGCATTCCCTCGGGGCCGGGGGGAGGGTCAGGGCTCGGCGTCAGGCCGCGCTGTTGACGGCCTTGCTGCGGCATCTGTGGGGATCGATCGTGGAACGGCTCTTTCGCACGGCCGAAGACGTTCCTCCTCTTCTCCTGGCCGCGGTCGGCGGGTTCGGTCGGGGGGAACTCTGCCCGTATAGCGATGTCGATCTCCTCTTTCTCTCCGGACCTTGCTCCCGCGATGAGGAAGAGCGGGTCGCGGAGATCGTGCAGCAGGTACTCTACACGCTTTGGGACATCGGGCTTCAGGTAGGTCACTCGACGCGGCAGATCGAAGATACCGTCGACTATGCCAACCAAGACCTGCGGACCAAGACTTCTCTGCTGGAGGCTCGGCTTATCGCCGGCCCGCCGGCGCTCTGGAAAGAATTTCAAGCGCTCTTCGAGAACCGGTGCCTACGGGGACGGGAGGAGGAATATGTCGAATGGCGTATGGTGGATCAGCAGATGCGCCATGCCAAATACGGGGGCACGGTCCTGGTGCAAGAGCCCCACATCAAGAACGGCTGCGGCAGCCTTCGGGACTACCAGAATCTTTTTTGGGTTCTTCGCGTGCGCGAGGGGATCGGCACCACCGATCACCTGGTCAAAAGCGGGCGACTGGAGGCGAAGGAAGGGGAGCGTCTGGAAGAGGCCTACGATTTTCTGCTCCGCGTGAGGGCCGAGATGCACTACATCGAGAAGCGACCGAGCGATCTCTTGACCCTCGGATTGCAGGCGAAGGTGGCGGGAGGTCTCCGGTACCCGGGGCCGAACCTCTTGCGGCGGATCGAGGAGTGCATGCGCGACTACTATCGGCGCGCTTATGTCATCTACCAGCTAGCCAATCTCGTGTTCGACAGCCTCGCCAAGTCCAAGCGCGCTTGCTCGGCCGTCACGGATCGGGACCGACAATTCATCGAGGATTTCCCCCTTGTCGACGGCAAGCTTGAGGTTCCTCCGCGGCGAAGGCTGCGCGAGAATCCCCTTGGGATCCTCAAGGCCTTCGTGCTCGCCGCGAGGCACGACGTCGGGATCGGGCCGGGACTGGCCATCGAGATCACCCGCACGCTGCCGTTGCTCCGAGGGGCTCTCCTGCAAAGGAAAGAGGTGCGGGAGATGCTGCTTCTGCTTCTTTCGAGCAAGGGAAGGGTGGGTCGGGTCTTGCGACAGATGCATGAACTGGGGCTGCTCGGTAGGCTCGTTCCGGAGTTCGCTCCGTTGACCTGCCTGGTGCAGCATGAGTTCTACCATCGCTACACGGCCGACGAGCACACGTTGCGCTGCCTGGAAATGCTTGACCGGATCTGGACCGATCCGGATGCCCCGTTCGCCGCCTACCGGCCTATTCTGGAGAGTGTGGAACGCCCCTATCTTCTCCCCTTGGCGATCCTCCTCCATGATACTGGGCGCGCGACGAACCGGCGGCATCATGCCGAAGAGAGCGCGACCAACGCGATGCGGGTCGCCAAAAGACTCCGGCTTTCGCCGCGGGATCTGGCTACGGTGGTCTTTCTGGTCAGCAACCATTTGCTCATGTGGCAGACGGCGCTCCGGCGGGACCTTGACGAGGAAGAGACGGTCGAAGAGTTTTGCAAGATCGTGGCGACCCAGGAGCGTCTCGATCTCCTCATGGTGCTCACCTTCGTCGATGGAGAGGGAACAGCCGGAACCGATGCCTGGTCGAGTTGGAAGGATCTTCTTCTCTGGCGGCTCTACCGGTCGGCGAGCGCCCATTTCGGCCGGGCAATCGCGGCGGAAGGAGGGCCGAAGCAATCCAGGGAAGAGATAGCCAAGCAGATGCGGGAGCGGCCTCCGCCGGAGGTTTCTCTCGAAGAGGTCGACGCGCACTTCGAGCACCTGCCCAAGAGCTATTTTCTCCGCTGTCCGGAGGATCGGATTCGGCGCCATCTCTCCGTGATCCACCGGTTTCTTTACCAGCAGGTCGTTGCGGTGGAGCCCATGCTTTGTCCTGTGGTCGACTGGGTGGACGTACCCGCGCAGGGATATTCCGAAGTCATCGTGGTCACCTGGGATCGTGCCCGCGTCTTCGCGCGGATCTGCGGCGGCTTCGCCGCTCTGGGCGTCTCGATCCTGAGCGCCGAGGTCTATTCGCGCAGCGACGGGATCGCGATCGATACGTTCTGGGTCTGTCTTCCGGATGGTCTGGTGGCGGACGCGGATCGGTATCTGGCTCCCTTTTCGCGGCTGCTCGACAATGCCTTTTCAGTCGAGGAGTTCGATTTTTCTCCCTTGGTCGAGAAACAGTTCGACCGCCTGCCCGAGTGGATGCGGCAGGCGGAGTTCCCGACGCGGATCCATTTCGATCTGACAAGCAGCAAGCACTTTACCATTCTCGACCTGGAGACTCCCGACCGGCCCGGACTGCTCTACCGGATCGCCTCCTCCCTGGCCGCCGCAGGTATCGACGTGGCTTCCGCTCGGATCGCCACGGAGAAAGGGGCCGCCCTCGATACCTTTTACCTGCGAAAGGCCGGCGGCGGTAAGCTTGAGGACGAGAAGGAGATCGAAAGGGTCACCCGGCGCCTCCGGAAAGCCATGGGCGTTTGATATGCGCGGGGCCGGATTGATTATCGAGAGGGCCCGACCGGAGGAAATCCATACCCTCCTGAACCCACGGGCCGCCATCCGTCACTTTCTGCGGCTCGCCCTGGCGAAGACGGAGGCGGACAGCGGCTCTTTTGTCTTGCTCAATCCGAGCACGGGATTTCTCGACATCGAGGCTTCTTTCGGCCTTCGAAAGGGGGCCGGGCGCACGAAGCTGCGGGCAGACGAAGGGGTAACCGGTTGGGTGGCGACCACCGGCAGGTCGATGCGCGTCTCCGACGTGCGGCGGGAATGGCGCTACGTTCCCATCGATCCGCGCATCCGCGCCGAGCTCGCGGTCCCGGTGGAGATCGGCTCGACGGTGATCGGCGTGCTCAATGTCGACAGTCATCGGGTCGGCCATTTCACGCGGGCTCATGAGCAGGTTCTGATCCAATTGGCGGCGAAGGCGGCCCGTTGGCTGGCGATCGGATGGGAGATCGAAGGCTTTCGCCAGAAGGCCAGACAGTTGGGGATGCTGGTGGAGATCGCCCAGACGCTGGTTTCACAACCGGGCTTGGATGCGCTTTTCGAGGGCATCGTCCGAAACGCGGCCCGCTTGATGGGCGCAGCCCGCTCTTTTCTTTTCCTGCTCACGGAGGATAAGGAGCATCTTGTCCTCCGAGCGGCATTCGGAGAGGGCTGCGGCCTTCCCGCGGACTTTACGATCCCGGTGGATGAATCGGTTTTCTCTGTCGTGGGGAAAAAAGGAAAGCCGCTCTTGGTTTTGGACCTCATGGAAGAACCTTATGTCCATTGCCCGGAACTCCGGCTCGGGAAGGACGTTCGATCGCTCCTCGCCGTCCCGCTCTCGTTCGTCGAGAGGATGGGGGTCCTGTGCGTCGGCATGGCGCAGCGCCACCGCTTCGCCAAGAGCGAGATCGAACTCTTGCAAACCCTGGCGGATCTTTCGACGGTCTCCATTCAAAAGGCGCAGCTGCTTCAGCAGGTGATGAAAATCGAGGAAGGGTTGCGGCAGTCGGAGCGCCTCTCGGCGCTCGGCCTCCTCGCCACGGAGGTCGCCCACGAGATTCGGAACCCTCTCACGGTTATCCAGATGCTCTTTTACACGCTGGCGGATCGGCTCCCCGATGATCCCGGAGTGCGCAAAGACGTGGAGGTGATCGCGGCGAAGCTGCGCCAGATGAACCGGATCACCGAGCAAGTGCTCTCCTTGGGTCGGTCGACCCAACCACTGGTGGAAACGATTTCGGTCGAGCGGATGCTCGACGAGATTCTCCTCTTGGTCCGCCACAAGCTTTCGGCGCAGGCCATCCGGGTGGAAAAGTCGATTTCTCCTCAGGTTCCCGCGCTGCAAGGTGACCGCGGGCAGATCGAGCAGGCGCTCCTCAACCTGATCTTGAACGCCGCAGAAGCCATGCCGGGAGGCGGAGTCCTGGAGCTGGATGCCTCGGTTGTGGAGCGGGACGGCGTCGCCTATCTTGCCGTCGCCGTCGGAGACAGCGGCCCCGGAATGACTCCGGAGGAGATCGAAAGCCTCTTCGTCCCCTTTCTCACCCGAAAGGCGCAGGGCACCGGAATCGGGATGGCGATCGTGCGGAAGATCATGGAGGATCATCGCGGGAAGGTGGAGGTCGACTCGACTCCCGGCCGGGGCAGCCGGATCTCGCTGCTCTTTCCGCTGACTCCGATCTAACCGTTCGTTCCGGTTGCGCCCGAAGGGTTCGGTTCGAAGGAGGTCCAGAGGCTGCGGGCACGGGGCCCGTCGAACTCGCAGAAGAACACCGCCTGCCAGGTGCCCAGGCGCAATCGCCCCTCATGGAGGAAGCAGCGGATCGAGGAACCGAGCAGCGCCGCCTTGATGTGGGCTGCGGTGTTCCCCTCGCCATGACGGTAGGCACGGCTCTCCCAGGGGACCGCCGAGCCGAGCCAGCCCAGGATATCGTGGACCACATCCGGATCGGCTCCTTCCTGGATCGTGATCCCGGCCGTCGTGTGGGGAACGAAGACGGTGAGGATCCCCTCCCGCCAGCCAAGGCGTTGCGCCAGCTCCTGGAGGCGGCCGGTAATATTCACAAACTCCTCCCGGCGCGCAGTTCGAATCTCCAGATCGGCTCGCAGGGACGGGTACGATCGATCTTTGGCTTTCGGCGGAATCTCCATGAACCGAAGGATGGTAGCCCCAACGGGATTCGAACCCGTGCACCGGCCTTGAGAGGGCCGTATCCTAACCAGCTAGATGATGGGGCCGTCCGATTATCCTGAGAAACACAACTAAATCCGTCGTGTTTTCTTGGCAAGCTCGGTCTTTGCCGGGCGGAGTGAGAAGGGTAGGGGATGTCGCACGGGGAGGACCGATACTGTCCGCGGATCGGGCTCCATGGCTTGCGCGATCCGTCAAATCCTGGCCCCGGCGTCGGGCGATCCAGGCGGGGAGAGGGGATCGATGACATCGATCAGAGCGGAATAATCGAGATCCATCCGTCCCGATTCCGCCGCTTCCCGCACGATCCTCCTCGCTCCTTTCAAGGCATCCGAGCGCACTCCCAGCCGATCGGCTTCCGGGAGGAAAAGGTCGATGTCCTTGAGAAGCAGACGGAGCGAAAAGGTGGGAGCGGTGAAGTTCCGATCCCGCATCCGCGCAAGCTTCTTGTCGAAGGTTGGACAGTAGAGCGAGCTTCCCCGGAGGATTTCGAGGAAGAGCTCGACCGGTACACCGGAGCGGCGGACGAATCCCAGGCTGAGTGCGAAGGCGGCCGTCTCAGCGGCGATCAGCTGATTCAAGGCGAGCTTGAGAGCGGCAGCCTTGCCGACCGGTCCGATCCAAAAGCAACGACCCAGCAACCCGAGAAGACGGCACCAGCGATCGTGGTCCTCGGATTCGGCTCCGATCATGACCTGGGCTCGGCCTTCCTCGGCATCCTTGCCGTTGCCGAGGATCGGGGATTCCAGATAGCGGGCTCCTCGGGAGGAAGCGAGCCGGGCCAGGTCTCGGCTCTCGTCCGGACCTATGGTCCCCATCTGGCAGAGGCTTTTTCCCGACAGGAACCGCGACAGAGGGTCCGAAAAGATGGTTTGCCGGATCGCGGCCGCATCGGCCAGACAGAGGATAGCGAGCTCGGACGCTTCGATCGCCTCGCGGGGGGTCAGGCAGAGCAACGCCCCGAGGGGGACAAGGGCTTCGGCCTTGGCGGGCGAGCGGTTGTAGACAGCAACGGAGAGCCCGCAGGCGAGAAGGCGTCGCGCAACGCCCTGACCCAAAAGGCCGGTCCCCAAAACGGCCAAGCTTGTCGGAGTCATCTCCGCTAGCTATAGAGCGGATCGAGGCCGGGGTAAAGTGTCGGCTCCAGCCGATCCGGTCGAGCGGAACGCCGAAGTGTGGGCCTAAGCGAAGCGAAAGGAACCAAAATGGGACGCGTGGGAATTGGCTATGACGCCCACCGCTTGGTGGAGGGGAGGAAGCTCATGCTAGGGGGGGTAGCCATTCCCTCCGACAAGGGGCTGCTTGGTCATTCCGATGGCGACGTGCTTCTCCACGCCGTCGCGGATGCCCTTCTCGGCGCGGCGGGGGAGCGCGATATCGGGCATCTCTTCCCGAATACCGATCCGCAGTGGAAGGGAGCTTCAAGCCTGTTGTTCCTCGAGCGGATCGCTGAGCGGCTCCGGCAGAAAGGATGGAGGATCGACAACGTCGACGTGTCGTTGATCGCGGAGGCGCCGAAGATCGCTCCTTATCTGACGGCGATGCGCGAAGCGGTGGCGAAAGCTTTGGGGATCGAGCCCGAGCGGATCGGCATCAAGGCGACGACCAACGAGGGGATGGGTTTTCCCGGGAGGGGCGAAGGAATGGCCGCGATGGCGGTTGCTGCCCTGGAGCGGGCTGAGGGCGGTGGTCCTGGAAACGCGCGGGCTGCCGCAGGCCCTGCCGGGGGCACCGGCCTTGCCGGTTCCACCGGATCTACTTTGGATATGGGGCGTTGAGCGCGTCCAAAAGCGGTTTCGCCTTTCGGGGCGGCGCCACTTTTCCGGAAAGAATCTCGCCGGCCGTAACCGCACGGTGATAATAGCGTTCGTTGGTATCGGGCGCTTCCCGCAGATCCGACCCGGTGAACGCGATGCCTCCGAAGAGTCCTTCTGTGGACCGGTAGACGTAGACGGCGCCCTTAGGCTTTAAGAAAACCTCGTGCTCGCTTTCGGGGCCGGCGACTCCGCTCATCTCCCCGGTCATGTGCACCTTGCCGCCGCGGGCGAACCGCCGGACGGCGCGATCGGTGTTCAAGATGAAAATGTAGTTGGTCTCGCTTGCGCCGATCTGCGCCCCGATTCCCACTGCACTGCTCGAGATCGCCGAAGGACCGGACCAGCCGCCGTTAGGCAAGCGTTGGACGACCAGCCCATGACCGTACTCTCCGCTGATGACGAGTCCGCCCTTGGTCATCCGCAGAAAAGCGATACCCTTGGCCCGGTCGAACACGCTTTTGGGGATCTTTCCCTCTTGCTTGAACTGGTGAATGACGGCGGCCGCTTCGTCGACGGTCTCCTGCAAATTCCAGGAAGCAAAGCATCGTGGGGCGGCCGAAAGGCAGCCGAGCAAAAAGAGAAGCGACCATGCGGATAAGAAGAGGCGATTTTTCACAGAGATTTTCTCCCGGAATTTGTACGATATAGTATGAGCTAGCTCGAGAGTAGCTTGCCGCCGCCGGTTGGCAAGTAAGAAGTGATTGATATTTCCCGTGATGCAGGAGGCGGGCCGGAGAGAGCCGGCGATTGGCTCCAGGGAAACGGAAGCGCCGGAATGAGGAAAATAGGGGGAAAGGCACCGATGGGACGGCTTGCCCAGGCGATCGGCTCGGGTCTTTTCTTGACGGGCGCTCTGCTGCTTTCCGCCGTCTCTGTCGAGGCTCGAAACGTCGCTTTCCAACCCTGGAAGGGAGAGCCGCCTCCGCCAGAGACGGGGGCCCGGATTCTCGCGATCTACCGGATCGGCGGACAGGACATGCCGGTCTGGTCGCGAATGCCGCGGAGGCCGTATCGCGTCTTGGGAGTGCTCCGTTCGTTCGAGACCGTTGGTCTCTCCCATCGACCTTTCTATCGCCTGGCACAGGAGGCGCGCCGACGCGGAGGAGATGCGATCGCGGTGCTGGCTCCTAGGGATCTTCCCGGCGGTTGGATTCGCGGCGATGACCCTGGGGTCACCATCCATGGGGAACGTTTCACGGTCTTGGTCCTCCGTTCGGAAAGCGGACTGCTTCTGCCGAACCCGCCCCGAGCCGTCGCAGAAGGGTGCGGGATCATCACCCGGGCCGCGTGCCGGACGACATGAGCCTGCCGCGATTGCCGCACGGCCCGGGCTTTACCTGGATCGACGAGGTGGAGGTCGATCGGGAGAGAGCGAGCGCCCGCGCAAAAACTTTTCTCGATCCGTCGCTGCTTGTCTTCGCGGATCACTTTCCCGGCCGGGCGATCTTTCCCGGGGTCCTGCTGGTCGAGTGCGGAGCCCAGGCCGCGGGATGCCTCTGGTCCGAACTTCTGGGCGTGACGCATCCGCAGCCCCTCCTGCTGGCGCGGATTCAAGCATTCCGATTCCGACGGCCCGCCTTGCCCGGCCAGACTCTTGTTGTGGAGATCCGGCGGGAACGCTTACGGCAGGCTGGCGGAATTCTCCGTATCCATTTACGAATCGGAGGAGCCGCTCGCCGAAGGACGCATCTGGCTCGCGCGGGTCGACGGGAACGGGCGATAGATATCGTGAAAAAGCGCCCGCAGCGATTTTTCCTCGACCTTCCCTCGTGCGTTGCGGGGAAGCGCCGGAAGGCAGACGAGAAAGCGCGGGATCTTCCATTCCGGCGCGACATCGGCCAGGAGCCGCAGGAGCTCGCTTGCGCTTTTCGGGCTTTCCGCGGCGGCGATCAAATAGCTTCGGGTTCGGCCGCGCACGCCGCGAACATGGGCGTCGGTCACCGACGGGAGCCGACGCAATAGGGCTTCGACTTCGGCCGGATGGATTTTACGGCCGCCTATCGTGATGACCGGATCGGCGCGGCCGAGCAAGCGTATCTCTCCCCGATCGGTCCACTCGGCGAGGTCGGGAAGGGTGATCCGTCGGCGACGGCCGAAGAGGGCTCTGCTGGAAACGGAGACGCGTCGAGTGCGCGTGATCGTGACCGAGACGCGGGGCAGCGGAGTGCCGACGGAGCGGCCTGCTAGGGTGGCCTCGCCGGAACCGTCATAGCTGATGCTCCCGGTTTCGGACGACCCGTAAAGGCTGTGGATCTTCACAGAAAAGCGTTCCTGGATGCGTTGGGCCGTTTCCGCCGGCAGAGCGGCACCCGCGGAAACGGCGATCCGGAGGGATGGAAGGGGCAACGGCCTGGGCAGCTGCCCCAACGCGCGCCAGACATCGGGAACCGAAGGAAAGAAGGTGATCCGATGGCTTCGAATCCATCTCGGAATCTGGCTTGCCAGGAACGTCGCGGCCGAGACGAGGCGCATGCCCCGAAGCAGGAAGGGGAGGACCAAGCTTCCGAGAGCGTAGGAGTGTCCGAGCGGAAGGAGGGCCAAGGCTCGGTCGTTTTCTCCCGTGCCCATGGCGCAGGAGGTGTTCCATCCGTCTTCGATCATGGCTTCGGCGGAGAAGGGGAGCGGCACGGCTTCCCGCCGGCTTCCCGAAGAAAGCTTGACGACAGCGATTCCGGCGCGTCCGATTCGTCGAGGGGCAAGCCGTTCCCAGCGATGCGGTGTCCACAGGAACGAGGCGCCCAGCCGTTGGGCCGTCGGCGCTAGCTCTCCCTCCGGGATCGTAGCGTCCAGCGGCATGGCTGCGGCTCCCGCCGCCTGGCAAGCGAGAAAAGCCCCGATCCACTCCGGCCCGTTCGGCAAAGAGAAGGCGATCCAGGCGTTGCGCGCGTCGGACAGATGCTCGTGCGCAAGGGCTCGCGCCGCCGAATCGATTTCACGAAAGGAAATCCACCGATCGGATTCCAAGGGAAGGAAGGCGGGTTCCTCCGCCAGACGTGCCGCGGTGCGTTCCCAGGCCTTCCAGAGAGCGGTCGCGCAGGGAAATGCCGTCGGAGGCGCAGGGGCGCCTTGTGCTTGTTCCTTTCGGAGTGACGGCGCGGCTTTGCTCCGGGCCGGGATCTGGAGCGGCCGGCTCCCGTCGGTCGGTTCCGTCTCGGATCGACTACCAACTTTGTGAGCCATGCAAGCGAGGCCCCGCCATAACGGCGGCGGAGACTCATAACGCTTTTGCTCTCGCGAAGGCGAGCGTAATCGAGCGGAGAACGAGCGCAAGCGGCGACCCACTGTGAAGAAAAAATAAAATCTTGCCCGGGCTGCCGGTTTCCGGCATAAGGCAATGCCCGATGGCTTTTGCTAAGCTTCTTTTTAGCGGTTCGGTCGTATTTTCGGTTGCGGTAGCGGCTTACGGCCAGAAAGGAGCGGCGGTCTCCTCCATCCCGGTGAGCCCGAATCCCAGGGCGTTCGTGCAGGCGCTCCCCAAGCAAAAGCACTCCCGCGGGATGTGCGCGCGTGCGGTGCGCATGGCCGTAGAAAAGCTCACGGGCCGGAAACTCGAGCGGAGGGACTATGCCAAGGAGTACGGAGTGCCGCTTCTGAAGACCGGCTGCTATCGGCGGATCTCCGCCAACGTGGTGCCGAAGAACTACGACGTGCGGATCCTTCTACCGAGAAAGAGAAGCCACTACGGCCATATCGAGGTGTTTTACCAGGGGCACTGGTACTCCGACTTCCGGCAGCCGGGTTCTCTTTGGAATGTTTGGCCCAAGGAGTATGCCGGCATCCAGCATTACCGATTCGTCGGTCAGACGTCCCCGCAACCGACAGAACGACGGGCGATTCCGGTCCAGCACGTGAGCCGGACGGGCGCGCGCCGGGCGAACCTGCGGACCGCCGGGGCTGCCTTGGCCAGCCCGGTCTTTTAACCTCCGGCTTCCTGCCGTTTCTGCGCAAGGAGTCGAAAAGGAGCAGGCCTGGAACGACCCGGTTGCGCTCCGGCAGTACTCTTGCGGCGTTCCGGAAGCAGCAGGGCTCGGGAATGAGCCGGGTTATTTGTCGACCGTGCGCTTGCCGGTGAAAAATTCTTCCAAGTCGCCGCCGATCCCGCGGAAGGTTTTGTCCACGTCGTTCCCGAACTTCCCGAACGCGTCGGACTTGCCCGTTTTTTTGGACTGCAAACCGTGCTTCCTGCCGGCAGACCGCTTCGTGCCCGCGCCTGCGGTTTTGCCGGCGGATGCCTGATTCCGGCCGGCAGAAGAAGGAGAACCGTTCCGCGCTCCGGATTGCGCCGTCTTCCCTCCCGAAGGAGACGCCGCCGCGGACGCCGGAGCAGCGGCAGCACGACACAGCAGGGCAGCCGGCGTGAAGAGCGAAGCGGTGGCCAGCGCCCCGGTCGCCAGCAAAGAGAGCGAACGCGCAGAAAGTCCGTCCCTCATGCTTTAATACGAATAATCATACGGCGTAGATCCGATTTATCCAGCGAGAAGAAAAGAAAAACGGTTCGACAACCGGGTGCGCATGCCGGTGAAGAACGAACCGTTTCCGGCGTGAAGCCGCCCGCGAGAGTGCGACCTACCCATAAGATGGGAAGTGCTCGCCGGGGCCACAGACAGCCTGCCCGCGACGGCTCAATCATCCTTATCCACCGTTCGGGTTCCGACGAAAAACTCTTCGAAGTCGGCGCCGATCTTCCGGAAGAGCTTCGCGATCTGAATGCCGACGGGTTCGGGCTTGGCGGCCTGCGTCGTTTTCGCGCTTTTGCGCTGCTGCTCCGTCGAGGACAATCGGCTCGGCCGGGGTTGTGCTGGAGCGGTTTTGCGGCCGGTCTGCGGGCGGGCGAGGGGCCCTGGCTTGTCTAACGAATCGGTTCCCGCTGCCGTCGGCGGGACGCTGGCCGGTTCATCGGAGTGGGTGGTGGTCCATTCGGATCGATCGGCACCGGCTGCGCTGCTGCCGTATGCCGTAAAGAGGGACGGAAAAAACTCGGCGCTCAGGAGCCAGCCTGCGCTTACCATCGCCGGAAGAACAGCGTAACGGGCCGCGGCCCGAACCACGGATCGCACGCCGGAAAGCTGACCGAGGTGGCACTGCGAATCAAGAAGAAAATTGACAACGTATTTAGACAGATCAGCTTCTAGGGAATGAACGCCTGCCGGCACGACGTTGCGGAGACAAAAATCCGAGGTGGCGGAGAGAGGCGTTGGACCCGGGCTCGGCTCGACAGCGAGATCTCTGGGAGCGTGCGAGGGGGGGGCGCGCGAGCCGATTTTCGGCAACCGGATTTTCGTCCGTGGGGTGATTGAAGTCGGCAATTTTTGCCGGCAAAACTGCATGTATTGCGGGATGCGCCGGGAGAACGGCGATCTTCGCCGATTCCGCTTGGCGCGGGAAGCCGTTCGGCGCCTGCTCGAAGAGCGTCTGCCCGCGTCCGTTACGGACCTGAACTTCCAGGCGGGGGAGGATCCTGTCGTCCTTCGGGAGGTGGTGCTGCCGGTGATCGAAGATCTGGCAAAGGAAAGCCGGCTCGGGATCAGCCTCTGCATGGGAACTCTCGCGTTTCGTCTTTACGATGCCGCGAAACGAGCCGGCGCACGGGGATACATCCTCAAGTTGGAAACGGGGGATGCCCGGCATTATCGGCTGCTGCAACGCCCGGGAACGCTGGAAAGCCGGATCGAGGCGATCCGGTATCCGGCCGAAACGGGTTGGCGCGTCTCCTTTGGCTGGATCCACGGGTTGCCGCAGCAGACCCCTGCTCAGGAAGCGGAGACGCTCGATTTGCTCTGTTCGCTGCCGCTTTCCGGTTGCGGCGTGAGCCCTTTGACGGCCATTTCTCACAAATTTCGTAGCCGAGGCGCCGCAAATGGGCTTGGGTGCGAGGCGGGCGCAGGTTTTCCACCGGAGCTGTATGAAGACATACTGCGAGGATGGAAAACCAAGCGGGAGCGAAGCAGACGAGCCCGTTTTGCAAGCCGTAGGAGAAAGCTTGTGAGAAATGGCCGTTCATACCCGGGGAGGGTACTCCGGTCGCTTCCGAACCGCCGGGAGACCTCAACCGCACGCTCAACGCCGTGGCGGTTCTTCGGCTCTCCTCGTCGCACTGGATGATTCCGGCCGTGAGCGCCCTGAACCTTTGCGACGTTTCCGGGTACGTGCGGGCGATCGAGGCGGGAGCGAACCTGGCTACCGTCAATCTGACGCCCGACGAATGGCGGGAAGATTACCGAATCTACTGCCGGAGCCGATGGATTATGACCGAGGAGCGGGTTCTGCGGGCGATCGAGCAGGCGGGCTGCGAGCCGAGCTCGCAGAGTTGGATCGCCGCCTTATCGCCTCGCTGCCGCCTACGTCTCCTCATCCCGAAACGAGCAAGCCTACGGCTTGAAGAACGGCGGGCGGCGCTCTCTTCGGCCGGCCCCCGGCGCGAAGTGGAGATGGATCCACGACAGCTGGTGGCTGGTACCCCAAATCGGAACAAGGATTTCCGGCCTCTTTTCGGATAAGAGCGTAGCCGCGCGGATCGTCTGCCATCCGGAGGAGACAGAGAATGCGCTTCCGATATAGGGATAGGATTCCACGCAAGGGAAGGAGCCGAGCACCTGTCTTTCCAGCGACTCAAGCCACGAGCCCCGCGCCGTCGGATGGACGGGCACATGCGGCAGCCCTTGGGCGAAGCGGGATGCAATCAGCGGCAGTTCCTTTCGGCTCGCATACGGGAAACTCATCGGCGCGGGTGCAACGGAGAAAAGCCCGCTTTCCGGGCGGGCGGTCAGAAGCAGCGCAACCGCGCCTTCCGCCGGTCGAAAAGGTCGAGAGGGATGAAGCCAGCTGGCGGAGCGGAAGGCGTCCAGGGTTATGGAGGTGATCTCCTCGGAGGCGGCGAGCAGAACCGTCGACGCGTGTCCGAGTTCCAGCCAGATCCTTCCCATCCGGAGTCCTTCCACCCAAGCCGATTCATCTCCGACGAGCGAGCAGCTAGGACCGCGAAGGCCGAATACGGCGGCCGCATGGCTGGTAGCCGCATTGTAGACGGTTTCAGGAAAGAGAAGAGGACTGGCGAACCGCCGCCCTTGGCCTCGATAGCCGGCGAAGAAGCGGGCGCTATGGGAGATGCTGCCGTTGTTGAAGACCGCAATGAGCCCCATTCCGCCTCGATCCGCTGCACCGGCTCCGGCCAGCGCTTGTCCGATCGCTTCCACGAGGAACTGTGTAAGCGAGCCCGCCCGGCGAAGCCGCGGCTCTTCCGCCCAAACCTGCCACCGCCGATCCGATCGGTCCACCGCGAAGACAGGAAAGCTCCGGGTCGGGGCGGAAGCCAGGACCATGGCGCGCTCTTCCGGCGGGACCGGCCGGATCAGGCTTTCCGGGCCGAATCCGGCGGGGGAAACCACGCCGAGGGCACGCGCGTGGAGGAGCAGACGGTCAGTCATGTCGGGTAAAGACCAGTGCGGCGTTGGTCCCGCCGAATCCGGCGTTTACGCTCATCACGTGGGTGAGCGGCTGGAGTGGTTCCTGCGGTCGGACAAGGGCTTGCTCGACTTCGGCAAGGGGAGAGACGGTGTTCCACTGCGGAGGCAGCCGCCCCGTCCGCAAGGCGAAGATCGAAAAGACGGCTTCGATCGCGCCGGCAGCGCCCAGCGTATGGCCGATGATCGCCTTCACACTGCTCATCCGCGGGATCCGCCAGCCGATCCCGAAGAGGCGCGAGTAAGCGCGGGCCTCCGATTCATCGTTCAGGCATGTACCGGTCCCGTGTGCATTCAGGTACCCGATTTCCCCCGGATCTACTTTCGCGGAAAGGAGGGCCGCCTCGATGGCCCGGCAAAGGGCGGTTCCGTCCGGGGCCGGCTGGGTCAGATGATAGAGGTCGGTGGCTTGACCGTACCCGCTCAGCAGGCAGAGAGGGCGCGCGCGCCGGCTCGATGCGTGCTCTAGGCTTTCCAGCACCAGAAAGGCCGCGCCTTCTCCGAGAAGAAGTCCACTTCGCCTCTGGTCGAAGGGAGCGCAACGCCCGGCAGTGAGGATTCGTAACGAATCGAATCCAACGAAGACGGTCTCCGCAAGAGCCTCGAACCCCCCCGCCAGAACGCAGTCGGCTTCGCCGGACCAGATCATTTGAGCGGCATGGCCGAGCGCATCGGTCCCGCTGGAACAGGAATTGGCGATCACGAGCGAGCGGCCGCACAGGCCGAATGCTCGCTGAAGATCGACGGCCTGCTGCTGGGGCTGGTACCGCCCGACCCAACGGAGGCGCCCGCGGCGGCCTGCGAGAAGCTCGCCGAGAAATCGCTCTCCGAACTCCATGGCTCCTTCGGTGGTGGCCAGGCAGAGGGGGATCTGCGGAAGCCGCACCCGCCCATCGGAGGTAAGCAGATCCGCCTGCGCGAGGGCTTCCCGAGCGGCCGGAATCGCCAGGCGCGAGGCGCGCGGGAGTTTGCGGGACGTGTGCGAGGGGAGGGAGGGCAGGCATGCTTGAGCCGCAGAGCGGCAGCGGCATCCTTCCGTATCGAATAGATCGACCGCGCGAGCGCCGTCTTTTCCTTCGAGCAGCCCATCGCAGGAAGAGCTGACGTCTTCTCCGAGAGCCGTAACCATCCCAACTCCGGTTACGGCGACGATGGGTCTTTGTGTGCTTCGGGTGGCCATGCCCCGCATGCTACCGGATAAAGAGCCAGAAGACGATCTAGGAAGGAAAGAAGCGGCGTTATCTTGCCGGGCCCATGGAGGGCCTCTGTGCGCTTGCCGCTGCGGAGGCGGGCTTTACCGCGGTCGATGGGGCGGAAAAGAGAAATTTTCGGGTAGACTTCTCCATAGCGTTTTTCTCTAAATACACCCGACCTTTCTGCCTGGATGCCGGCCCAATCGGTAACGTACGACGAATTGCGCGCCCTTTTGCGAGAATGCTGCATGCTTCGGTTCCCGGCCGAAAGCCTCGGGGAGGAGACTCCTTTTTTCGGACCGAACGGGATCGGACTTGATTCGATCGATGCGCTCCAGCTCACCACGGAACTCGAGCGGAGGTACGGGGTCTCCCTCCAGGATCCGGAAGCGGCGAGGAGGGTATTGGAAAACTTGTCCACACTGCGTGCCTGGCTCATTGCGCAGCAGGCGGAGGCGAAATGAACGATCCGGTGATCATCGTGGGAGGGGGTCCGGCGGGAAGCGCCGCCGCAAGCCTGCTGGCTCGGAACGGGAAGCGGGTCTTGCTTCTGGAGAAAGAGAGCTTCCCCCGCTTTCATATCGGCGAATCGCTCCTGCCTTTTTGCCATCGAGTGCTGCAGAGGATCGGAGTCTGGGACAAAGTGCGGAATGCCGGCTTTATGGTCAAGGCCGGAGCCGAGTTCGTGCTGAGCGATGGGAGCTCCTTTCGGCGCTTCTGGTTCGGGGAAAGCCTACCCGAGCCCTATGATAAGACTTTCCAAGTGGAGCGGTCGAAGTTCGACGCGCTGCTCCTTGATCATGCCAAAGAGTCGGGGGCGACCGTTCTCGCCGGCGCGGCGGCTCGGGACTTTCGGGAGACGCCGGACGGTGTGGAGGTGGACTATGCGCTGGCGGGAAGGATCGAGCGGGCCCGGGGGCGATGGCTGCTGGATGCGACGGGACGTGAGCCGTTTCTAAGCAGACTTTTGCGCATACCTAAAACCGACCTGGGCGTTCCGAAGAAGATGGCCGTCTACGCCCACTTCCGGAACGTGCGGCGCAACCCGGGCAAGGCCGAGGGGAACATCACGGTGGTCCGCCTCCCCCACGGCTGGTTCTGGTTCATTCCCCTGGACGAGGAAAAGACGTCGGTCGGCATGGTGAGGCCGCTGTCGGTTTTCCAAGAAGCCAAGAAAAGTCCGGTAGAGCTCTTCGAGGCCACGGTGCAGGACAGCAAAGAGCTGCGCTCGCGCCTGCACAAGGCGCAGGCCATGACCCCATTCCGGACCACGGCCGACTACACTTATCGTTTAGAGCGGCTGGCGGGTCGGCGGTGGCTGGCGGCGGGAGATGCGGCCGGGTTCCTGGATCCGGTCTTTTCCTCCGGGGTGACGGTCGCCCTCGAGGGTGGGCTGGCAGCGGCCGAAATGATTCTAAGCCAATCGGAAAGATCGCGCGAGTTCTCCGGCGCCGCGCAGCGCGCGTACACCCGGCGGATTCATGCTCTTGCGCGCCGTTTCGAAGAGATGATCCAGATGTTTTACGACGATCGGTCCTTCGAGGTGTTCATGACTCCTCGTCCGCCGCAATCGATGAAGGAGGCGGTCATTCATCTTCTGGCGGGAAACAGCGATCTCCATCCGTCTCTCTGGCTTCGAGTGAAGGTGTTTTACCTCCTCTGCAAGCTCCAGCGGAATTGGCGGCTGGCGCCCGCTCTCGAATATCGGCCGAATCCCGCCCTTCGCCTGGGGGCATCCCGCGTTTCCTTATAACCGGCGGGACGGCCGCGCCGCTCGGCGGGTGTTCCAGAATGGCAGCGGCCTCCGCCCGGAGGAAGGCGAGGAAGGCCTCTGCGGTTCGGGAAAGATGCTTCCCCTTGGGATAGACCGCGTACCAGTGCCGCCGGAGAGGGAAACCGACGACATCGAGGATCCGAAGACGGCCCTGCTGCAGCTCGGGCCGGATGTTGTGGACGGACAGAACCGAGATGCCCAATCCGGCGATTACGGCTTGCTTGATGGCCTCGCTGCTGCCGAGCTCCATGTAGGGTTCAACGACCATCCCTTCCCGTCGAAACGCCTGATCGACGGCCGCGCGGGTCCCGGAGCCGGATTCCCGACTCAAAAACCGTTCCCGAAGGAGGTCGCGAAGCGGAATATCCTGCCTGGCGGCATACGGATGATTCGACCAGGCTACCACTACCAGGGAGTTGTCCAAGAAGGCGAAGCTCTCCACCGGCAACCCTTCCGGCACTTGTCCCATCACCACCAAATCATCCTGGTTTTCCGCGAGCCGCTGCAGAACGCGCGCCCGATTGGTGACCGTCAGGCTCGGTCGCACCCCGGGATACAAGCGGATGAAGGCCCCAAGGAGATGGGGCATAAAATATTTGGAAGTCGTGACGCCTGCGATCCGCAGCGGCCCCTGAACCCCTCCGCGAAGCGAGAGCACCAGGGCGTCAAGGGAATCGAGCTCGCGGCGGATGATGCGAACCCGCTCTGCGACGGCTTCTCCCGCCCGGCTGAGATAGACCTTTTTCCCGATGCGCTCGAAGAGCGGAAGACCGACGGTTTCCTCAAGACGCTTGATCGCGATGGAAACGGCCGGCTGAGTCAAGTGGACGGCCTCGGCTGCTTTGGTAAAGCTCCGGTGATGGACGATCGCCTCGAACACGCGCAGTTGCTGGAGCGTTATATCCATTAAACAAAGTTATTGATTAGTGTAAAACAATCAACCCACTTCGTTTCGAGGGCGGGAAGAAAAGCGGGGGAATTCCGTCGGCGGTACGCGCCGGTCTTCTGCGGCATTTCGCCTAAAGCCGGCTACCGGGACTGGGCATGGGGAAAGCTAAACGCCCTCTCCCGAAGAGAGGCGCTCCGCAAATGTGCTCTTCGGGATCCGAAGGGAACCGAGGCCGGGCGAAGGCGGCTAGTCTTCTTCCGGAAAGCCGCGGCGATGGAGATGCTGCCGGGCCTTCCGGCGCTCGTAGCGACGGGCGAGGATCTTCTCCTGCTTGTGGCCAGGCAGGCGGAACAGGGTCTTGGACTTCAGGCACGAATCGAACGGATCTTGGGCTAAACGCATCCTATACCTCCTTCCGGTTTCCCTCTCCAAACCGATTCCGCTGCGGGTAGGAAAGCGAAAACCGTGCCAATCGGATTCGCCGTTCCTATTCAAAGGAATCCGGTTGCTATCGCTTTTTGCGAAGCCTACTCTTTTTGCTGATAACACAAAGTCCGCCATGAAGTCAAAGTTAGTAAATGCGGAGTGGAAGAGAAGCTTTACTCTGCCGGGAGGAGAAAAGTTTTGGTTCTTTTCGCTTCCCGCTCTGGAAGAGGCGGGATTGGGTCCCGTCCACCGGCTTCCGATCAGCTTGCGCATTTTTCTGGAGTCGCTGGCGCGCTTTTGCGGAACAGCGGGGATCGAGGAGAAGGACGTAGAGGCTCTGGCACGCTGGAACTCCAAGAACCCGGCACGCCGGGAAATTCCTTTTCGGGTGGCCCGCATTCTCCTACAGGATTTCACGGGAGTTCCCCTATTGGTGGATCTTGCTGCGATGCGGAGCGCGCTCGCGCGGATCGGCCGGCCCCCGGGCCGGGTGGAACCGGAAATTCCGGTGGACCTCGTGATCGACCACTCCGTTCAGGTGGATTTTTTTGGAACGCCGGATGCGCTGGCGAAAAACCTGGAATGGGAGTTTGTCCGCAATCGAGAGCGGTACGCCTTCCTAAAGTGGGGGGAAGGGGCATTCCGAAAGTTGCGGATTATTCCGCCCGGAATCGGGATCTGCCACCAGGTGAACCTGGAGTTTCTTGCCAAAGGGGTCTTCGTTCAGCAAGAGCCGGACGGGAAGATCGTCTATCCGGATACTGTCCTGGGAACCGATTCCCATACAACGATGGTCAACGGGCTGGGCGTGGTCGGATGGGGTGTCGGCGGCATCGAGGCGGAAGCCGCGATGCTGGGCGAGCCCTACTACCTGCTGACGCCCGAGGTGATCGGCGTCCAGTTGACGGGTGCTCTGGCTCCCGGAGTCACGGCGACCGATCTGGTTTTGTGGATCACCGAGAAACTCCGCCAGTTCGGAGTGGTCAATAAGATCGTGGAGTTTTTCGGCCCGGGTGCCTCATCGCTGAGCGTCCCGGATCGAGCCACTCTCGCCAATATGGCGCCCGAGTACGGAGCGACGATGGGATACTTCCCGTTCGACAAAGAATCTCTCGCCTATCTGCAGAGGACCGGACGCCCGCGGGAGCTGCTCGAGCTCGTGGAACGCTACTATGTCAGCCAGGAGTTGTGCCGCATCCCGCAAGAAGTGGACGAGATCGACTATAGCCGGATTGTGCAGATTCCGCTGGAGGCAGTGGAGCCTGCGGTCGCCGGGCCCCGCCGCCCGCAGGATCGCATCGGGCTCAGATCGGTTAAAAGTGCGTTTCAGCGGTTGCTCGCTCTTCCCAAGGATCAGGGCGGCTATGGGAAGGGACCGGAGGAGCTGAGGACACGGGTCCGTGTCGAAGGAGGACTCATCGCCTGCGGCCTGCCGCCGGCCGATCTCAACGGAACGGAGCCGGACTCGCCCAGCGAAAGCGAGCTGCGGGATCTGCACCCGGAGCTCGACCGCGCGGCTGCGCCTATGGAAGGAATTCCCGCGGAGATCGGCCACGGGACTGTGGTCATCGCCGCTATCACCAGCTGCACGAATACTTCGAACCCGAGCGTGATGCTCGCTGCCGGGCTTCTGGCGAAGAAGGCGGTGGAGCGTGGACTGACGGTGCCCCCTCACGTGAAGACCTCGGTAGCGCCAGGCTCCCGCGTCGTCTCGGATTATTTGGCGCGGACGGGGCTGCAAGATTTCTTGGACCGGCTCGGCTTCGCGGTGGTGGGCTACGGATGCACGACTTGCATCGGCAATAGCGGCCCATTGTCTGTGCCGTTGGAGGAGGCGATCGGCTCTAACCAGCTGATCGTGGCGGCGGTGCTCTCCGGAAATCGGAATTTCGAGGCACGGATCCATCCGGCGGTTCGCGCCAATTTTCTTATGTCCCCGCCTCTGGTCGTTGCCTTCGCGCTCGCCGGGCGGGTTGACTGGGACCCGGAATCGGAACCCTTGGGCCGGGATCCCGCCGGCCGTCCGGTGTTCCTCCGGGAGGTATGGCCGAATGCGGAAGAGGTGGCGAGGCTGATGGGATCGGCAACCGATCCCGAAGCCTTCGGCCGCCTTTACCACGATTTCGCCGAGCTCAACCCGCAGTGGTGTCGGATCGAAGCTCCCCGCGGGGAGATTTATCCATGGGATCCGAACAATTCCTATATCCAGGAGCCGCCCTTCCTGGAAGGCTTTTCCTTGGAAGTGCCCCCCCGGCGTCCTTGCCTGGGCGCGCGCGCCCTCTGCATCCTGGGCGACTCGGTGACGACGGACCATATCTCGCCGGCCGGTGCGATCAAGCCCGATAGCCCCGCCGGCCGCTACTTGAGCGAGTTGGGCATCGGCCGCGCTGAGTTCAATAGCTACGGCAGCCGGCGCGGCAACGATCGGGTGATGGTACGCGGCACATTCGCGAACATCCGGTTGCGCAACCGGATGGTGCCCGATGCGGAAGGAGGTGTCACCCGCCACATGCCCGACGGAAGCCGGATGTCGATTTACGATGCCGCCATGAAGTATCGGGAAGAAGAAGTGCCGTTGCTCGTCTTCGCGGGACGGGAGTATGGGACCGGCAGCTCCCGCGACTGGGCGGCAAAGGGATGTGCTCTCTTAGGCGTGCGCGCCGTGATCGCCGAAAGCTTCGAGCGCATTCATCGAGGAAACCTTGTCGGAATGGGCGTCTTGCCTTGCACCTTCCTTGGCGGCGTCCGGCTTTCCGATCTCCTGCTCGACGGCAGCGAGCTCTTCGATATCCCCGGATTCGAGCAGGACCTCGAGCCGGGCCAGGAGCTCTGTTTGCAGATCCGCCGCGGGAACGGTTCGGTCCGCCAGGTGCCGATCCTTTGCCGGATCGACACCCCAGCCGAGGCCGACTATTTCCGGCATGGGGGAATTCTACCCTACGTGTTGCGCCGGATTCTCGCCCGCGGGACGAAGGGGACGTGAGGACTCGGTTTCCGCCGGCCATATCCCGCATCTGCCGCATCGTGTTTCATGGTGCCGGCCCCGCCGGACCAGGATGGGTCAATTATGTGCTGGTTGAGGCCGCCAGACGGGCGGGGGCGCATGTGTTTCCTCCGAGCGCGGGCTGGATTCTTCCCCTTTTCTTCTCTGGCTTGTGGGAAAGAACCGAAGGCGTTGCTCTTTTCGGCTACAGCCGGGGTGGGGTGAGCGCCGTCCGTCTTGCCCGCTTCCTAGCCAAAGAACGGATTCGGGTGGTTCTCCTCTATTTGATCGATCCGATCACCTTTTGCGGTCGGCTGCTTTCCATCCCATCTTGGGTGGAACATGCTTTCTGCTGCCGGCAACGCGCCGGCGCCCGCTTCTGGCTCCTTCGCGGACGATTGGGCCGGGGTACCCCCTGCCGGGTCGAAGGAGCACGGAGCACGGTATTGGAGGAAGAGGTGGTAGATTCGTTTCCGGATGGGCGGCCGCTCCGGCATGAGGACATGATCCGATACGCACTCGACTATGCCCGCTTGCCGCTGGAGCAGGGATTAACCTGCTCGTATCCGAAACTAGCTCCCGATAGGGTCGAGCCGATCCCGCAGCTTGTCTCCCAGAGCGTTGAGCGCCCATAGGGTCCAGGCGAGCATCCCTCCGGGAAAGACCAGCAGCCACCAAGCCGTCTTCATCGGGTTGATCGCCTGGGCTCCGTCCGCCAAGAGAGTCCCCAAGCTGGCGGAAGGCGGTTCGACGCCCAGTCCTAGGAAGCTGAGAAAGGATTCGGCCAGGATTACGGCGGGAACGGTCAAGGTCAGGTAGACCGCGACGATTCCCAAAAGGTGCGGCAGAATGTGATGACGGAGAATGCCGAAAGGCGATCGGCCGATGACGCGCGCTGCTTGAACGAAAAGTGCGGATTTGAGCACGAGGACCCGGCTCCGCACAACGCGGGCCATGGTCAGCCATTCGACGAGTCCGAGCCCGAGAAAAAGGAGGAAGATGCGGCTGTAGGGGAGAAGGCCGGCCAGCTGACAGCCGATCAATGCCTTTCGCAAGGGAGCTTCCAGCAAGGCGATCAGGACGATGACGAAGATCAAGGTCGGGAGGGAATAGAGGAGATCGACTATCTGCATGAGGAATCTGTCAACCTTTCCTCCGGCGTATCCGGCGACCGCTCCATAGGTAGAGCCGATCACCAGGCTCACAACCGCGCCGAAGAATCCGACGAGGAAAGAGATCCGTGCGCCGCAAAGCAGGCGGGTCAAAAGGTCGCGGCCATGGATATCGGTCCCCATCCAATGGCTCGGACTGGGAGGCGCCAAGGACTCTTCACCGATTGCCGCCGCCGGATAGCGGGAGAGCATCGGGCCGAAGATCGCGGCTAAAACCAAGAGGGCAAGCGAGGCGGCCGCAAAGGCGGTCCACCCGTCGAAGCCTTTCTTGGAAGCACGTACACTGGCTTTCACGAAAGCTGCACTCTCTTGTCGAGCCAAGCGGATACGAGATCGGCCAACAAGTTGAAGCCGATGAGAAGGGTGCTATAGACCAGAGTCACGCCCGCAACGAGGAAGACATCGCGGCTCAGGACGCCTTCGACGAAAAAGGAGCCCATTCCCTGGATCCCGAAGATCTCCTCGATGACGAGCGAACCGGTCAGGAGATTGGCGGCCAGAGGCCCCGCGTAGGCGATGATGGGAAGAGAGGCGGGCTTGAGCGCATGGACGAAGAGGACGGCTGCGGGGGTCAGCCCCTTGGCCCGCGCGGTGCGGATATAGTCCATCGGCAGGATCTCGAGCATGCTGGCACGGGTGAGCCTGGCGACAACTGCGGCGTAGGGTAGGGCGAGGCAGATTGCAGGTAGAAGGAGCTCGCGGAAGCTTCCCCAACCGCCGGAAGGGAGAAGCTTCCATTGCAAAGAGAGCAGCAGGACGGCGAGGGGAGCCAACACAAAGCTCGGAATCGAGATGGCCCCCATACAGAGGAGCTGGATGAAGCGGTCCGCCGTCCGGTTATGGCGAACAGCCGCCCAGACACCGGCTGCGATGCCGAAGCCGAGGGCCACACAGAACGCGCTTCCCCCGAGCGTCAAGGAGACGGGAAGGGTCTGGCCGATGATCTCACCCACGGTTCGATTCCGATAGCGAGTCGAAAGACGGAGATCTCCATGAAGGACGTCGGATACGTAGCTCGTATACTGTTCCCAGAGGGAACCGTTGAGCTTGTAGCGGCTTTCCAGCTCCCGCAGGATCGCCGGAGGGATGGCTCGTTCTCCGGCAAACGGGCTGCCAGGAGCCAGACGTACCAAAAAGAAGGTGATGGTGATCACCCCCAGAAGCACCGGAATCGCTCGGATCAAGCGGCGGATAAGGAAGATGACCATGAGGGTTTCATCCGGATTGCACCTTTCCCCTGGCGGCCGCTTCGCTACTGGCTCGGCTCGGACTGGTTGCTGCCAGGGGTGGGAGAGAGCCGATCGATGGATGGGAAATCAAAAAAGCAAAGAATCCCGACGAAACATAATCGTGGTCGGGAGGGGGCTGGTGTGCCATGGTGGTCAACGCTGGACCGCGCCCGCCGCGGAGCGGGGACGGAAGTAGATCTCTCGAAACGGGTGCTCATCGAGCAGGTTGCACGCGATGCCTCCCAGGCGGTTTTCGTCGTAAAGCATGATTCCCGAGTAGAAGTAGATCGGAAGAATGGGAAGTTCCTCGTTGACGAGAATGGTCTCGGCCTCGTGGAGCAGGGCCAAGCGTCTCTTGAGATCCACGGTGACCGTGGCTTCCGCCAGCAGCTGTTCGTAGCGGCTGTTCGACCAGCCGGTATTGTTGTTTCCGCTGCCGCGCAGAAAGCACCCGAGAAAGGTGTACGGATCCGCGTAATCCCCCACCCAGCTCGAGCGCGCGATTTCGTAGGAGAGCGACTGCACGGAATTGAGGTATACCTTCCACTCCTGATTGCGCAGGCTCACGGAGATCCCCAAGATCTGGCGCCAAAGGGCCTGGATCTCGGTCGCGATCTGTTCGTTCTGCTCGCTCGAGTTGTACAGGAGAGTCAATGGAGGAAATCCCCGACCGCCGGGGAATCCCGCTTCGGCCAGCAGGGCCCTGGCCTTGTCCGGATCGAATTCCAAGCCAGCGGGTGGGGTGTATCCGGGAATTCCCGGCGGGGTGAGAGATCGGGCCGGCAGCTCCCCGCCGCGGGTGATGGTGCGGATCAGGCGCTCCCGGTCTATCGACAGGGCTAGGGCTTTTCGGACGCGAGGATCGTTGAGCGGAGGAACGGTCACATTGATCCGATAAAAGTAGGTAGCCAGGAAAGGGGCGGAATGAAAGTAGGGCTGCTTCCGAAGCTCGGAAAGAAAGAAGGTCGGAATGAGCCCCTTGTCGAGAAGGAGATCGGCCTTGCCGCTCGCGTAAAGGTTGAACGCCGCCGACGCCCGTGTCACGGCGAGCGCTTCGATCCATGGGATGCAAACCGTCTCCTGTCGCCAGTACCGGGGATTCTTCCGCAGCACGATGCGATCGTTGATCCGCCACGATTCGAGAAGGTAGGGGCCGTTGCTCACGAGCTTTCCGGGTTTGATCCAATTGTCGCCATGTTTTTGTATGGCCGCGAGCGGCACTGGAAAATAGATGGGTTGTGCGCAGAGGGCGGGAAAGAAAGGGGTAGGACCAATCAGCCGGACTTCGAGCGTGTGCGCGTCGATTGCCCGGACACCGACTTTGGAGAAATCGTGCAGCCACCCCCGGTTGTAGGCTTCCGCGTTTTCGATGAAATAGAGCAGGTCCGCATACTTGGCCGCCATCTCCGGTGCGAGGGCCCGCTGCCAGGAGGCGACGAAATCGGCGGCGGTTAGCGGGCTGCCGTCGCTCCAGCAGCTCTCCCGGAGAAGAAATCGGTAGGTCCTTCCGTCCGGAGAAACGGTCCACTCTCGGGCGATGCCCGGAACGATGTTGCCGTCCTTGTCTTCGGCCGTGAGACCCTCGAAGAGAGCCTTGCAAATCCGTCCCTCGGGTTGTCCGGTGATTACCTGCGGATCTAGGCTTTCCGGTTCCGGTCCGTTGATGAGGGTCAGTCGATCGGAGCCGGAGGGCCTGCTGCAATTCGCCAATAGGACGAGCGCAATCCCGCAAACGAAAGCCGGGAGGCTACGCGAAGCCATCGCCCAGGGTCATCTCGCTGGTTTGGGCGTCGTGCCCGGGGCAGACGGAGCCGAAGGCGAAGCGGTCCTGGGATGGCGTAGCTTCTCCTGGATCCTGGCATGATCCGAGGCAAGCCTTCCGGAAAGATTCGAGAGGATCACGGCCAAGCCGAAAAAGATCGCTGCAAGCCATGCGGTTGCCTTGACGAGGATGCTGGAGGTTTGAGCGCCGAAGAGCGCGTCGGTGACTCCGCTGCCGAACGTCGCTCCCAACCCCTCCTGCTTGCTCCGTTGCATGAGGATGACTAAGACGAGCAGAAGAGCCACCAAGGCATATCCGACAACCAGGACATCGAAAAGAATCCGTATCATGGATGGCTTATTCTACCGAAAGAACGATGGAGGCAAAGCTTCCGGCCTCCAAGCTGGCTCCTCCGACGAGTAGCCCATCCACATCAGGCTGGGCTAAAATCTCCCGCGCGTTTTCCGGGGTGACGCTTCCCCCGTACTGAAGCCGCAATCCGGTGGCGACGGAATTCCCATGGAGCCGCTCCAGCTCCTGCCGGAGGAAGGCGTGGGCTTCCTGCGCTTGCTCCGGGGTGGCGGTTCGTCCGGTCCCGATGGCCCATACCGGCTCGTAGGCCAGCACGACTTCCATTAGGATGGACGGAGGCAGATCGTGCAGCACGGCTTGAAGCTGGGAACGCAAATGGTCCGGCCAGCGTCCCGCTTCCCGATCCGCAAGTTCTTCTCCTACGCAAAAGATGGGGTGCAAGCCCGCCGAAACGGCAGCGAGAAGCTTGTCGCGGAGGAAAGCGTCGGTTTCGCCGAAGTAGCGCCGCCGCTCCGAATGGCCGACAATCACGAAACGACAGCCGACGTCCGAAAGCATCGAAGCCGAAATTTCCCCCGTAAATGCCCCCTTGGGGGCGGGATGAAGGTTCTGCGCCCCTAGCTGGATCCGAGGGGTCGATTCCAGGAGCTTGGCGACGCTCGCCAGCGCCGTAAACGGCGGACAGAGAACAACATCGCAACCAGAAAACGTGGCCAAGCGCCCTTGGAGCTCGCAGACGAGGGATCGCGCTTCGGCAACGGTCTTGTTCATCTTCCAGTTGCCGGCGATGATCTTGGTGCGCGCATTCACGTCGGAAGAAAAGACTCGGTCGGCCCTTCGCCGGTCGCGTGGGCGATCGCAGCCTTGGCTTCTTCTTCGGCCTTATCGGGTATCACCGAGATCCCCGGCAACGGTTTCCCCTCGAGAAACTCGAGGGATGCACCTCCACCCGTCGAAATAAAGGTGATGCGGTCGGCCAGCCCGGATCGGTGGAGGGCCTTGACGGAATCTCCGCCGCCTACGATGCTCACCGCATCCCGGTTTTCGGCAACCATTTCCGCTACGGCGAATGTTCCCTTGTCGCAGCCTCGGATTTCAAAAACACCCATCGGGCCGTTCCAGAAAATCGTCCGTGCAGCCGCGAGCGGGCGTTTCATAGCCGCAAGCGTCGCAGGGCCGATATCGACGGCTCGCCAGCCGTCGGGAATCTCTTCGGCAGGTTGCGTGTATCGTCCCGGAGAGGTTTGGCGGCGCTCGAAATCTATGTGTTCGACAATGTAGCTGTCGACCGGCAGGAGAAGCTCGATCCCGCGGCTTGCCGCCTTGTTCAAGGCAAGCCGCGCCATTTCCACCCGGTCGGGCTCGACGAGCGACTTTCCTACCGCCTTGCCTTGAGCCAGATAAAACGTGTACGCCATCGCCCCACCGATGATGAGCACATCGGCCTTGGCCAGGAGCCTATCGATGACGCGAATCTTATCGGAAACCTTCGCACCTCCCAGGATCACGACGAAGGGGCGGGCCGGATGCGCCAGCTCCTCTCCGAGAAAATGGAGCTCCTTCTCCATGAGTAGACCGATGGCCCGCTCCGCAAGGAAGTGGGCTACGCCTTCGGTAGAAGAATGGGCGCGGTGTGCCGTTCCAAACGCATCGTTGACGTAGATCTCTCCCAACTGGGCGAGCTGCCGGCTGAATGCGGGATCGTTCTTTTCCTCCTCCGGATGAAAGCGAAGGTTTTCGAGCAGGAGGACTTCTCCGTCCTGCAGAGACTTCGCCGAATTTTCCGCACCGGCGCCGATGCAGTCGTCGGAAAACCGAACCCGCTTTTGCAGCAGATACCCCAAGCGGTCGGCCACCGGACGCAAGCTCAGCTTGGGATCCGGCTTCCCTTTAGGACGACCCAAGTGGCTCATCAGCACGACCCGGGCGCCTCTCTTCACAAGATTCTGTACGGTCGGGAGGGTGGCGCGGATCCGTGTGTCGTCGGTAATTCGCGCATCCCCGTCCACGTGTTCGATCGGAACGTTGAAATCCACGCGCACGAGCACTCGCTTTCCGCGCACCTCCACGTCCAAAATAGTCCGTTTTGCCATGACCTTTTTGCCTCCCTGATGCAAAGAACCCCTCTGGTTCCGTTACGTCTGCTCCCGGTTTTCCGTCCGCCGGACGGCCTACGTCGACCGGATCAGATAGTGCACGAGATCCACGCAGCGATTGGCGTAGCCCCACTCGTTGTCGTACCAGGCGATCAGCTTGAAGAAATGGCTGTTGAGGCCGATGCCGGCACTGGCATCGAAGATGCTGGAGCGGGAATCCTTAAGGAAGTCGCGCGACACTACCGCATCCTCCGTGTAGCCCAAGACCCCGGCTAAGTAGGTCTCGCTGGCCCGCTTCATCGCGGCGCAGATCTCCTCATAGCTCGTCGCCTTGGTGGTCCGGACCGTCAGGTCCACCACCGAGACGGTCGGAGTCGGAATGCGGAAAGACATTCCGGTCAGCTTTCCTTTGACCTCCGGTAAGACGAGCGCCGTCGCCTTGGCTGCGCCGGTGCTCGCCGGAATGATGTTGCCGTCCACCGCGCGACCCCCGCGCCAATCCTTACGGGACGGCCCGTCCTGGATCTTCTGGCTGGCCGTGGCGCTGTGCACGGTGGTCATCAGCCCTTCCTCGACGCCGAACCCTTCTTTGAGCAGCACGTAAACCACCGGGGTCAGGCCGTTGGTCGTGCAGCTGGCGTTCGAAATGATCGCGTGCCTGCTCCGATCGATCTCTCGGTGATTCACCCCGTAGACCACAGTGATGTCCGCATCTTTGCCCGGAGCGGTGATAATCACGGTCGACGCGCCGGCCTTGAGGTGCCCACGGGCCCGTTCGGCGCTCGTAAAGAGACCCGTGGCTTCGAGCACCAAGTCGACACCCAGATCGGCCCACGGCATCGCCGCCGGCCCCTCCTTTATTTCCAGGCAGCGGATCGTATGGCCGCCAATCTCCAAAAGGTCATCCTTTTCCAGGTTCGGATTCGACTTGGCGGACTGGACGGGAAGAGGAAATCTGCCATAGTTGCTATCATAGCGGAGTAAATAGGCTAAATTATCCGCGGCGACTAGGTCGTTGACGGCGACAACCGGGATCTGGCCCAATAGGTTTCGTTCCGCCATGATGCGCAAGATCAACCGGCCGATGCGCCCAAATCCGTTAATAGCAATTCTTGTCACGGCGCTTCTCTCCCAAAATAGATCGTTTGCCCCGCTCGCTTGCTTGGTTGGGGTTGATCCTACAAGCCGAACGAGCTCGCGTCAACGGCAAAAGGAGTAATCGCGCCAGGAAAATCATCCTTCTGCCGGCATGGGGTTGCTTTTCTTGAATAGAATGGAGAAAAAGGCAATAGAAAAAAATGGTGCCGAGATCCTGGAGGAATGCCGAGAGGATGGGTCTTGCCGCAACGCTGCTTCTGGCTGGAATGCTCGGGCTTTGGCACGGAATGGGATCGGAAACTATGACGCGGGATGCCTCGACAGGCTCCGGGACCTTCGTTTTCTTGGATGAGTGGGGTCGGCCGAGCGAGCCTACCAAGGGAGCCTATATTCGGAAGCCGAAGGAGCAATGGCGGTATCTGCTGGGCGATTCGACGTACGCAATCACCAGGGAAGCGGCGACCGAGCCGCCGTTCTGCGGCCGCTTCATCGCCAGCAAGGAAGAAGGGTTTTATCTTTGCGCCGACTGTGGGCTGCCCCTCTTTTCCTCGGCCGCGAAGTATGTTTCCGGGACGGGTTGGCCGAGCTTTTTCGCTCCCTTCGCCTCTCAGAACATTCGGCAGGCGGAGGATCGGAGCCATGGGATGGTTCGCCAGGAGATCCTCTGTGCGCGTTGCGGAGCCCATTTAGGCCATGTTTTCCCCGACGGTCCTCCGCCGACCGGGCTCCGCTATTGCATCAACTCCGGAGCGCTCGTCTTCCTTCCACAGCATCTGCTCCAGGGTAGGGGAAAGGATGGCGAGCGCTTGGAACGGGCGGCCTTCGCGGGCGGCTGCTTTTGGGGGGTCGAGCAGGCGTTCGAGAACGAGAAGGGAGTCGCCGCAGCCTTTTCCGGATATTCCGGCGGCTCAGTTCCGTTCCCGACGTACGAAGAGGTATGCACGGGACGGACGGGCCACGCCGAAGCGGTGCTTGTCCTCTTCGATCCCAAAAAGATTTCCTACGAAGAACTCTTGCAGAAATTCTGGAGCATCCATGATCCGACGACCCGGAACCGGCAGGGTCCGGACATCGGCTCGCAGTATCGGTCGGCAATCTTTGTCTACGACGAAGAGCAGAGAAGGGTCGCCGAGCGTTCGCGCCGCACGTTGGACGAGAGCGGACGATTCCGCAATCCGATCGTCACGGAGATCGTGCCCGCCGACGGATTCTTCTTCGCGGAAGAATATCACCAGCGATACAACCAAAAGCACGGTATTTCCGGCGGCTGCGCACACCTCCGGTGAATTCTCTCCTTTGATCGCGAACGTCACGAGGCGGAGAAACCAAACGGATCGTATCGGCGACTCGTTCAGGAACATAAAGTTACGGAGGGAGGTCTGTGCCGCTGGCTGCTGCCGTTGACCTCGGCTCGAATAGCTTCCACTTGCTGGTCGTGCAGGAGGAGAACGGGCAGATTCGCCCGATCGACCGCATCAAGGAATCCGTGCGCTTGGCCGCAGGCCTCGGTGCCGATGGAACCTTGTCCCGAGACGCGATGGAACGCGCAGTGCGCTGCCTGGAGCGATTCGGGCAACGGTTGAAGCCGATCCCTCGGTCGCGCGTCCGGGTAGCCGGGACGAACACCCTCCGGAAGGCGCGCAACGCCTCCGAGTTCATCCAAAGGGCCGAGAATGCCCTCGGCCATTCGGTCGATGTGATCTCCGGCCATGAGGAGGCGCGGCTGATCTATCTTGGCGTGGCGCACGGCATCCAGGACGACGGGGGGTTGCGGCTGGTGGTGGATATCGGAGGAGGAAGCACCGAGCTCATTTTGGGCAGAGGCTTGACTCCGGAAAGGATGGAGAGCCTTTTCATGGGCTGCGTCAGCATGAGCACCGCCTTCTTTGCCGACGGGACGATCACTCCGTCCCGCCTCCGGCGTGCAGAGTTGGAAGCTCTTCGGGAATTGGAACCGATTGCGGCGGTCTACCGCTCCGCAGGTTGGAAAAAAGCCATCGGCTCCTCGGGGACGATCCTGGCGGTCCTGGAGGTAGCGCAAGCCGAGGGCTGGTCGACGAACGTCATTACGGCGAGCGCCCTCAAGAAGATCGTTAAGGCGCTTTTGGACGCGCAGAGGATCGACAAGCTGCCTTTCCGGGGACTCGATGAGGATAGGAGGCTCGTATTTCCCGGCGGGGTGGCCATTCTTTCGGCGCTTTTTTCGTCGCTCGGCATCGAGAGTCTCGATATTTCGCAAGGCGCTCTACGGGAAGGCCTAATCTACGATCTTCTCGGAAGGAATTCGGAGGCCGATTCCCGGGAGAAGACGGTGCGGAATCTAGTAGAGCAGTTCCGTATCGACGTGCGACAGGCCGACCGAGTGGAGAAGCAGGCCTTGCAGCTCTTCGGGCAGGTGGCCGGGAGCTGCCGTCTCACGGAGGAAGATCGCCATTTTCTATCCTGGGCAGCCCGCCTCCACGAGATCGGGATGTTGATCTCCTACACCCAGCACCATAAACACGGTGCTTACATCCTTGACCACATCGATATGCCGGGCTTCTCCCTGCGGGACCAGCAGCGGCTGGCGTTTCTGGTTCGAAGCCATCGCCGCAAGTACCCCAAAGGAGAGCTGCTCCGGCTCCGGGAGGAGGACCGGATGCCCACCTTCTCCTTGAGCATCCTGCTCCGGATTGCGTGTCTACTGGAGCGGGGACGGCAAGATTCCCTCGTCCCCAGGATCGCGATCGCGGCCGAGGAAGGTGGTTGGAAGCTCCGGTTTCCGACGAATTGGTTGCACGAACATCCGCTGACGAAGGCGGATCTGGAAGCCGAAGCCGCGTATCTCGAGGCGACCGAATTCCGATTACGATTCGAGTGAAAACGCGCCGAGCTCTCCTTCCCACCAGGCAAGGTAGCGCCCTTCGACTCGCTCCGGAGAGAAGGCGACGATCTCCGGACATTCATACGAGTGCTGCCGGCGGACGACGGTTTCCAGCTTCTCCCATTGCTCTTGGGCGCTCTTGACCAGCAAAAGAACCTCTGCGGCTTCCTCCCGCTTGCCTTGCCACCAATAGAACGAGCGAATCGCCGGCAAGAGGTTGACGCAGGAGGCCGCCCGAGCTTCCAGAAGGGCGCTCGCCAGCCGGGCTCCTTCCTCTTCGGAAGAAACGGTGATGAGGATGAGGAGCGGCTTCACGCAACGGCTCCCTGCGCGCTCCTTTCAATCCATCCTCCGCCCAGCAAGAGGTCGTCCGCGTAACAGACGGCAGCCTGTCCCGGCGCCAGTCCGGCTTGCGGGGTTTCAAAATCGATGCGTGCACGCCGGTCGGAAAGCAGGGTCAGCCGGGCGGGAGCCGCTGGGTAGTTGTATCGGACCTTAACGTCCACACGCACGGAGGAGGGCGGAATGGGCTGCTGCCAGTTGGTGTCAGAGAGAAAACAATGGGTCCGCTCGAGGGTTTCGCGAGGGCCGACGACCACCTGCCGCTTGCCGGCATCGATATCGACCACGTAGAGAGGCTTTCCTTGGCCCCCGGGCAGCCGCCGGCGCTGGCCGACGGTATACGACTCGATACCCTGGTGACGGCCCAGCGGCTTTCCGGAGATATCGACGATCTCTCCGCAAGCCTCCTCCCGGGTGCCGATCCGTTCTGCCAGGAAGGCATCGTACCGGTGACCGGGAACGAAGCAGATCCCCTGACTCTCTTCCTTATCCCAGACGGATAGCCCCGCTTCCCTCGCGATCCGGCGCACCTCCTCCTTGTGGTAGTCTCCCAGAGGGGTCAACATCCGATCGAGGGTGTGCGGCTGGAGACGAAAAAGGAAATAGGATTGGTCCTTACGCCGGTCTTTCGCCTTGAGAAGCCGAACCCGCCCCTGTCCGTCCCTTTCGATACGGGCATAGTGGCCTGTGGCGACATGTTCCGCGCCCCACGCTCTTGCTTTTTGCGGAAGCCGGCCGAATTTCATCTTCTCGTTGCAGAGCGCGCAAGGGTTAGGGGTGCGGCCACGGCGGTATTCCCGGATAAAGGGGGCGATCACTTCTTCTTCGAATGCCTCCGCTTCGTCGAGAACGAAGTGGGGAATTCCCAGCCGGTGGGCGACCATGCGCGCGTCAGTGATCGACTGCGGTCCGCAACACTTCTCCTGCGAGCGGGAGAGACAAGAGTCGGACCAGACCTTAAGGGTAACCCCGATCACTTCAAATCCTTGCTGCTGCAGAAGGTAGGCGGCCACGGAGGAATCCACTCCCCCGCTCATCCCCACGACGACGCGTTCTTTGGCGGACACCTTGTCTTTCTCCTTGTCAGAACTCGGAAGAAGGCGCTGCCGGGTTCTCGGCTACGCCGCTTCGCGCTCTTGCCGCCGACGAAGAATGGGCGGACGCTTGCCTTCGACGACGGGACGGCTGATGATGACTTCCTCCATGTCGGTTCGGGAGGGAAGGTCGTACATCACCTCGAGCATGATCTTCTCAAGGGCGGCGCGAAGGCCGCGCGCTCCCATACCTTTGCGGATCGCCTCCTGGGCCAGCAGCCGCAAGGCATCCTTGGTGAAGGAGAGTTTCACCTGATCCATGGCAAGAAGCTTGGCATATTGCTTGACCAGAGCGTTCTTCGGTTCCGTCAGGATGCTGACGAGCTCATCCTCGGTCAAGGCATCCAGCCAGGCGAGGACCGGCAACCGGCCCACAAACTCCGGGATCATCCCGTACTGGACAAGGTCCTCGGGCTCAATCTCCGCGGGAGCCGTCGGGTCGGTCTCGCTCTGGCTATGAGCCGCAAAACCCAGGCGTCGCTGACTGCGCCGACGGGCGACAATCTTGTCGAGGCCGACAAACGCGCCTCCGCAAATGAAGAGGATATGTTGCGTATTTAGGCGGATGCACTCTTGGTGCGGATGTTTTCGTCCACCCTGGGGAGGCACGTGGCTGACCGTCCCCTCGAGCATTTTGAGCAGGGCCTGCTGCACTCCCTCCCCGGACACGTCCCGTGTGATCGACGGGCTGTCGGTCTTTCTCGCAATCTTGTCGATCTCGTCGATATAGACGATGCCGATCTCGGCCCGCTTCACGTCGAAATTGGCGTTCTGGAGCAACCGGAGAAGGATGTTTTCGACATCATCACCGACGTACCCGGCCTCCGTGAGAGAAGTGGCATCCGCGAGACAAAATGGAACGTCGAGCATCCGGGCCAGGGTGCGCGCCAGCAATGTCTTGCCCGAGCCGGTCGGCCCGATAAGCAGGATGTTGCTCTTTTCCAGTTCGACGTCCGGATGCTTGTCCAAGCGGCTCGCCAGACCGGCCGGGGAGCCAGCGCCCTGGGCCAGTACGCGCTTGTAATGATTGTGGACCGCGACCGACAGCACCTTCTTTGTCCGCTCTTGCCCGATCACGTATTGATCGAGAAATCGGTGGATTTCGCTCGGCTTGGGGATCATCGCCGCGCCAGCGGCCGGAGCTTCCCCTTTTTCTTCCCGATCGAGGATGTCCTTGCAGACGTTGATGCAGCTATCGCAGATGTAGACGCCCGGGCCCGAGATCAGCTTGCGAACCTCCGCATGGCTCCTCCCGCAGAAGGAGCACATGGTCAGTTGCACGGGACGGGCCATGGCACTCCGGTCTCCTATGCGATCGTCGGCTCCGGCACCTGCGGGACGGTGACCTTAGTCTTCACGACTTCATCGACGATGCCATAGGCCTTTGCTTGCTCGGCCGACATGAAGAAATCCCGATCGGTGTCCTTTTCCAGTCTTTCGAGCGGTTGGCCGGTGTGCATCGCCAGAATTTGGTTGAGCTGCCGCTTGGTGCGCAGGATTTCCTTGGCCTGGATGCTGATATCCGAAGCTTGCCCTTGAGCCCCTCCCAGAGGTTGATGAATCATGATCCGAGCATTGGGCAGCGCGAACCGTTTGCCCTTGGTTCCGGCCGCGAGAAGAACAGCGGCCATGCTCGCCGCCTGCCCGATGCAATAGGTCGCTACGTCGCAGCTGATGAACTGCAGAGTGTCGTAGATCGCCATGCCCGCCGTGACATAGCCACCGGGCGAGTGGATGTAGATGCTCACGTCCTTCTTGGGATCTTCCATCTGGAGGAAGAGCAGCTGCGCGATGACGACGTTGGCAATCATGTCGTCGATCGCCACGCCAAGAAAGATAATACGATCCTTGAGGAGGCGGGAATAGACGTCGTACCGCCGTTCTTCCCGGCCGATCTGCTCAATGACGGACGGAATGATCTGTGCTCTCAAGCCATGGTCTGTCATACGGTAGCAACCTTCGCTCTTTCGATGAGGAAGTCGATTACTTTCTCTGTCAATATCTGCCTTTTGAGTGCCTCCAGGTTTTCCCGGGAAATCCGTTGGATGAACTGTCGGGGAGGAAGCTTCTGCCGATGCGCGAGAGAAGCGATCGCGCCGGAAAGCTCTTCGTCTGTCACCGTCAGTGATTCATTCCGCGCGATCCGCTCAATGAGGAAACGCAGCTTCACCCGCTGGGCGGCCAGCCTGCGCGCATTCGCGAAGATTTCCTTCGTCTTCTGCTGAACCACGGACAGAGGAATGCCGCGTTCCTGATTCTCGGCGACGATTTCCCGAACGGCGCTTGCCGTCTCCTCTTCCACCAGCGATTCCGGGAGCGGGAATTCGACCGAGCCGAGGAGAGCGTTTACGATGTGGTTGGCTTGCTCCCGGCGTGCGGCCCGCTTCTTTTCGGTTTCCACCGCGGTTTGCAGCAGCGAGAGGAGTCCCGACTCGTCGGTTCCGGCGATCTCCTTGGCCAGTTCGTCCGAAAGCGGAGGGACGTGGCGCTCCTTGATCGCCAAGAGGGTGATGGAGTAATCGACTCTCTTGCCGCGGAGCGGTTCAAAAAACCAATCCTCCGGAAAGGATAGGGACAGCGAGCGGGTTTGCCCGATTTCCATCCCGAGGATGCCCTCCGCGAAGCCCGGAACGAAGATTCCCGGCTTGACCAACAGCCACTGATCCTCGGCGCGGCCGAGGATTCCCGCCGCCGGAAAAAGTGTAGACAGCGGCTGACCGTCTAGAGTTGCTTCGTACCGAAGCACCGCATAATCGCCTTCCGCCAGCGGGCGGTTCGGAGCATCGGCGAACGTAGCACGGGTTTCCAGGAGCTTGCCGAGAGCTTGATCAACTTCCTCCTTGCTTACCATCAACTCCAATTTCGGGATAACCATCGACGAATATTCGGGCAGGGAAAAGGTAGGAGCGCAGTCGACCATGGCCGCGAAAGAAAAGGAAAGCCCGGGGAGGTAACGGACATCTTCGGTTCCCAGCCCGCGGACCACGTTGAGCTGCTGCTTCTGTACGGCTTCTTGAAAGCCCTGGCTAATCAGCGTTTTCTGCAGCTCGTCATCGATACGTTTTTGGAACTGCTTTTCCACCAGGGGCACCGGCGCTTTCCCCGGCCGGAACCCCGGCAGCCGGGCCGCTTGCGAAAAACGTTCCACGACTTTCTTGCGGATCTGCGCGACTTGGTCTGCGGAAACCTCGATCCGAAGTCGTTTCCGGCAAGAACCGAGCTCCTCGGTTTGGACAGTCACCATGGGTTATTTCTCGTAAAAACTCCCAAACTAAGCTCCGATTTCCCCGGAATCAAGCGTGCGATGCCGCAGCGGCCGAGGAGAGATATCTTTCCGCGTCCAGAGCGGCCATGCAGCCCATGCCCGCCGCCGTCACGGCTTGCCGGTAGGTGAAATCCACGCAATCGCCCGCCGCGAATACCCCGCGCTGGTCGGTGTGGGCTCCCTGGCGAACCCGAATATACCCGCGCTCGTCGAGATCGACCTGGCCGCGAAAGGGCTCCGTGCTCGGTTGATGACCGATGGCTACGAAAAGTCCCGCGCAGGAGAGGATTCTCGTCTTGCCCGTTGGGAGCTCGCAGAGGGCCAGCCCCGTCAGCTTGCCCTCATTGCGGCCCAACACCTCGGTTACCACCGTGTTCCAGATAGGTCGGATCTTGGCATTGCCGAGCACCCGCGCGGCCATGATCGGTGAGGCGCGCAACTGATCGCGTCGATGAATGAGGTACACTTCCGACGCGAAGCGAGTCAAATAGAGGGCTTCCTCGCAGGCGGTATCGCCCCCGCCCACGACCGCCAAGGGCCGATTGCGAAAGAGAGGAAGCGCACCGTCACAGGTCGCGCAATAGCTGACTCCGCGCGTCTCGAGCTCCCTTTCGCCCGGCGCATCCAGATGTCTTGGGCGAGCGCCTACGGCCAGAATCACGGCCTTCGCCTCCAGCACTCCGTCTTCGAGAAAGATCCGCTTGGGAGTACCGCGAAGCTCGGTCCGAGTGACCACCGCCATCGAGAGGACACGCGCCCCGAAACGCTTCGCCTGTTCTTCCATAGCCGCCATTAGGTCGGGCCCCTGGATCCCGTTGGGAAAACCGGGGAAATTTTCCACCAGCGTCGTCGTCATCAACAGGCCTCCCGGCAAGGTGCCTGTGATTACGAGCGGACGGAGGTTGGCGCGCGCGGCGTAGATGGCCGCGGTCCAGCCGGCGCAACCGGAACCAACGATGATGAGTTCTTCCATAAAAAGCCGATATAATCGGTGAACGAAGCGAGGCGCAAGCCTTGGAGCGGGTTTGCCGAAGGAGAGCGGGTTCCTCGGCCGGGCCGAAGCAGACAGCGGGGAAACCAAGGCCCGATCTCCCGCTGGCGGATTGAGCCCGTTCACCCGATTCCTCGCCCACCATTTGCTCCCTGGCGATTGGCTGCGTCTTTGACCGGCAGAGAAGAGGTTGACGAGCCGATGGCCGGCGGGCTAATTACGGTAATGCCAGCTCGGAACTGCCTTTAGGAAGCTGGCTCCCACGCGTTTCGGTTGCGTTTGCGGTTTCGGCCGCCGGCGCAAAGCGTTTGGCATCGTCTTTTCGAGGGCCTGCTACCGAACAAGGCTGCGGAGGAGCACTCCTGAACAGAGGAACAGTCCTAACACCCCGGGCCCGGAACGGATCTGTTTTTTGAACGCTCTCGATCGATTGTCGTTGTTACGGAGGGGAATGCCCGAATCGGGCCTGCTGGCCGAAAAGGAATGGCGGGTCAGCGACACCTCCTTTCCCCTAAGCGAGCGGCACGTCGCAATATTAGAACGGCTCGGTCCGGTCCTGCAGCACTTCGTGCAGGGGTGTAATCTCCTCTATCGGTGGAGCGTGCAAGGAAGAGCACCGGCCTGGATCGCCGAGCTGCTCGACCGCGGCAAGCCCAAAGATCTGATTTCCCTATCGCGGCACGCCGCCTTGGCGAATCAGGTTCCCCGGCTGATCCGGCCCGATCTCCTCTGGACCGATTCGGGTTTTGCGCTCTGCGAGCTCGACAACGTACCGGGCGGCATCGGGGTGACCGCTTGGTTGCAGGAACGCTTCGCCCACTGGGATGCAAAGCTTCTCGGGGGAACAGACGGAATGCGGAAGGGCTTCTCCCGTATCTTTCCCGCCGGGGACGTCGTGATCTCCGAGGAAGCCTCTTCCTACCGGCCGGAAATGGAGTACCTAGTCGGACCGGACCGGATCCGTCGGGCGGAAGATTATCGATGCGGCGACCCGGCGATCTACCGCTTTTTCGAGTGCTTTGATTGGGAAAAGCTTCCCACGATCCGGGCGAGCTTCGTTCCCGATCGGACCGTAATGACGCCGCCGCTGAAGCCCTACTTGGAAGAGAAGCTTTGGCTCGCGCTCTTTTGGCTTCGACCGCTGCGGGACTTTTGGCGGCGTCAGCTCACCGAAAAAGGTTTTCGATTCCTGCGGGAGCTCATCCCCCAGAGCTGGATTCTGGATCCGACCCCTCTTCCTCCGCAAGCGGTCTATCCGGGATTGGAGATCAACGATTGGCGGGAGCTCGGTCATTTCAGCCAGACGGAGCGGGATCTGGTGCTCAAGATTTCCGGCTTTTCTCCTCTGGCCTGGGGCTCGCGAGGCGTCTTTGTGGGCTCGGACTTGGCACAAGCCGAGTGGCAGAAGCGGATCGAGCAGGCCCTCGAAGATTTCGAGACTCATCCCTGGGTTTTGCAGCGGTTTGTCAAGGGTTCGCTCGCCGAGCACCCTTTTTTCACTGCGGACGGGGCAAAAGAACGAATGACCGGCCGTGTACGGATTTCCCCCTACTATTTCGTCTTGGACGGCAAAGCCGAGCTTTGCGGGGTTTTGGCGACCATTTGCCCTGCGGACAAGAAGCTGGTGCATGGCATGCGTGACGCGATCCTCGTTCCGGCTTCGCGGGCGACGGAGGTGCAGGAACCCCATGGTGGAGACGGGCGCGAACGGAGGTTCGACCGGGCGCTATGAACGTCTACGAGTATCAAGCGAGGGATCTCCTTGCTCGTTATGGCTTACCGATTCCCGCCGGCGCGGTCGCATCGAGTCCCCAGCAAGCCCGCGATATTGCGGAGCGGTTGACCGGTCGACCCTTGGTTGTCAAAGCGCAGATTCTGGCCGGGGGAAGGGGGAGGGGACGCTTTGTAAGCGGTTTTGCCGGAGGAGTCCGCCTTTGCAAGAATCCCGCGGAAGTGGAATCGGTTGCGCAGGCGATGCTCGGGGGAGTCTTGGTCACCGCCCAGACCGGGCCGGAGGGCCGACCGGTGAACAAGCTGCTGGTTGCCGAGGCGCCGCGGATCAGCCGAGAGCTTTACCTGGCGATTCTCATCGACCGCGAACACCGTTGCCCTCTGCTGATCGGGAGTTCTCGAGGAGGGGTGGACATTGAAGAGGTTGCGCAAAAGGAGCCCGATGCCATTCAACGGCTACGGATCGACTTCCTATCTGGGCTCTGGCCCTATCAGGCGCGCGAGCTCGCCGGGCGGATGGGCTTGCATGGCTCCCTGCGGAATCAGGTGGTGGATGTGGCGGTTCGGCTCTACCGGTTCTTTTGCGATTGCGACGCGAGCCTGGTCGAAATTAATCCGCTTGCCATCGTCGAGAACGAAAGGATCGCCGTGATCGACGCAAAGGTCGGATTCGATGAGAACGCTCTCTTTCGCCATCCGGAAATCGCCTCTTACCAGGACGAGGTCCTCGAAGACCCGCGAGAGGCGGCGGCCGCGAAAGCCAGACTCAATTATGTCGGTCTCTCCGGAAATATCGGCTGTCTGGTCAACGGGGCCGGCCTTGCGATGGCCACGATGGATATACTCCACCGTTACGGCGGAGAACCGGCCAACTTCCTGGATGTCGGTGGGGGTGCCGACTTGGAGCGGGTTACCCGGGCGTTCGACATCCTGCTAGGGGACCCCAAGGTGCGGTCGGTTTTTGTTCACATCTTCGGCGGCATCCTCCGTTGCGACCTGATCGCGCGCGGCATGGTGGAGGCGATTTCCCGTCTGCAACCCAAGGTGCCGATCATCGTTCGACTCCAGGGCACGAATTTCGAAGAGGGCAAGGAGATCCTGGAGCAGTCGGGACTACCCATCCGGACCTCCGACGATCTGGCCGAGGCGGCCCGAAAAGCGGTAGAGGCGGCCAGGGAGGCCGGGTAGATGTCGATCCTCGCCGACCGTTCCTCTCGGGTCGTGGTGCAGGGCATCACCGGGAAGGCGGGATCTTTTCATGCGCGAGCCTGTCTCGATTACGGGACGAAGATCGTGGCAGGGGTGACGCCCGGACGTGGGGGGCAGAAGTTCGATGGGCGGGTGCCCATCTTCGATTCGGTGGCCGAAGCAAAGGAAGCCACAGGGTGCAATGCGAGCTTGATCTTCGTTCCTGCGGCCGCCGCCCCCGATGCCCTCGTTGAGGCCGCCGCTTCCGACATCGAATTGATCGTTTGCATCACCGAGGGGATTCCGACTCTCGATATGGTGCGGGTCCTGGCCTGCTTGGAACGAAGGAACACGCGCCTGATCGGCCCCAACTGCCCGGGGGTGATCACACCGGGTGAGTGCAAAATCGGAATCATGCCGGGGTATATTCACAAACCGGGGCCAGTCGGTATCGTCTCCCGCAGCGGGACACTCACCTACGAGGCGGTCTGGCAGCTCTCGCAGAAAGGCATCGGCCAGAGCAGTTGCGTGGGAATCGGGGGTGATCCCGTCCATGGGCTCAGCCTCAGGAGCGTCGTCGAGATGTTCGATGCGGATCCGGCGACGGAGGCGATCTTGATCATCGGGGAGATCGGAGGGGTCGAGGAACAGGAAGCCGCCGCCTTTTGGAAGACTTCTTCCCGTAAGCCGATCGCGGCTTTCCTAGCCGGCGCCACGGCACCACCCGGGAGGCGCATGGGGCATGCGGGGGCGGTCATTACGGGGGCCGCCGGCACGGTGAAGGCGAAAATCGAAGCCTTCGAAGCGGCAGGGATTCCCGTTATCCTTTCTCCCGCCGAGATCGGAAGCGGAATGGCCAGAGCCATGCGGTGAGCCGCCGGTCGCGCGCCGCCGGGTCGTTTTGCTTCAGACGACCATGCGGATCTCGCGAATCGGAGTGCCCAGGGCTTCGGAAAGGAACGAGCAGAGATCCGGACGTCGGCGCAGCGAAAACGCAAGCGACGCATTAAGCGACCGGATGATGGCGCGGCAGGATTCTCTGTCGATGCGAACGAGCTGGGATTCCGCGGCGATGCGCGGGCCGACGGCCTTTTGCCAAACCTGATCCAGCCAGGGACGACTGTTCAGCCGTCGTCGTTCGATGCGGGTGAGCAGTCGCTGAACAAGCGCGCGTCGATAGAGGCGGGCTCTCCATTTCGCCGGCTTCCGGCCGGAAGCGGTTAATTCCGAGGAACCCTCTTCCCGCAGAACCGCGTCGTAGGCCGCGAATCGCAGTCGCTCCCGGAAGTAGGTGGTTAGAAAGGTCGCCGAAAAGAGAGACGGGTTGTCGCGAATGGGAAAGAGCCGGGAAGCGATCAACCGGTTGAGGATCGCTTCATAGCGATCCTGTCCGACGAGAACGCGCGGGTATTCGGGAATTTCCCCTCCGATCGCGACCGCCTTGTCTGGAGATTCGGCGTCCAGCCGGAGCGGGGCTTTCCCCAATCCCAGCGAACGGTAGGTCGCGTCAGCGTCTTCAGTGCTGAGATTCATGGCGCGGAGCCCGCGGACTGCGCCTGTCGCTGTTCGACGAGCAGGCGTCGACATGCGCCTTTGAGGCGTGCCAGGATGTAATAGACGGTCTGGCTCCGCTGGCGGACGAGCTCGGTGCCGACGATTTTCGGTACGAAGGTGTTCGGGATCGCCATCACCTCCGCCGCGGTCGAACCCGCCAATCCCTGACAAAGGATCGAGGCCATAGCACGGGTAAGAGTCTGCACGTGGGGACCGAGCGACATTCGGAAAAGAAGTCGATCTCCCGAATCAGCCTTCAGGAAGACACCGACCGAATCGGTGCACTCCTCGTCTTTACGGACATCCGAGAGTAAAAAGGTCTCCCCCTCCTTTGGGGCATATTCGCCGGCACGGTCGCTGTAGGCGATGAGCAATTCCCTCTTTTCCTGCGCAGGGAGGCTTTCAAAGAGATGGACGATCTCCTGCAGGCCCGCGGGCAATGGTGCGTCGACGCTTGGCATGGAATTACAATCAAGTCACAATCGGCGCGAACGTCAATCGCCACGTTGGTCAACCGATCCCGCAAAGTTGCTGCCGCGGCAAGGATTTCGCCGGAGGAGCGGCTCAGCTGACTTCGATCGCGGGCAAGAATTGGAACCGGACGAGCTTACCCCCAAGCTTTCGAAAAGCACGCGATCGGAATCGAACGAGGCATTGGGTGTGGTGAGCAGCTTTTCGCCGATGAAAATCGAGTTGGCGCCGGCCAGAAAGCAGAGGAGCTGGGTTTCGGGCGGCAAGCGGCGCCGCCCGGCCGCCAACCGGATCCGGCTGCGGGGGAGGACGATGCGCGTCACGCAGATTAGTCGCACCAAGTCGAGTGGGTCGACCGGCGGTTGAGAACTGAGAGGGGTGCCCGGAATGGGAACGAGAAGATTGAGCGGGACGCTTTCCGGCGCGGGGTCGAACTCAAGAAGGGCCAGCAGCATTTCCAAGCGGTCATCCACGCTTTCCCCCATGCCCAGGATGCCGCCGCTGCAAAGGCGCAAGCCGGCCTCTTGCGCCGCGCGCAGGGTGGCAATCCTGTCCGCGAAGGAATGGGTCGTCGCGATTTCCCGATAGAACTTCGGACCGGAATTGAGGTTGTGATTGTAAACCGTGACCCCGGCCTCGCGAAGACGACGTGCGGCCGCCGGTCGGAGCAGACCCAAGGTCACGCAGATCTCCAGGCCCTCGTCACGAATCGTTTCCACGAGTCGACAGACCTCATGGAGCCGGCTATCTCCTTCTTTGAGACCACGCCAGGCAGCTCCCAGGCAGAGACGGGTTGCTCCGCGGAGGCGTGCTTCCCGCGCCGCCCGGCGAAGAGAGGAAGGGTCGAGAATCCCCTGCCGGGTGATTCCGGTTGCGTACCGCAAGCTTTGCGCGCAGTACCGGCAGTCCTCCGAGCACCCTCCCGCCTTGATGTTCACAAGCTCACAGCGCTGGATCTCATTCTCCGGATGGTGGACGACATGGACGGAGCGGGCGCGCGTGAGGAGAGGCAGGAGTGGCTGATCATAAAGCCTTCGAAGACTTTCCAAGGTCTCCATGCGCCAACGTTATGGGCTCGCCGATGCCAGGCAAAGCTCTTTTTGCCTGAAGCGACCGTCTGAAGACAGGCCGATTCGGACCGAGCGCCAAGGGGAAAGCGTCAGCGGACAAAAAAAGGGATGTTGAACAAACCATGGCTATATTCTCAATCATAGGGACCGATCAGCCATCTCCGGGATGGCCCGGAAGCGAGCGGGCGCGGGTGCCGAATTGCCGATCGCCGGCGTCCCCCAGCCCCGGGAGAATGAAGCCGCGCTCGTTCAGCCCGCGATCGATGGCTCCGGTGAAGATGGTCACTTCCGGATGAGCTTCCTGTACCCTGCGGATTCCTTCCGGGGAAGAGAGGCAGCAGACGAGGCGGAGCCGCCGGGCTCCTCGCTCCTTGAGCAGGTTGAGAATGGTCACGGCGGTGCCTCCGGTTGCGAGCATCGGATCCAAGAGAACGACCTGCGCATCGGAAGTCACCGCAGGAATGCGGTCGAGATAAATGGACGGTTCCAGCGTATGCTCGTCTCGCAGCGCGCCGATGAAGGAAACAGCGGCTTGGGGAAGAAGGGTACGGAAGGGCGGGAGCATGCCCAAGCCGGCGCGCAGGATCGGCACGAGCACAACCGCTTCCGAGAGGATGGGGCCTCGAGTGTCTTCCAACGGGGTAGCGACAGGGATCGACTTGAGCGCGAAATCGCGCGTCGCCTCCACGGCGAGAACAAAACAGGCTTCTTCCAGCAAGCGAACGAAAAGGCTCTGATCGGTTCGCCGGTCGCGCATCTGGGTAATGCGATCGTAGAGGACGGGATGTTGGACATGATGCAGGCCGGACATGAGCGATCGCCTCGTGCGCGTTGGCTCTAGAAAGGCAAAAAACTATTGAAAAGCAAGGAGCAGTATGGCGGAGCCCCGGCTTTGGGGCGAAGATCCCCGCCGTGCGGCATCCGACACAGCTGGGGAGGAAGCCCGAGGCCGCTTGCGAGGGCAAGTCTCCGGGCCTTCGGCAGAAAGCCCTTGGAAAGGGAAAAGAGAACGTCATAGCGTAGGACATGGCAAATTCCTCCCATAAGCTTGCACTGCGCCGCCGTCCTCGGAGGCTCCGGGCCACCGAGGCGATCCGGCGGTTGATCGAAGAGCACGTTCTGAACGTGAGCGACCTCGTCGCACCTATTTTTTGCAAGGAAAGCGGGCCGCAGGAGGAGATCGAGTCGATGCCCGGGGTCTTTCGACACAATCCGGCCGACGCCGTCCGGCTGGCGCTGGATTTATACGAAGCGGGGGTACCGGGTGTCGCCCTCTTTCCCTGCATCCCCGAAGAAAAGAAGGACGCGAAGGGATCAGCCGCGCTGGACCCTGCGGGGTTGATACCCCGGGTGGTGCGGGAGATCAAGGCGAGAGGGGCGGGTCTGCTGGTGATCGCCGACGTCGCTCTGGATCCCTATACGGACCACGGGCACGACGGTGTTTGGAATGCGGAGACCGGAGAGATCGAGAATGATCCGACTGTCTTCGTACTCTGCGAGATGGCGCGGATCCTCGGCGAGGCGGGCGTCGATTTCGTCGCGCCTTCCGACATGATGGACGGAAGGATCGCCGCCATCCGGGTGAGCTTGGATGCGGCGGAACTGGAGCGGGTGGGGATCCTGGCCTATGCCGTCAAATTTGCTTCCGCTTTTTACGGGCCTTTTCGCGACGCTATCGGAAGCCGCCGAGGGAAAGGGTATTTGGATAAAAGAAGCTATCAGCTCAATCCGGCCAACCTTCGTGAGGGCTTGCTCGAAGCGCAGCTCGATGAGGAGGAAGGAGCGGATATCCTCATGGTTAAGCCGGCGGGACCCTATCTGGACGTGATTTCGAACGTCCGTGCGCGCACTCTTCTTCCCGTCGCCGCCTACCAGGTCAGCGGCGAATATGCGCAAATCATCGCTGCCGCGGGAAAGGGCTGGCTCGATCTGGAAGCGGCCTATCGGGAATCTCTTCTCGCCATCAAGCGCGCGGGGGCGGATCTTATTTTTACTTATTTCGCCCCTCTCTTTGCAGGCATTAAGCTGTAAGATCTACGCATTCAATTATTTGTAAAATTTACTCTCTGTAAAAGAAACGAGCGACGCGATAACGGAAGCGTTCTGTGCGATCCGGCAGGCGCGAGGGGGAGAGCATTCCATGCAAGAAACTTTCGGTCGATTTCCGAGCTTTGACGACGCCCTTGCGGCGTTCCTGCGCTTTTCGGCGGTATCGCGCAATCGCTTGGCGTTCCACTCCGATTGGCGGGATTGGCTGGTTGCGGTTGCGGCCGCGCCTCCCGGGGGGGTACGGGGTCCAGGCAGGTGGAGAATGGACTGGCGTGAGCTGTGCGGGGCCGGCGCGGATGCTTCCCGCAAGCTCGACGCGTTGCGGGTCTTGAAGCACCGGGAGCAGCTGCGGATCGGCTTCCTCGACTTTGCGGGACGTTATTCTTGGCAGGAAACAGTCGCGGCCCTTTCGCATCTCGCCGATTTTTCCATCGCCTCAGTTCTACGACTCGTTGAGGAAGAACTTCGTGTGACGCACGGTTCGGTTTCGGTGCTTGCGTTGGGGAAGCTGGGCGGACAAGAGCTGAACTACAGCTCGGACATCGACATCGTCTTCCTTGCCGGGGACGAGGAGAGCCGTTTTGCCGCACCGCTTCGGACGACCATCGCCCAACGCGTCATATCCGGGCTTTCCGGTGCGGGCAAAGCCGGAGCGCTCTATCGGGTCGATTTGCGGCTGCGCCCGGATGGCGACTCCGGGGCGCTGGTGCCCTCATTGTCCGAGAGCGAGCGGTATTATGCGGCCTCCGGCGAGACCTGGGAGCGGATGGCGCTGATCAAAGCACGCTACGTCGCAGGAGATCCTGACCTGGGGTACGAGTTCGAACTGTTGCGGCAACACTTTTGCTTTCCCCGCCATCTCACGGAGGAGGTCTTCGAGGAGATCGCCGCGATGAAGGCCCGCATCGATGAGGAGATCCTGCTCGGCGATCGGAAGCTGCGTGACGTAAAGCTCGGACCGGGAGGAATCCGCGAGATCGAATTCGTCGCGCAGGCGCTGCAGCTTTTTTATGGGGCCCGGCAGCCGATCATCCAAGTGCGATCTACCTGTTCCGCGTTGCGCGCGCTGGCAACCGTGCAGATCCTGCCGTTCGAAGAAGCGGAGGCGTTGACGAAAGCTTACGGCTTTTTGCGGAACTTGGAACACCGGCTGCAAATGGTGGAGGAATTGCAAACGCATTTGCTTCCTACGGATTCGGATGCACGGGCGGAGATCGCCAAGTCGCTGGGATTATCACCGCCGGACTTCGAGTCGACGCTGCAAAAGCACCGCACGCTTGTCCATGAATTATTTCAAAAATATTTCATTAAAAAATGTGAAACGCACGCTCATATTCCGCTCGGAGTCTTCGCTGCTCCCGCGGAGGCGGAACGAAATCTCGCGGCTCTTCAGGTGCGCGATTCCCTCTTGAGCGCTCCCCGCGCCGCTCGCGCGTATCGTCGCTTAGCTCCCTTTCTGGCACAGTCGCTCGCATCGGCGGTCGACCCCGATGCCGTCCTCCGCCGTTTCGTCTCTTTCGTATCCAAATACGGAGCGCGGTCTTTCCTTTACGAAACCCTGGCGGCCAATCCGAAAGCCCTCGATCTCCTGATCCGGCTTTTCGACGCCAGCTCCTTCTTCAGCGAAATCCTTTTCGCGCAGCCCGAACTCTTCGAAGAGGTTACGCAAAGCCCTTCCCTGGGAAGGCAGAAGAATCGGGCCGACTATCTCCGAGAGCTGGAAAGTTTGCCGGGGGAACCGGCGGTCGCCGCGCGGATCTATCGTCGCGGCGAGCTTCTCCGTATTCTCCTCCGCGATATTCTGGGGCTGGCCGATCTCGCTGCGATTCAAGAAGAATATACGGCGCTTGCCGAAGCCTGCCTTGAACTTGCCTGCCGAAGATCGAGCCGGGGAAATCTGGCCTACGTGGCCCTCGGCAGGTTTGGAGGCGGTGATCTCGCTTACGGGTCCGATCTCGACTGCCTTTGCATCGGCGCACCGGAAGAAGCGGCATTGGCCGTGCACCGTTTTCTTACCGAAACGCTGGGGGCGGGAATTCTTTTTCCTATGGATTACCGTCTGCGGCCGCACGGAGAAGGCCCTCTGGCTCGTCCGGTGGAAGCGTACGAGCGCTACTACCGCGATGAGGCGGAGTTTTGGGAAATTCAGGCTTTGACTCGCGCGCGCTTCGTCGCGGGCGACCCAACTACCGGACAAAGGTTCATCGACAAAGTGGAACGGATCTGGCTCGATCGAACCGCGTCCTGCCCGGTGGACAAGGTCATCGCCATGCGGGAACGAATCGAAGCGGAACGTCACGCGGGCGTTCTTTCTTTCCGACGTTTCAAGACCGGCATCGGAGGGATTCTTGATATCGAATTCGGGATCACCCTCTGGCTTATGAAGGAACGCAAACGGGAGCCCAATTTCTGGAAGGCGTTGGTCGCCCTTCAGGCCGCCCTTCCCGCGGTGGCGCAGCGGTTTGAGCAGGGATACCGATTCCTCCGGCGCTTGGAAGCCGTGCTCCGGCGGGAAAGAAACCAGCACCAGGAAATCTTGCCCGAAGACCCTCAAGCGTGGAACCGACTCGGCCGCCGCTTGGGATTTGCTACCCTGGAAGAGTTTATCGAGGCCTACGAAGGGCAGCGAAAGGCGATTCGTGCGGGCTACGTTGAGCTATGCGAGCGAGTGCGTCGCTCGCTGCATTGAGCTCCGCCTCTTTTTTGCTGCGGCCGGTACCTTCTCCGAGAGGTGCCTCGCCCCACTCGACGACGACGGTGTACCATTTGCGATGCGCTTCGCCGGATTGGCCAATGCAGCGGTACCGAGGGGGCTCGCCCCCTTCCTTTTGCAGAAATTCCTGCAACAATCCTTTCGGATTGCCCAGAAGAGTTTCCGGCGACGAACCCACCCGCTGGAGCGCCTCCGAAAAAAGCTTGCGCACGATCATCTTCGTTTTACGCCAGCCGGCGTCTCGATAGATGGCGCCGATCAGCGCCTCGAAGGAGTCGGCCAGGGTAGAGTCTTTTTCTCGCCCGCCGCTTTTCTCTTCCCCTTTGCCGAGCAAGAGCAGAGCGCCCAGGCCGAGTTCCCTGGCAATCGTGGCAAGACGCGCGCGGTTGACCAGAAAGGAGCGCGCTTTCGTGAGCAATCCTTCGTTGTGCTTGGGGAAAAGAGAATACAGGTAGTCGGTGATGGCGAGTTGCAACACGGCGTCCCCTAGAAATTCCAGCCGCTGATAGTCGGGGCTTTCGCGTCGGCTTTCCGCCGCGTAGGAAGGATGCGTGAGCGCCTCGCGCAGCAACGACAGGCTGCGAAATTCATGCCCGATGGCCACTTGGAGGCCTTCCAGATTCATTTCCCGCTTTTGCTGTCAAACACGTAATAATCCTTCGGCTGCGCGGTCCGCCGCAGGAAAGCAAGAGGCACTCCGGTCCAGCAGGGACCCCAAGGGAGACATTCCCCGCGAGGGAACCGCTTCTCCCGGCACGGCCACGAGGAACGGAACGCGACGGGTTCGCTGCGGAAAATGCTTTTGCTTGGATGCCGTAAAAAGGCGTTCCGCGACGAAGGCGTCATTGACCTCTCGGATGAAACCGCCGATGCACTTCCCGGAGCCGATCGGCGTCGACATGGGTATAAATCTGAGTGGTGGCGAGGTCGGCGTGACCGAGCAAGAGCTGCAAGGATCGGAGGTCCGCGCCGTGATGAAGAAGGTGGGTCGCGAACGAATGGCGCAATAGGTGGGGATGAATTCCCCGGCCGAGGCCGATCCGCCGGGCTAGGCGGGAGAGGAGTTGATTCAAAGCAAAACGGCTGAGCGGACCGCCGCCGCGCTTCACAAAAAGAAAGTCGCTTCTTCGCGCGCCCAGAAGGAGAGGACGACCCTCGCGAAGGTAGACCTCAAGCGCGCGAACCGCGGCCCTACCCAAGGGAACCATCCGTTCCTTGCCGCCCTTTCCAAAAACACGCAACAACCGTTCTTCCCGCAAGAACGAGGTGAAGCGGAGGCCGACCAGTTCGCTCGCCCGTAGGCCGGCTCCATAGAGGGTCTCCAGGATGGCGCGATCGCGAATGCCTTCCGGGGTAGATGGATATTCTATGGATAAAAGATGGATTATTGTCTTCTCCGACAAAACTCGGGGGATTCGAAGCCCGACTTTCGGCATCTCCAGATCAGTAGCGATGTCGGAGGAAATTGTGCCCTCTCGTCGCAAGAAGAAGAACAAATGACGCAAAGCCACGATCAGCGATTTAAGAGAGCTAGGAGCCAATCCCCTGTCGCGCTCCCGCGCCAAGTATCTGTGAATGTCTTCGATGGTGACGCGGGCGGGATCGCAGAGGCGGTTTTCCACCGCCCATCGGGCGAAGGCTTCGAGAAGAAGCCGATTGCTGAGCTGGGTGTTGGCGGCATGATCCTTTTCGGTAGCCAGATAGCATAGCACGGATTCGATGGCTTGGGCCCAAGCATCGCCATCGGTTTTCCTCACGCTTCCGCGATCCCCCTAATGCCGCCTGCGATTGAGCTCCGCCAAAACTTGCGGATCCCGGACGTCGGCCCAATCGCCCTGTAAAACCAGCCCATGCACCTTGCCGCTCCGGGCCAGCTCGCGGACGGCCGCTGTCAATTCATACTCGCCTCTCGGGGATTTTTCCAACCTCTCCATAAAAACAAACGCCCGGGGCGAAAACACGTAGATCCCGGCATTGTAGTAGCGATTCGGCCAGAGATCGGGATTTTGCGGTTTTTCAATAATATCCTGGACTAAGCCGTTGGAGTCGAGTCGTACGGCTCCTCCCAACCGGAGGTCCTGCCGGGAACAGACGGCGACAACCCCGTCGTCGCAGTATGCCGCGATCAGGCGAGGATATTCCTGCGGGTCGACCAAGATGTCCCCGTAAGAGAGGAGAAAGGGCTCTTCGCCAACCCAGTCACGCGCGAGCAGAGGGGCGCGCCCCGTGCCGTCGAGGACTTTTTGCTCCCGATAGACGATCGAAACTCCAAGCGGCGCTCCATCCTGAAAATAAGAGCGGATACGCTCTTGCTGGTGCCCCACGACCAAACAGAACTCCGTTACCCGGGCGGAATCCCGGAGGCCGCAAACAATCCGATCGAGTACCGGCCGCCCGCCGACGCTCAACATCGGCTTGGGCACCTGCGTGGTTAAGGAACCCATGCGAGTGCCTTTGCCGGCGGCCAGGATCATCGCTTTCATAGCCGAATTGTCGTCGAAGCCCTCGCATTTGGTCGAGTCGAATGCAAAACAAATTGGACCGAAACACAGGCTCGGCTCCTATCCGATCCTTTGGGCGGACGCCAGCCATTCGCGGAGCCGCGCGACCGCCTGCGACCGATGGCTGTAGCGGTCCTTCTGCTCCGGTGTCATCTCCGCGAAGGTAAGCAGGGCCCCATCGGGCAAGAAGATGGGATCATATCCGAACCCTTCGCGGCCTCGGGGTAGCGGTGTGATCCTACCTCGGCAGCTCGCCTCCACGGTAACCAAGATTTGGCCGTTCGTCGCCAAGGCCAGGGCACAAGAAAAAACAGCGGTGCGCTCCTCTTGCGGGACGTCTGCAAGGCGGTGAAGAAGAAGGCGGCGATTCTCAGCGTCGCTTGCCCGGGGGCCGGCATAGCGGGCAGAGCGAACTCCAGGCTCGCCGCCAAGGGCTGCGACCGAAAGGCCGGAATCATCGGCCAGCACCAACCCGGGGTGGGTGAGGCTATACGATATAGCTTTTGTGATGGAATTATCCATAAACGTCAGTCCATCTTCCTTCCATGGGTTGTCGGCGGCGGGGAAGATTGCGGGCACCAGGGTTAAGGAAGGCCCGAAAAGGCGTTGAAACTCCGCCAACTTGTGGGGATTGGTGGAGGCGAGGTGGAGTGTCAGCATACGCCAAGCTAGCATGGCAGAGAGGGATGAGAAAGCCGGACGGCGTGTCAGGCGACGTGAGGAACTGATTCGCTGGCGACAGGGGGAATTGACCGCTATGCAGGTTTCGGAACGGTTGCGGCAAAGGAGCTGGGCTGTTGCTGCACCAGCACCGCCGCGCGCGGTCTCTCGATGAGTCGATAGCCTCCTCCACGGGTCGTGGCCGGTAGCTGTGGTGGAGGAGCCGATCGACGATCGCGGTCATTTTGAGACAAGTCATCATGGCCTAGAGCCGTTTGTGGTCGATCATCAGAAGGTTCCAGATGTCGTCAGGGGGGCATTTTGGGCTGTCGGCTCACTTCGTGCATCCCCTAGGACTTTGTGCCCGGCGGCGAGTTTTCTTTGCTTGCTGCCGCCCAGGGGCATGGGTTAGCGTCAGGGAGCGGGCGCGGTTAGCTCAGAGGGAGAGCACTACCTTGACACGGTAGGGGTCACAGGTTCGATCCCTGTACCGCGCAGTCGAATTTCCGAAAGAAGCAATTCTGGAGGCGACGGAGCGTCTATTAGGCTATCCGATCGGCCAGCCCTTTCGCCGACCCGACGGGCCGCAGTGCACCCTTAACCTCGCCGCGGCTGATCTTATCACAAAATAGCGGAAAAAAGTCGTTTTTAGCCTCTGTTTTTACGCGGAGCGGAAACCCATGGAGTTACGCGCTGGAAGATGGGATGCGGGGAGGAGCGCGGCCATTCATATGTGTAACTGCCGTTCCGGCGCGTGGGCTGCGATCGTTTTGCTGTCGGCATGGCTGGGAAGCGCGGGCATGGATGCCGCCAGGGGAGAGATGGAGAGCGTGCGGACCATCCGGGTCCATGCAGAGGCCGAGGCGGCAGTGCCAATCGATCGAGCGGTCGTGCGGTTCGCTTTGATCAGCGAGGGGAAGACTCCCGGCGAAGCCCAACAGCGGGACGAATGCCGCTTTGGGGACATTCGCAAACGGGTGGATGGTGAATGGGGCGGAAAGGCGGCCTGGAAGACCTCGGAAATTCGACTGCAGCCAGTCATGGCCGAGGGAAAGGGGAAAAAGGAGGGGAAAGAGCGCACCATCGCGTACCGAGTGACGCGCCGGGAGGCGATCGAGCTGGCGGAGTTCTCCCAGTTGGGCGGGCTGCTTGCCGTTCTTTTCGCTGCGGGAGTCGACGAGGTTTCCGGAGTCGAATGGCTGTCGAATCGACTAGAGCCTCTCTATCGGGAATTGCTGGGAAAGGCGTTGGAGAAGGCGCGGGGGAAGGCTGAACTCCTGGCTAAGGCGGCAGGTGCACAGTTGGGGCCGGTCTTGAACATCCAGGAAGGGCCCGAGCCTGCGCGTCCGCTTTCGCGGTTGGAACTGGAAGGCGCTGCAAGCGGGGTGGCACAGCAGGGCACTGCGGCCGTGTTTCCCGTCAGCGGCGGAGAAATGAGGATTCAGGCCTCGGTCCAGGTGGTCTTTCGCTTGTGGTGATTCGTCCGGCGCAGAGGAAAAAGAGGCGGCCGTTCCTTGCCTTTGCGCCGTGCCGGCTGTATGGGAAAGGAAGATGCATCCGGATCTTCCTCCTTTGCTTGCACTACAGGAGATCGATCAACAAATCGCGCGCCTTCGCTTGGAGATCGCGCAACTGCCTCTTGCCAGGAGACGTGTGGAAGCGGTGTTGGCGGATGCGAAGCGGAAGCTGCTGGAGGCCAAGCAGGCACAGCAGTCGACCGAGCTGCTGCGACGGCAAAAGGAAGGTGAGATCGAGGAGCTGGGCCGCCGTCTGGCCCGATATCAAGCACAACAGATGCAGGTGCGGAAGAACGAAGAATATCAGGCGCTCTCCCATGAAATTCTCCAGGTCAAGAGCGAGGTGGAGAGGGAAGAGGAGGAGGTGCTGCTGCTCCTCGAAAGAGGCGACGCCTTGAAGATCGACGTGAAGCAGGAGGAAGAGAAGGCGAGGGAAGCGGAAGAGGAAGCCCGGCAGCAGCGAAAGGCGCTGGCGGAGAAGGAATCCCGGTTGAGGGACCAGCTGGCAGATGCGGAAAAGGATCGGGAGAGGCGGGCGACCGCCGTAAATCAAGCCCTTCTGGCGCGTTATCAAAATCTTGTGCGAGGACACAGAGAAAATGCTGTCGTCCCGGTCGTCCACGGAAACTGCGGAGGCTGCCACATGAAGCTGACTCGGCAGACGCTCTTGCGGGCGGAAGTGGGGGCGGAGTTCGCTTTTTGCGATAATTGTGGACGGATCTTGTTTGTTGCGGGCTGATGGTTCGAGGGCTCGAACGCGCCGGCTCCGGCCGCAAGGGTTCCCCGGCTTCTCGAGGATTTTCCGGGGAACGGATTGCTTTTTCCAACGAATAGCTGTAAGTAGGTCCCCTTGGGCTAAGCAATAGAGCAAACCGTGAGCGATACGATTACGATTACCACGCTGCTCCCCGCAGCACTTGAGAAAATGGGCTCCCCGGAAATCTTGATCAACGCGGTTTCGGGGCGGGTGCGTCTGTTGGCGAAAGGGGCACGGCCATTGGTCGAGGTCCATCCGCAATGGGGCTTGCTCCATATCGCCTTAAAGGAGATCGCCGATGGGAAGCTGACGGTGGCTCCCGCGGAGGAGCCTCCCACAGCATTAACCTCGCTGGTTCTGGAAGAACCGGTGGTCTGATGACAGACGCCTGGCAAGCCCCTGGTACAAGCCATGGGGAGCTTCAGGAGAGACCTAGGCTCTCGTAGCGAGCAAATCGCGCCGTTCTTGAGGCGCAAGGACCGGTCGGTGAGCCCGTGAGTGAGCGCGCTATCATCGATCTAGTCGTAAACCGTCGTGCCCGAAGGGATTACACCTTTTTAGAGACGTTTGAGGCAGGCTTGGTGCTCCTCGGCTCTGAGGTGAAATCGCTTCGGCAGGGAAAAGGGCAACTCGATGGAGCATTTGCTCGCATCGAGGACGGGGAGGCATGGCTCTACCAGATGAATATCCCCATTTACGAAAATGCCGCCGGCTTCACCACCCGGGACCCGAAGGCACGGCGGAAGTTATTGCTCCACAAAGCCGAAATTCGGAAACTTTTCGGCGAGACCTCGCTCAAAGGACGCACGCTCATTCCCCTGAAGCTCTATTGGAAGGGGAGCACGATCAAGGTGCTGCTCGGTCTCGGGGTCGGAAAGGCGGAACACGACAAGCGGGAAGAGCTTCGGGCCGTGGAAGCGAAAAAAGACATGCGTGATGTCATGCGCCGGCGGGGTTAGCCGTCCGGCCTAAGCCTAAATAGGGTAAATCCGAATGCCGAGGGCGACGAGCAGCCCGATAGCGAATTGAATGACGGATAGGAAGAATAGGAGGAGGCAAAGGAGAAAGGTGTGCCGCATCCACCGCCGGTTGCCGTCATCGTCGGGAGGCCATTTGGGATTTCCCGACATCGCTTGCGATCCTCGCTTCCCAGCGCGAAATCGGTCTGGGGCTTTGCGGAAATTCCTCTTTCTTGGCGTCCTTGAGAAGGCGGCCGCGTTTGACAGAGCGCGATCCGCTGCATAAGGTTGTATGGTTATCGACGGGGGCGCAAACGGTAATCGATTCTTGCGCATCCCCGTTCGTGGCAAGTCGAGGGCTCGCGAGTGGGTTGGCCTCGTAAAAAAACCCGCTCGAAAAAGATAACTGCCGACCACGAGTTGGCTCTTGCTGCCTAAGCGAACTGCTGGACAGCAAGCGTTTATTTCGACCCGCGCCGGTACGGGCGAGATAAGCGTGTTCTTCTGCCGGACGACCTGCTCATGGTTGCGGGCTCCAGGAGCGGGTGGCAAGGAAAAGCCCGGCGTACCGCCTGCATCGCGTGTAGCCCGGCTGGCGGCGGGCGCGTTATGTTCATCGGGCTACTAAACTTGTAGAAGCGAACGGGAGTCCGCGAGAAGACGAGGGTTCGACTCCCTCCGCCTCCACTTTGAGGCTTTTCTCTGTAAACAATACGAAAAGCTAGCTCAACAAAGAAGAACTCGTCCTTCTCCCGGCACAAGTTTGCCGATGATTCTTCCGCCGACCGCCTGAGCGACGCGCTCGGCGCAATCAGCAGCAGCAACCAGAACCATGCCGATCCCCATATTGAAAACGCGATAGCTTTCTTCCTGGGAAAGCTTCCCGACCTTGGTCAGAAAGCGGAACAGGGGAGGTATCCGCCAGCTTCCGATCTTGATTTGGGCGTCGAGCCGCTTGGGCAGAATGCGCGGGAGATTCTCCGGCAGCCCTCCGCCGGTGATGTGCGCGATTCCCTTAACCGGAAGCTCGAGCCGGCGCAGCCGCCGAAGCTCAGGCAAATACGAACGATGGACTCGGAGCAGCTCATCTCCCAAGGAAAGGGGGCAGCCGGGAATCCGCGAATCGAGCGTGAGGTTCTGTTCCTCGAATAAAATTTTTCTCGCTAGGGAGTATCCGTTGGTATGAAGGCCCGAGGAGCGGAGGCCGACCAGAAGATCTCCGGCCCGCATTCCGGCGCGGGGTAGGAGCGCTGAGCGGTCCACGACTCCGACGATAGCGCCCACCAAGTCATACTCGCCGTCCCGGTACATTCCCGGCAACTGGGCCGTCTCTCCGCCCAGAAGCGCGCAGCCGGTTCTCCGGCAAGCGCGAGCCATTCCCCGCAGGATGTCGTGAAAGCTTGTCGGATCGAGGCGGGAGGTCCCCACATAGTCGAGAAAAAAAAGGGGCTCCGCGCCCGTGGTGGCAATGTCATTAACGCAATGATGGACCACGTCTTCACCCACTCCCTGATGGCGACGGGCGAGGGCGGCAATCTTGAGCTTCGTGCCGACTCCGTCGATGCTCGCAACGAGGATCGGTTCCCGAAAGGCATGGAAGTCCGGGCGAAATAGCCCGCCGAATCCGCCGATGGCCCCGATGACCTCGGGACGTCTGGTGCTTCGAACAAGCCCCCGAAGGCGAGCCTTAACCGAGGCGGCCAGATCGAGGTCGACACCGGCTTCGCTGTATCGGTCCATATTCGGAATGGGAAATCGCAGCGATGCTCGCTATTTGGCCGCCAGCCGCGTCGATGGGCTGTTCTCCAGAATCTCCTTGTAGCGCCCGCGATGAAACGCGACCGGATAATCGCCTGTAAAGCAAGCTGTGCAAAAATCGATGGCGGACCGCCCCGCGCCGCAGGCCCGAAGCAGGCCGTCGATGTCGAGGTATCCGATCGAGTCCGCATTCAAGTAGGACCGAATGCTCTCGACCGGCAGTTGATTGGCCAAGAGAGAATTCGGGTCGGGAAAATCGATTCCGTAATGGCAGGCGAAGCGGTGGGGCGGACAGCTCACGCGAATGTGCACCTCCGCGGCACCCGCTTCCCTGAGGTTAGCGACCCGCGCACGGGCCGTCGTGCCCCGTACGATCGAGTCGTCCACCACGACGACGCGCTTCCCGCGAACCGATTCTTGGACTAGGTTCAGCTTAATCCGGACGTTGAAGTCCCGGATGAGCTGGGTGGGCTGGAGGAAAGTCCGGCCGACGTAGTGATTGCGTACAAACGCTAAATCGAAAGGGATCCCCGCCTCTTCCGCAAATCCGAGCGCGGCATAGTTACCCGAGTCCGGCACCGGTATGACCAGATCCGCCTCGACCGGGTGGAGGCGAGCCAATTCACGTCCCATTTGCATGCGAGCCTGGCTCACGTTGATCCCGTGGATCGTGCTATCCGGACGGGCGAAGTAGACGTATTCGAAGATGCAAAAAGCTGAAGTTTGCCTCGGGTTCGGTGGCCGCAAGATGTGCACTCCGCCGGCATCGATAGCGATGACCTCTCCCGGAGCGATATCCCGGAGAAATTGGACATGGAGCAGATCGAAGGCGCAAGTTTCGCTCGCTACGAAGTAGCCGTCGTCCAAGCGTCCGAGCGACAAGGGGCGGAAGCCGTGCGGATCCCGGGCAGCGAAGATCCTGTCCTTGGTCATGAGGACCAGGGAATACGCACCCTCCGCTTGGTCGAGGGCCCAGAGAAAAGCTTCCTCTACGGACCTGCCCACTTGTTGGGCCATCAGATGGAGAATCACCTCGCTGTCGGTGGTCGTTTGGAAGATCGAGCCGCGTCCCTCCAGCCGGGCGCGGAGATGGCTTGCATTGACGATGTCTCCGTTGTGCGCCAGGGCCAGCTCTCCGTGCGAGCAGCGGACGGCGATCGGCTGCGCGTTCGTCAGGTTGCTGGATCCGGTGGTAGAATACCGGACGTGGCCGACGGCTATCTGTCCCGGAAGCGCGGCCAGGGAAGACGAATCGAACACCTGTGAGACCAGACCCATCCCCTTGTGAATCCGAAAGGGCTGCTTGCCGTCCGAGGTGGCGATTCCGGCGCTTTCTTCTCCCCGATGCTGCAACGCATACAGGCCGTAGGTAGCCAGAGCGGCCGCGTTGACGTGGCCGTATACTGCGACGACCCCGCACTCCTCTCCGGGATAAATGCGCACCACCCATTGGTAACTCACGTGGGCCGGCGGCACAAGGATAAGAATGAGTTAAGAAAAGAGGCGCTCCGGTGAGGGGCGAAGCATGTATGGAAAATGGATCATGTATTAGTAAAACATGGATCAATTGCGAGATGTGTCTCTCCTTGTTTTCTAGAACATTTTTCTTTTGACGAGATGGGCGGGGCTGCCTACAAAAGCAACGATGGCCGGGAAGCCGTACCGGAGCAAGCTGGAGGCCCACTGGGATACGATCCGGGAATTGCGCCAGAGGCGGAAGAGCTGGCGCGAAATCACGGACATACTACGCGGGCGGGGCGTGAGCGTGAGTCAGCATGCCTTGTACAACTTTGTGCAGGTGCGTAGGAAGTGGGCTCGGGAAGGAAAATTCAGCGAGCTTCCCCATCCAAGCCTGATCGGCAAGGGAATAGCGCTAGGGGCCCGGGCAGGGGCCGAAGCAGAGACGATGGGCAAGATCGAGCCGGAAAGGAAGACGGCCGCAAAGCGGCCGCAGGCCGAGGCGGCTCGAATCCCGGAGGAGCAACCGGGCGAATGGCCGACCGAATCCATGGAGATGAGCGTGGAAGACGCCATCGCCGCCGCCAAAGCCGCCGCCAAAGGGCGCGCCGCTCACCAGAAGACCGATGCATCATCCGTCGCACCGATCCAAAGGCTTACCTTCCTGCCTTCCCGCGGAGAGCAGAAATCGGAAGAAAATCAGCCGAAGACACAGAAGGGCCGGCGCCGCGGCCCGGTTTCCGGCAAATCATCCGCGGCGTAAAGAAATTCTGAGTTGCTAGCCATGACCAAAAGCGTAATCCATATCGTCCTCGGCACGAAAGGCGGGGTAGGCAAGACAACGTTGGCCTGCCATCTGGCGGACTATCTGGCGGGTCAGCACGTCCCGCATCTGCTCGTGGATGCGGATGATGAAAACCAATCTTTTCATCGGTTTTTCCCGGATGCGATGCCGGTGAGTCCTCGCAATGTCCGGAGCGTCGATTCCGTGGTCGCAATGGCGGAAAGCGGCGACCATCGCATCGTGCTCGTCGATTTGCGCGCAGGCAGCGGCGACGAGATGCTGCGATGGTTCGAGGATGTGCCGTTCGATGAGCTGCGGGAAACGGTTCGTTTCGTGGGCTGGGGATGTATCACCACCGATCCGGATTCGGTGGTTGTCTTGTTGCGATGGGCAGCCTCTCTGGGAGACCACCTTCAGTACGTCGTCGTCAAAAATGAGAAGGACGGCAAGGAAATGGATGCACTGGAACACACCAAGGAGGGTGCGGAATTTCTTAAAAAGAGGCTCCCGCAAGAAGTTCGGATTCCCCTGCTCGCGCCTACCTCCGTCGTGGTCGATCTCAACAAGAATAACCTTTCTCTAGGAAGCGCCCTTACTCTAAAGGAAAAGATTCCGGGCCTGACCGATACAATGATGAGAAGCCGTTTGCGAAGATATCAACGCGGCATCTTCGATCAGTTCGACCGGCTGGCCGAAGTCATTTTCCCTTGAATCAGGGCGCTGGCCTCCGCTCGTAGGACCGGGTGGTCACCACTCCAACAAAGCGCTGGCCCAGGTCAGGCCGCCTCCGAACGCGATCAGCAGGACCTTTTCCATGGGCCGGATGTCCCCCGCAGTCAGTGCCTCGTGGAGGGCGATCGGGATACAAGCCGCCGACGTATTTCCGTAGCGCTCCAAGTGGGTGAAGAAACGCTTGAGCGGGAGATGTAAGCGTTCGGAAAGCAACTCGATGATCCGCATGTTTGCCTGATGAGGGATGACGTAGCCCACCTCTTCCGGCTGGAGTGCCGCCTTCTTCAGGCAGTTTCTGGCGGTCGTTTCCATGGCGTCGATGGCGAGGCGGAAGACCTTCTTGCCGGCCATCTGAATAAACTGGAGCCCTTCTCCGATGTTCTCCGGGGTGAGGGGCAACCGCGAGCCGCCGGCCGGGACGGTGAGCACCTGGCCTTGAGAACCATCCGATCCCAAGTCGTGGGCGATCATCTGTCCGCCCTGAGTGGATTGCTGGACGATCACGGCACCGGCACCGTCGCCGAATAGAACACAAGTATTTCTGTCCGACCAGTTTACGATGGAAGATAGCTTCTCGGCGCCGACGACGAGGACAGTGGGATAGGTCCCCAGGGCCACCATGTGATAGGCCATGACAAGACCGTAAAGGAATCCCGAGCAGGCCGCTTGCAGATCAAAGGCCGGGATTTTGCGCGCACCGATTTTTTGCTGAATATGACAAGCCGTCGAGGGGAAGAGTGTGTCCGGCGTCGTCGTCGCCACTATGATCAAATCTAGGTCGTTAGGCGCCAGTCCCGCACGCTCCAGTGCCATCAATGCCGCCGCGGCCCCCATGTCGGAGGGACATTCCTTTTCGGCGGCAATCCTCCGTTCTCGGATGCCCGTTCGCTCGACGATCCAGCTATCGCTCGTTTCGACCATCCGCTCAAGGTCGCTGTTGCGGAGCACCTTTGCGGGAAGATAGGCCCCTGTGCCTACAATCGCGGGTCTAGACTGTCGAAGCCGTTGTATTTTCGGATTTCGCCTCACAATGACGCCTCATTTCCTGGACGATCCTGCTGTTCACATTCTGCATAACGGCTTCCCGCGCAATACGAATCGCGTTGCGAATGGCTTTCGGCGTAGAGGCTCCGTGGGCGATGATGCAGGTCCCGTTGATGCCAAGGAGGAGGGCACCCCCATATTCTTCGTAGCTCGACTTCCGCTTTACCGCGAGAAAGGCTCCACGAGCGAGGGAGGCTCCGAACATCCGGAGTGGGTTCCGGCCTAGCTCGGAGCGCAACCAGTGCATGACGGCCTTCGCGACACTTTCGGCTGTTTTCAGTACTACATTGCCGACGAAGCCATCGCAAACAACGACATCCACCGGATTTTCGAAGAGATTGTGACCTTCTACGTTGCCACTGAAGCGGATGTCCGCCTGCGTCAAGAGCTTGAATGCTTGTTTCGTCAGCTCATTCCCTTTGACGTCTTCGGTCCCGATGCTGAGGAGTCCGACTCGCGGATTCGCGACGTGAAGGACCTCGCGCGAGTAGATGCTGCCCATGATAGCATAGCCGAGGAGGTGCGTGGGACCGGAGTCGATGTTGGCTCCGGAGTCGATGAGCACAAACTGCTTCTGCTCGGTCGGAATGACTGTGGCGATCCCGGCGCGCTGAATTCCGGGGAGAGTTCGCAAAAGGATCGTAGCCGCGGCCACGACGGCTCCCGTATGGCCGGCAGATACGAGGGCATCGGCCTTGCCTTCTTTCACGAGCCGGACACAGTGGCTGATCGAGGAATCCCGCTTTTGCCGGACGCTCTCGATTGCTTGCGCGTCCATCGGCACCACTTGGGTGGAATGGACAAACTCGACGCGATCCGCGAAAGGATGTCCGCCGTGGCGCCAGAAGGCTTCGGCAACCTGGTTCTGATCCCCTACAAGGAAGAGGTAGGTGTCGGGGTAGGCTCGAAGCGCCTCCAAGGCTCCCAATAAGGGGTTTTGCGGCGCGAAATCACCTCCCATTACGTCTAAAGCGATCTTCATCGTCTTTAGCACTGGCGATCACGCTTCAGTTTTCTTGGTCAGAACTTGGCGGTCACGATAGCTGCCGGTGGCGGGATCTACGCAATGGGGAAGGTGGAGGTTGCCTGTCTTCGGGTCCTTAAAAAGCCCCGGAGGCTTCCACCGGTTCGCCGCCTTTCGGGAACGAAGGCGGGCTTTGGATGTCTTGCGCTTGGGAACTCCCATGTTGTCTCCTTTGTGAGCCTTCTGCGGAAAATCCGTAATCGACCGGTTCTGCTGCCGTCGTTTCGAATCGTTTCAGCCGGAGGGAATCACCGATTCCACTGGAACCGTTCCAAGATCTCCCAAACGTCCTTGCCGTGGATCGACTCTTGTGTTTCGCCTTCGCTCCCCGCTCCGGTCCATTCGGCGAAACATCCCTCCTTACAGACGGCGATCATCGGAAGGGCCAACAGGATGTCTTCCCGGACAAAAGGTGTCAAGTCGATCCACAGAGGGAACGGAGGCCGGATGCGGACCTGGAAATCCGGCAGACGAACCGGCCAGCGCATCCAGCGGCAGCACCGGCCGCACTGGAGCTCCACGGCCGTCTCGACCAGTCCTCCACCGAAGATCAGATCGTCGATCAGGGTCAGCGAAAGGTCGACGACAATCGGCTCTTTCCCTCGGGCCGCCGGCTCCTCGAGGCCGAGGATCGCCGGTTGCAGGATCTCTTGCACGCGAAGCGGTTCTGCCGAAAGACTAGCCGTCTTGATTTTCATGGGCCAAGTAAGCCCACGGCGATGCGCATTTCCACTAAAAAAACAAATAGCCGCACGCCCAGACTGGCATATACCCGGGGCAACCGTAAACTCCTGGCCGGAACGAACTTCGCCTGACGAATTTTTCAAACGCGCCGGGCTATACGTTTGCCGGAACTCCGGTTATTCTCTACCAGGATCATGAAGGGAGCGTGCTCCGGCCCGGCTTATACGATCGAGCAAAGGGCAGGGGGCAAGCGCAGTCATCAGACGGTAGCTGCCGTCGCTTCGTCTCCCTTTTCATGCCCCATGGAAGAAAAACAGCGGCCGCCTGAATCACGATGAAATGCCCAAAATGCGGAGCCTTGCGGGATCGGGTGATCGATTCCCGGCCGTTGCAGGAAGGTGCGATCATCCGACGGCGGCGCGTATGTCTCCAATGCGGCGCGCGCTTCACCACCTATGAGGAGATCGAGAGGCTCGCCTTGCGGGTGCAAAAGCGTGACGGGAGCTTCGAGCTCTTCGATCGTCAAAAGATGATCCTCGGTATCGAGAAGGCGTGTGAAAAGCGTCCGATCAGCCTTAAGACGATCGAGGATCTCGTCGATCGCGTGATGGCCGAACTTGTCCAGGCTCACGGTCACGAGATCCCGTCGAGTGCCATCGGCGAAAGGATTGTCGAAAAGCTGCGGACACTCGATGAGGTGGCGTACGTCCGTTTCGCTTCCGTCTACAGGAAGTTCCGAGACGCGAGCGACTTCGTCCATGCCGTCAAGAAATTGAATCGATCATCTCCGCAGTCGGAAACCTTGCCGCTGCTATGAGCCGTTCCCATCAGCCGCGCGCCCGGAATTTGCCATGAAAAGCTTGTTCAGCCGCATCATCGATCGAGAGCTTCCTGCTCAGGTGATCTACGAAGACGACCATTGCATCGCGATTCACGACATCCATCCGGTCGCCCGCGTTCATGCCCTAGTGATTCCGAAGAAACCGATCCCACGTCTTTCCGAGGCCAAGCAAGAAGATCAGCAGCTGCTCGGACATCTGCTGCTCGCGGCCAAAACCGTTGCCGCGCATCTGGGGATCGCGGAGACGGGCTTCCGATTGATCATCAACAACGGGAAAGACGCGGGAGAAAGCGTGCCGCATCTGCATCTCCACCTGCTGGGCGGAGAGCCCCTGGGCTGGAAGCACGGCGGTTCGAACTGAACGGACCGAGCCCGAGCGGTGCCCGCAGACGGAAGGGGAAGGAGCCGAGATCCGGGCTTTTCGGAGGCGGCGGAATGGGAGGTTTAATTACTGCGCACAATAGTAGTTATGTTAACACACTAGGGCGCAGAATGGGGAGGTCTTGACACGGGAACGCTCCCGTCCCGCGGCCGGGCAACGCGTGCGATCGTCGCGAAAGGGTTCCCGCGCCGTGCCGGGCGTCGGCGACTCGGGGACGCCCGGGGATCGACGCGGGCAACGGCGGGTGATCGAAAAGCGTTTGCTGGCATAAAAGATGCTTTTCGTGTTGCAGTCGTGGCAAAAGACGGCTAGCAACACAGTGGTGGTTCCGGAAAATTCGGCAGTCCGGAGAGGAGGAATCGGAAAGGAAAAACATGGCGCTGTGCAAGGTTGAGGCGGTGATAAAGCCCTTTAAGCTGGAAGAGGTCAAAGAGGCGCTCACGGAAATCGGGATCGCCGGATTGACCGTGGCGGAGGTCAAGGGGTTCGGCCGCCAGAAAGGGCATACGGAGATTTATCGAGGCAGCGAGTATACGGTCGACTTTCTTCCTAAGGTAAAGATTGAGGTGGTTCTGGAAGAGGAGTTGCTCCCCAAGGCGACGGAGGCAATCATCAAGGCCGCGCGAACGGGTAAGATCGGTGACGGAAAGATCTTTGTCGTTCCTGTGTCCGAGGCAATCCGCATTCGTACCGGGGAACGCAACGAGCATGCGATCTAGGGCTATGGCCCCCTGCTCTGTCGCCTCGACGGAAACCGGTCGGTCTTTCCTCGTCCCGGCGGCGCTCGCCGGGCGGCCGGCCTGACCCATTCCCCTGGCAACGCATGTGAGTCATGGAATGGGCTGCGCCGGCGGCGCGCCCGGTTTGCGGGAAACGGTTGGAACCATAGAGTGCGTAGCGGTTTAGATCTCTTTTGCGCGGGAAGGCGGTTCCGGCTTTGCTCCGGATGAGGGTCCCCGGCGCGAAAAAAGAGGACGGAAGCGGGGGCGCTGGCGCCCACGCCAACTCCGGTCCAGACAAAAAGGGAAAGCGATTCAGAGGAGAAAGAGGGAGTCGTATATGGCAGAAAAGTATAGGCGGTGCGCTTCGGGAGAGGAAGCGCTGGCATTCGGGCGGGAACACAATGTGCGCTTTGTCGATTTGAAGTTTTCCGATCTTCTCGGAACCTGGCAGCACTTTACCATGGGAATCAACGAGCTGGCGGTCGAAGCCTTCGAAGAAGGGGTCGGTTTCGACGGTTCCTCGATCCGGGGATGGCGGGGCATCCAGGAGTCGGACATGTTGGTCATGCCCGATCCGTACACGGCGTTCATCGACCCGTTCATCGCCGAACCGACGTTGAGCTTCATCTGCTCGATTTCCGATCCGATCACGAGGCAGACGTATGTTCGCGATCCTCGCAGCATCGCGATTCGCGGCGAGGCGTATTTGAAGAGCACCGGCATCGCGGATACCGCCTTCTTCGGGCCGGAGGCCGAGTTCTTCATCTTCGACGACGTCCGCTACGACAACCAGGCCAACGGCGCTTTCTACGAGGTCGATTCCGTCGAGGGAATCTGGAACACGGGTCGGGACGAGGAGCCGAACCTCGGCCATAAGATCCGGCACAAGGAAGGCTATTTTCCCGTCCCGCCGGCCGATACGCTCCAGGATGTACGCGACCAGATGGTTTTAGGCTTGGAGAGCCTCGGGGTCGCCGTGGAAAGACAGCATCACGAGGTGGCTACGGCGGGACAGGCGGAGATCGACATCCGCTTCAACACCCTGCTCCGGATCGGCGATGACATGATGATCTACAAGTATGTCGTCAAGAACGTCGCCCGCCGCTTCGGCAAGACCGTGACCTTCATGCCGAAGCCGCTTTTCGGCGACAACGGGTCGGGGATGCATACCCACCAGTCCCTTTGGAAGGACGGGAAGCCGCTCTTTGCGGGGAACCGCTACGCGGGGTTGAGCGAGCTTGCGCTGCACTACATCGGAGGCATCCTCAAGCATGCGCCGGCGCTGACCGCTATCACCAATCCGACGACCAACAGCTATAAACGGCTCGTTCCCGGATTCGAGGCGCCCGTCAACCTCGCCTACTCGGCGCGGAACCGGAGTGCTTCGGTTCGGATTCCGATCTATTCTCCGAGCCCCAAGGCCAAGCGCATCGAGTTCCGCACCCCCGATCCGGCGGCCAACGTCTATTTGGCGTGCACGGCGATGATGATGGCGGGCTTGGACGGAATCCAGAATCGGATCGACCCGGGCGAGCCGCTGGAAAAGAACATCTACGAGCTTCCTCCCGAGGAGCTCAAGAATGTGCCGACCGTTCCCGACTCCCTGCGCGGCGCCATGGAGGCGCTCGAGAAGGATCACGAATTCCTGCTCAAGGGCGACGTCTTCACCAAGGACGTCATCGAGACCATCCTCGAGCTTCGGAAAAAAGAGTACGATATGCTGCGCCTCCGCCCGCATCCCATCGAATACCAGATGTATTACGACGTCTGAGCCGTTTTCGGAGCGTTCAGGAAGGGGGAAGGCCGCGGGCAGCTTGCCGCGGCCTTCTTCCTTTTTATTGCGGACCGAGCAAAAATGAGAAGAGCGGCACGGGAACCGCGCCGCTCTTCCGGGAATCGTTAGAGGAGGAAACAATTCGATCGAGGTACCTATTTTTTTTAACGCGACTGCCCGCGTTTCCGTTCAAGCCACGCATGCCGCGGAGAAGCCGGCGCGGGCTTCGGCCTGGGAGGAAGCCGCCCGAGGAGCAGCCGGCCGAACCCGATCCCCCATAGCGCGCCCCAGAGCGCGCCTACGGCGACATCCGACAGGTAGTGCTGCCGCAGCTCCATGCGCGACCAGCAGACACCGGCGGCCAGCAGAGTCAAGGGAATGCCGATCTCCGGAACCAACGGGAGCACGGCGACCGCGCTCGCCGTCGACGAAGTCGCGTGGCCCGAGGGAAATCCCTGAAACATGTGGATGCCGACCGGGCCGTAGAAGCCATCGGGGAGATCGGTTCCCGGACGCGTTCTCCCGAACGAGACTTTCACCTCCGGAGCGCGTCCGAGCTGAAGGGCCGCAGCGGCCGCGGTGGCGTACGGCCGCGGGCGTCCGAAGGAAAAGCGGCAGGCATCCACGCTGAGCCCGGCGCAGGTAGCGGCGAGCAAGCTAGCCAAGGCAGCCGATCGAATCCGCCGGTTCCGTGCGAGCAAGCCGCCCGTAAAGAGGATCACCGAGACTAGGACGCTTCCGGGAAAGTAGTCTCCCCAGAAGCTGAACTGCTGCGCAGCTTGTTGGAAGAGAGGGTGATCGATCCGTTCCAAGGCCTGGTAAGCGGAAAAATCCAGGGGAAACGTGAGGAGAAAACCTGCAATCAAGAGTGCGGAGGCTACCAGAAGCCGCCCCCTCACCCGGTGTTCGGTTCCCGGAGCGGCGGCTCCGTCCTCTCTGCCTGCGGCCGGGCTCCGGGGCTCGTTCATCGGCCGCCCTCGCCCGGGAAAGGCCGCGAAGCCAAACGCTCCTTCGCCAGCCGCCAGGCGGGCGAGAGCGATCGTAGCCGTTCGATGACCTTGGGATAGATTCGGCAGAAAAAGGCGACATCCGCTTCGGATGTCTCTCGGCTCAAGGTCAGCTGAACCGCCGAGCGGATAAGTCTGGCCGGAACACCGATCGCCCGGAGGACATGGCTACCTCGCAACGATTTGCTGATGCAGCTCGGACCCGCGGCGATCGCCGCGCCCTGAAGATCGCAGGCGAGCACCTGCGCCTCCCCCTCGACCCCCTCCGGACTCCAAGAGAGATGGTGCGGGAGCCGTTCTTCTCCGGGAGGCGGACCGTGCCAGTGGAGTGCGGGAATCTCGTCGCGGATCGCCTTCCAGAGAGTTTCGGCAAGGAGACGCAGGCGGGACACCGAGGGGCCCACGGTCCCGGACGCCAATTCCGCCGCCTTGCCCGCTCCGACGATTCCCGGAAGATTTTCGGTGCCGGCGCGCAGCCCCTTTTCTTGCGGCCCGCCATGAATCTGGGGCTCGAGGGCCACTTCTTCCCGTTTGTAGAGAGCCCCGACCCCGACCGGACCTCCGCACCCACGGAAATGCGCCGCGGCGAGCGACACCGATGTCTGAGAGAAATCCACCGGCGTCCAACCCACGGCCGCCGTAGCGTCGCAAAAGAGGGCTGTTCCTGCTTCCTCGCAGATCCGCCCGATTTGGGCGATCGGTTGGATCGTGCCCGTCTCCCCGTTGGCCCACTGGACGCAGACCAAGATGGTCCGAGGATCGAGTGCGGCGGCGACCGCGGCGGGGTCGACGCGGCCTTCCCGATCGACCGGGATCGATACGATCTCCGCCCCCTGTTCGCGCAGCCGATCGAGCGAGCGCAGGACCGCGGCGGATTCGATCGGTGCGCACAGAATACGGGCGCCCGGCTTTCGGTTGGCCTCGTAGAAGCCTTTGATGGCGAGATTGATCGCCTCGGTTCCTCCGGAGGTGAAGAAAATCTCGGCGGGAGCCGCTCCGAGCAAACCGGCCACCGCCTCCCGCGCCCGCTCCAAGGCTTCCCGCGCCCGCATGCCGGCGCTGTAAAGGCTCGTCGGGTTGCCGGGCTCCCGAAAAAAAGGGAGCATGGCCTCGATCACTTCAGGAAGGACCGGGTTCGCAGCCGCTGAATCAAAGGAAATCACGCGTTGCTGCCGGAGGTCCCTTACGAGCCATCCAGTTCTAGGAAGCCCCCGAGTCCGCCGGCGCGACCGAGGCGGATCCGGTCTCTACGGCGGAGGCGTAAATCGGACCAAACCAAGTGTCGACAAGGCATAGCCCGAAAAAGAGGGCAAAAGGAATCGTATAAAAAAGAGACATCAAAATAGCGTTCAACCCTCCGAGGAAAGCGGAAGCGATCAGGAAGTCGCCGCGATGTTTCCAAAAAATCCGTAAATTTTCCCGGTAATCGAGGGCGCAAGCGAACACCGACGCACCGTCAAGCCAGCGGCAACAGGCCACGGCGCAAAACGGCACCGCAAGCCAGCTTCCCAAAGGGACAAAAAGAGAAAGCAACTGTGGGGAAAGCCCCAAGAGCCGGATGAACAAGCCATGGCAGAAGGCGATCCAGAGGACGAGGGGCAAAAGCAACGTCGTGAGGGAAATCACAAATTTGACCGCTCCCTCGCGGAGGTATTGTCCGAGAACGTGGAAATTCCATTCGGGTAGTTGCCTCCCGCCGAAGCGGGCCCGGCGGAGGACCTCGAAGGTGAAGCCCAAGGAGAACCAGAAGCTGGAGACGTTAACCGCCAGCAGGGAAACCGCCAGCGTTTTATGCTGGGCAAGCCAGCCGCCCGCCTTCGGGGCGAGCGATAAGAGAATCGGGTTGATGAGAAGAAATCCGCCGAGGAATATCTTCGGAAACCAGAAGCGGTCGGCGAAGATCTTCGCGAATCCGGCGCGGATGTCACGGAAGAAATAACCGCTATCTCCTTGCTCCCGTGACAGATCGACCGCATGCCGATGCATCGAGTCCCCCTCCCTTCTCCAAGGGCATCGGAGAGATTGGTGCGGAACCGCACGCAGTGTCAAGCCGTTCGTGGCTTGATCGATCGATCGGCGTCAAGCGCCCGGTGGGCGGGCGGTTCCCTTCCACAGGCTTCGAAAGCTCTGTTCCAGCGGCCGGAGCCGGGACGCCGCTCGGCAAACCCGCTCCGCTCCCTCGAAGCCGAGCAGGCCGAAAAGGGTGCGATAGGCGCGGGAAGCCTTCGGCCCGCAAGGATAGACGAGGCCGCCCTTCTCGCGCTCCTGGTAGAGCCGTGCCGCCTCGCGCACGTCGTCCTTGGCGATTTCCCGAAGCACCCGGAAATATCCTTGTGCCGCCGCTTCCCGCCGCGCGTCCGTCCAGAGGCCGCGTCTCTCGAGCCAGCGGGACATCCTGTCGAACAGGGAGAGCTCGGTCTGAAAAAGTTCCCGATGGTTGCGGTGGCACAACGACCCTTGCGACCAGTCCGCCCGATAGACCGCACCCGCCGTGGGCGTCCAAGCAAAGAGGAAATCCGCCTGGAGCGATCGCAGATAAAGTTCGTTGTCTTCGGCGCAGCGAATGGAGCGGTTCCAGCCTCCGATGCGGGCCAGCGACTTCTTGCGCCAGAGCCCGGCGGCAACCTGCGGATTCTTGCGCTGAAACCAGCGGACGATCGGATCCGGGTCTCCTTCGTCCGGCGGCTGGCGGACCGGCAACGGCTTCCCCGCCTCCCACCGCTCCTCGAGCAGAGGAGAAAGGATGACGTCCGCATCCCGGCGGGAGCACTCGATCCACTGACGCTCGATCTTTTCGGGAAGGAGATAGTCATCGGCATCCAGGTACTGGATCCATTCCCCGCGGGCTTCCAGGAGGATGCGGTTTCTCGCTGCGGCTGCCCCCTGATTGGTTTGCCGGAGGATCGTCACCCGGTCGCGATATCGCTCCAGGATTTCCGGCGTCCGGTCCTTGGAGCCGTCGTCGACCACGATCACCTCCTCCGGAGGCCAGCTTTGGGCCAGGGCGCTTTCGATCGCCTGCGCGATAAAGCGGGCACCGTTGAAGACCGGGATTCCCACCGTGACCAGCGGCTTTTCGGGTTCGGACATCAGCTTGGTTGCCTTTCCTGCCCGGACGCGGGCACCGTCGAGCTTTCTCCCTCTCCTCCCTCCGGCTTCCAGCAGGGGATCAGAGCCCGGTTGACGGGATCCCGATGGTAGGCGCGCGTCGGCTTTCCGAAAAGCAGCGGATCGAGGGCCGATCCGACATCGAGGTAGGTATTTTCGGCTGACACCTTCCAGAGGGCATGGATGAGGATCTTTCCGAGAGGCCCCCCCGCGACAAGGAAGACCGCTCCGCGGGAAAGCGAGGCCTTGAGATCGACTAGATCGAGAAGCTCCCGCTCCTTCCTCCGCCACAGCCTGACGCAGTCCCCGGCGAGGGGAAGAAAATCGGAGATGCCGAGCAGCTCCTCCAACCGGCGGCGGGAAAGGCGGGCGTTCCCCACAAAGAGAATCGGGCGGTCCCGGCGCCGGAGCCGGGGAACGAACTCCTCCAGAAATCGATCGTGATTCCCGTTGGCGAAGAGCGCGGCGAAGGTCAGGCTTTCCCGACGCGCGGCGGTGAGGCCCCGCACCAGATCGTGCATCCAGGGGCTCATGTCCCAGGAAGGCAGGCCGTAAAAATAGCGGTCGTGCCGCACTTGGAGCGACTCCCGGAGCGACGCGCGAAAGTGCAGATCGTTTCCCGGCCGGTATTGCCATTCGTGCTTGCATCCGACCGGTTGGTTGGCGAGGATGCGGGCTTCCCCATCGTTGAAGCGGGCGAAAGCGAACGGGATCCCGGAATCGTAGAGGTCCAGAAGCTCGTCGAAATCCTTCCGGAAATCCTGCCTCATCCCCGATCCGCTCCCACGGACGCCCGTTCCCGACGGCCGGCGGGAAGGCACCCTTTTCCCTTCGGGTCGCCCTCTTCCCTGCCCTCCGCCGCCGCCCGGATGGCTGCGTACTTGCTCCACCGCTCGTTCCAGCCGCTCGCCCGTCCGGCCACCGGTCGGCAGAGGCCGAGCAGGAAGAGCTCCCAGGAACTCTTTACCCATTGACGGATCCGGATCCGCCGGATCGACCGGCCCGAATAGTGCTTCCGGTAAAAGAGGTACTCCCCTTGGAGCTTCTTGCGCCAATATTCCCGCGGGCTCGTCCCGCGTTCGCTGTGTCGGCCGATATGGACCGCACGCACCTCGGAAACGCAGCCGAGCCGCAGCCCCAACCGGCGGACGCGGAGGCAGAGATCCTGGTCCTCCCCGTACAGAAAGAAATCCTCGTCGAACCCTCCGACCGCCGCGGCCGTTTCCGCGCGCAACGCGAGGCAGGCGCCCAACAGAGCCGCGATCTCGCCGGGCAAACCGCTCAGCTCTCCCCTCGTCGACCGTTCGTTCGGGTAGCGTCGAGCCGTGCTCGGCTGCCGCGACCCGTCTTCTTGATAGAAAGCCGGACCCACGATACCCAAGGAGCGATCGGCACGCAGGGCCGCGGCCAGCCGCGCCGCCGCATCCGGCTCGGGGAACCGGAGGTCGGGGTTGACGAAGAGCAGGATCTCCCCCCTCGCCTCCCGCATCCCCTGGTTGCACGCCCTACCGAAACCGACATTCTCGGGATTCCGCCGCAGGCGGACGTCGGGGAAGCTCCGGGCGACCCAATCGGCCGTGCCGTCTTCGGATGCGTTGTCGATGACCAGAATCTCGAGCCGAATCCCCTCTTGCCTTTGCAGGGAGCGGAGGCAGCCGTCGAGCACCGGACGGCTGTTATAGGTCACCAGGATGGCGGATACCTCGATCGACTCCCTCACCACTGGTCGCTAGGGTGAAACGCGAGAGAAGCCCTGTCAAAGCCAAAGCCGGGGAAGCCCGTGGTTTTCGGTTTCGAGGAGAGGGATCGAAGCGGATTTTTGCACTGCCGTTTAAAAAAAGCCTATCTTTCTCCGTGAACCCGGCTTCCCCGCCCCCAGCCTCCTCTGCCGTCTTTACGCTTGGACACGGCACGCGCTCCCTGGGCGAGTTCGTTCTCATCCTCAAAGCCGCGGGAATCCGGCTTGTCGTCGACATCCGGACCATTCCCCGCTCCCGCCATAACCCGCAGTTCAATCGGGAGAGACTGCCGGCGGCACTCGCGGCGGAAGGGATCGGCTACGAGCATTGGGCCGTCCTCGGAGGTCTTCGCCACCCGAAACGGGACTCGCCCAACGGAGCCTGGCGCAATTCCAGCTTTCGGGCCTTCGCCGACTATATGCAGACCCCCGAGTTCGCCTCCGCCGTGGTCCGCCTGGAACAAACTTCCCGCCGGACTCCTCTCGTCCTCCTCTGCGCGGAGACGGTCCCTTGGCGCTGCCACCGTTCCCTCGTCGCGGACGCCCTGCTCGTGCGCGGCGTCCCGGTCGTCCATCTTCTCGACGCGACCCACCGCCGGCCGCACCGGATCACCCCCTGGGCGCGGGTCGCGGATAGGCGCCTCACCTATCCCGCGGCTCCTCCGCCGGGCGGCGAGCCGGAAGGTTCTATTGGTGATGCAGGGTGAGCCCGCCTTCCGGCGATCCGGGATCGGAAACCGCCCGGACAACGAGCCTTTTGGGATGGATCAGGATAGCAGGCCGACAGGCTTTCGCCGATGTTCAAGGTGCCGCGGGCGCCTGCCGGATCGTGCCGAAGTCATACTGGAGGGCGACCCACCCTTCGAAGTCCTGGTACCAGCCGGTGCGGGAGCTGATTGCGGAAACGACGTCCGGATGGAGCCCTTCGACCGTCGACTCGGTGGGAGCGATGAAGCGGGTCGCGTATCCGAGGATCCAGTTCCAGTGAGGGACGATCCGGATGGCGATCCCCGCCAGAACCTTGGTCGACGGGGCGTAGGTGAAGACCGTCTGTCCCGGAGCGACCAGCTCTTCTCCGGACGGGCTGATCACCGAATTTCCGCTCGTCCAGGAGAGCGCCACTCCGGCCGTTGCGCCCAGGAACGGCACGAAGCGGGTCGGATTGGAGAAGATGACGACACCGCCGATTTCCGGGAGAAACGTCCGGCTCGACCCGCTGGAAGCGGTAGGTCCTTCCGAAGAGGAACTGTAGGAGAGAGCGGAAGAGCTCATCTCGGCATAGTTGAGGATCAGGAGCACTCCGGGAATCGCCTTCCATTTCCCGTCCTTGGTCAGCGGCAAGCCGGCATCCATGAAGTTGTAGCCGAGATAGGGGCCGGTGAAGATGCCGGTGTGAGGCTGCGAGTAGCCATGGGAGCTTTGCAGACCTTCCGGCGTCCGGGCGATGCCCGAAACTCTTTGCGTCGTGGGCCAGGCACCACCGAAGAAGCCGCCGACAACGAAACCCTTGGTCCAGTTCTCCTCGGGATCCGGAGGCCGCCGGAGCTCGAGCCGTGCGGCCGCCTTCTCCGGAGTCAGCTCATCGATCCCGATCTCCTCCGAGGAAATCGGTCCCCCGACCGCACCCGGCGCCGCCGCCGTCCAGAGCAGGATGCCGACCGCCAGCCGAACCCGGATCGCCGCCCTAGGGCGCCGCCTCCGCTCTCCATGAGGGCGCGGCGGGGCGATGGCCATACGGAGACGGTGGGACGGGAAGCGCGGACCCGCAGCGTGCCGGAAAGCAAGAAATCTGTCAATCGATCGACACAACTTTGCCCGGCCCGATGCGCGGAGAGGCCCGATCGACTAACAACAAAGACAAGAGGCCGTCGTCGGCCCAAACCCGGAGGAAGCCATGCCTGAAGAAGCCAGGAAGCCGGAGGAAGGGCACCCTTCCCCTTTTCCCCCGTCCTCTCCCGTCGAGCGGGAGCTCGACCAGTTCGTCAGCCGGATCGGCGAAGGTTTGAGCCGGGGAGCGGCGGCCGCTTGGAATGAGCTCGGCCATTGGTCGGCGGCGGCTTGGAAAGAACTCAACCATGGGTTGGAGAGCAGCCCGGAGAGGAAGCCCGAGGCGAAAACGGAGCCTCCCGCCCGGAATCCCCCTCCGGCCGTCCCGACCCAGGGTCAGTCCGGGCCGTCTCCCGCCCAAGATGCCAAGGCGGCCGCCCCCGATCCGCTGCTGGTCGCGATGAACCAGAAGCTCGATCAGGCACAGAAAGAACTTGCGGAACTTCGGATGAGACTTGACGAGCTCAGCAAAAAAAGCGGCCCGGCAGCCGAAGCCCCCGAGAGGAAGCGGCATGCGGAAAAGCCTCGCCAATCCCCGGATCCGCTTCCGCTCGCGGGATGGGATGAGTACGGCATCGAGTTTCCCAGCGATCCCAAGGCTTATCTCTCCCACCGGCACTCTCCGGCGCACCCGCATTCCCGCGCGAGCGCGGATCCGCCCGCCCCGGCCCATGCCCGCGAAGCCCTCCGGCATCTCCATGAGGCCTCCCGGGAGATCGGAGGAGAAGCGCCGCAGGAGGAACGGCGGCTCGAAAGAGAATTTACGCGGCTTCAGCACCGGAGGGAGCAGTTCTTTGACCAGGCCGGAAGAGTGGTCAAGGACAGCGCGAAGCTCCAGCAAGACCAACGCCTCCATCCCGAGCGGGCGGCCGAGGACCGGCAGAGGCTGCTCCATGACCGGCAGCTCCTCGGGCAAAAGCGGGAAATCGTCGAGCAGGGCTCCCGCACGCTGGCAGACGACGCCGCCCGCTTCGGCCGGGAGCATCCCGAGCTGCGGAAGGAAGCCGGCGTCCTGGCCGAAGAAGCCCGTCGAGAAGGGCGCGATTTTCCGCGCGTCCCCTCCGCGCCGTCATCGACCCACCACCGGTCCCCGGTGCCGAGCCATGCGCAGAAGGCGATGGAAGCTCTCCGGGCGCGGGCCAGGGAGTCCCACTCCCCCGCCTGCGAGATCGTCACCCAGGCCGGCCGGCACGTCCATATCTTTGAAAGCAGCCGCAAGGAGCTTCTGGCCCTGCATCGGAAATATGGAGAAGATCTCGTGCGCGCCCAAAGGGACAAAGCCCTCCATCCGGAAGAGTGGAAGCGGCTCCGGGACGATCGGGAGAGGCTCGAACGGGATCAAGCGGCGATCCGCAAGGACGAGCGGGTCATGGGAAGGGAAACGCATGCCGTCGGGCGGCTTGCCCGCGAAATCGGCCGGGAAGACCCCTCCCTGCGCGAGTATGTCCGGAAGCTGAAGGATCAGGTGGAAGCGGAAAACCGCGATGCCCGGCACCTGGTCCCTCGCGTTCCCGGCAGCCGCGAAGGCCGGGACCGTTGATTGCTTCTCGCGTGCGGGCCTCCGGCGTTTCCTCCCCCTCCTCGCGAAGGTCGAGGAGCGCATGCCTTCGGCCCGCGCTTCGCACGGATCTCCTGCGGATCCCTTCCTCCACATTCAGCAAAAAGCCCGTGCCCCGCGGGAAGCCTACTTCTTCCTGTTCTCGCCGCCGGCCGGTTGCTGCGGCACATAGCGGCCATCTTTAAATATCGGTGGCGGAGGAGGAGAGAAGTCCGACCGGACCAGTCCGAACTTTTTATAGGCTTTCACGTAGGCCGGATCCGCGAGCTCGCCAGTGCTATACCCCTGTTGAAGGGCCTCTTGGTACTCTTGCATAATGGAATCGCGCAAGCGATGGAAAAGCCCTGGCCCTCCCTTTTCCAGCCGAGTGGCCAGCTCCTGTTCCGCAAAGGAGTCCGCTACGGACTGGGGAATGCCGACCTCGCTGAGGTTGGGAGCACCGCCTCCGCCGGTAATCATCTTCGGCACTCCATCCTTGACCTGGACGATGAACGAGCCGCCTCCCTCTCCGCTGGAGTCGACCACACCGATGTAAAAGTAGATGCTTCCGTCCGGCCCGACGGCCTTGGCATCCACTGTCCTTTCCTTTGCCCCGGGCTCAAGCTCTTCCCAGAACTTCCGGGGGATTTCCGGCGGCCGCTCGTTCACAGCCCACGCTGCGGAGAAGAATAAGAGCAAGCAGGACAAAAGAAGAGACATAACAGGCTCCTGTTCAATATCGCAGACGAAAATAGCGCGTAGTCAATCCCCGACCTCCATAGTACCGATTCCAACTGGTTAGGGTAAAGTTGTCGAGGAAGTTGTGCCGGCTCGAGCTGTTCGAGTAGATTTGCCCATCTCCCATGTAAACTCCGATGTGACCGGCGTTTTTTCCTACGGTCGGGCTGATGACGATATCCCCGGGTTGTAGTTGATCTTGGGAGATCTCGATCCCACGGCCGTTCTCGAGCTCATTGTATACGTCCGGCGTGTATAAGGTCCGAAATGTCTTAAGTCCTCCATTTTTCAGGACCTTATTGAGGTTCCAGACGCACGCCTTGTTTCCCCCGTCCGGTCCCTCGTCCGAAGGAGAATTCCCTACCATCTGCTCGGCGGAATTCCGAAGCCGTTGTCCCGGGGTCACGGCTTGCTCCGATCCTCCGGCGGCGGCTGCATTGCCGCTCGCCGACCGTTGCTCGGGCGAACCGGGATTCCCGGAAGGCGCCTGGCTTGCCCCTCCGCTTGCGGCGCCGGCGCCGGAATCGGCGGAGGCCTTCGTGCCGGCTGCTCCGGCTGCGTCCTGAGGGAGGGGCGGGCAGCAATTCTCTGCAGGCGCGCAACCGTCGCACGGAGCAGCCTGCCCGCCGGGAAGCGGCGCATTTTGCGCGAGGCTCCCGCAAGCCCAAAGCACGATCAACCCTGGGCATATTCGACGGAACCCGGGCCACCCCGGGCGCAGCAAGAGCGCAGTTCGATGAGGATGGCGCGCCCGCGGCGCCGGCGCCTGCTCGTCGGCCATACTTCCAGCCATAGGACAGCGCCCGCGGACGCCCCCGCTCGCTGCTCTCCGCTTTGCCGCAGTTCCGTACGGGCACACCCCCCATGCCGCCTCGCAGGAGGCTTTTCCCGTGCGTAGACGCCCGCCTCCCGGGCGCAAGCGGGCAAAAGCCAAGGCCGAAAGCGATGCGCACGGGCGAAACCACGCCGATCCTCCCAACGAGAAACAGCACCCCGGCATTGGATTGGCGCCCGACTGCCGAACCGGCGGGTTTCCGGTTTGGCGGCCCGCCGTCCTATGGCAATAGGCATGCGCTGCCGGCGCTGTTTCCCTCTGCTCCTCCGGCTGGCCATCGCCGCGTCTTGGCTCTCCTCCGCTCTTCCGGCCCCGGCGCAGCTCTACCAGATGGAAGCCTTGCCCCCTGAAGACGCGGCTCCCCAAGCCGCGCCCTCCTCTGCGCCCGAAGGCGGCGCGCCGGCGGCGGCTCGGAACGGCGCCACCGTCGCCCCTGCCGCCGCTTGCGACCCATGCCCTCCGCTTCCTTCTTCCGACCCTCCCGACCAAGCCGCCGGTGGCGCATGTTCCCCCCTCGGAAGCTCCCCCGAAAAAGAAGTCCGACGAGCCATCCGCCGCCGACTCTCCCTCCGTCCCAAAAGCGCCCTGGTTTAACACGGATGACCTAAGAAACCCACAGAGCGAGCTGGCCGCTCGGCTTGCGGTTCAATCCGGAATCACCCCCAACCCCGGCTCGCCGTTTGCGAAGAAGCAAGGTTCGGCTGCCTCCGACAGCTCCTTCGCCGACACGCCCGACTGGGCGCTCCGGCCCATGTTTGGTGAAAAGCGGCCTCTTGGACGACGGCTCCAGGGTTAGGGAACGAAAGTTTGCCAAAATGTAGTGCCACACTGTGAACAACTTTATCGCATGCAATTAGCCTTTTGCTCTTGCGCATCACGATGCTGCAGTGTAATGCTATTTCCTGTTTTTGCGCACCCTGCAGTTGCGTCGGAGGACGGGAGCGAGGCGGAGTAGCCCATCTTCCGCACAATTTTGAGGATTGTTTTGGCACATGAAGGAATTACGCAAAATAATGTAGGACGTGTAATGCGAATACAATGTGAATAACATTTGTTTGCATAAGCATCATGCTCTTGGCATATTGTAGGCATGTACGTGCAAGAGGTGCGCACTTGCCAGAGGGGCAAAGTCTACCGATCCGTTCTTGTCCGGGAGTCGTATCGGGTGGGCAAGCAGGTCAAGACGAGGATCCTGTCCAATCTGACCCGGATGCCGGTGGAGGTCCAGCAGGCGGTCCGAGCGCTGCTGCAGGGGAAGAAGCTGGTGCCCCTGGACGGACTGGAAGGGCAGGAAGCTCTGGATTACGGAGGAATCGCGGTCCTCGAGCAAGCGTGGCAGCGATTTGGACTCGATCAGGTTCTTTCCGGGGTGGGTTCGGAGCGGAAGGGGCGGCTTTTGAAAGCGATGATCTTTGGACGGATTCTCTTTCCCTCTTCCAAGCTCGCCCTTCGGGAGGAAGCAGGCGGGACGCTTTTGGCTAAGGTATGCGGGCTGGAGGAGAAGGACCTGGAAGAAGACGATCTCTACCGGGCGATGGATGGGCTCAACGGCGTTTGGAGCGGGATCGAGAAGAAGCTTTACCGGGAAGCCCAACCAGAGGGAGCGAGCTTGGTGCTCTATGACCTTTCGAGTGTCTACTTCGAGGGGGACGGCCCCGAGGGATTGGCGCAGTACGGCTACAGCCGGGATCACCGGCAAGATCGGCGGCAGGTGCTTCTTGCGGTCGCCACCGATGCCCGGGGGATCCCGATCCATGTGGAGGTCCTGCGGGGGAACCGGGCGGACAGCACGACGCTGACGGGGCTCTTGGTGACTCTCAGACGCCGACTCGGGATCCGAGAGGCTACCTTCGTCTTCGATGGCGGGATGAAGAGCCGGTGGAATCTGGAGATGCTCACCGGCATGGAGCTTGAGTACGTGACCCGATCAACTGGGACCAAGCTCCAGGAGATCGTTCGGCGACTTCCCAAAGATCGGCAGCTCTGGCTGACGGATCGAACCCGGGTGATGGAGATCGAGCACCAAGGGGTTCGCTACGTCGTTGCCGGAGGGGAGTGGCGCGCGATGCGCGATCGGGAGCGGCGGCAGAGCCGCATTGCCCGAGGAGAGGAAGAGCTGCGCCAGATTGCCAAGGCAACGCGCAAGGGAGCAGACCCGGTCGAGCTCGGCAGCCGGATCGGCCGGGCGCTCCAGCGGATCCAGGCCCATAAGTACTTTCAGTATGGAGTCGACGCCAAGGGCCGGTTCTGGTGGAAGCTTGACCAAGAGCGGGTCAAAGAAGAAGAGGCGATCGACGGCTGGTATCTTTGGAGACCAACCTCCCGTCCGCCAAGGCTTCTCCTCAGGAGGTGCTGACCCACTACAAGCGGCTCGCAGAGGTCGAGGCCGCTTTTTCAGAACTCAAGAGCTACCTCGAAGTCCGTCCGGTCTATCATTGGCGGCCCGATCGGGTCCGCAACCACGTGAGAATCTGCTTCTTGGCTTTCTGGATGAATGCCCGCCTCAGGACCGAATGGGTGGCCAAAGGGTTTACCGAAGAGGTGCCCAAGGTGCTCCGCCGCCTTCAGGCGATCCGCTTGATCCGGCTTGCCCCAAACGGACGGCCTTTGATCGGGTTCTTCTCCAAGATCCCCGCCGACATCAACGCACTGCTCCAAAAGCTCGACCTGCTCCCCCTCTTTGCTCGCCCGCCCAAATGGGCCATGTAGGCAGAACGAAAAAGTCTTAACGTTCTGCTACAATCACTTGCGACACTACACAGCGGAAGTTCGGGTAGGTCCGCTTGGTCGAAAGCTACCGGGAAAAGGGACGGGTCAAGCAGCGGATCGTCGCGACTCTTGGCCGCAAGGATCTCTTGGCCCCCCACTTGGATCGGCTCGCGGAGATGCTCGGGCGCAGGGATGCGCGGGCTTGGCGGTAAAGAGCGGCACAGGGATCAGCACGAGAAGGAAGGTAGCCCGAAGGAGCGGGAGGCGTAGCGGCCGTGGCGCATCGGAAACGGGATGGGAGCAAGCCGCATGTTTTGGATGGTGAGATTTCGTTTCATGGGCTTGAATTGGGCTGAATGGGGCCGATCCAGCGGAAAAAGCGGATCGGTCCGTCAGTATGCCTCTTGGTAAGCGGATCAAGATTCTTCCTTTCCCATCCGTGGAAATCGGCGGTTTAAGCGCCCTCCTGAGTGCTCGCTGCGAGTGCAGGGGGCCATCCGCTGTCTGTTGTTAGCGTTGCTCGGCCGGGGCGCGCTTTGCTCCGACGGCTTGGGGTGAAAAAGCTCAGGGTGAAAGATCTCGTCGAGCTCCCGATTGGCCTTGTCCATCGCCTTCTTGTCCCCTAGGGCATTGGCGCGGACGAGTTCGCCCAGCTTCCGGGTAATCGCGTCGTTCTGCTCCTTGGTAAAACGGGGCTTCACCTTCTCTTGGCCGAGCATAACCTTAAGAAAGTGCTGATCCTTCTCCGAGAGTGGCGGCGGAACAAAGTCCGGAGGAAGGAGCCCAAGCTCCTTTTCTGCTTCTATGCTCTCTGGATAATAGTTTTGAATATCGAAGGAGTGTCCTGGCAGCTTGGCCGACGCCTCGTATGCCCTCCGAATATGGTCGCGTAAGTTCTCAAACCCAACGACTTGTATCTCTTTTTCTGCGCTTTGCTTTACCATCTCGACCGCCTCCCGCTCAGTCAAGCCGAGGGAAGCCCATGGAGGGTCGATCGTTCCAAAGGGTTGGAAACGCCAGGGGACGGTGACATGCCCGTCTTTTACTTGAACGTAGGTTGCGGCACCCCCCATCCCGCGGACTTCCGGACTCGGATCCCAGTTTCGAAACTCATAGCAGCTTACTCCCTTTGTTGTGACAAGGTGTGCGGTAATGATTTGCGGCGTTCCTCTAAAGAGCCGTTCCCAGTCGGCGGCGCTAATGTCAGCGGGGCGAGAGACGGGAGAAAACAAGACGTCAGCGGAGAGGGGGCCAGCGACTAGCAGAAGACCGCTAAATAAGACTGTGCTTTTTAATAACTTAAACCGGAAGAAAGTCGGGACCAAGCGGAAGTCGAGTTTTGTCTTCATGGTTTTGGAGGATAAGGAACGGGGCCGTTCCAGTGAAAAAAGCGCATCGGTCCGTGGGTATGCATCTCGGAAAGCGGCATGACGTTCCATAGGGGACTGCCGTCCACATTGGTGGAGACGGCCACCCAGTCGTTTGTCGCGGTATCAAATTTCACGAACCCAATGTGACCAGCAACATATTTAGGGACCCGGTGCCAACTTGTTATACTAGGCGGGTTAGACGGATCGATGGCCGAGGACGCAGGGATGATAAAGGTATCCCCGCTCATGGTTTCTATTTCCGGGACTTCGACGAAATATGGATTTAGTCTGTGGAGATCTCCATCCAGCATGGCCTGACCCATTGGAGATATTCTCGTCTGGTCTAACTTTGCGGCATTGTCAAGCGAAGGAAAGTTGGCCAAAAAGATCCCACGGCCCAGGTCTATGCTCGAGTCGGCGAGGGTCGAATTCCAATCCGTAAAGCAGAGCCCTTGAGTTTCGGGGTCGAAGCCATTATATTGCAAATTCAACTCCTTATCCAGCGTCTGGACAATGCGCGCGTTGGCCACCGACATCGGTTTGGCCACATGAGCGGACGCCGCTGGCGTGTTCGAGCCGGATTGTGAGCTCGGGTTCGGAGTGATTCCGTATTGAACCGCAAGCTGGGCGGCGAGTTCGCTCTCCGGGTTTCTTAGGTCTTTCTCGGTAAACCAGGGAGCTTTCTTGACGTTGGGAAGATCGGCGTCGGCCGGTTCGTTGGATTTGTTCTCCGGGGGAGCTTGCGTGGCCGAAGATGCGCCGCCGGCCGCTTGCGGGGCGGCCTGGTTGGCAGGGGCGGGAGCGGGAGGGCATGCGTTGCAGGCGGCGGCCGTGGCGCCGTTCTGGGGCACGCTCTCCACGGGCGCGGAACTTTCAGCGGGCAGGACTTCCGACTGGTAGAGCTGCCCGGGGGCCGAGAAGGTCCAAAAGCCCCAAAACGCGGCGATCAACAGCCGCAGGAGGAGCGGGCAGCGGCGGTGCCGGGATGTTGACGGTGCAGCCACGCCCTTGGAAATAGGTCAGCAAACTTCAAGGTTCGATCATTCGGCCGCTTGCCTCCGCCCGAACTCCTCGGCGGCCTTCTTGGCCCGAAGGAGCTCTTCCCGAAGCGCCTTCTCGGTGGCCTTCCTCTCGGCTTGCCGGGCGCGCTCCTCCTCACGAAGCCGCCGATGGAGCCGGCCCATGTTTGGTGAAAAGCGGCCTTTTTGACGACGGCTCCAGGGTTGGGGAAGGAAATTTTGCAAAAATGTAGTGCCACACTGTGAACAACTTGGCCGCATGAAAGTGGCCTTTTGTGCTTGCGATTCACGGTGACGACCGGTAATGCTATTTCCTGTTTCTGCGCACCCTGCGGTTGCGTCGGAAGGACGGGAGCGAGGCGGAGTATGTCCGCTTGGTGGAAAGCTACCGGGAAAAGGGACAGGTCAAGCAGCGGATTGTCGCGACTCTTGGCCGCAAGGATCTCTTGGCACCCCACTTGGATCGGCTCGCGGAGTTGCTCGGGCGGAGCGCGCCGGCTTCTCGGAGAGCGCTTGAGCCTCAGGAATCCACAGTTTGGGGTCCAACGCTTGTCGCCAGACATCTCTGGAAGGAGCTGGGTATGGAAGAGCTCTTGGAGGAGAAGAGGGGGAAAGGCAAAGGACTGTCCCTTGCGGAACGGGCGTTCGTCCTTGTGGTCAACCGGCTCTTGTCCCCGGGGAGCGAACACGCCTTGGCCCAGTGGCTGGAGACCGACTACGTTCCCGACGGGAGAGGAGAGCGGATCCGGCCGGTCTGGAAGCAGAATGGCCGAGTTCGGGTCGACCCCCGCTTCCTTTGGCCGTGGTACCGGACCCTTGACGAGCTCATCGGGCGGAAGGAGCGGACCCTAGGAAGGGCTCTTTGCCCGGCTGCGGGATCTCTTTTCTCTTAAGCCCGAGATGGTCTTCTATGATTTGACTTCCTCCTATTTCGAAGGGGAAGGCCCCGAGGGTTTGGCTCAATACGGCTACAGCCGGGATCAGCGGGAGGGAAACCGGCAGATCCTCTTGGGGGTCGTCATGGCCAATGGCTGGCCGATTGCCCACCATGTCTTCCGGGGCAATCGGCACGATTCGGAAACAGTTCTGCCGATCGTCGCCGATTTGGAGAAACGCTTCGGGTTGCGTCGGATCGTCTTCGTCGGGGACCGGGGGATGGTGAGCACGGCCAACTTGGGCTTCCTGTGGAGCCAGGGGCATGGGTTTTTGTTCGGCTTACGCCGGCGAAGGAGCCCGGAGGTCTTGGAGTATGTCCGCAAGGCCCAGAGCGGTTCCTGGCAGCCCTGCTCTCCGGAGGAAAAGGATCGGGTCTGCGAAGTCGAGGGAGCGCTTCCCGGGCAGCGGATCTTCGTGGTCGAAAGCGCCGAGCGGCTGGCCTACGAGCAGGCCATGCGGGAGAGGGATGTCACGAAGACCCGGGAAGAATTGGGCAAACTCGCCAAGCGTATCGAAAAAGGAGAGCTTCGGAATCGGGAAGAGATCGGCAGCTGCGTCGCCCGAATCCTCTCTCTCCATCGCGGCCACCGCTACTTCCGCTGGAGTCTGCGGGCAGGCAAGCTCCAAGTGTCCGAAGAGCCGGTGGAGACCGAAAAGCTTCTGGAGGGGAAGTACGTGATCCTCACCGAGGAAAAGGATCTCTCCCCGCTCGAGGCGGTCCGGGCCTACAAGGAGCTCTCCGAGGTGGAAAGAGCCTTCCGGAAGCTCAAGGACGTGCTCGAGCTTCGTCCGATCTACCACCACAATCCCAAACGGGTGCGGGCGCACGTCTTCGTCGCCGCCTTGGCCTTCCTGCTCGACCGGCTCCTGGAGAAGAAACTCAAGGCGGCCAATCTGCCCTTCTCCAGCGAGCAAGCTTGGGTTGCCCTCCGAACCATCCATCTGGTGGATTTCTCCTTCGGAAGCGAAAAACGTCGCGGGGTCACCGCCGGGAATCATCAGGCCCGGCAAATCCTCTCCGCCTTACGCATCTCTGCCCGGGAGCCGTAGCCGACCGCAAAGGGCAAAAATAGCCCCTGTAGTGCCAATTGGAAATGACGGGTACTGTCTCGCAACGACTTACAAGACCTTCCCCCAAACATGGGCCGGCGGAAAGCCGATCCGCTTTTTCCGCTGGATCGGTCCGATTCAACCCAGAAAATCAAGCCCATGAAAAGAAACCTCCCCACACAAACCGTGCCGCCTGACCCCCGGCCATTCCCGATGCGCCACGGCCGCAGATGCCTGCCGCTCCTGTGGAGCGTCTTCGTTCTCCTCCTGACCCCTCCCCTCCTCTTCGGCGCCAAGCCCTTGCATCCTTGCGCCCGTCCACCGGAGATCTCCCCGGAAGCCTGGAAGGATCTCTTTTGGGGAACCCCTCAGGTGATCCAAGCGCAAATCAAGGCGGCCGATGGCGCCACCTATTATGATTTCATCGAATGGAACCCTCACAGCAAGTATGGCGTAGGTCCTATAGGCACTTATGTTCGCGCCAAGGACGGAAAGGCTACCCGTCTATGGACCAATCTTGTATACAATGGTCCACCCGAGCCGCCGTGGACGGCGCTGGGGCTCACTTTTCGCGAAGCGGTGGAGATGCGAAAGCAAAACTTGCTACCATCGCTCCAAGATGCCATTGCGGAGAACCGAAAGGAGGAGATGATCCGGGCCTGGCATAAGATGGCGGAACGGAAGCCGGGCACGCCCATCCCACACTTCGCAGAGAGTCCTTGGGATTACTATCCTGAAGTCATCGAAGCGGCCAAAGAGCTGGGCCTTCTTCCGAAGGATTTCGTCCTCCCGGCTCTGGCTCCCAAGGATCAGCGCTTCCTCAATATCATGCTCGGCATTGAAGAACCCACTATGACTCCCGAGGAAGAAGCGCGCCAGGAAGCCATCGCCAACGCGCTTGCCCGGATGATTCGCGCAAGCCTCGAAGGCGACAGGAAGACGGCCGAGGAGGCGAATAACAAGCTCCTGGAGTTGCTGGACCTTTCGGAATTGACCGGCGAATCCGGCGACAATCCTTCCCCTCCCCAGCAGCCGCCGGCGGGGAACGCCCAGGGAAAACAGCCAATCCCCCCGAGGAGTCGGTGACAAAGAGCTCTCGGAGCTTAGGATTCGGCTCCCCTGATCCCCGCCGGGAGATGCATCGCTGGCCGGCGATATGCTGTTCGTGACCGCTCGCACCATAGCTATTCTTCCGGCCAGCAAGGCCTTGCCCGCCGGCGGAAAGCCGATCCGCTTTTTCCGCTGGATCGGTCCGATTCCACCCAGAAAATCAAGCCCATGAAAAGAAACCTCCCCACACAAACCGTGCCGCCTGACCCCCGGCCATTCCCGATGCGCCACGGCCGCAGATGCCTGCCGCTCCTGTGGAGCGTCTTCGTTCTCCTCCTGACCCCTCCCCTCCTCTTCGGCGCCAAGCCCTTGCATCCTTGCGCCCGTCCACCGGAGATCTCCCCGGAAGCCTGGAAGGATCTCTTTTGGGGAACCCCTCAGGTGATCCGAGCGCAAATCAAGGCGGCCGATGGCGCCACCTATTATGATTTCACCGAGTGGAACCCTCACAGCAAGTATGGCGTAGGTCCTATAGGCACTTATGTTCGCGCCAAGGACGGAAAGGCTACCCGTCTATGGACCAATCTTGTATACAATGGTCCACCCGAGCCGCCGTGGACGGCGCTGGGGCTCACTTTTCGCGAAGCGGTGGAGATGCGAAAGCAAAACTTGCTACCATCGCTCCAAAATGCCATTGCGGAGAACCGAAAGGAGGAGATGATCCGGGCCTGGCATGAGATGGCGGAACGGAAGCCGGGCACGCCCATCCCACACTTCGCAGAGAGTCCTTGGGATTACTATCCTGAAGTCATCGAAGCGGCCAAAGAGCTGGGCCTTCTTCCGAAGGATTTCGTCCTCCCGGCTCTGGCTCCCAAGGATCAGCGCTTCCTCAATATCTGCTCGGCATTGAAGAACCCACTATGACTCCCGAGGAAGAAGCGCGCCAGGAAGCCATCGCCAACGCGCTTGCCCGGATGATTCGCGCAAGCCTCGAAGGCGACAGGAAGACGGCCGAGGAGGCGAATAACAAGCTCCTGGAGTTGCTGGACCTTTCGGAATTGACCGGCGAATCCGGCGACAATCCTTTCCCTGCCCAGCAGCCGCCGGCGGGGAACGCCCAGGGAAAGCAGCCAATCCCCCCGAGGAGTCGGTGATAGGGATCGCCCGGAGCTTTGGACTTGGCTCCCCTGATCCCCGCCGGGAGATGCATCGCTGGCCGGCGATATCCTGTTCGTGACCGCTCGCACCATAGCTATTCTCCCGGCCAGCAAGGCCTTGCCCGCCGGCGGAAAGCCGATCCGCTTTTTCCGCTGGATCGGTCCGATTCCACCCAGAAAATCAAGCCCATGAAAAGAAACCTCCCCACACAAACCGTGCCGCCCGCTCCCCGGCCATTCCCGATGCGCCACGGCCGCAGATGCCTGCCGCTCCTGTGGAGCGTCTTCGTTCTCCTCCTGACCCCTCCCCTCCTCTTCGGCGCCAAGCCCTTGCATCCTTGCGCCCGTCCACCGGAGATCTCCCCGGAAGCCTGGAAGGATCTCTTTTGGGGAACCCCTCAGGTGATTTGTGCGCCGCGATCGCATTGGCGGTCGCCTCCGGCTTGCTCCTTGCTCCGATTCGGGCGGAGGGGGTAGCCCTCTCTCCGTCCCCTCGTCCTCTCGATATTTCGCCGGAGAATTGGCAGAGGATCTTTCCGGAGTACCGCAGGTCATCGTCGCCCGCCTCAAGGCCGCCAACGGCATCACCTACTACGAGTTCGTCGATTGGGATCCCAATCCACCCCGCACGGGCCTCGGAGGTACGATCGCCTATGTCTTTGCATAAAACGGGGAAGTCCGGGTTCCCTGGCGCTTCCAGTGGTTCAGCAATGATGCTCCCCCGTGGATCCCGTGGATCCGCCTAGCGGCCATTTCTCACAAATTTCGTAGCCGAGGCGCCGCAAATGGGCTTGGGTGCGAGGCGGGCGCAGGTTTTCCACCGGAGCTGTATGAAGACATACTGCGAGGATGGAAAACCAAGCGGGAGCGAAGCAGACGAGCCCGTTTTGCAAGCCGTAGGAGAAAGCTTGTGAGAAATGGCTGCTAGGGCTCAGCTTTCCCGAAGCGGTCGCCATGGTAAAGCAGCGGTATCAAAAGTACATCCAGGCCTTTGGCCTCGAAGAGGCGCAGCGAGCGTCGGTTGGTATGTATACGGACAAAGGGGTTCGGACGCCCATCGACTATTACTATCCCGAGGTAATCGAGGCTCAGAAGGAGTTGGGTCTTCTACCCAAGGATTTCATTCCTCCCGCTCTTTCCCCGCGGCGCGAGCGCTACTTGCGGATCATGCTCGGGCGGGAAAAGCCCAAGAGCCAGTTGACCGAGGAGCAAAATCGCAAATTTGGCGAGAAGCTCTCGGAGCTGATTCGCGCCAACGCCCGCGGGGACAAAGCGGCCAAGGAAAAGGCCAACCGGGAACTTGACGAAATCGCGTACCCGAATCCCGCGGGACAAACCGTTCCGCCCATGCAAGAGCAGCGGTGATGGCTATACCGCAGCGCGAATCATAACTCTTGGGCGCCACGGCCGGAGTCGCCCATCCCTTCGCTTCCCCGATCGTTCATCCGACAAGGAGCGCTGGGATGCCCTTGCTATGAAAGGACTACCGAAGGACGGGGACGGTCTGGTACGTCCCCGGGTAGGTTACTCCGCTGGCGTCATCCTTCCGGGAAGGCACATAGGTGCTCCGGTAGCTCGGCTCATTGACGCGCTGGTTGTAGGGATAGACGTCGTTCTTTTTTAGGTCGGCCTCGTTTTGGGCGAGCTCGGCCAGCGCCTGCGCCTTTCCGACGGCGATCCCTTTGTGGTAAGCATCCATCCGCCGCTTGTCGTTGTACTTCTGAAGCCCGTATTCTCCGACCGCGCCCACCCCCGCGCCGGCGGCGCCGGCGGCTCCGCTGCCTCCCAGTTGTCGACCGGCGAAATATCCGACGGTTCCCGCCCCGCCGATGCTGCCGTAGCGGACCGCGGCATCCGTCATGGAGCGGGTCGGACTGTCGTACTGGTTGTAGACCTCGTGGGAACAGCCTGCGGTGAACAGGATGGCGAGCAGGGAGCCATAAAGGGGAATCTTTTTCATCTCGAATCCTCCGTCCGGGTCGTCAGCGGTAGACCGGGACCGTCTGATACGACCCGGGATAGGTGACGCCCGTGCTCTCGTCTTTCCGGGAGGGAACGTACGCCGTCCGGTATTTGGGATACCCGACCTTCTTTCCTTCGGGCGGAATGCCGTACTCCGCCTCTTTCTTCCATTTTTCGTTTAAAATGTCGGCCGTAACCTGAGCCTTGCCGTCGGCCACTCCTTGCTCGAAAGCGTCCTTCCGCTTCCGATCGTTGAACTTGTTGACCGCCCACTGCCCGAGAACCCCTACCCCGGCCCCCACCGCGCCGGCGGTCGGTGTCCCCGATCGCCTTGCCCGCAAAGTAGCCTCCGGCGCCCGCGGCGGCCATCGAGCCGTAGCGGACGGCGTTGTCGGCCACTAGCTGGCCGGTCGAATCGCCCTGGGTATACGGCTGGCTGGCGCAGCCGCCGGCAAGGATGGCCAGGGCCAACCAGGTGAGTCTAGGGAATCGGAATGGTTTTTCGCACATAGGTCGCAATGCCTCCGGTTTTATCCTCTATTAGGTTTTCCCAAAGCAGCCGGTCGGTGAGGATCGCGGTCATGATCGCCTGCTCGAGCATCCGCATCTCCGAAGCCCAGCCGAGCTCGCCCCCCTTCGCCTTCGCCATCCGCACGACGACCGCGCGAAGGAAAAGCGGATGCTCCTTTAGGGCGAGGGCGAAGGCGTTTTTCCAGCCGTCCAGCGCTTCTTTTCTGGAAAGAATCCATTGGGCGACCACGGGCGATTGGTCGCCGAACTTGGTGACCAGGAAGACCGATCTCTCCCAACCCTCCCGGAAGGAGGGGTCGGACAGGCAGCCGGAGAGAATCTGCCGCGTAGCGGTCGGATCTTCGGCAAGGATCTGAAGAAGATCGGTGGTCTTTCCGAGGGACCGGGCGAATTTGTCCGCCAGCGCTCGCGCCTCCGGCCGCTCGAGCACGTTTTTGGTAGCGGTCACGAGCACGCCGTTGAGATCGCTGAGCCCGTCGGAGTGAAGCACCGCCTCGACCAGAAGTGCGCGATCCTGCGGGGAATCCCACAGCGCGTCCCAGACGCGGCCGCAAGCATCGGCCACCGCGTAATCCCATCCGGCGATGGCGCGCAACGCGGCTTCCGGACCCCCGTAGGCGACCAAGGTGTCGGCCGCTCGCTCGCAGGCGGTTTTGGCGCTCGGCAGGTAGGCGAGCCCTCCGTAGCCGCGCCAAAAGGCTTCCGGATCGGCACGCCAACTGGTCAGGAAAAGTCGGCGAAGCTCCTCGGCCACGCCCACTTCCCGTTGCAGCCGGCGGAGGATGAGCTCCCAGCCCGTCTCGCTCGCCCACTGGGAGAAGGCTTCCACGAAGAGCTGAGCCTCCTCCCCAAGCACCGGGCTATTCTTTTCTAAAGCCTGCCGCAGCTGGTCCCCCGCCTCCTGGAGCCACGGGGCATAGGCGGGAACGGCCACGCGTGCCTGCGGCCGCGAAGTCATCCACCGGCCGAAGGCGACGAATGCCTCCTGATCGTTGTGCAGCAGCGTATCGAGCCAAGCCAAGGCGCATTCCGGGGTCACCTGCACGAGCAGGGGAAAGACCGAGAGCAAAAAGGGCGAGCTTAGCGGAGTTCCCTCCTCTTTGTTCACGAACAGAGAGCACCAGGCCGAATCGCTCCTTTCCAGCAAGGAAGCGATGACTCCGCCTACGCCCAGGAGCGAGTTCCGATCGAGCTCGCCCCGGGAAGAGCTCCGGCGGATCTCGGCCGCGCTCTTCCCCCGTGTCGCCTCGCAGAGGCTCCACCAGGGAGATTGCTCCAGCTGGCCCGCCAACTCGATCTGCCCTTCCCAAATCGACTGCAAGGCTTTGCGGACAACCCCCTCGTCTTGCCGCAGCGCGTGGACAAGGGCGCTTCGGGTCGCCTGCGCCGCCGCTTCGGCCGGCCGCGTCAGATGCCAGAGAAGGAAGTCGGCGTAGCGGTCATCGGTCATCAAGAGAGAAGCGAGCTTCTTCTTGGCGAGGGGCAGGAGGCCGCCGCCCGCTCGGGGCCCCACCAGGCCTTCCCAGAGCCATTTGGCCCGACCGACAGGTGTGGGGTGGAGGAAATCGATGGCGAAGTAGTGGCGGAGGAAGTTGTCCCCCTCCACCGAGTCGAGAGCGGTCTGCAAGGTCTGCACGAGCCACCGGCGGCTCGTGGAGGAAAAGAGCAAGCGGTCGCGGTATTCCCGGAGGAGAGGCGGATCTTCCACCAGGGAGCGCCAGGCGAGCTGCCAGAGGGTATCATAGAAGGTTGCTTCCTTCTTGGGAAAGGTCGTCAAAAGGAGCAGGGCCCCCCCTCCCTCCCCGCCCAGCGTGCCCAGCCTCTTTGCGGCCTCCCACCGGGCTTCCAGGCCCTCGGGCTTCTTGGGCGGGAGGAGAAGGGAGCGCATCGCCGTCTCCATGACCGAACCGGGGAAAGCGTCGGGATCGTCATGCTCCCACGCATCGATGGCGAAGAGAGCCGACGGGTAGCCGGACGGCGTCGAGAGCAGGTAGTCCCGGACGGCCCCGACCGCACGCTGGCTTGTGGAAAGGCTTGTCCAGAGACGGCAGTGCCCTTCCCGCGCCAACTCCTCGACCTGTTCGCGGGCTGTCCGGCTGCCGACCCGAAGGATCTCGAAGCCTCGCGTCAACGCATCGGCCAGCAACCCGTCCCCACGCAAAAGATCGCGTCGGATGAGGGCGGACGACTCGTCCTTTCGGAGGAATTGCAGGAGGATCGTATCCAGCCAATCCGGTCGCAGAAAATCGCGCCCGTTGCCCGAGCTGATCAACCATTTCAAGGTCCGGTCCTTCCATCCGGTCTGGGCGAGCACCGGGTCGAGATCTACGGCTTCGGACAAGGTTCCCGCCCGCAGCGCAAGGGTCCCCGCTCCGATCCCGAGGATCAGGAGAAGAGTCGCCGACGTGGATAACCGGCGCCTGGACGGTTTCATCGTATGGCCATCGGTTCCGCAGGAATCGCGGATTTTCCCGCCGCCTCTTCGCGCACCCCGATGGGGAACCGGCGAGCCAGGGAAGAGAGGGCTTGAGCCAAGTCGTTGGGAAACGCTTCCCGGGCCGCCTTCCAAGCGGGCAGGTCGGCGGGCGTGGTCGTCGTCAGCCAATACTCTTCGGGCTCGATCTCCACGCGCACGATCCCGGAGAGGGCATCGGCGCCCCTGCCCCGCAGGTAGAAGGCCTCTCGCCAGAGCTCGACTTCCCCATCGGGGTGGAGGCGGGCCGCGTTCCGGAGGTTGAGCAGACAATCGCGTTGCCCCTTGGTGAGCTCAAGCTCCTTGACGGCGAACTCGACGTGCTGCTCGCTTCCCTGCGGCAGCATGATCCAGGTATCCACGTTCTGGATCACCGCCTTGGCCACCTTGGAGTTGTCCGTTAGATCGAGGATTGCCTGGGATTCCCCGACGATGGCGCACCGTTTCTTGCGGTACGTTTTGAACGCGTCGACGATGAGGTTGGCGCTCGTCGGGTTATTGATGTGCTGCCACATCTCGCCGAAGACCAGGATCTTGAAGACCTCCGGATGCGAAAGGATCATGTCGCTTACGAAGAGGGTCGACATGGGAATCAGGGCGGCCGCCAGGGTCTCGTCCTTGGCGACATGCTCGAAGTCGAAATGGACCACCCGGCTTTTCAGGTGGAATTGGGTTTCTCCGTTGAACCAATCCCGATAGCGCCCCTCGCTGAAGGGCTTGAGCCGTTCCGCCAGAAAACGGGCATCGGACCGGTAGGCGAGCTGCCGGGTGAAGTCGCTGAGCGTGACCAGCTGCTCGCGGTTCTTGACGGCGTTGGAAAAGGTCTGCCGCGTGATCGCCTCAAGGATGTTCCTCCCTTCGGTCGAAAGCCCCTCGTCCTGGCCGGCGTTCGCCAAAATCTCCAGGCAGTTGATGACCTTGGCGAGCTCGGCCGGCTCCGGTTCCCGAAGCTCCCCGGAGGCGGTCGCCCCGACGTAAACCTGGAACGGGTTGAAGCAGATGGGATGACCCGCGTCGAGCCGGACCGTGGTTCCTCCGAGAAGCTCGACCAGCCGATCGTAGCTCGATCCTTTGTCGATGATGAGGAGGATCGAGTCCGGACCGATATGGCGGAGGACGATCAGCTGGGCGAGCACGCTCTTCCCGGAGCCTTTGACCCCGCTCACGTAGAGCATCGTCGCCCCTTCGTTCCTCTTGTCCTCCAGATCAAGAGCGACGAGGCCGCCGGTGGTGTTCCCGAAGAGGTGAACCGGCCTTTCCTGAGTTTCGAGGCCGCGGAAAATAGGCATTAGATCGGCGGCCATTCTGGCGCGGACAAGAAGGGGCCGGAGGAGCGGGGCGTAGACCCCCGGCATTTCGGTCATGAAGACCGGCAGAAGGCTCGATCGCTCGATCCAGCCCCGCGCACGGGAGAGATCGCCGAACCGGTTGAGGATCTGCTTGGCCCGGCGGCGAAGCTCGCTCGCCTCCCGATGCCAGGAATGGACGGTCAACTGGATCTGGACAAGGTCGTCGGCCCCGGAACGCACATCGCTTAAGAGCGACTGGGCCTCCTCGATCTGCATCCAGGCCTCGATATTTTGAACGCCGGATTCGCGGCGATCATCATGCGGCTTATGGAGCATGTCGATTAGGTTCAACCCCATCCGCATCCGCTGGTCGGCCCAGTCGATCCGGTTCCGCAGCTTCTCCATTTCCGCCAGCTTGCTTGTTCGCCGGACGATCAAGCTGACGCGGACATCCCGGAACGGAAGACCGACCGTCATCCGCTCCATGTCCCGGGGGCGCGTTTCGAGCGGAAGACTGACCAAAGAAACCAAGCCGTGGGCATAATCGCCGATCCGCAGGTGATCGGGCTCTACCCGGACCTCTTGGAGCATCCAGGCGTCGACGAAGGGCATCCGGTTATAGTCGTAGTTGACGCGCATGCCGTTCTCCACGGCGAGCCCGGGATTCCAGAGGCGGAAGAAATACTCGGCGATTCCGTGGGCATCGAGCGGGCTGACGCGGGCACCGGCGCGTCGCGCGGTATCGACAAAGACCGATTCGGCCATTTCGAGGCTGTGCACCGCCGCATCGAATTCGGCGCGCGTGATCCGCCTCCGTTCAATGGAGGGGGCTCCTTGGCCGCTCACCCGCTGGGTCCATTCGCTTCCCCCCTGCCCGGATTGGTGGCTCGGGACGGCCGTAAGGATCGTGTGCGTTTCGATCCAGACCAGCTTTCGGGCCACCATCCGCTCGGAGAGCCTCCGGGCCTTCTCGGCCCGCATCGGAGCGACGGACGGATGAGAGGGGATACGCGCAAACTCTTCCAGGACAGGACCGTAATCCCCGTTGCAGGTGAAGAGGTGCTGGGTTTGGGCGATTTCCGGAGGCAGCTGCGTCAAGAGCAGCCGGAGCTGCTCCTGGAGCTCGGAAAGCCGCTCGGGACTCGCAATGTCGGCCTGCGGGAAGTAGGTGCGGTAGAAGGCATGGACCGCCCCGAACTTGTCGACGAGAAACCGGTCGTACAGCCCCACGTAGGGGCAGGCGTCGCTCCAGTCATGGAACACCGGCGTTTTCTTGGCATGGAAGAGCTGGGTTTTTTCCCATAGCCTCCGCGGTGGGGCAAAGAAGGTGCTCATCGGGAGGAGTGCGGTTCGAAGATCGACGCCGGATCGAAGCGGGTCAGGACATTGTGAAAACGATGCTCGTAGCGCTTTGGGAGCTGGTGATAGTCCGCCATCAGCTTCAGGAAATCCTTCGGCTTGTCGTTGAGGTAGATGCGCAGGAAAAGGTAGACGGCCACGAAGGCGATCAGGCAGAGAAAGAAATTCTTGGTGATCTTGTGGAGCGTGATGAAGACGAGCGCGGGCACGAAGATCAACGGCCCTTCCAGGCCGAGAAAGGTGTCCTTCTCGTTGGCCAGCACTACCGACCGGGTGACCGGCAATCCGCCCCGCCTCTCGGGACCGCGTTGCAGGTTGGAGAACGAGTAGGCGGGCTGGAAGCCGACCACTCCCGGCGTTCGATCGGTCATGGGCGTCGATGGCGGAAGGAACTGGTTCTGCGTCCCGGAGATGGGCTCGGAATAACAGCAGAGTCGACCCTCGCGTCTTCCCTCCCTGATAGGCCGGCCGGCTTTCCGGTTATGACCCCGAGAAGCTTTGCAGGAAGATCTGCCCGAGTCCTGTCGCGCTCACGATCACCAGGGCTCCCGCGAAGAACGCAAACCAGCGCTCGGTTTCGACCGTGTGGATCGAATGCGAGAGCCCCAGGTAGATCGTATAGAGCGAGAGCAGCTCCAAGCTGACCGGTGTCAGAATCTGCTCGTAGGCCGTCTGCACCACCGAGATCACCGGCTGCGAGAGGCTGGCGGATTGCGCAAGAACCAGAGGCAGGAGCGGTTGCGGATTCATCTGTCCTCGTCGTTTGCCGATTCTTCTTCGAGCCGTTGCCCTCGGCGGCGATTTGCGGCCGCGGTCGGCGGAAGGCTCTTAGTGCTGTCCCATCGCACCCGCGTTGGCCATCTGCGCGATGCCGTTGGCCAACTGGGGGCCTCCGTAGATCACGCCCGCCGCCACCAGGGCACCGATCGTGAATGCCGGCCGGTTGAAGAACCACATCACCCCGCCGAAGACGAGCATCGCCAGAGAGATCTGGAACGCGTAATCGGTCAGGACCTGCCGGGCGTAGACGATGGGTTGGGAAAAGCCGGTGGCCCCGCTTGTGCTCGGCATCACCGCCTGCGCCCAGAGCGCATCGGCGGTGAGAAGCACGAAGAAGACCAAGAGAACTCCCAAGAATGCGCGGTAACCAATCGATGGAAAGTTTGTGTTCATGGAGGTGGGAATAGGACACGGCGCGGCGTTTCGATCCCCTCACGGCGGGGAAGAAAGGGAAGAATACGCACGGTCGGCGCCGCCTCGCCGGTGGCGCAACTATTCTCTAGTCGCCTTCGGGAGGGGGCGCCTGGGTCTCCCCTTCTTCGGCAACCGGCGGCTTCCCGGGCAGATGCAAGAGGACGACATCGGGCCATCGGAATGCCGCGAGGCTCCGGATTGCGGGGTCATCCGCCTCTCGGAGCGCCGAGAGGAAGGGGGAGAATACATTCCGGGGAGCGACCAGCGGTCCGACTCCCCGCCATCCCCCCTTGCCCGTCGGCCGGCGTTCGGTCGCGCCCCCCGGCGCCGGAAGCTCGATCCAAACGTCCGAGGCGATCGGCCGGAAGCCGCCTCCCGGCTCCTGGAAAAGACTCAAGACTTGGCAGGCGGAAACCCGGGGAGCGGAGGCCATAAAGGGGAGGTCCTCTCCTAAGACCATGGTGGCCTCCAGAAGAAAATGGCCGTTCCCCTGCCGGTCGATCCAGAGCGGGATCGGCCCGCTTTCTTCTCCATCGGGATGGATCCAGCGAGCGACCCAGCATCCCTCTTTGGACGGCAAAGCAAGACTCCGGCGCATGACGCCCGGGACGCATCGCTGCGGCGCGCGCTCGACCGGTGGAGTCTCTGGCCGCGCCGCCGGCGCATCCTTCCTCGTAGTCTCCTCGGCGGGAAGAGCGCTTTCTCCCTTTTCCTTCGGCTCCGGCTTTGCCGAGGGCTTGGTCCCGCCGAGCAGGTCGGGAATTTCGCGCGCCACGAGCGCATTCCCGGTCCACGCGAGCAAAACGGAGGCGAGGATCGAGAAGCGCAGCGGGCGCATCTTACTTCACCGGGAGCGGATAGTCGGAATTGTCGGCGTTGGGAGGGGCGGCGGGCGGGCTTCCCTCTGCGGCGATACCGCGCGCGTTCCCCGGCTCTTGGCCTTCCCTCGGGTCGACCACCTTCCCCTCCGCCCGCAGGGCTTCCAGCACCTCGATATTGCGCAAGAGGGCCGCCTGCCTTCGTGCCAGGGCGGCGATCTCGCGCTCCAGCTCGTGCTTCTGGCCTTCGCCGTTAGAGGTGATCAAAAAAATTCGCCCGTCCTTGGCGGAAACCTCGAAAAGACCCGAACTCTTGAGCGGGACGATCAGGTCCGCCGGAGAAATGCCGCGGGGCTCGATCGAGATGACAAGATCGCCGCCCAGCTCTCTGGCGATCCTCTTGAGTTCCATCAACTCCCGCGTTCGAAAGTCGAGGACGATCCCGTGCGCCTGCGCGGCCGAAGCCTCTGCCGGCTCGCCGCCCCGCTCCTCCGATCCCGCCGTCTCCTCCGGCGAAGCGGCGGCGCCTTCGGCCAGCGGGCCCGATGGCACCGGTCGCCAGACGCCGTCATCTTGCGTGTCCGGCGGTCGCCCGGCCGGGGTGCTCTTGACGCTCTTGCGAGGCGGCGCAACCGCCCCGGCCGCCGTCGCCGTCTGCGGGGGCGCCGACGGAGGATCGCCCCAAGCTGTCGCCCCCCAGAGAAAAGCAATCAGGATGCCGCATACGCTTCTACGCATATCTCTCCCTCTAAGCCACTTGAGCGGATTCGTGTTCCTGGCCGCATCGGGCGGGCCAAACGGACGCCGTTCGCCGGATCCGATTCCAGCCTCCTCCGCCTGCTATTAGGATAGGCAGCCGCTTCCGGCCTCGCCCGCATCGACCGTCCTCGGCTCGATGCCGGCTCGCGGATCGGTCGGGGCCGGCTCCTCGGCCGCGAGCCGCCGGGTCTTCTCCGCCAGGAATGCCCCCAGAGCCGTTGCGGCGATGGCGATCTCCCGGTGTAGGTCCAGCCACCCGGCTAGGAGGGAATCGGCTATGCTGCCGCTGCGGCGGAGGACGTGCCAGAGGCCGGCCAGTGGGAGGACGGCGCCCAGGAAGAGGGTGGAGCAGACGGTGATCGCCACGGTGCAGTAGCCGATCAGGCCGCCCATCATCTCGTACAGTCCCAGGAAGATCATTCGCGGAAGCTCCGGGGTGAGCGACCAGAACACCAGGAGCAGCGATCTTTTGCTCGCCAGCCCCCTGAGCCATTCGCCGCCGGTCTCCCGCAGCTCGCTGAAGAGCCCCCTCTCCCCGAGCACCGACGCAAAGAGCGTTGTCAGGCCGAGATACGAGAGGGCTGCGAGCAGCGACCAGAGAATCGGGACCAGCGATGCGATAAGGAAGAGTCGGAGCCAGGTCCGCCCGTGGCGCACAGGAAATCCCACCAAAATCCCGGGGAGCGCCACAAGCGCCGCCGCCATGGTCAGCTCCCAAAGAAAGGTGCTTGCGCCGCAGAAAAGCAGCTGAAGCCCCGAAAGGAGAAAGAAAGCGATGCCTAGGAGCGCCAGGGAGAGAAAGAGAAGGAGACGCAACGATTTTCTCTCCGCCAGGAGCAGGAGCGTGTTGAGGGCGTTGTCGAGCTTCTTGCCCGGAAGAAGATCCTGCCGGGCCGAAGCGGTCAACGCGCGGCGCGCCTGATCGATGAGGTAACGGCGGGCTCTGCCTCCCCCCTCCGGAAACCCCAGGACCCTCTCTTGCGCGTAGGTGGGCGAGAGCTTGCCGCCGCCGGGATCGTCAAGGGATCCGAGCCAATGCCGCCACCATTGTCGCGCATTTTTCCCCCGAGCCCCTTCCGGCGAAAGCCGGGCCAGCCGATTGGCGGCGAGCTGCGCCGCGTTCGGGAGCAGCCCCTTGGCGGGATGCAAAAAGATTTCGGGAGCCCGGAGAATCAACAGGGCGGAGAGCAGAAGATAGAGCGCGGCATTGGCCGCCCCCTCGCCGTTTGACCGCCCGCGAAGGAGGCGCCAGCCGGCGATCGCGATCGCCAAGGCAAGACACAAGGGCGTGATCGCGCGGTTGACCCGCTTAGCGTGGGCATACAGCCAGCGGCCGGCTTCTTCCGCGTGCTCGTTGAGGGCGTCCACGCCCCGGTCGAGCGTGTCGCCGCCGCGGGCTGGCGGGGCGGCATGGGCAAAGCCGGATGCGGTGATCCAGAGAAGAACGGCGCCAAGAAGAGCGGTGAATCGGTTGTTCATGGCTCCCCGTGGATCGATCGACGGCCGACCGTCACCCGGCCCGAAGCCGGACGAGGGCCCCGCCGCGCGAACGCCCGCCGTCCAGGCCGATCTTAACAGATGCCTTTTCTTAACATCGACATTTCCCGATGCGGCAACAAGACAGGAACGAATGCAAGCTATGCGGATAGAATGTCACTTAGAATTCCGTTCATTTCGGGCCGGGCCGTCATATCCGCACGGCGTCGCGTCCCGGGTCGATTCGCCCTCCCCTCTATTAGAGTCCACGGCTTCTCGGCTTTACAATGAGAAGGAATCGTCTGGGCGATAAGCAAATCGAGATGGGTCGCAACGTTAAAAAAAATTCACAAAAACGTCACATGGCAGTTTCTCCCCTTCTCTTTAATCTTACCTCGAAACGGTTGTTGTCCTTCGAGACGACGGAACCCTAAAGAGGAGAAAGGAGGAAAAATGGTGGCTGGGAAAAGGAGGAGCGTTCCCGCATGGATCGTGCGCGCCCGGGAGCGCACGAAGGAATACGAAAGTCAATTAGCCGAACAGCAGCCGCGCGTGTTGGCGGCGCAGGCAGGGGATCCGGATGCGTTACGATGGCTCTGCGCACACACCGAACCCGCGCGGAAGGAGGCGGCTCGGTTCTACCTTCCGGCCCGTACGGACCTCTGGCCGGATGCGGAAAACGTGGGCTGGATCGGGGTGGTGGATGCTCTCGGCCGGTGGAACGCCGGCGCGGGCGTCCGTTTTCTCGACTATGCCGTCCACCACATCGGGAATCGAGTCCGGGAATTCGCGCAAGCCTACCGGAGTCCTGTCCGCCGGCCCGCTTGGGTCTACCGTGCCTATCGAAAAATGGAGCGCCTGATCGACCAGGGGCTCGACTGGGAGGAGATCGGCCGGCAGTGGGGCTATTCGGAATCGACCCTCGCTTCGATCGTAGGGGTCTACCGTGGAGACGCGAGCCTTCACGCCCAGGTCGGCCGCCCAGGGGAGGAAGATGATCGAACCTGCCTCGACCTTCTGCCCGCCCCCGAAGGGTCGGGCCAGGAGGAAGAAGGGGGAGAAGAAGATCGGCTTCTCACCTTAAAGCTGCTTCTCTCGGGACTCGACCGGCAGGCCCAGCGCGTCGTTCGCCTTTCCTTCGGGCTTGACGAAGAGGAGAGCAAGCCGCTGACCCCGCGGGAGGTCGCAAGGAGGCTCCGCCTCCCGGCAAAGACGGTCGAGCGGATCTTGACGACGGCGCTCGAAACGATGCGTATCGGGCTCTTGCGCCACGAGCGCTGCTATGCGCTCCACCCCCTTCCCGTCGGGGTGGCTGCCCACCAACTCCACCAGCCGCTCCCTCTCGACGAGGAGTGCCCGGAGGATTTCGAATGAAGACCGACTCCGAGATCAAGTCGATACCCTTGGACCAAATTGTCGCTTCGCCGCATAACCCAAGAAAAAGCTTTCCGGAAGAAGGGTTGGCGGAGTTGGCGGAATCGATCAAGCGCCATGGGCTGCTCCATCCGATCCTGGTTACCCCCCGGGGCGAGCAGCGCTATCAAATCGTCGCCGGAGAGCGGCGCTGGCGCGCATGTCAGCGGCTCGGGCGCGCCACGATCGAATGTTTCGTCCGGCATCTGGACGAGAAGACCGCGATCAGCATCGCCGTTATGGAGAACATCCAGCGCTCGGGTCTCAATCCGATCGAGGAGGCCGCGGGCCTGCAGGCGATGATCGACGTGGGCAAGATGACTCCGCGGGAGGTGGCCTCCATCATCGGCAAAGGACGGGACTATGTCGCCCGCATGCTGCTGCTCAATCGCCTTCCGGAAGCCGCCAAGGAGGCGATCCGCACGGGGCGGATGGGCCGGAGGGCCGGCTGGTACATCGCACGCATCCCGCTGGCCTCTCTTCGGTCGCTCGTCACCTCGGAGGCGTTGAGCAAGCGGCTCTCCACGGCGGAAGTCGGCAAGCTCGTGCTCGAGAACTACCTCCTGGATCTCCGGAAGGCGGAATTCCCGCTCCACGCGGCGGATCTGCTCCCGGAGGTGCCCTCCTGCTTGAATTGCCCTTCCCGCACGGGGAATGCCAAGGACCTCTATTCGGACATTTCCGATCCCATGATCTGCACAGACCCCGACTGCTTTGCGCGCAAGCGGGAGGCGGACTGGATGCGCCGCTGCCAACGGGCCTGGGCGGAGGGAAACGCGGTGGTGCCCGATTCGGAGGCGGTCGACGAGTTCCTCTTGGGGACGGCGCAGCTCAGCGAAGAGTCCCGCTACATCGACCTGGAGGTCAAGTGTCCCTGGGATCCGTCGGGACGCCGCTGGAGCGCTCTTCTGGCAGAGGAGCTCCAGTGTCGCGAACCGCATTCGCGTTTGCGTCTCTTTCTTGCGAGGAGCCCGGTCGGAACAATTCATCAGCTTTTGCGGAAGGAGGAAGCCCTCTCGGCGCTCAAGCGGCGCGGCTACGCCTTTGCCCGGAAGGCGCATGCCGCCCTCACCGAAGAAGACCTACGAAAGCAAAACGAGAGGCAGCGGGCGGAGTTCATCCGGCTAAGCTGCCGCTCTCTGGTGTCGCAAGCGAGCCAAAAGGCCGCCTTGGAAAGCCACGTCGGACTGGATGATCTCTTTCTGGGCTGCATTCTCCGGCTCGTGCCGCGTCTGGTCGTCGCCGGTGTCTTCGAACGGCAGCAGCTCAAGCTCGGGACTCATGAGGAGACCGTGGCGCTGGTGCGCGCGCTCGAACCTGCCAAGCGGCGTGCGCTCCTGGTGGATCTGCTCTTCAGCGCCGAGCTTGAGGCGGAGCGCCTACAGAATGTTCCCGATCTCCTCCGGGAACTCTGCTCCCGACTGGCGATCGACATCGACGGCGTCTGCCGAGAAGTTGAGGCCGTCCTTGACCAGGATGCGCAAAAGCCGCCGCTTCGGCGGCGCGGCCGTCCTCCGAAGCGGGCGGCCGCGGGGCTGAACGGCTAAAGCATCGGCCGAAGCCGATTCGCTATTCCGGCAAGGTGATCTGCACGACGTCCTTCCCGGCGGGTGCCAGCCGGCGGATCGTCTGGCCTCGATAGACCGCCTTGACGGCGCGGTTCGGGAGAAACTCGAGCACGACATAGTCCCCCTGGGGGGCTTTGACCGCCATCGCTTGACCGGCCTTGCCGATGGGAACCTCGAGGACGGCCCCGGAGCGGTTCCCGCGCCGTTCCGGCGGAGGAGTTGTCGCCTCCGGCTCTTCGTCTCCGACCACGATCGCCGATGTCTTGTGGGGCCGCGACCCGGAAAAGGGGCTCCCGGCCGATTCCCCCTCGGGTTCCCCCACACGGATCGAAGGCAGGGTTTTCGCCTGCCCGTCACGCTTTTTTTGCTGCGCGGCATTGGTGTTGATCGCCTCCCGGACCGGACCGCCGGGAACGGCGTCCGCAACCATGCTTTCCAGCTTGGCGAGGCGGTTGCGCATGGTCGTCAGATCGATCTCCATCCCGTTGTCCCCCGTGCCGGGGTTGGCCTCCGGCGGGTTGGGAACGACCATCTGGCCGTTGTCGGCCCGCATGTAGGGCCTTCCGGAAAGTTCCGCTTCCTCGAGCGTCGCCCAATGCCCCTGATCGATTACCGTTCCGACATAGTGACCGCCGATCCACTGTCCGGTTTTCGGATCGACCTCCGCCTTCGCCCACCCGGTGTTAATGACGGGCAGCATATAGACGGGCTTTGTCTTGTCATGGACATCGCGCGGCTTGGTGTAGTCGTAGCTGTTTTGGATGAGCGCCGGATCCACGGGAACCGCCGCCGTCCGTTCGTGAGTAGAGCATCCGATCAGCGTGAGCGTGCATAGTCCCGTGCCGGCAACGACCGTCAGCTTGGCTCGCATGTTTCTCCGGAGGATTGGACCCAAAAGATCATTTCCCATAGTCGGCTTGCGAAACGTCGAGATAGTTCTTGAGGTAGACGCGGAAGCGCGTCCCCGCCGGAACGAAGGTGTACGGCTTGTACTGGCCAACATCCTGGCTGAGGATCTGCATCAGCTGGTTGACGGCTTGGGACCCGCCCATCATTCCGCCCATCATCAATCCCTGCTGCATCATCTGGCTTCCGTTGATTCCCGTGTTCGGCATCATGCCGCCGTACGGATAGGCTCCGAACATCCCGTAGGGCGAATAGCCCATGCCCATGTAGGGGTTCATCGTGAAGAGCGATGCCTGCATCATGAGGGAGTAGAGGGCCCCCTGGGTCAGGGCGCCCAGCAGCGGGCCGACCATCTGCTTCCCCAGCTCGCTGACCCGGTAGCCCTTGATTCCCTCGGTGCCGTCGGTATGGAGCGCCACGCCGTCGATCGGCAACGTCCGTCCATCCTTGAGGACGATCCGGTCGAACTTGACCGGCATCCGATCCCGAAAGGCCGAGTTCCCCTTGGCCGTGCCCAACAGCCGATCGCCCGGCTCCAAGAGCAGGTTCCCTTGGAAGTAAAAGGGCAGCCAGACCGCGCCCACGACATCGATATCGGTGTTCGAGCTGAAGGCGGACATCGTCGCCGCCGCTTCGATGATCTCTCCCCGAGGCGCGAAGGTATCGAGGTTGATCTTGGAACGCTCGTCCCCTTCCTCCTTTCCCCCGGCGCTCGTCTCCACGGCCGAGTCCGACAAATTGCGGAAGAGATAGCGCTTCTTGGCGATCCGAGTGACGACGGGACTGCTTTCTCCGAAACTATCGACCAGGGCATGCTGGTTGACCAACCCGGTCGGGACGGGCGCTTGCCGATTGGGGGGAGCGGCATCGAGCGGCCCCAGGGTGTTCTTCTCTTTCTCCGTCCGCGGCCGGCTGATTTGAATCGGGGGGCTTGGCGCCTCCGGAGGCCTTTCATGGGCCTTGGCCACATCCAGAGGCACGGCGGACGGAGCGGGACCGCCGGATCGTTTTTCCACGACAAGGGCCTGCTCCCGGGGAGGAAGCGCCCGCTTCTGCGGAAGCGCCGTCAGACGCGCAGGCGCCTGCCGCTCCCGATAGATGGCTCTCGCATGTTCCACGAGCCGGCGTGCCAAGGCGTTGACCCCGTAATCGGCGCCGGCCAGCAGCAGCAGGACCAGGAGCCCGACCGCGCTGAAGATGGCCAAGTCCCGGTGGCGGCGGATCCATTCCCGCGCCCGGTTCAGAAAGCGTTGGATCGGATTCATGGCGACAGGAGAGTCACAGAGCGGCTTTTCCCTTCATTTCGATTTCCAGACCAAGGTGAAGGGCTGATCGAGCGCGAACGGCGGATCAAAGAGGATGAGGAATCCGGAGGTGGCGGCCCGTGGGGGCAGCAGCTCCTTGTTCATCGACACGAAGTCGGGGATGAACCGGCTCTGTCCGATCGCTACGCGCAGTGTTGATTCGTCCAAGCGGACCGGATAGGGAAAGGGATTGCGCCAGCAAAAGGTGATCGCCAGCGGACCCGACGCGAACCGGTAGAGATAGTAGTAGTCGAACCCGGTCAGCTGGGAATGGCGGAAGAGCGGCAGCCGCTGGATGTCGCGCGGGCTGATCGAACCCTCACGTGCGAGAAGATCGTAATTTTCGATGACGCGGGCGACCTCGGCGACATCCGCGTACTGCCCCGGCTGCGCTCCTCCCCCCCAGGAAACCTTCTGGACCAAGCCCTCCTGTCGGCGGAAGGGAGCGACCCGGATCAGGGTCTGCGTCTTGGCGAACGATTCCTCGATGAACACATGATACGGCCGGGCTTTTCCGCCGCCGAAGAAGACGATGAGCGACGTATCTCCCCCGCGTTCGGTCGCTCGGAGGATGAGCGATTGATAGGACCGTTTGACGGAGAGCAGCTTGCCGTCCCCGACTTCCCAGCCGGAAATCGGATCGGCGAATTCGAGAACAAGCGGATATCCCGGCGCGAGCCGCAGCACCTCCACCTGCCCGTCCCCTTGGTGGATCATCCGCACCTTGCTCTGCAGGAAGCCGAGCATCTCGTCGTCGGTCAGCTCGTCCGCCCGGCGCCCGTTGATGACCACCGGGGGGGCTTCTTCCTCGACGACCTGCTTGTTCGCCCCTCCCGGGTTCGCCAGCGCTTCGTTGACGCCCGGCGGCAGGTTCGGCTGCGGGATCGTGCCCGGCGGGAGGGCTCCCGGCAGCGGATCGGCGGATAGCGATCCCCCGAAAACCAGCGAAAGGGAAAGAAAGCTCAGGCAGAGGACCGGAGCGTCGGCTTTCATGGTTTCTTTTCTATGCCCGCGGGCAGCGGCTCTTTATGGATTAGGCTCGGATCGACGATGGGAGCGGTCATCGCCCAAACCTTGTCGGCTTCCGCCCCCTTGAACTCTTCGACCCCTTCCAGCCGGAGCCCGAGGGGGTTCGTAGGCGTGTTGCGGGTCTGGCTCAGGTAGAAGACGATCACGATCTGTTCGCTGACGATGTCGTGGACGCCGTTCTCGATCCGGTACCGGGCGCGGTCGCACTTCCCCGCAATGGTGAGATAGCCGGGATGCTTCGGATCCTCGTAGCGGCGGATCTCCCGCAGGGTCCAGACGATCCGCTCCGCGTTTCGGCCCGTGGCGATCGGGCCGTAGTACTCCCGGAAAACCTGCGCGATTCCGGGGGAAATCTTGTCGACCACCTGCTGAATCTCGTAGGAGCCGGGGCTGACCTCGTAGATCACTTTGCCTACCTGGTTGAGAAAGGTGCGGAGCAGTTCCTCGCGCAGCTGGAGCACCTCCACCTTCGGCCAGATCACGTATCCGGGCAGATCGACGATCACCCGCGTGGGCTCGTGCACCTTGGCCCAGAGCGCCAATCCCAGAAAGATCAGGGCTACTCCTTCCAGGCTGCCGAGGATCACCAGCCAAGTGTTGACGATCGCCAGATCCTCCTTCCACTCCCAGACCGGTCGGAGAAACGAGGGGAGCGTCAGCCGTTTGGCCGGATACCGGTCGTCGTGCCGGTGCTCCGGCGGCCGAACCTCGTGCGCACTCGTGGGCTTCCAGCGCATGCCACCACCCGCTACCTGCGCAATAGGACAGCGGAAATTCGGCGGTTCCTTCGGGACAAGCGCGGCCGCCGGTGGCGCCTGCTCTTTTTTCCGTGCGGGCCGGCCGAGGCGCGCGGCTGGTTTCCCGCGGCGCCGCCGCCCGCCGCCCTACTCCAATCGGGAGAAGGAGAACGCCGTTGACCGGTCCCCCCCCTTGCCCGTCGCCGTTCCGCCTTTCGCGGAATCCGCATCCGGCCGTCCAGCGCCTGGAGTCCTTCCTGATCCGAAGCCGCCTTGTGCTGGTCGATACCCTCAAAGCGTGGCATGCCGAAGCGACGGATTTCGACCTGGAAGAAGCACTGGTGCGCCACAGTCGCTCGCTTCCGTGGGAGCGGTGGGCGGAGGCATGCGCCGGACAACCCGGATGGCCGCCGCTCTACCCGGCGGATGCGGGGCACCCGCTGCCGGAGGCCGCCTTCTCCGAGACAGGCCGGCGGTTGCGGCGCGAGAGCCACGGGATCCTGCTCTCCCAAGAGCCGGCTTGGTGCATAGGAATTCTCAATCCGTTCCGGCTCGAAGAGGTCGAATCCTTTGTCGCCGGCCATCTGGCCGACAAGCCGCGCTGCTTCTTTTTGCTAGCGCCCGGCGATTACGGCACGCTCGCGCTCCGCATCGAGCAGGACGCGGCGGGATTCCCCGACTGGGAAGAAGAGGACCGCGAAGAGTGGGCGTCCCGACTCGGGCTGGATCCCGCCCTCTATCCCTCGGTCTCCGCGCTCGTGGGAGAAATTCTCTTCGGAAGGGATCCGCACCCGGTCATCCCTCTGGGAGCCGTCGCCCAGGCCGGGCCGATTCCCGGGTGCGAAAAGGCGCTCCTGTGGCGCCGATCGCAAACTCACGCCTGGGTGCTGACTCCCGACGCCTTTTGCCCCTCCTTGATCGACAGCCTGATCGAAACCCTGCGGGCCAAGATCCATCCGGTCGCCTGCGGTCCGAAGCACTTCGCCCGGCTCCGATCCCCAATCGAAAGGCCGAAAGAGCCTCCGGGCCTCCTTTCCGCCGATCCGCTGCACGTTCGGAGCTGGCCGCCGACAGAGCTGCTCAACCTCAACCGCTCCGGCATCGTCCTTTTCGATGCGATCGTGAGCTCCGCCCTGGATATGGGGGCTAGCGATATCTCTTTGGAACCCAAAGAGAAACAGGTTAGGGTGCGGTTCCGGGTCGATGGGGACTACTACGAACAGGCGCCGCTGACGCGCTCCCAGTACGCCGCGCTGCTGGACCGGGTGAAGCTCTACGGCAACATGGCCGCCGATGCCAAGGGCATCTTCCAGGACGGCAGCGGGACCCATCTCCATCGTGGGATCCGCTACGACCAGCGGTACAGCATCGTCATCGCCAAGGGAATGGAGGAGGTGACGGCCGTCCGCCTTCTTTCCTCCCGCGTGCCGAGCCTCG